>DAAY01000003.1 GCA_002103105.1 Candidatus Gastranaerophilales bacterium HUM_1
CTCTCGAAATTGTAACTTTTCGCTATAAGCTCAAAGACAATTTCTCTCAACCTAAAGGTACGCAGTCTCACAAGGTTCAGCTTCGCTTCACCTGTTCGGCTAGTGTCTTCCCTTGGAGAGAGTAAATTCTGTGTTCCTTGAGGAGGGAAACAGATAAACGTAACCAACTTATCCACTTATCTTATTCTTTTACCCAAAGATAAACCAGCAGGAAGAGGCAATACTACATTTTCAAAATCTGGGTCTGCATCAATTGCTTCCAAAAATGTTTGTACTTTTGCTGCGTGAGAAATTACATTATCGCAAGCAATATAACCACCGACATTCAAATGAGGTTTTATAAATTCAAAAAATTTGATATATTGTGATTTATTTGCATCAACAAATGCAAAATCTATTTTGAAATCTTCTGGCAAATATTCCAAAATTGTTGCAGCATCCCCTCTTTTAGTTTCAATAATATCTGCAACGCCACATTTTTCAAAATTTTCTTTTGCTACATCCAATCGCTTATCATAAAATTCAATTGTAGTTAGCCTACCGCCTGTCTTTTTAAGAGCTTTGCCTAACCAAATTCCAGAATAGCCATTAGATGTTCCAACCTCAACAACACTTTTTGCTTTTGAATCAACAATTATATTGTACAAAAATTCCGCAGTAGTTCGTGAAATATTCCAAAATTGTTTTTGAGTTTTTTCTAATTCTTTTAAGACTTCTTGTGTCGTATTATCAAATGTTTCTATAATCATTTTATTGTTTTAACCTTATCAACAACAACAATTGAACGAACTGGAACATCAAGCGGACTTGTTTTCACAATTTCTTTTGTTGCTGTATCTATAACTGAGTACAAACCTGAACGAGCATTTGTAACCATAATCATATCTGTTTTATCAATTGGCGTAATATTCGTTGCAAATGCGTTTGTGTTTAAAAATAATTTATCGGTAATTACATCCTCTTTAGTATCAAGAACTTCAACTAAATTTTCTGCCGCACCTAGGATATATAATTCATCATTTTTCACAAACAAATCAACTGGTTTTTCACAAACTTCTAATTCTGATTTCAATTCCAATGAATCATAATCCACAATTGCAAGTCTATTTTGAGTTCTGCTTGTGATATAAATTTTACCATTTACATAAGCAATTTTAGAAATATTTGGGAAACTACCAATATTTTTTAGCATATAATTATTATCTAATTCCATAGCCCAAATATTATTAGTATTTCTATCAACATAGAAAATCTTTGAACCATCTTCAGACAAAGTTAATTTTTCACACATACCATTAACTTTTAATTGTCTTTTTAATGTCATAGTTTCTAAACTGAAAACATAAATACTTGAATTTGAACCAGACGAAATGTAAGCTAATTTATGATTGCTATCAATAATAATTTGTTCTGGACATATATCAAAAGGTACTTGTTTTATGACTTTTTCATCCATCAATGAAATTATATTCATTGTCTTTGAATCAAAGTAAGTTACTAATAAAAATTGTCCATTGTAGGATTTAATATCATTGATAATAGCATCTTGAGCCAAAGAATATTCAGCTATCTTTGAATTTGATTGTATAACTTGAATATTCTTATTTATGCCAGTAGCAATATAAAAAGTTTTATTATTCAATTCTTGAACAGGAGAAATCGCTTTTTTTCCTTTTGCTCTTGTATTATTAATCTTTAAACCAGTATCTTTAGTAACACTAACATCAACATCACCAATAATACCCTTTAAAGACTCTGGAATTACCAAACCTTTTGGAAGCATAATATCTTGAGGTAAAAGACCAGACTGAAGTTCATCTGGAGGATTCATCAAATTAATTACAGTTTTTTTACCATTTGTATTTACAACCTTCAAAAGCACATATCTATTATTCAAAATAACCATATCTGGTTTTTGTTTAAGAGATTGATTTAGAGGATAAGTACTTTTTATCCCAACTTTTTCAACTTCTTCAACTTTTGCAGGGAATACAGGTAAATACATTGTGTTATCAGGCAAAACAATTACACCATCAAAACGAAAATTCGTTTGAGGAAAAGTTTGATTTACAAAATCTTGAATATCCTGTGAAACTTGAACAGCATAAGCATTTCCAGAAATTGCAAAACATAAAATTAGAGATAACAACAATTTACGCATAGTTATTTAAAAACTCCCTTAACTTTGGACATAATAGATTTTTGAGGTTTCTTACCTGTTTGAATTTCATACAACTTTTGATAAAGCATTTTTTCTTCTTCATTCAAACGAGTAGGAACTTTCACTTTTAATACTACAATATGATCGCCTCTTTGTGAAGGTCTTGTAATAATTGGAACTCCTGCACCTTTAATTTTCACAATATTACCGTGTTGAGCTCCAGCAGGAATTTGAATTGTCTTTTCTCCATCAAGAGTCTTGATTGTAACATTATCACCAACAACTGCTTGAGCTGGAGAAATTTCAAGCTCAGAAAATACATTTATACCATCACGTTTGTAATAATCAGACGATTCTACACGAACAACTACAAATAAATCTCCATTAGGCCCTCCATTTGTGCCACAATCACCTCCACCAGAAACACGGATTTTAGACATATTGTCAACACCAGCTGGGATTTTTATCTCAATTTTCTTTTCTTTATTTAATTGACCGTGACCGTTACAAGTTTTGCAAGGCTTGTCAATCACTTGCCCAGAACCATGACAGTGCGGGCATGTTGTAATTTGTGCGAAATTTCCAAGAGGAGTTCTTGTTACAGTTTTAACTTGTCCAGAACCATGACATTGAGGACAAGTCTTTTTTGCACTACCTTTTTCAGCACCCGTTCCGTTACAATCTGGACAAATTTCAAGGTGATCAAATTTTATTTCTTTATTACAACCAAAAACAGCTTCTTCAAATTTTAACTTAATATCATATCTTAAATCATCACCTCGTTGAGGAGCATTCGGGTCAACACCTCCACCGAAGCCAAATCCACCAAACCCCCCAAAAAATGATTCAAAAATATCATTTATATCACCAAAACCACCAGCGAAAGGTCCATTTGTATCAAAACCAGCATTCTTCAAACCATCTTCGCCATATTGGTCATAAGTTGCACGCTTATTTTCATCAGATAAAGTTTCATATGCTTTACCCAATTCTTTAAATTTTTCCTCTGCATCTGGAGCTTTGTTAACGTCAGGGTGTAGTTCTCTAGCTTTTCTACGAAAAGCCGACTTTATCTCATCTTTGGTCGCTTCTTTAGTGACCCCTAATATCTCGTAATAATCTGCCATTTTTCTTTTTAATACTTCCTCTTAATCCTCAAATCTGTAATTCTAACCTTGAGTTGCAACGTTAACTAGCGTTGGACGCAAGATTTTATCCCCAACCTTGTAACCTTTTTGAAGTTCATTGATTACTGTATGTTCAGGATGTTCAGTTGTTGGGGTTTGCATTACAGCTTCGTGGAAATTAGGATCAAATTCTTCGCCAACAGCTTTGATTTCTTCCAAACCTAATTTAGACAAAGTATCCCATACTTGTTTGTGAACAAGTTGAAAACATTCTTTAATTTTTTCACTATCTTCTACACCTTCAAGTGCCTTTTGTCCACGTTCAAAGTTATCCAAAACTTCAAGCATTTTTTTAAGGGCATTTTCTGTTCCGTATTTTACAAGACTTTCACGTTCTTGTTCTTGACGTTTTCTATAATTATCAAAATCAGCAGCAAGTCTGATATATTGTTGATTTAATTTATCATATGCTTCTTGCAACTTTTTATTTTCTTCTGATTGAGTTTCTTCTACTTTAGAATCTTCTTCAACAGGAGTTTCCTTTTCTTGAGATTCCGTAGCTGTTTCATCTTTAACTATATCTTCGTTTTTGAACGGATTAGAACTTTTATCTGTCATAGCTTTTCCCCTTCATAATATTATATACATATATTATAGAGTATCAATGTCATTTCTCAAGGGAAATTTATTTTTTTTTAATAATTCAAAATAGAAGGAGTAGGTTACTTAAATAGTCACCTACCCCCTTTTATCGGTTGTTATCCTGACAGTCCATGCAAACCTGCCAGACAACCGTCCCATATCCTGCCGCATTTTTGCATGCCCGCTTCGAGTCGCGGGGTGACTCGGCTATCGGATAGAAATTTTTCTTCTTTCTTTATTAAAATATCGATTTTTCCCAAGTTTTTCATTACCTAAAATAACTATTTTCTAGAAAATAAATCTTGAACTTTTAGACAATAGTTTTTTCTTTTTCAAAAAGAATAATTAATCTTAAAACAGGAGAAAATGTATGGCTTGCAAAATGCTAATTTTTGACTTGAGAGAAACAGAAAAAAATTATTTTAATCAAAACAATTTTGAATATTTTGAAATAAAATTTTTTCAAGAAAGTTTAAACGAAGAAACAGTAAAAAAAATTCCAAAAGAAGATTTAGAAAACGCACTAATAATCAGCGTATTTACGACTTCAGAAATTACAGAAAAAGTTATCGAAAAATTTAAAAATTTACGAATTGTTTCTACTCGCTCAACAGGTTGTGAACATATAGATTTCAAACCATGTATAAATAAAAACATTGCAATAATTAATGTTGAAAAATACGGAAACAATTCTGTTGCACAATTTACTTTCACTCTAATTTTAGCTCTAGTTAGACAATTATTTCCTGCAATTTTAGCCGTAAAAAATTCTACTTGCCTTCAGAATAATTTTACAGGAAGAAATTTGGCAAATTTAACACTTGGGATTATTGGTACAGGAGCAATCGGAGCAAGCGTCTGCAAAATTGCTAACGCTTTTGATATGGATATTCTAGCCTATGACATAAGCCCTAAAGAAGAATTAAAAGAAAAATACAACGTCAAATATGTAACTTTAAATGAGCTATTAAAAAATGCAGATATTGTATCTCTTCATCTTCCATACAACAAGAATACTTATCACATAATGTCTGATAATGAATTTAAAAAAATGAAAGATAATTCCTATTTTATAAATGTATCAAGGGGAGAATTAGTAAATCTTAATGCACTACTAAAATATGTCAAAAGAGGGAAATTTCAAGGAGTAGGACTGGATGTTGTTGCATGTGTCAATTCAGATTGTCTTGAAGATGTCAAGAAAATCGAACGAACAACCTTGCAATGTCTGGAAGAATCAAATGTCGTAATGGAACTGAATTCTTATTCTAACGTTTTAATTACACCACATATGTCTTTTGAAACACAAGAATCCGTTGAATATATCCTAGAAAAAACTTTTGACGGTTTGAAAGATTTTGTATATGGAGGACACAAATATAGAATAATTTAGAACCGCTTCTCCATAATTTGCATTGAAATTACACCAAACAAATAATCGCATTTTGTCACATATTTAAAACCCGCATCTTCAAATTCTCTAATTAAATCATCTGGCTCTGGGAATTCATTTTTTGAATTTATCAAATACTTATAATGATTTTCATTTGTATCCATAATTTTTGCAAACAATGGAACTATAAAATCAAAAACTCGACTTATAAAATTATGCCTTCCAAAATCCAATTGCAAAAATTTTCCACCATTATCTAACACTCGATAAATTTCAGAAAGAGCTTTTTTCCTATCTTCAATATTTCGCAACCCAAAACCCATTGTAACATAGTCAAATTCAGAATTTTCGAATGGAAGATTTACGCAATCACCTTTCATAAAAACTCCAGCAGGATTTTTAGCCTTTGCAAGTTTCAACATCCCTTCTGAAATATCTAAACCAATAACTCTTGTTCTCGGACAATATTTTGAAATTATCTGAGTAAAATCACCTGTTCCACAACACAAATCCAAAATCATCGAACGAGGTTTTAAGTTTAATTTTCTTATTGACAAAAATTTTATCAAATAATGAAAACCAAAAGAAATAATATTATTCATTTTGTCATAATATTTTGAAATTTCATCGAACATCTTTTGAATATGCTGGGTATTTTTATCACAAGTCATTATTTTCTCCATTTACACATTATCTATTTTAGCATACAATTAAAATATGAAACTTGCATTTGTACCAATTGATAATAGACCTGTATGCTACACACTTCCAAAGTTGTTAGCAGAGATTGATGAAAGTATAGAATTTTATATTCCAGATAGAAAATATCTTGGAGGATTAAAACAAGAAGCAGATATTGACCACCTTTTTGAATGGTTAATTACTTTGCCAAAATTAGATGCGATTATTTTATCCTTAGACACTCTTGCATATGGAGGTTTAATTCCATCAAGAAGATGTCCAGAAACATTTGAACAAATAAAAGAACGAATCGAAACTCTTAAAGAAATCTTAGAAGGGAAAGATGCTAAAATATATGCTTTTTCAAGCATTATGAGAATTTCAAATAACAATTACAATGAAGAAGAAAAAGAGTACTGGTCAAAATGGGGCAAAAAGATTTTTGCATATTCATATCACACCCATGAAGGTAATCGAGAAAGTTGTATAACAAATTTAATTCCTTCTGAAATTTTAGATGATTACATTGAAACTCGCAGAAGAAATTTTGAAATTAATAAAATCTATCTTCAATGGCAAAAAGAAGGACTATTTGAAACTTTAATTTTCTCAAAAGATGATTGTGCAGAATACGGATTTAATGTTCAAGAAGCACAAGTGTTAGAAAAAATGGGAGCATACACAAAAACTGGAGCAGACGAAATTCCACTGAGTTTGCTTTCCCGTGCGATACAAGGTGAAATGAAAATTTGTCCAAAATTTTTAGAGCCAGAATCTAAAAACTTAATTTCAAACTACGAAGACGTATCAATAGAAAAAAGCGTTCTTGGACAAATTGAACTTGCAGGTTGTAAAATAACTGATGAAGAAAATTCTGACATAATTTTATACATCAACAACTTCAAAAATAATCAAGGTGAAATTGTTATGAAAGTCGGAACAGAAAGTTTTTCAAAAACTTTCACCACTCCTAACAAGCCATATATGATTGCAGATGTAAGATTTGCAAATGGGGCAGATAATAACTTCGTAAAAGAATTATTTAAAAATAAAATCAATGACGAGAATTTCTATGGATTTTCAGCTTGGAACACCTCTGCAAATTCCCTTGGAAGTTTAATTTGCGGAGCAAAAATAAAATTCTTTGCAAAAAAATATAATGAAAAAGCATTCAAAAAATTACAAATCACAAGATTTTTAGACGATTGGGCATACCAAGCAAACGTTAGACAACAACTTGAAAAACCTAACATTGAAAAAACAACTGAACTTATGAAAGACTTTGAAAAAACATTAGAAAAAGTTTTGAACACAAACATAGCAGTAAACTATAAATTCCCATGGGAAAGACTATTTGAGGTAGAAGTTGACTTTAATTGATATAATTTTACTTGCAATAGCATTAGGAATTGATTGCTTTGTTGTTTCTTTTTCTCAAGGTTTAATATTCAAAAATAACCGATTTAAAAACTCCTTCAATCTAGCACTTGTTATGGGATTTTTTCAGGGTTTCATGCCAGTAATAGGTTATGTTGGAACGAATTCACTGTACAAATTAATTGTTCCTTTTAGCAAATGGATAGTTTTTGGAATATTTTTAACTTTAGGTTTGAAATTTATAGTTGATTCTTTTGCTCCAAAAGAGGAACAAGTTCAATGTATTGGCTGGAAATGTCTGTGTGGACTAGGAATTGCAACAAGCATAGATGCTCTTGTTTCTGGTGCAACAATCAGATTGACAGAAACGAGCCTACCGTTATCAGTATGCTTGATTGGGCTAGTTTCATTTTTAATGTCAATTTGCGGTTTTTACAGTGGAAATTTTATAAAAAATATCCCGCCAAAATATTTAGAAATTACAGGTGGTGTAATTCTCATTTTACTAGCTATAAAATCCTTATTTTAGGATTTAATAATTCATTCTCCAACCAGCTTGCATAATCTTATTCAAACAACCAGCAGACCACTCATGCCAAGCAGAAGAAGTCATCGTACCACAACGTTCAGGACCGACAGTACCACGACCATAATCTGCAACAACACCATCACTCATCAAATCAACGGTGAAGAAATCTTTCCCAGCCATATTTGGTTCTGCTGGACCATTTGTGTCAATCATATAAGTTGGAATTCCATTCGCAACATTATAAGCACCACAAATAGTAGCTCCATTAGTTGTTTGGATACAATAACCAAACGATGTTACAACTTCAAGTTCCCCTTCAGTATCCGAAGCATTAACTTTAGTTTTATGAGAACCATCCATAGTTTGATATACATCACCTAAACAAACATTGTTAGGAGAGTATGCCTTTGTTCCACAACCTGTTTTAGTGGTCTTGAAATACTTTGGAAGAAAATAACAAGCTCCTTGAGCTTTATCTGTTCCACAATCTTTATCATAGGTAGCCAAACGAGTTTTATATAAACTATCGGCCATTTCATCAGCCATAATAGCTTTTGTTGCATCAGATAATTGAGAATAAGTTTTTTCAATAGATGCAGCCATAACTTTATTTTTATAATCCTTCATAATAGCAGGAATAGTCAAAGCTGAAATCAGCCCAACAATGCCCATAGTTACCAAAACTTCTGATAGTGTAAAACCTTTTTTCATATTCCAAATGCCCCGTGAATAAACCATATAAACAATTATACTATTTTTTTCTAACATTTTCAAGTGGGAAGTTTTTGATGAATATGATAAATCTATAAGTTGGCTACAAGGAGATAGGAACACAAACTAAACTCGTTAGATTTAACCCCTCATCCTAACCTTCTCCCAAGGGAGAAGGAACAATTGTTTCCCTCTCCTAGGGAGAGGGACAAATTTTCAGCATGACATATTTGAATAAGGGGGTTCGGGGGCGATGCCCCTGATGACTCGAGCCATTTAGTCATTCGTGTTTTTCTTTTTCGGTTCTGCTTTTTCTTTTTTCATCGAAATAAAAAAGAAAAAGTGAACAAATATTTTATGTTGGATTTAATAAACCCGACAAACATTTCTTTATTAAATCAACCCCTCTCCCTTAATCCCTCCACCCTTGGGGAGGGAAACTTGTAACCAACTTATGAGTTATAAACCTAATAAAATAACCGACGTATAAAACATCGGTTATTTTCATCAATTCAAAAAACTTGTATTAGTCGTTGATAACTTTTAAAAGTCTTTCCCATACTTCATCAATTGAACCTTCTGCATTGATTGTTTTTAGTAAGTTTTTATTTTTGTAATAATCAAACAATGGAGCAGTTTCTTTGAAATATGTATCAAAACGAGCTTTTGCAGTTGCTTCATTATCATCTTTTCTTTGAGTTAATTCAGCACCACATTTGTCGCAAATGCCTTCAACTTTTGTTGGTTTGAATTTTAAATTGTAGATTTCTCCACATTTTGGACAAGAACGACGATTTACAATTCTTGAAATCAAAATTTCAGTATCTAAATCAAAATAAATTGCTCTAAAATCAGCTTCAGCATCGCCATCAATTTCTTTGTTAATTTCTTCTAACAAATCAGCTTGTTCAACACTTCTTGGATAACCATCTAAAATGTATCCATTTTTGCAATCTTCTTGAGCTAATCTATCTTTGATAATAGATGCAACTAAAGAAACTGGAACTAATTCACCTTTATCAATAAATGATTTAGCTACTTTACCATTTTCAGTTCCATTCTTTATTTCAGCTCTTAATAATGAACCAGTATCAACGTGTGGGAAACCTAAAAATTCAGCAAGTCTTGAGGTTTGAGTACCTTTACCACAAGCTGGAGGTCCTAAAAAAATAAGTTCTTTTTTCATAATCATTCACTCTTTCTGTATCTTTATATACCAAATATTTATACAATCTCGTTAAAACCAACAGAACAATTGTACATCAAGGATTTTTATTATTCAAGTTTGCACAATTTTGAGTTTGGACTCTCTCCTAGGGAGAGAGAAAAATTGTCTTTGAGCTGAATGCGAAAAGGTACAATTTTGAGAGAGGGGTCTATTTTTAAAAGGGACAATTACAATTTCCATTTCGTATTCAAATACATGCAATGTCCTTATAGAACCCTCACCCCTGCCCCTCTTCCCTTGGAGAGGGGTAAATAGAACGATACTTCACACATTATTTTGGAAATTTTAAAATTAAACCCACACCCTACCTCAATCTAAAAATACGTAGTTTAACTAGGCTCAACTTTCGTTTCGCCTGTTCAGCTAGTGTTCCATTGGAGAGGGGATTCTCATTCAGGTTAGTCTATTTCACTTTAAATATTCCTTTTTTGTAGTAAAATATTCCATGTAATACGGTATGTACAAAAGGAAAGGACTTAAATACATGAAAAAACTTTCACCATTACAAATTGAAAGACTTAAATATCAACCAAAACTTCCTCAAAGCCTACAAAACGGTGTTAATGGATTAAGAATGGTTGAAGGATCTGCTACTCAATCTGTTAGAGATCAAGAGCAAATCAACGCTTTATTTCCAAATACTTATGGAAAACCAACTGTAACTTTTGAAGCATCAAATGTTTCAAAAGAATCTGAAATCAGAAACGTTGGTGTTATCCTTTCAGGTGGTCAAGCTCCTGGTGGACACAACGTTATCGCTGGTTTATATGACGCTTTAAAAAATGCTAATTCAGCTAACAAATTATATGGATTCTTAGGTGGACCTTCTGGTATCATCGACGGAAAATATGTAGAATTTGATGATGAATTCATCAATGCTTACAGAAACACTGGCGGTTTTGATATTATCGGTTCTGGAAGAACTAAATTAGAAACAGAAGAACAATTTGAAAAATCATTAGCAGTATGTAAAAAATTAAACATCTCTGCTGTTGTAATCATCGGTGGTGACGACTCTAATACAAACGCTGCAATGCTTGCAGAATGGTTTGTAAAACATAACGCTGGTATTCAAGTTATTGGTTGCCCTAAAACAATTGACGGTGACTTGAAAAATGAACAAATTGAAATTTCTTTCGGTTTTGATACAGCAACAAAAACTTATGCTGAACTTATCGGAAACATCGAAAGAGATGCTAATTCAGCTAAAAAATATTGGCACTTTGTAAAAATTATGGGTAGAAGTGCTTCACACGTAGCATTAGAAGCTGCATTACAAACTCAACCAAACATCACGTTAATTTCTGAAGAAGTTCAAGAAAAGAAAATGTCATTATCTTCAATCATCGATTACATGACAGACATCATTGTTAAACGTGCTAATGCTGGTAAAAACTTCGGTATCGCTGTAATTCCAGAAGGATTGATTGAATTTATTCCAGAAATGGGTTCAATGATTTCTAACTTGAACGACATTATGGCTACTCTAGAAAATGACCCAGATTTTGTTAACGCAACTACAATCAGAGATAAATTTGACATCGTTGAAAATAGATTAGAAGACGAAAATGCAAAAGTTTATAAATCATTGCCTGCTTTGATTAAAGGTCAATTATTAGCTGACCGTGACCCACACGGTAACGTTCAAGTTTCTAAAATTGAAACAGAAAAATTGTTAATCGAAATGATTTCAACAAGATTAGATGAATTAAAAGAAGAAGGTTCATTCATCGGTAAATTCTCAGCTCAATCACACTTCTTCGGATATGAAGGACGTTGTGCATTCCCTTCTAACTTTGATGCTGACTACTGCTATTCATTAGGCTACAACGCATTTGCATTGATTAGCTTTGGAATGACTGGTTACTTGTCATCTGTTAGAAACTTAACTGAAAGTGCTGACAAATGGATTGCAGGCGGTGTTCCCCTTACAATGATGATGAACATGGAAAAACGTCACGGCGAAATGAAACCTGTTATTCAAAAAGCTCTAGTTAGACTTGACGGTCCTGTATTCAAACAATTACAAGACAATAGAGAAGATTGGGCTATGAATGATAGATACTTGTTCCCAGGAGCTATTCAATACTTCGGACCAAGCTCTGTTTGTGACATCACAACAGTTACACTTCAATTAGAAAGAAGCAAAGAACTAGCTTCTGTATAGTTTGAAATATAATCTAAATGGAAACGGCTTTATCACAAAAGATAAGCCGTTTTCTTTTGCCTTAACAAATTGATTACATCAAAAATTTTGTTATAATAATTATTATGGAAGACATTGATAAAAGTGATTTAGAAGAATTAAAGCACAGAGTTAAAGATAAATTAGCTCAAACGGAGTTATATTCTTACAAAGGTACTGTTTCAAAACTTTTAGGTTTAACAGTAGAAGTTAAACTTCCAGGGTTAAAAATCGGAGATTTGTGCTATATCGAAACTTACGATGGAAAACTTAAACCCGCAGAAGTTCAGGCTTTTAAGGGCGAAGTTGCTCAATTATCACTTTTGCTTGATGGTAGCGGAATTGGTCAGGGAAGTTTAGTAACTTCAACAAGACGCCCTATTACAGTTCCTGTCGGGGATTTTTTGCTAGGAAGATTAATTGACCCACTTGGTAACCCAATTGATGGCAAACCTCTTGATACAACAAATGCACTTTGGCGACCAATTGAAGGACCACCTCCTGGACCATTTGAAAGACCAATTATCACAGAACAATTTTCAACAGGGGTTAGAGCTATTGATGGCTGTATGACTATGGGTTGCGGACAGCGTTTGGGGTTGTTTGCAGGTTCTGGGGTTGGTAAAAGTACTTTATTAGGTATGATTGCCAGAAATTCAGATGCTGACGTTAACGTTGTAGCCCTAATCGGAGAACGGGGAAGAGAGGTTAAAGAATTTGTTGAAGATTCTTTAGGCGAAGTTGGTATGGCAAAATCAGTTCTTGTTTGTTCAACAGGCGACCAACCTCCACTAATTCGTCAAAAAGCACTCCTCACAGCAACTGCCGTTTGTGAATATTTTAGAGATCAAGGCAAAAAAGTTTTCTTAATGACAGATACCGTAACACGTTGTGCAATGGCGGGACGTGAAGTTGGTTTGTCACTAGGAGAACCACCAACAATGAAAGGTTATCCTCCTTCAATTTTCTCATGGTTACAAAAAGTTCTTGAACGAGCAGGAAATAGTCCAAAAGGTTCAATCACTGCACTATATACCGTATTGATGGAAGGCGATGATATTTCCGACCCAATCGTAGATATTGTGCGTGGTATTGTTGATGGTCACATTTTCTTATCAAGAAAAGTAGCAGAATCAAACCACTACCCAGCAATTGACGTTTTGGGTAGTATTTCACGTTTGATGAGTGCAATTGCATCACCTGAACACAAAGCTGCAGCAGGAAAATTAAGAACCATATTATCAATGTATAGGGAAAATAAGGACTTGATTGACGTAGGTATGTACCAACCAGGTTCAAACCCTAAACTAGATATTGCAATCCAAATGATGCCCAAAGTTAACGCTTTTCTTCAACAAAAAACATCAGATAGCGTAACGATGGAAGGAACAATCAAACAACTCGTTGATATGATGCAAGGAGTCGATATTTAATTAAGACCTATGGCTTTTTAAATTTGCTTGCAATAAATTGGAACGGTTTTTTGATATAATCTAATACTGTTTTTCCAGCAGATTTCAAACCAGCCATCTTAGGCATTTTGATTTTTGATTTGAATTTAGACAAATCAATTTTTCCACGATGAGCCAAAATCCCAATAGCTGTCGCTACAACACCACCTGCAACAACTATTCCAGCCAAAACTTTTTTCCATTTAGGATTTTGTACAAGATTACCATCAGAATGCTGAAACTCATCTTCCTTCGGCAAAGGTTTAATCTTTGTACCTTCTGGCAGAAGAGAAATATTTGTCATTGGCAATTCTGCTAATTGTGGATGACCAACATATCTCGCTGGTTGATTTAACAAATAAGCTGGAGCATCAAAATCAATTACACCGCCAGCAGCTAAACCATCCAAAGCTGTAACCCAATTTTCAGACATAATACAATTCCTTTATATTTTACCTACGTATATATAAAGTATTTTTGTCTAAAAAAATTGCCTATTTTTTTTATTCTTGTGAACATTTTCCAGCTTTTACGTCAGCTTCAACTCTATCAAAGTCAGTAATTTTCCAGAACATTTAGGACTCTAAATATATCCTTTTCACTTGTTTGTCAACTCAAAACCCTTGTTTGTGCTAATATTTAGATATAATTCACTAAGTAATATAAAGGAAAACTATAAATGGATAAATTTTATTTAACAACCGCAATTGACTATGTTAATGGAGCTCCACACATTGGACACGCATACGAAAAAATCTTGACAGATATTATTGCAAGACATTTTTCACAAAGAACAAATAACTTGTTTTTCTTGACTGGTACAGATGAACACGGAATTAAAATTCAAAAAACTTCTGCTGCTCAAGGCAAAACTCCAAAACAATTATGCGATGAAAATGCTCAAAAATTTAAAGATGCTTGGAAAGCATTAGACATCAATTACAATAGATTTATCCGTACAACAGATGAAGACCATGAAAAAATTGTTCAAAAAATCTTCAAAAAACTTGTTGAAAAAGGTGATATTTATAAACACGAATATGAAGGTTTATACTGTTCTGGTTGCGAATGCTTTTTGAATTCAAAAGATTTAACAGAAGATGGACTTTGCCCAGACCACTTGAAAAAACCAGAAGTTGTAAAAGAAGAAAACTATTTCTTCAAGTTATCATCATACAAAGATGCAATCATTGAACACATAAAATCTCACCCAGATTTTATTGTTCCAAGTTTTAGAGCAAATGAAGTTCTAAACCAATTAGAAGATATTCAAGATATTTCTGTTTCAAGAAACAAAGCAAACGTGGGTTGGGGTATTGATGTTCTTGACGACCCAGAACAGTCAATTTATGTATGGATTGATGCTCTTTCAAACTACATTACAGCAATTGGCTACGATACAGAAAATCCTTCAGAACAGTTTAAACAACTTTGGCCAGTTGATGTTCACGTAATTGGGAAAGATATTTTAAAATTCCATAGTATTTACTGGATTGGAATTTTGATGGCTTTAGAATTACCATTACCAAAACATATTTTCGCTCACGGTTGGATTACAATTGATGAAACAAAAATGTCAAAATCTTTAGGCAACGTTGTTTCTCCAACATCAGTTCTAGAACATTATAATCTAGAACATCCAGATGCGTTCAGATATTACATGGCAACATCAGCTCCTTGCGGTCGTGATGGAAACTATTCTGACTTAGATTTTAAAGAAAAAGTTAATGCACACCTTGCAAATAGCATGGGCAACTTATTAAATAGAAGCCTTTCAATGCTTGTAAAATATTTTGACGGTGAAATTAAAGAGGAATTTTTAACTAATCGTTCAAAAGAAGCTGAAAGCCTTTTGAGAACTGCTTTAGGAACAATTAAAATTGTTGAAAATCATTTTAACCACTTTGAAATTCAAGAAGCAGCACAAGCAATTATTTCTATTGTTGATGCGACAAACAAATTTGTAACAGATAATGCACCTTGGACACTAGCTAAAGAAGAAAAAATGACTGAATGTGGTCAAGTTCTTGCAACAGTTTTAGAAGTTATGTGTGTAATTTCATCATTAATTTATCCATATTGCCCAAATATTGCAGCAGATATGGCAAAACAATTATCTTATGATTTGTCTAAAAAGTTAGATGATGTTACAACAACAAATTTAAAAGCAGGAAAATTGATTTCAAAAGAAGAAATTCACCCAGTATTTTTGAGAGTTGATAGCGAACTCGCTGACAAATCAAAAAAATAGATTATATAGGGAATCGCCCAAACCTCCAATCCGCATACAGCGACATAGGGCGAGTTAGGAGGTAAAATGAGTACAAGAGAGCTAATAAAAAAATCTCTAGCCGTACTAGAGATTTTAATTAAATTAACTTATCTGTTCTTATAGGTGCGACAGGGTGATTAAGCTGTTCGAGAGTTTAATCACTCTTCCCTATGCTTATATTATAACTTATTCCTAAAATTTTTCAAGTCTATCTAGTTTACTATTTACTTATCCACAAAAGAAATATATAATTATTCTTGATGGCAATTTTAGAAGTTAAAAATTTGAATTTGGGTTTCCAATGCGAAGACATTTTTAGACAGGCACTTTATGATGTAAATTTTGCATTGCACAAAGGAAAAATGCTTTCACTTGTGGGAGAATCTGGTTGCGGAAAAACAATGAGTGCAATGAGTATTCTAAATCTTCTCCCAAAAACCGCAAGAATTACATCTGGGGAAATTTTGTATAATGGAGAAAATTTACTCCTCAAAAATAATAAACAAATGCAAAAAATTCGTGGTGGAAAAATTGCACTTATTCCACAAGACCCAATGACTTCTCTAAATCCGCTTTATACAGTTGGAGATCAGCTTTTAGAAGTAATTAAAATCCACCAAAATTTACAAGGACATCAAGCAGAAGAAAAGGCAATAGAAGCTTTTGAAGCTGTACAAATTCCAGATGCAAAATCAAGGTTAAAAAATTATCCCCATGAATTTTCTGGAGGAATGAAACAAAGAGCTATTATCGCAATGGCTCTAGCTTGTAAAGCAGAAATACTAATTGCAGATGAACCTACAACAGCCTTAGATGTAACTATTCAAGCTCAAATTATGAAGCTTTTAAACGAGATTAAAATAAATAATGAAACATCTATACTTTTAATAACCCACGATTTGGCTCTTGTAAGTGAAAATGCAGACGAAATCGCAGTTATGTACTCTGGGAGAATTGTTGAAAACGCTCCAAATTCTGAATTTTTTAACAACCCACAACACCCTTATTCCAAAGCATTACTAAAATCGCTTCCATCAAACAGGGGGAATAAATTAGAAACAATTCAAGGACAACCACCATCTTTATCTCAAAAAATTGATGGCTGTAAATTCCATCCAAGATGCAATTATTGTATGGAGATTTGTACAAAAGAAATCCCAGAATTAAAAAATATTACACCTGCTCATAAATCTGCATGTTTTCTGAATAGCAATACTAATGCCTAAATCTATCTGATAAATAACTCAAAATAGCGCCACCAATTTCTTCATTCGGATCAAAAGGTGCATTTTTATCCGTAGGTTGCAGAGAATTTTGAATAAGCATTTTCACCAACGGTCCAAAAGCATCTGGCACTTGAATTTTTCTATAAATACCCGCTAAATATGTTTGAATATTTGGAGATTTTGTGTTATTAAATTTTGCCAATATTGGATATAATTTATCAATTCCATCAGTGCCATTATCAATCATTCTATCAAGAATAAGTAATGTTTCGGTCACCTGAGCTTCATTTTGTGAATGTTGTAAAATGTCCGCTAAATAAGGAAGAGATTTTTCTTTTTGACTAACAAAATAATCCACTTCATTTTTATCCACCAGACAATAATTTCTATTACCTTCTGGCAAAACACAAGAATTACAGATATATTGTCTTGGTTGAGGCATTGGATGAATATTTGTTAGTTGAATTTGTTGAACACTCATAAATTCTTCTCCATATTAAGAATAAACAAATGGCGGTCCATTTTTAATTTCAAAAAGAACATTTTCTGCCATCGTTTTTAATTCTTCTTTGGTACGTTTTCCACTATCAACTTGTTTATAAAATTCTTCAACTAATGGTTGAATAGCCGCATCTTTTTTAGATTTAAAATTCCTTAATTCAGTAGAAACCAAACGCTTTTGAAGTTCTAATTCTGTCTCCGCATTTATTTTCTTTACTTGAACTTCTTTTATTGCATCCCCAGCCAATTTACCACCATAACCAATAGCCGTAACTCCAGTTACTCCAAGGAAAAGTTGTTGAAATTGCGGATTAGAGGTATCTAATAACCAATTGTAGAAAAATGCACGATAATCATCTACAAAAGAATTAAATGCAGGTTTTGGCGTTCCATCACCGCCTATGTTAGGATTAACTTTTGCTGCTGATGTTTTGATTTTTGTCACAATTCTATTGATAAATTCACTTTTTTCATTATCACTGTTCCAGTTCAATTTATTTACATTTTCTCGAATAAAGTCTTCTGAACTTTCGATAGAAATAAATAAATGTTCAAGGTTATTTTTATCAATATTTTTTGAATTTTCATTAGAAGATGCTACAATTTTTTCAATTGCTTTTTGTGCCTGTTTTAAACCTTCTTGCAAATGAAGTTTCCCTTTTGTCAAATTTTTCAATGACAAATAACCTAAACCTATAATTCCTAAAAAAGTTAATCCACCTAAAATAATATTTCCAGTATTAGAAGATTTTTCATTGGAACTTTCATTTTTTGAGGTGAAAGGCATTTTTGAAAATCTATTTTTCCCAAAATTTTGAAGAACACTTTCACTTTGAGGTTGAATATATTTTTCAAAATCTAAAGTATATTTTGAAAGCATGCTTCGAATAATTTGCATTTTGCCAGAAAAAGACTCTGTTTCAACAGCAATTAAATTTTCTTGAAGATTTTTTTGAATATTTGCTTCCTTACGTTTTACCCAAACATCCTTAAACCCATCAAAAAAAGTTTTACCCATAAATGCCATAACAGATAGAGCCAAGACGCCAGTTCCAGCAATAAATGTTTTTTTATTTGGACTTTGAATCATTTGATAAATTACTTGCGAAGTTTCTTTGCTCAAATTTACGTTCCTTGTAACCGCAGGAAGCCATTTTTCTTTAGCAAGATTTTGAGCAACCTTTGCACTTCGATTTACAAAACCTGTAATTACTGCAACAGAAGACATTACACCAAGAGCAATCGCACTCAACGGAAGCAACTTTTTATCAACAATTTTATTATCTTGATAAAGTTCTTTTGGCATAGAAATTTTATCCGAAATCAAGTATGTATCTTTTGAAGATGAAAGATTTACATCTTGTTCTTTATCCTTGATTAGCGAATTTACTAAAACACCTTCTTTAGTATGCGTAATATTCTTTTTTTGAGAGTTCGTAAGATTTCGTTGTTGTCGTTTAATTTCGACATCATTAATCGGAGGTATCATCCTTTTTTATTTCCTTTTCGTTTAGGTTTTCAGTCTTACCAAAAAGCTTGTGAATAAATGTTTTTAATTCAAAAGCTCTTTTTGCTTCTTCAATTTTTTTGTCTTCATCATCAGTTTCTTCTGCACCGAAAACAAAGAAGAGAGATTTTAATTTCTTTTTCAAATTATTTGTAAATTTAGAAATTTTTTCATTGATAGATGCTTTCAATTCTCCATACATTGCAGTTATTTTGTCTGATATTTCTGCAAATTTTTGGCTAATTGCATTTGTTATATTCGAAATAACATTCGGAATATTTTGAATAAAGTTTAAAGCTTTTCCAATAACATTTGTCAAAACAAAGTTTACTGGTTTAGCAATAATTGCGGGTGTTGATTTAGAAATATTTGTTGCCAAATCCATAATTCTTTGATGTGCCGTTGCAATAGATTTTTGAAAATCTGCTATTGCCTGCAAATGATTTTGTTGAGCTAATTGTGCCTGTTGTCTAGCATGTTTTTGAGCTCTAAGCATTGCACCAATTGCAGCACATTGATTATAAGTCATTTCACCAACATTTCTTGGTACATCCCTTTTGGTTGTAGAATTTCCACCAGCCATCCCATTACAAATTGGACATGCTCCCTGTGGCAATCCATGCGGGCATGAACCAGTTTTGGCTGTATGAGTATGTACTGCTGTTGCACCTAATGACATTAAAAAATCCTCTAAAATTAAGAGGACGCCATAAAAAAGAAATATCCCCCAATCCCAAATTGCACGTGGGCTTGGTTCTTTTTTCGAGCGTTCCGACTTTTACGGCTGCGGCTTCAGTTGAAGATGTTCACTTCATTTCCTCTTATTTTGATAGTAAATTAAGCAAAAATTCATGTCAAACTTTTGTCTAAAATATTGCAAATATAATTCATGAATATAAACATTTGTTACAAAAAATTATACATGTGAAATTAGCAAAAAATTTTCTACTTAATTAATATATAAAACTAAAAAGAAGAGGCATATTATGGATAATGTAGAAGAGATTAAATCAGTTGATGAATTACGAAAAGCACAAGCTGCCGCTCAAGCACAAGGTACAAGTATAACAAACTACTCACAATGGGAACAAATCCTTGAAGATTTAGATACTGTTGGAATTCAATCTACTGGGTCTTTTACTGGAGATGTAAAACTTCACGAAGATTTGATGAAACAAGTTGAAGAAGCTGCATTACAAATTCAAGAAATGCAACAGCAAGAACAATCTAATAATCAGAATGAAGAATCTTTTAAAATTGATGACAAAACAAACCAAGATAAAGAACAAGTTGTAAAAGCAAATGTAGCAAATGGAGTTAGCTCAGAAATTATGGCTAACTATATGAAATATTATCATTTATTCTAAAAAATATTCAATAACTAAAAATGACAACCCATTACAAGCTCTCTACCATTGTCACGAGCTTCTTGCAATGCTGCATCAATAGTTAATTCTTCTAAGCCATTGTCACCCATAATGCCACGAATTTCACAATTTACATTATTTCCAGATTTTTGAAGATTTAATTCTTCAACACTTTTATTCAATTCATTTACCTTTATATATAATTCTTCTAGTTGGGCATTATCTACGGAAATGTTATCGCCTTCACGATTTGCCATTTGCTCAGCTTTTTGTTTTTCCTTTTTAATAGTTGCATCTTTAGTATTTGAGTAAATAGCCGCAACAACAAACACGAACATACAAATAAATGCAATAGTTAAAACTTTAAATTTATTTAGCCCTTCCATAAAATATCTCTCCTCATCTTGGTAAATAATAAAATTATTTTAGCATAAACCCCTAAAAAGTGGCTAATATTTACAATTATAACAAGCAAAATTATTTATTTTTTGATTTAATAATAATATGAAACTACTTTCAACGGTAAACAACCCTATAAATGCTCTATATAATTGGGTAGATTCAACCCCAATGCCACAAATTATAGATACTGTTACGTATGATGTTTACGAAAGCAACAATCCGTTTAGAACTTCTTTCAACAAAAACGACATCTCAAATAAACCATTGAGAATTGCTGCAAATACAACAGCAACCGTAGGAGCTGAAGCCTTTTCAATATTCACTAACCCATATTATTTAACCCATAAACTTGTAAATATTCCAACGTATTATAAAAATGTTGTTAACACATACAAGAAAAATCAATCATAAAAACACATAAATTGATAAATTTTACCAATACCTTGGTTGAGGTCTAGACATATTGTAATACAAGTTTCTCTCTTCTAAATAATTGTGCATTCTTTGCTCTTCAATCAATTCTTGTTGAAGCAAATTGTTTCGCTGTTGTTCTAACACAAGTTCTTTTTGAGCTTGTATTTGTTTTTCTTGATAATATTCTTGCTTCTTTTGAGCAACAAAATTTGTAAAATCCTCATTCAAAGATTTAAATGCGTTAGTCAATTGTTGCCCAGAATATTTAGATAAATACGTATTAGCTGTTTTAAAAAATTCATCTTGTTTGTCACTAATTTCTTGCACTGAAACATTTTCTGGCATTTGTTTTGCAAATTCACTCCATTTAGATACTTTGACAAATTGGGTTAATTTCATAACTTTTGCCTCAAGTTTTTTCTGCTCGAGGGCAGAAATTTCAGCATTTGCACGCACAAGTTCTTCTTCTGTTAGGGCTAAACTACGTGCTTTATAGGCGTATGTCAATTTTGCAACATCATCAGATGTAGTTGCTTCTACTCGCATTAAATTTTTAAAATTATAATTTTCATTCAACAAACTTTGAGCATATTTGTTTGCCTCAAAAATATTGCCCATTTTCAAATATGCACTAAACAAGTATTCTTTATCTGTGTAAGTTGGAACTTTTATTTTTTTATAATAGTTTATTGCTGATTGATAATTATTCAAATAAAAATAACAATTGCCAATAGAAGAATAAATTCCATCATTTTTAGTAAATTCAAAAATTTTGAAATATCTTAACGCATTTGAATATTGATAGGTGTTATAATATAGCATTGCGTAAGCGTAATTTAAAACATCCGCAGATATAACCATATTATATTTATCAAGACTTTGAATTTTATTCAAAACAAGTAATGCCCCCGCATAATCATTTGAGGAAATATATTTGTCATAATATTCTAAATAAGCAGGAAGATAATTTGGGTATTTAATAGAAAGTTCATTCCATCTTCCTTTTTGTACAAGTTTTTCAACCTTTTTAGCATAATTATAATTTTCCTTATCTTTTTTAGATAAGGTTTTAATAAAATCTTTTTCCTTTTTTCTATTGAAAACCTTCAATTTTGCACTAATCATTTCCGCATCAATATCGTAGAATTTCAAATAATCATAACTCGGAGCATTAGTATTTATTTGTACGGATGAATTCACTTTATTATTTACTGAAAAAACATAACCCTCAGCACCATATGCACAAGTACTCATAGAAATTAAAACTAACGCAGAAATAATTAAATTCTTTTTCATCATACACCTCATCAATAAAAACATTCTACAAGAAATTAACGATTTTGAAAAGCTAAAAGTTCAAAATATCAATATTTCAGCATAAAAAAACTCGATACTTAAAGCACCGAGTTTTTTTAAATTATTATTTTTTGATAATTATTTAACTTCTCTGAAAATTAAAGAAGCATTTTGTCCACCAAAACCAAATGAGTTAGACAATGCAGCATGAAGTTCTGCTTTTACAGCCTTGTAAGGAACATAATTCAAATCTGCAACTTCCTCATCTTGATTATCCAAGTTAATTGTTGGAGGAACAACATTATCATTGATAGCTTTGATACAAGCAATAGCTTCAGCAGCACCAGTAGCACCCAACATATGACCATGCATACTTTTTGTTGAAGTTACATACAAATCTGGGTTAACTTTTCTATCACCAAACACCGCAGCAACAGCGTGAGATTCAGCCTTGTCACCCAAACCAGTACTTGTACCGTGAGTATTGATGTATTGAACTTCTGATGGTTTCATACCAGCATCTTTCAAAGCAAATTCCATTGCGTGAATAGCACCAGCACCATCTGGAGCAGGAGCAACAATGTCATAAGCATCAGCTGATTGACCATAACCTACGATTTCAGCATAAATATGAGCACCACGTTTTTTAGCATGTTCATATTCTTCCAAAATCAATACGCCAGCACCTTCAGCCATAACAAAGCCATCTCTGTCTTTGTCATAAGGTCTTGAAGCTCTTTGAGGTTCGTCATTACGTTTTGAAAGAGTTCTTGCTGCTGAGAAAGCACCAACACCAACATCACAAATTGTAGCTTCAGAACCACCAGCAACCATTACATCTGCATCTCCGTATTGAATAGAACGAAATGCATCACCTATTGAGTGAGAACCAGTTGCACAAGCTGAAACAACAACTTTGTTAATACCTTTAAAACCATATTTCATAGAAATATTACCAGAAGGCATATTTACAATCATCATAGGAACTGTAAATGGTGAACATTTATTAGGTCCTTTTTCAATGATTCTAATATGGTTTTCTTCAAATGTTTTAAAACCACCAGCTGCTGAACTTACAATAACCCCAACTCTATATGGGTCTTCTTTTTCAACATCAAGTTTTGAATCCTTAATCGCTTCATCAGCTGCAACCATAGCGAATTGGATAAATCTATCCATTTTCTTTGCAACTTTTGGTTCCATATATTCTTCTGGATGAAAATCTTTAACTTCACCAGAAATTTTTACAACGTGTTTGCTAATATCTATTGATTCAGAAGTAGAAATTCCACTTTTTCCTGCTTTCAAACTTTCCCAGAATTTATCAACACCTATACCAAAAGGTGTTACTGCTCCCAAACCTGTAATTACTACTCTTCTTTTATCCATTTAAGATATCCCTTTTTCTTTCAATAATATAAATAATGCGAGAATGAAATAAAATATCTCACTCTCGCAAATATAAAAAACAGTTTTAAAAGAATTTAAAAATTCAATTAGTGAGATAATTTGCCATCAATGTAGTTAACTGCATCTTGAACTGTTTGAATTTTTTCAGCGTCTTCATCAGGAATTTCGCATTTGAATTCTTCTTCTAAAGCCATAACTAATTCAACTGTGTCTAATGAATCAGCACCTAAGTCATCTGTAAAACGAGCTTCTGGTGTAACTAATTTTTCGTCAACACTTAATTGATCTACTACAACTTTTTTTACTGTGTCTAATGTACTCATCTTCTTTTTCCTCTTTATTATTTGTGTATTACTAAATACTTTTCTTGCTACATTATAACTTGTAGAATATTTTTTTGCAAGAAGTTTACAAAAGCTATCACCTTTTGTTATAAAACTTTACCATATATTATGATAGTATTTGCTAATTACAATTAAAAAGAGAGGCCTAAACCTCTCTTTTTAAAACTTAATCTGTATAACAAAACTAAATTGTCATACCGCCATCAACTTCTAATACTTGACCTGTAATATAATCAGTATCAAGAGCTAAGAATTTAACAGCAGCAGCAATATCTTCTGCTTTACCCATTCTTCTTAAAGCAATTGCTTTCAAATATTCATCAATATTTGGTAAATCTTTTGTCATGTCAGTTGCAATAAAACCAGGAGCAACAGCATTAACTCTAACACCACGAGAACCCAATTCTTTTGCTAATGATTTTGTAAAACCAATCAAACCAGCTTTTGCAGCTGAATAGTTTGCTTGACCAGCATTACCATACAAACCAACAACAGATGACATATTAACAATTGCACCACTTCTTTGTTTCATCATAAGTTTTACAACTGGTTTAGAAACATAGAATGCACTGTTTAAATTAGTGTTAATAACAGCATTCCATTTATCTTCACCCATTCTAATAAATAAATCATCACGAGTGATACCTGCATTGTTAATCAATACATCAATTCTTCCGTATTTTTCAACAATTTTTGCAATATTTTCATCAACTTCTGCTTGATTAGAAACATCAAATTTGTAGCTTTCAGAATTTGAACCTAATGCTTTTAATTCTTCAACTGTTTTTGCTGCAGCTTCAGCGTTACCAGCAAAGTTGATAACTACATCACAACCAGCTTTAGCAAGTTCTAAAGCACAAGCTTTACCAATACCACGAGAACCGCCTGTTACTAATGCAACTTTTTTATCTGTCATAATTTTCTCCTTATTTTATCTTTTGTATTATTTTAAACTGCAGCCATTTCTTCTTTCAAAGCATTAACAGTAGCTTCTAAAGATTCTTTGTCATATACGTTGAATGTTTTAACATCAGAATTGATTTTTCTATTCAAACCTGCCAAAACTTTTCCTGGTCCGATTTCAACAAATGTATCAACACCGTTTTTAATCATATTTTCAATAGTTTGAGTCCAATGAACTGATGAATAAATTTGTCTAGGCATTTTATTTTTAAAATCGTCAGCCGCAATAGTTGCAGCAGCATCAACGTTTGTAACAACAGGAATAGAAGCAGAACTAATATCTAAATCTGCAACAAACGAAGCAAATTCTTTACCAGCATTTTCTAAGAATTTTGAGTGGAAAGCACCAGAAACAGCAAGAGGAACAACTCTTCTTGCACCAGCTTCCATCAATAATTCACCCGCTTTAGCAACAGCAGCTTCATCGCCAGTAATAACAACTTGTGCTGGAGAGTTGTAATTTGCAACATCAACATATCCAACTTCAGAAGCTTTTTTCAATACTTCTTCAAGACTACCAGCTGGAGCATTTAAAATAGCAGCCATAGCACCGCCTTTTACTTGACCCATCAAATCAGCTCTTTTTTGAATTGCTTTTAATGTTGTTTCTAAATCCATAACGCCAGAACAATACATTGCACAATATTCACCCAAACTGTGACCAGCTGTATATGTTGGAATAACTTTCAATTGAGATTTAAAAGCTTCTAAAGCCGCAATAGACATTGTCACAATTGCAGGTTGAGTATTTACTGTTTGTTTTAAATCTTCTTCTGGACCTTCAAAGCACATAGAAGTAACACTTTTACCTAAAACTTTATCAGCTGTTTCAAAAACTTTTTTTGCAACATCATAATTTTCAAATAAATCTTTTCCCATTCCTACGGCTTGAGCTCCTTGCCCAGGGAAAATAAAAGCAATTTTCTTTGTCATAAATAACTCCCCTTATTCTTATAAAATCTGCCTATGGCAAGATTATATAATAAATACACTAAAAGTAAAATAACTTAAACCCAAAGTATATCCTTAATAAATTTTAAATAAATCTTTTTGTATTCTATTTTTAAAATTCTCATTAATACTATTCAAATCAATAATATCAACCATATAAGGAAAAGTTGAATCACTAAAAAAGGCTTTTAATTTTAATACCATATCAAATGGAATTTCTTCTCCAGACTTTAATGCAATATCAACATCTGAATATTTAACAGCCGTTCCCTTAACCCTTGAACCGTAAACATAAATTTCAACATTTGGAATAATTTTTAAGATAGAATTTATAATAAATTCTTTGTATCTATCTTCTAAATCAAGAGTTTCCATCTATTTTGTATCCTTAAATTTTTTCAACAAATACAATGCTTCTTCATAAAAACAAGGGACAATCTTCGCAACTTTCAGAGCAACCTCTTCATCATATGTATGCGAAGTTAAATTTCGCATTTCTCTATATTTTGTCCACATTTCTAAATCAGACTTTAAAAGTCCTAATCGAGTAGCAGTCCTAACCATGTCATTAAAAGATAAGCTGTTTATATCATCAACAAAAAAAGCTCTTTCCATAAAATATCTTCTTAACAACTTTAAAGAGATAGAATACGTAAATTCAAATCTTTGAATCAAAGAATCTCTTACAATAGTATCCTTTTCATTTTCTTTGTATTTTTCAACAACTTCTTTAAGTCGATAAACAGAGTTTTCTAATGCTGTAAAATCAAGAGTTTCCATACTTGGATATTAACATATTTTAAATTAAATAGCAATAAACAAAAAGAGTATGAGTTTAATCAATACCCACACTCTTTTTAATCTATTATATATTTTAATTAGCAAATACCTTCACGAAGTCTTACAACAGCAGCACCCCATGTCATACCCGCACCAAATCCGCAAAGAATAGCTTTTGAACCAAGTTTAATTTTACCTTGTTCAACACCTTCAACCAATGCGATTGGAATAGAAGCAGCTGAAGTATTTCCATAATATTTAATATTAGAAATAACTTTTTCATCAGAATATTTCAATCTTTGTTGTAATGCTTCAATGATTCTTTGATTTGCTTGGTGAGGAATTAAATAATCAATATCCTCAGCCTTCAAACCAGCATCTTCAATTGATTTATCAACATAGTTAGGTAATGTTGTAACAACAAATTTATAAACATCACGACCAGCCATGTGGATTTTTGAATCAACTTCATCACAAGGTTCAACTAATGGACAATTCTTTCCTGGCATGTTCATTGAAATATATTGACCAATTGAACCATCAGCTCTAACATCTAATGACAAAATATCATCCACACCGTCTTCAGCTTCTGTAACAACCATTGCACCAGCACCATCACCAAAAAGAATAGAAGTTCCTCTATCTTCCCAGTCAACTAAACGTGAATTGTTATCTGCTGCAACTAACAAAACATTTTTGTACAAGCCAGAACCAATCAAACCTCTTGCAACTTGCAAAGCATAAATTAAACCAGTACAAGCAGCAGTCAAATCAAAAGATGGTACAAAATTTGGAATACCTAATCGAGTCTGAATATCACAAGCTAAAGCTGGATATAATTGTGGAGGAGCAGAAGCAGCTGCAATAACACAATCAATATCTTCAGTCTTGAAACCAGATTTGTCTAAAGCTCTTTGAGCAGCTTCAACACCCAAATCAATAGCACTTTCATTGCCTGAAACAACTCTACGTTCTTTTATACCTGTTCTTGTATAAATCCATTCATCTGAAGTTTCATATAATTTTGTTAAATCATCATTCGTAATAACAGTTTTAGGTACACTATACCCAACACCTGCAATTCTAAGTGGTTTTACACATTTTGACATTTTAAATTTTTCCTATCTATTTATATTTTCTGCAATTTTTGAGTTAATATCTTTATTCAATACTCTAACAGCCGCTCTTACAGCATTTTTCATTGCATAAGATGAGCTACGACCGTGAGCAATAACGGAAATACCGTTAACACCTAACAATAACATTCCGCCAAAACCTTCCCAGTTAATTTTTTTCAAAATTCTTCTCAAGAACGGTTTAGCCAATAATCCAATAATACAACCTAAAATATCTGATTTGAATTCTTTAGAAATCATTTTCAAAAGCATTGACGCAGTACCTTCTGTCACCTTCAATGCAACGTTTCCTGCAAATCCATCACATACAACAACATCACATTTGTTGATAAACAATTCTTTACCTTCAATATTACCAACAAAGTTTATATAGCCTTTTTCTTGCATGTTTTTTAATAGAGGGTAAGTTTCTTTTACAAGGGCATTACCTTTACCTTCTTCTTCACCGATACTCAAAATACCAACTTTAGGGTCTTCAACACCAACAATATGTTTTGCATAAGCACAACCCATTTCAGCGAATTGAGAAAGCATTTCTGGAGTACAATCACTATTTGCACCACCATCAATCAATACGACAGGATGAGTCATAGTTGGAATAGTAACAGCAATTGCAGGTCTAGAAACACCATGAATTCTACCTAAACCAAATAAACTTGCAGCCATAGCAGCACCAGTTGAACCAGCAGAAACAACTGCTTGGCATCTTCCTTCTGCAACAGCTCTAACAGATGCGACTATTGAAGAATCTTTCTTTCTTCTAATAGATTGTCCAACAGCTTCACCCATTCCAATAACTTCTGAAGCATGAGTGATAGTATAGTCAATTTTATCAACGTCGATTTTTATTTTTCTGTTGTGACCGCTAGTACCACAATCAGAAGAAATGAAACCCACTTTTCTAATTCTATCTAATTCAGCGTTAATTTCATCTTCACGACCAACAAGCTCCAAGCCCACACCATATTCTTGTGCAGCCCATAATGCTCCTTCTACTATTGCTTTTGGTGCGTAATCACCGCCCATTGCATCTATTGCTATTCTTGCCATTCTTTCTCTCTCCAAGTGGTTGGTATAATGATTGAAAAGCGGTAACCGAAATTACCGCTTTTTCAGGTGTTAAAATTATTCTTCTGTTTTTTCTTCAACAGTTTCTTCAGCTTTAACTTCTTCTACTTTTTCTTCTGCTTTTTTAGCAGCTTTTTTTGTAGATTTTTTAGCTGGTTTTTCAGCTGGAGCAACAGCTGCTGCTTTATCAGCCAATTTTACAGGTTGACCTTTGTAAGTGCCACATTCTGTACAAACTGTATGAGTTAAAACTGTTGCGCCACAGTTAGGGCATTTAGTTGTTTCAGGTTTTGTAGCTTTCCAATTAGCTCTTCTGCTACCTTGAGCAGAATGTCCTGTTCTTTTCTTAGGTACTGCCATTTTTGTTTTTCCTTTTTATTTTATGTACTAACTATTTTTTGGGTTAATATGGATATTGTTAAAGACTTCCAGTCTTGGGTCTGGAACTTTTTCTTCAGAAAGAAATTCCTTCCCTTTACAATTAATACCACAAACTTTTTTATTTGGAAAACTTAATATTACAGATTGATACAATAAGTCATAAATATCAACCTCTTTTTCGCCATTCAAATCGGTAACAAATTGTCCGTCCTTAATTTCAAATTCTTGTCCAGATTCCTCATATTCACCTATTAGAGAGTGCTTTGAGTATAATTCTTCAATATCAAAATCTAAATTATGCTCAAATTTTTCAAGACATAAATCACATTCTAAATTTACCACTCCTGTAACATGACCAGTAATTTGAACAAAATCACCTAATGATTTTGCACACATTTCGGCATGAATTGGGGTAACACAGTCTATACCTTCAATTTTTTCATCAAAGGTAAAATATAATGTTTTATTTTCCGAATTTTCTAAATCTTCTAGCGATAATATTTTTTCCATAATTTTCTCTAAATTTATACAAATTGTTCTTCTTGGATAGCAAGAGCAGCAATTTGATTAGAAATGAAGCAAACTTTCTTCAAAGGTCCTTCTGTTTCTTGTTCTATTAAAACAGCTTGATTAGACTGCATTTTTTCAATTAATTCTTGATACAAACTTTGAGCATCTTTAACATACAAAACTAACGGAGCAGTAGATCCTTTAATAAAAACAAGTACTGCATAACGTTTTTTTATATTTTGGGCATTCATACCCTGTGGATTAAATTGTTGAGCCATAACATCTCCTTTTTGTTAAGACTATTTTACAAAAAAAGCCATTATAAATCAAGTGGACTAAGGGCAAAGGTACGTTAAAGATTTATAGATCTATAAGAGAACAAGGAACAAGGGCATAGTTTATCTGTTGGCTTAGCAAAGCCGACCTACAATTTTTAATAAACATTTCTTTATTTAATCAACCCCTCTCCCTAGCCCTCCACCCTTGGGGAGGGAACAATTTAACGAATTTTCCCCTATTCCCTTGTTCCTTATTGACCTCATTATCTATTTATATTCTTATCACTTTTCAATAACAATAACAACGGAACGAGGATAAAACACAACAAACCAAAAATTCTAAATGAATCCATAAATGCCCATAAAGTCGCCTGTTTAACCAATGTTCCATATTGAGAATATTGAGCCATGTAATTTGCAACAGAGACATGAACATATTGTGATAATGCCGCAGTTGTTGCTTGAACTCTTTCAACATAAACAGGATTTAAATCACTCAAATTCCCAACCATCATATATTGGTGGATTTGAGAAAATCTTGTTAACATTGTTGCAACTAATGATGTACCAACAGCACTTCCAATATTTTTCAATAAGTTTTGAATACCACTGGCATTTGTCATTTGAATATTTGATAACGTTTCCAACGACAAGTTAATAATTGGAACCATACACAATCCCATACCCAAGCCCATAATGTAGTTAGGAATCATAATATTTTTACTAGCAATTTGTAAATTCAAAAATCCAAAGAATAAACCTGCACAACCAAGTAAAATTAATCCAATACAAACAAGTCCTCTTTTATCAACCTTATCAGCAATCAATGCACAAATTATCATTGCAGTCATACTTCCAAAACCTCTTGGCATCATTGAATATCCGCTCAAAAATGCGGTATAACCCATCATACTTTGCAAAAATTGTGGCAAAATTGCCAATGAAGCATACAAAACAGCTTGCATAACAACTTGAATAATTGTACCTATTACAAAGTTTCTATCTTTAAATACGCTCAAATCTAGCAATGTATCTTTTCTAACCACTTGAGATACAAAGAAACACAATCCTGCAATACAAGAAATTGTAAAAATAACACAAATCCAAGTAGCATTAAACCAGTCTGCGTTATTACCTTTATCAAAGAATACTTGTAAACACAATAACCAAACTGTCAAAAAGAAAAATCCCAAACCATCCATTTTTACACCTTTTTGACGGTGAGAATATGGAGGATTAAATAAAAGTTTTTGAGATAAAATTGCCGCCAAACAACCAAATGGGACATTAATAAAGAAAATCCAAGGCCAAGACCAGTTATCAGTAATCCAACCACCTAAAACAGGTCCAACAATTGGAGCAATAATTACCCCCATCCCAAATACAGCCATAGCCGTACCACGTTTTTCTTTTGGAAAACTTTCCATCATAATTGCTTGAGAAATTGGCAGAATACCACCACCACCAGCACCTTGAAGAATTCTGAATACAACCATTTCACCAAGGTTTCTTGCCATACCGCACATCAAAGATGCAATAGTAAAAAGCAAAATACTTATTATATAGAAATTCTTCCTACCTAATAATTTACTAAAAAAATCAACCGACGGAATAATAATACCACTGGCAATCAAATAACTAGTTAAAATCCACATACTCTCATCACGAGTAGCAGAGAAACTTCCTGCCATATGCGGTAATGCAACGTTTGCAATTGTACCATCAATTACATATATAAATACTGCCAACAAAGTTGGTATTGCTGAAATCCACGGATTTGCTGGAAGATATTTTTCATCTTCATCCACCTGTGCAACATTTTCTCTAATTTCTTCTGACATTGTTTTCCCAATTTATCCTTAATATACTAAGACACTAAGACTTTAAGAAATAACTCTTACCGCCTTAGTGTCCATAAACTTAGTGCCTTATTTTACTTTAACTTTTGGTACAACAGACATACCTGGAACTATATTGTATTGATTAGTATCAATTTCTTCTGTGAATACAATTTTTACAGGAATTCTTTGTACAATTTTTACGAATGAACCAACAGCATTTTCTGGAGGGAATAAACTAGATTTAGCTCCAGAAGCTCTTTGGATAGAATCGATTTTACCTTTGAAAACTTTATTTGGATATGTATCAATTTTGATATCAACAGGTTGTCCTGGGTGCATACCTCTCAATTGATTTTCCTTAAAGTTTGCAACAACCCAAACATCTTCTGGAACTAAAGTAAACAATGGAGAACCAGCAGTTACCCACATACCTTTTTCAACTCTTCTTGATGAAACTGTTCCAGATTGAGGGGCATAAATTTTTGTATAAGATAAGTCTAATGCAGCTTTATCCTTAGCGGCTTTAGCTGTTTTCAAATTTGTATCAGCAACTGTTTGACCATTTTTATCAGAAAATAATGCTTGATTTGCTTGAGTCAAATTAGCTTGAGCTGAATCATATTTAACTTGTGCAGCATCAAAAGTTTGTTTTGAAACAGCACCTTGTTCATATAAATTTCTATATCTTTCTAAGTCTTTTTTCGCTAATGCAATATTGGATTCTGCCGCAACTAAATTTGCTTTAGCATTTGATTGATCTAATTTAATTTTTTCATAATTTGCATCAGATTGATCTAATTTAATTTTATAATCAGCATCATCGATAATAGCAACCAAATCTCCGGCATGAACAAATTGGTTATCTTTAACAAAAACTTCTTCAATTTGTCCAGAAACACGAGGAGAAACATTTACAGTTGTTGTATCTACATAAGCATCATCAGTAGATTCATACTGCATTTCATTCACTACATAAAAACCAGCACCAACTAACAAACCAGCAATAACAACACTGGCAATTATTCTTTTTATACCTTTTGGTTTTTTCGTGGTTTCTTTTTCTTGAACATTTTGTTCTTGGATTTCTTTTTCTTCCATATCGCAATAACCTCTATATTTTCATTTCTACTTCTTTTTCTAAACCTTCACGGAATTTTCTTATTGAATTCATTAGCTCCAATTTATCTTCATCAGAAAGAACTTTTGGCAACTTTTCAATATAATTCCTAATTATTGTCGTAACCTCTTGGGTTGTTTTTAACCCCAAAGGTGTAAGCTTCATTTTTCGTACAAGTCTATTGTTTTTTGTATCAACAAATCTTTCTATATAACCTTTTTCTTCTAAAGAATTTAGTAATCTGCCAGTACTTGGACGATCCTTCAAAATTAACTTTGCCAAATCTCTTTGACAAATTCCTTCATGTCCAAGCAAAGTATCTAAAACTACAAATTCATCTAAATTTATAGGCAAATTTAATTTTTGAAACAATTGCATTCCCAAATAACGGCAATACTTCGCAGTTTGTTCCAATTGATAATATATAGAATCTATAAAGTGTTCACATTTATGCATATTTCTTATTTATATTAGTATTTTTCTTTGGATTAATCTATATGTTGTAAAAATAATGTGTTGCATTTACAACAATATTATGGTATCATACTGATATAGAAAATGCAAGTAATATTTTTTAGAAGGATTAAAACATTGAAAAAGACTATTATTTCGCTACTATTAGCAAGTTTTATATTAACAGAAATTTCACCTGCGGCATGCCTTGCCTTAGGAAATAAAAATTCAACAAATGAACCTAAAAAAGTTTCTATTACAAAAAGTCACAAACAAAGAGCAAAAAGTGACGAGTTCAAATATGAATATATTAATTATGCTTGGTGGAACAATTTCAACGACCCTATTTTAACAGGATATATCGATAGAGCTATTAAAAATAACTACGATTTAAAAATGGCAACCATTGCTGTTGATGAATATTATCAAGCTGTAAAAATCCAATTCGCTAATGAATTACCAACCGCTGGAGTTGGATTTGGCTCAGGATATTCAAAAATGCCACAATCTGCAAGTTCAAATTGGGGATTTGCAATGCCAGCATTTGCAAGCTATGAAGTTGATTTATTCCTAAAAAATCACGACAAAACAAACGCTTCTAAAAAAGAATATGAAGCATCTTTGCAAGATGAACGCTCTGCATACATAGCAATTGCATCTGCCGTTGGAACAACTTATTTCAATATCGTAAAACTTGATAAAATGATTACTCTTCAAGAAGATATTGTTAAAGATAGAAAAACTATTTATAATTTAATGCTTGCAAGAAATAAAGAGGGTTTAACTTCAACTGCTGATACAGTTAAAGCAAACAAGTCTTATATTTCAGGTAATACAGATTTAACAGAATATAAAAAACAAAGAACTAAATTATTAAATCAATTAGCTGTTTTAATTGGTGAAACTCCAAACAATTCTGAATCTTTAACAAGAATTAACTATGATAACTTACATTTTTCTGGAAATCTTCCGTCTGAAATTCCAACAGATGTAATTATGCAAAGACCTGATTATTTGAAATCAGAAAAAATGTTAGAAAAAGCAGGTATTGATGTAAAAGTTGCAAGAAAGGAATTTTTACCAACATTCAATATTGGAGCTTTTGCAATGTTTTTATCTAACGATTTAGGAAGCCTTTGGTCAACTAAGAATGCTTTAGCTGGCTTAGGCGGTGGTTTAGGATTACCTCTATTCACAGGCGGAAGAAGAATTGCTAATTTAAAACTTAAAAAAGATGAATACGAAAGATTATTGAATAACTATTACAAAACTAATTTGACAGCAATACAAGAAGTTAATGACGCCTTAGTTTCAATAAGACTTGACCACGAAAAATATCAAGATGTAGAAAAACAAGCTAAATTAGAAAGAGAAGACTTTGGTTATAGCACAAATAAATACAACCAAGGCACAATCTCAAAACTTGATTTGATACAAGTAAAAGAAAATGTTCTATTTACTGACCAACAAGTAGTAAATGATAAAATCAACTGCTACGTAAATTACATCGGATTATATAAAGCAGTTGGAACACAATTATAAACACATATATATTATTTAATCTTAATCATATTTTTACTTACTAAGAGCCGACTTTATTCCCAGTCGGCTTTTTTTTGTGATTAACAGGTTATAAAATTTTCCACAATATATAATATTTTTCTTCCTCTCCTTGGGGACACTAGCTGAACCGACGAAACGAAGTTGAGTCGAGTGAAACTGCGTGCCGTATGGCTGAGGATTGAGGTGAGGGGTTAACCTTAACAAGAACAGTTTGAAATATTTCGCTTCGCTCAGTATGACTATTGCGTTTTAAAATATCACTTTTACGAACCCAGTCATTGCGAACGAAAGTGAAGCAATCCAGCTTATTTTAATTGTCGGCGTGGCAACGCCGACCTACTCTAATTAACCCATCTTCCAACCACAGCCATACGGCACACCGTTACGAACTTATTCCCTTATTCCTTTTCCCTAAAAAAACTATGGCAAATACATTAACATTTTTCTTGCAGAATCCTCTGGAACTTGAGCATACATTATTGCATTTGTTAACGCAATTCTTTTCGTTCCTTTTTGAATAATATTATTTATATTTTTTAGATTAATTTCACCAGCCAGAAAAACGGGAACATCAATATTTTCATTAACCCATAAAATATATTCTTCAACCACAAATTTATCATCTGCAATAGGTTCAAACGTAATATAATCAACACCTTCATTAACCGCTTTAATTACCTCATCTGGATTATGAGTTGACTTGCCTATTATAGCATTTTCACCCAAAACAGTATGTGCATCTTGAGGGCTTATATCATTTTGACCAAGATGTACACCATCAGCCTCTACTATCATCGCAATATCAGAACGATTATTTACAATAAATGTTGCCCCATATTCATCACATAGAATTCTTAACTTAGAAGCAATTTCGACAACCACATTATCTGGATACGCCAACTCTCGGAGTATTACAATATCAACTCCCCCTTGTAAAGCAGAAGCTATTGCATCTAAAAATAAATCTTTTGATTCAAATTTGTCTGAATTTGTAATTAAACATAACTTCTTTTTCTCAAGTTTCAAAAGATTAAATTGTTCTTTTAACTTATCCCACATAAAAAAATAACCCTTCTAATACTTAAATACTACCATATAAAAGCCTTCTAGCGAAAAACACTATCTCTCTTTGTAACAAATTTGTAAACTATTAAAGTTTTTAACAAAAATAACCGAAAAAATACATGTACAAATTCAACACTTATTTTATATAAAAATCGTTTTTATCCGAATAATTTTTATGTTAAAATAACTGTAAGAGGAGCTTTATGGTTGAAAATTTAGAAGAGTTATCTTTTGATATCCCAGATGGTGTATTAGACGAAATTCAACAAAATATTGAACATATTATCCAAACATTTGATGTTCCAGAAGAAAATAAATTAGAAGTCATCAAACAAATTAATTTTATGTATTCAAGAACAAAATATTTGTCACAAACAGATGAACTTACTGGATTATCAAACAGAAGATGTTTTGATAATACTTATGAAAAAGAATTTTTGAGAGCAAAAAGATATAACAATAAACTTACAGTTGTAATTTTTGATATTGATTATTTTAAATCAGTAAACGATACTTATGGACACCAATGCGGAGATTATATCCTCAAACAAGTTGCTAATTCTGCTCTTCAAACCTTCAGAAAAACTGACACTGTTTTTAGATATGGCGGAGAAGAATTTGTTGTAATCCTAACAGAAACAGATATTGAACAATCAATCATCCCTCTAGAAAGATTTAGAAAAACAATAGAAACTCTTGATCTTGAATATCAAGGTCAAAAAGTTAATATTACAGTAAGCATTGGAGCATGCCAGCTTAATGAAGAAACTTCAACCAAAGAAGAGTTATTAGAAAAAGCTGACACAGCATTATACAAAGCTAAAAATTGTGGAAGAAACCAAGTAATACTTAATAAAGCCCTGTAATATCTAATATTTTTTGAAATTTCAACCATCCAGAAGCAACGTGTTGAACGTTGTCTATTCTTATTACACTAGCGTTTGGAGTAACCCCAGGTTTAACCCAGTTTGCTGAATTTGGAAGTCCACCAGCAAAAATACCTGTTTTTACTTGTGTTTTACTCAAAAAATAATTTCCTATGGACATTGATTTGAATAATATTTTTTTCAAATCCTCACTATCGGTACAAAAATAAATAGATGCCATGCCTTCCATAATTGTTCCTAAACTGCAAAGCCTTACATTATCCTTGAAAGCACCAAAATAGCTGTTATTTTTGTTAGTAATTTGATTGCTCAACATCGGAATAGCTATTTGCTCAGCATAAGCACGCATTGTATTTTTTTCTGATGGAGTAACCAGATTTGCTTTGAATAACTTTTCAATAGTCAAAACAGACCAATGATCGAATGGAATATCTAAATCCATCTTTTTTCTTGTTTTCACAAGGTATAAAATAGTTTTCTTTATTGCATCAAGCCATTTCTGTTGAGGGTCAACTTCGTATAAATACATCAACCCAGCAGCAGCTTCTGCGGGATAATAAATTGCTTCTGCTTCTTTATTTATCTCCTTTTTATCCAAATCATAGTAAGCATAAATGTTACCCTCTTCATTTTGCAAAGACAAAATAAATTCACCCAATCCTTGAATAACATCTAATTCAATTTCTTGTTCTTTGTAGAGATTAGCCAAAGCACACAACGCAATTCCAGAAGCTCCAGATTTTGCGATATTTATATTTAATTCTTCTTCTTTTGGATTAGAAATGACCGCATAACGAGTATCATCAATCTTTTTTATATAATTTTCTACAAAATATTTAGAAGCCTTTAATCTTGCATCATGGTATTTATTTTCAAGCCCCAAAATTTCATATAAATACATAGAATACAAAACACCAGCATGACGAAGGGAATTGTATTGGTCATTGTCATACTCAATTTCAGGATTAACATTATTTCTATACTTAAACCTACCATTTTCCAAAATATTTCTATCTATATAGCCCATAGAAAGAGAAATTTCCGTATAGTAAGGTAAATCTTTAGTATTTTTTTTTACAATTTTTTTTGCATCTTTGTAGAAGATGGAAGCAAAAATTGCAACCAATGCAACAAATATTGTAGGAATATATACAGTTGGTGATGATAAATCAAACATAGAATTATTATAACAAACTAATTAGAAATAATAATAAAACGTTTGTAGGATTTTTTAATAAATTATTTTTAACACTTCTTAATATACAAAAAATAACTAACAATTTTTAATTGTATTTAAACTTTATATAAACATAGGATTTTTATTCTAGGGGAAATAAAAAAGAACAAAGAAAATAAAGGGGAAAATTTTATGAACGTATCACGCATTTTTAGCAGTGTTGGGCAATTTTTTGGCAAGAGTTCAGGAAAAGTAGCAGAAGTAATTCCAGAAATTGCAAAACCAGTTCGGATGACAAAAACATTAAGAGATCCAAACACATGGAGAATTATTGGTCTTGAAAGAACAATTACACGTAATGGTCAAGAAGCAACAGCAAGAATTGATTATCTTGGAAATGGTTCAAGAAGATTGACAATTAATGGCGGTGGAGATAATACTCTTTGGAGAACAACAACTGTAACCAGAGAAAAAGGTGCAAGCGTATTTGGCGGAGATAAAATTACCGTAGATAAAGATACCTCTAAATATTGGTGTTATGGTGAAAAATCAACTTTAACAAAAGAATACAACCCACAAGGCGTTCTTCAACACAAAGGATTGAAATACCACAAAAACTCTGGTAATGAATACCATACATACGTTGAAGCTACTCAAGATAGAGTTTATGGTGAATATCCTTTAGAACATTCCGTTGAGAGTATGTTAAAAGACCCCCGTGAAACAAAAAATATTCAACATTCACTAAAAAAACAATATGGCTCATGTTATTCTGGTAAATTAGATACTCCTAGATATAGCGACAATTATGGCAATTTTACCGCTAAAGAAACAAATTATGCAAAAGCCGTGAAAGCTAAAGAACAAGCCGCAATTGATGCAGCCAAAAAAGCTGAACAAGAAGCAATTGCAGCTAAAGCTGCCGCAGAAAAAGCTGCTGCCGAATTAAGAGCAAAACAACCAAGAATTAATATTGGAAAAGCATTCAATAAAGATGTTAATGCTTTAACTGTCAAAGAAACAACACTTGCAAATGGCACAGTTCAAAGAACTTTCACAGACCCAGATACAGGCAAAGTTTTAGCAAAAACAGAAGATTTAGGTATTCTACATAAAGAATGGATTTATGGCGGAAAAGCTGACATGATTTATATGAAACAAGTTGGCAAAGACCAACCATATATCTTGGCTAAAAAAGGCAATTATACACAAATTAGACAAATGAAAAAAGAAAACCATGGTTATGGAGTTGTAGATACTATTGATGATAATCTTTATTATAACGATGGAGCATCATCACTAAAAAGATTCTCTTGCAACACCGATAACTCAAGAGGGAAAATACAAATCTATGATGAAAAAGCAGCAGCCGAAAGAACAAAATTTCCATCTCTAGCTGATATGCATCCTGATTATCCAGTATTTATGGTTACTCAAGGTTCTGTTAATCCATATGCACCTCAAAAAGCTCACAATTATCTTAAAGCATTGAATAAAGATGCACAAAACAATGTATTAAATCTTGAAGATTTGTTCTCAGATTATAGAGCGTAATTGAAAAAAAATTAAATATTAAACGATTAAGGTGCTAAATAATTTAGCACCTTTTTTGTGAATAACTTGTTTTATGTACTTGATATAGTATAATGCTTGGTGAAAGATACATTAAATAAGGAGCTTTGAATGTTTGGAGTAATATTAGCTGGCGGATTAGGTAGCAGATTATGGCCTCTGTCAAGAGAGTTATACCCAAAACAACTTTTAACACTAAATACCGACAAAAGCCTTTTACAAACGACTTTTGAACGCTTAAATAAATTTATTCCAGCTAAAAAAATTATTAGTGTTACTAATTCAAAACACCACTCAAATATCAAAATGCAACTTTCTAAATTGAGCGAAGAAACAATTATTCTCGCAGAACCTATTTCAAAAAATACTGCTCCTGCTATTGCTTTAAGTGTTAAATATATCGTTGAAAATTTTGAAGATGATGACGTAATCCTCGTTGTTCCATCTGATTTACAAATAAACGATAGCGAAAAATTTATTCAAACTATGCAAAGTGCTGAGCATTTTGCAAAAGAAGGTCATATTGTTACTTTTGGCGTTAAACCAAACTACCCAGAAACAGGATTTGGTTATATTTGTACAAAAGAAGAAAAAGTTGTAAATTTTGTAGAAAAACCAGACAAACAAACAGCAGAAAAATATATTCAAGACGGTAATTATTTCTGGAATAGCGGAATTTTTATGTTCAAAGCTTCTACTATAATTGAAGAAATCAAAAAATATTGTCCAAAAATTGATACAGTTATTCAAAAGATAGATTTCTCAGAAAAATCTATCTCGTTCACAGAATTTGATAAAATGCCAAATATTTCAATCGATTATGCTGTTATGGAAAAAAGCTCAAATATTGTAATGGTAGAATTACAATCAGATTGGAAAGATTTAGGCTCTTGGAAATCTATTTACGAAATTAGCCCAAAAGATGAAAATAACAATGTTTTTGTTGGACACGTATTAGATAAAGGTTCAAAAAATTCATTAGTTTATTCATCATCAAAACTTGTTGCAACTATTGGACTTGAAGATACTGTTATTGTTGAGACAGAAGATGCAATTTTGGCTTGTAAAAAAGATAAAACAGAAGAAGTTAAACAAGTTTATGAAACACTCAAACAACAACACGATGGAACACAAAAAGTTCATAAAACAGTATATCGCCCATGGGGTTTTTATACAGTAATTGCAGAAGGTAAAGGTTTCCAAACAAAAATTATTCACGTAAACCCAGGACAAAAATTATCTGTTCAATCTCATAATTACAGAAGTGAACATTGGGTAGTACTTTCTGGCATGGCAAAAGTTGTATTAGAAGGCAAAGATAGAATACTTTCTCCTGGACACAGTATTGATATTGCAGTAAAAGCTATTCACTCATTACAAAATCCATACGAAGAAGATTTAGAAATTATCGAAATACAAAAGGGTGATATTTTGTCAGAAGATGACATTATTCGCTACGAAGATATATATGGTAGAGTGTAAGTTTTTATTTTCAATTAATTCATAAACTGGTTTTCTTTTTTGAATATAATGTCATACTGAGCAAAGTGAAGTATCTCTAACTGGGGCAAACAGCTAGAGATTCCGAAACGAGTTCGAAATGACTACTGTGCACAACTCTCTCCAAGGGAGAGAGAGAAATTGTCTTTGAGCCATTGGCGAAAAGTTACAATTTCGAGAGAGTTTTTTTCATTATTACTCAACCAACCCCTCTACCTTAATCCCTCGGCCCTTGGGGAGGGAAACAAATAAACATAATCAACTTATCCACCCATAAACTTCAACATAAACGAAATGCCCAAAACAGTTGCAGTTGTTTTGGGCAAAATTTGTCTAAGAATGTCTGGTAGTCGTTCTATTCTTTCACGAAATCGTTATTATGGAAGTGCAAAAGTTTTGCTAAATTCCATTGTCTTTGTTGGACATCTTGAATATGTTCTTTAATCTGGTCTAACTCTCCAACCAAAGTTTGCAAATCTTTGTTCCGTCTTACATAAACTTGGGAAATCGGCATCACCTCCAGCTCGGTTTCTTCAGTCCATGAAGGTAAAAAACATCCTGCTTCAAACATTTTCTTTTCGTCCATAGTTATCACATATCTCCAAAATCTTCAGCTACGCTATTATCTGTTCTCGTCGGTTAACAATGAATGAAAGAAGTCTGTTAACTTGAAATTACCATACTTGAAAGCATAAGGCTTCTTTGAATATTCACTGTTTGAAATCTTGTTTAATGTATTCATTTCTTCTTGAGATAATGAACCAAAATCAAAACTGGTCATTTCTGCATAATCTAACATTAAATCTTCTACATCCATAATCTTTTTCTCAGACATCGTTTCTACACTCCTTAAAGTTTGTTTTCTAATTACATATTCACTATCGGAATGATTTTGTGAAAACTTTAGAAAATTGATTAGTTTTGTAACAAAATTTAATATTCCATGTCAAAACATAATAAAACACCGCATTTTGAAAAAACACGGTGTTTATATTTTTATAAATCTGCAATATTTCTTATGCGATAACTCTTATCCAACCTTCAGGAGCTTCAATTCTTCCATATTGAATACCTGTAAGAGTTTCATACAATTTTTGAGAAATTGGACCCATTTTTTCCATTCCAGATGGGAAACAAATTTCCTTGCCATGGTCAACAATTTTGCCAACTGGAGAAATAACTGCGGCTGTACCACACAAACCACATTCTGCAAAATCTTTTAGTTCTGACAAATAAACTTCTCTTTCTTCTGTTTCTAAACCTAAGTATTCTTTTGCCACATACATCAATGATCTTCTTGTGATTGATGGCAAAATACTATCAGATTTTGGAGTTACAACTTTATTATCTTTAGTTACGAAGAAGAAGTTAGCTCCACCTGTTTCTTCTACTTTTGTTCTTGTTAAAGCATCTGGATATAAGTTTTCATCATATCCTTGAGCATGAGCAGTAACAATTGCGTGCAAACTCATTGCGTAATTCAAACCAGCTTTAACATGACCTGTACCGTGAGGAGCAGCTCTATCAAAATCACTAACAGTCAAAGTAATTGGTTTAGCTCCACCTTTAAAATATGGTCCAACAGGAGAAGCAAAAATTCTGAATTGATATTCAGCAGATGGTTTAACACCCATAACAGGAGCAGAACCAAACATAAAAGGTCTTAAGTAAAGAGTTGCACCAGTTCCATATGGAGGAACAAATTTCAAATTTGCTTTTACAACTTGTTCAACTGCTTCAACAAATCTATCTTCAGGGAATACAGGCATTTCAAGTCTTTTTGCTGTATCAGACATTCTTTTTGCATTCATATCTGGTCTAAAAACAACAACTTTACCATCAACTGTTGTATAAGCCTTCATACCTTCAAAACAAGTTTGAGCATATTGCAAAACTCCAGCACTTTCATTCAAAACAATATTTGAATCTTCAGTAAGCAAGCCTTCGTCCCATTTTCCATCTTTGTAATTTGAAACATATCTTTTATCAGTTTTGTGATAACCAAAACCAACATTTGCCCAGTCAATATTTGCCTTTTCTTCTGTTACCATATAAAATACCTTCCTTCTATATTTAAAACTTTTATTTAACCAATTATCTAATTTGAACAGGCATAATCAAACAAATGAAATCTTCATCACTGTTTGGTTTCAAAACTGTTGCAGATAAACTTGCATTCAAACCTATAATTACTTCATCACTTTCAATAATTCTCAAAGCATCTAAAACAAATTTATAATTGAATGCAATCAATAATTCTTCTGCTGTATATTGAATATCAATTTTATCTTCTGATTTACCAGAATCTGGGGTATCAGCAGACAAAGTTAATTCATTATCAGCGAACAACATCTTAACAATACTTGTTTTATCATTAACCATAACTGAAACTCTTTCTAAAGCAGCAATCAATTGAGAAACATTTACGATTGCTTGTTTTGGACTTTCAGAAGGAATTAACTGATTATACTTAGGGAATTGACCATCTAATAATCTTGAAATTGTTAATGTTTTTTCAGTTTTGAAAATGATTGTAGATTTGTCTTTGCAAATTTTAATTGTATCTTCATCAATAAATGATGACATTTTCAAAAATTCATTCAATGTTCTTGATGGAATAATCAACTGAGTTTCTTCTGTGAAACTGCTAGTCAATTTTTCTCTAACACGTGCAAGTCTGTTACCATCAGTTGAAGCAATTTCTAAAACTCCATCAGAAAAATCACAAACAATACCAGATAAAAGATTACTTACTTCGTAACCAGCAGCAGCAAATCCAGCTTGTCTAATACCTTTCAAAAATGGTTTTAATTCTACATCAAAACATTTTGTATCATCTATTTCGTAATTAGAAACTTCTGGAGGAAATTCAGAGGCAGAAATTCCAATAATATCAAATTTTGATTTTTGGCAAGAAATATTTACGTTTGTACCACCATCTTCTGTTTCGATTGTAATTAAATCATTGCTTAACTTAGAAACAATTTCATTTAATTTTTTAGCAGGTAAAGTAATTTTACCAGCTTCAACAATTTGAGCATCAACCGTAGTGATAACAGTTAAAACTAAATCAGTTGCTGTTAAACGTAATTTATTATTTTCTAAAGTTTCAATCAAAATATTATACAAAACAGGTTGAACAGCTTTTTGAGAAGTAGCTCTTTCAACAATTTTGATACCATTATATAAATCTTCTTTGCTTATTACAAATTTCATTCCCTAACACTCCTTAAATGTATTATATACCTAGAATTATAGAATAAATAGACCTAAAAGGGAATAATAATTACAAGATATTAAGGAAATAAAACCCGTTCTCTTTTACACTTTTTAACATTATATGAAGGAAGGGTAGAAAAAACACTTAAAATATTTTATACTATAAATGTAGTAAAATTTAATTGATTTGAAAGGTTAGTAGTTTGGGGGATATTCCCTCTATTTGAAGTATTGATTTTAGTGGCTGATAGGTTAGAATTGTTTAGTAATGTAAAAATTAACTAATTATTAGTCAAAAAATTAGTTTCAAGAAACTTATAGTATAAAATTGTAGGTAGTTGCGTTTTGAAAAAAGTAGAAGATGAAAAATTAAATAAGCCGACGAAATCGGACAAAAAATCATTAAGCTCGAACCCTATAAAAAGAGTTAAGAGCCCTATTGAAAATGCTCCGATGATTTCTATTGCAAAAAATGCAAATATTACTGAACCTCAAAAAGAAGAGAAAAAAGAATTAACTTCTACTAAGAAAAAACTTGATAAACTAATCAAACCTATTTCTGTTTCTGAACAAAATAGCCTTGAAAGTATTGTCGAAACAATTAACAGTTTTAATACTACAAAAACTAAAGTAAAATCTTATAATTCAGAGTATAAGGCTTTAACTAACCCTATACAAAGCAACATTAATTATTTTGAAATTATGAGAAATATTTCAGATGCTTTTCAAAATAACACTAGTATTGCTGGTTTATTTACACAATTAAATAACATTTTTGTAAATAAATTAAAATGGAATTTTGTAGGTTTTGGACTCTTACACGAAAAATCAAAATGTATCAACCTAAAATTATATAACAACACTGGAAATACTTATTCTTCTAAAATATTTTTATCAGATGAAAATAATCCTATAATAAACAGTTTTTGTCATAAAACAATCGTTGATATCGATAATATAAATTATTTAAACAACCCATACTTAGCTAAATCATCTTCAGTGATATTTCCTATGATGTCAGTACACAAGTGTATTGGTGTTATGCTTGTTGGTCAAAACATCGCAAATATTAACACTAATCTTGTTTCATTTATTTCAAATTATATGGGTATGTTTGTCCATAATATTCAACTACTTGAACAAACAAGCAAATATGCTAATACAGACACACTAACCTCTTTATACAACCACAGAGGTTTCCAAGAAATGTTAGCAAAAGAACTTGCCAAAGCGAAAGATAACAATAATCACTTGTCTGTTGTTATGTTTGACGTTAACAATATTTCTAAAATAAATAGAGAACTTGGTCACGCAAAAGGTGATGAGGTTATCAAACTTTTAGCAGAAAAAGTTAAACAAAACATCAGAAACACAGATTATGCTGGAAGATATGGCGGTGACGAAATCGCTGTAATAATGCCTGATACAGACACACGTGATGCTAAATATCTTGCAGAATATATTACCTACTGTTTATCTTGTTGTTTTGTAGATGATGTTGGACCTGTAAAAGTTTCAGTTGGTATTTCTACATATCCAGATTGTTCATCTGACCAAGAAAAACTTTTAATCTTAGCAGAACAAGCGATGTTTATTTCTCAAGCTAAAGGTTATAAAGAAGGAATGTCAGCAATTGTAAGTTCTTCAGATTTCAATTTCTGGGATGATGTTGCACTAAATTCATTTGCAGAAGTTCTTGCAAAACGTCACTCACAAATTGGTATAAATTTTGAAGAAGAACTTGTTCACAAATTTAATAACGAAGAAATTATAAACCATAACCACTTAATGGAAATGGTAACTTCTCTAGCTGGTGCAATTGATGCTAAAGACCCTTACACAAAAGGTCACTCAACATCTGTATCAAGATACTCTGAAGCATTGGCAAGAGCAATCAATCTACCAGAAAGTGAAGTTGAAAGAATTAAAATTGGTGCAATGCTTCACGATGTAGGAAAAATTGGTATTCCAGAAAGTGTATTGAAAAAACCTGGAAAATTAACAGATGAAGAATGGGAAATAATGAAACAACACCCAGTAATCGGTGCTGAAAAAGTACTTGAACCAAACGAAGCACTAAGAGATTTAATTCCAATCGTTAAATATCACCACGAAAGACTTGATGGCAAAGGTTATCCAGAACATTTGAAAGGTAATGAAATTCCACTTGCTGCAAGAATCGTTTCAGTAGCAGATGCTTATCACGCATTGGTTAGTGACAGACCATATAGAAAAGGTATGCCGATTGAAAAAGCTTGTGCAATTCTTAAAGAAGGAGCAGGAACTCAATGGGATGCTGATTTAGTTAGACAATTCATTTCAATTGCTCCATCATTAACAGCCCACGTATAACAATAAAATTATTAAAGAAGAAAATAAAAAGAACTCTTAAATTAAGAGTTCTTTTTTCCTACTACACTATTTTTCCTTCTACCACTACAATTTTACATTTTTACTTTCATATTCAATGCCCATATCTTTCAGAGTTTTAATAAAATTTTGAGCACAAATACGTTGAGCTTCTGGAGGTACAATTCTCAAAATTTCAACTGTTTTTGAAATTACGGGATCCTTATCGTACCAACGATTATTCGCATTTACTGGTTTAACCATTGCGTAAAATTTATCAATTGTTTCTTTTGAAACTTTTTCTTCAATTTTTTGCAAAAATATTTCTGCTTGAGCTCTCAATTCGGTTTGATAATTTCTCAAAAGCTCAATTACTTCTAATAATAATGGGTCATGGTCGTACCATCTCTTATAAGTAGGACTCATTATGTGTACCCTCCGTTAGGTTTACTTGGGAATCTTCATCTCTACGTTCAATCTTCCCTCCTAACAATCTTATCTTAGTTTCAAAATTTTCGTATCCTCTATCTATATGATGTAGTTTTTCAACGATAGAATTACCATCAGCCATCAACGCAGCAACAACTAATGATGCACCAGCTCTCAAATCACTTGCTGTTAAAGTTGCACCAGTAAGTTTTTTTACACCTTTAATAATGGCGTGGTTTCTATCTTGGTGAATATCTGCACCCATTCTATTCAAGTCAGGAACTTGCATAAATCTATTTTCATACAAACTTTCAGTAATAATACCAACACCGTTAGCAGTTGTTAAAAGTGTCATAGCCATAGATTGCAAATCAGTTGGAAATCCTGGGTAAGGTTGAGTTACGAAATTAATTGAATTTAATCTATTTTTGCAACTTACTTCCATAGATGTAGGGTCTAACAATTTAATATTAGCACCCATTTTCAATAACTTATCAGTAAAGAATGTCAAATGAGCTGGGTAAATATTTCTAATAACCCCTTTACCTTTAGTTGCAATAATTGCAGTCATAAAAGTACCAGCTTCGATACGGTCAGGAATTGTTGTATATTCAATTGGATGTAAATCAGATTGTTTAACACCATTGATAACAATTTCAGAAGTACCAGCACCTTGGATATCAGCACCCATAGTATTTAAGAAATTAGCCAAATCGACAATTTCTGGTTCTTGAGCAGCATTTTGAATTCTTGAAGAACCTTCAGCCAAAACAGATGCCAACATAATATTTTCAGTAGCACCAACAGAAGGTAAATCCAAACAAACTTCAGCACCAACGAGCTTAGGAGCTTTTGCATGAACATAACCATTTTCGATTTTAATTTTAGCACCAAGAGCTTCAAGCCCTCTGATGTGGAAATCAACTCTTCTTTCACCAATTGCACAACCACCTGGTAATGCAACTTTTGCTTCTTTACATCTAGAAACCAAAGCACCTAAAACAATAAAAGATGCTCTCATTTTACTAACCAATTCATAAGTAGCGGTAACACTTGTCAAATCAGTAGCATCAATAGTTACAGATTTTTCAACTTTGTCATAATGAGTTTTAGCACCTAATTGCTCAATAACACTCAACATAATATTAACATCAGTCAAATCTGGAACATTATAAATCTTCGATTCACCTTTTGCAAGTAATGCTGCGGCCATCAATTTAAGAACCGAATTTTTTGCACCACCGATTGAAACTTCACCTTTAAGTGGGGTACCACCTTTTATATAAAATCTTTCTACCAATTTAGCCTCCGAAAGAAATCTTCATCATATACTTCAACATATATAATAATACAATCTATAAGGTTTGTTGTAAATAAATTAAATAATGTAAAGAAAAAGTTTTTATTATTTTTCCTCAGAGAGAGAATTATATATATATGTAATAATGAGCGTAAATTACTTATTAAATAAGCTGGATTGCTTCCAATGACTGAGTTTGTGAATATAATATTTAAACGCATTCGTCATACTGAGCAGTATCTCAATCAAAACATTAAGGATAAATAACGACCCCTCCTCGAAATCAAAGATTTCGGTCCTCCCACAACATATGGGGAGGACAAAAAATTAAATAAAAATTTCTCTAAATGACGGAATTGGGAAATTTATAAAATTATTCCTTCTCCTTGGGGAGAAGGGTAGGATGAGGGGTTATACTGAACACAATGTCCTCTCCAAGGGATGAGGGATTAAGGGAGAGGGTTATATATGTAATACTGAGCGTAAAATACTAATCAAATAAGCTGGATTGCTTCCAATGACTGAGTTTGTGAATATAATATTTTAAACGCATTCGTCATACTTCGCTTCGCTCAGTATCTCTAACAAGGATTACATTATAGCAAAATTATCATATACCTTTTTGGGGAAGAAAGTAACCACATATTGGTTTTATCTGAATGAAATAAATTCAGATAAAACGATAGACATAGAATCTAAATTTGTTTAGATAAACCCCTCACCCTTTCCCTCTCCCCAAGGAGAGGGAAAAGATTGTTACTTCTCCCAAAAGGTATAAAAAATAATTCACACTTTTTATCCTTAGAAAAAGGAATAACACAAAACAAAACCGACTTTCTGGGTTTGCCAAAAAGTCGGTCGTTAGATTTATTATTTTTTTATTATTTTGATTTCTTTTCTTTTGCTTGTTGTTGCAATACGTCTGCTGCTCCTCCAGACATATCATTTACTTGTTTGTGAAGTTTTTTAGAAATTTCTTCTGGATTATATCTTTGGTCAACAAATTCGATTTTTGCTTTTTTCTTTGCTGCTGTTGTCAATTCATCTAAAGCTTTTATTTGTTTTTCTTGAACTAAATAATCTTTAATATCTGATTTTGCTTTTTCATAAGGAACTACACCAGCACCTCTTCTATCTGTAACAAAAATGATATGATAACCAAATTGTGATTTTACTGGTCCAGTAACTGTGTTTGGTTTAGCTTTGAAAGCTGCTTCTGCGAATTCTGGAACCATTCTATCTTTTGCAAAGAAACCCAAATCTCCGCCTTGTTTTGCTGATTGAGGATCTTCTGAATATTTTTTAGCATATTGAGCAAATTTTGAATTATCTGCTTGCAATTCTTTTGCTAATTTTTCTGCTTCTGCTTGTTTTTCAGCCATTACTTTTTCAACAGCAGCTTTTAATTCTTTTTCATCCATTTTTGTTTTTGATTTAGCTGTAATTTCTTGTTGAATTTGATATGGGTTAGCTGAAATCAAGATATGAGAAGCTCTAACTTGGTCAGCATGTCTAAATTTGTCTTGATTTTTGTTATAGAAGTTTTTGCAATCAGCATCAGAAACTTTGATATTTCCTGCTTCTGTTGCTAATTTTTGCATTTTTACTTGAACTTTTATATCTTTTTTGAATTCGGCAGTAGAAATACCATTATTTCTTAAAGTGTTCATTAATTGGTCTTTCCCACCCATTTTATCCATTACATCTTTGATTGCTTGGTCTATATCTTTTTGAGAAACTTTAATACCTCTAGCTTCAGCTTCTTGGTCTAATAGTTTTTGGATAATTAATTGGTTAACAACACCTTGTTCTGTCATTAGATAAACAAAACCATCTTTGTTACCTGTCAAATCAGCATCTGACATTTTTGCAAATGGTGATTGTGCTAATTGTTTTGACATTAAATCATCGTGTTCTTTTAAGGTAATAACACCATCATTAACTTTTATAATCGCTTGTTGATCTTTTAATCCACAACCTGTAAATAACATTGCCGACAACATTAATGTTGCTAGTACTTTTGAACCTTTCATTTACACTCTCCCTTTTTTTAGTATTCGTAACTAACTTTATGAATATAATAAAACAAATCAGTTAAAATGTTAAATACTTCATTAAAATTTACATATGAAGTGTTTAAAATCAAGATAGAACAACCTTCTTGACAAGATTTAGGTGCTACTGTAAATTTGATTTTCTTTGCCAAATTTAATGGTAAAACTTTATATACCAAATTCCATTCTGCTTTTGAATAAGGAGTATAAATTCTTATACTATCTTGAGTTTCACGAATAACAGAAATTTTAACTTCAGTTGCAGAAAGTCTTAATCTAATAAGTTTTATTAGATTTTCTACACATTCTGGAGGTTTTGCAAACCTATCTTGCCACTCTTCTACAATATAATCTAACTCTGTGGAACTTTTTACATCTGCCAAACGTTTATATTCAATCATTTTTTGTTCAGATGAACCAACCCATTCATCTGGAATATAGGCAGTTACATTTATATCAACAATTGCAGGAGTAGTTTTTTCAACTTTTTCACCTTGAATTTCTTGTACAGCTTCATCTAAAAGTTCGCAATAAGTATCAAAACCAACATTTATCATATGTCCATGTTGTTTTGTACCCAAAATATTTCCAACTCCACGAATTTCTACATCTCTCAGAGCAATTTGATATCCACTACCTAAAGTTGTAAATTCTTTTATTGCTTTCAAACGATGAACAGCATCTTTTGTAATTTCTTTACTTTTTTTATAGAAGCAATAACAATACGCTTGACGTTGAGAACGGCCAACACGACCCCTCAATTGATATAATTGAGCTAGTCCAAATCTATCAGCATCGTGGATTATCATAGTATTTGCATTCGGAATATCAATACCATTTTCAATAATTGTTGTTGCAAGCAAAACATCATATTCATGATTTGCAAAATCTACAATTACTTCTTCAAGTGCTTTTTCATCCATTTGTCCATGCCCAATTGCAATTCTTGCATTCGGAACTATTTTTTGAAGTTGATTTTTAAATTCTTGAATTGTTTCAACTCTATTATAAAGATAAAAAACTTGTCCTTCTCTATCTATTTCGTGGTTTATGGCATTTTTAACCATATTTTCATTCCATTCTCCAACATACGTTTTTATTGGAAGTCTGTTTTTAGGAGGGGTATTAATTACAGACATATCCTTAATTCCAGATAAAGACATATAAAGAGTTCTAGGAATTGGTGTTGCTGACATTGAAAGAATATCAATATTTTCTCTTAATTGTTTTAATTTTTCTTTGTGACGAACTCCAAATCTGTGTTCCTCATCAATGACAAGAAGTCCTAAATCTTTAAAAACAATTCCTTCTTGCAAAAGTCTATGAGTACCAACAACTACATCACATTTTCCAGTTGCCAAATTTTTTATTGTTTCTTTTTGTTCTTTTTGAGTTCTGAAACGTGATAACAATTCAACTCCAATTCCAAAAGGTTTAAATCTTTCGGAAATAGTTTGATAATGTTGAAGAGCTAGAATTGTTGTAGGAACAACAACCGCAACTTGTTTTCCAGAAGTTACAGCTTTGAAAATTGCTCTCATTGCAACTTCTGTTTTTCCAAAACCTACATCACCACAAATCAATCTATCCATAGGTTGAGAAGATTCCATATCTTTTTTAACTTGATCAATAGCTTTTAACTGGTCTGGGGTTTCTACGTATTCAAAAGCTTCTTCCATTTCTACTTGCCAATTTGTATCTGGCAAAAATTGAATTCCTTGTTGCATTTTACGTCTTGCATAAAGTCTTAACAAATCATAAGCAACAACTTCAACAGCTTTTTTAACCTTTGCTTTTGTGCTTTCCCAATCTTTTCCTCCCATTCTAGAAAGTTTTGGTTTAACGGTTCCAGAACCTCTGTATCTGCACAAAAGATTTATTTGTTCAGCTGGAATATGTAATCTGTCTTTATTTGCGTATTCTATTGTTAAATAATCTTTTAATTGACCATCAATTTCTTGTTTTGAAAGACCTTTGTAAATTCCAAGCCCATGAATTGTATGAACAACATATTCACCAACTTTTATATCATTTATATTTTCAATATATTCTGGTTTTTCCTTATAATAAGATTTTTTTGTAGCAGTAACCTCTTTTGAACGTTTATTAAAAAGTTCTCTATCTGTTATTATTACGGTCTTAAAATCTTCTAATATACATCCGCCAGAAACAATACTTTCGCCATATTCAACAGAAAAAATATCTCTTTCTGATAATATTTCTTTTACCCTTTCAGGATAATCTGTTGCGATAATTATTTTCCAACCTAAATGTTCTTTGATAAAAGAAGTTATCATATCAAAATCAGCTTCAAAATTTCTGAGCGGTTGAGCATTAAATTCAACAATATCGCCCATATTACCATCAATGAAATTATTGAAACCTATCTTTTGAAAATAAGTTGTCTTTCTTAAAAATTCATCATATGTAAAATGATTTTTTCCTTCTATTTTTTTTATTACAGAAAGTTTTAAATTTTCTTCTAATTGTTTGTCAAAATTTTCATCCAAAAACTCGTATTTTGAATAGATTTCAGATGTTTCATCAAAAACGATTGTATAATCTTCAAAATAATCTAAGATTGAAACTAGATTTTTATTGAAGAAATTTTGATATACTTCAATGCCTTCAAAATAATTTTCTTCAGGAATTTCATCGTCATCTAAAATTCCATCTTGCTGGATGTTTTTAACTAAATCTTCTTGACCAGCTGTAATAAATTTGTATATTGGATAAATTTTTACTTCTTTAGTTTTTTCAATAGATTTTTGAGTTTCGTTGTTAAAATATCTAATATCAACAACTTCATCACCCCAAAGCTCAACCCTCACAGGATTTTCACCCAAAGTATAAATATCAGCAATATCACCACGAATACTAAATTCAGACATATCACTAACCATTGTCGATTTTTTATATCCTAAATCAACCAATTTCCGTGACAATTTTTTTAAATCAAGAGAATCACCTATTTTAATCTTAAAGCTATTTTTTTTGAAAAAATCAGCATTAGGAAATTTTTCTAACAAGGCTTTTACAGGACACAATATGATATCTGGTTTAGATTGCAATATTTTAATTTGTTCTGAATAATCGTACAAATTTGGAGAAACAGTTTCATACATCGAAATATTTTGAAACGGCATCACACTAGATTTTAAATCACAAATTGAACTCAAATCACTTTGATAACGCAGAGCATTTTGTTCAGAAGAAGTTATAAACAATACTTTTTTCTTTGAATAATTTTTTATTTTAGACAGTAAAAAAAGTCGCAAAACAGAGGTTAATCCAGTAACAGCAAAAGATTTATTATCTTTTATTCTCTGCCTAAATTCATCGTAACTTTCAGAAATATCATCCGTATTGATGTTAAACATATCAGATATTATAAAACAAAATTTCTAAAAGTGAATGGTGCGAATAACCCAGATTTTACCAGCAAACAGCTTTACCATCAAAAAGTTTTTAGACTTTTAAGAGTTTTTATTCTCTCGGGTGTGAGCCTTAACTGACAATACTAATATAACATATTTTTCAAAATACGTAAACATCCGTACTTTTACGTAAGTAAAAATACGACTAGACACTTGGGTTAGTTTAATACTTGACAAGGACTTGAAAATATTATTATTAGTACATCAAAAATTTTTATTCAATTTCACATATGACAAAAAATGACACTATTATTTGATAAAATTTTATAATTAAAATTATTTAAAAATTAATAAAGAACAAAAATCTAAAAATATTAGTAAAATAGTCCATTCCTTGCATTATACTTTGCTTTTAACCACATGTTCAAAACTATGTATAAAAAGTGTAGAAAACAAATAGTTTTATACATGTTTTTATTCTTTTTAAAATTATAAAAAGTTTTATACAATTTATCTAAAAACTTTTGAAAGTTTTCTACAAAAGTTTTAAAGAGGGAAAGTTTGATTATAAGAGAGTTCTAAGAGTTTTCTACAAATATTTACTACTTACTAACATGAACATTAATCTTATTAATTATAAATATATATTTATATTGTATTGTTATAACTAATAAAATACTAAAATGGGTAATTTAAATATTAGATGAAAGTTTAATTTTATAGTATAATTTTTTATAGGGAATTTATCTAAGAAGGGATATTATTTTGAAAGAAAAATTATTTTTAATATGGGATAAAATTGTTAGTTTTTATAATAAGCATAGTGAAGTTTTAACTGTTTTAGGTTTAGCTATTTTGTTTTATTTTATCTTTTTCCATAACATTGGTGCTTATTCATTGATGGATGTTGATGAAACAAGATATGTTGCAATGTCTAGAGATATGTTTAATACGAAAGATTTTTTGACCTTATATCTTAATGGTCAATATTTCTTTGAAAAACCTCCACTGTATTTTTGGCAAGAATGTTTGTCTTTTGCTTTGTGGGGAGGAAAAGTTAATGAATGGACTGCAAGATTTCCTGTTGCTTTATTAGGTTTTAGCTTTTCTTTTGTAGTTTATTTTACTTCAAGAAAAAGAGTTAGCAGAAGGTTTGGAGTATTCACTTCTTTAATTTTAGCAACATCTTTGGAATTCATTATGTTGGCAAAATATGCAATATTAGATATTGTTTTAACTTTTTATGTTGGATTAGCTTTAGTTTGTTATTTTCAAGTTTATTTTTGCCAAGAAAATCATAAGAAATTTTACTGGTGGGCTTTTTATTTCTTTACAGGTTTAGCAGTCATGGCAAAAGGTATTCCAGGTATTGCAATTCCTTTTGGTACAGTATTTTTCACCTCAATTATGGCTAAAAAATTCAAAGAAATATTTAAACCTCTATATATAATTCCAGGAGCTATTATATTTTTATTGATTGTTTTACCTTGGCATATAATAATGTTCAAAAAGTATGATCCATTATTTTATAATGAATACATAATAAAACATCATTTACATAGATTTTTAAATACTGCAAATAATGAAATTGGTAGAAAACAACCATTCTATTATTATTTCTTAGTTGTTTTATGGGGATTTATTCCATGGATATTTTCTATGATTGCAGTTTTTGTTGATAAAATTAAGAACTGGGGAAAATTGCATTATGTAGAAAAGGTTAGAAATTTTGATTTTTCAAGTATGGATAACGTTCATAAAGCATTAGCATTATGTTGGGTTACAGTAATTTGGATAATGTTTTTCTTCTCTTCTTCTTCCACAAAATTAGCAACTTATATTTTACCAATATATTATCCATTAGCGATAATTGTAGGTTTAATGTGGCAAGATTATGTTGATAAGAAAAAACATGAAAAACCAATAAATATATCAGTTCAAATTTTTGGATGGATATGTCTAGTTGCTGGATTTGCTGCAATGTTTACTCAATATTATCTTCCAGCTCAATTGAACGATGATATTGCTGAAATTAAATGGTTTGCATTGATTTGTCTAATTGTATTTGGTTTAGGGTCATTATTATTTGTAAAATATAAAAAATATGTTGGTGTTTTCATTTTTTATGTTTTATTTATGACAGTAATATCAGCTTTTGCAACAGAAGAATTTTTTGAAGTTGATTATAGATTTGGTCAACAAGATTTGGTAGAGTTTGCAAAATACGCAAAAGATTATAATTACAAAATATCTTCTTTTAATATGGATAGAAAGTATTCTTTACTATATTACAATGATGAAAAAGTTGATTATAATTCAAATACAGGATTAACTGTTGATAGTGTAAAAAATGATTTAAACAAGAAGGATTACGTTATAATTATTAGAAATAAAGAGATGTATGAAATTGAAGGCAAATTGGATTATGATGTAATTAAAGTTGGAAGACGTTACACAATGATTAAAGGTAAGTAATTTGGAATGCTAAAAGAATACGAAGAATTTTTGAAAGATTTTGATTCTATAATTTCTCAACTTTTTGAAAACCAAAAAAAATATGTAAAATGTCACAAAGGATGTTCACTATGTTGCGAAATAGGTGAGTATCCTTTTTCACAGTTAGAATTTGCGTATCTAACTCAAGGTTATTTGCAATTGCCAGAAAATAGAAAAATTTTAGTTCAACAAAATATTCGAAACTTGTTGATGGACAAAAAAGAATACAAAGGCGAAAAACGATTTGAACATAAATGCCCATTTTTGATAAATGGAGAATGTTCTGTTTATCAGTATAGAGGTTTGGTTTGCAGAACTTTTGGTGTTTGTTATTATGATGACGTAAAAGGGGTAACAATGTTGCCAGAATGTGTTCATTATGGATTGAATTATTCTGAAAATTATGATGATGAAAATAAAGAACTACACGTAGATTACATTCCTAGAGTTAATTTAAGGATAGATAGAATTTTAAATAGCCAATTAGCTCATAAATATAATTTAGAATCTGGTGAAATTCGTCCAATAGTAGAGTGGTTTGGGACAAAAAAGTAAGTTTATAAAATAAGTGGATAAGTTGTTTTTATCTTATCCACTTTAAATTTTTTAATTATTTTTTTTATTTTTACCAAACAACTTTTTCAATAAGTTCAATTTCGTAGCCGTCTGGGTCTTTTACGAATGCGATTTTTGAACCTTTTCCGTTTAAATCAAATGGTTCGTATAAATATTTATATCCTAATGAGTTCATTTTTTCAGTGAATTCATCAAATGATTTTACTGAAAAAGCCAAATGTCCAAAACCATTACCTAAATTATAACCTTCTTTAGGAGTTTCGTCATTGTAGGTTAATTCGAGTTGAGTTGATTCTTCTTCATCGTTCAAAAAGTATAACCAGCAATCTTCCAATCTTTTTTTATGATCAAGCTTCATATTCAAAAGTTCAGTATAAAATTTCAAACTTTCGTCTATATTTTTTACTCTAATCATTGTGTGTAATAATTTCATAAAATCTCCTCCTTATTTTTGTTTTTATTATAACATTATTACTCCCTTTGACAATATGGATTGAAAGAATATAATTATTTTATGGCTGAGATTTTAAAAGTATTAAAAGGAACAAAAGATATATTGCCACAAGATATGGAAATGTGGCATTTTCTAGAAGAAAAAGCAAATGAAGTTTTTTCTCAATATGGATTTAAAGAAATAAGAACTCCAATAATTGAAGTTACTGAACTTTTTTCACGTGGAGTTGGAGATACAACTGATATTGTTAATAAAGAGATGTACACTTTTGAAAAGAGTGAACGTTCAATAACATTAAGACCTGAAAATACGGCAGGTGTGGTTCGTTCTTATATAGAAAATAGTATGTCAAGATTATCTGCTCCAGTAAAATTGTGGTATCACGGACCAATGTTCCGATACGAAAGACCTCAAGCTGGTCGCCAAAGACAGTTTCACCAAGTTGGTGTTGAAATGTTTGGTATTGAACAGCCAACAGCTGATGCAGAAGTTATTTTGATGGCTGTTAATTATTTAAAAGCTTTAGGTTTAAATGATTTGGAAGTTGAGATTAATTCTCTTGGTTGTCCAAAATGTAGAGAAGAATTTAAAAATAAATTGAAAGCGGTTTTGAAACCGTATTTCAATGAACTTTGCGAAGATTGTCAAAAAAGATACGAAAAAAATCCTTTGAGATTGTTGGATTGTAAAGTAGAATCTTGTAAAGAAATTTTTGAAAAACCCGAAATTAAAGAGGTTATAAATTCAGATTTTATTTGTGAAGATTGTTCTCATCATTATACAGAATTGAAATTATACCTTGATAAAATGGGTGTAAAATATAAAGAAAACAAACTTCTTGTAAGAGGTTTGGATTATTATAATAGAACTGTTTTTGAGATTAAATCAAACAATTTAGGTTCTCAAAATGCTGTTGCTGGTGGTGGAAGATATGATGGATTAGTAGGACAATTGGGCGGAAATCCTACTCCAGCAATAGGTTTTGCAATGGGTATGGAAAGATTGATTTCGCTTTTACCATCAAAAGAAACAAAAAAATTAGATGCATATGTAGTTTCTAACTTCCCAGTTGATGCGTTTATATTAGCAGAAGAGTTGAGAAGTCAAGGCTTGAATGTTGAATTTGATTTAACAAATAAGAAATTTACAAAACAATTAGAAAAGGCATCAAAAGTAGCAAAATACGCATTTATATTGGGTGAAGAGGAAATATTGAAACATCAAGTATCAATAAAAAATCTTGAACTAGGAAAACAAATCACCGTAGATAGAGCAAATTGCTTGAAAATGATTGAGTTATAATTTTATTGTTAATTTGCATCAATATTTTAGGGGTAAAGAATGGTAAAAGTAAGTATTATAGTTCCTGTTTATAATGTTGAAAAATATTTAGAGAAATGTCTTGATAGTTTAATAAATCAAACTCTTAAAGATATTGAAATAATTTGTGTAAATGATGGTTCAAAAGATAATTCTCTAAAAATATTAGAAAAATATTCTCAAAAAGATAATCGTATAATTATTATCAATCAAGATAATGCAGGTTTATCTGTTGCAAGAAATTCTGGTATAGATATTGCAAAAGGAGAATACATTGGTTTTGTTGATTCAGATGATTGGGTTGATTTAGATTTCTATGAAAAGCTTTATAATTCAGCAATAAAAAATGATGCAGATATAGCTGTTTCATCCATTATTCGTTGGAGAAAATATAATAAAAAATACAGAGTAAAATATGAAGATAAGGTTTATACAACCTTACAAGAAAAGATATCTGCTTGTTTTATTCCAAAAATTTGTTATGTTTGGAATAAATTATATAAAACACATATTGTTCAAAATAAACATTTTACTCCAAATGTTTATTTTGAGGATATTATTTGGCTACCAGAAGTTATAAAGAGTTCAAATAAGCTAATAACAGTAAGTGGAGTTAATTACTATTATAGAGTAAATAGCGGTTCTATTGTAAAGAAAACATCAAAAAAGAAACAACAAGATAACTATAATGCTAAAAAAGTAATGATTAAGTTTTTTAATGATAACGGATTAGTATTATCTAAAAAAGAACGTACAATTGTAAAATTTTCAAAATCAATTTTAAATATTCCATTATTAAAAATTAAAGAGATTGATAGTTTTTTAATTTATTTACTATTTGATTTAATTCCTATTGCAGAAGTAGAAAATTCTGCTGATTATCGCATAACTTTAAAATTATTTAACCTTTTTAAAATAAAAATAACAAAGAATAAAAAATCAGATGATTTTTATAAAAATGCAAATCTTATTAATGAAACTGAAAATTCTGAGAAGCCAAAAGTTCTTTCTTGTTCTGAAACTCTTGAGGAGTTAATTAATTCTAATAAATCAATTTGTCGTTATGGAGATGGAGAATTTAACATTATTTTTGGTGAAAGTATTCCTTTTCAATCTTATGATGTAAATTTGAAAAATAGATTAAAAGATATTTTAATTGCAAGTGATGAGAATATTCTTTGTGGAATACCTGATGTTTTTGGGTCTTTAGATAGTCATAATCCAGAACATGCGAAATTTTGGTATAAATATTTATATTACAATCGAAAAAAAATATATAATATAATAAATTTTAATAAGTGTTATGTAGATACAGGTGTTTCTCGTTCTTATTTAGAATATTTACCAAGTATTGACCATGATAAATTTTTTGAAGAATTAAAAAGTTTATGGAAAAACAAGAATATTGTAATTGTTGAAGGAAATGGTTCAAGATTAGGGGTTGGGAATGATTTATTTAATAGTGCTAAATCTATAAAAAGAATACTTTGTCCTTCAAAGAATGCTTTTTCAAAATATGATGAAATTTTAAATAATTGTATTTCTTGTGATAAGGAATCATTATTTATTATAGCTTTAGGACCAACTGCAACTGTATTGGCTTATGACTTATCTAAAAAAGGGTTTAGGGCTCTTGATTTTGGACATGTTGATATTGAATATGAATGGTATTTGAAAAAAGCTACACACAAAGTCCCTGTAAAAAATAAAATAGTTAATGAAATAAGATCTTGCCGTTCTGTTGGAAAAATTAAAGATGAAAAATATGATAGCGAAATTCTTACAATAATAAATTAGTAGTAAGTGAGAGGGTAGAAATGATAAAATTAATTGCTAAATTACTAACTTTTTATGGAACAAAAAAGATTTTTAGAAAATGTATAATCTTTTAAAACAAATAGCTACTTGATTTTTCAAGGTAAATTTTGTATAATCTCATACTGTAACCAGTATTGTAAGGGGTAAATCCAATGACAGAAAAAATTACTATTCGTTCAGACCGTGACACAGATTACAAATTTATGTACAAAGGTGAAGAAGTTGTTTTAGGTGCAGGCAAAATTATCGGTATTGCTGATGGTTTGGAACACGTTGTTCTTCCTACTTGTGCAATGAAAATTATGAATAATTTAATTGTTATTAAAGATGATGTGAAAAAATAAAATTAAGTATTCAAAAAATGATTTAACAAAAAGACTTAAGATTTTCTCTTAGGTCTTTTTTTTGTTGTTAGAAATTTTTAGTTGTCATTATACTGAGTTAAGTATCTTTAATGAATAAGTTGTGTTCCTTCCCCTAGGTTAGGATGAGGGGTTAATCTGAACAAGCAAAACAACCCTCTCCCTTACTCACAAAACCTCTCACAAAACAATTCACTGGATTGTTTTGCTCGGCAGAGTCCTTGGAGAGGGAAATAAAAAACGAAAACCTAATCAAAATATTTTGATTAGGTTATAAATTTAGTTCGAGGTTGTGATTACACACAGTTTTCGAACATATCCCTAGTATTTTTATTAAGCTGTTTTTAATTCTTTTTCTGGTTCTCCAATAGTTTGGAGTAAAGTGTCAATAACTTTTGGCATTTGACAAATAAACGAATAATGTCCATGAGCAAGTGAACATTTTTTGCAATCACAATTAATTTGATAGCACTCAATAGCTTGTTCTGTCCAATTTTGAGTTATGGATTCAGACATTTCATCATTTCCAGGTAAGTAAGAGTATATTTCTTCATTATCAGAAAAAAGTTTATTCATACCACCCTCCCAAAAAATTATTTATAATCTACCCATTCTCATTTTAACTGCTAAATCGGTCTTTTTAATCCTCTGTTTAGAGGAGATTTTAAGTGGTATTTGTATCTATTTCTTTTTTATACTTAAGTTTATTTAGGTATTTTTATACTCGATATTCGTCGATAAAATTCATTTTTTCACGAAATATCATATCATTAGCCTCCGTACCTTTTTTAACAATATTTTCTAATGCTCTTAAAATTATTTTAATAAATGAATCATCTTTAGAATGTTCAATATTTTCAAGGAAAGTTTTCAGTTTACGAGTCGTAAAAATTCTTTGTCTGCCGTATTTTTCTTGTTCGTGTTCTAATAAACAACTTTTGCACAATAAAAGAAATAAAAAGACAAAAAATAAAAACTATTTACAAGTCAAAGTTTATTTTAACTCGCCATGGCAATTTTCGGAGTCCTTGTTTTAAGGTGATAGAAAAGCAAAATTTCTAAAATAATAGGTTTTCTTATGCTATAATTGCCTTGTAGGGCAATTCCTTGATGGTGAAAACCTTTACTCATACACGACAATCTTCTATTGTGCAAAGGTGTAGAGAAAGGAGGAAGCCATGACGAAACAAGAAATGCTTGCAATAGTAAAAAATGCCCTAGTGATATTAGGACATTTGTTACTTGCTATTGCTTGCATATTGTAGGGATTGTGCAAGAGGTCGAAAGACCTCTCCCTACTCTTTCATTATAACCGATTTTTTTAAGTTTTCAACCCCTGTATTACAAAAAAGCAACAATAATTTATTTGTATCTCAAATGCCAAGTGTATTTGTGGTTATTTTAAATTTGCATTAAAAAAGCAAAGTCTAAATTCACCCTTATCAGGCCTCTCGCAAAACGTGACATTTAGTCACCTTTTGCTCGGCAGAGTGCTCATAACCACATACTGAATGCTTAGAGTGCGTCCCTACAAGATAAGTTCAATAATTGAATTACACTAAAAACTGATATTAAAAAAGACTCCTTTTAAGGGGTCTTTTTTAATATGGGCCGCAGTGGACTCGAACCACCGACCTCACCCTTATCAGGGGTGCGCTCTAACCACCTGAGCTAGCAGCCCGCATTTAGCGGTTTTGCTTCAGTTTTCACTTCCGCATGAACAAATGTACTATAAACATTTTTTAAAATCAAGTCTTTTATTTAAGTTTTCTGAATTTTAATACTACTTGTGTTCTAAATCCATATTCAAATAAGTTTTTCTTTCTAATAATTGTTTTTATATCAGGGGTAATTTCTTCTTCTGTATATATTGAAATCTCGGTTATATAATCTTCTTCATTATAGTCTATTTTTATATCTTTAATCTCTCCGATTTCATCATCTTCTAAACCATCTGCTATTCGAAGTATTCCACCTAATCTTTTTACTGTTCTTTTTTCGTCTTTATCAAAATTTTTATATAACTTATCTTCTTTTTTGTCTGGCAAGTCCCCTCTGTGGTATCTGCATATACAAGATATTATTTCTGTTTCTTTTTCTGAAAAATCTGACAAACCCTCTTTTAGTATAAGTTTTTGACTATATTTATTATGAGAATCTTCATCTATTGAGTATCCTATGTCGTGCAAAAATGCGGAAGAGATTAAAATATCTTTTTTTCTGTCAGACATTTCTTTTAAGTTTTTGTTCACCTCTTCAAAAATTAAAAGAGATAATCTACAAACTTCTTTTGTATGTTCTTTTTTGGTGCAATATTTTTCAAATAATTCTTGTGTTGATAACTTTTTCATAGCGAAAATATTTTAGCATAAAATAAAAAAGACTATCAAATAGTTTGATAGTCTTCCTTTCCTTTAAATAAAAGCCTATTATTAGATATTGATTTTTTTTTCAAAATTCTTTCTGATTTTTTTCTTAGCATTATCTAAGTTTTTAATTTTCTTTTCAGCATACTTGATTTGTTTTTTAGCTGCTGTTCTTTCTGCTTTAGCTGTTTGGTATCTTGAATCGATTTGTGTGTAGTTTGTTTTGTAGTTTAACAATTTGTTTCTTAACTCAATTTGAGCGTTATCGATTTGAAGAATAGAATTTTGCATTTTAGGACCAGCAACAACTTGGCTTGGGTCTAGCAAATCTGTTCCTTTTGCATCTACTGAATTTATTGATGTAGAAGGTGTTGCTGTTGTTTTTACAGAAGAACTGTCATCAAAATTTAGGGGTGTAAATTTTGTTTCTGCCATAGCAATTGTTCCTGAAAGCATCAATAATCCCAATGTTAGGGCAAATATTTTTGATAGTTTTTTCATTTCGTATATTCCTCCATTGTAGCTGTAAACCTTTTCTATATTTTAGTTTATTTTTGGAAAATGAAAAAGAAATTTACATAATTTAATATCCTTAATTTCTGTGTTATTATTTTGGTTAGAGGATCTTGGGAAGATGAAAAAAGAATGGATTTTAGATAATACAGTAACAAATGAAAAATCTTTAATTAAAAGATTATTGATTTCTCGTGGAATAAAAACGGAAGAAGAAATGAAGGTGTTTTTAAATCCTCTTGAAACTCCGTTAACTTCACCAAATGTTTTTACCGATATGGAAAAAACTGTTGAAAGAGTGTCACGTGCTATCGATAATAAGGAAGTTATAATAATTTATGGTGATTTTGATGCTGATGGTGTAACTTCTACTTCTGTATTGTATAAAACCTTGAAATTTCTTGGAGCAGATGTTCATTATTTTATTCCTGATAGAGAAAGTGAAGGTCATGGTTTTGATAAAAAAGCGTTGATAAAACTGATGACGACAATTAAACCTAAAGTGATAATATCTGTTGACTGCGGAATTTCAGATGTTGATGCTGTAAGATTTTTAAACAGTTTTAAAATGATTGATGTTATTATTACAGATCACCACGAAGCTCCAGAAGAATTACCTCCAGCTTATGCAATAATAAATCCAAAAGCTCCAAATGCTTTAGATGAAAGTTTATCTGCAAAACAAATTGAGTATTTAACATATCTTGCTGGTTGTGGAGTTGCTTTTAAAGTTTCTCAAGCTATTCTTGCTAAATATGAAAAAACAGAATTTGTTTATGAAATTTTACCTTTTGTCGCTGTTGGTACAGTATCAGATATTGTTCCTTTGATAGGAGAAAATAGATATTTTGTTTCAAAAGGATTGGAATTAATTTCTAAAGGAAAGCATAATGGTTTGAAAATTCTTTTGGAAAGTGCAGGTTATGATATAACAAAGGGTGTATCTTCTGAAATGATAGCTTTCGGTGTTGCTCCAAGAATAAATGCTTCTGGACGACTTGATACTGTTGAATCTGCTCTAAAAGTTTTGATATCTGATAATGTTCAAGAAATTCAAATGGCGGTTACAACTTTGAATGAGTTGAACAAGGTTAGACAAACTCTATGTCAAGAAGTTTTTGCCCAAGCAGATGCAATGGTGCAAAAGGAAGGAAATAGATTTCCTGCAATTGTTTTAGCAAATGAAGGTTGGCATATAGGAATAATTGGTATTGTTGCTTCAAAACTTGTTGAAAAATATTATAAACCTGTATTTTTAATGAATTATAATCCTGCAAAAAATGAATACAGATGTTCTGCAAGAAGTATTGAAGGTGTTCCTTTATATGATGTAATTAGTGCAAATGCTGAGATGTTAGCTGGTTTTGGGGGGCATAAACTTGCGGCTGGATTAAGTTTTTCTGGGGAACAAGCTTCTTTTGAAACTGTAAAAAAAGCTCTTTGTGAAACAGTTAAAGAATATACTTCTTCAAAAGAATTAAAACCGTTTATAAAAATAGATTTGTTGTTAAATCCATCTGATGTAACAACAGACTTGGTTGAGGAAATTTCTAAATTAGAACCATTTGGAGCATCAAATCCAAGTCCTATTTTTGAATTAAATAATTTAAAAGTTCGTCAAAAACGGTTGATGGGTTCAGATAATTCTCATTTACGTTTAGTTGTTGCATCTGATGCGTATGAATTTACTGCAATTAGATGGCAAAAAGGGGATGTAGGATTAAAATCTGGTGATAGTTTGGATATAGCTTTTCATCCTCAAATAAATGAGTTTAATGGTAATGTTTCTGTTCAACTTATTATTGATGATATTCACTCTGATTCAATTGTTGACGAGGAAATTCCTTCACAAAATCAATACAAAATTTTTGACAATAGGAAAAAAGTTTGGAATTTGCAAAATATAAATGACGAAATAAAAAAAGCTTCTTCAAACATAAAAGTATTTATTGAAAGTAAGTATATTTATGATACTGTAAAAAAATATCCAGAATTGGCGTCAAGAGTGTGTTCTAGGTATGAAATCACAAAATGTGATGTTTTGATGTTTTTTGATTACCCAGCGGATAAAAAAACATTGGATATAATACTAGAAAAGGCTCAACCAAAGAAAGTTCATTTTATGAGTTATGAACCAAAAGTTATGGATGAAGCAGAATTTCTTAAAACCTTTACTGGCATGGTGAAATTTGCAGCTCATAATATGGGTGGAAAGATAGATTTAGTGCGATGTGCAGGTTTTTTAGGAAAATCTATTGAAGTTTTTCAAAGGCTTCTTGATTTGTATGAAGAAGTTGGTTTTTTAACCGTTACTGATAGAAATAACACATTTTATATAATTGATTTTAAAGGAATAGATGATTTATCAAAAGTTTTGCATAGTACAAAATATGCTGAAATTTTTGATATGATTGTTGAATGCGAAGCCTTCCAAAGAAGTTTATTAGAAGATGATTTAGCAGAAGTTTTGCTATAAATAAAAGTTTAATTGCTCAATATGACATTTATTAAAAGAATAACCCTTTTTCTTTAAAGTGGAAAACTTGTAATAAATTGAATATTATTATTAAGTAATGTAACAATAAACCTACAAGTATGGCTAAAAAATTAAAGATTATTAAACTGCATGCCGATAGTAATTATGTGAGTATTACATAAGGAGAACCGAAATGGCAATCAAATTTAATGAATTTAACAATGGTTATAACAACTATAACTTTGCTATCGGTCAACAAGCTTTTAAAGAAGCAAAGAAGGCAGAAGAAACAAAAGAAGTAGTTAAAAGCGAAGTAGAATTCAAAGGACTTAAAAACGAAACAGATTTACTAACTCAAAATACACAAAATCTTTATGGTGTAAAAATTGGAAAATTTACCACTGAAGATAAATCAATTGCAGATTCAACAAATGCAATTTTAGCAAGTTTAGGCTATTCATACAAAGTTTCTGCAACAGAAGTTGCAAGCGTAACAAATGGAGTTAAGACAGTTGTTATGCCAGGTATGAAATTAGCAGAAGATGGTGCTGTTGAAGCTAATATCAAAGATCCAGCAGGACCATTCGCAGAATTATTTGCATAAAGAATCCTAACAACTACTTATAAATATACATTTACTCACACTTTTGACCAGTAATATTTTTACTGGTCTTTTGTTTTGTAAAATTAAAGTTTTTGAAAAAAATGCCGTAAACATGCATGACAACTTACAAGAAAAGTAAAAGAGGTCAAAAATGTTCAATGCAGTAAACAATCCTTTTGGTCAAAGAATTGAATCCGCAATTTCTACGGGACAAGAAAAACATCAACGCCAACAAAATCAACAACAAAACGAAGAGAAAAAATACCTTGAAAATGACGATAAAGACGAAGTTAAAATTGGTGGAATGCCAATATTGACAGAAGATGAAGTTCAAGCAATGACCGAAAACTACATTGCAAAATTAAAATCCGAAAATGAGGGTAACACCAAAGTTATAGAAAAATTAGACAAATATTTAAAAAAATTCGATGTGAAAAAATTTATGAAAAGAAATCCAAATATGACAAGTCCAGATTTTCATATGATTATGTACAATGAAACTTATGGACTATTGAACTGATTATTTATAATTTGTAGATTCTTCCAACATTTGTTTAGAGTTTTTTGCAGAGGCATTACTTCTTGGCAAACAAGATTGATGAGGTAAAACTTTTAAATCTGAAACATATACATTATTTCCAGATTTGGTTGCCGCAGAAGGATAAACACCAAATGTAAAAATGTCTTGTCCCCATTTATTAGGACCTTTACGACCATTTACATCAATTGCGAAAAGTTTCATGCCCGTAGTACCTTTTGAAATAAACAAAATCATTCCATTATCTAAAACATAAGCTTCTGTTCCTGTTACGCTAAAGCAATCTCCTCCATTTGGATAATTATTCGGGATACAGCCTTCACCTTTTGGATTAGTTGTACAACTTCTAACGGAACCCATAGCTCGGGTAAAATCTCTTGTCAACGCTGGACAACCAGTACCCTTGGCACTAATAGATGCTCCACCAAGAGCCGCAGATAAACCGAAGGAATTATTTGTATGCTGGCTATTATAACATTGTGGAATTCTAGCATCTTCAAAGATAATACTTTTTAGGGCTAATTCAGCTTTAGAATGTGCTGTTCTAAACTCTGCAAGTCTAGCTCTTTGTTGAACACTTGAACCAACAGTTGGAATAGTCATTGCCGCAACAGCACCAATAAGTGCAATCGCAATCATAATTTCTGATAGTGTAAATCCAAAACTTTTATTTTTCATATTCAAGCCCCATAAGCAACCCATATCATGATTTTAACACATTTTTTAGGGGTAGTCAATTGCAAGAGGTTGAAATTGACCTTATATAAAGTTGCCGTAACGGATTTGAGAACATTTTTCTAAGCCTCTTGCAAAGAATTTTATATATTTGTAAAAAAATTCAGCTTCGTAAAAAATTCTGCTACAATTTGATTATGTTTTATTTTGGCGAAATTGAAGGAAAAAGAATTTTAAAATCAGATTTGATAAAAAATGCAGAAGCGTTTTTTACAACACGTGATATTTGTATTTGCTACAAAAGCGAAGATATTCAAAATGATGTACAAAACACTATTGAAAGTAACAAAAAAATTATTTGCGATAGTTTAAAAATAGAACGAGAAAATTTACTCTTTCCAACACAAACACATACTTCTAATATTGAAATAGCAGAAAAAAATATTAAAAACTATCCAGATACAGATGCTTTGGTTTTAGCAGAAAAGAATCTTGGAATTTTCTTAAACTTTGCAGATTGCACCCCAATAATTCTATATGATGAAGCACAAAATATTGGAGCGATTGCTCACGCTGGCTGGAGAGGAACAGCTGGAAATATTGCCTCAAAAACTGTTCAAAAAATGATAGATGAATTTAATTCTAAACCAGAAAATATTGTAGCTCTTATTGGACCTGCAATTGGATTTTGTTGCTACAATGTCGGAGAAGAAGTTTATCAGAAATTATCTAAAACAGTTAATAATTTTGAAAGACTATATGAAATAAGAGAAGGGAATATTTTTGTAGATTTAAAGAATATCAATAAACGTCAACTTGAAGAAATCGGTGTTCAAAAAATTGATGTTTGTCCATATTGTACGGTTCACAACAACAATTTATTCTATTCATATAGAAATGAAAACGCAACCCCGTACCGACATAGTGCAGTATTGAAGCTTAATTAAAAATTTTATCTACAAGGATTTGCCGAATTATAATAAGTCATTCCACCACAAGAAACTTTTCTTTGCGAAGATTGTGGAATTTTATAATTTTTATCAAAACGAGAGATTATTTCCTTTTGTTTAGGAGGAGTTTTTACTGTGTAATACTGTTGATACATAGGACAACGTCTATAATAAGTTCTTGCCATAATAATATCCCTGTGGGTAATATTTGGAGGATATGGCGGTCTAGGTCTTGCACAACATCTGACTGGGTGAACAGGTCTTGCATATCTTGCAATCGGATAAACAGGTCGCACTGGTCGAGTAACTACATAAGGAGCGTTATAACCAAAACCATTAAGATTTTGCATATTCCCATATCCATCCATCATCTGCGATGGAACACCTGTTCCTGCACTATTATAAAATATTTGTTGAGTTGCAATCGCACTTGAACAAGTCATATCGATTGCACAAAATAACAAGATTATAGTTGTTAAAATTTTTCTCATATTTTAATCCCCTGAAGTCATTTATTGATAATATATTATTCTAAAAATAAAAATTTTAAATGCTCTTTAGAACTAATTCTTATTAAAATTTAAAAAGTCGGCAATATAAGAAAATATTAACCGACCTTTATATATCATTAAATATTTAAAATCTTAAAATTAGTTATAAAAAGTTACTCCACCTTTTGTATATGTTTTTTGAGCTCTATTTACAGAATAACTTTTATCAAATCTTGAAACAGATTGAGTTTGCATAGCAACAGTACGTCCTCCTGAATTGCCATATCTGCCAGCATTTTCAAGATATTTATTTATTGCGTTTTCACGTTTAGCAGCCCTAACACGAGCAGCAGTTCTAGCTCTATTTGCTGGAGTGAAAGCAGCATTTGAACCAAAAGTATTGATAGATCTGCTATAACCATTAAGTGACATTACACGTGATGGAGCACCTGCGTTATTGTACATCAAAAATTGGTCTGCACTTGCACCTAAGCAAGTAAAACAAACAAATACAAACATCAACAATAATTTTTTCATAAATTTTCCTTCTACCTTTCACCTATTATAACGAGATAGAAGGGAAAAAGTTGCTAAATTATATTAGACTACTTAATAATTCTTAATCCTTTATTTATTAAGTATAAATATGCCAAAATTCAGCATATAATAAAAAGTATGAAAAAAATATTATGCTACGGAGATTCAAACACTTACGGATACATTCCAGAAACATTTGGACGTTACACAAAAAATGAACGCTGGACTGGAATTTTATCAGAACTTTTATCGCCAGAATACGAAATTCTTGAACAAGGAATGAATAATCGTACCGGATTTTTCAAAAATCCAGAAAATATTAAACTTTGTGGCGGAGAATATCTACCAATTTATCTCCAAAACCATAAAGATATTGATATTTGTATCCTTGCACTTGGGACAAACGATTCACAATATTTCTATAATTTGGATAAAAATTCCGCAACCGCAGGACTTAAACACCTAATTCAAACAATCAGGGAAGCAAATTCTCAAACAAAAATTTTAATAATTCCACCAGTAAAAATCCAGAAAAATATCCTCGACGGAATTTTTGCAATGCAATTTGACTTAAATTCTGTTGAAAAAATTAAAAATGTTTTTCCAATTTTTAAAAAAGTTTCAGAAGAAATGAATTGTTTTTATTTAGATTTGAATGAATTTGTAACTCCATCTCCAGTTGATGGATTACATTATTCAAAAGAATCACATAAAATCATTGCACAAATCTTAGCTAATTTTATCAAAACAAATATTTAGTGTCAGGTTTGTACGTCTCTCTCCAAGGGAGAGGGAAAATATTACGTAACCAACTGATAAACTTTATTAAACCTATCATCCCTCAATTATACCTTTGAACACAGGGCTGGTTTTGATAAAATCCGCTTGAGGTTTTTGTGGATTTTGAGCATTTTTTGTCTGTTGGTTATAGCGATATTGTGTCCATAACCTTGAAACACCACTCAATAAAAATCCCATTGCAACGACACTAAATAAATATGGAACGCCTGTAATTATTGATTTTTGCTTTATTAATGTTTCTAATTCAGAATTTAGTGGAGTTTTATTTGCTTTTGAAAGTTTTTCAGCAATCACTGGCAAATCCTTACTTGTTGGAATTGGTGCAATATTGCCCTGCGAATCAGATTTAATAAGTTCAGGGAATTTCCCTTTTTTAGCAAGAATTTTTTTAAATCCAGAATCTAAAATTGAAGAACCAAAAATAGTATAAACAACAACTAATGGAACTCTCGTCCAAACTTCATAGAAATCTAATTTACCTCTATCTTTTGCAGCACTAGAATACCCGAACAATCCAGTAATACAAGTTAGAGCTAATTGACCTTTGCTCAATGCCAACTTTCCATTATTGTTACTAAAATCTAATTTTAAATAATCCTTCAAAAAATTATCTGTACTTTTAGATTTTACCCCAGCTTTATGAAGCAATTTAGAAATTGCAACCCCAGGCTCTAACAAAATCTCCGAAAACTTTTGAGCAACGTTAGATTTATGTCCTTTTGAGGCAAGCAACAATCCAGATGCAACACCTAATCCTGACAAAATTCCAACTTGAGTTAATACCTTTTTAGAGTGAGTTTCAACTTTTTTACTCAATTCAGCATCTTCATTTTTTTCTTTATTCAAATTTGCCACATTATTGAAATCACTTATTTTAAAAACTTTCAATGTAAACAAATTTTTCGCAAAACCTAAGCCATATTCCAATGCAGGAACAGCAAGACATGCCAGCACAACCCCAGCTTTTGTCGAAACCAATCTTTTTTGCAAATTTTTATCAAAAGAAGATTTTTTAATTTCATCAAGACTTTTAACCAAATTAGAGGAAACATTATTTTTTAAATTTTTAGGCTGAACATTTTTAAACAATCCATTACGGAACAACTTTTCACCCAAAAACGGTGCGGCAAAATAAAAAAGACCAGATTCTAAAAATTCCAAAAATGTAAATTCTGAAAAATCAACCAAACTTCTCGATAATATAGCTTTAGGAAGCCAATTTGTCATTGTACCTTGGATAAATCTTGTTGTAGAAAGATTTTCTTGAGATTTGATGAATTTGTTTAAATACTTTGCCTCTTTTGAAAGATTAGCGTTACCAAAACTTGGGGTATTATTTGAATTCGATTTGAAAGAATATTTATTATCTAAATTTATATTATCAATACTTTTTATCACTTTATATTTTCCTCTTTTGTATGAAATTAAAAACTAATACTAAAAAAGCCACCTCTTAGAGGTGGCTTTAAAATGTTTATCTTGGAACTAACGCATTCGAGCAAGACAACGACCACCTCTAGTTGGGCTTTGCATCATCATCATTTGCATCATCATTGCGTTAAAGTTCATAAATTTCCTTTTCCTTTTTCCTTGAGTTCAATATTATTACGATGTAATTTCATTGTCAATATAGCGTTTTTATATATTTTCTAACCGAAAAATGATTTTCTTTTAGAAGTTGCTTTTTTCAAAAGCAGTTGTCTTGAAAATTCTAAAGCATTATCAATTGAATAATTTTTCACTTTTTCAAAAACTTCTTCATTTCTAAAAATATCAATCAACTCGTAACCTCTTGCAGTTAATCTATATCCAACATCGATAATGCTATATTCACCATCTACCCCAAATACAAACCCAAAAGGATATTTTACAGAAGTAGATTCAAGCAATTTATCATCTGCTAAAAGCAAAATGTGACCCATAAATTTTCTTTCTAAAGCCCTAGTATTAATTTCAAGTTGCTTTAGTAAAGTTCTTGAACTCATAACATAATCTTCATGTTCTTCAATCGTCAATAATATTTGGCGAATAAATTCAGAATCAAATTTCATTATTCAAATCTTTCTTTTAACTACATACCCGATTAGAATAGCATTTTTTCAGAGTTTTTGCAAGTAAAAACCCCAAAACCGTATTAAACAGAGCTTTTTAGGCACAAAACTCAACTACATACCTTTTAAAAATTCAAGAACTTTACTAAAATAATCAAATCTGGCATAATGCTAATAGTTTTGCTTGATATGCTAAACTGGAGATTAAAAAGAGGGGTACAACCAATGAAAGCACTTGTTTACAATAAAGATTTAGAAGAAAAAATTAAACTCATTGAAAAAGAAAAACCAACAATTCAAAATCCACGAGATGCAATTGTTAAGGTAACCTTATCAACAATTTGTACAAGTGATTTACATATTATGCACGGATTAGTACCAAGAGCAAACAACAAAATTACACTAGGTCACGAATTTGTTGGAGAAATCGTAGAATTAGGAAACGACATAAAAAATCTTTCTATCGGGGATAGAGTTAGTGCTAATTGCGAAACTTTTTGTGGAGAATGCTATTTTTGCAAAAGAGGTTATATTAACAATTGCGAAAAAGGCGGTTGGGAAATAGGTTGCAGAATAGATGGTTGCCAAGCAGAATATATTAGAGTTCCTTATGCAGACACAGGATTAACCAAAATTCCAGAAAACGTTACAAATGAAAATGCTCTTTTTGTCGGAGACATTTTATCTAGCGGATATTTTGGAGCTAAAATGTGCGAAATAAAAAAAGGAGATACCATAGCAATTATTGGGGCTGGTCCAGTTGGACTGTGTGCTATGATTTGTTCAAAACTCCTTGGAGCAGAAAAAATTATTGCAATCGACACAAATGAAAATCGATTAAACATAGCAAAACAACAAAATCTTGCCAATTATTTTCTCAATCCACAAAATTGCAATATTGAACAAGAAATTAAAAACCTTACAGATTGTCGTGGAGCAGATGGAGTAATTGAATGTGCTGGAGGAAAAACAACTTTTGAATTAGCTTGGAAAATTGCTAGACCAAATGCAATTGTCGGTGTTGTTGCAATGTATGAGGATAATCAAACTCTTCCTCTTCCACAAATGTATGGAAAAAACCTAACCTTTAAAACAGGTGGAGTAGATGCGATTTATTGCAAAGAACTCTTAGAACTAATTTCTCAAGGAAAAATCAATACCGATTTCCTCATCACACAAAAATATAAGCTTTCTGAAATAGAAGAGGCATACAAATTCTTTGCACAAAACAAAAATTCTTGCCTAAAAGTTGCAATCACTCAAGATTAAGCTCTAGGGTGAGTTTCGTCATAAACTTCTTTCATATGTTGCATAGAAATATGGGTATAAATTTGAGTATTAGAAATACTTGCGTGCCCTAAAAGCTCTTGAACAACCCTCAAATCCGCACCATTTTCAATCAAATGTGTTGCAAAACTATGCCTAAACATATGCGGAGTAACCTTTTTAGGAAGTTCTATTTTTTCAACAATATCATTTATCACATTGCGAATCATTCTTGTTTGCAATCTATATCCTGTTTTGTTAATAAAAACAGGCGAAGTATCTGTAATTGAGCCCAAATTATAATCTTTTGCAACAAGGGCTCTAGCAAAATCAATATAACCTTGTAAATATTTTTTTGCCCTATCTGTAATCAAAATTATTCGCTCTTTTGAACCTTTACCAAAAACAGTAATTTCATTATTTTCGAGATTTAAATTTCCAAAATTCAATCCACTCAATTCAGAAACACGCATTCCACTAGCCCATAAAAGCTCTAAAATTGCACGATTTCTATAACCCGCAGGAGTATCGATATTAATATTACTCAATATTTCTTCAACCTCATCCATTGTGAGGAATTTTGGCAACGACTTCGGTCGTTTAGGGGATATTAAATTTTCGGCAGGATTAAGCTCAACTTTTTTCTCTCTATGCAAGTATTTATAGAATGTTCGGAGGGATGCAATCTTTCTCGCAACAGTTGTTTTTTTATAATTAAATTTCTGCATAAAATGCAAATATTCTCTCATTTTTGATAAATTTGCCTGTTCGCATTCATCACTACCTAACCATATCAAATAGCTCAAAATATCGGAATAATAAGCTTTTGCAGTATGTTCAGAAAAATTCTTCTCGACCAAAATATATGTTTTAAAATCTTCCAAATCCTGTTTAGAGTTTGCGTTTAATACCATCTATTTAACCTATTGCCTTTTTTCGTTAACTATTATACAATATTTTTGTTAGATTTAGAATAGTTTTAAGCTAGAAGGTTAGGAAAACATGAATTGTAAAAAATTATTAACCACATCAATGATTTTAACATCTTGCATTCTATATGCCCCTCATGCGTTTGCTGCTCAACCTATTAAAGCACAAGTATCAAAAAGTTATACAGATATTAGTAGATTGATTGAATATAACAATTATGAAGATGCAGATGCACGTCTAAAAGAAATATTATCAAAAAACCCTAACGATTTAGATGCAAAAGCATTACAATTGATTTCTCAAGCTAAACAGTGGAAATTAGCTCCAACTCAAGCAGAATTGGATAGATTGATAAAAAAATACCCTAATAATCCAACATTCCACTATGCTCAAGGTTTAGTTTATTTGATGAGAGAAACCTCTTCAGACGTTGAATATATTAAAAATATCTCAAACTTGTCTAATGCTGCAATTCAAGAATTTGTAAAAGCAGTAGAATTAGATAGTTCTTATTACCAAGCATACAATGCAATGGGTGTTGCAACATTAAAACTTGGTAACAGAAAAGATGCACAAGATTTATTCAAAACAGCTATCAAAATTAACCCTCAATTTGCACCTGCATATGACAACTTAGGTAATATTGCAATGCTAGAAGGTGATTTGGACCAGGCTGAAAAATACTATTTACAATCAATCAAATACAATTCACACAACCCAACTTCTATGTACCATATGGGACAAGTTGAATCTAGACGTGGAGATTATACAAAAGCGTTGACTTGGTTGAACCACTCACTACACATCAATCCTAATTCTTCTCCAGGATGGAATTTACAAGGTGAATTATATTTAAAACAAGGTAACCAACCTGCTGCAATCAATTCATTCAAAAAAGCAATCTATGTAAAACCTGAAAACTCTCGTCCATACATCAACTTAGCTGGTGTATATGAAAGAAGATCAGACCACGAATTTGCTATGGAAGAATTGAAAACTGCAATCATTTTAAATCCTAATTATAAAGAAGGAATTTACAGAGTTGCAAATATGTCATTAGAAACTAAAAAATATCCACAAGCCCTTGAATATTATTCAAGACTTTTGGGAGATGCAACTTATAACAACAATGCTATTATAGGTCTTGCTAATACTTATTACGAAATGGCTAAAGATACAGCAGATAGTAACAAATTCACAACAAACAAAGACGTATATCTTGCATATGATTATGTAAATGAAGCTATTCAAAGAACTCCAAACGATTTGAAACTTCACCTTGCAAAAATCAAACTTGGTAAAATTACACACCAAATGGAATATACTCAAGACAATCTTAATTACATTATCCAATCAGCAAGCAACAGCTTGATGGATACAGTAATCAAGGGGGAAGCATATTTATCACTTGGTCGTGAAAGAGATGCAGTTTATACATTCGAAAATGCAATCAACTTTGCAACAAGTGTTGATGATGAGTTGTACTTAGCAGAAATTCTTGTTCAACACAAACAATTTAGAACAGCAAGAAAAGCTCTTCAAAAAGCATTGATGGCTGATCCAGATAACAGAATTGCAGAAAACGGTATTCACTATATTGATTTATGCGAAATGAAATCAAACGAATTCTTTGAAATTGCACTTAGACAATACAAAGAAGGCAATTATGCTTCAACTATTGAATATTGTAACAGAGCAATCGACTTCTATCACAATGCTCCATCAATTGCCAAGTTGAAAGCTCAAGCATATGAAGCAGAAGGCAACTACGAAGGTGCTGTTAAATACTACACTCAATACTTAGCACTTGCTCCTAACGCTTCTGATAAAGCTGCTGTTGAACAAAGAATTCAAGTTTTCAGACAAAAAATATAATGAAAAAGTTCGATATAAGAAAAACATTTGAAACATTTATGAAAGAGCCTCTTAGTATTTTAACTGAGGGGCTGTTTCAAATCGTAAATATTCAAGCAAATGTTTTCAATCAAGAATCTTCTTTTCATATTGATTTTGTGAATAACAAAACACAATTGACAGTAGTTAACAATGACAAGATGTGCAATTTATTCCAAACTGTTTTGTATAAAAAGAAACTAAGAGAACAAAAAGAAAAGGCTGCAACAAAATGAAACCTTTTATGAATGCAAAATTTTTAATAAGTGCTGAAAAATTAAGCCAATGTCCAGATTATGAACTTCCAGAATTTCCTCTTCTTGGGCGTTCAAATGTTGGAAAATCATCATTTATCAATGGATTAGCGAATAATAAAAAACTGGCAAAAACATCAAATGTCCCAGGGAAAACAAGATTAATAAACTTCTTTAACTTTTCCGATGAATTTATGATTGCAGATTTGCCAGGGTATGGCTATGCAAAAGTTTCGATTGAAGCAAGAAACAAATGGCAAAAATATTTAGAAGAGTATTTACTAAAAAGAGAACAAGTAAAATATCTAGTTCAACTCGTCGATGCAAGACACGAAATTCAAAAAAACGACTTTCAGATGAGAGAATGGGTACTTGCATATAACTTGCCAATTATAACAGTGGTTACAAAGGTAGATTGTATTTCAAAAAACAAAATTCAATCTGCAATATCACACGTTAGAAAGGAATTTGGAGGGGAAATTTTCCCATTCAGTGCTGTTGATAATAGATACAACGAAAAAATCCTAGACTTTTTCTGCAATTCTGGTCCAAGTGATAAATAATAAGTATCGTTAACATCATCAGTTATACTGAGCGAAGCAATCCAGCTAGCTATTATTGTTGGTTTCACTATATCAACAATAATTTATTATTCATAAATTGCATGCTAATTTGGTTCCATTCTGAATATGTCTTTTTCAATTGAGCTTGCAAATCTCTATTTCTAACATTTTCCATAAGACTAGGTATTGTTATTGCGGCAACAACTCCAATTATTCCGAGTGTGATTAAGACTTCTGCAAGTGTAAATGTCCTATTTCTTAAAATCATCATAGTTAAATTATAAAGATTTTATTACTCAATGTACACTGTCCCTCACATCATATCATATAGTGCATTATATCTGAGTTTTAGGCTATTTAGAACTTGCATTTACGTTTCGTTACAATTCATCCAATTTAAAAAATTAATAAATTAATCAATTTTTCACAACAAAAAAACTTTATATATATGGGAAAGAATTTGGAGGCAAAATGGGAATTTTTAACGTACAATTGTTTAATCAAAATTTATTAGGCGGAGCAAATGAGAATTTTCCTCTTTTTAAAAATCCGAAAAGGCAAATCTCATATGTTACCGGACCACTCTGGACACCACCAGAAGAAATAGAAATTCTAAAAAAAGGACTCGGTCCAAAAAAATATGCAACATTACAACAAAATGATAAATACCATTTAGGTTGCATACCAGTATCTAAAGAATTTTTTGAAAAGGCTATGAACGACAAACGATATTGGATTTTGTGTTAATAAAAAATTATTAAATAATTAAACTTGATAATTATTATCATCTTTTTGTGCTATCATAATTTTAACAAAGGAGAAAAAGTTATGTATAACACAAAAAAAATTGCTGACGATTTATTTTGGGTTGGAGCAAATGACAGAAGATTATCTGTGTTTGAAGGGGTTTACCCTGTTCCAACTGGAGTTTCATACAACTCATATTTATTAATGGACGAAAAAACTGTACTACTTGATACAGCTGACAAATCAGTTACACACCAATTCATGGAAAATGTTGCACACGTTTTGGGCGAAAGAAGTTTAGATTACTTGGTAATCAACCATATGGAACCTGACCATTGTGCAGAAATACCTTGTATTGTTAGAAAATATCCAAATGTTAAAATTGTATGTAATGCAAAAATTAAAACAATGCTTGGTCAATTCTTCGATTTTGAACTACCAGAAGAACAACTAGTTATTGTAAAAGAAGGGGATACTTTAAATACAGGCAAACACAATCTAACATTTGTATTTGCACCAATGGTTCACTGGCCAGAAGTTATGGTTACATATGATACAGTAGATAAAATTTTATTTTCAGCAGATGCTTTCGGAAGTTTCGGAACTGTTGACGGAAACATTTTTGCTGATGAAGTTGACTTTGAACATAGATATATGGACGAAGCAAGAAGATATTACACAAACATTGTTGGTAAATATGGCCCACAAGTTCAATCATTATTGAAAAAAGCTTCTGGATTAGAAATCAAAATGATTTGTCCATTGCATGGTTTTGTTTGGAGAAAAGATTTTGACAAATTTATTGACAAATACGTAAAATGGTCAACTTATACGCCAGAAATTCAATCTGTATTAATTCCTTACGCATCAGTTTATGGCGGAACACAAAATGTAGTTGAAATTTTAGCATCTAAACTTGCAGATTTGGGTGTGAAGGATATAAAAATTGTTGATACATCAATTACAGATTCTTCTTATGTTGTATCAGATGCGTTTAAATACTCACATATTGTGTTTGCATCAACAACTTATAACAATGGAATATTTATTTCTATGGAAAACTTGTTGCACGATATTGTTGCCCACAATCTTCAAAATCGTAAAATTGCAATCATTGAAAACGGTTCTTGGGCTCCAACTTCAGGAAAATTAATGACGGATTTGGTTTCTCAATTGAAAAATACTGAAATTATTGGCAACAAATTAACCCTAAAATCTACAATTAAAGAAAACCAAATGGAAGAAATTGAAAACCTTGCAAAAGCAATTGTAGAAACACTTAACAAATAAAAAAGGAGATAATTATGATGGATAAAAAACTTGAACAAGCATTCAATGTACAAATCAATAAAGAATTATACTCAGAATATTTATACCTAGCAATGAAAGCAGTATTTGCAGAACTTAAATTAACAGGTTTTGTAAACTGGATGGACGTACAAGTTCAAGAAGAAAGAGCTCACGCAATGGGAATGTATGACTACGTAACCACTCGTAACAATCATCTTGAATTAGGAGCTATCGATAAACCAGAACTTAAAGGAACAACTCCTTTAGAAATTTTTGAACAAATTCTTGAACACGAAGAATATGTAACATCTTGCATCAATTCATTGATGGATGTAGCAGAAGAAGTTCGAGATAGGGCAGCAGTTTCATTCTTGGATTGGTACTTGAAAGAACAAGTTGAAGAAGAATCAAATGTTGGAACTGTTTTAGCAAAATTAAGACTAATTGGCGACGATAAACAAGCTCTATTCAACCTTGATAAAGAACTAGCAACAAGAACATTCGTTGCTCCAGTTATTGGATAATTTTTGTAATTTAAAAATACTAATCTTAGGAGTGGTAATATTCCCTCTCTCATTGGAGAGGGAATATTACTGTATGCGTTTTGATGTCTTTCTCTCAAATTTCGTCATACTGAGAAGTATCTCAATCAAAAGCTTTAAGGACCCCTCCTCGAAATCAAAGATTTCGGTCCTTCCACAACATATGGGGAGGACAAGAGATTATATGAAAATTTCTCAAAATGATAGAATTGGGAAATTTATAAAATTATTCCTTCTCCTTGGGGAGAAGGTTATGATGAGGGGTTAAACTGAACACAATGTCCTCTCCAAGAGGAGGGGGAGTTATAAAGAATTTAAGGTTATTAGTTTTTTCTCATCCAATCAGAAAAAATATTCAAAGCTTTTTTTAATTTTTCAAAATTGTTTCCATAACCTATTCTTAAATATTTTTCAACTTCAAGTGTTTCTCCTGGCAATATCATAACCCCAGTTTCTTCTTGTAATTTTGCACACAAATCTCTTGATGGAATATCCAAATCATAACCAACAAAAGCTGTTGTTCCACCTTTAGGTTCAACAAGATGAATTAATGGTTCATTCTTTGCCCAATCCATTAAGATTTTTTTTCCTGTCAAAATCTTTTCTATATTGCGTTTAATAATTTTATCTTTATTTTCAATTGCGATACTTGCAAAGCAATCATCTAAAATTCCAACACTAATAGTGTTATATTCTCGTTGATGATTAATTTCTTTAATAATATTTTCATTTGCGACAATCCAACCTAATCGAAGTCCAGCAAGTGAAAAAACTTTTGAGGTACTACCTGTTGAAATACCTTTTTCATAAATATCTGCTATTGAAATAGAAAAAGGATTTCCGCTATGATTCAGACCTCTATATACTTCATCACATAGAATATATGCTCCAGATTTTTTTGCAATTTGTACAATCTTCTCAAGCATTTCATCAGGAATAACAGCACCTGTGGGATTATTTGGGTTATTCATACAGATAATTTTAGTGTCATTGCTTACGATTTTTTCTAACTCTTCTAAATCCGGAAGCCAATTATTCTCTTCTTTCAAGAATAAAGTATGAACCTTACCCCCAAAGGATTTCGGAATAGAGTAATGTTGCTGATATGTTGGGATTATTGAAACAACTTTATCATTTGGTTCAACCAAACTAAGCATAACCAACTGATTAGCACCAATTGTTCCATGTGTAATAGTGATGTTTTGAGGTTTTTGGTTTTTAAACATCCCGCAAATAGCATTTTTTAATCGTAAACTGCCATGAATGTCACCATAATTCAATTTACGTTCAAAAAGTTCCATCAATTCTTTTTCTCTATCATATACAAAATCTAGTAATTCATTGATAGACAAAGACTCAACACAAGTATCAGCTAAATCGTAAACAGCATCTTTTTCGTATTTATTAAACCACTCTTCTACTTTAAACTTATCTATTTTCATTTTAATACTCTTTTTAAATCTGGAAATTTATCTCATGTTTTCTGAACAACTGATTTAAGTAGTCTTTATTATCTGTTTGAAATTCCCAATCTGAAAAATCCATGCGAGAATTATATGGGATTTTATCTGGGTCAAATTTTTCCCCTTTTCTTGCAAGACCTTTCAAATAGTTGCTAAAAACGTTGCAAGCATAATATTTTAAAGACGGAACATCGTTCGGAACTTTGCCAGAAACTCTATTTCCAAAGAAATCTGCTTGACGTCTTAAATTTTCAAACTCTTGCCCTTTTGATTTTTTTACAAGTTTGAGTAATTTCATAATTTCATCATCATTGTCTGTAACAACCTTAAATCCAAATTTGGCAAAAAATTGCATTGATTCTCTAAATGCGAAAACCTTAAAATGATTTAATTTATTAACATAAAAAGTCATCAAAGCTGCAAGGTTTACAACTTGTCCAAGCTCTTGTTGTTTAGGGTTAGCAATAATAGCTTTACCCCTCATTGTTCTACTTTGCAAATCAAAATCCAATTCAAAAGTGGAATGTTTTCCCTCATGGTTTTTGGCAAAAATAGTAGGACAACCATTCTGTTCATCCATGAATAATTCTACTGGTTTACGGTTTTTGTCAACAGCACGAAACCTTTCAAAAAATTTAACCCCGTTTTTTTGATAAAACTTTATCGGTTTATTTGTTAATAATTCAATACCCATGTTCTTATTAAAACAGAACATGAAATTTTTTGCATGTTATTTTTAAGAAATGTTTATTTATTATGCGACTTTTTTGAAATTTCGCAAATTGTTAAAAATAAACCTACATTTATTCTTGAGTGATAAACCTTTATAAACCTTGTATATCGATATTTTCCCGACACCTAAATCAAAAAGTTTGTATTTGTCATAATTTTGAGAAGAAATTAAGTATTCAATAGTTTTTGGATTACAATTAAATTTTTCTTTTTCGTGATGAAGTTTTAAAAATTTATGTATATCACTGATTGTGTAGTCCAAATTTTCATTACTCAAAATTGTAGCAATAATTCTTGAAGTAGAATTTCCGCCATCTTTTTCATAGAATCTTACGGAATCGCCTAATATAGATTCCAAATCGGGTTTGTTAGTAATTCCGAGAGCTTTCATTGATTCATGAGGGATATTTTTAACTCTAGTATCAAAAACATTCCAAACCTCTTTACATTTTTTGTTTAAAAAGTCTTTTGCGAGTGAGAATTCTTTTAATTGTCCATATTCTTTTTTCAAATCTTTAATTCGCCATACACAATTATTATCTATTGCAACTGCAAGTTCTTCGGCTAAATGGCGAACTTTTTTGTCAGATAATTCTTCGTTTAGAATGATATTATCAAAACCGAAAGAAATACCGACCAAATCCTGTTCAACATCATTAACCTTGCTAAAATACTTAACACAATCAAATAACGTTTTGGGCTTTGCAATTTCTTTTTCTTTGTAAAAAGGAAATTTTTCCACAATAAAGGTTTTGCCACTAAATACTGGCAAAGAATTAGAAATATTGCATTCCTTATTTTTAGTCAACAATTTTTCCATTGCAGAATTTTCCCCTATATATCTATAAAGGATTTTGCTTTTGGAAAATTGATTAATTTTGAAAAATTATTACAGAATTGTTAATTTAAAGCTTTGCAAAGGCCATTGGTTTTTGCATAACGAGATTGAAACATTGCGTTATCGTACATAATTTGGGATGTTCCAGAGTAAGTATTATTAGTTCTATCAATTGTAACCTGTTCAGAGATAATAGAATCGTCTGTCAATGTTTGGAGATGGATTTGAACCTTGTTTTCATCTATATAAAGTAAGTTATCAACAGGAGCTTTTTGAAGATACACTTTTTTTGCTTCGTCATCAATTCTAAAAATCCTGAAATATTTGTTATGAGTTACAACAGTATTATCTTGATTATAGATAGTTTCAGAAACATCACATCGAATAGCTGGCATGGTTTCAAAATCTGGAACAAACATATCAGCATTAACAACTCCCATAGAAGCAAATAAGCCAACTAAAATATATGTAAACTTGTTTTTCATACCTATATTATAGCAAATAAAATATATTCTTTAAATTTAATTCAAAAACTTACCCAAGAAGTTCTTTCAAATCCTCCTCTGGTGTTGTAATAGGTGCAATATGAAATTTATCAACCAAAAGTTTCAAAACATTTGGAGAAACAAAAACTGGCAAACTTGGTCCAAGTTTAATATTTTGAATTCCTAAAGACAATAATGTTAATAAAACACAAACTGCTTTTTGTTCATACCAAGATAAAACTATAGATAATGGAAGCTCATTCACAGAACAATCAAAAACCTTTGCTAACTCCATTGCAACTTTTATTGCAGAATACGCATCATTACATTGCCCCATATCAAGTAATCTTGGTATTTCACCAATCGTGCCTAAGTCTAAATCATTAAAACGGTATTTGCCACAAGCTAAAGTTAAAACAATGGAGTCTTTTGGAACAAGTTCAACAAATTTTGTATAATAATTTCTACCAACCTTTGCTCCATCACATCCACCGACTAAAAATATATGCTTTAAATTACCAGATTTTATGGCATCTACAATTTTATAGGCAACTGAAAAAACAGCATTATGACCAAATCCGACAGTCAAAATTTCACCACCATTTATACCACACATTTTTTGGGGTTCAGAATATCCGCCAAGCTCAAGTGCCTTTTGAATTACTGGAGTAAAATCTTTGTCCTCCCCTATAAATTTACACTCTGGATAATGCACAACAGATGTAGTAAACACTCTATCTTTGTAACTATCTTTTACAGGCATGATACAGTTTGTCGTAAATAAAATCGCAGCTGGAACATTTGCAAATTCTTTCTGCTGGTTTTGCCAAGCCGTACCAAAATTCCCTTTTAAATGGGAATATTTTTTCAATTCTGGATAAGCATGAGCTGGAAGCATTTCACCATGGGTATAAATATTTATTCCCTTATCTTTTGTTTGTTCAAGTAATAATTTCAAATCCCTCAAATCATGCCCTGTTACAATAATGAAAGGTTTTGCCTCAATTTCCATAGAAACTTTTGTCGGCTCTGGATTTCCAAAAGTTTCAGTATTTGCCTTATCTAAAAGCTCCATACACTTTAAATTTACTTCACCAGTTTTCAAAACTAATGCAGTTAATTCATCTTGAGATAAATCACTTGGAATAGCTGAAAGAGCTTCATAGAAAAAGTTATTTACATCTTCATCTTTGTAACCAAGAACCCAAGCATGATGAGCATAAGCAGCCATCCCCTTCAACCCAAAAAGAATGAGGGATTTTAAACTCCTTATATCATCCTCTCCATGCCAGAGTTCTTGAAGGTCAAAATTTGGATGCTCAATCATTTTTTTTAGAGAATTGTTATCAAAATTTGTATTAGTGATAGTTGCAAAAAGTCCATCAATAATTGTTTTTGTTGTTTCGTCATTTGGTTCAGAATTTTGAGCAAGCTCAATTAGTGAACTTATAATTTTATCCTGAATATGTGCAGTATCAGGCTGTTTTCCACAAACACCTACAACTGTACAACCTTGACCTTTAGCAGTTTGCTCACACTGAAAACAAAACATTGACATATTTTTCTCCTTTTATTTAATCTTCACAGATTATTTAAAGAGAAATTATTAAATCGCAATAGTCAACATTCGGATAATTTTAAAGAATAATAAGTTTTACCTATAACTACCAGTTTTACTACCATATTGGTCATAATGAGTAGTGGTATTACCATTTGTTCTGTATGAACCAGTTTTTTGTCCATATTTATCATAGGATGTAGTTCTTCCATTAGAATCTATTTTGAAACTACCTGTTTTAGAGCCGTATTTGTCGTAAGTATTGTAGCCAGAGGAAGTCTTTTTAATTACCTCTTGTTTAGAACCATATTTATCGTATTTTATGGTCGTATCACCGTTAGTTTTGTATGTTTCAGTACGAGAACCATATCTGTTGTAAATTGTTGTGGTGTCTCCATTTGTTTTAAAAGAGCCAGTTTTATAACCATAGTTGTCATAAGTATTGCCAGCAAATACACTTTCTGCCAACAAGAAACAAGTAAATATAAATACCACAAATTTTTTCATTACATTCTCCTTGATACTTTGTTTATTCATAAAGTTTGATGTTCAAATGGATTATAATCTGAGAATTATATTGAATTTAAAAATGGATAAAATGGAGTTAATAATATTCCCAGACAGCCAATAGCACTAACAAAAAGGACAAATCCCCAAGCAATTATATCAATTATAATATCATAAAACTTGGTTGTTTTTTTAGGTGCTTTTTCAAATAAGGTAGGAAATACTTCATATAGTTCAACTAAACTATGAAGTGTAGTATTTAGACTTTTTAATACTGGTATAAAAACAAGAGGTCCTACGTAACAAATTGTTCCTAGCATAGAAAAAGAGGTATATAAAAGTTGAATTTTTTTGTTTTCATATTTGATTGTAAAATTGTTACTTATTTTTTCTGATGCTAAATTTTCGGTTTTTATAATTTGTATAACTTTAGGATTGTTAATTTTACCCTTGCATATAGTTATTGTTTTATCATTGATGTATAAAAATCTGTTATATTTAATTAAATTTGAAATTAAACAAAATAGTCCAATAGCGATACTTAGTAAAGAAAACAGTGTGCCTATTATATTATAGGCATTTAAAGTGTTCGCACCAATAGTTATGAACGAAATGGGTGCAAAAAAATTGAAAAGGGAGTATAAGATTTTAGTACTTGTATTTAACCTTATTATTTTATTGTTTTCCATTTTATCTTCCCTCCTATTTTAATAAACACAAAACATGTTAATTATAACATGAGAATATATTTAAGGCTAGAGTGTGTTTAATGTCCATTATAATATGACATTTTTTAGCTACTAAGTTTTTGGTTGTTTGAAATTTGTTATAAAATTATTTATTAGTATAAAAAGTTTTGTTTTGAATTGGAATTTGTTGAGAATAAGTATAAGTATAAGGATATGTTTGATATTTAGCTAAACCTAAATTTATATGATAAAAATCTACATATTTTGCATTTTATAAATCTTTTTTAATTTTCGAGGATATTTTACAAAATCAGCAAAATAAGAAGCATTACTATCTGGAATAATAGATTGCCAATTTAATTCACAATCCCTATAATTATATGAAGTTACAACTTTTCCATAATCATCATAAACGACTGCCGACTTTGTAGTAATAGAATCATTCGAAAAATCTATTATAAATTGAATAACTTCAAATGATATGCTCTTTTTAATATTTGTTTCTAAATCTTTATATGAATCATGATCAATATTTTTTACCCAAAAAATTTTCTTATCAAAATCATAAGTTTTATTATCATCAATGTAATAATGAATACTATCTTTATCTATATAATAATTATCATCAATTTGAACCCAAGTAGTGGCATTTGCTTGCATAACGGAAGTACAAAACAATAAAACCATTAATAAAACTAATTTCTTCATAATAACTCCAACTGAATTGTAAATTAACATACAGAACAAGATTAAATTAACTATGAGATGGAGATTAATACTATATCTCTAACACTAAAAATTGTATGAATCTAATATATCATTAACTTCATTAATCAATAATTTAGGTATTAAGTTATTTTCTTCTATTTCTTGAATATTATCTTTAAGCAATTCTAATGCTTCGGATTCAGACATATTATTATTGTTCAATCTCAAATTACCATCTTTATCTTGTAAACTTTCTAATTCGAATATTGTTGAACGAGACAAGGAATGGTTGTCAACGTTTAGGGCATGTATTGCTGATTATTGCTATTATGCTGATTTCGATAAAATCAACAAGAATGTTGACGATATTAAAGTAGAACTAAATATTTTAAACTCTTTGGTTGGTTCAAAAAATATTGAAAAAGATTTTGAAGATATAATCACAAAATATTCCGAAACTTTAAAATGTATTCCTTTACTTTTGGCAGTTAGAGCAAATGATATTTCTGTTACAGATGCAGATGGAGAATATAATTTTTCATTTAACAAATGTAATCACAGTATTGAAGAATACAAAATGTTTATGCGTAAAACCAAGTTATTTGACCTTTTAGAAAATCATATTGTAAATAATTTGGTAGATTATACAACCGGTGTTGAAACAGGTCTTGATTCTAACGGAAGAAAAAATCGTGGCAGACATTTGATAAAAAATTTAGTTGAAGAATATATCCAAAAGGCAGGATTTATAAAGGGTTAAAGCTATTTCAAAGAAATATATATTCACGAAATTGAACAAAAATGGGGAGTAAATCTTTCTGCTATTTCAAATCAGGGTAAAATAGAAAAGTGTTTTGATTTTGTAATAAAAACTGACAAACAAATTTATGTTATAGAAACTAATTTTTACTCAAGCGGAGGTTTAAAACTCAATGAAACCGCAAGAAGCTATAAAACTCTTGCACAAGAAGTTGCAACTATAAATTGGGTAATATTTATTTGGTTTACTGAAGGCTGCGGTTGGAATAGTGCAAGACATAATCTTGAAGAAACTTTTGATGTTTTGAATACGGTTTATAATATTCAAGAGTTGAAAAATGGTGTTCTTAAAAAAGCTTAAATAGTATCAAAATAGTTTAATATAACTTTTTATGCTAATATTTACCTATGGTTAAGGCTAAAAAAACTAAACGAGAATCACTAAGTAAAAAAATCCGGTTTGAAGTTTTCAAAAGGGATAAATTTACTTGCGTTTATTGTGGTCGCAAAGCTCCAGATGTAATATTAGAGGTCGATCATATCGAGCCAGTTGCTAAAGGTGGGGATAATAGTATTACAAATCTAGTTACAAGCTGTATTGATTGTAATCGGGGGAAAAGAGATATACCTTTATCTGTAAATGAAACTCTTGAAAAACAGCGCATACAATTAGAACTTTTACAAGAAAAAAGAGAACAACTTGAAATGCTGTTTGAATGGAAAAAATCTTTAGATGAACTTGATGAGTACGAATCTGACTTATTTATACAATATATTGAGGATAAAATTCAACCATATACTTTAAAAAAGCATTTTAAAACAGAAATATTAAAACTTTTTGAAAAATATAAGCAAGATGAAATATTAGACGCAATAAATGTAGCAGCAAAAAAATATTTAAAATATGACTATGAAGATAAATTAAAACAAGATAGTGTAGAAGAGTTTTTGAGTAAAATGGGTGGTGTATTAGTAAATAAAAATTTGCCGCCTATAAAACAAAAACTGGCATATATAAAAGGAATATGCAGGAATAGATTTGGGTATTGGGATAACGCTAAAGGTTCTATAATTTTGAACAACTATGTAAAAGCACTTACTGATTATGGTTGGTCAGAAGATAAAATTTTAGAAGATTTAGAAAAAGAAGTGATACCTGTAGCCAAAGAAGCAAAACATTGGACTGAATGGCGTAATACACTTGAAGGTTGGACCAACAGTGTCAATTCTTGGGATAAAAACGAAGCTCAGTTAGAAAATTTATCTTATGAAGAAATAGATTCAATGGTACAAGATTCATATAGTGAATTGTGTCTTTACTTTGAATTTATAAAACATTCTATACATATTTTTGATGAATATGATGAAAAAATGTACATTCAACAAATTATTGAAGCAATATCAAAATATAACAAGTTACAGTATGAAGCTTTATGCAAAAATGAGGATTTTAGCGAACTGAAGCCAAATTATCTTTTATTCAGAAATATTGGACTCTTTAAATTTATCAAAAATATTGAAACTGCATTAAAATATTCTTTTAGCAATGCTATAGAACTATATACTGAAAAAATTTTTAATAATGAATTATATTTTAAAAACAAAAGATTAGCGATTGATGATTTTTATACTTTTTTAAAAATGTTAGATAATAAACTTAATGAATATATAAATAATTTAGAATAATTTTATGTTGTTTTGTAAAATATTTCTGCTTTTATTTTCCTTTCACGCCAATATTGTGTGTCAAAGGAGGTATAAAGTATGGAAAAAGCCGGCGGATTGAATATTACTCCAAAAGAGTTTAAACAACTGAGTAAATGGTCAGAGAATATTTACAATACAGCAGTTGTTATTGATTATTTTGTTGCGAATCAAACAGAAATTGAAGAATGTTATAATCTTGCGCCGGTAATTAAGCATCTGCAAAATAATGCGGATGTATTAAATGCATTCTTTATTGACCACGAAAAAGAATTTGAAAATTTAAATGCCGTTTAAAAGGTGTTTAATTGGTGTTTAAATCGTGTTCAAAAATTATTGTGTTCAATTGATACGATTCCAGGCACATTTCTTGATGTTTCTAGTCGCAAGAGTGATGAATAGTATAGCTTGAAAGGAGCATATTATGGTTGATAAAGATTATAAATTATACGGGACATAAATTTTGAATTTAAAAACACAGGAAATCGGTTTGTTGATTTGCTTATGGGAAAACAAATTCGCCGATAAAACAGTAGACTTTGCTACCTGCGTGGATAAAACTGGCAAACGATACAATATTGAGCTTGATAATATCAGAGGGTTTGAAAATGATTTTGAAAAATAAATTAACTAAGGAAACATTGGACATTCCGTATTCTGAATTTAGGACAAAATTTGCTAAAGAAATTCAGGATGCCTTTGAAAGTTATCGCAAAACTCAATTAAATAAATATTCTTGGAACTTCAAAGATGACAATTCTTTGGAGTTTAATTTTTACTTTGAATTACAATGGAATTTTAACCATTTTGGAATGTCGAACTGTCCAAATGTTTGTTATACGCAATAGTCAAACATTATAAATTGTAAAATAACATTCTAAATAATTATTTGTAGTAGCAGAAACAAATATCTTAAACTTGTGATTTAACCATTTTATCAAGTATTTGTATAATTTTGTGTTCATGTATATTATTTTTCTCACATATAGAAAGTGCATATTTTTTTATTTTTTCAGCATAATCTTTTTCAATAGAAATAACGAATGCAATTTGTCCAATTAGTTTATTATAGTCGGTTTTATTTTTTATTATAGTAAAATATAATTCTCTTCTAATATCTCGCTTAAGTGTTTTTGAAGTTTTTATTTTATTATTATTAATAGTAATACCTGTAACTTTTTTATGCCATGGTTCTGTAATAAATTTAGTTTTTTGTCTATTGATCTTGATATCAAAAAATTCTGTTCTATGTTTTAAAATTAATGTTTCAATATCTTCTTTTAATTTTAATAAAACCTCTTTATTGTTCGATGAAAAAAATAAATCATCAGCATATCTTGTATATTTAATATCGTTACCTTCACAATACTCCAATAAATCATTATCTAATTCTAAACATATTAAATTCGATAAACAAGGTGAGCAAATACCACCTTGTGGAAGTTCTTTACAGTAAGTACATAATTCTGCTAAAATTTTAGATATTTTAGGATTATAACCTAACTCTATAAATAAAAGCCTTATTCTTTCAAATTTTATACTTTGAAAAAAATTACAAAAATCAAATTTCAAAAGATATAAATTATCTTTATGCATATTTGCATTTTCGAATAAGCCATTTTTATTTTTTATAAAAGCAGTTGCCGCATTAGAACAAGGAACTTTTTCTAAAATTTCATTAAGAATAATTTTTTGAGCAAGTTTTAAATATTTTTTAGGAGCATTTATAATTCTTTTTTCTATTGAATTTTTCTTAGGAATTTTAAATGAAACATATTGTTCTGATTTTAAACGCACAAAATCATTTAATTGTTTTTCTGTAAACAAAAGTAAGTGATTTAAATCTTTTAAATTCTCTATTTTTGGTAATTTTAATAATTCAATCTTATTCATATTTTTAAAAATAAAAATCGTTATTTTTCTTACTTAGTACGGTTTTAAAAATTGAACAAAGACTTTTGTGAAATTTTTAAAACCGGACTGTGCTTTCCAACAGTCTTTATAATCTTTACGAAGACGCCATCATCCTCAGACAAAATTTGCTCTATATAATTTTGTTATATCTAAGAAAAATAACGATTAATATCTACAACTTATTATATCCGAAATTACTTTATTGTAAACAGGTTTGTCATTTTTATTTAATATTTCACTAATAATAAGTTCTGCTTTTTTAGTTATAAGAATTTGATCATCAATTCTTGTAATGAAATTTTCATTGAACAATAATTTTTTTGTAGAAGAAAGTATTGTATCGAAATTTTTTATATCTTTTTTTAAATAATCAATAAGAATATATTTTACAAAATTTGATAATTTAACTAAAGAAATTTTCTTGAAAAAATAAACTAATAATGCAATAAAATAAAACAATCCAGTCAAATTATAAATATCTCTTGCATTTGTTGAACTAGTGGCAATGTCTTTAAATTTTGCTTTTAATTTTCTCAAAATTTCTTGTTTGTTTGAATTATTGTAATAATAAACAGAATTATTAGCTTGCTTTTCCATGTGTTTTACAGGACCAAGAGTTATAAAAGACTTTGAATTTTTAAAGTTTTCATGATTTAAAACAATAAGTTTTTCTTTTAGTTCTGGAACATTGGTAAATGCACCGAGTTCACACACAGATCCCCAACTTTCGCAGGCGATACAAATAAAATCTACTTGAGTAGCCAACCAATTCTCTAAAGTTAAATAATCAGTGTTCTTGTTAATTTTAAAATAATCTTCAAATATAGCTTCTGGATAAAATATTCTAACAAAAGGGTATTTTTCAAAATTTTCTTTTAAAAAGTTTCTTAAATTAATTTCATCAGTACTTCCACCACAGAGAAATATATCAACTTGATTTTTTTGAAAATCAGTATAAATATTTTTGTAAATATCTATAAGTATATGCTTTTCTTTTTCAGATGGCTTGTCACCATAATTTACTTTGCTATTCATTTTTTCATAATATATAAAAAACATTTTTTATAAAAGCCCATATTTCATAATAATAGATGATTACATTCTTAATATTTTTTAATATATTTATTATAAAATGAGGTAAATTATGGCTTTTGACTTAAAAGATTTTCAGAATAAACTATGGAAAACTGCTGATGCATTGCGTGCAAATTCAGGATTGAAATATAATGAATTTTCAACACCTGTTTTAGGTTTGATTTTTTTAAGATTTGCAGATTATCGATTTCAAAAAGCAAAACCAGATATTGAAAAATTAAAAAATAAATCTTCAAGAAGAGCTTTTGACGAAAAAACAGCTTATGAAGCAAGAGGAATTCTTTATGTTCCAGAGAAAGCCTCTTTTAAATATTTACTAAGTCTTCCAGAAGGTGAAAGTATTGGAAAAGCGATAAATGATGCAATGACGCTAATGGAAAACAACAACAAGGAGAGATTGGCTGGGGTATTACCAAAAGGATACTTGCGTATTCCGGATTTTTTACTTGTTGATACAATGAAAGTTTTCAATGATTTTAAGTTTGAAAAAGAAAACGGAGATGTCTTTGGAAAAGTATATGAATATTTTTTAGGTAAATTCGCAAGTTCAGAAGGACAAAAGGGCGGAGAATTCTATACTCCGACATGCCTAGTAAAATTATTAGTGGAAATAATGAAACCTTTTAAAGGGGCAATATATGATCCAGCTTGTGGTTCAGGTGGCATGTTTGTTCAAACTGCTGAATTTGCAAAAAGAGAGAATAAAGATGAAGATAAATCAGTAAATGATTTAATTACTGTATTTGGACAAGAAAAAACAGAAGAGACTGTAAGATGGTGTAAAATGAACTTAGCAGTTCATGGTTTAGAGGGAAATGTTATTTCCGCAAACAGTTTTTATGAAGATGAATATACTTATGAAGTTGAAGACAAAAAATCAGAAAAGGGTAAAAAAACAGAAAAAGGATCAATTGGTCAATTTGATTTTGTTTTAGCAAATCCTCCGTTTAATGTTGACGGTGTTGATAAAGAAAGATTAAAAGGTGATAAAAGATTTCCTTTTGGTTTGCCAAAAGCAGATAATGCAAACTATTTATGGATACAGATGTTTTATTCGGCATTAAAAACTCCAAAAGATGGAGAAAATGCACGTGCAGGATTTGTTATGCCAAACTCTGCAAGTGATGCAAGACAAACAGAACAAACAATAAGAGAAAAAATAATCAAAGATAACGCAGTTGATGTAATGGTTTCAGTGGGTAGCAATATGTTCCACAATGTTACACTTCCTTGTACACTTTGGTTCTTGGATAAAGGTAAGAAGAATACAGATAGGAAAGACAAAGTTCTGTTTCTTGATGTAAGAGAGATTTACCGCACAATTGATAGGGCACACAGAGAGTTTACTGATGAGCAAATTGAATTTATTACAAACATTGTAAAACTCTATCGTGGAGAAAAACCTGACTATAAGTGGGGTAGTAAAAAGCTAACACTTGAAAAATTTCCAGATGAAAAATATCAAGATGTTAAAGGCTTGTGCAAAGTTGCAACTATTGAAGAAATTGAAAAACAAGGTTGGAGCTTAAATGCAGGACGTTATGTAGGAGTTGCTGAGGTTGAAGAAGAAGATTATATTTTTGAAGATAAACTTAAAGAATTAAATTCTGAACTTGAAAAACTAAATAATGATTCAAAAAAACTTGAAGAAAAGATTGCACATAATATTAAAGAGTTGTTAGGCGTGAGGGTAAAATGAAATTAGAAGATTTTTGTCAAATCAATCCTACAGTACAACTCAATCGTAATGAGGAATACGAATTTGTTGAAATGGCGGATTTAGTTCCGGGTGACAGATATGTTATTTCAAAAAACAAAAAGGTATTTAATGGTAGTTTTTCTAAATTCTCCAATAAAGATACTTTAATGGCAAAAATTACACCTTGTTTAGAAAATGGGAAGATATCTCAATATATTGGCGCAAGTAAAGCTTTTGGCTCTACTGAATTTAATATATTTAGAGAGAAAGAAAATATCTCTGACGCTAATTATCTGTATTATTTAGTGAGCTCAACAATAGTTAAAGACCCTGCTATTAAAAGTATGTCAGGGGCAATAGGTAGGCAAAGGGCTAATTTAGATGAAATAAAACAAATAAATGTACCTGACTTCAATATAGCAACACAAGAAAAAATAGCTAAAATTCTTTCAAACTATGATGATTTGATAGAGAATAACAACAAGCGGATAAAGATTTTGGAAGAAATGGCTCAAAAAATCTACAAAGAATGGTTTGTTGATTTTAAATTCCCAAACCACGAAACTGTAACTTTCAAACAAACCGACCTTGGTAGTGAAGTAATGCCTATAAAAGGTAAAAATATTACAAAGGCAATTATCAAAAAAGGTAATGTTCCTGTTGTCGCAGGCGGAATTGAACCTGCATATTATCATAATATTCCTAACACAGTTGCTCCAGTAATAACTGTCAGTGCTTCAGGAGCTAATGCAGGTTACATAAATTTATACTATCAAGATATATGGGCTTCTGACTGTTCATATATTGATACTACAATGACACCTTATGTGTATTACTACTATTTGTTATTAAAATATAACCAAATAAAGGTTACTAATATGCAAAGAGGAGCTGCACAACCACATGTATATCCGCAAGATTTAGCACAATTAAAAATTAAAATACCTGAAGAGAACATTATAAGGGAATTTAACGAAATTATAACACCCTTTTTCAGTGAAATATCTAATTTTTCGCTAAAAAATCAAACCCTCAAACAAACACGTGACTTACTTCTTCCACGTCTAATCTCTGGCGAAATTGATGTTGAAAATATGGGGGTAAAATAAATGCTTTTATCTCCAGCTTCTATTGATAAACTTACAAATATTATTACTGGGTATTCAGGACTAACAAGTAAAATTAACAAATCAGAAATAGACAAAATACTTGAAACCTCTGGTAGCAAAGATATTATTTGCACTTATGATGAATGCTTTGTTGAACATACCGATATTATAAATAATCCCCTTTATGCAAGGAAAGAATTTAAACAAGAAAAATATGTTAAGTTACAACTTGAAAAATTAAACGGAACTTCAAAAATTGCTGATTTCATCACTGTTTACTTTGAACATATATATGATTATACAGACGAGCCAGAAGAAGTTGTTGAATACTTGAACAGATATTTTGATGACGATGGATATTCTGTTGAAAAAATAGAAGAACTTGATGAGTATAGAATTTATTCCATTGATGATTGCTTAGTAAATTATGATTGTTTATTTAAAGAGTCCGAAAGGGGAAATTATATCTTGATAAACGAGCATAATGAAAAATGTTTTAATAAGATTAAATCTGGAGATTACACAGGAGCAATAACTAACTCTCGCTCCTTATTAGAACAAATTTTAAGAGAAATTCAAATTGATTTTTTGGTTAGAGCTGGCAGACGTCGTAATGGCTATAATGGTAAAATTGATGTGTTACTTAATGATGTTCTTAATAAAATGAATATAAAAGATGGTTTGCAAGACAAAATTTATCAAGGATATACAAGTTTAGAGGAAGGTTTTAAATCGTTGGTACATGGAGTATCTTTAGTTAGACATGGTATGAGTGATGCTCATAATATAACTTATGTACCCTCTGAAAAAGATGCCCTATTAATCGTTAATACAGCCAAAACACTTGCGAATTTTATTGTAAGACATTATTTTGAACATTATGTAAATGCTGCGTAAAATATTTATTATGTTTCAATTATAATTAAGGTATGAAACGCAAAAGTATTTTTGAAATTATAGAAAATAAGTACAATATAAAAGAAGAAATTGGTAAAATTGATTTCTTATTTAATGATGCACTTTTAATTGTTCACAATCAATTAAATTTTCAACAACAGCAGGGAAGTGTTGAGGCAGTAATTGAAGACAGACTTTTCTTTGCTTGGAAACAACGAGGTTCTTGTTTGAATTGCGAAGAAATGCGTAGAAAATTAGGCATAGATTTAACTAAATATGGCTTAGTTGATATTATAATTCGTCTTGAATATTATTTAAATATTATCAATTTGGCGAACACAAAACTTGGGTATCCTAATTGTCAAAAAACTCAACAGTTCGTTATATTAGAAGATAATATCAAAATCTTGCTTGACCATTTAAATTATGAGATTTTGATAATAGAAAAAGAAGAAAAAGTATTATTGGTACCAAAGAGTCCTGCTGCAACATCAGTTGCCGAAATTTCAACAACTGAAACCGCAACGGCTATTCTAATGTATAATCACACCTCTTTAAAAGGTGATTTAAGTCAAAAACAAAGTTTGCTTTTGAAAATATACTTAGAATATGAAAAGTTACTTAAAAATGGTATTGACGGTTTTTCCGAATATTTTGACAAAACACGTGGTCTTATAAATAAATTAAATATCAAACATAACAACAAAAAAGAAATAGAAAATCTTGATAATGAGCAACTTGAAGAATGGTATGACGAACTGTATCAGCTTTTATTATTTTGTGTGTTAATCAAAGATAATAAGGAACGCAAAGATAAAGCCGAAGAATTTTTAAAGAGTTTGAAATAAAATTATCCAACTTGACAAAATGGATAAAAATGGATATAATTGGGTAAAATTAAGACAAAAACGGATATCCAATTAATGATTAAAACTGATAATATAAAAATCTCAAACCAAATGCTCACAATAATTTCAGAGATTGACGAGTTTAAAATCACATGGAAATTATTGGGTAAAATGGCTCCTGAAAGATTAAAGAGCCTTAAAAAAGTAGCAACTATTGAAAGTGTCGGTTCTTCTAATCGTATTGAGGGAAATAAATTATCGGATTTAGAGGTTGAGAAGCTTTTATCGTCTATCAACAAACAATCTTTTGCAACAAGAGATGAGCAAGAAGTTGCTGGCTACGCAAAATTAATGGATACAATTTTTGAAGATTGGGAAGTTATCCCACTATCCGAAAATTACATTAAACAATTACATAAGATTTTATTGCAATTTTCACCAAAAGACGAAAGACACAAAGGAGAATATAAAAAAATATCGAATGCAGTTGCTGCTTATTCCCCTGACGGTAAAGAATTAGGTATTGTGTTTGAAACAGCAACACCTTTTGAAACTCCGATAAAAATGGAAGAACTTGTAACATGGACAAGAAAAAATCTTGAAGATAAATTTTTTCATCCATTAATTGTTATTGCAGTTTTTGTTGTTGAATTTCTTGCAATACACCCATTTGAAGACGGAAACGGCAGATTATCAAGAGCTTTAACATGCTTGTTGCTACTTAAAGCAGGTTATACTTATGTTCCTTATAGCTCAATGGAAGCAATTATAGAAGATAGCAAAGAGGGCTATTATAGGGCTTTAAGACAAACTCAAACAACTCTAAAAAATGAAAACCCAAATTTTGAACCTTGGTTGGAATTTTTCTTAAAAACATTACAAAAACAAAAAATTAGACTAGAATACAAGATAAACAATGTAAGTTTAACAACATCAAATAGTGATTTAACAGAATTAGAAGAAAAAATATTGTCTTATTTTAATATAGTACCATCGGCAACAACCGCCAAAATAGTTGAATATACACAGGCTAACAGAAACACTATAAAAAAAGCTTTGCAAAACTTAGTGAATAAAAATATTTTAATACTTCATTCTAAAGGTCGTGGAGCTTGGTATTCTAAAGGAGATAAATAATGCATATAATGTCAGAAGAAGCCTTTGAATTAGATTTAATGAAAGAGTGTGAAACGCAACTCGGATTTGAGTTGTATGATGCAACTTCTGAAATTATTGGTGGTGAAAATTCAACTTTTGGCAGACAGACAACTGATGAAGTGATTTTATCCAAGAATTTACGTTCAGCTTTATTAAAACTTAATCCAAATTTACCACAAGAAGCTTTAGATAACGCATATTATGAATTAACACAGGATTTATCTTCAAAAACTTCTGTTGGTGCAAATCAATTTATTTATTCAATGTTAAAAGACGGTGTCAAGGTTCAATTCAAAGACAATAACGGTATTGATACGACAGATATTGTTAAAGTTATTGATTTTCAAGAGCCAAACAATAATGAATATTTACTTATCAGACAATTTAAAATATCTGGAGAAAGATATAATTGCAGAGCTGATTTAATATTATTTGTTAATGGCTTACCGCTTGTTTTTATTGAACTAAAAGCAAGTCATAAACATATTGAAAATGCTTTTAATGATAATATTACACACTATAAAAAGGAAATTCCTCAAGTATTTTGGTATAACGCATTTATTATTGTATCTAATGGAACAGATGCAAAATTCGGAACGATAACTTCTAAATGGGAACATTTTTCTGATTGGAAAAAAATTGATAATGACGGAACGAAGGGAATAATTCCTGCTGATACTTTAATGATAGGAATGTGTAAACCAGAGAACCTTTTAGATATTATTGAAAATTATACATTATTTCAAGAAACAAAAGGCGGAACCATAAAAATTTGCAGTAAAAATCACCAATTTTTAGGTGTTAATAGTGCAATAGAAAGATTTAAGACTAATACAGACGGAAAACTTGGTGTTTTTTGGCATACACAGGGAAGCGGAAAAAGTTTTTCAATGATATTTTTTGTTCAAAAAATTCTCCGAAAAATCAAAGGTAATTGGACTTTTGTTATTGTTACAGACAGAACAGACCTTGATGAACAAATATACAAAAACTTTATTTCAACAGGTGCCGTTACGGAACAAAATATTCAAGCTAATACAAGAGAACATTTGAAACAGTTATTAAAAGAAGACCATCGAACAATTTTTACTATGATTCAGAAATTTGGAACAGAAGAAAAAGGGCAAAGTTTTGAACAAATATCTGATAGAAACGATATTATAGTAATAACGGACGAAGCACACCGTACACAATACGGAACGTTAGCAATGAATATGAGAGAAGCTCTTCCTAATGCTAAGTTTATAGCTTTTACCGGAACTCCTCTTATGAAAAATGATGAAAAAACAAAACGAATTTTTGGCGATTATGTAAGTAAATATACTTTTAAACAGTCCATAGAAGATGCGGCTACTGTTCCTTTATATTATGAAGCAAGAATCCCTGAAATGCAGATTACAAATGATGATTTGGAAACTCAACTTCAAAATATTATTGATTCTACTGATTTTACAGATGAACAAGAAGAACAATTTGAAAAAGAATATGTGAATATGTATCAAGTTATTACAAGAGAAGATAGACTTGATGCGATTGCGAAAGATGTAGTTGAACATTTTATGAATCGTGGTTTTATGGGTAAAGCAATGTATGTTGCAATAGATAAAGCAACCGCAATTAAAATGTATGATAAAGTTAAAATAGAATGGGATAAATATATTAAAATTCTTGAAAATAAATTAAAAATTGCAAATGAAGATACTAAAGAAGTTTTGCAAAATCAAATCAACTATATGAAAGAAACTGATATGGCAGTAGTTGTATCTTCATCGCAGAATGAGATTGAGCAGATGAAACAAAAGGGTGTTGATATTACTCCTCATAGAAAGAGAATGAAAACGGAAGATCTAGCCACCAAGTTTAAAGATAAAGATGATAAGTTAAGATTAGTGTTTGTTTGTGCAATGTGGGTTACAGGTTTCGACTGCCCTACAATTTCAACTCTTTATCTTGATAAAATTTTAAAAGAACATACACTAATGCAAACAATAGCAAGAGCAAACAGAGTATCAGAGGGTAAATACAACGGATTAATAGTTGATTATATTGGTATATTTAAAGTATTACAAAAAGCATTGGCAATATACGGAGAACCAACAGACGGCGGAACTTCTGAAGAAGATCCTGCTGAAACAAAAACCGAATTGATTAAACTATTAGATTCTGAGGCGACAAAAATGAGAAATTTTCTCAATTCAAAGAAAATTGATGTTAATGAAATATTTGACACAAGATCATTAGAATGTATAAAAAGGACTGAATATGCCGTTAATACTATTCTAGAAACAGAAAAAGATAAAACAGAATTTTTAAAAGGCGTACAAAATCTAAAAGCCTTGTTTAAAGCAATTTTACCAGATAGTGAAGCAAGAAGATTTGCAAAATTGATTTTTGTTTGTTCAATTCTATATGCAAAAATAAGAGAAGTTACAATTAAATCTATTGATAATACAGAAATTAAACAACTTGCACAACAAGTAGAAGACTTGCTCAATGAATCAATTAATCTTAAATCATACAAAATAAAAGCCGGAGAAAAACTAGATTTAAGCAAAATAGATTTTGAAGAATTACAACATAGAATTTTGAAAGAAAAACAACATGTATTGTTGGAAAAACTAAAATCAACAATTAGTTCTAAACTTTCAATGATGTTAAAAATTAATGATATGAGAAAACATTTTCAAGAAAAATTTGAACAAATTATTGATGAATACAATGCTGGAAAATTAACAATGGAACAGATGTATGTTCAATTGGTAGCACTAACAAATGATTTAACAACTGAAGAAAAACGCCATCTTGATGAAAATTTAACAGAAGAAGAACTCACAATACTTGATATATTAACAAAACCTGAACCAAAACTATCTAAAAAAGAATTTGAAACCGTAAAAGCTGCAGCTCAAAGATTAGTTCAGGTAATTAAAAAAGAAAAACTTGTTCTTGATTGGAGAAAAAAACAATCTACCAGAGCAAAAGTTAAAGAAGCAATCGAAATTATTTGTGATGAGGCTTTGCCAGAAATATACAATAAAGATTTATTTCAAGAAAAATGTAATTCTTTGTATAATCATTTTTATGATTATTATAATAATGCACAAGATAATATTTACAATGTCGCATAAATTAAAATATTTTGTAAGGTTCCCTGCCAAGTACATCTTTCTGAACTTGTCGTATAAATTCCGGAGAGAAAGATTTTGATGCGAATTTTGGTGTTGCGGAATTTTTTACAAGGTCTTTTTCGTATTTTTTAATTTTAGGTATATTTTTGATTAGATTAAGCAATGTATAATATTCAGCTTGAGAAGTTTGCATTTTATCATCAATATTTTTTGAAATTTGTTTCATAAATTTTATTGCGATATCCATCAATCAGCACTGAATTTTGTTTCAGATTTGTATTTTTTATCCCGAATTTTATCCCACTTGTATTTTTTCTTCCAATAAAAAATCGTCCTGCGGGCAATATCTATATTTTGACAAATTTCATCAACCGACAGTCCTCCTTTAATATATAAGTTTTCTGCCTGTTTGCATAATTTTATTTTTGACATAAATCTTCTTCAAAAATCATTCTATTTTCTTTAAAATTTGTTTTATTTGATAATCTTCGTACTTGAAAATTACATTTTCTATCAATTATTCCGAGATTTTGGTAATATTTAATTATTTGATTTAACAAAGACAAATTATTTCTAATTGTCTTGGGTGGTAATTTCTTCAATTTATATTCATTAAAAATTTCTTTTATATCATTGTTGCAAATTTCAACAAGATTTTTGTTTTTAAAATAAGGTAATAAATGATATTTTATAACTGAAGAATATCGTTTATAGGTTTCAAGTTTGCAATTATTTTTCACATAATCATTTAGAAAATTTTTAAATGCATCTTTGGAAGAAATGTTTTGAATATTTTTATTTGAAGTTATAAAAATTTCATAATTTTCAGAATTTAAGTTTTCTTTGTATTTATACAAACCTTGTTCAAAGTATATTTTATTACTGTTCAAAAGATGTTCAAGTTCTATTTTACAATCACATTCTGCAATCATATTAATTTCATCAAGGGTGAATTCTTTTAAATGTTTTGCAAGTTTTTCTATGTTCAAATTATATCCTCCACTATTTCTTTAGTTATTTCTGTCAAATTATTCTCTTTTGCGACAATTTCAAGTTGGTTTATTAGTTGCACAATTTGTCGAAACCTATTATATTTTTTATGTATATATTCGATAGAATCAGCTGTAAATTTAATTTCTGCTAATTGATTTATGATTTGAGAAATATCATTTACTCCAAAAGTTTCAAATTTCACAATTTCAGAAAACCTATCAAAAAGGTGTTTGTACCTTTCAAGTTTTCTGTGTGCTAACCCCATACCAACAAAAATTATTGGACAATCCGTTTCATCGTGAATATCTCTCAAAATTTCTATCATTTTTAAGTTATTCATCAAATAATCTATTTCATCAACTATAATAAGTTGAGGTTTTTGTTTCAGTTTTTGGACAATCAAATTAAAATTATCTGACGCTAAATATCTTGGAATTTCGGCCATTTCTTTTACGATTTCTTCTAGTAACCACCGTCCAGTCATTAAGTTTGTCGCCCTTAAATATATCGCATCATATTTACAAGCCAACCATAATGCAGTTTGTGATTTCCCAAGTCCAGGTTCGCCATATATTAATCCCATTTTAGGTATATTCTTCGGCTTGTTTAAAAGATTTTCAACAAGTCCAATAAAGTTTTTCGCGTTAGTTGTTTTAACAAAAATTCTATTCATAAAGTAACTTGTACTCCTTAGTTTGTTTAAAGCCTGTTATCCATTTATCATTCGGATTATTTTTGATTAAATACTCATATTTTTCTGAATTATTCTTGAATATTTTTTGAACACATTTTGAACGCTCTTTGAACTCTTTTTGAATAGGGTTTGAATTTTCTTCAAGCATTTTGGTTTCTAAATATTTAACTTCATCGTTAGATAAATATTCTCTAACTGAATTTATGGTTTTCTTATGTAATTTTCTCTGTTTTACAATTTTTTGTTTGTAATCTTCAAAATCAGTAACAGCACCCAACAATTTTGCCATTGGGTGAGTTTCAGTAACTTGTTCTGCCGTACATAAATATTCACCTTTTGTGGTAAAAACTTTAATACTCGTCAAGTCAAACAAATTGTATTTAATTAGAACCTTACTTTTAAATCCATAAAGGCGTTCATCAAAATAATCACAATTTAAAAACCTGATTCCGTTTCTCTGTATAGTCTTAACTTCAGTTGCAAGCATCAAATTGTCAAGTAAATTAATATTTACATTTTGTTGCTTTCTACTTTCTAAAACTTCTGCTATTGTTTTATTTGGTGCATTCGGACAAGGTTGAGAATTTTTAAAATTCAGCCACATATCAATCATTTTTATTGTTTCCTCTAAAGTCGGAATAAAATCATTATGTAATTGCTTGTGTAACTTTTCATTTCTCATCAGGTAAGCAGGTTTATTATCTATACTTGAACCTACATAACTTGGTAATAATTTTTCAAAACCTTCTTGAAACTCTTTAAAAAATCTTTCAATAACTTTTGCTCTTGCATTATATGGTCTTGCAAATACTGTTTCTATCCCAAGTTTTGAATAAAGACCTTGGAATCCCAATTCTGTGAAACCTTTATCGTCAGTAAAATATTTTGCTCTAAATGCTCTACCGTTATCTTGGTAAACTATTTTAGGTATCATATCAAGGTTTATTATTGAATTTCTTAAAGCACTTGCAATACATTGAGTATTTTCCTCTAACATAATTTCATAACCCACAAGTGCTATTGATTTCCAATCTAAAAATCCAACTAATGTTGCTCTTGAGGGTTTACCTGTAAACGGATTAATTACATTGAATGCTAATTTATGACCATCAGCGACTAAAATATCTCCAACTTCAAGCAAACTTGCATCTCTTTTAATATATGGTTCAACTTTATCTGATAGTGCTTTTTCACCATCTCTTGCTAGAACCCATTTGTCATAATTATTTTTCTTGAACCAATTCGCATATTTTCTAAAAGTAATATCTGCTGGAATATATGATTGTCCTTGTTGTTGAAGTTTGTATTTTGTAAGTGCTATTGCTTTTCCAATGCAAAGTCTATTGGGGTGCAAAAGCAATCCCATAAATATTTTAATTTCTTCATCAGTTAAACAAGTTCTGTATTCATCTACCTTTGCATATTTGTATTGTGGGATAAGTTTAGTGTAATCTTCTGTTTCATTGAGTATGTTTTTCCATCTATGAAGAGTTCCTCTACTGATTTTACCTAATATATCAAAAAGGTGAGAATTACTTGTATTATGCAAATTTACAAAGTCATAATCTGCTTGAAGTTTATTTGTAGATTTCTTTCTAAAATCTAACCATTGATGAACAATATCTAATCTCGCAAGTGCAATTTTCTTTGATTGTTCTGGAGTGAATTCGACCATGTTTTTATTCCTTTATTACACAACCATTCATCACTCTTTATCTCAATTAAATCAACTCTTCGTTTCATTCTTAGAGACAATTCGACACAATTTAATATGCACCATTCCAACCTAATATTTTGCTATTAATTTCTTCAATGACATCTGGCGTTAAAAACTTTGCAGGTTTCTTTTTTGGAAAAATATTATCCGAATTCTTTGTTTGTCCTCTTTCTTCTTTATTTATAATTTTGATAATGTTTTCCAAGGCACAAATTTCATGTTTAGTCAAAATTCTATTGTTATCTATATCATCATTTAATTTTGTAAGAAGTTTCACGCCAACGTTATAAATATTATCAGCAAATTGTTTTGAAAAATCTTTTATTTTAACAATATGGTTGTCCCATTTGTATTTCTTTTTCCAGTTAAAAACAGTTCTGCGTGAAACATTTAATTTTTCAGCAATCATTTCTGGAGTTAAATTTTCAACACTGTATAATTTTTCTGCTTCATGGAGTAAATGTAATTTGTTCATTTAAAATCCTTTTAAATCTTGTTTAAAGATCTTTTACAATGACATTAATTACTCTTGTTTCAACAGAAGTCAAGTGTTTTTATCTCAATCTCAGAGATAATTTAATACATCTCAAACTATGAGAAAAATTTTCACTTGCACTAAATATACATGGCTAAAGCGTAAATATATTGCTAACTTTCGGAGTTTGATTTTGAAATTGGTGTAATCGTAGTGCAGATAATGTATAAAAAAGTGCAGATAAAATCCAATTAGTGCAAGTGCATCTCATTCTATTAAAATCGGCATAAAAGGCTTTATATCGAAGTCATAGCGATTATGTACCCATCTCGCACTTGCACTTTATTTGCATGAATTAAACCAATAAATATATTTTTAAATGTCGATGGGGGGACTTGAACCCCCACGGATCTCTCCACATGCACCTCAAGCATGCACGTCTACCATTCCGCCACATCGACAAAATTATTCTTGACCTTTCTTTATCTTAGCATAAATCTGATTATTATAACAACCTTACAAATATTTTTATTATATACAATGTTATGATATATAATGGTAAAAAATTTAACGAAAGTCCTATTACAAATAATATTGAATAGATTTTGTCGTGATTTTCAAAAATTCTCAATCCAAAATGTGTTTGCTCATAATAGTACCGTTTTTCTATAATTGAACTCAATGCGAAAAATGCCACTGCGGATAATTGTAGTTTATAAAATGAATAATATGGTACTAATACGTATTTCAATGTATAGTCAAAGAAAATATTGTCTAAATCTCGACGCATTCCGATTTGGGATGAGGACAATAAAAACATAACTAAAAAACACGCAACAATAATTAAACTGCAATATCCAATTACAGATATTATGTTCCAAGTTACATATTTTTTGAGTTTTGAGATTCTCATATAAAAATTATATTACAAACCCGTTTTACTAGAAAGATTAAGTACCTCTAAAAATGATAATACTGATGCAAATTCTTCAAATAATTTTTGGTAATGGTTTATATCATCAATTTTCTTGAATAATGGATTTATTTCAAACAAATCTCTATTAGTCGCCAAAAGAACTAGCATTGTATCATCAAAAATAGAACATTTTATTTTATCAATTTTAAAACTTGTATGAAGTTGCATAAATCTATCCATAAAAGCGGTATTAAAAAGATATCTAGCTTCTATCTGTCCACTTGTTTCATCTTTGGATTTTTGAACATATACATCATATTTTTTGTTAAATTTTTCGTACTCAAATTCAACTTTTTCATAACCATTTGGAGCGTTATTCTTTAAAATCCCTTTTGAATAAATTAAAACTCTTGATTTAATCTTCTTTCGCATTTTAAAATTCATTGAAATGCCCTTAAAAAGTTTTGTTTCTTGAGTTCTTCCATGCGAAGTTTTAATATAATTCAAATTGGCTTTTGTAATAACAAATGGGCTGTCCTTAAAAATTCCACAAAATCTACTATCTACGGAAATATGGCGTACTGGTTTGTCAAATAACTGAGAATTATTATATTCAGAATATGAGATTTCACCACAGTCATAAACAATATCATGACCAAATGCCTTTAAAAGATTTGTATATAAATCTGTTTTTAACTCCTCTTTTAATTTATAAATTTCATAGAAAATAGCTGCAAATATTGCACCAATAAAACAAATTATTGCTAATATAATATGAAAATTCAAATCATAATTGAGCCATTCTCGTTTTAGAGGGATAAAACCAGCAATGAAACCACCAATATATGCTAATACCCATTTAGTGTATAAATTTCTAATACCTTTTTTTTGAGATGTACTCCATCTTTGACCATTTTTTTGCATAACTTTTGCAAATTCAAGAGCAAAACTTTCTTTATATTTATCCATACATTGTGACATTTATTTTCTCCTTACAAAATTTTTCATTAGATTACGCTGATTTTAAAGTAATATCATATTTATATCCAAGTCCTGTTAATAACTTGAAAGCGGTTTCTAATCTTGGTTGCTTATTGCCATTTACAATCTCAGATAAATTACTACGGTCAATATTTAATTCTTTAGCTAGACGGCTAATTTCACCTCTCCCACTAGCTTGAACACGAGCCTTAACAACATATGTCAAACATCTAATAAAAGTATCAATATCACCATCTGATAGAAAATCACTTAACGTTAATTCTACCCAATTCTTTTGATATTCAGGGTCTTGCAAACGTTTAATTTGTTCGTCTTCCCAATTTGGAGCATTATTGATAAAATTTTGTAATTTTTCTCTGTTTAGCATTATGAAAATCTCCTATTAAAATCATTAAAATATTCATTGCATTGTTTCACTACTGCTTTTTGGTCTTTCTTTTCACTACCACCAATAAAGAGAATTAAGGTTGTGTCAAGATCATAATAATAAATTCGATAGCCTTTTCCAAAATCCATACGTATTTCTGATAATTCAGATTTCTGTAATGGCTTATGGCTTCCATAATTTCCACCAACTAATTTGTCAATTCTTTTGTCAACTCTTAATTGAATGGACTTGTCTAGTTCATTATACCAATCTTGATAAGGACATTTCCCATCTATAGTTGTGTAGTAAATAATTTGTTTTTCCATGTATATTCCCTATTTATATTGTAGGCTAAACCTACAAAAATATCAAGTGTATATTAACTTGTATTATCTTATATTTTCTCCTACAAACCTGTTTTACTTGATAGGTTCAACACATCTATAAATGAAAATACAGATGCAAATTCACCAAACATATTTTGATACTGGCTAACATCATCAATTCTATTCATAATATGTCCAATTTCAAATAAATCATTCTCTGTTGAAAGAAGAATCATCATCTCTGCACCTTTCACAGAACATCTAAGCCTACTTACAGGAAAAGCCATCTCTAACTGTATAAATCTATCCATAAAAGAGGTTGTTAAAAGATAACGAGCTTCAACTTGTCCGCCTGCTTCCATTTGAGTTTTTTGAACATAGACATCATATTTATTATTAAATTTTGCATATTCTAAGTTAACTTTTTCAAAACCTTTTGGAGGTTTTTTACTATTTTTTGTATAAATATGAATATGACTATTTATTTTTTTATTTAATGTAAAATTCAGTGCAACCCCTTTGAACAAAGTAATATTGTCTTTTCTTCGAGAATCTGTAAGACTTTGGTGTAAAGTTTCTAATTCAATTTCATTTACCCCAAATTTGATTCCATTATATTCACCGCAGAAAAAATCATCCCTTTCTTGGATTGTCGCATTTTCATCAAGCAATTTTGTTGCATTATATACAGAATTATCTAAATCACCTTTCTTATATGCTATATTCGGAGTAAAAATTTTCAATAATTTTGGGTATATTTCTTCTTTCATCAGATTTTGAAATTTTTTATTTCGATTAAAAATAGCAGAAGTATAAAACACTACAAAAACAACAACAAATAAAATAACAACAAATATTGATGAATAATTAAGAATTATGTCAGCAATATCAAAATACAATACTCCACCCTTAAAAATAGCATAAAACAAAGCACCACCTAGCAATAAAGACGCTAAAATAGATTTCATAATAGAACTTAGAATATCGCTAGTAAATATTTTTCTTTTATTTTCTTCTTGTATTTCTCTCCATTTTGGCAAATTTTCTTGCATTAATTTTGCAAATTCAAGAGCAAAACTTTCTTTATATTTATCCATACATTGTGACATTTATTTTCTCCTTACAAACCTGTTTTACTAGAAAGATTAAGTACCTCTAGGAAAGAAAATACAGAAGCGAATTCATCAAATAATTTTTTATATTGATTCATGTCGTCTATTCTATAAAACATATTATTTAATTCAAACAAATCTTTATTAGTCGCCAAAAGTACTAGCATTGAACCATTATAAATAGAGCATTTCATCTTGCTAATCTTAAAACTTGTATGTAATTGCATAAATCTATCCATAAAAGCTGTGTTAAAAAGATATCTAGCTTCTATTTGGCCTCTTGCTTCCATTTGAGATTTTTGAACATATACATCGTATTTTTTATTAAATTTTTCGTATTCAAATTCTACTTTTTCAAAATCCTTTGGTACTTTGTTTTTAAATAAGCCTTTTGAATAAATTAAAACGTGGGATCTAATTTTCTTCTGCATTTTGAAGAGCATAGCTATACCATTAAAAAGAGTAAAACTATCAGATTTTCCATTATTATATCGTTTAACATTTGTAATATTTGTTTCAGATATGATGAATGGGCAATTCTTGAATGTTCCAGAAAAAATGTCATCTGGAGAATCATAGCTTACAGGTTTATTAAATAACATTGAGTTATCATAAATTGAGTGAGATATATAACCCGAACGATAGTTAACTTTATTAGACAAATCATAGAAATCACTACCAGCAACGTATTCAATATCTTTTCCGAATACTTTCAACAGTTTAGGAAAAAGACTTTTTTTAATCTCATTTTGGTAATCTTTATTTTCACAAAAAAATACTATAATTATACCAAAAATTACAATCATTATAGACATAAAAATATGAAAGTTTAAATCATAATTGAGTTCTCTTTTCCCAGGAAGATAGGCAAAAAGAAAGCATCCAATGTACCAAAAAAGCTTTTCCCCTTTCCACAATGCATTAATATGTTTTTTCTGAAGGGTTTTCCATTGGGGTAAATTTTCTTGCATGATTTTAGCAAATTCTATTGCAAAATCATTTTTATATTTATCCATACATTGTGGCATTCTATTTTCCTTATTCTTTTCCCAGATGAGAGATATTGTGTTTTATCACATATTACGTAATGTTTTAATTATTATTTACCAATTTCTAAAGCTCTTTGTGCCATTGATTTTGAAATATTAACTAAAGCCAAGTTTGCTTCATAAGCTCTCTGTGCCATTAGAGCATCTGCTATATCAACCATAGCATTTACGTTAGAAGCTCTGATATAACCATCTGCATCGGCATCAGGATGCCCAGGTTTGTATATTTTTTCCCCTAATGTTGGGTCTTCAACTACGCCAGAAAAACTTACTCCACCTTCTAAATATGGCAAAGTTCCAACACCAAAAACATCTTCTTTCATCGAATTCATAAGTCCGTGAAAAGAAACATCATCAACGGCATTAAGTACAGGGATTTTTCTCACATAATTTGGCGTATCAAGGTTTGCGATGTTTTTTGCGTGAACATCGATTCTACGTCCATGAACTTTGAGGGCATTTGCACCTATATCAATTGAATCCATTATACCCATTTTTTATCACCTGCCTTAAAATTACTTACCTACGTTAATTACTGTTTTCATTTCAGTAACTATATTTGACATTCTTCTTGTTGCCATAGAATAAAGAATTGCATTTTCCTGCATTTGTAAAAGTTCATTTGCAGGATTGATTGGGTCATCTGATTGTTCTGTTATAACAGCTGATGGCCCTAACTTTTCAGACAATTGAGTTTCTAATGGACTATTCATTGTACTCAAGTATTGTCCAAAACTAATGTCTTGTCTTAAATATCCAGGAGTATCAACGTTCGCAACGTTTGAACCCAAAGCACGCTGTCTTTGAGAAATCAAATCCATCATTAATGAAACTTTACCCATACTGTCTAAAGAAGTGTACATTATATCTTACCTTTCAATTATTAACCTTCTCTTATGTTAATTGATTTGTTATACATAGTATCTGCAAGTTTTAACATCTGCATACTTGCAAGCATTGAGGCATTCAATCTCAATAAGTCTGTTGCAGATTCATAAATACTTACATTCGCTCTTTCCAAGTTGTTTTGTTTAATACAATCATGGTTTTTAACTAATCTGCCTTCTCCAGCTTCATCAGTTGCAATAAGTCTATTCATATCTGCCGTTTGCATTCCGTCAGGATTGTCAAACCTAACAAGAGGAATAGTTCCAACTTTTTTAGCTTTATCTCCTCTTGCATCATAAACAAGAACTTCACCGTTCTTTTTGATTTCAAATTTAAAGCAATTTGTTGGAATTTTTATGCCTTCACCAACAATCCAACCATCACTTGTTGTTAAGTAACCATCTTTGCCTTGGCGAAAAGAACCATCTCTTGTATATTGAACTTCGCCAGATGGAGAAACAACAGGAATATACCCTGGACCATCAATTGCAACGTCATAAGGGCTTTTAGTAATTCTAATAGAGCCTTGAGAATGATCTGTTCTTACAGCTCCAGTTAAATAACCATCCTCTTTCAATATTTGTTCGAAAGTAACTTTTTTATATCCATTAGTTTGAACATTTGCCAAATTATTTGCAATCTGACCAAAACGTTCAAATTGAACGAGTGCGTTATTAGTACCTTTTGAAATTATAGCTTGTAAATTATACATCTATCTACCCTCTATCTTATGATGATGAACTCAATTGAGATATTGCCTTACCTAAAACTGAATTTTGAAGCATAAACATTTGTCTATTAGCATCAAAATTTTTCATAATAGGCATCATTTTGATAAACTCTTCTTGTAGTGCAACGTTTGAATATTCGTTATAACCTTGTTTTACATTTGGATCCATAACAACTATTCCATTTGCATCTACAACCCCAAGTTGAGCAATATTCATAACTTTTTTCGTATCAGGGTTAAACATAGTAATCTTTCCTGATTTATCAATTTTAATTTGCTTCAAATCTTGAGGAATAAAAGGAAGTTTAATTGGAGTACCAGCACTAGAAAGAACGCTAGCACCATCTAATGTTTGCAAAGATGAGTCTTCTGCAACCTTAAATCTTCCATCACGAGTAAGTTTTATTCCATTTGGTGTTTGAACTTGGAAGTAACCTTTATTTGCAAGAGCAATATCTAATGGATTACCAGAAACATTTATACGCCCAACTCTATCATCTTTGGTAGTGGAAACGGCATGAGCTCCTAAAAATTCCGCAAAAGAAGAAACAACCGCTTCTTTTCTTTGATATCCAACTTTATCGAATCCGCCAACATTTTCATTGCTAATTCCAATCAGAACACTATCCAAGTGCATGGCTCTGATTGAAGTTGTTAAACCGTTATCGTTATAGCGTATTCCACTATTTATTTGCATATTACTACCTCTAACATGTTACATTATTAATATTGTCGAACATTTGAGAATTTTCCTCAACGTTTTTGCGAAAAATCATACATTTGTACGACATTTTGACATGTTATTTAATGGTATTTGGGTAAAAGTCAAAAAATTCCGAAAAAGAAAGTCTCATCAAATTGATAAGACTTATAAATATACATTTACCCCACAAGTATATTAACATATAATAATATCAATGTCAAGACATATATTTTTGTTAAAAAGGGTAAATAAGTCTATAAGTTAATGAAAATGAGAAAGGAATAAGGAACTTATTCCCTTCCCATTATTGCCACAAAATATGTAGGACGGCGTGGCAACGTTTACAATAAACTTATCAATTTACCCCCATTGAAGAAAATCAAATAATAGTGTAAAATACTTTATATGAAAAAGGTTAGTTTAACATTAATTATTCTTATGTTATCTATCTTACCCTGCAAAGCAAAAAGTCCGTTTGAAATAAAGATAGACAAAATTTCACAATCTTCAGTTTTTGTATATCACATTCCAGATGAGGATGAGGGGCAAGAAGAAACTACCCCTGCTCAAACTCAAGAAGAAGAACCCATTATCACCTCAGACGATGTCACTGCCGATACTTCTATCAAACCTAATGACAATGAAGAAGAGGAAGAAGTTGAAAGTGACGAAGAATACAATAATGTTGTCGACGAAGAAGACGAAAACACTTCTGGTGAATACGAGATGGGTGATATGTACACCGATGTCTTAAAAGGTTATGCTGAATATAATGAAGAAGAAGCAAATACTATCACTCTAGATGATTCTCCAGACGAATTATTAAAATTAGATATTACAAAACCTGCAAAAGTTGCTAAAAACGATTACACGAGCTTAAAATCTTCTTCGTTGAATTTTTATGACAACCAATATTCAAAATATACAGGTTCAGAATATAATATTGCCCCAAAATCAAGTACAAATTATAGAAAATACAAAGGTTTTAGTGCAGGTACAACTTATGATCAATGTATTGACTATGCAGAATTTGAGCAATCTTCTGGAGTTTTTTCAAGATATGAATATAAAAATTGGGCAATTCGAACTGCATATTCTAAAACAGTAAACTCAACAAATAACAATTATAATGATAATTTTTATTTTTCACCAGAATGGAAGGTTAATCAATTTTTCTCATTGAGAGAAGTTTTTTCCGCAGATATTGCAAAACATAGGAAAAAAGCAGAAGTAGTTCTTTCAATTAATCCTTTTGGCAATAAAGATTCTGACCGTATGCGTTTAGAATTTGGTGCTAGCCAGTCTTATAGCAATACAAATCAAGTTCTTAGAAGCCAGTTAAAATTCTCAACAAACTTTAAATTGTAAACATATAAAAATATGTTTGTCTGTCATTTAAGTTTTGTTTATAATTAGAATAAGGGAGAGAGAAGTTTTTTAGATATGGAAAATTCTGATTTAAAACAGAAGAAAAAACAAAAAGCAAATAATAAAAAACATTTTAAACAAACAGGTTTTTATTATTCTTTTTTGACGATTGCACTCATTTTTTGCTTAATTCAAATCGGATATGGTGCAATAATGAATGTATCTAAAATCATTGCATACCAAGGAAAAACCGTAACACTTCAAAACTTACTCAAAAAAGCACAAGCAAGAAATCAAGATTTGAAATCTGAAAAGAAAATGGTAACATCAGATAATAGTCTTGAAGGAATTGCAAGAAACAACTTGAAAATGGCTGGAGAAGATGAAGTTTTAATTATCATAAATCAAAAAGTTGAACAACCTAAAAAGAAAAAAGATAAATGGAGTTTAAAAAATTTATTCAAAAAGAAAAAAGAAACAAAACAAGAAGAAGCTCCAGACAATCTTTATATTCCACAAGAAGTTGTTGAAGAATAGAAATGGATAAATTATGGAAAATACTCAAAGTTTACAATACATTAAACAAGCATTTGAATTAAAAGATAAAAAATTCTACAAACCAGCAATTGAAATGTTATACAAGGCTCTTGAAATAGAAAATGACAATATTGAAATTCTTTTTCAAATAGGAGAGCTCTACTTTTTGATAAATAATTATGCTCGTGCAATTGATTATCTTGAAAAGGTTTTAGCAATAAACCCTACTCATACTGAAGCTTTGAAATTATCCAAAATAATAAAAGAGCGTCAAGGAAATCTTGATTCTGCTCTGGAAATTTCAACAAAACTTTTTGAAACTCAACAAAATACTGAAAATTTAAAAGAATTAGTTAAAATTCTTATTAAATTAAAATTATTCTGCGAAATTGACAAATACAAAACATCTGAATTCTTTAATTCTGATGTAAAAATTGAATGTGCGGAAGCTCTTTATGTCAACGGAGAAACAGAACAAGCAAAGGAATTACTAAAAGATTGCAACCCAGATGATGAAAAAGTTTTACTTTTAATTGGAAAAATTAAATTTGACGAAAATAAACTTGAAGAAGCTAAAGAAATTTTTGAAAAAATCGGTAAAAATTCTCAAAATCCAGAAGTCCTAAACTTTTTAGGATTGTTTGAATTAGAAAAAATGAATTTTATCGAAGCAATAAAAGATTTTTCTAAAGCAGCAAATTTCGATAAAGAAAATTCAAAATACTTATACAATCTAGGCAACGCATATTTTTACAATGGATGGAGCGAAGAAGCACAAAAAGCTTACAGCAAAGCTCTTTACTTAAATCCAGATAATCTTGATTATAGATATTCCCTTGCATACTTGTATTTTGACCAGAAAGATTATCAAAAAGCACAAAAAGAAATTGATGCAATTTTAGACATCAACCCAGAACACCCACAAGCAAGAGTTTTAAAAGCATTGATTCTAGAAGTCAATAAAGATTTTCTTGGTGCAGAACAAATTCTTGAAGAAAATTTGTCAAAAGGATTCAATGATGATTTTACCAAAATGTCATTAAGCAAAATTTATCTGGATTTAAATATATTCGACAAAGCTAAAAATTTAGTAAATGAAGTCATCGAAAAAAATCCAGAAAACTTAGATTATTTGAGCGATTTGGCTAATATTTATATTAAAGAAAAAGAATATGATAAAGCACTTGAAATAGCAGAAAAAATCCTTGAATTAAATCCAAATTACATTGCAGGAAATATTTTGGGGGCAAAAGCTAGTTATTTAAAAGAAGATTTTGAAACAGCAAAAGATTACGCTCAAGAAGCTATTTCTTTAGACTTGAACTGTTCACAAGGTTACTATTATCTTGCTCTTGTAAGATTTAAAACAGAAGATACAGATGAAGCGATAGAATGTATGAAACGTGCAATTTTATATGATTTGAACAATCCAGAATATTATGCACAAATGAGTGAATTTTATAAATCAAAACAAGATTACAAATCCGCACTTGAATATATTTCAGAAGCTGAAAGTCTTGATAATTCTAATAAATATAAATTTATGTACTCTGAATTAGTTAAACTGAATAGAAAAAAATAAATTAATTTGATTTCAAAAAAAATCTAATTATAATTCATGTTACCCATCAGTTTAAATAAAAGAGGTTAGGAAGAATGAAAATAAACAAACTTATAACAAAAATATTCGGTGTAATTTCACTATTTGCAATCTCGGCAACTCTAACTTTTGCCGCAGAACCAAATATGACAACACCACACCAATATCCTAAAAAATACACTCCTGAATATATCAAACAAATTACTCCAGGGTACAAAGATGTTGGAAAAGATGAAGTATTCTACGTTGCACTTGATATGCTAAAAGATACAGAAGGAATGTTTTCTCGTAACGCAATCTTAGGAAACAACCTTTCTGGAAAACCAGTAAGAATTGAATTTCGTAATCTAAGTGAAATCAATGCAGAATATGCAACATTTGATGCTTTAGGATGGAAAAAAAGTAAAAAATTATACATCTATATCAATACAAAACACAAAAACGCTCCAGCTGGTGCTATTGCAGCATTACTTGCACACGAAGCACTTCACCAAGATGAATACAACTCTCTAGCAGAAGAAACTTATGCTTGGACAATGGAAGCTTTTGTATGGAATGATATTTTAAAACTTTATCCAGAAAGTAATCAAGAGCAATATCCTCTTGTAGTGAGAGAAAATACACTTAAACGACTTTTAGAAAAAGGTAATTATACAAACAAATATATTAAAAAAGCCGTACTTTCTAATTCTGGATATAAAAATTTGCCGTCATATTCTCCTGGTTTTGATAATTTATAAAGATTTTTGAATAAATACATGTTTTACTTATAAAGTATATTGATAAAAAAAAATCATTGATGTTAAATTAAAACTATGAGAAGAAGGATTAAAGCATTATTATTTTTTGTTGGCGTAACAGTGACATTCTGTGCATTTCGTACTTTTTACACAACAAACCATAATCCAATGCTTAATTCTGACACCAAAACAGTTGATACAACAAGAGTTTCACCTCAAACGTTGTATGACAAAACTTGGCAAACGGTAAAAAGTGAATACTATGATCCAAATTTTAACCACCAACACTGGGGAAGATGGAAAAACCGTTATGATGGAAAAATTCAAACAGAAGAAGATGCAAAAGTTGCGATAGAAACTATGCTTGCAAGTTTGGATGACCCATATTCGAGATTTTTGACCAAAGAAGAATTTTCGGAACAAAATACCTCAATTACCTCAAAAATTTCAGGAATCGGGGTTAACATAATAAACGATTCAGGAAAAATAAGAATAATTAGCGTTATAGAAAACACTCCAGCTCAATTTGCAGATGTTCACGCTGGAGATATAATTCTTGCAATTGATGGGAAAAAAGTTAGTGGACTTTCACTTGCTGAAGTTTCTAACCTCGTAAAAGGTCCAACAAACACATTTGTAAGTGTAGATATTTTGCGAAATAAAGAACGAATTAATAAAAAAATCATAAGAAAAGAAATAAAAATTAAAACTGTAAAAAGTTACATAGAAAAAAATATTGGTTATATTCAAATTTCAAGTTTTATCAGCAATTCCACCCCCAATGAATTTCTAGAAGCACTCGAAAATACAAATAATTCACAGGGACTAATTGTTGATTTAAGAGGTAATACAGGTGGACTTTTAACCAATGCAGTATTCGTTGCGAATTTGTTTATTGAAAAAGGACGCCTAGTTAGTATTGTCGGTAGAAATGGTTACAGATATGATGTTATGGCTAGAGATACTGACCTAGAAATTAAAAAACCAGTAATAGTTTTGGTAAATGGAGCTAGTGCCAGTGCTAGTGAGATTTTATCTGGAGCATTGAAAGATTATCATAAAGCTAAAATTATAGGAACTAAAACATACGGAAAAGGTATGGTTCAAAAAATTATTCCTTTGCCAAATGAAACAGGTTTGAATTTAACAATTGCAAAATACTTAACTCCAAAAGGTAAAGACATAAATAAAAAGGGAATTTCCCCAGATATAGAAGTTGATTTTACCCCAAAAGATATCTCTGAACGTAAAGATGTACAATTAGAAACCGCAAAGTATATTTTAGAAAAAATGATTGCAAAAAAATAATTGCCCAAAAGTATTTGTTGAGAGTTTGTAAGTATAATTGTTGTATCCGTGCATTAGTTTATAGGTATTAATAATAAAAACCTTGACATCAGAGTATGTATCGCTTATATTAAATATACGGTATGGCGACATGGCCAAGTGGTAAGGCAGAAGCCTGCAAAGCTTTTATCCCCCAGTTCGAATCTGGGTGTCGCCTATTTTAAAAAGATTATCAAAATTATTATAAAACCCGATGAATTTATCTCATCGGGTTTTTAATTTCTATAAACTTTAATATAAAATAATTATCTAATAAACCAACATAAATGATTTCAACATACGACCAGCTCCATCGCCTTTGACAGAAACAACTTCTATATTACGTTTGTAATTCATTGATGTTGAACTTCCACCGTCAAACGCCATTGCTCTATCTAAACCTAATTCTTTACAATACTGCTGAACTTCGTACATATCTACTGGATTATCATCTGTAAATATTAAAATATGACATTCATTCAAACCTTTCAAACCAATAATGGTTCTTGAAGTTTTATGTAACACAGAAGCAGATTCCCTAATAACATTTCCTTCCGCATTTTTAACAATAAATCCTTCTTCTTCTAAATGAAGCTCTGGCAAAATTAATGGTCCACCTTGAGCTGAAGTTATTAAAGAACACCCAAAAGGAACATTCGCTTTGTGTGAAACTATATCGTACTGAAATTTGTTGCCACATTGCATTACACGAAATTCACTTCTGTTCAAAATCATATTCATATTTTTTCTAAAAAATGGATTAGCTAATAACGCATTATTGAACATTGGATCAGCAGCGGTCATTTTGTCTGTTACGATGTATGAAATTGTTTTACCATTTTTAGGGTCAAAGAAACCAGCATTGACGGTTAGTGTTGCATTTCCTTTTATATGAGCTTCTCTATTTGTTATCAAATCTTCGGAAGCTACAAATTTAATTCTTTTTTTAACTTTTTCGCCACTTAAAATTATATGATATACACCGTCATTTTTATCAATGGAAATATCACCAACCGCATGAACTGGGTTTGCAACAAGAATAACCATTAATAAACCTAAAAATATTTTCAATAATTTCATATTATAAATCCTTTGACTTGTAGAAACCTAAAATAGCACATAAGAAAGCTATTGTCGGAAACGTTGCAGTAATAAGTGGAGGCAAAATTTCTTTTTCTGCCAACAAATCGAAAAATGGTAATGTTATGTAATAAATAAAAATACATCCAATCGCAATTGTAAAACCAATCAATCTTTGCTCTCTAGGTTTGCTAAAACCTAACAAACAACCCAAAATTGCAAGTAGAACACAAACAAATGGATGGAAAAATCTTTGCAAATATTTATTTAACATTCCATGGTAATCTTCTGACAAGTTTTCTTGTTTCAAAAGATTTACATATCGTTTTAAATTTTTATTAGTAATATCACGTTCTTTCAATGTAGAATAAGTCATTAGAGTATAAGCATTAGATGCCGTTTTACCTTCTAAAATATTCATTTTATCCAAATGATTTATATCAATATAAATTCCATCATTGGAAATTCTATAATTAGAAATATCATTCAAAACCCATTTATCATCATAGGCATAACCAGTTTTTGCAGAATAGATATTTGATAACTGGTGAACATCTTGATAAACATGACTTGAAAAATCAAGAACAATTACATTTTCCAATTTCCTATTCATTGATTTAGAAACAATAACTGCCATCAAAGGATGTCCAGTGTTATCTTTTTGAGTATAAATGTACTGAGTAGAAATCATATATCCTCGGATAGCACGCATTTTTTCAGCGGCATAAGGAGTAGCTCTATCTCCAGTGAAAAAACACAAAGCAGTAAAAATCAAACTCAAAACTACAACAGGAGTAATAATTCGAGGAAAAGACATTCCAACTGCTCTAAAAATTGTAATTTCAGAATCTTTACTCAATTTATCAAAAGTAAACAACGTACCAAGCAATAACCCAACAGGGAAAGCTTTATCCAATATTTTTGGCATTTCATAAATCAAAAGAAGGATTGCAGTTTTGAAACCATACTCCCCAGCCAAAGCACCTTTGATTGTGTTTAACAAAATTTCTGGAGCAATCCAAACAATAGAAAATAACAATATGGCAACTAAAGAAGCCATTGCTACTTGTTTAAAAATATATCTATCATAAATAGTAATTTTAGGAAGTTTAAAATTCATTATAAAGTGAAGTCCTTTCCTAAATAAAATTCTTTAGCAACAGGGTTAACAGCAACTTCTTCACTCTTACCTTGAATTTTAATTTTACCATCAAAAATTACATAAGCTCTATCAGTAATAGACAATGTAGCTTTAGGGTTGTGGTCAGTAATCAACACCCCTAAACCTTTTTCTTCTGAAAGTTTTCTAATATTATCTTTAATTTCACCAATAGCGATAGGGTCAATACCAGTAAATGGTTCATCTAAAAGAATAAAATCTGGACTTGCAGCCAAAGCTCTCGCAAGTTCAACTCTACGTCTTTCACCGCCAGATAAAGAAATTGCAGTTGAACTACGCAATCTTGCAACCCCAAACTCTGCCAAAAGTTCTTCTAATTTCTTTTTCTTTTCACATTCAGTTAACTTATCATTCATTTGAAGAACAAGTTTAATATTTTCTTCAACAGATAAACTTCTAAAAATTGAAGCTTCTTGAGGTAGGTAACCAATACCTGCTTTTGCTCTAACGTGCATAGGCCAAGATGAAATTTCTTGTCCATCTAGGGTAATGCTACCCTTGTTAGGTTTAACCAAACCAACAACCATATAGAAAGTTGTAGTTTTACCTGCTCCATTTGGACCTAAAAGACAAACAACTTCACCTTTACTAATGTTGAAAGAAACATCATTAACAACACTTCTATCCCCGTATATTTTTATTAAATTTTTTGCCTCAATTCTCATTTTATCCCCTTATCATTCGTAGTATCATTTTACTCAAAAAAAGTACATAATGCAAATATTCTCAACCATATAAAGTTAAAGATTTTTATTTTTATATAAACATTAAGAATTGTAAAACTTGATTAAAAACATGTTACTTTTTCTGGGCAAATGGGTATAAAAAGCATGTACACAAACCATTTTCTTTTTCTTTATTTTCTCCTACACACTAACCTTTTACCGAATAAAGCCGACACTACAACGGCTATTTTTCTTTGCTTGAAGTTTACTAAGTCTATAAGTGACTTATAATTTTCAATATTAGTACTGCAATTTTAATGGATAATCTTTTGGGATTTTCCAACCATTGTTTTTTATCATTGCGGTACAATAATATCCTGAATTTGCACAAGAATAAGTCGCACCACTTTTTAAATGTGCTTCACTTCCATCCCAATCATACAAATATGGCTCTATGCCTTTATTATAATGATATTTCCAACTCTCTGCTTCTGAGATGGGGTAAAATATAAACATAAAACTACATGTCCCAATAGGCTTATTTCTTGCAATACATTTTTCAGCATCTTTTGGGAAAAATGTAATATCTCTTGTTCCCCACACGTTGTATGCGAATGCTCCTCCATCTGGTAGTACATATAGTATTTTATCTTGCCCATGGTGTATTCTCTTTTTATATGCAATTTGCATATATGGTCGTAAATAAGTGTCGAAGGCTTTTTCTACTCCAGTTTGGTTTTCTTGTCCACCAGTAATAATACCATCATTGTCCCAGTAATCATCCCAAGTATCAACGTCACCGTTTTCAGCGACTGAAAGTCTAATGGCTTGGTTGAAAACTGAATAGAATTTTGCCAAGCGAGTTTCAGTAATCTTTTTATTATAAGAAGTTATCAACCCAGGGATTGTAATTGCTGCAACAACTCCAATGACTCCTAACGTAATCAATACTTCTGCCAATGTAAATGCAAGTTTTTCTTTTATTTCCATCTCATCCTCATTTCTATAACCCATATATGGGTCATTTGTTTAAAGGATTTTTTCATGAATGAAAAAGAAAAAACTTATTGCAAGATGTTTGGCAAGGCTTTAAGGGATTTAAGAGTTGCAAAAACTGGTAAAAGTTCAATATTATTTGCTTATGAAAATGACATTCCAAAATCTACTTTGACACGAATTGAGCGTGGTGAAAATGAGGCTCAGCTTATTACTCTCAAAAAAATTGCTGAAGCGTTTGGATGGTCGATGGAAGAATTATTTAAACATATTGAAGAAAACATTCCGAAAGATTTTAAAATCTTTGACGATGAGCATTATTAAAAAACAAAAAATCCAGATATTTCTATCTGGATTTTTCATTTCGACTGTCAATCAATCTTTTATTCAAAAACTAAACAGCAACTTTCATTGTTTTTTCAATGATTTCGTTGAAGCTATCAGCTTTCAATGATGCACCACCGATTAAAGCACCATCGATATCTGATTTTGCCATTTGTTCTTCGATTGTGTTAGGTTTTACAGAACCACCGTAAAGGATTCTGATAGCATCAGCAGCTTGAGAACCAGCAACTTCTGCAACAACGCCACGAATCATTTTGATTACTCTGTTAGCTTCGTCAGCATCACAAGATTTTCCAGTTCCGATAGCCCAGATTGGTTCGTAAGCGATAACTGATTTAGCAACGTCTTCAGAAGAAATACCTTCTAAAGCAGCTCTGATTTGAGATGCGATGTGTGAATCAGTTACACCAGCTTCTCTTTGTTCTAAAGTTTCACCACAGCAGATGATTGGAATTAAGCCACCAGCCAAGATTGCTTTAGCTTTTTTGTTAATCATTTCATCTGTTTCTGAGAAATATTGTCTTCTTTCAGAGTGTCCAATGATTACGAATGAACAACCTGCATCTTTCAACATTTCAACTGAAATTTCACCAGTGAAAGCACCAGATTTTTCCCAATGGCAGTTTTGACCTGCAACATATAATTTTGAACCGTTGCAACCACAGTCACATGGAATTTCAGCTACTTGGTTTAATGATGTAAATACAGGAGCGATAACAACTGTTGGTAATTGAGTTGCACTGAATTTATCTACAAATGATTTGATTCCTTCATACAATGCTTTAGCATCTGATTGAAGTAAATTCATTTTCCAGTTTCCTGCGATAATTGGTTTTCTTGACATAATAAAATCTCCTTTTATAGTACCACTTCTACACGGGTATTTTATATTAAACAAAAAATTTAAGCAAGGAAGATGATTGCCCTGTAAGCTATAATCAAATGGATAAAATTTAACTTTGTAGTAAAATGAAAATTATGAATATTACCGCAGGAAAATACAAAGGGCAGAAAATTACTGCTCCAGATGAAAATATCACTCGCCCAACATTATCAAAGGTTCGTATGAGCGTTTTCAATACCCTTCAATGTCTTGTCGATTTTGAAGGCTCAAGTTTTCTTGATATGTATGCAGGTTCTGGAATTATGGGTTTAGAAGCTTTATCTAGAGGGTTTTCTACGGTTGTTTCTATTGAGAAAAATAAAAAAGTTTATTCTATCGCTAAATCTAATTTCAAAAAATATGAAAAAGAGAATGATTTAAAGTTAATATTGGGTGATAGTTTAAAAACTTGTGCAAAATTGAATAAAAAATTTAATGTTATTTATATTGATCCTCCATATTTTTCAGGAATAAATGAACAAAGTTTGGAAGTGGTTAAGAATCTTGCATGTGGTATTGTGATTATTGAGCATGCAATTGATGTTGATTTTTCTGGGTATGAAATAATTAAACAGAAAAAATATGGGGATAAATTTATAACTTTTTTGGAAGTTGTAGGGTAATTTTTTAATATTGACAAATTGATAAAAATAGTAAATAATCATGGTATAGGGAGAAGTCCTAAAGAAATGGTACTTCTTTAAGACTTCACTTAGTGCCCTATGTTATTGGTTTAAATAAAGTTCTAGAATCTCGAGTTCTGGAACTTTATTTTTGCATATTTTACATAAAACATACAAAAATAAATTAAGCCAATCCATTTTAATCACCTCCTTATATCGCTTATTCCTTAGTAAAATACGTGTGCGAATTGGAAGTGTTGGCACTTACCCATTGATGTTATTTTATAATATAAGGTGATTTATGTCTATATTTTTTCTTTATCTAGACGAAATTATGCTTTTAACGTATAATTATACATATCTGAATGGGGAAGAAAATGGAAGAAAAAAAACAAAAATTATTACTTATCAAATTGTCATCACTCGGGGATGTTATTTTTAATATTCCACTTGCAAATGCGTTAAAAAATGCTGGTTATGAAATTACGTGGCTTGTTTCAGAAAAAGGAATTCAAGTTGTAGAAAATAATCCTTGCGTTGATAAAACTATTTTAGTTCCTATTAAAAAATGGAAATCTCGTGGTTTTTGTTTAGAAAATTTTAAAGAATATTTGGCAATTTTAAAACAACTTCGTGATGAAAAATTTGATATTGCAATTGACTCTCAAATGATGTTGAAGAGTTTGTATTGGCTTTTGTTTTGTGGTGCAAAAAGAAGAATTATATCAAAAGAAGGTAGAGAATTATCTGTTCTTGGTGGTAATGAATGGATTGATAATATTTCTTACGCTCCAGATTCTCCAATTGTTCTGAATTATCTTAGATATGCTGAACATTTAGGGATAAAGGTTGATAATATCCAAGTTTCTCTTCCTCCATCAACACCTCAAACAGTTGAAAAAATTGACAAGCTTTTATCTAACTTTGATGCAACTAAACCGTTGGTAGTTATTGCTCCTGCAACAACTTGGGTTAATAAACATTGGAATAAAGATAATTGGAAAAAGGTTGTTGAAAATATTGCAGAAAAGTGTAATGTAGTTTTCACTGGTGGACCTTGTGACAATGATTTAATTGAGTATATCAGTGGTGGAAAATATTTGAATTTGGCTGGAAAAACTGATATTTCAGAATTGATTGAATTATTTTCTCGTGCAAATTTAGTTATGGCTCCAGATAGTGGGAGTGCTCATTTAGCTTGGGCTACTGGCAAACCAGCTGTTATTACTATTTTTACTTGCACCCCTAAAGATGTTTTAGCTCCGTTTGGAAGCCCTAACAAGTATGTAGCTCTTGGTGGTTCGGGGTTGCCATGTGAACCGTGTTTTAAGAGAAAATGCCACTTGAGAAAAAATTTAAACGCTTGTACAAATTTCCCAAATCCAAAAGATGTAATTGATGTTATTAATACCTTGATATTTTAATTAAAAAGTGTTATAATTGGTAGTTAGATTATCATATATTGAAGGAATCTGATGGGTTTATTTGATAAATTTAAAGAAGTTACAAAAAAGGTTTCCGAAGTTGAGAATAACATTTATCACGAAAAGCGTGATTACCTTGAGATATATGAACGCAATCTCGAATTAGAAAAAGAAATTGCGGAAAGAACCGAGGAGCTTGATGACGCAAATCGTAGAATGTTCACTTTGCAACACATTTGGGAAATGATGAATTCATCTACTCCGCTCGAAAATGTTATGGAAGCCATTGTTAATAGTACCCAAGGTGAACTTGGTTATATGCATTGTGCTATTATTCATAAATGTGTTGATGAAGATGGTGAATATTTACAAATTTTAGCTCAATCTAATGATGGTCTGATTGATAGGTTGAATAATATTATTGGTTCTCCTGGAATTCAAACAAGAAAATTAAATTATGACGGAGAGAGTGTTTTTGCTGATTCTATGAGGCAAAGAAAAATTATCCAAACAAGATCTATTGATTTGGCTTTAAAATCTGTTTTGCCAGATTTGGATGCGGAAACTGTTAAAAAAGTTATTTCAAATCAACCTGTAAAATCTGTTATTATAATTCCTTTAATTACGCAAAATAAAGAGTTTGGTTGGTTCTGTGTATTTTCTGCTAGAGAAGAACTTGCAGGTACAGAAATGGACTTTTTGGGGCTATTCGCAAAACAAATAGAAATGGCTATAACTATTGCTGATTTGTTCCAAGCTGTACGTGATCAAGCTGTAACTGATGCCTTGACTGGGTTATACAATCGACGATATTTTGAAGAAGCTTTGGAAAAAGAAGTTCAACGTGCAAAACGTCAACAACAACCATTTTCTATTATTGGAATAGATTTAGACTTTTTGAAAAAAATTAATGATACGCACGGACATTTTTATGGTGATTTAGCGATTAAAACAATTGCAGATGTCTTGAAAGCAAATGCTCGTTCTGTCGATGTTCCAGCCCGTATTGGTGGAGAAGAATTTGATGTATTGCTCCCTGGAATTTCATCCGATGGTGCAATGATTGCGGCAGAGAGAATTCGTAGTGCAATTGAAAAAACTGAAATTGATACAATTGGTCATATAACTGGTAGTTTAGGGGTTGCTACATATTTTGAACATACTGATAATGTGGAAGAACTTTTAGAACTTACTGACCAAGCTATGTACACTTCTAAACGTGAAGGGCGTAATAGAGTTACCCTTGCAAAACCTATTTCGGAAACTTCTTGGCAAGAAATTGCTGTTAATACATTTGTTGATATTCTGTCTAAAAATAGAATTCCAATGGCAAAACATCTTTCTAAAGAGTTATGCTTGAAACTTCAAGCCCCTGCGAATAAGGATGAAATGACAAATGAATCTTTATATACAGTAGCTGATGTTTTGACAAAATTATATAACCCAATGCACTCTTCTGGAGTTATTAAAAATAAAGTCTTGATGGCTGCAAGTTTAGCAAAAAGATTTGATTTGCCAAAAGAAGAAATTGATAATTTGAAAGTTGCAGTTCTGCTTTATGATATTGGAAATTTGATGCTTCCACAAGATATATTACAAAAAGCTACTCCTCTGACAGATGAAGAACGAGATAAGATTAAAAATCATCCGATAATTGCGGCAAGAGAGATTTTGAAACCTATTTCTTATATTCAAGATGTGTTACCGATAATTGAACATCACCACGAAAATTGGGATGGTTCTGGCTATCCAAATAAAATGTCTAAAGATGAAATACCGTTAACCTCACAAATTATTTTGATTATTGACGAATATTTTGCCTTAATTGAGCCTCGTCCGTATAGAGCTAAGTTATCTTCTCGTGATGCTTTGGAAATTATTAAATCAGATGCTGGCAAAAAATGGAATAACACTCTTGTAAAAGAATTTATTTCATTGATTGAGCATGATATAGTTTAGTTGCGATGAAGGAAAAAGAGTTTATAACGATTATAAAAAATACACTAAATTCTCCATATATTGGGGATGATTGTGCGTATTTAAAGGATTTGGGGATTGTTGTAACTCAAGATAGCCTTGTTGAAGATATTCATTTTTCAACGAAATTTATCTCTGCGTTTGATTTAGGATTTAAGGCTGTAATGGTTAATGTTTCGGATGTGGTAGCGAGTGGTGCTGAGCCAAAATATTTGACTGTTTCGTTGTCTTTGCCATCAAATGTAAAAGAAGATTTTGTGGAAGAGTTTTATAATGGTTGTAAAAAAGCTTGTGGTAATGATGTTCAGATTGTTGGTGGGGATATTACAGGCTCTGAAAAAATATACATTTCAATTTGTGCAATTGGAAAAACTTTAGGGCGAAATATTTCTTCTCGCAAAAATGCTAAAATAGGTCAAAAGGTTATTGTTTCTGGAATTCATGGTTCGAGTTCTGCTGGTTTGAAATTGTTGTTGGAATGTAAAAATTCTCCAGAAAAGTTTATTAAATCTCATATTAATCCTGTTGCTCAAGTTGAATTTGGAAAAAATATTTCAACTACTGTCAAAGAACCTTACGCAATGATGGATACATCTGATGGTTTGATGGATGGATTATCCACGATTGCTAATGAAAGTGGTGTTTTATTAGATGTTGATTTTGATAAAATCCCGTATGACAAGGATATTGAACAATTTGAAAATTGGCAAGATTTGGTTTTATTTGGGGGAGAAGATTATCAAATTCTTGCGACTGTTCCTCAAAATTTTCAAGGCGGATTTGAGATTGGTGTAGTTAAAGAAGGTTTAGGTGTTAATCTTAAATTAAGAGATAAGATTACGCATTATTCAAAACAAGATGTTGAAGAAAAGGTTTTTAACCATTTTAAAGATTAATATAAGGAGAATTATATGAAATATACTGCAATAATAACCGCAGGTGGTACATCTTCAAGGTTTGGTGGAACAACAAATAAATTACTTGAAAAAATTCATGGAAAGGAAATTCTTAAATATACAGTAGAAGCATTTTTACAAGCGAATATTGACGAGGTTATTATTAGTACGAACCCTGCAATTATTGATGTTGTAGCTGACATGTTTCAGAGTTTTTCTAATATCAAGGTTGTTGAGGGGGGTGCAACTCGCCAAGAGTCTGTCCGAAAAGGATTAGAAGCCACTGATTGTGATTATGTTTTAATCCATGATGGAGCTAGACCTATGATTAATCCTGAAATAATTAAAAAACTTATGGTTGATGTTGTTGAAAAAAGAGCTATTTCTGTTATGACTAAAACCGTTGATACAATAAAAGAAGTTGATGAGTATGGGCTGATAATAAAAACAATAGACCGTTCTAAACTCTATAATACTCAAACCCCACAAGCTTTTGAATACAAAATAATTAAATCTGCTCACGAAACATTAAAAGATGAATCTTATACGGATGATGCTGGCATGCTTGAATATCTTGGTTACGATGTGTTTATTCAGGAAGGGGATTATCGCAATATTAAGGTTACGACAAAATCAGATTTAGCCTTGGCTTCAATTTATTTACAAGAGATGGAGCGAATTTAGGTTAGATGAAATTTTATAATAAAACAAAACACCCACTTCATACGAGGTGGGTGTTTTGCAACTTTGTTAGAGTTTTGTATTTTCAAACAATTAGTCTTGAGCGTGACCAGCTGTTCCTAATACATCTCTCATTTTGTGCATAACCATTTCTTTAACAGCAGTTCTTCCTGGTCCCATGTATTCTCTTGGGTCGAATTTTTCAGGGTGTTCAATGAAGAATTCTCTGATTGTAGAAGTCATTGCAAGTCTTAAATCTGTATCGATGTTAATTTTTGCAACACCGTGTTTAGAAGCGAAGTTAAGCATATCTTCTGGAACACCTTGTGCATCTGGTAAGTTACCACCGAATTTGTTACATTTAGCAACGAATTCTTTTGGAACTGAAGATGAACCGTGTAATACTAATGGATAATCATATCCAACTGCTTCGTTAACAGCTTTTTTGATTTCAGCTAATCTTTCGAAGTCTAATTTAGCTTCGCCTTTGAATTTGTAAGCACCGTGTGAAGTACCAATAGCAACAGCTAATGAATCACAACCAGTTTCTTTAACAAATCTAGCAGCTTCTGCTGGGTCTGTGTATGTTGAATCTTTAGCGTGAACTTTAACGTCATCTTCAACACCCGCTAATTTACCTAATTCAGCTTCTACTGAAACGCCGTGAGCGTGAGCATATTCAACAACTTTTTTAGTTAAAGCAATGTTTTCTTCTAATGGGAATCTTGAACCATCAATCATAACTGATGAGAAACCGCCATCGATACATGCTTTACAAATATCAAAATCAGCACCGTGATCTAAGTGCAATGCGATAGGAACCGTTGTAGTAGCTAATGCAGCTTCAACCAATTTGATTAGGTAAGTTTGGTTAGCATATTTTCTAGCACCAGCTGAAACTTGCAAGATAATTGGAGATTGTGTTTCTTCAGCAGCTTCTGCAATACCTTGTAAGATTTCCATGTTGTTAACGTTGTAAGCACCAATAGCATATTTACCAGCTAGGGCTTTTTCGAACATTTCTTTTGTTCCAACTAATTTTCTTTCACTCATTTTGAGTTCTCCTTCTCTTACTGTATAAAAATTACACACATCCATTTTATAACAAAAAAAACTATATTCAAGCATATACAGTTGGGTATAAAGTATTTTTTCAAAAATAAAAAGCTCTCAATTTTGTGAGAGCTTTTTACCAATTTTATAATCTATTTGATTACTCAACGTATTCTTCTAAACGTTTTTTACGGTTAGGGTGACGAAGTTTTCTCAAAGCTTTAGCTTCAATTTGTCTAATACGTTCACGAGTAACGCCAAATAATTGACCAACTTCTTCTAAAGTTCTTTGACGTCCATCATCCATACCGAAACGTAATCTCAATACATCACGTTCTCTTGGAGATAGTGTACATAGAACTTCTGCTAAGTCTTCTTTCAACAATTCTGAAGCAACCATTTTAACTGGGGCATCAGCTTCTTTATCTTCAATAAAATCACCTAAACGAGAATCTTCTTCTTTACCAATTGGAGTTTCCAATGATAATGGTTCTTGAGCGATTTTAATAATTTCACGAAGTTTTGAAATAGATACGTTCATTTCTGCTGCTAATTCATCTTCGGTTGGTTTTCTTGATAAGTCTTGGGCAAGTTTTCTTGTAACTTTTTTCAACTTGTTGATAGTTTCAACCATATGAACAGGAATTCTAATTGTTCTTGCTTGGTCTGCAATTGCACGAGTAATTGCTTGTCTAATCCACCAAGTTGCATAAGTTGAGAATTTGAAACCTCTTTCGTGGTCGAATTTTTCAGCAGCTCTGATTAAACCTAAGTTTCCTTCTTGGATTAGGTCTAAAAATAACATTCCACGTCCAACGTATTTTTTAGCGATACTTACAACCAAACGTAAGTTTGCTTGAACTAATTTTCTTTTTGCGATAGCTCCAGGTGTTCCACCTTCTAATATTTTTCTTGCTAGTTCAATTTCTTCGTTTGCAGATAATAATTTAATTCTACCAATTTCTCTTAGATATAATCTTACTGGGTCATCAATCGCAACATTTTTTGGAACTTCTAAGTCGTTTGGATCAGCTTCATCTGATGAATGCATCATATAAATATCATCATTTGACATTTTGTCGCCCATCTTTGAAGTTACAATATCTTCGATATTATCAGTTGAAATATCAACGTTCATGTAATTAATATCATCATGGCGTTCACCAATAACCGTTTCCTCATTAATGTTTTCTAAATCTAGTGATTCATCTTCCATAACACTGATTACTGAGGAACCTGATTGTCTTTTTTTTGTCATTAATTATTCTCCGATTTTTGTCTTTTTTTCTTTATTTTATCTCTAAGTTGTATTTGGATTTTTAGGGCTTCGGGATCGTCATCGTCAATCCCTTTGTACATTTGTTTAATGTGTTCGATTTCCTTTTCCTGTCTGATTCGATTTATTTTGTCGATTGTTTCTTTTATCACACTTCTAAAATCTTCTTCCGACAAGCCTCTATATGCCTCTGATGTTGAGATTAGCTCTGGTAAAACTGCCTGAGCATCAGGATTATCAACAAATTCAGTATATAAATGTTCTATTAATTCTTTCACATTATTTACGTTACATATCAATTTGTCAATCGTAGTTTTTACAATTGTTAATATTTCATCATCGAATGCAACGTCACCAATCATTTCATTTATTTGGGTAAAATTTAAATGACTGTCGGGTACTAAAAAAACGCTCAATAAATTTTTTTGCGCTTTTTTTGACACAGAGTTATTTTTTGTTACATTTTTAACAATTCTTTCTACTCGTGGTGCATTCATTCTTTCATATGAACGAATTTCAGACATAATAGCTTCTGGGACAATTCCGAGTGATTGTGCAACCATATCAGCGTATTCTGCTCTAATAATTTTGTTTTTAATTTCCACAAGAATTGGTATCAACGTTGAGATAAACTGTGCTTTTTCTTGAGGAGTTGTGAATTTGTCTTTGTTTTTCAGAATACTATCAATCTGAAAATCAATAAATAAAGGAGCATTTTCCATATACATTTTGTATGCATCTGCTCCAACAGAGCGAACAAATTCATCAGGGTCTTTTCCTTCTGGAGGAGCGATTACCCTAATTTCGCAAGCATACTTATCGTCAGAAGATGGGAGATAGCTTTCGTCAAATTGCTTTACGTTTCCAAGCCCTGCAAATACTTCTTTAATAATAGAAGCTCCTCTTGCTGTCGCTTTTTGTCCTGCTGAATCTGTATCAAATGACAAATAAATTCTTCTTGATTTTGTGTATCGAGAAAGCAGTTTTACGTGATCTGGAGTTAATGAAGTTCCGCAAGATGCAACGCAATTTTCTATTCCGTGAGCTTGTGATGAAATTACATCAAAATATCCTTCCATCAGAATAACAGAATCTTCGTGCTTTATAGCTTCTTTTGCTGTGTATAAACCATAAAGCAGACGGCTTTTGTTATAAATGAGTGAATCTGAAGAGTTTAGATATTTTGGATTTTGGTCTTTTTCAAGAGCTCTAGCTCCGAATGCAACAAATTCTCCATTTTCGTTTTGGATAGGAATAATTACACGATTTCTAAATCTGTCAATATAACCGCCTTTGTCGCTTTTCAGAACAAGTCCTGCTTTTTCTAAAACTTCGTTGGAAAAATCTTTTCTTAATTCATCATATAAGGCAGTATATGCTTTTGGGGCAATTCCTATATGGTATTTTTTTATAATATCTGTCCCAATTCCTCTTTTTGTAAGGTAATCAAGAGCTATATCTGCATTAGAATCTTTGTTTCTCAATAGCAAATCGTGATAAAACTCAGTAGCTATTTCTGTGGCTTTTAGCATTTGGGCTTTTAATTCTTTTGTTGATCCCTCTGAATTTTTATGTGTATGTGGAACTTCTAAGCCAAATTTATCAGCAAGCTCAATAATTAAATCTTTGAATTCGACATTTCTAGTTTTCATCAAAAATTTAAGAGCATCACCTGCTTCACCGCAACTAAAACATTTATAAATTCCCATATGTGGAGTTACGCAAAATGAAGGGTTTTTATCTTTGTGAAATGGGCATAAACCCCAATAGTTGTTTCCTCGTTTTTTCAGCACAACTTGTTCGGATACAACTTCCACAATATCCAAACGTTCTTTAATTTGTTGTATTAATTCATCCCAATTGCCAGCCATACTAAAATTGTAACATCAACAAATATTTTCGGAAATTGTTAAGATAAAATTCATATTTTTATATGACAAATAATGTTACAAATTCAAATAATATTCTTTTAAAAGTTTCGCATCTTCTTCAATATTAGGGCTTTCGCATACCAAAGCTCCTTTAACTCCGAAGGTTTTCAATGCTTTGAGTAAGTCTTTATAATTCATATCGGATTTTTCTAAAATTAAGTGGCGTTTTTCCCCTTTATCAGAATATTCAATTCCTGCAAGATGAGCGTGGAAGTTGTTTATAGCTTTTTCTCCTAGTTCGGAGCCAATTCTATCAAGAACTTTGCAAAATTCATCATAGGTATTATATTCTCCGCCTGTTCTTGCGTGAATATGGGAAAAATCTATGCAAGGTAGAACTTGGTCAAATTCTTTTGAAAGTCGGATTATTTCTTCGTAATCTCCCCATTGAGAGGCTTTTCCAGTCGTTTCTGGTCTAATCCATACTTTGATATTGTTTTTTTCTAATATTTCAACAATTTTTTGAGTTTGGTTTTTTACTTGTTGGTAAACGGTTTCTTTATCTTTTCCCATATAAAAAGCGGCATGATATGTTATGCTGTATCCGCCAAAGTCGGATGCAGTTTTTGCAGTATCAACAATTCTTTGAACACTAGCTTCTACTTTTTCTTCCTCTTTAGAATTTAGATTGATATAGAAAGGTCCATGTGCTGTTAAGACAAGATTTTTTTCTTTTTGGATAGAATGTACGAGTTCACGTGTTTCATCAGACATTCTGACACCATGAACAAATTCCACTTCCATACCGTCCAAACCGAGTTCTTGGATTATTTCAAATGCTCTTGGGTATCCTTCTTTCCCTGTTGCTAGGGGCATACCCGCTGTTAGGAAATTTAATTTATCAATTTTATAAAAATCTTGCACAATAGCCTCCAAAATATACTGCAACGCAACCAATTATAACACTTATCATTACATAAATGGAAGCGTGTAAAAATTGTTGATTTTGAATCATTTCAAATAGTTCTGCTGAGAAAGTGCTGAAAGTTGTTAATCCTCCACAAAAACCAACGGTTAATAGGAGTTTTAACGGATTGGATGTTTGAATTTTTTCAACAAATAGTATGTATAAAAATCCAATTAAAAAACATCCTACAATATTTACAATAAATGTTGAAATTGGTAAATTAATCTTGAATAAATTTACGCAAAGAATGCTTGCCATATATCTTGCACAAGCCCCAATTCCGCCACCTAAGAATACTGCTAGAATGTTCAACATTATACAGTAACCTTTACCAATGATTCCAAAATATCTGAAACATCTTCTACAAATTTTGAACAATGTTCTTTTTTAGCACTTCCAACTAAACCAGAAGAAAGAATTCTACAACAAGTAACTTTGTTGCGTTTTTTAAATTCTTCAATAAGTTCTGCTGCTTTTTCTCTTGCAGATGCTTGATTTCCGAATTTATTTTCTCTTCCAAATAAATATCCAAGTACAAGTTGAGCTCCAGTGATTGTACCGCAAGCACAGCCTGATGACATTCCTGCTGAAAATGTTGTGGCACAAGGTAACAAATCTTTAGGGCATAAACCTTCATCAATTGCGGCTTTTACAATACTCTCTGAGCATGAGTATCCATTGTTGAAGTATGTAAGTGCTTTGTCTTTAATCATTTTTTAATTCTCCTATTTAATTTCTCACATAAAATTGAGATGATGTCAAAATTTTTGTAGGGTTGTCTTGTGAATAAACTTTCATTATGTAAGATCCTGATTCACTAAATACAACATAATCTGTATAATAATATATTTGTTCATCTTTTAGTTTTACACGTTTTGTCCACACAAGGTCATAGCCTAATCTATCGGCTGAATCTCCTGCAATAGTTTTGCCACCTGTTTTTACGATTTGAATGTATAATTTTTTAGTTGTAACGGGTTTTGGAAGAGTTACCAAATAATAAATTCTGTCATTCGTTTTGAATATGTTTGATGTCGAATTTAGAGTTTCTGTTGAGAATGGATATTTGTTAAAAAGTATTTGAGATTGTTCATTGTCGCAAGCCGAAGTGAACAATGTTAAAAATATTGTTATTAAAAAGATTATTATAGGTTTTTTAATGGTTTTTGCGAACATTTTCACCAACAAAATTACTGCAAATGTTTAATTTCTGCTTGAACAGTATTTATCATGTCTTTGTCGTTATTATGTTTAATAAATAGTTTGTAGTTTTTGATGGCATCTGATTTTTTGCCTTGGTGTTCAAGAGCTTTGCCCAATGCGTAATATGCGTAACCAAAATTGTAATCAGGGTCTAGTGAAATAACTTTTTCAAAACTTTTTTGAGATTCGATTAAATTATTTTCATTTGCGTACGCTAGTCCTAAATTAAACCATCCATCTGTGTAATCAGGGTTAACGATAATTGATTTTTGATAGAAATTAACTGCCTTAGTATTATCTTCTTTTATTTTGTAGATGTTTCCAATTTTTAAAAGTGTCACGGCATCATTTGGAACTAATTGTAGTGCATCTTGGTAATTTTTCACCGCAGCATCATAATTGTTTGCTTTGTAATTTTTATCTCCTTCTGCAATAAAGTCTTCATTTTGTTTGATTGTTACATTTGATGTTTTTACGATTGCTGGAGTTTTTTCAGCAGAAGAGATATTTTGTTCATTATTATCCATTGATAAACTGATTGTAGGAAGTACTTTGTTGCCAGTATTATCAATATTAACTTTCGGAGTATAAAGTGATGAAATAAAATCACTATATTCTGCGGAATAAACGGTTTTATCTGGGTTTATTGAAATAGCTTTTTCATAGTTTTCAGAGGCTTTTGTATTATCGCCTTCTGCTCTATATGCTTTTGCTAATCCATAATATACGTATCCGTCGCTATATCCGCCTTTAATTGCTGTTTTGAAATCTTCAATCGCTTTAGTGTTATCACCTTTTTCAACCAATTCATGACCTCTTGAAACAAGGGCATCATTTAGATTGGTTTTAATAGTTTTATCATCTTTAGTAGTTAGAAGTTCTTGATATAAAGAAATTGCTTCATCATATTGTTTTAATGCGTGAAGAGCGATTGCTTTGTTTGATTTAATATCTAGATTATCTGGTTGTGCAGTTAAAATTTCGTTATAATATTTCAACGCTGTTTGGTAATCTTTTTTGTTGTGATAGCAGTTTGCAATTTCTTTTTTAAGTTCAATATTTTGTGAATCTTTTTGTAATGCAACTGAGTAATTTTCAATTGCTTTATCGTAATTCCCAACTTCTTTATAAACGGCTGCTAGGTTTTTGTATCCGTTTATATCGTTAGGGAATGCTTTGATATACATATTGTATTGAGTAATTGCTTCTGTGTTTTTGCTCATATCTGCAAGTAAATTTGCATAATCTAATCTTACAGTGTTTAAGTTTGGTATTTTTTGAAGAACAATTTGATATTGTTCGTATGCCATGTCATTTTTGCCTAAATCTTGGTAACTTTGAGCAAGTCCTAAGTGTGCAGAGTTGTTCTCTGGGTCTATTTCAATGGCTTTTTCTAACATTTCAACTGCTTTTTCTGAATTGTCTGTGTTTAAAAGTGAAATCCCATATTCAGAGTAGTTTTTGAATGATTCTGGGTTTTTGTCGTAAATTCTTTGATACTGTTTAGAAGCATTTGTGTAATCTTTTGTTGCATAATAAGATGCAGCTAAGCTTTCTCTTGCTTCTGCGTGTTGAGCATATGTATCAAGGAATAAATTGTAGCTTTTGATTGCTCCGTTATAATTTCTAAGTTGGTATTGAACATTTGCGATGTTATAATAGTTAAATTTGTATTCTGGGAAAATATCAAGTGCTTTGTTGTATGCAGTTAGTGCTTCTTTGTATTTTCCTTGGTTTTCGTAAATGCTACCAATACTTATATATACGAAGGCATCGTCTGGGTTGATTTCTGTTACTTTTTTATAGTTTTCTAATGCTTTGTCATATTGGTCAATTTCTGAATAAATCCCAGCTAATTTAGTGTAAAGCATTGCATCTCCACCTGAAACTGCAATTGCTTTTTCAAGTTTAGAGATTGCATCTTTCAAATCTTGTTGGTGTTCTGCGGTGCAGGCTTCTTGATACAAGGTAGTTGCTTCAGGAGTCATTTGTGCATTTGTAGCTTGTGCTCCTAATACTAACGCAGATACCAAAATAGTTGTTAAAAGTTGCTTTCTGATTTTCATATTACTTCCTTCGCATATTGCTTACTACATAATATTATACTTGTGTAAAACTGTCAGAATATATTTTTTTGTTAAGCAAAATTTCTGCTGTTTTAATTATATTTTGCTATTTGATACTCTTGTTGTCAAATTTTATACGTTCCTTTTCTCTAAATAATCATAGCATTTTTTTAATAATTTTGCTCCTGAATAGTATAAAGAAATATTATCATAAATATACTAAAATTTTGCAATAATTTATTCTAATAATATATATGTTTAATTAAATAAAATTACTTAATAAAAATTTACAAACAAAACTCAAATATACTAACAAAAAAATCCCGCATTTTGTTTTATAACTAGAGAAAACTTGTATTTCATGGTATAATATATGAGATGTTTACAACCTTACAATAATTGTGTAAAAGGAGTGCGTTATGTCAACAGTAATTTCAGACAAAGAGGTTAAAAAAGTAAAATCTAAATTCACTGATGAATTTGAATCTTACTTGAAAAAACAATGCACAAAGACGACTTTTAATGGTACAGAACTTGAATCTTTTTCTTGGTACAAAAAAGTTTTGGGTCTAGTGTAGGCATTTGTATCTTAATCTCATCCAATTTTCAAATACTGGCTTTTATAAGCCAGTTTTTTAGTGTCTAAATTGCCAGAGTGGGTAATAGATTTTTGGGGAATATTCTATTAGGCTATTAGTGTTGTACAAAAGGGTAACAAGAGTTTAGGATTCATTAGCCAATTGTATGAAAAAGATTAGTATAAAATGCGAAAGCATGTTAATTGGGATAAGTAATTCTTGTCCCGTTTTTTATTATATAGCCGTATTGTTAAATCTCTTTATTATCTTATTTTACAACTGTTTTTTTTTATATATAATTAAAATTATGAAAACTAGAGAAAACGTAAGAAATTTTTGTATAATAGCTCACATTGACCACGGAAAATCAACACTAGCGGATAGATTGCTTGAAAAAACAGGGACTGTTGCTCAACGAGATATGCAAGAGCAGTTGCTTGATTCAATGGATATTGAGCGTGAACGAGGAATTACTATCAAATTAAATGCAGCAAGAATGAATTATCTTGCTAATGATGGTAAAAATTATGAGCTTAATTTGATTGATACCCCAGGTCACGTGGATTTTTCTTACGAAGTTTCTCGTTCTCTTGCGGCTTGCGAGGGAGCATTATTGATTGTTGACGCTACTCAAGGTGTTGAAGCTCAAACTTTGGCGAATGTTTATTTGGCTATTGAGCAAAATTTGGAAATTATTCCTGTAATTAACAAAATTGACCTTCCATCTGCGGATGTTGAGCGTGTAAAACAAGAGATTGAAGAAATTTTAGGTATAGATGCTTCTATGGCAATTCCTGTTAGTGCCAAAACTGGTATTGGAATTGAAGATGTTTTGGAAGCTGTTGTAAATTATATCCCTGCTCCTGTTGATAATTCGGACAAACCATTAAGGGCATTAGTTTTTGATAGTGTGTATGACCAATATTTGGGAACTGTTTGTTATTTCAAAGTTGTTGATGGCACAATTTCAGTAGGGGATAAGGTTCGCTTTATGGCTTCTGGCAAGGAGTGTGAAGTTGTAGAACTTGGTTATCAAACACCTGCAAGAAAACCTGTTCAAAAGTTGACTTGTGGTGATGTAGGATATTTTGCTGGTTCAATCAAAGAATTGACTCGTTTCGTTGGTGATACTATTACAAATGTTGAAAATTCTGCAACAGAAGCTCTTCCTGGGTATAAAGAAGCGTTGCCAATGGTATTTTCTGGTATGTATCCTGTTGACAACGAGGATTATGAGGATTTAAAAGAAGCGTTAGAAAAGTTAAAGCTAAATGATAGTAGTATTACTTTTGAACCAGAAACATCAAGTGCATTAGGTTTTGGTTTTAGATGTGGATTTTTGGGCATGCTTCATATGGAAATTGCTCAAGAACGTCTGGAAAGAGAATATAACTTATCTCTTGTAACAACTGCTCCGTCTGTTGTTTATAGAGTTCACAAAACTAATGGCGAAATTGTTGAGATTGATAACCCATCAAATCTTCCAGCTGCTCAATATCGAGATTATATTGAAGAACCATATGTTAAAGTTCAAGTTATCACTCCGAATGAATTTGTTGGTACATTGATGGATTTGTCACAATCAAAACGTGGCATTTTCAAAAATATGACTTATCTTGATAAAGTTCGTGTTGATTTAACTTATGAAATTCCATTGAGTGAAGTTATTACTGATTTCTATGACCAACTTAAATCTCGTACAAAAGGTTATGCAAGTTTAGACTACGAATTTTGTGAATATAAACGTTCTAATCTTGTAAAATTAGATATTATGCTTGCAGGGGAAGTTGTTGATGCTTTATCTGTAATTTGTCATGAAGATAGTGCTTTTTATGTTGGACAAAAGCTTACTGCGAAGTTAAAAGATATTATTCCAAGACAACTTTTTGAAGTTCCTATTCAAGCAGCAGTTGGTGGTAGAATTATTGCCAGAACAAATATTAAGGCAATGCGTAAAAACGTACTTGCTAAATGTTATGGTGGTGACATTTCTCGTAAACGTAAACTTCTTGAAAAACAGAAAAAAGGTAAAAAACGTATGAAATCTGTTGGAAGTGTTGAAGTCCCACAAGAAGCATTTATGGCCGTTCTTAGTCTTGATGAAGACTAACGATACCTTTTGTAACCGCTAGTAATGCAGCATCAAGTCTATTTTTAACGCCTATTTTTCGAATAATAGATGCAACGTGAGCTTTAACGGTGTGGTGTGTTATCGTCAAAATTTCTGCAATTTCCCTATTTGTTTTGCCTTGGATTACATATTGCAATACTTCTATTTCTCTGTCTGTAAGTTTTGCTTTAATTTCGTTTTTGTCTAATTCCGTATTACTCAATTGTTTCAGTCCTTTCTTATAATTTCAATCTTATCATTAGTTAGCCATATTGCTATTAGCCATTCGGGTATAATTGCTGCTAAAACATTAAAATAAGCATATAAATTTTTAAATATTAAGAAATCTTAATATTTATTCTGTTTTTGGCAATTATTTAAAGATGAAATACTTTATATATATACGAGATGGAAAATCAAAAATGATTGATTAAAAAAGAAATTTAATTAAAAACAGAGCGAGTGAGTACAAAAGGAGATTCGACAATGGGATTTGAAGTAAATTTAAATGCACTAGGATTAGGTTCCTCTTTTCTTACAGGAAAAGTTCAGGGTGGACAAAATGTTGCAAAAACTGCTGCAACTACACCATTAAATAAAACAAGTGCGACAAACTCAACAACAAGAGCTGATTTATCGTCAACTGCTGAAATTTCAAATAAAGCTAGGATGAATGCACCTGAATCTAATGGTTTAGCTTCTGCGAATGAAATTTCTAAAGGACAACTTGTTTCAGGTTATCATTTTGACAGTTTAGATTGCGATATGAAAGCATTTACTAGATATTATAGTTATGCAAATGCTCCACAAATTGCAAAAGAAACACAAGAAGGATGTGAAAATATTGAATATGCAGGAGTTGCTGCTGAGATTAGTCAAAGCAGTTTTCTTGAAGCATTAGATAAACTAACAGTTTAATATATAGAATTTCACTTTACTCACAATGCTTATTAGTAGAGCCAGTCAACTTGACTGGCTCTTTGTTTATAAAAATTATTTTACATTAAGTGCGGATAGTTGTCGCATTTTTGTATTGATGTCATTCATTAAGTTTATATTTTCTGTTTGGCGGGCATGCTTTTGAGCTTTTGAAAGCAATGTGTATGCTTTATTCAAATTGTTGAATTCAACCATGATGTCTGCTGCGGCAACGTAGTTCTGTGCAATTTTGCTTTGAGAATCTGCTGTTGTGTAGTTTTTCACTGCTTGAGAATATGATTTTAGTGCTTTTTCTGGTTCATCAAATTTTGTATGTGCTCCACCGATGTTTGAAGCTACAAATCCTCTAAGATTGTAATTTTCAGTTTCATTTGCTAAATCAGATGCAACTTCATAATAATCAAAAGCTTCTTTGTCATACATATCGGTATAAATATTTCCGATTTTTGTTAAGGATGCGGATTGTGCTGGCAGATTTTCTGCTTCTCCCGCAAAAGAAACTGTTGTAACATAATGCTCAAGAGCTGGAGTTATTTGGTTGACGTCATCATAAATTTGAGCCATTGAATAATGTGCTTTTGTTTTTACATTTTCGTCGTTTGACAATTTGGCAGCTTGGTTATAGCTTTTTAGGGCTTGGGCTAAGTAGTCATGATCGTCATAGATTTTTCCAACTTCATAGTATATTTTTCCAGAAGTTTCTGTATCATCAATTTCCATAGCTCTATTTAGTGCTTGTTCAAATGATTTTATTGCTTTTTCGGGATCGTTTGCGTAAGCATACTTTTTAGCTTGGATAAATAATGATTTAAGCTGTTTATCTTGTGGAATTTTTGTTGATTTTGTTTGCCCTGCAACAGAAATTGGAATTACATTAGAATTTTCTTCTTTTACTGCTTCTGGAATTGTTTCTGTTTGGGCGGTTTCGTGAAGTTCTTCTTGTCTTTTGGTTTGACTTGTTGAACCATCTGGAAATTTAACCAAAAATCTTTCATTAATGTCATCTTCATTATATTTAAAATCGATTTGTTGCATGAAAAGAGTATCAACCCAGTTTTCTACAACATTTGATTCTTTTTGAAGAGTTTCTGAAATGTGTCTATCTAAAATTGTAGATGCATTTTTTAAATTTGATTTAATAAGTTTGATATTTGGATTATCTTTTTTTACTTGTTTATCAATTAATGCAAGATAACCATCTACTTCTTCTTTCAAATCATCAGGAGTTCCAATCGCAATTGCTGTGTTGTTAAAATCTTTTAAAATTTGAGCAATATTGATTTTACTATCAATTTGATTTTGAGTAGCAGGATTAATTTTTTGTACTGATTGTGGAGAATAATTGGCATTTGTTTGAGCATTTGAGTTGTTGATATTTACGTTGCTGTATGCACTTGATGCCAAGTTAAACTTTTGTTCATAGGCTGGGGTGTATTTAGGAGTTGTTTTTTGCTCAACGTATTGTAATCCCTTGCTTTGAGAGTTTTGATTTGACTCTTGTTGACGTTCGGCATTGGTGGCAGAAGATTTTTCATCTTCTTCACGTTTTTTTACCGTTGATTGTCTATCTGGTTTTACATACGGTCTTTGGTATATGTTGTTTAAACTCAATCCCATTTTTGTTAAATTACCTTCAAGCCTGATATTATACACTATATTTTTAACATAATTTGGTTTTTTGTTGGTCATACTTTCGTATGATTTTTCCATGTTTTATTTAAGTTTATTTATCTAAAAGTCAACATGCTATGTTGTATTTTTTAATAAAATTAAAATAGGCTGTAAATTTGAGTATGCTTTGGTTTTAGTTAGTATAATCTTTCCTAAAATTTCCTATTTTTTAACAAATGTAAATAAATTGACAAAACCCCATGACAAATTTGTTTCGTTATTCTATTATTTTTCTATATTCGGAGGAAGAATGTTAGAACAAATGAATGAAAATAAATCAACTTTCGATTTAACATCCCGAAGTGCTTTTTCAAATGAAAATGATACTTTTACATCTCGTTCTTTTGCCGCTCTTTTGGCAAAAAATAATGTACCAGCTTCTCATAAGAGAATTGCAGATAATTATTTGATTATAAAAAAAGTTTTTAAGTTTCAAGCATGTATGAGTCGAATTTCTAATGTAGAAAAATCTTTGTTAGAAAAATATGATTTTAATATTCTTGAATTTACTACAATGAAGCAAATGTATGATGAATTAGCTCTTTTGCAAAAATGGTCTAGTTCTGAAGACGAAAATTTGAGAGCAGATTCTGATAATATTTTGCTAATTAGAGTAAAAGAATTAAAATTTTTAGAAGCAAGCCGTTATGCTTCTGTTTCTAATGAAATTTATAACGGTTATAAAGCATTAGAACAATATTTAAAAGAAATAAGTAAGTTTCAAACAGTTCAAACTCTTAGAACTTTTAATTTTTAAGATAAAATAAATCATACGCAAACAACAAAAAAGAAGGACTTAAAAATCCTTCTTTTTTGTTGTGTTTATTGTGTGTCGGTTTTATTAGGTTTATTTTTAATGTTCTCTTGCTGTACCTGTTTCGTAGCCTGGAACAAGTAATGCAAGCGGTATAACTCTTTCCAATTTTGCGGCAAAAGGTGACTCTTCGTTCATCATAGATACTGCCATACATACATCATCTACGTGAGGTGCACAGTCTGTGAATTTCATATTTCTGTCCACTTTTTTGTGGTATATGTGTTCATTCAAGAAGTTTGAAACTTTGTTTCCTAAATACAAGCCTAAACCCAAAAGTCCAAGAGTGCAAACTCCATTTGGAATACTCTTTAATACTTTATTAAATATTTGGGCAGATTGTTTAGGGCTTTTAATTTGTGGGATGATAGATTCTATCTTGTCCGCATATTTTTTGTAGATTTTTGCTCCTCCGCCAACGCAACCAACTGGAACTAAAACATTTCCAAGAACTTGGTTTACTACTTCACGTTTTTTAGCACTAATGTTATCTTTATCTACAATTGAACCACCAATAAATCCTCCGACAACAGAACCAATTGCTGTTGCGATAATTTCAGCTGGTCCAAAATGGATATATTTCCCTTTCGGAGAATATTTAAAGATTGCCCAATCTTTAATTGGAGTTTTGGCAATTCTTACAGGATTTAAAGAAAACCCTTTTCTATGTGCTAAAGTTGCGATAACAGGGGTCATGCCAAGAGCAGAAGATGCAAGAATTGTTGCTTTCTGTTTTGTGTTCAAATTGTTTTGTTCAGCATGTTCATGCCCTTTAAAGCTTTGGATTTGTGAATTATTTACGTTGTATAGAGATATTTTATTTAGCATATACACTTCCCACAATTTACACTCTATTAAAAACAGAACATAAATTTTATTGCCATAGAGGTTAGATTTATTTAACCTTTTGTTACATATTAATATAATTCTATTTATAAATATAGTTATTTGTAACAAAATATTAAAAGCAATCGATTTCATGGCAAAAATAAAGCTTTAGGAATATTAAGTAGGTATATGTCAATTAGAATCCCAGAAGTTAATACAAATAAATTTTTTTCAAAACAGAATTTTTCACCTCGTAATATAGTGAAGCAAGCCGCAAGTGATGGGTTTTTGCCAGTTATAGCATTGGAAGCTTTTGTAGAAGCTGGTAGAACTTATCAAGCCTATCAACGAGGTGGCTTTGATGAAGCTAGAGAAAGAATTACGGAAGAATTTTCTGGTGCTGTTTTTTGGTTAGGTGGAGTTTCTTCTCTAAATTGGCTTTTTGAAAAACTTGGTCAAAAGATATTGAAACTTCCTGAAAAATCCGTTGATATTGCTTCTGATTCTGTAAGAAATCCGCTTAAAAACTTCTTAGCTTTTGAAAAAACTAAAGATGGGGCTGCTATTTTAGAAAAAACTATGGCAAGATTTAAGTTTGTCAAAGTTATTTCGAGTGTATTGATAGCAAACGCATTTATAGGTTTTGTATTGCCAAAAATTAACCAAGCAATTACTCGTTCTTATCATAAACAAAATCCAGAAGCAGCTCAAGATAAAGCAGTAAAAGTTGTAACGGCAAATAATAAAGCTAATTTGGATGGTGATACTTTCAATTCTCGTCCAACATTTGATAGTTTTGCTCTAGATAAAAATAATGACAAAGATAATAAAAAAAATGTAGCATTTGGTTTCAATTTGTTATCTGTTGCTAATAAATTTGAAAGTGATAGAAATTACAAACTTTTATCAGTTGATGCTGGGACAGCTTCTGGACGTGCTTATTCTGCAAGAAATAATGATGAAAGAGTTGAAATTTTGTTCAGAGATTTGAGTTCAATTTATTTCTACATGTTCAATATGTCTAATATGAACAACTGGTTAAATAGAATGGAACAAAATGGAAATCCAACAAGACTAGATCCTGTATCTGCGGATTTTGCAACAAAATATATGCAAAATTATCTTGAAGATAAAGGTTCAAATGTATCTGCTCAACAATTTAGAGAAGACATGTTGGGTAAATCAGTTGAACTTCCTGAAAGTTTGAAATCTAAGTTCACAGGTAAACATAATAAAGTTATTTCTCTTGACGAATTTAAAGCGGAATTACAATCTTTAGTTCCAGAATCAGAATTAGCTATGTATGAAAGACGTGCTGAAGCAATGTCTAAACTTCAACCAAAAATTGTAAATTCTTCAATTCTTACTCAAAGTCAAGTTAAAGATATTCTTGCTGGTGGACATATTAATAACCCAGAATTTTTAGAAAAATTCTATGAAAATATTTTCCAAAAGAACTTTACTGATAAATATAAATATGTTGCTCAAAGCGAATTAGATGCTCTTAAAAAGCAACTTGTTGATTATGTTCAATCTATTGCAAAAACTGCTGAAAAAGCTGATACAAAAGAAATTACTAAAGATTTGTTGAACAAGATGTCGTCTAAAAACTTGAAGATGAATGCTCTTAACTGGGGTGCAGGTTTTGTAACTTCTGCTCTATTCTTGTCAACATTTATTCCAAAACTTCAATACCAAATTACAAAATGGAGAACTGGTTCTGACAAATTCCCAGGAACAGCTCAATATCAAGAAGAACCTAAGAAATAGTTTTTGTAATATTTTAGAAAATATTTAGTCTATCTATATGACAAATTTTCTTCTCTTATTTCCTATAATGATAAAATGGATGAGAAAGAAATCGACAAGAAATATATAGATTTTATTGAAAATCTTATTGGGCAAATTCAACCACTGTTACCAAAAGATGTTAATAAGCTACAAGAAGATTATCTTGTTAGCAATATTAGAAGGTCTGCAATGCTCATGGCTTCTGGTATTCAGGATGATGAGGAGTTTAGTCGAATTGATTTTGAACAACAATGCTTTTATATCCAAATTATGGCTGAATGGTCTTTCCATAAAGAAATCGATTTATTTCGTTCTGGAATTCCTGCAAAGTATTGGAAAGTTGTTATGCAAAAAATCTGGTACGCAATGTGGGAAGTTATGTATGCTTGTGTAAAAAACGAAGCTCCTGAAACAGTCGTTTTATCTTTGGTAGAACGATTTGTTAATCGTACGTATCGTGATGCGGTTGAAGAATTAAAAGAAAATGAAATTATTGATGAAAAAACCGAAGAAAAGGCCAAGGAACAATCTAATATAAAAATTATGGCTCAAGAAGTTCAAGAGGTTCGAGCTATTAATCAAAAAGTAAAAAATATTGTTCGGTATTTGGTATTAGGAATTGTTATTTCTATTTTGGTTTCTTTTTTGATACTAAAATTTAAAATATATGGTGTGATTGTAATTTTAACTTTGTTGGTTTATTACAATGTTTTTTCATCCAAAAGAAATGAATAAAATTTGAGAAGTTATGCTTAAGTTTTTCTTTACATCAATCTAGTTTTTTTTTAGAATAGTAGTATGATTTACTTTTTCTATGGGGATGAAGAATTTAATATTTCTAACAAAATCAAGGAGTTTAAATCTAAACTTGATAAAGATTTTGTTGAAATGAGTTATAAATATTTTAATAATCCGAAATTTCCAGATTTGATTTCTGCAATAAAATCTCAGCCAATGATGTTTGGAAAAATGCTTGTTGAAATAAATTGTCTAGGTTATTTGAGTGGAAAATCATCTGATGACAAAGCTTTTGATGATAAACAATTCAAACAATTAGCAGAAGCTTTGGACTGTTCAAGTGAGAATGTAGATGTTGTTTTTACTGCTCAAATTCCTCCAGATAGTCAGAAAAAAATTGATAAACGCAAAAAAATCTTCAAACTTCTTTCGAAATATAATGCACAAGAATTTAATCAAATTCCATCCTATAAAACTGCCGAATTAGAAGGGTGGATTAAACAGCAAGCAAAAAGTAAGGATTTAAAAATTTCTGATGAAGTTGCAGGTGCGATATTATTTCAGGTTGGTTCAAATTTAAGAATGCTTGATTCTGAACTTGAAAAGCTAAAAATATATGCAGGAAAAAGTCCTGTTACCAAGGAAATGATAAAAGAAATCTGTGTTACGAATGAAGATTTATTTGTTTTTATAGATTATTTAGTTGAAGGTAATAAGTCTAAAGCTCTTTTAGAGTACCAAAAATTGCTTGCTAAGAAACATCCATTGGAAATTCTTTCTGTATTGCATACTCTTTTGCATGGCAGAATTCAAATCAAAGCATATTCTGCAAAGCATTCTCCAGATGAAATTGCAAAAATTATTAATATGCACCCATTCAGAGTAAAAATGGAAATTCAAAAATTGAAAAATATCTCATTAAAAGATTTGGTAAAGCTTAAAAAGAATTTAACTGATGCGGAATATAAAATAAAATCTGGACAATCTAATTTGGATATTGATAAGGAGATTGAATATGCAATATTACAATAATGAAATTTCTAAAAAATATCCACAACTTTTGGAATATTTTAAGAGTGGAATTTATGATGAAAATAAAAACATAAGTCACTGCCTTTTATTTTGGGGGCCTGATATTCAATCACAATGTGAATTGGCTTTAGATGTTGCAAGGTTGTTAAATTGTTCAAAAGATGGAAATGATAGTTGTGATTGTTTGAATTGTAAATGGGTTAGAGAGCAAACTCATCCTGCTGTAAAAATTTATACAAGGTTAGATTTCAAAGAAGGTTCATCAGATGAAGAAGAAACAAAAGGAAAGAAGAATATAAATATCGCTCAGGCAAAATCTATTATTTCTGAATTATCTATCACAAGTGATTATCATAGAGTGTATATCTTTTGTGATAGGGATGACGAAGGAAATCTTTTGCCACTAAATCAAATAAATTTTCCAGAAGCAACATCAAATGCTTTGCTAAAAACTTTTGAAGAACCTCCAAAGAATACAACTTTTATATTTTTAACAAAAGATAAATCTGATATTATTTCAACCGTTGTATCGAGGGCTCAATCATTTTTTGTTCCTTCTGTTGTTATTGAAAATCAAGAATACAATTTGGTGGAGGATTTTATTTCTAATTATTGGACAACTGGTAGAAATCAGGTTTTGGATTTTGAAAATAAAATGTCTGCACTAATTGCTGAACATGGTGCGATGGTTGTGTTCTCTCAAATTCAGAATTATCTATTATCAATGATAAAAACTAATTCTCAAAATAAACCTTTATTTTATAAGTTTATGGATGATATGAAAAGCGTTGAAGATGCAAAACGTCAAATTTCCCTTACTCCTGCGATGAATATCCAAACAGTTGTTGAGAATTTAAGTTTTAAAATGATTTTACAATAATTTGCCAATAAAGTTTCGGGCATGATATAATTTTCTCAAGTTAGAAAGTATGGAGAAAAATTATGGAATATACTGAAATTCTTAGACAAATAGCCCTAGTGTTAGCGGCATCTTATTTGATAGGTTCTATTCCAACTGGCTATATCATTGTAAAATTATTTACTGGACAAGATATTAGAACAGTTGGTTCAGGCTCAACAGGAGCGACAAATGTTAAACGTGTTATGGGCAAAAAGTGGTTCTTTGTTGTAATGCTTTTGGATGCTCTTAAAGGAGCTTTACCAGTTGTATTGACTGCGTTGTTTGGAGCTGATTTTGCGGGAGGGTTGTTACCTGTTTTAGCTGCAATTTGTGTAATCTTAGGACATAGTAAATCAGTATTTTTGAATTTTACTGGTGGAAAATCAGTAGCTTCTGGGGTTGGAACATTGTTGGCTCTTGATTGGCAAGCTGGTTTAATTATTGCTGCTGTTTGGGGTGTTGTTACTTGGGTTTCAAGATATGTTTCTTTAGGCTCAATCGTTGCGTTAGCTTTATCTCCTCTTATTATGTGGTTTTTGAATGCTCCTCCTGCTTATATTGTTTATGCTGTGATTGCGGCAATTTATGTTATTTACCTTCATAGAGAAAATATTAAACGTTTAAAAGAAGGTACAGAAAATAAAGTTAGATAAGACTAAAATAATATAAAAAGAACTCTTCATTTTGAAGAGTTCTTTTTATTTATACTTTTTTTATTATTTTTCAAGTTTATTATCTAGTTGGTGAAGAACTTTCATTCTTTGTGGAGGCCAGAATACTAACACTGCTCTACCAACAAATCTATCTTTTTTCAAAGTTCCCCAGTATCTACTATCTTGAGAGTTTCCTCTATTATCTCCCATCATAAAATAGCTATCATTGTCTAATTTGAATGGTCCACATTTCATGACTTGGTCACTTTCTAAGAATAGTGGGTCAATATTTTTGTCTGGGCATTCAGGGTATTCATAAATACTTTTGATGTAATCTTCTTCGTATTTTTTACCATTGATATAAACGTAAGCAGAGCCATCTTTTTCTGCTTTTATTTCAATTGTTTCTCCAGGAAGTCCAACTACACGTTTGATGTATGCAACATCTTTGCAAAAAATTCCAGTCAGTCTTGCAAGTAATGGTAATGGGCTGTTTGACAAACGAGTTGATGGAGGATAAAAAACCATAATATCTCCACGTTTAGGTCCATCAAAGAATCTAGAATATCTTTCGACAACGATTCTATCACCTTCTATAAGTGTTGGGTGCATAGATCCAGATGGAATCCATCTGATTTCTCCCACAAAAAATCTTATGATAATTACCATTACAACAACAAATACGACTGTTTCTATAACTTCGCATGTTGCACTTTCTTTGTAATTTCTATACCACTCTTCAAATGTATCAACTCTATGTTGAACATTTTCAGGTAATTTTAGCTTGAAATTCATCCATGCTGCTTCACGTTTTTCTTTTAACGCTTTTTTATAATTTTCCCAACTTTGAAATAAATTAAACATCTTTTAAAAGCTCCAAAAATTTTTTAAGTGCAATTGTGTATTGATTGTTTTCAAGATTTGTTAGCACTTTTTCTGCTTCTTGTACATAATTATTCAACAAACCCCGTGTTTTTTCAATCCCTGAGGTGAGGTCTTTGGGATTGCCAGAATAGATAATTGGTGCATTATAAATTCCCTCTTCTATATCGTTATTTGAAGGTTTGGTTGTATCTATTGATAAAATATTTAGTAAATCATCTCTAATTTGAAATGCGATACCAATATTAAGTCCAAAATTTTTGAATTTATTTTGAGAGATTTTTTGTGAAAGTATAAGGTTACAAACTATTGCTGTTTCAAAAAGATAACCTGTTTTGTTTTTTGATTTTTCAATGTATTCTTCAATTGTTCCGATTTTAAATCTATTAAAATTCTGATTAATTTCTCCAATACACATTTTTTTTATGTTGTGAGAGAATTCATTTAATATTTCTAGAGAGTTTAATTGTCCGATTTTTTCCATTGCAATAGAGAGAAGATAATCTCCAGAGATTACTCCTAGTTTATTATTAAATTCGGCTGCAATAGTTTTGTTTCCTCGTCTTATTTCGCAATCATCAATAATATCATCATGAATTAAGGATGCATTATGAACAATTTCTATTGCAGATAGGAGTTCAAGTTGTTCGTCTGTTAATTCTTCTCCAGTTGCCTTTGATAACAAAATAGCTAATGCAGGGCGAATTCTTTTAGATGGTGCTTTCAAAAAATTTATAACGTGAGTTTTTAGCGGTTCTTGAATATCAATTGGTTCAACCATTTTTTGCTCAATAATATCAAGTTCTGCTGTGATTAATTTTTTGATTTTTTTGTATTCTTCGTTAAAGCTCATATTATTTTTTATTTTTCTTAAGTTTTAAATAATTTACCTTATCCCAGCTTAAATCAATATACTTCGCTTGGTTACCCATGTCACCGATTTGCGGTAAAATTGTATAAATTCTTTTAATTCTTTCATAAACTGTGCTATCAAGCATTCCCAATCTAATACTTGTTGTTTGAATTTTTACATATACGTCATTAGGATTTTTCATATCCACATATTCGACTTTTTGGCCAGAGTATGACTCTACTGCTTTGACGATATTAGAAATTTCTTCAACTTTTTTAACTGTCCAAAAACCATCTATTTTAGGAGAGTTTGTTAATATTTTTAGGGCTGATTTTGTTTCTGATAATCCCATGTAATTTTTATTTGAAACTAGAACTCCATCAGATGTAAAGAAAGCTACTGGTTTGCTTTTCAAATCAGTCTTGATTACAGCAACTGGAACTCTCTCCCTAATAATAATTTGAATTCTTGCAGGGAAGCCATAACGTCTTACGTAGATATATTTAACAACAGGAATTTTAAAGATTTCTTTTTTGATTGGTCTTACACTCATTAAAAAGATTGGAATTCTAGGAACTTTAACGTCTTGTAATTCCTCATAGATAATAGATGTTGGAACAATACTATTATTTATGATTTCTACGGTTTTACCATCTTTTTTGGTAAACGCATCTTGCGGAAGATACCATTGTGGAAGTTTGAAAAAGTGGTATGCACCATATAAAAGTAAGATTGTCACAACAAAACGAAGAAAACCCTTTAAACGGTTTACTCTTTTCCGTTTTTTTCTGATTTTTCTTTCTAATCGCTTATGTTTAACCGAATGCTTTGCGAGTGCAAACTCATCTACAATTTCTTCGGTTTTTTCATGCAGATTTTCATTGTTGAAATCTTCTTCTGTCATTATTTATTTAATCCTGCTCCATTTAATACAATTTGTACCAATTCATCATAGCTAATTCCCATAACTTTGGATTGTGCAGGAAGGTCACTTGTTGATGTCATCCCTGGAGAAGTGTTAATTTCAATAACATATGGAATACCGTCTTTTCCTACCATAAAATCTACTCTTGAAACTCCTCTACATCCAGCTGCAATGTGAGCTTTTATTGCAACTTCTTTTGTTTTCTTTGTCAATTCTTCATCTAATTCCGCAGGAAGTATAAATTTAGACATTCCTGGAGTGTATTTTGCTTCATAGTCATACCATTCATTTTTAGGAATGATTTCTAATATTTCTGTTGCAAAATTTTTGCCATCTTTTTCTAAAACTCCAACTGTCATAAAAATTCCATCAATGAATTCTTCAATAAGAACATCATCATTATATTTTACGGCTTCTTCATATGCTTGTGGAAGTTCTTCTTTAGTATTAACTTTTGTCATTCCGAAGCTTGAACCTTCAGAAACTGGTTTTGTAAATACAGGGAATTTCAAATCTTTAGTTTTTTCCATTACATCTTCGCCTTTTCTAACAAAAGCAGATTTTGCCATTGGAATATCTGGGTTAGCTGATAAAATTCTCTTGGTGTATTCTTTGTTCATGCAAATTGCAGAAGACATAACTCCGCAACCAGTATATGGAATTTGCATAATTTCTAAAATTCCTTGGATACAACCATCTTCTCCATATTTGCCGTGAAGTACGTTGTAAGCATAATCATATTGTCCTTCTTTCAATTTTTGAGCGATATCTGTATCAACCTCAACAAGTTCAGAATTTTTATAACCAAGTCTTTGTAAAGCCTCAAAAACTCCTTTGCCAGAACGTCTTGAAATTTCTGCTTCTGATGACATTCCTCCGCAAAGAACAGCTATTTTTGCGTTTTTATCTATTTTTTGTTCAAGATTTTCCATATTTCATTTTCCTTTTTATTTAATCCGCCCAAAAATATTATTTCTGGTTCTAATTCTATATTATAACTTTTTTTTACTTTTGTGTACATTTCAAACATCAATTCTAAAATGTCTGATGATGTTCCATTATTATCGTTGACAATAAAATTTGCGTGATTTTCCCAAACTCTTGCTCCCCCGATTTTTAAATCTTTTGCTCCAACGGAATCTAAAAGTCTGCCAGCAGAATCTCCCTGCGGGTTTTTGAATATACTTCCGCAATTAGGGAGTGCAAGGGATGGTTGATGTGACTTTCTAAATGCCAAATTTTCATCCATTTGTTGTTGAATTTCTTCTTTTGGTTTTGTGTCTAGTTGAAATTCTGCTTGTAATACGATTAATTTATCTCGTTTACAGCGGGATTTTCTATATTCAAATTCCATATCGTCTTTTGAGTATTTAACAATTCCTTTTTCTGGAGAATAACAAGTTACATATGTAAGTTTGTCGCTGATACATTGACCGTTTGCAGAGGCGTTCATAAAAACTTCTCCGCCAATGGAACCTGGAAACCCAATCATAAATTCTAATCCAGAGAGTCCAGCTTTACAAACTTCTTGTGATAATTTTGGGCCTTTAACTCCACAATCTGCAACAACTTTAGAGCCTTCTATTTGAATAGAATTCATTTTTGTAGTTAGTGCAATTTTCCCGTCAAATCCATCATTTGAAATTAGTGTATTTGAAAGATTTCCAAACACGGGAAGATTTCCATTTTGTTCTAAAATTTGAACAAATTCTTCAACACTTTCAGGGAAAAATACTTCTGAGATTTTTCCACCTGTTTTGAATGTAGTAAGATTTTTTATTTCAAATTCTTTTTCAAAATTACTTGCCAACTTTTGCTCCTTCATCGTGTAGGGCTAAAAGTTCTTTTCCCAAAGCAGTGATTGTACCTGCCCCTAGTCCTATAACAACATCTCCAGATTTTAATGTTGGATAAAGTTGTTTTGCCACAGTTTTCATATCACCTTTTAGGTTTTCACAAGGGATATCGATTTTTTCTTTTAATTCATTTGTAAATGCTTCTGAATTAACCCCTTCAATAGGGTCTTCACTTGCTGCATAAACATCTGTAACGACAACCCTATCAACATCTGAGAATGCTCCCATAAATTCATTCCAAAGATTTTGTAATCTTGTGTATCTATGTGGTTGGAATACTGCAATTACATTTCTATTTTTGAATGATTTTGAAGAAGATAAAGTCGCTTTTATTTCTGTTGGGTGATGTGCGTAGTCATCATAAATTGAAATTCCATCAAATTCTCCAACTTTTTGAAATCTTCTTCCCATTCCTGTAAATGTTGCAAAGTGTGGATTTACTAAATCCATTTGAACTCCTGCTTGGTGTAAACTTCCCCAAACAGCAAGTGAGTTATAAACATTATGAACACCTTTCAAACAAATTTTCAAAGTTGTTTGAAGTTCGCCTTTATGATAAATATCAAATACTGTGTATTCTTCGCCATAATTGATATTTTTAGCTGAATAATCAGTGTTTCCGCCTATTGAGTAAGTTACGAATTTTGCATTATGTGCTAATTTGTGTTCGGTAAAGTATCTTACAAGTCTTTTAACTCCTTCGTTGTCTGTATTTGCCATAATAATTGCATTTTCACGAAGGTTTGATAGAAATTTTTCAAAAGTTTCTAATATTGATTCCAAACCGTTCTTATAAAAATCAAGGTGGTCTGGTTCTAAGTTATTTACAACAACTAAATTAGGCGAATATTTAACAATTGTGCCATCACTTTCATCGAGTTCTGCTATAAAGAATTTGTCGTGTGCTGCGTTAGCATTAGTATTTATTTCTGGAATTATTCCCCCAACGATGTATGAAGGTTTTAGATTTGCTTTTTCTAAAACGTAAGAGCATAATCCGCTGGTTGTTGTTTTGCCGTGAGTTCCAGAAAATCCGATGAAATATGGTTCGTGTTGTGCTATTTCTGCTAATAAATCTGATCTATGCCAAATAGGTAGTCCTAATCTTTTAGCTTTTTGTATTTCTGGATTGTTTTCTCTAATTGCTGTACTAGCTACAACTATACAATCATCAGGAACATTGTTCTCGTCGTGTCCAATGTGAACCTTTGCTCCAAGTTTTCTAACTCCTTGTACATATTTACTGTCATTTATATCTGAGCCTGAGACTTCAAAATCATTTTGAAGTAAATATTTTGCAAGTCCGCTCATTCCTACACCGCCAATGGCGATAAAATGATATTTCTTTTTCAAAATTAAATCCCTACTATTTATATATATTCTCTACTTCTGATAATTATTATATACCAAAATTCTGTTTCAGCTAGAATATTATTATTTTTTAACATAGTTATATTTTTTAGCAAAAAAATATATTTATGGGATTTTGTAGAAATACTATGTTGAAATTTCCCCCATTAAAACCTCATAAACCAATAGAAAATGTTTTTGTATATTCGCAAAAAAATAATTTTGGTTCTATTGTCTATAAAATGGCAAATAAGGATGGAAAATATGTTGGATTGATGGAAACTCTTCCTACAATTGTTAATAATAAACAACAATCTTATTCGCCAAATGCCACAAGTTATCCTTCTTTGTTAATTCAAAAGCTAAGTGTTGGTCCTAAAAGACAGGGGTTTGGTTCTGCTTTTATAAATATCGCAAAGAAAGATAGTTTTAAACATTTTTGTAATGGAAATATTCATTTAGTTGCGTCGGATATGTATGATGGACTTCATCCCCCTCAAGTTTTTTATAGAAAACTTGGTTTTCAATTTAATAAATCTTCTGGATTTACAGAGCGAAAAGTTGATGAATTTATAGCTGGGAAAATTCCAGAAAGTGACTTGTATGGTTTAGGTGATACTTACATGTTTTTTGAACATAATGTTGACAAGGATGGAAAAATGGTTGAATCTATGAAAAAATTTAAAGAAAAGTTTCCAGAAATATTTGAGTGGTTGTAGCAATGAATATATTATCAGTTCTCAATCCACATTTAAAATATCCCCCAGTAAAGTATGTTCCAAAACCTATGCCAGATTATTTAATTCATAGGTCTGTTGTTAGATATTTTGATTATCCAGTTGATAATTTTACAATGTTTTCTACAAAGAAATCTGAAGCAGGTGCAAAAACTGTTATGCGTTGTATCCCTGAACATATAGAAAGGGAGGGCAAAGTTGTTCCTTCTCTTTACATTGCATTTTTATTCTCAAGAATATCTGGTTTGGGAATGGGGTCTAAAATGTTGAATTTTGCAAAAGTACTTAGCAAACAATGGGATTGTGGTGGCAGGATTCATTTACTTGCGGATAATTCTATGGATATAATGCGTGTCCCGCATCCTTTTTATTATAAAAATGGTTTGAGAGCAGAAGATTCAAAGGTCAATAGACGTCTAGCGAGATTTATTAAGCAAGGTGCAAGATGTACTTATTTAGATTTTGAGCCTGTACATATGTACTATCCTCCGTTAACAAAAACTCAAGAAAAATCAGGTTTTTGGAACAAGGTTAAAAATTGCTTAGGATTAAATTCTTAAAAAGAAAAGGTGAAGAGAATTCTCAACACCTAATCTTTTTGAATTTTTAAAGTTTTAATTTTATTTAACTACGATATTAACAAGTTTCTTTGGAACGACAATAGTTTTTACAATTGTTTTTCCCTCAGTTAAGGCTTTAACTTTTTCACTATTTAGTGCAACTTGTTTCATTTCTTCTTGGTCAAGACTTTCATCTACTTCAATTTTATCTTTAACTTTTCCGTTAACTTGAACAACTAAAGTAATTGAACTTGATTTAGCAAGGTTTTCATCCCATTCACACCAAGGTTCTTCGTGGATTGATTTTTCTCCGCCTAAATCGTGCCAAGCTTCTTCTGTCAAGTGAACTGCAACAGGTGACATAAGTTTGATTAGTGATACAACAGCAAAGCTCAATACTTGCTTGTCTTCTTCTGTCAAATCACTTTTCTTAGCTTGCCAATCGTAGATTGCATTAGTTAATTCTCTATATTTAGAAATAACTGTGTTGAATTGGAAATCATTAGAAATATCATTTGTAATTCCTTTGATTGCAATATGTACAGTTCTTACTAAATCGTCATTTGACTTGTCTTTAAGTGAACCAGCAACAAATTTTGGATAATCTAGTGAAATATTATCTTGGTTTGTTGAGATTAAACGCCAAACTCTGTTTAAGAATTTATAGCATCCTTCAACACCTGCATCTGACCAGTCAAAATCTCTAGCTGGAGGTGAATCTGAAAGGATAAATAATCTTGCAGTATCTGCTCCATAATTTTCAAATATTTCATCTGGGTCAACAGTGTTGCCTTTAGACTTAGACATTTTTGAACCATCTTTAAGAACCATACCTTGAGTCAATAGGTTTTTGAATGGTTCATCAAAATCTAATAATCCACAATCACGTAGAGCTTTTGTGAAAAATCTTGAATATAACAAGTGAAGAATTGCGTGTTCAATTCCACCTACGTATTGGTCAACTGGTAACCAGTGATTTACTTTATCCTTGTTGAAACATTCTTCTGAATTTCTTGCATCAGAATATCTCAAATAATACCAACTTGAACATACAAAAGTGTCCATTGTATCTGTTTCACGAACTGCGTGACCGCCACAAACAGGACAAACAGTATCTTTGAATGTTTTTGATGTTGTAATTGGTGATTTTCCTACAACAGAAAAATCAACATCTTTTGGTAATAATACTGGTAATTGATTTTCTGGAACTGGTTGAATTCCGCATTTGTCGCAATATACAACAGGGATTGGAGCTCCCCAATATCTTTGTCTAGAGATTAGCCAATCACGAAGTCTATATTGTGTTTTGAATTCTCCAAAACCTTTATCAACTGCCCATTGAGTTATTGCTTTTTTAGCTTTGGTATTTTTGATTCCATTAAATTCTCCAGAATTTACAAGAACACCTTCTTCTGTATAAGCTTCTGTCATTGTTGACGCATCAAGGGAAGTATTATTTTCTGGTGCGATAACAACTTTCATTGGCATATTGTATTTCTTAGCGAAAGCAAAATCTCTAGTATCATGAGTTGGAACTGCCATTACAGCACCTGTTCCGTATTCAACAAGAGCATAATCTGCTGTCCATAGTGGGAACACTTCTCCATTGAATGGATTTTTGCAATGTGTACCTAATGGAACACCTGTTTTAACTCTTTCTGTTGAAAGTCTTTCGATTTCTGACATTTTGCGAGCATTTTCACGGTATTTTTCAACTTTGTCTTTATTTTCTGGAGTTGTAAGTTTTTCGATATCTTTGTATTCAGGTGCTACAACTAGGTATGTGATACCAAAAACTGTATCTGGTCTTGTTGTATAAACTGGAACTTCAATTTTTTCACCATTCGGAGCATCAATTACAGGGAATTTAAAAATAGCTCCTTTTGATTTTCCAATCCAGTTTGCTTGCATAGTTTTAACGTTGTCGCCCCATCCAGATAGCTTGTCTAAATCTTCAAGCAACACATCAGCATAATCTGTAATTTTGATGAACCATTGAGATAAGTATTTTTTCTCAACAACGCTATCGCATCTCCAGCATTTGCCATCAATAACTTGTTCATTAGCCAAAACTGTACCGCATTCATTACACCAGTTTACGGCAGCTTCTTTTTTATAAACAAGTCCTTTTTTGTACAATTGTAGGAATAACCATTGTGTCCATTTGTAATATTCTGGTTTGCAAGTTGTAACTTCTCTATCCCAATCGTAAGATAGGCCAAGCATTTTCAATTGCTTTTTCATGTATGCAATGTTTTCATCTGTCCAAGTTTCAGGATCAACGTGATGTTTCATTGCCGCATTTTCTGCTGGCAAACCAAAACTGTCCCATCCAATTGGATGTAGAACATTAAATCCGTTTGCCTTTTTAAATCTTGCAATTACGTCAGTAATTGTATAGTTTCTAACGTGTCCCATATGCAATTTCCCTGATGGATATGGAAACATTGATAGGGCATAATATTTAGGTTTGTCAGAAACATCTGGGGTTTTGAACGCATTTGTTTCATCCCAAATGTTTTGCCATTTTTTTTCTATTTCTTGCGGAAAATAACTTTCTTTCATATTTTCTTACTCCATTTATCCTCAATTTTAAGTATATCACAAATAAAAGATGTGATATTTTGCTTAATATTTTGGTAATGGCGATTGTTATTTTGTATTCTTAAGAATATATTTGGCTGCATTTGTAATAGGCTCAACTGTTGAATCGTGGAAAATGATAGGGAAAATATCCGTAACATCAGAATCTTTTACAATACAGTCGGTATCTAGATTTGTTGAAGTTGTTCCAATTGAGCATTTTACTTCTTTATTTGGTTTGCTTATTCCATTTACATCAATAAATCCTGTACATGAGTGTACATATTGTAGTTTTTCCCCAAGGGGAAGAGTGCAACCTTGGGCAAAGGATGCGGAACGAAAGCCGACAAATGTTCCATCCGCAAGTTGATAAACAGTGTATTGTCCTCCACCTTTGGAAACCCCAAATACTTCACCGTTAAACTCGTATCCAAAATTATTTTTAAGTGTACTTTCTCTATACCAACCTTTAATTCCTGTTAGATTTCCATTAAAAATAGCACATACGGACATTTTGTTATCTGGCGTATGTTTTGTAAAATCATTTTCTGAGCATGGTTCTTCTACTTCTGCAAAATCCCAGCCGTAGTTTGCTTTATTTAGTCTTACTGATTGGTCGATTGAGGAGATTGCTTTTTTATATTTTGCTTTGTATTGTGCTCCTCTAGTATTTGCTATCAATGTTGGGATTGTCATAGCTGCGACAACGCCAATTATTCCTAATGTTATAAGAACTTCTGCCAGTGTAAAACCAAATTGTTTATATTTTTCTTGTTGTTTCATTTATAAACTCCAATATACAAAATACTATTCATATTAAGATGAAAATATTCAAATACGAATACTATAATAAATAATTTTATATAAAAAGTCAATAAAATATATAATTGTTCTATTATGAACACTATTAAAGCAAAAATTAAAATGCTTGCGATTTCTCGAGGAATGACGCTCAAAAATCTTGCGGCAAAATTGAGTGATATGACTGGTGAAAATTATTCATATAACAGTCTTTTAGGAAAGTTAAACAGGGAATCTTTATCGTTAAAGGAAGCTGAATATATTGCTCAAATTTTGGATTACAAATTGGATTTTGTAGATATTAATAAATAAAAAAGGCACTGAAATATATTCAGCACCCTTGAAAGAATGATTGATTATGATGGATGATTCGATTTTTATTTTCCCCTAAAATTTAATTCCCTAATTTTTTATAATTAGTTCGTCTTGTGAAAGACTTTTTTATTCCCCGATTTTCTTTTTCTTTAAATATCCCTTACATTTATATAAACAATTTCTATTATGAAAAATTGCTATAATTGTTATATATCAAGTAACAAAACTTTACATATAATAAAATATCGTGCAAGAGAGGAAAACGGCTAAAGTTTATTAATGAACTAAGTTTAATTTTTAGCGATTTTTACGGGTTGTGGTGGGGTAACGGCTTTAACTAGAGCTTGGAATAAGAAAGGATGAACATTCCCTTTTTTTACATCTGAATATATTATAGTTAAAGCTTGTTTTGGAGTTAAAGCTTCTTTATAAACTCTTTTTTCTGTTAGGGCAGAATATTTGTCTGCAATATTTAATATTTGCAAATTTATATCTGGGATGTAATCTCTTTTTGCTCCTTTTTCTTCAAAATTATTGTGGTGAAATCTTACTAATTTTAAAACTTCGTCATTTACTCCAGAATTTTTTAACATTTCATATCCGATTATAGAGTGTAAATCCATAATCTTATGTTCTTCATCGGTCAATTTGCCGTGTTTGTTAAGTATTTCTGGAGGAATTAAAACTTTTCCGAAATCGTGCAAAATTGCTGCATCTTTTAAATCTTTAAGATTTACATGTTGTTTTAGAGCTTGTGGCAAATTTTTTGCAATCATTCCTGCAAATTCTTGTGTTGTTTTGCAGTGTCCATCTGTTAATTCTCGAAGCTCTTGCATATTTAATCTAATAGGAATTTTATTTTCGTTCAAAAGTTTTTTTAATTCGGGGTTTTGTGCAATCATGTTTTTGATTACGGTTTCATTAACTAATCGCATAGGGGAAGAGCTTTGGAAACTATCTTTTTCTAAAGATTGTCCAAAGTGAATTTTATTCCCGAAATTATTAAATTGTACCCCAGAGGTTAAGCCGACAGCAAACCTACTTGGGTTGAATATTTCTATTCCCACTAATTGACCACACTAAATTTTACTACACTTCTACGTATATATATAAAGTATTTTTTTCTATATAAATTGCTATTAAATTAAGATAATGTAAAAATTTTTAATATTACAAAGATAGTATGATAAAATTATCGTATTATGAACGAAATTAGAAAATGTTTAATTTGTGGAATTGGTGCAGTAGGCTCAATTTATGCTAATAAAATAAATGAATTTGATAATGATTTTTTGAAAGTTTTAGTAGATGAAGATAGACTTGAAAAATATAAAAAAGCCCCAAAAGTTTTTAATGGTAAACCCTTAAATTTTAATTATATTTTACCAAATGCAACTGATTATAAAGCAGATTTAATTATTATTGCGACAAAATTTGATGGATTATGTGATGCAATAAAAAATATCGAAAATTTTGTAAAAGAAGATACTATTATTTTATCTTTGTTGAATGGTGTTTCTTCAGAGGAATTAATTGCAAAAAAATATGGTTGGAAGCATATTCCTATTTCTTATTTTATCGGTCACAGTGCTATGCGTGATGGAAATAATATTACTCATGATGGTACGGGAGATATTGTTTTTGGAGTTAAAGATAAAACCAAAACTGATGAAAGTGATATAGAATTATTAAAAACATATTTTGATAAAGTTGGAATTGCTTATAAAACCCCTAATGATATGTTGCATGCATATTGGTTAAAATATATGCTAAATGTAAGTTCTAATCAATCTTCCGCAATTTTGCGTTTAACTTTTGGGCAAATGCAAGATAGCGAAAAATTTCAAACTATGTTGAAAAAAATTATGCAAGAAGTTCAACAAGTTGCGAAAGCAGAAGGGGTTAAAAATACAGAGGTAATGATTGATGAAGCTATTAGAGCTTTTTATAAAATGATTCCTGAAGGAAAAACTTCTATGCTTCAAGATGTGGAAGCTGGTAGAAAAACAGAAGTTGAAATGTTTGCAGGTACAATGATTGAACTAGGAAAAAAACACGGTATTCAAACACCTTACAACCAAGTTATGAAGGATATGTTAGAAGTTATCTATGATGTTTCAAAATAGGGTTATTTTACTTCGGAACTTGTTTATTATATAGTGGTTTTATGAATTTAGATAGCCAGATTGATAGTATTTTATCGCCTGTGGCGAATAAAATTTCAGGAATAATTTTTTCACACGTAACTATTCATGGTGTGCGTGTAGAATTTTTGATACTTTTGTTAATGATTGCAGCTTTTTATTTCTCATATAGAACTCGCTTTATCGGTTTTTGGGGATTTAAGCATGCCCTAGATTTGATTACAAAAAAATATAAACATGAAGATACTATAAAACGTAAAAAGCATGGAGAAGTTTCATCTTTCCAAGCTCTAACCGCTACAATTTCAGCCTCTGCTGGCATGGGGAATGTTGTGGGATCTGCACTTGCAGTTTCTGTTGGAGGTCCAGGAGTAATTTTTTGGATGATGGTTGCTGGAATTTTTTCTATGGCTTTGAAGTTCGCAGAAGTTCTTTTGGGTTTGAAATTTCGACAAATTAATAAAGACGGAACATCTTCTGGTGGTCCTATGTACTATATTATTAATGGGCTTAGAGCTCCTTGGATAAAACCTTACACTCCATATCTTGCAAAAATATATGCAGTATGTTGCGTATTTGCAATGATTGGAGGTTGGAATTTGTTCCAGATAAATGCTATTACAACTCAGATTACAAACGTTACTGGATTATTTGCTGGCCAGCGTTGGGTGTTTGGATTGATTGTTGCGATAATTACTTATGTTACTGTTATTGGCGGAATTAAAGCTATTGGGAAATTTACTTCAAAGGTTACTCCTGTAATGTGTAGTTTGTATGTGTTGTCAGCTTTCATAATTTGTTTGTTGAATTTTAATCATATTCCTCACACAATTGCTTTAATTTTGAAAGAAGCTTTTCAACCTCAAGCTATTGTTTCTGGTGGAGTTTGGGGATGTATGCTTTGGGGATTTAGACGAGCAATGTTTGCAAATGAAGCTGGTTTAGGCACTGCTCCGATTGCATTTTCCGCTGTTAAAACAAGTAAACCTGTTGCTCAAGCATTTATTGCAATGCTTCAACCATTTGTTGATACTGTAATTGTTGGAGCGGCAACAGCATTTATTATTGTTGTTACTGGTTCATATTTGAATGCAACAGGAATTGAGGGTATTGAATTAACTTCACGAGCTTTTGCTACGGTGTGTCCATTCTTCCCTGTATTATTAACATTTATGGCTGCTTGTTTTGTTTTGTCAACAATGCTTTGTGGTTCATATTATGGAACAAAAAGTTGGACTTTCTTATTCGGTGAATCTAAAGCTACAACACGAACTTTTCAAATAATATACTGTTTATTTATAATAATTGGTTCTGCTATGAACTTAAAAAGTGTAGTAAATTTATCTGATGCTTTTACATTGTTTTTAGCTGTTCCAAATTTGATTGCAGTATTTTTATTATCTGATATAATAATCAAAGAATTGAAAAGATATTGCAGAAGATACAATATCGGATATTTTAAAAATTTAAAATAAAGATGCGAACAAACTAACTATGAGGAGAGAGTAATAGATGATTAAGAAAGGCTGTTTAGATATTTTACAGGCAAAATGTGAAAATTGTACTGATTGTATCTTGTCAAAAACCCGTCACAATGTTGTTTTTGCAGATGGAAATCCAGAAACTGCGAAAATTGTTTTAATCGGTGAAGCTCCAGGTGAGAATGAAGATGAAACAGGTAAACCATTTGTTGGTAGAGCTGGACAGCTTTTGAATAAATTTTTGGAAGATGCAGGAATTTCAAGACAAGATGATTTATATATTATAAATACTGTAAAATGCAGACCTCCAGAAAATAGAGTTCCAACTGATGTTGAAAAAGCAATGTGCGAAAGATTTTTGAATGCTCAAATTGATATTATGAATCCGCAAGCAATTATTTTCTGTGGTGCAACAGCTTTGAAATCATTCTGGAAAGATAAGAAAGTTCAAATTTCAAAAGTTCGTGGTCAATGGTTTGATGTTACTGTTAATGGAAAAACATATAGAGCAATGGCTATTTTCCACCCATCATATTTGTTGAGAAACCATTCTATGGAAGAAGGTTCTCCAAGAAGATTGATGCAACAAGACCTAGCTGTTATCAAGTCCGAAATATTGGCTGATAACAAGGTGTGTTCCTCCAACCCTTTCTCTGCGGAAATGGCTATGGTCTAATAATAAATTGAAATTTATATCATATTCAAGAAAAGAAACGGTTAAATCTTAACCGTTTCTTTGTTGTTGTCTGGGTTGACAATCTGTTTGCCATAGAGTACACTATTAATATGAAACAACGAATAGTTAAAATAGCTCAACTCGAAAATAATAAAACACCATTTATTGAATGGGTAAATTCGTTGGATAAAGTTACAAGAGCCCGAATACAAAGTAGATTAACCAGAATACTTGAAAATAATTTTGGAGATTTTAAGAAAATTGATTCTGAGATTTCTGAATTAAGATTAAAATTTGGTGCGGGTTATCGAATTTATTATACCGAAATTGAAGAAATTATTGTGTTGTTAATAAATGGCGGTGATAAATCAACTCAATCAAAGGATATTGAAAAAGCAAGAAAGATACTTCAAGAATGGAGAAATTTGCAATGAAAGACTTAAAAAATGCATTAGATTTAGAAAATTATATTGTTAATGATTTAAAAACAGATGAAGATATTAAGTTATATCTGAATGCTAATTTGAAAGATTACTTAGAAGATGGAGATTTTAATTCTTTCTGCAGAGCTTTGGAAATTGTTATTAAAGCGAAAGATACTGTTGCAGGATTTGCTCAAAAAGCAGGAATTTCTCGAACTCATCTATATAGTATTTTTAAAAATGAAAAAGAACCAAAATTTTCTACTGTTGTAAAAATATTTCAAGAATTAGGATATGAATTAGAAATTGCATAATAAAGAGAATTACAAGAAAAGAAACGGTTAAATCTTAACCGTTTCTTTTAAATTTCAATCTCTTTATAAAAATCATTTATATTAACTTTTAGGATTTTGGATAGTTTAAAAATAACTAATGCACTTGGAATAACTACTCCTCTTTCTATTTTTCCTACATAATTAATACTCATGTCTAAAAGTTCAGCAAGCTGATCTTGGGTGTAGTGTCTTCGAAGTCTTTCTGCCCTTATGTTTGCTCCTAAAATGTATCCAAAATCTTTATTCATACTTAGTATGATATAATATTGACATGGTCATCAAAAGAGATTATATTAAATATTATGTTTACTATAATCAACAAAAGAAAAACTATTGTAATGAAAAGTTTTGCATTTACATTGGCGGAAGTTTTGATTACTTTAGGAATTATTGGAGTTGTTGCAGCGATGACACTGCCAACTTTAATGCACGAACACAAAATTAGACAATATAAAACAGGTTTTTGGAGAACGAGTAGTTTAATTCAAAGTGCTCTAAAAGAAACTGCGAATGATTTTGGTTATGATAATTACGAAGATTTGTATTATATTTGTGGTGATTTACCTAGTATGGGAAATTGTGCAACTGAAAATGCGGAATTGTTCAAAGAATTGAACGATGATTTTTTATCGAAATTTAAAGTTATGAATACTGTACCCCGTTCAAAGTTATGGGCTATGAAATTTAAGGATTTTTCGGGGAAATATAGTACTTCTTATTCCGAGTTATATGGTGTAACAACTTGGAATAATCCGTCTGGTGGTGGTCGCATTTTAATTGATGGGACATTAATTTCAAGTATTGATTTTTATCACCATGGGCAGTATGATGGTCTGTCAATAACATTTGACACAAATGGTCCTTATAAAGGTCCAAATCAATATGGACGTGATTTATTTTTATTTAATGTTGGACATTGGTATAAACTATGTTCTGAAAAAGCTGGAGGGAGTATATTCAATGGTCGTGGATGTTATGATTACGCCAAAAGAGATGTAAATCCAGACGACAAGAATAAGGGTTATTGGCGAAGTTTATAATAAATAAATTATTTATTAAATAATACTTCGTTCTTTGTTTTCATTGTGTCAGTAATTTCTTTAAAATTCAAAGTTACTGGCGTTGGGTTTGCGTTGTTTAAGATTTCTAAAAATTCTTTTGAATTTTGTGGGGATTTGTTATCTAAAAATGTTTTGGAATTTGCAACATCAATTCTTGCCGGTACAATTAATCCGCTTTGAGTAAATTTATCGGAACTTTCTTTGGATGATAAATATTGAACAAGTTTAATGGCTTCTTTTTTATGTTTTGAAGATTTTGATATTGCCCAGCCAGAAGCGTCAACAGGAGCAGAAGGTATGCCATTCTTATCTGGGAATCTAACAATATCCCATCTGAATTTTGCTTCTTGTCTATATTTTGGTACAAGCCAACGACCTGAAATGTGCATTCCTAATTTCCCTTGTAAAAATAATTGTGCCATTGTTGCACTTGCAATTTCTTCTCGTTTTGGTGCGACGTGATATTTATTCCTTAAATTAGCATAGAAATTTAGTCCATTTTGCATTTGAGTTGTGTTTTCTGACAAATCTGTTACTCCAAAATAATTGAGATATGGCAAATAAAATAATGGCTCTTCTTCAAAAGATATTCCAAAAATGTTTGGAGCATGAGTTAGTTTTTGAGATGTTGTTAACAAATCATTAATTGTCCAATTTTTGTTTGGATATCGAACATTGTATTTATCAAAAATATCTTTATTATAAAAAATGACGAGTGTTGAAACATCTCGTGGTATTGCATACATCTTTTTTTTATAACTCAAGGTATCAATTGCGATTGGGAAAAATTTGTTGTATTCAAATTCGTTTTTATAAGTTGATAAATCTTCTAGAACTCCAGCATTTGCGTATATTGGGAGGTATTGATTATTTATAAAAATCACATCAGGAGCTGTGTTTGACGCAAAAAGAAGATGAATTTTTTGAAAATAATTTTGGGGAATGTGCATAAAATCAATTTTTATATCAGGATTTTCTTTTTCAAAATCAGATAAAATTGGTTTAAGAATGCTTATTTCTGATTCCGAACCCCAAGATGCAAATTGTAGGGTTGTTTGTTTGGGGTGTGGAGTTTGATGGGTATTTTTTACTGTGTATAAAATACCTACAATTAATATTAAACAAATTATTCCTACAATTTTTTTTATCAACTTTTTTCTTCCTATCAAATAATGTAATAATGCTTAAAAATTAAAAAGTGAATAGTCTATTTTAGTCTATCCACTTTTTATAATTTATTGTCTAAACGTTATTAGATTTCAATTAATGTTCCCATTTTATCTTTAGCAACATCTACTAAGCATTTGAATCCACCTGCTTTTACGATATAAACAGAACCGTAGTCTTGTCTAACTTGAAGAGGTTTATCTACAACATAATTGAATTTTTTCAAAATGAAAATATCATCTTTAATTCTTCCTACCAAGGCAGAAACTCCGTCCATATTTACTAAGTAAAAACCTTTTTCGGAATCAATATTATATCCAGATTTAACAATCAAACCATTCATATAGTGAGAATGTTCTGATTTGTTTGATTTTGTCATTGGGTTTGAACCTCTAGAAATTGGGTTAGTAATTCCTGAACGGCTCATAACATTTGTTTCTGGTCTTACTTTTGATAAGCTTTCTGCTACTGCTGTTGTTTGTTTTGTATCTTCTGAATCAAGAATTGATAAATACTCGTCTAGTGAAGATAACAAGTAATTTCCGTTTTGTTTGTCCATTTTCATTTCCCCATTATTATTGTTAGTTAAATATTTTCTACCTGAATCCATTACATCTGAAACTTCCAATTGTGAGCTTGCAGATTTTCTTTTGTTTACACTAAGTGGTGAATTTTTTAATTTAACAAACCTACCTTCTTTAAAAGATTTATTTCTTGTTTGTTTATCATCTTCATCCAATAATGTTCTGTGTGTTTGTTTAAGATTAACAGATTTTGCAAATGATTTCAATTTAATATCAGAAAACTTATTCATAATTGTATCGTCTTCTGAATGAACGCCTGTAATTACATCCTCTGGAGGCTCAATGTTTGGAGTTTGAGAAAGTGAATGTTCCATTTGCGAAATTTGAGCTTGTAATTTTTCTCTCACATCATTGGTGTTTCTAGACTGAAGATTTGGAATTCCATTAATTTGATGTCTAGAATTAAGAGTTGGCACAGATTTGGATGGAATATTCATATCTGGTGTAATGATAGCTTTTTTTGTTGCAGATATGTCTGTAACGTATGACATGTCTTGTGATTGTTTAACTGGATTATTTTTCTTGTCTTTTTCGGAATATTTTTTGTATTTTTCTTGCCAGTTAAGATTTTCATCATCAATAATATCTTGAAATTCTTTACGTTTTCTTTTCATTTGATTACTGTTCGAAATAGTAAAGAATGATTTTAAACGGTCTGTATTTTTATGTGAAGCATGAGAAATTGCATCAAATACAAGAAACATTGCAACTACAAATAACCCTAATCCACCAGCTAAAATCATCCACATTGGGAAATGGTGACTTTGTTTGTTGGTATCAACATTTTGAGTGGTATTTGTTTGAATATCCTGTACTGGTGTTGTTTCTTGGATTTGGTCATTATTTTGTGGTGCAAGATTTTCAACTATATTTGATTTGTTTGTTGTAGTATTTCTTGCAATTTCGTGATTAATTCTTGGCTCTAAATCTATTTGACGTTTTCCATTTTCATCAAATTTCATTTTTGGCACATAGTTGTCAACAGGATGAACAGCACTATTAACCACTTTTTCTTGGTGTGGAATTTGAATAGGTTTTGTTACAGTTTTAGCTTTAGGTGTAACTTTAGGTTGTTCTACCTTTGGTTTTGGTTGTTCAAATTTTATTTTAGGTGTGGTAATTGTAGTTAAACTGATTTTAGGCAATGTTATTGCTTTAGTTTCAGTTTTTTGTGTAGTTTTAGTTGTGTTGTTATTTGTTTTTGCATTACTTGCTGGTTTAGTTTGAGCAACTGGTTTAGGGGTAGCTTTTTGTGCAGGTTGCTTATTTACAGCAGGTTGTGGAGTTGCTGGTTTCTTAGGTTGTTGAGCTGTCTGAGTTGCTGGTTTAATATTATTTTGAGCAATTAATGCTTTGTAATCCTTTTGAGCTTGTGTTAAAGGTGCAGTTTTCTTGATGTAAGTTTTAATATTAATTGGCTTTGTTGTCCCGAAAGTTACTTTCATGTAACCGCCAATTCCGTCATCTACGTGTTTTACATCAACATCTGTAATTAAATCTTTTACTCCTCCAATTCCAGGTGCTACTGAGCTAGAGCCAGAAACATTTGGAAGTAAGACTACATATCTATTATTAGATTTTCTGCTGACAATTGAATTTGAGGAGTCACCTGTTGTATAAAAAGTCACATCTACCGAATCAGTCGCAGAAGATCTTTTTACGTCCATTTGGAGTAAGTTATTTGTTGTATTAGCTTCTGCAACAGTTGAAATGCCTGTCATTAAAGAAGCTACAATAGCAACAGTTATAATATTTTTCTTAGAAATCATTTTTTCCACTAATCTAACAACTACACTACTATATATATAATACCCGATAGTAAAAAAAATTGCTAGTTTATTAAAAAAAAATGAAATTTATGTTACAATGCGTTTATGAAAAGTGGATTTGTTGCAATAATAGGACGCCCAAATGTAGGGAAATCAACTCTTTTGAACCAAATTCTTGGTCAAAAAATTGTTATCACAACTGATAAAGCTCAAACTACAAGAAAAAGAATTAAGGGCATATACACAAATAAAGAAGGCCAAATTGTTTTTGTTGACACTCCTGGTGTTCATAAGCCTTTGAATAAGTTAGGCGAATTTTTGTTAGATGAAGCAAAAATTGCGGTACCTGATGCTGATGTAATATTATTTTTAGTTGATGGTTCTGAATCTGCTGGTAAAGGTGACAAATGGATTGCACAACATTTATTGCAAACAAAAATTCCGATAGTTATTGTGATGAATAAAGTTGATAAGGTTAAAAAGCCTGAAAAGGTTGAAGAAAATCTTTTGTCATATAAAACTTTATTTGAAGAAAATTTACCTGTTGTTAGAATTTCTGCTAAAACAGGAAGAAATATTGATACATTGATGAATAATATCTTTAAAAAACTTCCAGAAGGTGAAGCGTTGTACCCAGAAGATGTTGTTACAGAAGAAACAATGCGTGATGTAACCGAAGAAATTATTCGTGAAAAAATTTTATTAAATACTTCTGATGAAATTCCTCACTCTGTTGCGGTAAAAGTTACTAATTACCAAGAAAAAGAAGAAATAGATAAAATCTATGCAACTATTTATTGTGAGCAAAAAAGTCAAAAGGGAATTTTGATTGGCAAAGGCGGAAGTTTGCTTAAAAAAATTGGCACAGAAGCTAGATTAGAGTTAGAAAAAATTGTTGTGAAAAAAGTCTATCTCCAATTAGAAGTTAAAGTTGAGAAAGATTGGCGTAAAAAGCAAAATATTTTGAAAAATTTTGGCTATCAACAAGAGGATTAATTTTACGCTTGATGCTCATATATCCATCTATATTCTGGGGATCTCTTGAAACCATTTTTGTTGTAAAAATGAAGTACTCGTTTTGAATTTACTGGTGCAACAGTAATTAAGCTTCCTTTAAATTCTTTAAAAATTCCCGAAATTAATGCTTTTCCTATATTGGAGATGTTTCTTGACGGAGAATTTATTATTTGAGGTTTTGCTTGAAGGTATTCAATATACATATTATTCCCCATATCTAAAGATAGTTCTATTAATCCAAGAATTTTTTTAGGCTCAACTTGTGTAAACCCTTTTTTCTGGGTTGTTATTGCGTAAATTCCACCTTTAGTTGTATCTTTTTCAAAAACATTTGTTGCGTCGATATAAATATCTTCGGCAAATGAGCCTCCCCATTTTTCGGAGATGGTTTTAAGTACTTTTTTATCATAAAAACTGTTAGTGTTTAATTTGATAAAAGAAGCTTCCATTGGTTTTCTAGTTTTCTTCCCATTTTTTATTGCATTTTTAGTAATCATCTCGATACTTATGCGTCTTGCTCCGAAAGATGGATTATTATTAATTTGCATATATATTTTACCTTTTTGTTTTTAATGTTTAATAAAACTCAGAAAACAATTTTTTGCTAGGAGGTATTATTTTTAGTCGTTGGGTGGGGAGTACTTGACAAACATTGTATAATTAATATATGGACCTAAAAAAGATAATTGTATTAGTTATATTATTTGTACTAGCTGGATACTCTTCCGCTTTTGCCGTAGAGGATGCTCAATTTTCTCGTAGTGTAGAAATTAAAGATGGGGCATCTTTATCTATGATAGATTGTATTGCTGTTGCATTTAAAAATAGCCCAAAAGTTAAACAAAAGAAATATCAACTAGATATTGCTCAAAGTAATGTTGGAATTGCGAAATCTCAATATTTCCCTGTGATTAGTGTTGGTGCGGGTTTTTATAATGAAAATAATTCTGATAGTGGCTATTACAATTCTCATTATCGTGAATTGCCAACAGTGGCTCTAGCAGTAAATAAATTAGTTTGGAATTTTGGAAAAACGACAGCTTATATCAAAATGGAAGAGTTCTATAAAATAGGTGCAGAATACGAATTTATGGATAGTCTTTGCAATACTATTTTTGATGTAAAACTTCGATATTATGAGCTTTTAAGGGCTAAGGCATTATTAAAAGTTGCTCAAGAAAATGTTAATTTGAACGAAAAATTTTTAACTCTTGCGAAAAATAAAGAAAAATCAGACTTGAAAACAGCAGAATTGAATTTGAGTGCAGCCAAGATTGATTTGATTGAGGCGAAAAATAATTATAAAAATTCAATTCTTGACATGAATAATACAATGTATATTGAAACAACGGCGAACTATACCCTTAAAGATACTCCGACATTTTCTAGTAAATTTAATTTAGACAGTGAAAATTTAAAATTAAATGATTTTTCTTCTGTAAAATTCCCATTTGATGCTGAAAATGCCGTTGAGCTTGCATACCAAAATAGTCCAGACTTGAATGTTTTAGTTTCGACTAAACACGCTATGGAGCAATCATTATTGTTCATAAAAAGAACATATTTGCCAGACTTGAATGTAGATGCTAAATATGGTTTTAATAACTCAAATTATTCTGCAAATAATAGTTTGCAAGTCGGGGTAAATTTATCTTCTTCTGTAAATTTAATGGAGTTAAAACATAGTATAAAAGGTGCAAAAGCTCAATTGAATTTAGCAGACAATGAAATTGATTTATTTAAGAAAAATTTGTATTTTGAAGTGAAAAAATCTTTAAATAACTGTGAAAAAACTCAAAATCAAATAGCTATAACTAAGATGAAAGTTCTTCAAGCAGATGAAAATTTAAAAGCTGTTGAAGATAAATATACAACGGGTGAATTAAACTATATTGCTTTGCAAGATGCAAGAAAAGATTACATAAATTCACTAGAAACATATGTTTCTAATATTTATGATTATAATATCGCATTGATAAAATTAGAAATGGCAATGCATTATCATTTGGTTGATATTCACCACAAATCTAAACACGCAGTTCATTATCATTCAACCGAACTTATTGAACATATTAATGAAGTTCTTGATTGCGATGAAGCCGAAGAAAAATAATTATAAGCCTGTTCACTTTTTCTTTTTTATTTCGATGAAAAAAGAAAAAGTAGAACCGAAAAAGAAAAACACAAATGATTAAATGGCTCGAGTCATCAGGGGCTTAGCCCCCGAACCCCTATCTAAGCTACGTCATTTTTAGGGGTAAGCTGTTGCAAATAAAATAGTTTAGCAAATTTTACCCAAAGAATCTCTTTAAAATTTGTACACTCTCCTTGGGGAGAGGGGTAGAATTGAACATGTAAAGCTAGAGATTCTTAAACAGCTAACGGCTACTTCGACGCATATGGACTCATACGTTTCGCCACAGCTCAACTATTCGCTTTGTAAAGTATAGGATGACATTAGCGTTGAGTTATTTCCCTCTCCAAGGGAGAGGGAGCAAGGGAGAGGGGTTGAATGTGTTTGGCAAGAGATTCTTCGCTCTGCTCGGGATGACGGTAGCGTAAAGTTTTCTACATTTCTGTCAATTATTACAAAATGTAAACCTGATGTTTAAATGCCTGAAATTCAGTTATAATGCCCTATATGATATGATATGATATGATGTGAGGGGACTTAGCAATAACTTTTTCCAAAAATTTTTTATATAGGAGTACAGGAAAAAATGAAAGGGAAAAATGTTATGAGTATTGGAAAAGTTTTTGGAAGTATGTGTGGGTACGGAAGTATTAAAAGTGCAGTAAATTTTGCAAAGAAAAAACCTTTGATTGTCGCAGGTGGTCTTGGTCTTGCTGGATTAATCGGTTATAATATTGCAACATCTTCACGCAAGCAACAAACAGAGGCTATGAACCAGATGTTGTATTTGAATAATCCGTTTTTAAATCCGTTTGGTTGGTTTCAACATGCAGTAAATCCGAATTTAAAACCAAATGCTTTGGATGGCCCGTTAGTAAATTATATGGTTGAACGAAATAATGAAAATTATAATAAATATTCAACACCGGAAGAAATAAAAGAATATTATAAAAATGGCGGTAGGGGTGTAATTTTTGATTCCGCAGCATAGATTGAAAGTTTGATTATATAAGGGTTTGAGGTAGATAACCTCAAACCCTTTATTTATGCAATATTCAAAAATTATCAAAACGTTACTTGACGGCTAAAACGCTTTTGTACTCAAGCTTTCAAGGTTTGAACTTTTACAAAAATTGTGACTTGTAAAATATTATTAAGAAAAGTGAAAAATTTTTTCATAAAACATGCTAAATTAGCTTGACTATGAATATTGATGTAATAAGATGAGAGAACATGCAAAAGTAAGTTGGGCGAAGTGTGCCTAAATCTCGGAAGTTTGATTATAAGCGGGTTTCACCAACAATCACAGAACATTAAAAATTGCAGACATTTACCATTTTCGGTAGAGGGTTTACAGCCTTAAGTTAGAAAAAAGTTTTTATAGTACGTACACCATTTTAAAATGAGGTGAATTGATGTCTAAGACAAAATATGAAAAAAGAGTAACGCCAATGGGTATTCCTCATACTCGTTTGGACGATTTACCAGACCTTATTGAAGTGCAAAAAAAATCGTTTGAATGGTTTTTAAAAGAAGGTTTGAAAGAAGAATTACTTTCTTTCTCTCCAATTAAAGACTATACAGGCAGATTAGAATTACACTTCTTACCAAACTATACTTTCGACAACGCAAAGTATACAGTTGAAGAAGCAAGAATTCATGACGCAACTTATGCAAAACAATTGCGTGTAATGATTAGACTTGTTAACCGTGATAGCGGTGAAATTAAAGAACAAGAAGTTTACATCGGTGATATTCCTACAATGACTGACAAAGGTACATTCATTGTAAACGGTGCAGAACGTGTTATTGTATCGCAAATCGTTCGTTCTCCTGGTGTATATTTCAAATGTGATCCATCTCCAACAGGAAAACGTTTGTATAACGCAACTATGATTCCTAACAGAGGTGCATGGTTGAAAATTGAAACAGATTCTAATGATGTTATTCACGTTAAAATCGACAAAAATAGAAAAATCTTGGCTACAACATTGTTGAAAGCTATGGGTATTACTGTTTCTGAAATGGAATCAAAATTCACTCACTTTGAATTCTTGAAGAAAACTTTAGAAAAAGACCCTACTGAAACAACTGATGAAGCTTTAGTAGAATTATACAAAAAATTAAGACCTGGTGACCCTGCTTCTCCACAAGGTGGCCGTCAAATCTTGGAATCAAGATTCTTTGATGAAAAGAAATACGATATTGGTCGTGTAGGTCGTTATAAATTAAACAAAAAATTAAACTTAAATATTCCTAAAAATCAAAGAACATTGACAGTTGAAGATATTGTTTCTACAATCGAATATTTAATCAACTTGACATATGATGAAGGTCAATTGGATGATATTGACCACTTAGGAAACAGAAGAATCCGTTCAGTTGGTGAACTTCTTCAAAACCAATTCAGAGTAGGTTTATCAAGAATCGAAAGAATTGTTAAAGAAAGAATGACACTTCAGGATTCTGAAACATTAACACCATTGAACTTGTTGAATACAAAACCGCTTGTGGCTTCATTGAAAGAATTCTTCGGTTCTTCTCAGTTATCACAGTTCATGGACCAAACTAACCCACTTGCTGAATTGACTCACAAAAGACGTATTTCAGCATTAGGACCTGGTGGTTTACAAAGAGAAAGAGCTGGTTTTGCGGTTCGTGATATTCACCCTTCTCACTATGGACGTATTTGTCCTATCGAAACTCCAGAAGGTCCAAACGCTGGTTTGATTGGTTCATTAGCTACACACGCTAAAGTTAACGACTATGGATTTGTTGAATCTCCATTCTTCGTTGTTAAAGATGGTGTTGTAACAGATGAAGTTGTTTATATGACAGCCGATGCCGATGAAAATTATCGTTGTGCTCCAGCTGACGTTAAATTAACAAAAGATAGAACATTTGTTGAAAAAGTTGTACCTGCAAGATACAGATCTGAATTCATTATGTGTGATTCTTCAAAAATCGACTTTGTCGGTGTTTGTCCAATCCAGATTATCTCAGTTGCAACATCAATGATTCCGTTCATCGAACACGACGATGCTAACCGTGCATTGATGGGTTCTAACATGCAACGTCAAGCAGTACCTCTTTTGATTACTGAAAGACCAAGAGTTGGTACAGGTCTTGAATCTCGTGTTGCGAAAGACTCTGGTATGGTTATCGTTGCTGATGTTGACGGTACTGTTGAAAGAGTTGTTGGTGAAGAAATTGTTGTTCGTGATACTCACGGAAAACCACATATTTATACTCTTATGAAATATGTAAGATCTAACCAAGATACTTGTATCAACCAAAAACCAATTGTTCACGAAGGCGACAAAGTTAAAGCGGGTGATGTAATTGCCGATGGTGCTTCAACTTGTGGCGGTGAACTTTCATTAGGTAAAAACATTTTGGTTGCTTATATGCCTTGGGAAGGTTATAACTTCGAGGATGCTATCTTGCTTTCAGAAAGATGTGTTCACGATGATATCTTCACTTCATTACACATTGAAAAATTAGAAATTGAAGCTAGACAAACTAAATTAGGACCAGAAGAAATTACTCGTGAAATTCCTAATGTTTCAGAAGATGCTTTGAGACACTTGGATGAACGTGGTATTGTTCGTATTGGTGCTAGAGTTTATGCTGACGATATTCTAGTTGGTAAAGTTACACCAAAAGGTGAATCTGAACATCCACCAGAAGAAAAATTGTTAAGAGCAATCTTCGCTGAAAAAGCTAGAGATGTAAAAGACAATTCTCTTCGTGTTCCTCACGGAGAAGGTGGTAGAGTTCTCGACGTTAAAGTATTCGATAGAGAAAAAGGTGATGAATTACCACCAGGTGCAAATACAGTAATCAGAGTTTACATCGCTCAAAAACGTAAGGTTTCTGTTGGTGATAAACTTTCTGGACGTCACGGAAACAAAGGTATTGTTTCAAGAATTTTACCTAAGGAAGATATGCCATTCTTACCTGATGGTACTCCAGTAGATATCGTATTGAATCCACTTGGTGTTCCTTCTCGTATGAACGTTGGTCAAACTTATGAATTGTTGTTAGGTTTGGCTGCATACTTAACTCGTGATTATTATGAAGCACCTTCATTCGATGAAATGTACGGTGAAAATCAATCAGAAATCGCTACAAAAGCTGAACTTCTTAGAGGTATCAAAGAATCAGGTTGCGATTGGGTTGGAGAAGACGGTAAAGTATTGCTAATCGATGGTAGAACAGGTGAACCATTTGATAGACCTGTTGCAGTTGGTTGGACTTACTTCTTGAAACTTGTCCACTTGGTTGATGATAAAATCCACGCAAGAAGTACTGGTCCATACTCACTTGTAACTCAACAACCATTGGGTGGTAAAGCTCAATTTGGTGGTCAAAGATTCGGTGAAATGGAAGTTTGGGCATTGGAAGCTTACGGTGCTGCTTATACTCTACAAGAAATGTTAACAATCAAATCAGATGATGTTAACGGACGTAACAGAGCATATGAAGCTATCGTTAAGGGTGACAATATCCCAAGACCAGGTATTCCTGAATCATTCAAGGTACTTGTGAGAGAATTACAAAGTATCGGTTTGGATATTACCGTAGCTAAGAAAGACGGTCAGGAAGTAGATTTGATGACTGATATGGACGACTTGAGAAAAGCTGCTCCAAAACGTACGTTATCAGATGTTGATTCTGAGTTGTTGAATATCAACTTCTTTGAAACACCAACTACTTTCGGAGATTTATAATATTAGTGAAGCGTGAAAAGTGAATAGTGAATAGCCCATTAGGGCATTTCACCTTTCACAATTCACTTCTCACAAAAATAAAAAAGGAGAACATTATAAATGTCAACAAGCATTGATTATTTTGATTATATACGAATAAGTATAGCGTCTCCGGAAAGAATACTTCAATGGTCACACGGCGAAGTAACCAAACCGGAAACAATTAACTACCGTACTCTAAAACCTGAAAGAGATGGCTTATTCTGCGAAAGAATTTTTGGGCCAACAAAAGATTGGGAATGTTATTGCGGTAAGTACAAAAGGGTAAGACATAAAGGTATCATTTGCGAACGCTGTGGTGTTGAAGTTACTGATTCAAAAGTTAGACGTCACAGAATGGGTCACATTAAGCTTGCAGCTCCTGTTTCTCATATTTGGTTCTTAAAAGGTATTCCTTCATACTTAGGCTTACTTTTAGATATGACTTTGAAAGATCTAGAACAAGTTATCTATTTCAACAGCTATGTTGTAATTGATGGTGGAGATAGTGATTTCAGAAAATTACAATTATTATCAGAAGAAGAATATGAAGATTATATGGCTGAAAACGAAGAATCAACATTAAAAGTTGGTATTGGTGCTGAAGCTATTAAAGAACTTCTTTCTGAGATTGATACTAAAAAATTAGCTGAAGAAATTAGAGGCGAACTTGCTGGTAATGTGACTTCAGTTCAAAAGAAATCTAAATTAATTAAAAGATTAAGATTGTTGGATAACTTGATTTCATCAGAAACAAGCCCAACTTGGATGATTATGGATGTACTTCCTGTAACACCTCCAGATTTAAGACCTATGGTTCAATTGGATGGTGGTAGATTTGCTACATCTGACTTAAATGACTTATACAGACGTGTTATCAACAGAAACAACCGTTTACAAAGATTGTTAGAAATGGGTGCTCCTGAAATTATCGTTAGAAACGAAAAGAGAATGCTTCAAGAAGCAGTTGATGCTCTTATCGATAACGGTAGAAGAGGAAGAACAGTTGTTGGACCTAATAACAGAGCATTGAAATCATTATCTAATATCATTGAAGGTAAACAAGGTCGTTTCCGTCAAAACTTGTTAGGTAAACGTGTTGACTATTCAGGCCGTTCAGTTATCGTTGTTGGTCCATCTCTTTCATTGAACCAATGCGGTTTGCCAAAAGAAATGGCAATTGAATTGTTCAAACCATTTGTTGTTAACAAATTGATTGAACGTGGATATGTTCAAAACATTAAATCTGCTAAGAAGAAAATCGAACGTTCAGAAGCGATTGTTTGGGATATCTTAGAAGAGGTAATTGATGGACACCCTGTAATGTTGAACCGTGCTCCAACCCTTCACAGACTTGGTATTCAAGCATTTGAACCAAAATTGGTAGAAGGTCGTGCTATCCAACTTCACCCATTAGCATGTACAGCATTCAACGCTGACTTCGATGGTGACCAAATGGCTGTTCACGTTCCTTTATCAATTGAAGCTCAAGCAGAAGCAAGAATGTTGATGTTAGCAACTAACAACTTGTTAGCACCTGCTAACGGAAAACCAATTGTAACACCTTCTCAAGATATGGTTTTGGGTATGTACTATTTGACTACCTTGAAAGACCCATCTCAAGATGTTAAAGGTTACTTCTATAACTTCCAAGATGCTATTTCAGCTCTAGAAGTTGGGGTAATCAAACTTCACGACAGAATTGTTGTAAGAGATGAAAAAGGTGAAAAATTAGAAACAACAGTTGGTAGAATTATCTTTAACGAAGAAGTTAGAAAAGCACTTGTGTAAAGATACTAAGCCTTAAAAATAGTAGGGCATAAAAAGTAAAAAGGAAATTAGAATGGAAAACACATATACACATAAAAAAACACCTGATTTCATTAACAAACAAATGGACAAAGGTTCATTAAAGAAATTGTTAGGTCAGATGTATTTGGAATACGGTGGTGCTAAAGCTGCATCGTTGGCAGATGCTTTAAAGCGTTTGGGTTACAAATATGCAACTGTTTCTGGTACTACAATTTCAATTGCTGACTTGTCAGTTCCATCAATTAAAAAAGATTTATTGAAATCAGCAGAAGATGAAATTGAAAAATCAACAAAAAGATACCTAAAAGGTGAAATTACAGAAGTTGAAAGATATACAAAGGTTATCGATACTTGGTCAGAAACAACAGCTAAATTAACAGAGCAAGTTGTTGAAAACTTTGATAAATTAAACCCAGTATATATGATGGCATTCTCTGGAGCTCGTGGTAACTTGTCACAGGTTTCACAGTTGGTTGGTATGAGAGGTTTGATGGCTGACGCACAAGGTCAAATCATCGACTTACCTATTAAATCAAACTTTAAAGAAGGTCTATCAGTTACTGAATACATTATTTCATCATACGGTGCTCGTAAAGGTCTTGTAGATACTGCGTTGAAAACAGCCGATTCTGGTTACTTAACAAGACGTTTGGTTGACGTAGCTCAAGACGTTATTATTAGAGCTGATGATTGTCATACTGACAAATATATCAACATGAAGCCTATTACTGATGGTGATGTTGTAATCGTTCCATTAATTGATAGATTATTAGGTAGAACTGTTGCTCAAGATATCGTTGATGCTGAAGGTAACGTTGTTGTACCTAACGGTAAAACAATGGACAGAGATGACATCAAAAAAATCTCAGGTTTAAATTTACAAGAATTAAGAGTTCGTTCAGGTTTAACTTGTGGTTTGGAATACGGTGTATGCCAAAAATGTTATGGTTGGGCAATGACAACTCAAAAACTTGTTGATATTGGTGAAGCTATTGGTATTATCGCAGCGCAATCAATCGGTGAACCTGGTACACAGTTGACAATGAGAACCTTCCACACAGGTGGTGCGGTTGGCGTTAAAGAAGCGAAGAAAGAAATCATTGCTCGTGAAGCTGGTACAGTTGTTTCAAAAATTAAAGCTAGAGAACTTAGAACTCGTCACGGTGATATCGTTCAAGTATCAATGTATGAAGCTGATATTGAAGTTAAAGGCGAAAAAAGAACAACTAAATATCATATTCCAGCTGGTGCTACATTGTTCATTACTGATGGACAAGAAGTTGCAAAAGGTTTCAAAATGGCAGAACACGCTCCATCTTCTCAAGGTGATAGCAGCCGTTTGACAGAAAAAGCAACAAAAGATATTACAACTGATATTAGTGGTGAAGTTGTTTTTGAAGACTTCAAAGCTGATGAAAAGAAAGATAGACAAGGCAACATCCTTAGAACTACAAATAAACAAGGTATTGTTTGGGTTCTAGGTGGTGATGTTTATACATTACCTGGTGGTTCAAAAGTTCTTGTAAAAGACGGTCAAAAAATTTCTAAAGGTGAAAAATTGGCTGAAACTTTAACAATTTGCGAACACGGTGGTGAAGTTAGAGTTGGAGATGATTTAGTTGTTGAAGAAGCTAAATTTGATGGCAAGAAGATTAAGAAAATTGTTCAAGGTAAAGAATTAACAATTGTAATTGCTTCTTTGCAACCAGAAAATGCTTCATTTGAACAAACTAAAAAAGAACAACTTTGGACAGTTGATTCAACTGGTGAAAAATATATCGTTAAAGCTCCTGTTGATACAACAGTTGAAAACGGTATGATTATCGCAGAACTTATTGATGATGATTGTTCTGTTTCATCTTCTGGTGAAATCAGATACGTTGATGTTGAAGTTGACGATAACCAAATTATTACAAAACCTGGTAAGGTTGTATTTATTCCAGAAGAAGTTCACCAAATTAATAAAGACAGTACTTTAAAAATGGTAGAAAATGGTACAGCAGTTACAGCTGGTACTGAAATTGTTAAAGACGTTTATTGCCATATTGATGGTATTGTTGAATTCAAAGAATACAATGATGTAATTCATGAAATCACTGTTAGACCTGGTGAAGTTCACACATTGTCAAATATTTCTGAATTGAAAGTTGACGAAGGTGAAGTTGTTAAGAAAGGTACTTTAATTGCAGAAGGTGTAAAAGCAAAAGAAACTTCAATTGTTACAATTATGGATTCAGCTGCTGACGATCTTCCAATTGATGATTTGGACGAAGATGCTGATGCTTCATTAACAATTGATGAAGATTCAATTGCTAACCAACCTGTACAAATCTTAGTAAGACCAGTTCAAGTATTAGAAGTTAATCAAAAAGATGTATCAATTGCATTCAATACAACTGATGAGTTAATTGATATCGTTCCTGTAACTCAACTTCAATACAAAGACGGTGCAAGAGTAAGAAATGTTGACGGTGCTACAATCACAAGAACAAGCTTAGTTCTTCAAATGCAAGGTTACTTATCACACCTTAAAGGTATGGTAGAACTTGATTCTAACGGAAGTTTGAGAATCGTTGTATTAGAAAACTTGATTGTTCGTCGTGAAATGGAAGGTGCTGCAAATGCTGCTCTTCAAACTGAATTATTGGTAAAAGACGGTGAAACAATTGATCCAAGAACTCCAGTTGCTAAAACTCAAGTTCTTGCAATGAATGACGCTGTTGCATCCTTAAAAGGTGATGGTGAAGATGTAAGAAGACTTTTATTAATTTCTGATTCTTGTGAAACAACTGTTGCTGTTAAGGGTAAAGCTGTTATCAAAAAAGGCGATTTTGTTAAAGCTGATAAAGTTTTAGCTGAAAGCGGTGAAACATCTCCTGTTTCTGGTCTAGTTACAGCTATTAACAAAGGTGAAATTTCAATTAGAAATGGTCGTCCTTACTTAATCAGCCCAGGTACAATGCTTCAAATCGATTCTGGTTCTTTGGTACTAAGAGGCGATTTGATTGCAACATTGGTATTCGAAAGAGAAAAAACAGGCGACATCGTTCAAGGTTTGCCGAAGGTTGAAGAACTTTTGGAAGGTAGAAAACCAAAAGATTGTGCAATCTTAGCTGAAAATGATGGAACTGCAAAAATTGAAATTGATGATGAAGGATTCCCAAGATTGTTCTTAGTTGACAACGAAGGTTCTTCAACAGAAATTAAATATGCAATTGATGCAAATGTAATTGTTTCAAACGGACAAAAAATCAAAAAAGGTCAGCCATTGACTTCTGGTCCTTTAAATCCACATGACGTTATGAGATTATCTGGACCTGAAGCTGCTCAACAATACTTGGTAGATGAAGTACAACGTGTATATCGTTCTCAAGGTGTTGAAATTGCTGATAAACACATTGAAATCATTGTTCGTCAAATGACTAAGAAAGTTAAAATTCTTGATGCAGGTGATACTAACTTGTTACCTGGAGAGTTGATTGAAATGCAAACATTTGAGAAAGAAAACAAAGCTGCAGAAGAAGCTGGTAATACTCCAGCAACTTGTGAATACATGTTGTTAGGTATTACAAAGGCATCTTTGAATACTGAATCATTCATCTCAGCTGCTTCATTCCAAGAAACAACAAGAATCTTGACAGAAGCTGCAGTTGAAGGTAAGAAAGACTTGTTAAGAGGTTTGAAAGAAAACGTTATTATCGGTCGTCTAATCCCAGCTGGTACTGGCTTCCATCATTTGATTAACGCAAATGAAGAACGTGATAGAGAAGAAAGAAAACGTGCAGTTGCTCAACGTAATCAAGCAAGAAAACCATCTGCAATTTTGGAAGAAATTGAAGGTATGTTTGGAGCTCCAGATTTTAACGTTGATGATGAACAACACTAATTTCTTTTAATTTATAAGTTAAAACAACTCCTTTAGATTTCTAAAGGGGTTGTTTTTTTATATTGTCATTCTGAGAGATATCCAAAAAGAATTTGAATAACATATTTACTCGAAGAATCTCAAACTTTACTTGCTCCGTTTAACCCCTCATCCTAGCCTTCCCCCAAGGGGAAGGAATATTGTCCCTTCTAATATTTGTGTTTTTTTAATTACCCTCTTTTTCCACTATTTATAATCCGTAAAGAAATGTAAAGTTGAATTTAAAATCGCTAAAATCCAGTTATAATGCCCTATATGATATGATGTGGTGGGGCGGGGCAATTCTTTTATAAAAATATCCTTTTTTATATTGTGGATGATATTTGTAATAAAGGAGAGCATATGGAAATTTCAAATAATTTTTCAATCCCAAGTAACAATAGGGCATCAAATGATACTCCTGTGAATCAAAGCGATAAAGATAAAAAGAATGTTTCAATATTTGGAGATAAGAATAATAATGGCATTCTTGATAAAGGTGATTTTAGTGAAGAAGATTTGTCTAGGATTAGTGATAATGAATTGCTTCAGAATTTTGAAGGACAAAAATGGACAGATAATTTGAAAAATATTTTTTCTTCAATTATGAATAATACTTCTACAGAAGAAAAAGAAATAAAGTATGAAGGTAATTCTGTTTTGGGGACTAAAGAAGTGATTTATGATAATGATTCTAAAACTTTGAAAATAGCTTTAAAAAATACTGACATAAATGAATATTTTAATTATAAAGAATATAAATTTGACGATAAAGGTCGATTTGTAGAAAGTAAAAGGCTTATGGGTCGAAACGGAGCCCCTTATAAATATCCAGATGGTAAAACGTATGGTTGGACTCCAGAGGATAGAGATGGATATATTAGAAGTCGGGGTTTTGATAAGACTCAAGATATTAAACAAAAAGAATTGTACGACAAAATAATGTCAAATCCCGAAAATGAAGAAAATTTGTTTTTCAAATTAAATAGAAAATATTAAGAATTTGGAAATCCTGAAACCTATTAAATAATTTTAGGTTTAGTTTTAAATTTTGTCCATTCAAATAAATATATAAAAAGGTTCATGTTATTTACATGAACCTTTTTAGTTTAAAATCTAAAATCTCTTTCTCCATGTTTGATTTTGTCGAGATTTTCTTCCACTGCACATTTTAATTTATTATTACCAAGTGTTTTTAATTCTTTATCAATTAGTTCTTCGCCAACTTTTCGTGTTGCTGGTGAAGCGTAATCTTCTAAGTATTCTTCAAGGGTCATAATTGCATTTGGATGACAGAAGTTGTGGATTTTTTGTTCTTTACAAATTTCCATAAATCTATCTCCAACACGACCTTCTCTATAACAAGCTGTGCAGAAACTTGGGACATAACCTAATTCCATAAGCCATTTAACAATTTCGTCTAAACTTCTTCTATCTTCAACGTCAAATTGTGCTGTTTCTTCTTCGGATTCTTGTTCTGGGTGTGCATATCCACCAACGCTTGTTTTGGATGCTCCACTGATTTGAGAAATCCCAAGATTTAAAACTCGTTCTCTACATTTTTGAGATTCTCTTGTAGAAATAATCATTCCTGTATATGGAACAGCAATTCTGATACAAGCAACGATTTTGGCGAAGATATCATCATCAATTCCGTTGTCAAAAGTTGAAGGGTCGATGTCATCAGCTTTTCTAATTCTTGGAACTGAAATTGTATGCGGTCCAACGCCATAAACAGCTTCTAAGTGTTCTGCGTGCATTAAAAGAGCAGAAAATTCATATTTATATGATTCTAGTCCAAACAATACACCGAGCCCAACATCATCAATTCCGCCTTGCATAGCTCTATCCATTGCTTCTGTGTGATATGCATAATTGTGTTTTGGTCCTGTTGGGTGAAGTTCTTCGTATGATTTTTTGTTATATGTTTCTTGGAATAGAATATATGTTCCAATACCAGCTTCTTTCAATTTTTTATAATTTTCAACTGTTGTAGCTGCAATATTAACGTTTGCTCGTCTAATAGAACCGTTTTTGTGATGTACAGAATAAATTGTTTTGAGTGATTCTAAAACGTATTCTATTGGGTTATTTACAGGGTCTTCGCCTGTTTCTATTGCTAGACGTTTGTGTCCCATATCTTGGAGTGCAATTACTTCTTCTTTAATCTCTTCTTGGGTCATTTTTTTTCTAGTAATATGTTTGTTTTTTGCGTGATATGGGCAATAAACGCACCCATTTACACAATAATTGGATAAATATAACGGTGCAAATAGTACAATTCTGTTACCGTAATAGTCTTGTTTAATTTTTTTTGCAAGTTCAAAGATTTCTTGATTTTTTTCTTCATTATCACAATCCAACAAAACTGTGGCTTCTCTGTGAGTTAAGCCCTTTCCAAGTTTTGCTTTTTCTAAAATTTTATCAATAAGTTCAATATTATTTTTGTTATTTTTAGCATATTCGAGTGTTGCTAAAACTTCTTCATTTGCTATAAATTCTTCGGCTTTTGTGGATTTCGGATTATACATAATTTTTCTCCCTTATATCCATAATAAAACTTTAAAGGAAAATGTAAAGCAAGGAGAACTTATCGACTTGTGCATACAAGCAATTTTTTAACAAAAATATCCTTTATACAGATGTTATTTATAATTGGGATATATATTATAATAAAATAATGGATAACAACAATAAAATAGAGATTAAACATTCTGCATTTATAATTTTACCAATTATAGCTCTTATTATTTCTGTTATAGGTGAGCTTCTTTGTTTCCTTGAAGGGATTCCTTTAAGTGGTAGAAGTTGGATGCCCGTTTTTTGGTTAATTACTATTTTGGCTATTCCAGTAATAGCTATTATTTTCTTTGTTGTAGGATTAATTTTTTCTCTAATAGTTGATAAAATTTGCAAACCAAAGTTCTTTATAAATAAATTTTGGCTACCTATTTTAGTAATAGTGTTATCTACCCCCTTTTGGACTCCTTTTATTATTTCTCCAGTATTATATTCCCTCGGAGGGCAAATAAATACTTATATGGAAGAACAGAAATATTCTCGTCCAACTGAAGTTGCACCACAAGAACCTATCCGCCCTAAAAGAGAATATTACTGTGAATCAAAAGTTACACAAGATGGTATTGTGAAATTTTGTGTAGGTGACCCAGAAAATCAATAGTGAAATAATAAAATATTTTACAAATAATCCACAGGGAATTTAAATATATTCCCTGTGGATTTATAATTCTATTGAATAAAGCTTGCATTGTGCAAAGCTCTACAAGTTTTTATTTATTTAATTGTTTTTTTACCCAGTTTTCAAGAATTTTTAACGGAGAACGAGTTATTGCTAAAGCCCAAGCTGGAAGGTCTTTAGTTACAATTGTTCCTGCCCCAACATTTGTTCCTTCTTCTACTGTTACTGGTGCAACAAGTACTGAATTTGAGCCAATTTTTACATTATCTTTCAATATGGTTTTTGATTTTTCTTTTGTTAGCGGATTGTAATTGGCGGTAATTGTTCCAGCTCCAATATTTACGTGTTCTCCAAGTTCAGAATCTCCAATGTAAGAAAGATGACCAACGTTTGTATTAGAAGAGATTTTTGATTTTTTTACTTCTACAAAATTTCCAACTTTTACATTGTCACAAACTTCAACTCCACCTCTCAAGTGAGCACAAGGTCCGATTTTACAGCTTTTACCAATTTTATTTTCGCCTTCAATGTATGTGAATGGATAAATAATTGTATCTTGTCCAATTTCTGTATCTTCACTAATCCAAGTTGAATCTGGATCAACAATTGTAACTCCATTTTCCATATATTTTTCTAAGTTTCTTTTATTCATCATTTTAGCAGCTTGAGCAAGGTTTAATCTCGAATTTATTCCATAAATTTCATCACTGTTGTCTAGAATATATGCGTTAACGTTCAAATGTTGAGCTTTGCCCCAAGCAATAATATCTGTAAGATAGTATTCTCCTTGTGCATTATTGCTTTTAAGTTGTGAGAATGCAGATTTTATTTTTCCCCAGTTCAAACAATAGATACCTGCGTTAACTTCTTTAACTGCTTTTTGTTCTCGTGTTGCATCTTTTTCTTCAACAATACATTCTAGCGAATTATCAGCTTCTCTAATTATTCTTCCATAGTTTGTTGGGTTTTCAAATATGGTACTCATTACAGTAATATCAGAATTGTTTGATTGGTGAAATTCTACAAACTTCTTTAATGTATCTTCTTTAACGAGCGGGGTGTCGCCACAAAGAATTATTACCAAACCATCAAAATTTTCTAATGCTGGACAAACCATTGAAACAGCGTGTCCTGTTCCTAATTGTGGGGATTGTAGAACAGTTTTTGCGTTTGTGTAATTTGTTTTTACAAATTCTTCAACTTCTTCTGCGTGATGTCCAACAATTACGAATTCTTCTGATACAAAGTTTTTAACATTATCAAGTACATATCCCAAAAGTGTTTTTCCTAGTATTTGGTGTAAAACTTTTGGCGTAGTTTCTGATTTCATTCTTGTACCTTTTCCTGCTGCAAGAATTACTGCTTTTATGTCTGTCATATTTTTCTCCCTTTTATTTTTATTTCTATGTTTTTAATATCCTTCAAATAAACAACTTATGCAACAATGTCACATTTAATATTTTGAGGATTAGTGAATTCTTTTTCTAAATCAATATTGTTTTGTTTAATATTCAATTTTTTTATTTGATAATTTGTTGTAAAAATATTGTCTGAAACACAAGTTAGCATATAATTTTGTTCTACAATTTCAGAGTGTAGTGATTTTATGTCATTATTCCCAAGTTTAATCTCTGCTTCGTATTCTGTCCAAAATCTGTAAAACTCTTTGGCTGTTGGGTTTGTGGTTTTAATTCCGAACCTATTCATTATTGATTTAAAATTTTTACCTTCTTCCATATACTCAATGTCGGTTCCAATATTACTATTATTAAAAGCAACTAGGACGATATCTTTTGAGTGAGAAATGCTGAAAAATATTTTTGCGAATTTAAAAAAAGGTTTTTTATTTTTAATGATTATTTCTGGATTTTTAATATCATATATGTATTTAGCTATGAATTTTGTCAGAAAAATACCCAATAAATGTTCCTCTTCTTTATCCTTTGACTTAAATATTCTGCCATCAGAAAATTTTTTCAAACTATTTGGGTCGATGTTTGGCAAAAATTCACTTTTTTTTAAGTAAAAAATATCCATAATAAATCCTATTATAAGATTACGCTGTCAACTAGTGGTTTGGCAACTAAAAGAGCATCGTTGATTACGTTTGGATTTGTCCAAAAATCTGGTCTTTCGATATATTTACGAACAATTTTTCTTGCATATGAACCTATGGCAATTCCGTTATATGAAATTTCACACATTTTAGCAAGTTCAGATGTTTTTCCGTTTGTTCCACCTGATAAAATTATATATACAGGAAGTTTTTCATTTTGGACAATTTCTGCTGTTGCAACTGCTTGGAGAGTTGATTTGTAGTTATCATCTCCACCACTCATTGGAAAACCATCAGCTTGAATAATTGTAGTGTATGGTTTTCTATTTACAGTCATATTTTTTATTCTTTCTACAAGGGCTTCATCGCTTAGCTTGCCTCTACTTGTGCAAATGCTTAGTAACCCTTCGTAGTTCTCATTAAGGTAATCCCATTTTGAGAAAATTTCTTTTTCATCCAAGCCCATTGCGTGAAATTCAATACAGTCAATTCCTTTTTCAACAATAGGTGGAAGTATTTCTTTCAAATCTTTTTCTTCTGAAATATATGAGATTGCCGCACGAGAACATACCTTCCAGCATTTGCCACAACCAATACATCTTTCTTTTTTTACTTTGGCATAGTGAATGGCTTTTTGTGGACAAATTTCTTCGCAAGCTCCACAATTTACGCATCTTTCATAATCGATAACGGCTTTTTCAACATGCGGGTCATTTTTTATTCCAACACTCACACATAAATAGGCATCGTAAACTTTTGCCATATCAAGTGCTTCTCTTGCCACTTTAATAACATCTTCGTTTGCGGATAAATCAAAAAATCTGCATCCTGCGATTGCATAAATATATACTAATCTTTTAATTTCTTCAATATCTTCATTGCCAGCTCCGCAGACCAACTTAAAACAATGTTTTGTTTCTAGTAATTCTTTTAACATTATTATTTCACCATGTAATTATAAATAAGTTCAGATGCGTGAACGATAAAATCTTTTCCTTCAATTGCATTATGAGGTCTATTTGCAAGGATTACAACTATATATTTTTTCCCGTTAGGAGCGATTACTATTCCTGCATCTCCAAGCATTGTACCAATGTCACCAGTCTTGTGTAAAAATACTGCTCCAGCTCCCAAACCAGCATGAATCAATCTATTGTTGTGAACGTGACCCATATAATTTAAAATTTTTGCTCTTGATTCTTGGGTTAAGAATTTGTCATTTTCATCAATATTATAAAGCATTCTACCCATTTCACGAGCTGTTGTGTGGTTTGTTCCAGCATAGTCTGGTAACCAAGTTTGTACTTCTGTATTTTTTAATCCCCAATCTCTGATAGCTTGATTTACATCTACCATTGAGCCAACTCTTGTCATAAGCATATTTGTAGCAGAATTATCAGATTCTGTTATCATAAGTTCTGCAAGTTTATCGATTGTGTATTCTGACATTGCAGCTTTGAATTGCAAGCTACCTGAACCTTCTGTTCTAAAGTACTCAGTTAATGGCATTGTTTCTTCTAATGAAACTTGTCCTGCTTCGATTGATTTGAATAAGTCTATAAGTACAGGAATTTTGATAATACTTGCTGTTGCGTAAACTTTTGATGCGTTTATATCAACGTAATTCCCTGTTTCATAGTCCCAAACATATACAGATGGTTGAATTGTTGGATATTGTGCCATAAGATTTGTTAATTCGCTCTGTAATACAGGCATGTTAACATTTTCTTTTACTGGAACCATTTGTGCATTTTTTTCGCTCGCTGCAAATCGGAAATCTCTATTTCCCATAGACCAAGCGTTTGAAAGATAGTTATGTGTTGGGAAGCTTAAATCTTTTAAATCTGTTTGAATATTTTTGTATGGGGTAGGGACAAACATTGCTTTTGTAATATTGTTAAAAGCAAAAGGCATAACGCACGCAAATAAAAATAAAATGATTGAACCTGACACTATGCTTTGAGCTAACGTTTTGCGTTTACGAGGGCGTTTATTGTGCCTGTTTTCTTCTCTCAAATGTCTATAACGTTCATCATATTCAGCCTTTGATGTTCTTCTGTATGAACCAGAAGAATATTTATATGACTGTTGTTCGTATCTAAATGAGTTCGAGTAACTTAACATTTCTGATGTTTGACCATCTCTATTGTTATATGCTCTTGCTATTTTCGGCATTAAACCTAATTCCTCCCCAGTATTACTCTTATTTTATCTTAATCAGATATTATAGGCAAGTAATTTACATTTATTGTAAATGTAAACAAATGTTACAAATAATTCCTTTTGTGAAATTGGACTTTTTCAAAATACTTTATATTAGTGAGAGCGATAAAAAATAATAAATAAGGAGACGAGATATGGCATTTTTAGCATTGGCAAGTCAAAAAAGTTTATTGACTTTGCAAAAAAACTTTTTACAGTTCCAACAAGTTGGTATTCAAAACCAAATTCAATTAGCATCTGCTCAAATGAGTGCTATCCAAAAAGAATATCGTGGATGTTCTTCAGATGAAAGCTATGAAGATGATGCGGATTATATTTACTACGAACAGTTGGATGAACAATTACAAACAGAAAAAGATTTATTAGATTCTCAAATAACAGAATTAGACAGCCAAATTTCTTCAATGAAAACACTTGTTCAAAACAATATCAAATCAAGTTGTACATTGAACTTATCAGGTGGCAACTAGTAAATAGTTGTTATAGAGAATTCTTTTCAAAAAGTTCCACGGTGTTGAGCATTAATGATGCAATTGTCATTGGACCAACCCCTCCAGGAACAGGTGATATGAATGATGCAATTTTTGAGGCACTCTCAAAATCTACGTCTCCTCGGGTTTTCCCGTTTTCATCCTTAAAAATTCCGACATCAACAATCACACAATCAGTTTTTAACATTTCCCCTTCTATAATATTTTTCCCTACTGCAGAAACCAAAATGTCTGCAGTTTTTGTTATTTGTGAGAGATTTTTTGTGTGACTATGGCAAATTGTTACTGTTGCATTCTTATTTAGCATCATTTGAGAAAGTGGTTTTCCTACAATGTTTGAACGCCCAACAATTACAACATGTTTCCCTTCAATTTCGATATTATATTCATCTAATAATAGTAAAATTCCCTTTGGTGTACATGGATATACTGTTGGTGTTTCTCCAGAAAAAAGTTTTCCAAAATTATACGGCGTAAATCCATCAACATCTTTTGACGGGATGATTTTATTCATTACATTATCTTTTGAGATATGTTTTGGTAAAGGTAATTGAACAAGAATGGCGGTTACTTTTTTGTTGTTATTAAGTTCTTCGATTTTGTCCAAAAGTTCTGCTTCTGTGATGTTTGCAGGGTAATTTATAACTTCTGAATGTATCCCAATTTTCTCTGCCATTTTCTTTTTGTTATTTACATAAATTTTGCTTGCAGGATTTTCTCCAACTAAAATTACAACAAGAGTTGGTTTTTCATCAAAAGTATCAACTTTTGTTTTTAAATTTTCAATGATTTTATCTCGTAACTTTTTTCCGTCTAGTATTGTTGTCATTTCTTCTCGCTATCTATTGTTTTGCTTGAGGCAAATTCAACCTAAAATAGAATTCCTTAATTGCATTTTGTACTGCTTTTGAATCTCTTGTCATTGGATTATTTTTGAGTTCTTTATCAAAAGGTATAACTCCAAGAACATCAAGAGAATATTTATTTAAAAGTTCATAAACAGATGATAGATTGTCGTTATCAACTTTATTGATTACTACCCCTAATTGGTTTCCAGCAGCGTATTTTGCACTAAATTCCTCAATTCTTTTTGCCAGATGTGCAGATTCTTCTGATGGTTTCGCAACAATAATTGTACAATCCATTTCTGTATCTACAAGTTGGTTTAGGTATTTTAAATCAAATTCACAATCAAAAATTACAATGTCGTACCTATTAATTAGTTTATATACAGCATCGTTTATTTGTTTTGTGATTGGGCATCTACAATCTTTTGAACCTACAAACCAAGAAACTATAATATCTACATTATCACTGAGAGGAACTAGAATATCTTCCATTGCCCATTCAATATATTCTTGCTTGGTCATATCTTCGGGAATTCCTGTTTTGTATTCGTGTTTTCCACTTCTGATACCGTAAATTGTGTTTCTGATATCTAATCCGAAACTATGCCCTAACTCTCCTGTTAAATCGTTGTCAAATAATAAGATTGACTTTTCTGGAAACAATTCCTTAAAAAGTTCTAAAAATGCTTTTACAATTGTTGTTTTTCCGTTTCCACTTTTTCCTGTGATAGCTAATTTAACAGTCAAATCTATAACCTCGCTCTTAATTCTTTTGATAATTCTGATACTAAATCCATTGCTCGTTCTGCGTTTTCAATGCTCAATGAGCCCACTCCGCAAGAAGATGTAATAAGAGAATTGTCTATAATAAGTTTCTCATCAATCCCTTTATTAGTCAAATATTTAATAGCTTGATTGAATTTCTCAATTAAAATATCTAAGGATGTGTTTTCCAATGCTTCAACATCAAGTGTTGGAATAATTCCCCAAGCAATTTTTCCTCCAGATTGAAGGAGATTTTCTATCATTTTATAGTAAATGCTAAAATTCTCCGCAAATGTGTATGCATCTGGATTGAGTAATTCGATTTTTGCTTTCATTGGGATGGACCAGTCGCATTTTCCACAGCAATGAAGGGCACTTATTCCACCATTCGCTTTTATAATATCTGAAATTTCTTGAATCATTTGTGTTACATCATTTTTGGAAATTGTCATATATGCCGAAGTTTCTAATTGCGAAATTGATGGCTCATCTATAAAAATAATTGGTGTCGTATTTGGATTAGCTTTCTTAATTTTTTTTATTTGCCACAAGGCTTTCAAGCTCAATAGTTTTACAATAATATCTTTTAATGTTTCATCATATATTACTGCTTTCCCGTTGTTGTCTTGTAGCGTTGTTGCAAGCGTAAAAGGGCCTATGATTTGTCCTTTTGCAAATTGAGGTTTAGTCGTTTTTATAATATTTTCAAATTCTTCAAATGATGAGGAAAAATCTTTGGAAATCCCATAATTCCAGAGAGTTTCTGAGTTGCTATCAGAAATTATTTCTTCATAGTTTGCGAAAAAAGTTTCTAAATCTTCAAAAAATTCTTCACTGTCTGAGTCGATGGTAAAATTTTCCAGTTTAGATGGCAAAAACGAAGGCAATCCCTCCAGAAATTGGATAATCATGTCTTCGTTTTTGTTGATATTTTTTAATTGTGGAAAAAATGGGATTTGTGGAAAATCTTTTTTTACCACATTCATTGCTTTTGTTAAATCGTTGTGCGGAAGTGAACCAATTGCTAATGCTTGTAACTTAAGATTTGAATATTGATTCATTCACACATCCTTTCAGCTAGTGAAACTATTCAGCTGTTTCTTCAGTTTCTTCGATTGATTCTTTAACAACTTCTGAAGCTGAAACTGAGATGTTTAATTCACATTTAACTTTTGAAGTTAATTTAATTAACATTACATAGTTACCGATTTTGTTGATTGGAGCGTTCAAAGAAACAGCTTTTCTATCAACTTCGATACCAGCTTGAGCAGCTAATTCTTCAGTTAATTTTTTAGTTGTAATTGTACCGAATAATTTACCAGATTCACCAGCTTTTGCAGACAATTCTAATTTTCCAAATTTTTCGATTGCTGCTGCTTTTTCTAAAGCTTCTTGGTGTAATTTTTCTTGTTTAGCTTTAATTCTAGCGATATTTTTTTCTCTGTTTTCTAAAGCACCTGTTGTAGCAACTTCTGCTGCACCTTGAGGTAATAAGAAGTTTCTTGCATAACCGTCTTTAACGTTAACGATATCGCCAGCTTCACCTAAGTTTTGAATTTCTTTTTTTAATATAACTTGCATAATAAAATTCTCCTTTTATGTTTCTGTTTCTGCATGTAGCCCTAATGTATAACAAACATAATAATTTGTCGATAGTTTTTATAATTTTGTTAAGTAATACCGCAAAAAAAAGGCAATCGAGTTACGATTGCCAGAATTATAAACTATCTCTCTTCTCATACTAAAAATGCTTATTGTAGAGATGTTCTCCACAATGAATCATTAAATTTGCTTTGTTGTGCTGATGTATCAGCAGATAATGTTACGTTGCTTGGAGCAAAAACAAATACTAAATCTCCAACTTTTTTAGGATTTCCGTTAAGAGCTTGAGAAGCACCACAAACGAAATCAATAGTTCTTTGAGATTGTTCTTTGTCTAATAAGTGAAGGTTTAGCATAACGATTTTTCTATCTTTTAAGTGTTGAACGATAGCGGCAGCATCATCGAAAGAACGAGGTTCAACAACTACAACTTCACTTCCACCTCTGTTAATGCTTGGGTGGTTGATAATTTTTGATTCTTGACGTTTTTCCATCATTGGAACTGGTGTGAATGATGGAGCTGGTTCTCTCAAAGCGTTTCCATCTTCAATGTAATCGTAATCATTATCATCATAATCTTCATCATTTATATCATCAAATGGATTTTCACCACGGAAACCATCCATTACGAAATCTACTACTTTTTTGAAACTATCTGCTATTGCTGCCACCGATTTTTCCTCCGTCTGTTATCTAAATAATTTTCTACCTATCCTTAACATTGTCGAACCTGTTTGAGCTGCGATTTTGTAATCTTGGCTCATTCCCATTGAAATTTCTCTTAAATTGCAATTGAATTCTTTTTCTAAATCATCCCTAATTTGAACAATTTCTGAAAATAACCTTCTAATCTCTTCTTCTGCTATCCCTAAAGGTGCCATGTTCATAACCCCAACTATTTCAATTCCCTTGAGGTTTTTCATCTCTTCAAAATTTTCAAATATCCCCTCTTTTGAAAATCCAAACTTTTGTTCTTCTCCTGCGTTGTTTACTTCAACAAGTACTTTTTGAACTTTGCCAATTTGTTCAGCGTGTTCAGAAATACATTGTGCAAGTTTAACTGTATCCACAGAATGAATGTAATCAAAAGTTTTGATGGCGTGTTTAACTTTGTTTGTCTGTAAGTGTCCGATAAGATGGAATGTAGAATTCTTTCTTACTTCTTCTGGCAGACTTTCTATTTTTGCCGAAGCTTCAATTACTCTCGATTCTCCAAAGTCCCTCAATCCAGCATTATATGCTGAAATCATTGCTTCTTTGTCGAAATACTTTGTAACTGCAATTATTCTAGGTTTACAAGGTGCGATTTCTTCTTGTATTTGCAAAAGATTATTTTTTACTGTCTCAAACATCAATCATTCACCTCTACAAGAAAGTAGCTCCATTCATGAGCATACTTTAATTGTACTCTATCTTTTAGCTAAGTCCAAAATATTTATTTGCTACAAATTATTTGAATTTCAGATATGGCGGAAATCATGACACTGACATGATTTCCGCCCTCTTTTACTCCTCTATTGTACAGTTTACATAACTTAATATTTAAAAATCTCAACCCCATGAAAACCCCTATTATCATTGAAGAGCATGCTTTTTCTCAATCTTTGCATCAACTTATTGATGGATACATCATTTGGAGGATATTTTTTAACTATTTTTACAAAAAGTTACAGTTGGTGTTATTTTTTCTGAAAAGCTTGTATATTCTTTGCTTTGGGTGATTTAATCAGTGTTTTATTCTTTCCAAATTGTAAGATGTTGTATTGAACAAAAAATCCGACCTCTTTTTGAGGTCGGATTTGTCAAAATAATTCTATTTTATTATTAGCCTTCAATTAGCATGCTTGCTCCAATAACGCCAGCACTATTACCTAATTGAGCAGGTACGATTTCCACTGCATTACCTGCAACGACCATAGCTCTTTCTTTAATTGTTTTTCTGATTGGTCCAAGTAGCAATTCGCCAGATTCTGCAACTCCGCCACCAATAATTACTCTTTCTGGGTTAAGAAGGTTGATAACACTTGTTAACCCTATTCCGATGTATTCACCAACGATTTCAAAAATCCTTTTAGCAACAGGATCGCCTTCTTCAGCCGCTTTTGCAACCATATATGGAGTGATTTCTCCGCCTTCAACTGCCGCCATTTCTCTGAATTTAGTTGATTTCCCGCCTTTAATATATTCTTGAGCCATTGCAACAATTGCTGGGCCTGAAGCGAATGCTTCTAAACAACCAGTATCTCCGCAACCACAAATTGGCCCGCCATTCATTTGTAATTTTATATGACCAAGTTCACCAGCTGCATTTGTTGCACCACGAACAACTTTTCCATTAATTACGATACCAGAACCAATACCAGTCCCAACAGTAATACAGATAAAGTTTTCACAACCTCTGCCTGCTCCGAATTTCAATTCTCCAAGGGCTGCACATCTAACGTCGTTGTCAATCCTTGTTGGAATGTGGAATTCATCCTCAATCATTTGTGCAATTGGAACATTTACCCATCCAGGGATATTTGGAGCTAATTTTACAACACCAGTTTTGCAATCAACTTGTCCAGGGAAGTCAAAACCAATTCCTTCGATGTCTGATGGAGTTGTATTTGTTTCTTTCATCAAGTCTTTGATTGCTTGTTTAATGTTGTTAACAGTGTATTCATAACCCATTTTTGCGTATGTTGGAACGCTGTTTGAATATATAATTTTCCCATTGTCGTCAACCAAGGCGATTTTTACATTTGTTCCGCCTACGTCGATACCAATTCTTTTTGCCATTTTTCTCTCCTTATTTTATATATTAACCATTTATTTAAATCTTATTTTTGTTTGAGATTCTTCGGGTGGATTTGTTGAAATGTTTTGTAGATTTCTCTCAGAATGGTGTGCTGATGAGATATTTATGGTGCATTCATCATCCTGAGCAAAGCGAAGGATTTCAACCTTTACAAACTATTTGCTATTTCTCAATCATAACTCAAATTCCATATTTTAAAAATTGTAAACTTTTGTAAAATATAAGGACGGAATTTCTAAAGTTTTAGGTCTGAAATGTCGATATAGACCATGATAGAACTAAAGTTACGAGTTTATGAAAGGAAAACAATGGGATTATCAGCAGCACAAGCTAGATTATTAACCATCACAGCAAGAAAATCTGACTGTGAATTCCAATCAATGAGCTTATCTCACCAAAAGATTGCTCTATCTCGTGACATGGAAAGAATTTCTACTGAATATCAAAATAGTTTGAATAATACAAAACTTGTTTATGATTATACAGGTACAAATACAAGCAATATGGATGTTTCATATGGCTTGTTGATGACTCCTTCTGTTTATAATGATTATTATCCAAAACTTGTTACAGATGCAAAAAATAGAGTTGTATTAAATTCTAGTTATGCAGCAGCAGCAAGAGCTGCGGGAATTCCTGCTGAAGGTCTTACTGGAACTCCTTCTTCTGATGTTCGTAACAGATTTATTGAAGCTTTGGCTGCGAATGATTTAATCACTCCTGCTACTGCAACAACTATTCAAGGTACAACTTATGGTAATACTATTGGTTTAGGTTCAACTAAAAATGTAACCGTTGGTACTACTGATTGTACTTATGACGAATTGTTGACTTTATTAAAAACTACTAAAAGCACTACAACTGCTGGAGTTAGTCTTGGTAATGCTAACACTAATATTACTTACAAGGATTCTAAAGATAAAAAGAAAACTGTTTACGAAGAAGTATATAAAGATGGTACAAAAGTTGCTGGCGGTAACAAAAGTACTGATTATTCTCTAACATTAGCTGATTTGTTAGAAAATAATTATGATTTGTACTATTCAGCAATTCGAAGTGAACAAACACCTATTATGGAAACAGCGGAATTGCAAAAGAAAATTATCGACCAAGTTCTTCCTTGGATTTCTGACCAATTTACTAGCGTAATGGGTGGAGTTACATCTAACGAGCTAGCAATTCAATATGCTTATAACCAAGTATATGATTTGTTATATGGTGATGGAAATCTTGGTGATTTGGCTGCTACATTTAATTATGCAGGTGGCAATGGTGGAGATACTGATTTAGACGAACATACTGAATACAAAAAAAGTCGCCATAGTGATGTGACAGGAAAAACATATAGTATTAAAGATACAATGGAATCTGTTGGTACAAAAGTATCTGGTGATGTTGAAGACAGCTACTATAATGATGTAGGTATCTATGCTAAAGACCATATTGGTTTTGTATATTCGGCTGCTAACAAAGGGTCTGATGATGATGGTAATGACCACTGTTGTGTAGCTATCAGTATTAGTAATATTGCAAAAGTATTCTTGACTGCAATGGTTCAATTCCAAGAAGGTGCTGATAATACCGATTACAGCTACAATAAAGGTAATATTGCAAGAACCGCTAATTTGTACGACCCCAAAAAAGATGGTTACACATTCAAAGTTGTAACAAATACAGATGCTGATGCTGGTACAGATTCATCTGTTGCTAATTTCTACGATGCTTTGTTCAACAAAATTTGTTTGAATGGTTGGACAGAAAATGATATGATTGATGATACCTCTTATCTTCAAGAAATGATGAAGAGTGGTATGGTTTACTTGTCATCAATTTCCACTGATGGTAATTATTATCAAGGAAGTTACTCAACAGATACTCATATTTCAGAAGTAGCTGATTCAGAAGCTATTGCTCAAGCTGAAGCTAAATATAATACTGAAAAAGCTAAGATTGAAAACAAAGAAGATACAATTGATTTGAAGATGAAAAATCTTGATACTGAGATTTCTTCTTTGACAACTGAATATGATTCAACCAAACAAATTATTACAAAGTCAATTGAAAAATCGTTCAAGCGATATGATGCCTAGGTAAGTTAAATTTTACTTAGCTCGTTGGAAAAATCCTGCAAGTTCTTTGTGCGGAATTGTTTTCGCTATTGGTCTTCCATGCGGGCATGTATAAGGCATTTTTGTTGTTCTCCATTTTTTGATAATGTCTTCCATTTGCCAAATAGAGAGTTTAGTATTCGCTTTTACAGATGCTTTGCAAGATGTGGTAATAAGTATTCTTTCTTCAAGATTATCAATATCTCCTTCTATGTTTTGCAAAATATCTGCAATGATGTCTTTGGGATTGGCTTTTGATAATAATTGTGGAATTTTACGGAAAATTAATTCAGTATCGTTAAGAAACTCAATTCCATATCCAAATTTTTCAAATTTTTCAATATTTTCTTTAATAAGTTCCGCTTCTGTTGAAGAAACGGAGATAACGTCTGATACAAAAAGCATTTGAGAAATAATATTTTTTTCAGATTTTAATTTTTCGTAAATATATCTCTCTTGTGCTATGTGTTGGTCAACAATTTCTAATCCTTCTTCTGTGTCAATTAAAATATATGTATCGTGATATTGACCTATAATTTTGTCTGATGGTTCAATTGTGGCAGTTGTTTGAGGTGAAAATATTTGTTTTTGTTGTACAAATGTTTGTTCTTGGCGGTGTGGAGTGGCAAATTGTTGAGATTCTTCAATTTGTTTCATTCCTAAATCTGAAACGTACATTGTATCTGTTTTTTCATCTACATAAACTTCTTTTGTTTGTGGCGTAAAATTCACAATTGTATCGTTTGGTTGATTATATCTTTCAAAAGAAGAATAATGTGCTTCTTCTTTAGGTTTTTCTTTGTAATTTGAAAGACCAGCTTCAACGGCTGAATATATAAAATTGAAAATTTGGTTCGGATTTTTGTACCTAACTTCTTTTTTCGTTGGATGGACATTTACATCCACATCATGTGGCGGAATTTCTAGATTTAAAACAACAAATGGATATTTGTTATTTGCTGTTAGATTTTTATAAACCATATCTATTGATTTTTGAAAAATCGGACATTTAACGCTTCTAGAATTTATGTATAAGTGGTAACTTTTTTTGCTAGAACGGGTATAATCTGGAGTGCTTACAAATCCGCTAATTTTTAGCCCAGAAATCGCATCTGTTTTTAAAACTTCTTTCAAACTGTTAGTAACGTCTGAGGAGTAAACCTCTTTAATTGTTTGAGTAAGATTATTTTGACCAGTGGTTTTTAGAACAGTTTTCCCGAATTTTTTTAGTTCAATTGAAACTTCTGGATGAGAAAGTGCAATGGCTTGAACAATTTCTTGAATGTAAGAAAATTCGGTGTTTGAACTCTTTAAAAACTTTAATCGGACTGGAACATTGTAAAATAAATCCTTTATATCCATAATTGTTCCAACTGCACAACCTGTTTCAACTTGTTTAACTTCAGAATTTTCACAAGATACTTTTGTCCCTGTTTCAAAATCTTTTGTTCTTGTTATACAAGTTAATTTTGCGATAGAAATTATACTTGCAAGAGCTTCTCCTCTAAAGCCAAGAGTATGAATATCAAATAAATCATCATCTTCTTTAATCTTGCTTGTTGCGTGTTTTGAAAAAGCAAGTAAAATGTCGTCTGGATGAATTCCACAGCCGTTATCTGCAACACGTATATCCCTGCATTCATTAGTAATTTCTATGCTTACTCTTGTTGCTCCTGCATCCACAGAATTCTCTACCAATTCTTTTACAACTGATGCTGGACGCTCAATTACTTCTCCTGCTGCAATCTGGTTAATTAGATGTTTTGATAATTGTCTTATTCTTGCCATTACTCTGCTTCTTGTTGCTTGTTTCTCGATGATATTGATTTTTAAACCTCAATCTACAATCTCAATCTACATCAAACACAAAATCATCTAAATGTTTGATTACAAATTTGAAACAATTTAATAATATTGGAATGTAAAAGAAGACTTGGATAATTATACGGGGGACATTTTGGTTAGAAAAGCTTTATCAAATTTAAAATTACAGCCATCTAAAAAGGCAGATTTGCAGATTGTAAAACAACCTGACGTAAAGACTACCAAATATAGCGATATAAATTTAAAAAGGTGGAGAGATTATGCTCATATTTTGACTGGAACTCTATGGCAATTCCCTTCAAGATTGAGAGAACATGGGCATTCTAACGAATACCACGGAAATTATATCCCTCAAATTGCTCAACAAATGTATGAAAGATATACAAAAAAGAACGATGTAGTTCTTGATTTGTTCTTTGGTTCTGGAACTTCTGGTATTGAAGCAATAAATATGAATAGACGTTGTATTGGTGTGGAATTAAAAGATGAATTAGCAGAAAGCGTTTCAGAAAAATTTACTCCAAAACAACTTGTAACAGATGTGAATATTATTTGTGCTGATTCTACAAGTGAATTGGCTGTTGAAAAAGTTAAAGCAAGACTTGATATTATGGGCGAAGAAAAAGCTCAATTCTTGATGCTTCACCCTCCATATGATGATATTATCAAATTCTCAGATAAAAAAGAAGATTTGTCTAATTGTGCAACAACAGAAGAATTTTATGATATGTTCGAAAAAGTTGCAAAAAACGGTTATGACTTATTAGAAAAGGGTCGTTTTGCTTGCTTGATTATTGGAGATAGCTATAAAAATTCTGAAGTTCAACCTTTGGGGTTTGAATGTATGAATAGAATGAGAAAATTAGGTTTTATTCTAAAATCAACTATTGTTAAAGATATTCAAGGGAATGAAAGAGGAAAGGGTAGAACTGCTAACTTGTGGCGTTATAGAGCATTGGCTGGTGGTTTTAGTATTTTTACTCACGAATATATTTTCGTATTCCAAAAGCCATAGTAAGTTTTTAGAAAAAGAAAATTGTCCCCAAAAATAAATAAGCTACAACTGAAATTTAGTTGTAGCTTATTTATTTTTGTTTCAAAAGTTATTTGATTAGTCTTTTTTCTTCAATGTTGGGAATGCAATTACATCACGGATTGAAGGAGAGTTGGTCAATAACATAATAAGTCTATCAATACCAACACCTAAGCCGCCCATTGGAGGAACACCGTGTTCTAATGCACAGATGTAATCTTCATCGATTGGCATAGCTTCTTCATCTCCAGCTGCTTTTGCTGCCATTTGAGCTTCAAATCTAGCTCTTTGGTCAATTGGATCTGTTAATTCTGAGAATGCATTACTGATTTCCCAACCATTAACACGAGTTTCGAAACGTTCTGTTAATCTTGGATTATCTCTATGAACTTTTGCAAGTGGAGATATATCTCTTGGGTAGTCGTAAATGTGAATTGGTTGAATCAATGATGGTTCAATTTTTTCTTCAAATACACGTTCAATAACTTGTCCCCATTTGTCGCAATCATCTGCATCTACGTGAACAGATTTTGCTGCTTCTTTAGCTTCTTCAACAGTTTCAATTTTATTAAAATCAATACCTGTTGCTTCTTCAACTGCACCCAACATAGTTTTTCTATCCCAAGGAGGAGTCAAATCTATTTCATTTTCGCCATATTGGATTTTTGTTGTTCCAAGAACTTCTTTAGCAACATATGCAACCAAGTTTTCTGTTAATGTCATCATATCGTTATAATCAACATATGCTTGGTATAATTCCATCATTGTAAATTCTGGGTTGTGACGAGTGTCAATACCTTCATTACGGAATGAACGGTTAATTTCAAAGATTTTTTCACTTACGCCACCAACCATCAAACGTTTCAAATAAAGTTCTGGTGCAATTCTCAAGTACATATCCATATCAAGAGTGTTGTGGTGAGTAATGAATGGTCTAGCGTTAGCACCACCAGCTTGTGGGTGAAGCATAGGAGTTTCAACTTCCATAAAACCTAAACCTGTTAAATATTCTCTAACTTTTTGAATAATTAAACTTCTTTTTTTGAATGTTTGTCTAACATCATCGTTAACAATCATATCTACATATCTTTGACGATATTTTGTTTCAACATCAGTTAAACCGTGAAATTTTTCTGGTAATGGTAATAATGATTTTGACAAGATTTTTAAAGATTTTGCTTTAATTGTTAATTCTCCACGTGGAGTTCTTCTAACTGAACCATAGAAACCAACAATATCACCAATATCAATTGATTTTAAAGTTTTCAAATCATCTTCTGACAAGTTTTCTTTGTGAGAGAAAATTTGGATTTTGCCAGAAGCATCAACCAAGTCGATAAACATTCCAGTATTTCTGTTTGCCATTACACGTCCTGCAACGTGATAGCAATCTTCAATTTCTTCTCCCGCTGCAAGATCTTTGTATTTGTCTTGCAAATCTTGAGCCATAATGTCTTTATCATATCCATATGGGTATGGATTTAAGCCACGTTCTCTCAAATTTTCCATTTTTTGAATTCTTACGTTACGAATTTGAGCTTGAGAAGAACCAGCTTCTTGATTTTTTACGTTTTGAGTCATATTTTTCTACCTTCTATTTATTATAAAATTCGTAATACGATTGTAGCACAAAAACATTATATTTTTAGAATTCAAAATTTAATTTATTTATTAATGCAGAATTTTTTGGTAAGATTTGTGTATGAGAATATTAGGTATCGATCCAGGAATGGCAATAGTTGGTTATAGTATCGTCAATTATGATGGAAAGAACATTGTACTTGAACATTCTGGCTCAATTCAAACCCAAAAAGGGAAAAGAGAATCTGCTAGATTGTTAGAAATTTTTAATGATATGACGTCTATCGTAAAAAAGTACAAACCAGATGTTTGTGCAATTGAAAAATTATTCTTTTTCAGAAATCAAACAACGGTAATGCCTGTTGCTCATGCAAGAGGGGTAATTTTAACCGTGCTTGAACAGTTTAATATTCCAATTTACGAATATACGCCAATGGAAGTTAAACAAATTCTTACTGGTTATGGAAGAGCTGATAAAAAAGAAGTTGAACAAATGGTAAAAATCAGTTTGGGTGCAGAAAATCTTCCAAAACTTGATGATACAGTAGATTCTATCGCTATTGCGATTTCTTATACGAGAAGCACTGATGCAATAGAAGATTTGAAAAAATTTGAGTTATAATTAAATAAATGTTAATATACAAGGGATATTATGGATAGAATTTTAGTTAAAAATATAACAATTTTGAGTCTTATTTTAGGGTTTGCTTTAGGCATTTTAGCCCCAATACCTTTTATTGGAATGATTATGCTTTTTATCCTTTTGTTAGGTTCAGCTCCACTTGTTATGGTTTATTTAATTATGGATGGGAAACTCGAACTTACTACGACAAAAGACAGTATTTTAACAGGAGCATTAACAGGGTTTATGACAAATATAACTTTTTCAATTGCTTATTGCGTTGTAATGGTTATTTTGTCAAAAGGGTTTCATTATACTCCGAACTTTTTCTTGACTGCAATGATAGAAAATTCTCCAGTGTGGTTATTGGGAACTTTTATAATATTTTTAGGGGTATTATGTGCAACAACTAATGCTTTTGCAGGTTTTGCAACATATTATATAATTAATCTTATTCGTGACATATACGAAAATAATCATAAAGATAATTAATTTACACAGAGAGAATATAAAGGAAAAAAGAATGACAGAATTTCAATCAAAAATAAGAACAATAGAATGGATGGGAACATATTCAAAAATGGTTGATCAAACTAAATTCCCTACGCATTTTGAGTATGTTGATGTTACAACAGGACAACAGATGTTTGATGCTATCAAAACAATGATTGTTAGAGGAGCACCAGCGATTGGAATTGCGGGAGCTCATGGTGTTGTTCTATACGCTCAAGAGCTAGAAAAAGAAAACTTGTCGAGAGAAGAATTTATTTCAAAACTTCTTGAAAAATCTGATTATATGGCAAGTGCAAGACCAACTGCTGTTAATCTTATGTGGGCGGTAGAAAAACAAAAGGAAATTATCAAAAATTCAACATCAGATATAAAGACACTAATTAAAGAATTAGCAGATAATGGAAAGAAACTTGAGTTAGAAGATATTGAAATTAACAAAAAAATTGGAGATTATGGTGCTGAAGTTGTTCCTAAGGGAGCAACAATTCTGACTCACTGTAATGCTGGAGCATTAGCAACTGTTGGGTATGGAACAGCTTTAGGAGTTGTTCGTTCCGCTTTTGCAAACGATCCAACTGTCCAAGTTTTTGCGGATGAAACACGTCCTCGTCAACAAGGTGCAAGAATTACAACTCTTGAGTTAACAATGGATGGAATTCCTGTAACATTGATTACTGATGGAATGTGTTCATATTTTATGAAAAAAGGAATGATTGATATGGTTTGTGTTGGAGCAGACCGAATTGCTGCAAACGGAGATGCTGCAAATAAAATTGGTACATATACCGTTGCTATTGCTGCAAAATATCATAACATTCCATTCTATGTTGCGGCTCCGCTTTCTACAATTGATACAAGTATTAAAACAGGAGATGATATTGTAATTGAAGAGCGTTCTCATGATGAAGTTACTCATATTAACGGTAAACCAATTTGTGCAGAGGGTGTAAATGTTATCAATCCTGGGTTTGATGTAACTCCACACGAATTAATCGCTGGTATTATTACTGAGAAAGGTATATTAAGACCTGATTATAATAAATCTATTGCCGAAGCATTTGGGGAATAAAATGAGTCGAATTTTAAAATTAATAGTTATATTTTGTTTAACATTTGGATTTTTGAATGGAATTTCTTTGGCAAATTCCCTATCTGATGTTGATGGAGTTGATTTTAATTCTTATATGAATACAATGTATAGCTCTATTAAGAAGAACTGGCACCCAACAGAAAATTCTGGGGCTGGGAAAGTTGTAATTTCATATAAAATTAAAAGAGATGGAACGATTATTGATCCCAAAATTGTATCGTCAACAAACACTGAATTAAATAAATTTGCAGTTGAAGCAATCGAAAAATCTTCACCACTACAACCATTGCCTAAAAGATGCAAAAGAGATTTGATAGAGGTTTCATTCACGTTTAATTATAATTTAGAATAAGGGGGAAATATGAAAAAATTATTATTATCAACAATTGTATTATCAATGCTTGCAATGCCACTTCCTGTAATGGCAGGTACACATGGAACAAATGGACAGATAAGCGGAAGATCAGTTGGTGCGGCAGCATTATCATTACTTATTTGGCCAGGGCTTGGTCAAGCAGTAAATGATCAAAGTTATAGCAAAAATGTAACTCACGCATTATTAGGATTGACTGGAGTGTTTAGATTTTGGTCATGTTATGATGCGTTTGTTGATCGCCAAGGCGGAGTTTGGAACAATAGAATTTAGTTTTTTGTTTAAGAATTTGAAAGAGGGAAACAAGATATTTGTTTCCCTCTTTTTAAATCTTTGATAAATTTATTCTTCTTCATTATCAATTGGAATCGTAATAGTGTAATAATTCCCATTTGTTGATTTGGTAAGTTCTTTAAGCTTTACATTATTGCCGAACATGTAATTTTGCTGAAATTCTGAAATTTGTTCATTGTGTTTAGATTTTTTTATAGTGCGTCCGTTGATTGTTAACAAGTTTCCATTTGTTAAAACTTGGACATTGTTTTCATTATTATCAAAAGCTCTCAAATCTATTAAAACTTTATAGGCATCTTTAGATTGCTCAAGGTGGATTACTCCTGCGGATTTTTGTGGAATAAATCTTTCATTTTTGAACATTCTATCCATTTCTCTCATATCATTTTTGAACATTTTTTCCATCCTAGGTGGAAGAGGTTGAAGAGCAAAAATTTTCTTCATATACCAATCTGCTACGGTGTAAAATGCACAATAAGCTCCTGCAAAAATTAAAAAACCAATGAATAATGTTTTCATCAATGGGTGATTTGCACACATTGGATATTCTTTTGTTGTTTGTTTTGTATGTTCTTCTTTAGTTAGATTTTCGTCCATGATTATCTCCTTTCAGAATAATTTTATATTTTTAACATCATTTCGCAATAGCGATTTTGGGTTAGACAGTTAGGTAATTTTGGCTTGATAAAATATATCCTATATGTTATAATTCTAGGAAAGAAAGGGTTATTATTTATGGCTAAAGTTTTAGTAACAATGCCTGATGAATTTTTAAACAAAGTAGATGGTTTGGCTGATTCTGAGTGTTGTTCAAGAAGTGAGTTGATTAGAGAAGCTTTGAGAAATTATATGCGTAGAGTTTCAAAGCAACAGTTGAAAAATGCTTCTCGTAATGCTGAGATTTTGGAAGATATTTTAGGCTAATTATTTTTTTTTAATTATTAAATTCTTTCATAAAATTATCAACCCACTTGATTAGGCTTGAAATTTCGTATGGTTTTGGTAAGTATAGGTCTGCTCCTGTGTTTAAAACCAATTCTTTGTCGTGAATTATTGATGTAACAATGATTTTTGTATTTTGGAGTTCTTTGTGTTGTTTTAACCCATAGCACAAGTTTAAACCATTTTTGCTTTCCAAATCTCCTGCATCAATGATTATGAGTGCAGGAATTTTATCTACTTCTGGAAGGGAGTACTCATTGAAAACTTGAGTTTCGTATCCTTGAAGATTTAAGATTGTGTTTAATAGAGTGCTTAGAGCCTCATCTGTTTCAAAAATCATAATTTTATTGTTGTATTCTTTTTCACAAACGCAATTTTCACCTGTAATTTTAGGCCTATCTACGAGATAATTTGATTTTGTTGGAAGGTTTGCCATGTGGTGAATATGTTGTAGATTTGCAAGAACACTTGTAGGGTCTTTAAATTGTTTGAATTCGTTTGAGGTTACTCCAATTGTGGTATGCACAAAGTTTGCTCTGCGTCCTGCAAATTCATCTCCTTGCAATATCATATAACCTCTGTCTAGGTCGTGCTCGGCATAAAATTTTGTTGCAACAGAATCAAATACAAAAGTTAGGAATTGTGCTAGTTTTTCAGCTTTTATTGGATTTGTAATGATGAGAAATTCGTTTTCATTGAGTTGTCCCACGTAATCATTTTCATCAAGTGAAGATTGAATAATTGCACAATATGTTTGAAGTAATTTGTCTGATGCAAGTTCGGTGTATGCTTCTTTATAGCTTGTAAAATTTTCAATGCTTATATATAACATTGCCCAGTCAATATCATCTGAAAGGGTTCTTTTTATTGCTCGTATTGAATAATTTCTATTTGGAAGCATAAGTTTTGGTTCAATTGTTGATTCAAATTCTCTTCTCAAATGAGCTTGTATTCTTACTTTGAACTCTTCTGGGTTTACTGGTTCTGAAAGAAAATCATCTGCCCCACTATTTAAAACATTTATTCTGTCACTGAAATCTGCGGATTTGGACATTGCAATAATAATTGGTCGCATGTTATACGTCAATGCTCGAACTTGTTTACAAAAATCTGATAAATCATTGTCAAAACTGTCGGAAATTATTATTAAATCAGGTTCTTTGTCTTGGATAATTTTCAAGGCTGAAATTATGTCTTTTGAAATTATAACTTTGTTAGAGATGGATTCCAAAAGTCTTTTGTATTTTGTCGATAATTCAAGACGTTTGTCGATAATTAAAGTTACTGCTTGCATTTTATCCTCGCTTGTTCCTCGATGTTTTTCACAGGCATCAAAATTTTGAAGGTTATCTCGCTTAAATTGGGATTATTTTCTAGTGGGGTTGAAGAAACTGAAATTTCCCCATCCATTTTTTCGACAAGATTTTTTGTTATGTATAAACCTAATCCGCTACCTTGTACTTTTCTTGTTAGCGGGTTATCAATTCTTGAAAATTTTGTGAAAATTTTGTTATAATCTTTTTCTTCAATTCCTATTCCGATATTAGTAACTGATATTTCTACATTGTTGTTTTGTGGAGTTGCAGAAATCGTAGTTACAGAATTTTCATAAGAATATTTTGCACTATTTTCAATTAAGTTTGTCATAATTTGTTGGAATTTATCTTTATCAACAAAAATTTTTGGTAAAATTCCGTCATATTTTACGTTAAAATTATGATTAGGATATTGATTTTTTACAATCATTATTGTTTGATCGATTGTTGGTTTTATGTCTATTTCGTTAAAAACTAGGTGATTATTTGATTTTTGTAATTTCGTGACAGTAAGCATGTTTTCTACAAGATGAATGAGCCTATTTGATTGATCTTCTATAATTTTGATGAACTTTTTTTTGCTTTCATCGTCTAGTCTATCCCAAGAAGTCAGCATTGTTTGAGAAAATCCTCTAATTGATGTTAATGGTGTTCTCAATTCGTGGCTTACTGTTGAAATAAAATCTTCGTAGTTTTGTTCTATTTCTTTATTATTATCCATATTTTGATTATAGCAAAGTTCATTGAAAACGCCTTAAAATTAACATTATTTTAAGAGTTAAGACATCAGTTATAAGAATGATTGATTTCTTGAAAAATAATATTAAAATTATTGTATGAAAAAGTTTTTAGTAGGTATATTTTTAATATTGTTTTCGATTTTTTGCATAAATTCAAGTGTAATAAGTGCAGAAAACCCTGCTGTTTCTTATCCAGAAGATGTGGATACTCAAGATATTGCAGAAGATGAATATACTGAAGATATTGATGTAGAACAAATGTATCGTGATATGCCTGTTCCAGATTTTAAGTATGTTCATAATATAGATCCTGGAGAGTATCAAGATACAATGCATTCAACTTGGTCACCTTACCCACTATTTCGATTGACTGCTCCATTATTTTTTAAATCTGTTGCAATTGAACCTGGATATTATCTCTTAACTCCTCGGGAACATAATGGAGCTTGGTATATGCTTTTTAAAGAAGCAGGAAAAGTAAAATATATTGTTCCTTGCTACAAAAAAGAAATGGTGCCAATGGACTTTTATAAAAATAATCTTCCTCAAATAAAATTAACAAAAGCTCAATTAATCAGAGAAAAGGCATTAAAATTTGTAGGAAAACATGTCAAAAGTTCTAAACGTGATCCGATTCCAGATACTTATTTGGAAGCAACTGACTTGGATAATAATTTTATTTCCATCATTGTTTATTGGGGAAATTATAGATATTATTTTGTGTTAAGGTCAGTCCAATTGTAGTATTTATTTTTTGAATATATTATTGTAATGTGGAATAAAAATTGTAGGAGGATAAATATGAAAAATATTATAAAAATAGTTATGTCATTATTGGTTGTGTTTATTGGCCTAGCTTCATTTGCAAGCTTTGGAGATTATATTAACCCGAATTTAGATGTAACAGAAGTTAGGGCGAGTCATATTTTAGTTAAAACTAGACCAGAAGCGGTAAAAATTAGAAAAGAAATTGTAAATGGTGATATATCTTTTGAGGATGCCGCAGAAAAATATTCTCTTTGCCCTTCATCAGTTAATGGTGGCGATTTGGGATATTTCAAAAGAGGACAAATGGTTCAACCTTTTTCAGATGTCGCTTTTGATTTAAAAGTTGGTCAAATTTCAGATCCTGTTGGAACAAAGTTTGGTTGGCATTTAATAAAAGTTGTTGATAAAAGATAAAATATATTTGAAAAGTTTTCTAAGCTGGCAATTTCAATTGAAATTGCCAGTTCTTTTTTAAGTGGGCGACTTTTTGCATGGGGCTTTTTTTGAAATTTTGTTTATTGTAAAATCTTTATATGGACATTCAAGATGTTAAGGATATTTGGGATAGGGTAAAAGATGAGCTGGAAGTCAATCTTCCTGAACATATTTTTCGCACATGGGTTACCCCTTTAGAAGCCGTGGATTATGAAAATAATACTCTAGTTTTACTATCTCCGCACCAGATGGCTGTTGATATTTTGAAAAAAAATTCTTCAGATAAAATTAAAGATGCTGTTCGTAGTGTTTTGGGTGAAAGTGCAACTTTTTCTCTTACATATGATTCTGATTTTGCAGATAAGTATATAAAAGTTCGTAAAAAAGAATTATCAAAACAAATTGCTGGTCAAACAGAGGAAGAACGTAAAACTGAAACGGCTAAAATGTCCTTAGCTCAAATGCAATCAAGTGCTAATTTGAATTTGAATTTGAAGTTTGAAAATTTCGTCGTAGGTGAGAATTCTAAATTTGCGTATAATGCTGCGTTTTCTGTTGCAAATAATCCATCTAAAAAGTTTAATCCCCTTTTTATTTATGGTTCATCTGGTTTGGGAAAAACTCACCTTATGCAAGCAATTGGGCATTATATAATTTTTAATAAACCAGATTTAAAAGTTCGTTATGTCCGTATGGAAGAATATTTCAATGAATGGATGAAATGTTTCCAATTAAATGATTTGCCAAATGGAAAGAAAAAACAGTTTAGAAATAATTCCTTGATGAGAAAATTCCACCAAAAATTTCAAAATGTAGATGTTCTTTTGATGGACGATATTCAATTTATCGAATCAAAAATGAAAACTATGGAAGATTTTTTCTCTACATTTGAAGCTTTATATACTAATAATAAACAAATTGTTATTGCATCAGATAGGCTTCCTAAGGATATTCCAACTTTGGATAATAGGTTGAGAACACGTTTTGAAATGGGTTTGGTTGTTGACATTGTCCCTCCAGATTTTGAAACAAGATTTGAAATTGTAAAAGCGTATGCTCAAGAGTTAGAAGTTGAAGCAGATGATGATGTTTTTGAATATGTTGCAGAAAACTTTGTTAATAATGTCAGAGAATTGAAAGGTGCATTTAATAAAATTAGTGCCTATGCTGAATTCTCTGGAACTGGTTTGACTTTAGATTTGGCAAAACGAGTTTTAAATTGCGAGGCAAAGAAAAAGGAAATAACTGTTTCTACAATTGCTCAAAAAGTTGCGGATTATTTTGATTTAACAGTAAAAGATTTGAAAAGTACTGCTCGTCAGCAAAAAATAGCACATGCAAGACATGTTGCGGTATATTTGGCAAGAGAAGTTTTGCAAATGAGCTATGAAGCAATTGGTGAATTCTTTTCTAAAAAACATACGACAATTATGTATTCTTGTGATTTAGTTGCGGATAAACTTAAAACGGATGAAGATTTAAAAATTAGTGTTGAAGAAATAAAAGCTTCTTTAAGGAATTAATTTATGTACGATTATATAAACGGAATTTTTACATATAAAATGTCTAACCCAAAAGGAAATTTTGTGACAGTCCAAACAGGTGGAGGAGTTGGATATTTATTTGAAGTTATGGACAGAGATTTTGCAAAACTCCCAGAAGAGAATTCCGAATTAAAAATGTTTGCGGTTTTAATTCATAGAGAGGATAAAATGAGCCTTTGTGGATTTTTAAAACGTGAAGATAGAGATATTTTTAATGTTTTAACTTCGGTTTCTGGGGTTGGTTCTAAGATGGCTTTGACCCTATTAAATTCTTTTGAGGTTTCTGATTTGGTAGGTTTTGTGCTAGATGGGGATTATAAAGAATTGACTCGTGCTAAGGGTGTTGGTCCGAAATTGGCTCAGAAAATAATTTTAGAATTGAAAGACAAATTGAACTCTTACAGTAACATTGCACCTTCTAAAAATAAAGGCGTCGTGGGAGCAGTAAAATCTCAAAATTCAGAGGATGCTCAAATGGTATTATTATCCTTAGGTTATGAAAAAGATGAGGTAAATAATGCAATCTCTGCTTCTTTAAAAACTGTTTCAGCGGATGCGACTGCAGAAGATATTTTGAGAGAAGCGTTGAAAGTGCTTTCAATGTAATTTAGATAGGAAAGAATTATGATTTACGATAAAAAAGAACGTAAGCCCCAAATATGGCTCTGTGGAGCTCATTTTATAAATGATATTTATACTGGTTTTTTAAATCCGATTATGCCATTTATAGCAGAACAGGTTAAGATTTCTATGCCAGTTGCGACGATTATATTGAGTTGTTCTCATATTTTTTCATCCTTATTGCAACCATATTTTGGCTTTTTTGCGGATAAAATGCGAAAAAGAGCAATGATATTTTGGGGATTAATTTCAACTGCTGTATTTATTTCTTTTGCTCCAGGCATGAAAAGTATTCCGTTGCTTATTTTGTTTATTATTTTGGGTAGTTTGGGTTCAAGTCTTTATCATCCTCAATCATTGGGGTTGGTTTCGAAATTTACAACATCTAATTCTGCAAAAAATATGGGAATATTTATTGCGATGGGAACTCTTGGTTTTTCATTAGGGCCATTGTTGTCTGCGTTCACTGCCCAATATTTTGGATTGGATAAAATGCATATTCTTGCTGTTTTAGGTGTAGTTTGGGCATGTTTGATGTTTGTTTTGGTTCCAAAATTTTCTGATGAAAAATCTAATAAAGTTGATATAAATTTAAAACAAGCCTTTACTGATATTTTGACAAACCAAAAACTTAATATTTTAAATATAATTGCTATTTTGAAGTCTTTAATGACCACTTCTTGTTCAATTTTGTTACCATTTTTGTGGAAGGCAGAAGGGTATTCAAAATTTCAAATAGGTGCCGCATTGTTTGCATTTTTATTTTTAGGTGGAATTGCATCTTTATTGAGCCCGAAATTTGAACGCAAAATTGGCACAGCGAATGTATTTTATTTTTCAATGATTACAACTTGTCCATTGATGTTATTGTTTATGTTGACGTATAAAACTTTTCCTGCTGTTTCGTTTGTAATTTTTGCGGTTATAGGTTTTGTTACTATGTTTGCGACTCCTGTCACGATGAGCATGGCTCAGAAGGTTTTACCGCAATATAAAAGTATTATTGGAGGTTTTATAAACGGATTTTCTTGGGGGGTAGTTGCAATTGTAATGTCAATTGTCGGTTATGTGGCACAAGCAACAAGTATAGTTCCTGTTTTGATGGTAATCTCTATTATCCCTGCGGTGTCTTCAAGACTAGTTAAATACTTATTCCAAGAACAAGAATAAGTTTATGTATTATTAAATAATTAATCCAAAATAAAAATAATTAAGAAACAACGTCAATGTGCTTTTTACACTTAGTTGTATCTGGCTTTGGCATCATGAAAGATTTAACAGTTTTAGAAATCTTTTTTAGAAGACTATCTTGAGGTTTAGCAGGTAAAGCTTCTTTGTAGTTCCCAAAAAATTCATTTGGACTGGCAGAAGATCTAGATTGTGATTTGTTACTATTATTCTCTACCCCATATAAATTATTAGAATTCGCATCGAAATATCCAATTCCGGAAACTAACATTTATTCAACCCCAGTTATTTGTACCGCCAGATAATCTTATAACAAAATTTGTAATATTGCAAGGGTAATTTATAATTTTTTCTGAAAAAATCTTATTAAAATTTTTACTTGAAAAAAAAATATTTTCGTGTAAGAATAGTCACATACGGTTTAGCGGTTGCGAAAATCGTTAGGTATGGCAAGGTAGCTCAGCTGGCTAGAGCGTTCGGCTCATACCCGAGAGGTCGAGAGTTCGAGTCTCTCCCTTGCTATTAAAAAAGAGGGTTTCCAAACCCTCTTTTTTAATGCGTAATTTTGTGTGGTTATTAATGAATCAATAGTACTATAAATTTCTTTCTCATTATTATATTGATACGTATTGATATTTTAGTTGGAAGTTTGTTGTAAAATTTATGTATGGAAAAATCATATTACAAATCGCCTATTGGTGTTTTAGAACTTATTTGCGAAAATGATTATTTAATTTCATTGAAACTCGTTGAAAACGAGAGCAAATCTGATAATGAAACAAATTTAATTAAAACAATAAAAATTCAATTAGATGAATATTTTGAGGGTAAGAGAAAAAAGTTCAATATTAAATTAAATCCCAAAGGGTCTGAATTTCAAAAGAGAGTCTGGATGGAACTTTTAAAAATACCTTACGGAAAGACAAAAAGTTATTCGGAAATTGCCACAAATATTAGCAATCAAAAAGCACAAAGAGCTGTGGGTTCTGCATGCAACAAAAATCCAATTATGATAATTATTCCTTGCCATAGAGTTATTTCAAAAAATGGGAAATTGGGCGGTTTTGTTTATGGAAATTCTATTAAATATAAATTACTTGAGGTCGAGCATTTGACTGAAGGCAACTTTCCACTCTTTGTATAGTTTGAACTTATAAAATAATGGTCAGAGGTTGGGTTGAAATAAAATGAACTAGGTTAAATTAATTTATAAAAATATTTTTTCTATGCCAATCCAAGTAGTCTTGTTGTCTTTGAGAAGTAATATTTATGTTGTTCTTTTTATCAATATTCATTAATGCTAAGTTTTGTTGGTTAAGAATTTGTTATCTAGTTTTTATATTTTGTAATCAATTCCGTGGTTTTGAAATAAAGTATTATAAAAATCTTTATTTTTAATTACGGTATCTTTTGTTAATTCCATTCCCATTCCATAGCTGAATGGATAAATTTCACTACCCTGTTTTGTTTCTAATGCCTTTTCAATATATCCTTTTGTAATTTCATTCGCTTCTTTTATTGCTTCTCTCTGAATTTCGGGTTTTTCGTGTTGCTTGATTTTTTCTAAAAGTTGTCGTGCAGATTGAATAAATTTTTCCATTCCTGTTTGAGGATTATTGATAATAGAATTTAATGCTTCATCTCTATCTTTGAAGCTGGTTATACTGGGTTCAAATTTATATTTAGAATGAAAATATATTGCAGTATCTTTTGAATATATTTTTAGTTTGTTTATTTTATTTTCAAACATTTCAATGATACTTGAAAGTCTTAAAAGTTCTCCTAAACGAAGTCCTTTTTGTCTTAATTCAGGGTTTACTCTTATGCTATAACCAAATAAATCGTTGCTAAAATCTTCAAAGGAGAAAAGCTCATATCCTAAGATTTTTTCATCTTTATTTCTTAATTCTGTAATAAAGCGTTCGGTAACGTCGGGGTAGTATTTTGTATTAAGTGTCAAATCTCCAAGAATTTTATTATGTGCAACAATGTCACATAATTTTCTATCTTCATTTAACCAATATGGAGTTATTTTTGGAGGTGTTAATTTAATCATATAAAAGATATTAAACCTCGTAAAAATAAATTTTGCTTAAATTAATCTACAAAATCTTCTTCTGAAGAATCTACTTTAGATAAGTCAATCGGTAATGAAAAACCAAATGTTGAACCGTGATTTGGTTGAGAATTTACGAATACATGTCCGTGGTGGTGTTTCTCGATGGTTGTTTTAACAAGGTGTAAGCCTAAGCCAGTTCCTTTAACACTATGAGTTTTATTCTCAACTCTGAAAAATCTTTCAAATACCTTTTTCTGAAATTCTGGTGCGATTCCAATTCCTTCATCCCTAACAGTAACAACAACTTGGTTATTTTCAGGTTCTTTATAAAGTCTTACTGTGATAGTTGAATCTTGTGGTGCATATTTTATGGCATTAGACAAGTAATTTGTTAAGGCTCTTGCAATAGCATCGTAATTGAACATCAAAAGTGGAATATCATTATCTTTTTCGACTTCAATTTTTAAATTGTGTTCTTTTAAAAGAACTTCAACTTGATTTACACAGGCATCAACGAGTTGTGAAATATCGTTTTCAGATTTTTCTATTTTTGCATTAGAATCAAGTCGTGAAAAATCTAAAATATCATTAACCATACTATTGAGTCTAATTATTTCGGTATTCAATGTTTCAACGAATTCTTTTTTAGTTTTTTCGTCAAATTCGTCGCTGTAATTATACAAGGTATCAATATAACTTCTTAATACGGTTACAGGAGTTCTCAATTCGTGTGAAACATTTGAAATAAATTGAGATTTCATTTCATCCATTTCAATTTCTCGAGTGACATCGATTAGTACAATGATGTATCCAACGTAATCATGATTTGATTGGGTGAACATTGGAGAAATTATTGATTTTAAGATTCTTCCATCAATTGTAATATTGAAGGTAATTTGTTTTTTAGATTTCTCTTCTAGGGATAATTTTTTATATTCTTCAATTTTTTCAGTGAAGCAATATTCTCCTTCTGTATCGACATAATTTTCAATATCGGTATTTAAAAGTTGGTCGCCTTCTAGTTCTAACAATGCTTTTGCGTGATTATTTATTAAGACAACTTTGTCGTTGTTGTCACATACGACAACTCCGTTAGCAATACTCATCAAAACTGCTTCAAGTTTATTTCTTTCGAGTGTTAGTTGTTCAATATTTTGTTCTTCATATAAGTTTAGTCTTGTTGACATATCGTTAAAAGCATTAAATAATTCTTGAACTTCTTCACTAACATCTTTTCCTTCAATTTTGAATCCAAATTCTCCAGATGAGATTTTTTTAACCCCATTATGAAGGATTCTTAGTTCTCTAGTGATTAAATATGTATTTATTAAAATTACGAATGCAAAAACTAACCAAACAATTACAAAAACAAAAAGAATTGATGCTCTTGTTGTAGAGGAAACTTTTCCTACGATTGAACCAGATAATCCAACAGTTACTGAGCCGAGATTTGAATTGTCAACGACATTAGTCATTGGGGATGAAACTGCTATACTAGGTCTTTTTTTACTTTCATTTGCATTATTTTTTGCACGATAAATAGTTTTACCATTAGCATCTCTAAATTCAATAAATACAATATCATGATGTGATTTTAAAATAGAATCAGAATGCGATTTTAGAATTTCAAATGTTTCTTTTTTTGAAGCATTTTTTGTCATATCAACGCTTTCAATTGCTAAAATTTTTGATATAACTTGTCCAAAATTTTGATAACTTTCATTCAAATTCTTTTGAATATTTATTGTTGCAAAGACAGCAATCGCCATAATCAATAATGTACTTAGGATTAGTCCGAAAATGATTAAACGATTTTGTGTTGTAAAACTTATTTTTTGATTCTCGCTCATATTTTGATTATATCACTAAAAAGTTATTTATAAGAATTGTAACGAACAAAAAGAGAGATTTAGCAACTTTTTAAATTTTAGAGTTTTATTTATAATATAGAAGGTTTTAATTTTGAAAGGTAGAAATAATGTCAACAATTCAATCGTCTAATGGCAATCAATATGTAACTCCTGGGATTGGTTTATCAACAGCAGGATATATTGCAGGAAGTATGGCATCTGGTGCAATTGGTAGAGTTACTAACCAAGTAATTTGTGGTCCAATTTTGGCGAATGGTTTAAAAGAAAATAATGGAGTAGATACAAATGCAATTCGAAAAGCATTAAAAATAGCTCTTGATTCAACAGGCATGAAAGATAAGGGCGTTACAATTAAGGATTATTCAGGCTGTAAACCTTCTGATGTTAAAAGTATAAAGAGAATTGTTAATGAATTTTTGGTAAGAATAATCAAACGTAAAGAAAAAGTTTCGGTTTTAGATTTTATAAATGCTCAAGCTAAAGAACAAGCAAAACTTGGTGCAAATGCTTTGTATGCTGATAAAGCAGTACATGTTAATATTGATAGAGCGGGTCTTACTGCTTTTCATGAATTGGGACATGCAATAAATGAAAATGGAAGCAAATTTTGGAAGATGATACAACATTCAAGAAAATTTTTGGGTTTAGTTGTTATTCCGTCACTCCCAATAATTGCAATGTGTAAACGTAAAAAGGTTGAAGGCGAAGAAACAACTGGTCCAATTGATAAAGTTACAACATTTATAAAGGAAAATGTTGGGAAATTGACAACACTAGCATTTATTCCTGTTATTGCGGAAGAATTTAAAGCAACGGCAAGAGGGAATAAGATTGCAAAAGAATTATTATCACCTGAATTAGCTAAAAAAGTTTCTAAATGTAATAAAATGGGTGGTTTAACTTATGTTGTTCTTGGAATTTCTGCTGGTGTTGGAGCTTTCGTTGCTAACAAAATTAAAGATGCAATTGCAAAACCTAAATTAGTTAAAAACCCAGAGATTTAGCGAAATAAAGAAGTAATTTTACTTGCGTTTTTTATTCCATACTGAATTGCGTGTCCAACTCCATAAACCATAAAACTTAAACCTGGAATTGGGATAGGTGCAATGCCTGCAATGGCTGCTGCTATGGCTGGAATATCGTCTTTTGAAAGTTTTAGAGTTTTTAATTCTTTTACTGCGGATTTAGATTTTGTATAAGTTTTCCTAACTCCTGTAATGTTATTTTCCATCGCATAAATAGAGCCTTTTTTATATCCAGATTTTAATGCTCCAGAAATCATCGAGTTGGCTCTTTTCAAGTCGCTCGGAATAATACGTTGAACTATCCCAGAAATCTTAGGCATGACTTTCTCCTAAATCATTATTGTATCCCCTATATTACAATGAACTATTTAATTTATCAAAAATTGCTCTAAAATGAGATTTATTGTTAATTCTCTTCACAAGTGGTTATAATAAAAGCCCATTTGTACATATTTCAAAATGGGCTTTCGCAATCTGAAATTAAATCACACTAATTGGTGGATGTAACTTTTCTTCCTCTACTCTATCTTTTATAGCTCCAATTGGTTCATAATATGGCGATACTGTCATTACTTGTGCTGCAATGTCTGGATAGTAGTAGATAAATCTTAATTCACTTGAGGTTAGTGGTTTTTGGGTATGAACGTTTGCATATCTAGCAAGTTCCAAAATATTTCTTGCTTCGTGTTCATCTTTAAATTCAATTTCGAGGTTATTATACACGTTACGAAAACCTTTAATTCCTCCGTATTCTCCTGTTGTAATCATTCGACCTGTTTCAATTATTTCAGGTTCACCTCTACCAAGTTCTTCAAAGTCGTATAATTCGTAGTTTCTTCTATCTTTCAACGCTCCATCTGCGTGAATCCCTGATTCGTGAGCAAAGGCATTATCTCCAACAGCAGGTTGGTTAATAGGAATTTCAACTCCGAAGGCATATGCGGTATATTTTGCTAATCTCCAAGCTCTATCAAGTTTAATATTTTCATCAATTTTATATTTACCTTTAAATCCAGCTGATTTTAGACAAGCTAAAAGACAAGATACTAAATCTGCATTCCCTGCTCTTTCGCCCATTCCGTTAATAGCGGTGTTTATGTATGCATCTACTCCAGCATCAATTGCTGCTCTTGCGCCCATAACTGAACATGCAACAGCCATTCCTAAATCGTTGTGGTAATGAAGTTCGATTGGCATTTGAGTTTCTTTTGCAATTCTATAAATTCTATCGTAAGTTGTTTGAGGGTCTTCGTAGCCTAACGTATCGCAATATCTGAATCTATATGCTCCAGATTTTTTTGCTTCTTTTGCGTATCGAATTAAGAAATCTATGTCGCTTCTTGATGCGTCTTCTGCATTTACACCAATAATTTTTGCACCCTTATCTTTTGCACATTCAACAGCTTCTTTTGTCATTGCAATAATATCATCTGGAGTTTTCTTTCCTAAATATTTTCCGTAAATCATTTGTTCGGAAGTAGATTGAGAAAGATTTACATATTGCAAGTCTGGAACACTCTGAAATGATTGTTCGACGTCAGCTGCCATCCCTCGCATCCAGCCAGATAATTTTGTTGTTTTGATTGCCCCACGTTTTACGAGTTCTAGGTTTCCATTTAGGTAGTTTAGTTCGTGTTTTGTAGTTGGGAATCCAAATTCTGATTGGGTGATGCCCATATCATCTAGCATTAGATTTATAATCGTTTTTTGTAATTTTGCTAAGCCTAATCTTGAAGTTTGTACTCCATCTCGATTTGTAACATCTACAAAGTAAATTCTGTTTTCTGTCATATCTCTTCTACTCCCTTTTTATATAAAAATCATTATACACAAAATTATGTTAATTCACTTGCTTTTTTATATAAAATTAATTACAATTGTTGTTAAAGAGCTATTTATGAAAATGAAAAACGATACAAAATTATTAGATAAAAAAATAAAAAAAGAAATTAAAACAGGCAATGTGAAATCTGCGATTGAACTTTGCCAAATAGGTTTACAAAAAGATCCTACAAATGCGGATTTACACTTAAGATTAGGGGATTTATATCTTGCTTGGCATTTAGATATTTATTCATCTTGTCAGTATATTGATGAAGCAATTACAGAGTACCAAATTGCATTGGAATCTTACATTGATTCTTATGAGATTTATTACAAAATTGGTGTTGCTCAGTTTTATAAAGGGGATTTGGATAAGGCCGTAAATTATTTTGAAACAGCGGTAAAGAAAAATCCTAAATATGCAAAAGCGTATTATATGCTTGCTGAAACTTATACTAAAAAAGCAAGATTTTTGGATGCAGAACTCAATGCGAAAAAAGCAATTCAATTTAGCCCTTTAAAAAGTTCTAGAGCTCATTTTTTATTACATAATTTGTATAAAGTATCGTCATTCAGGATTTTTAAAAACAAGGTTAAATCTGCTTGGGAGTATGTAATGTCTGTATTGACACTTCCATTTGATATAGAAGCAATAAAGAAAGTTAAAGAATCTCTTGCTTATATCAAATTTATGCCGATTCTTATGAAAGGTTATTTGAAAATCCAATCAAATGGGCTTGATGATGCGGTTGATGTTTATATCGATGCGGTGGATAAAGCTCCAGGGTTTGTTCCTTTATATTGTCTTTTGGGGGATATTTATTCTTCTTTAGGGCAATTTGAAAATGCAATTACTGAATACAAGATGGCTATTTGGCTTGATAGCTTGAATATTCCAGCTTACAGACATCTATGTAAGGCTTATGAAGATTTAGGTGATTATGATAATGCAATTGAAGTTTATCAGAAATTAATTCAAATAATGCCGAATATGCCAGAGTTCCATTCTAATTTAGCAAATATTTTATATGTTAAAGGGGACATTGAGGGTGCAGTTTCTCATTTCCAAACTGCGGTAACTTTAAACCCAAGCAAAGAGTGGACAAGCGTTGTAAATCAAACTCTAGGATATGTATTCCAAGAATCAAAACAAGATTTAGATGCGGCAATTACTTCTTATCAAAGTGCCTATCTTTTAACTCCAGAAGATATTGATATTTATGTAAATTTAGGAAGTGCTTTTTATGATAAAGAAGATTATGATAATGCACTTGCTGTTTACCGTAATGCTCTTGATTTAGATCCTAAAAATGCTAAGATACATTGTAATTTAGGATTCTTATATTGGGGTAAGGGCGATACAGATGAGGCTATTAGAGAATACGAATATGCAATTGAATATGATAAAAGTTATTCTATCGCATATAACAATCTTGGGGTAATTTATCTTGATGATTTAGGGCGAGTAAAAGAAGCTATTGATATGTTTAAAAAAGCGGTGGAATATAATCCAAATTATGCTTTGGCTCATTTTAATTTGGCTCGTTCAATTGCAATTACTGGTGAAAAAATTGAAGCTGCAAAATTGTATCAAATTGCACAAGATGTAAATAAAATTACAAATGAAATTGATCCACAAGATATTACAGATAAAATTAACGCATTGTTTGATTAGATTTTATGCTATAATTCAAGTATGAAAAAGTTGCTACTATCTATTGTATTCACCTCTGTAATTTGTTTTAATCTTCCTGTTTTTTCCAATGAAATTGAAGAAGATTATTTTGACATGGCTGCAAGTTATAGTGCTGAAGGTGATTATGCTTCTGCAATGCAATATTTAGATAATATTTTGAGAATAAATCCTTCAAATACACAGGCTCAAGATTTGAAACGTGGTTTAACTCATGTAATGTCAAAAGACAATAAAACATTTGTCTCATCTGTAAATCCAATGGTGAAACAGGCGGAAGAGTATAGAAAAATTGGAGATGAAGATAAGGAACTTTCTTCTCTTTTACAAGGAACTCAAACTAATAATGCTTATTTGGCGTATTATTATCTTGGAAATTTTTACAGAAGAAATCATCAGTATTCAAAGGCAATTGATGCATTTAATTCTTCTGTTTCGGCTAGACCTAATTTTGCTCAAAGTTATTTAGCTCAAGCAATTGTTCTAAACGAAATTGGGGAATATAATTCTGCGATAAATCCAATTGATAAATATTTAACCTTTAACCCAAAGGATGATTTGGCTTATGCGATAAAATCTAGAGCTGAATTTTCTCTTGGCAGGCTTGATGAAGCGAAAGCGGATAATGATAAGGCGATAGAATTAAATGATTGCCCAGAATATCAGTTTGACAGAGCAAAAATTTTGTATAAATATGGTAACTACGAAGAATCTAAAAAAATATTCAACTCTCTTCTTCAAGATATTCAAACCTCTAAAATATATGAATATATGGGACTGTGTGATTGTGCCGCTGGAAATTACACAAGTGCTTTATCAAATATAGATAAAGCAATCATCCTCTCTGATGATGACGAATATCTTGAAAACAAGTACAATGAAATTAAGAAAATATTGGAACAAAATTAGTATGAAAAGAAGAAAAAATACAAGAAAAGTACATAACGAAAAGCAAGAAACTTTTTTTACAAAACTTGCTAATGGGATAATTACAATTTGTTTGACCGCAGGCATGTTGTGGGGGTTGCAAACATATAGTGCATCCACAAGTTTAAAGTTTGCTCAAGTTAGTGATGTTCACTTTTTAGAAAATGGTTCTAATACGACTTTTAAAATGATTGGTGAATCTCCAAGACTTTTGGATGATGCTGTAACTCAACTTAATGAACATAATGATTTAGATTTTGTAATGTTTACTGGTGACTTAATTGATAAACCATTTGAAAAGGAATTAAGGGCTGTTCTACCTCATCTTGAAAATCTTAATGCTCCATGGTATTTCGCTTTTGGAAATCATGATAGATGTATTGGTGGTTATTTAACTACTCAAGTTTATATGGATATGTTGAAAGATGCTAATAAGAATTATACTTTCAAGAATGCTTATTATTCATTTGAACCGAAGAAGAATTACAAAGTTATTGTATTGGACGACATAATTACAGATAGATTGACTTCTAATGGTTACATCGATGAACATCAGTTGAAATGGTTGAAAAATGAATTGGATAAATCTAAGAATGATACCGTTTTGATATTTATGCATGTACCAATTGTGGAACCGTTTGCAAGTCCAAATCACAAATTGAAAAATGCAACTCAAGTGATGAGTTTAATTGAAAGTTATAAAAATCCTATTGGAGTATTCCAAGGTCATTATCACGCAACAAAAGTTGTACAACATGATAATGTTCTTTATGTCGCTACTCCAGCGTTGGTATCATACCCAAATGCTTTTAGAATTGTTAATGTAACAAACTACAAGGATAAAACTACTTTTGAATTAAAATGGTATGAAACAAGGGAAAAAACAATTCAAAAAATGGCTAAACTTTTAGTATTCTCTGGTGCAATGTATGCAGGAGAACCAAAAGATCAAAGTGGAGTTTACGAAATTAAAAAGTAATTTGAATGAGGGCTTTATATGGAAGATTTTAAAGTAAAATTCAGAGGTGTAAGAGGAAGTTTTCCTGTTTGTAATAAAAACTTTATGCTTTTTGGTGGTAACACATCTTGTGTTGAGGTTAATGTTGGCGGACATTTGATTTTGCTTGATGCTGGTACTGGTATTGTTAGTGCGGGTGATGATTTGATGGAAAAATATATTGCTTCGTCTATAAATCCGCAAGAACGTAAGCCAATTTGTGCAACTCTTTTAATTTCGCATATTCATCAAGACCATTTGTTAGGGTTGACGTTTTTTAAACCCATTCATATAAAATCTACGAAGCTTAAAATTTATGGGCCAAGTTCTAATAATTCTTCTTTGGAAAAGGATTTATCAGAGCTTGTTTTCGGAAAATCTTTCCCACTTGATTTAGGTGATGTTGCGTGTACTATGGAAATCAATAGTATTTCTAATGAGCAAGCAATCTTATTAAAGCCAAATGAACCTCCAGTTTTAACAACTCCTAATGTGGAAGTTGGTGAAAATGACGTCTTGATTACTTTTTATAAATCATATGTTCATCCACAAGATGGGGTGATGATTTATAAAATTTCGTACAAGGGAAAATCTCTTGTATATGCAACTGATAAAGAATGTTATCTCGGTGGGGATAAAAAATTTATTAACTTTGCGAAGGATTGTGATTTATTGATTCATGATGCTCAATATACGACTGAGGATTATATGAATTCTTATTCTCCAAAACAGGGTTTTGGACATTCGACATTTGACATGGCGACAGAATCAATGAAACAAACTAAAGCTAAAAGTTTAGTATTCTTCCATTTTGACCCAGGTTATGATGATACAAAATTAAATAGAATTAGAGAACATTACACCTCTAATAATAAAAATGTTCAACTAGCATATGAAGGTCTGGAGTTGGATGTATAAAATTTGAATTTTTTCTCAGAATAATTATAGAAGAATTATATGAAAAATTTTTTAATCATACTTATTATTTTAATGTCGGCAATGCCTGTATTCGCAGCGAAAGGTACAATTGCAACTTATGTAATTGACCCAGAGAAAAATGCGTTTGAGCATAATAACCTTGGGGTTATGTATGTGGAGGAAAAATGCTATTATGCTGCAATTCAAGAGTTTAAAATAGCAATTAGCCTTAACCCGAAAAAACAAGCAACAGCGGTATATTTTAATAATTTGGGTAAAGTATATATGACGATTGGTTATCCAAATTTGGCTCTTGACTGTTTTAAAAATGCTCTAACTCAATATAGTTTAAATTTTGAATATTATCAAAATTTGGCTGATTGTTATCAAAAGTTATCGCAGATTGAAAAACAAATATCAGAATATTCTTCCACTCAAGATAATAATCCATTAAATAAAGTTATGCTTGGGATTCTATATGAAAAAGCTGGAAATAAGAAAAAAGCGATTATTACTCTGGATGAATTTGCATCCACAGAGCCTAATTTGATTATTACTCCTGCGGTGAAGGAACATATTCAGCAATTAGTTTTTGAATTACACAAAACACAAAATTAAAAAGGCCCTCAGTTTTACTGAAAGCCTTTTTATTATTACTACGTCATTCCTTATTTTTTATATTTTGCTAATAAGTTTGTATTTCCATCGTCTGCTGGTTTTTCAGTAGCTGCTACGGTAGCTGGCTGATCTACTGTTTTAACTTCTTCTTTATCTGCTGGAGTTTCAGTCTTTGCAGGTTCAGAAGTTGCACCATCAGCTGAATGTTTTTCATTCATTTTCTTTTCAACTTTTTGAGCCAACGGAGTTGCAATTAGAGGAACGATTACACGTTTTCCTAAAATTGTTGCTGCTGCAAGTTCTGTAACGAATTTGAAAATGCCGAAAGTTGTATTTTTTACTTTATCATATGGGATTTTAATATTATCTTTAATATCTGGTTTAATTCCAGCTTTCTTTTGGGCGATACGAACTTGTTCTGCTAAAGTCTTGAATGCGTGTCCAGCCTTATCAAATGACTTATTGAATATTTTGTGGAATAATTTATCATTCAATTTTCTCATTGCAAAGAACATTCCGATTTGAGCCAAAATCATCAAGACACCGTTTGTCAAGTCTAAAGCTGCAACAAAGTTTCTTCTTTTTTCTGGAATATCTTTGTTATTCATACTTTGATAAACGTACATCCCACAACCAATACCGTCTTTTGCAACGATAGAACCAACGGTTGAATAAGCTAACGCTTTTTCAAAGTCTTTGTTAAAGTAATTACATAAACCTTTAACTGGTCTTGTTTTTGTAAGTGGTCCAATAACTTTTGAACAACCTGATGCGATAGGAGTGATAATAGACATTATTTGTTACCTCCTTCTTCAGTTTTTACTTCTGCTTTTGGAGGCTCTTTCTTTGCTCCAGATAAGCTTGGGAAGAATATATCCATGAATCTTGGGTAAACCCAGTTCAATGCGGTACAAGTGATTGGTAATGTGATGAAAACTCCAATCGCAACTTTTGCTAATTGGTTAAATCCTTTGTAATTTGCTTCTACCAAAGCTTTATAACCTTCAATAGCTTCTTTCTTTACTTTAGCTTTAATAGCGTTCTTATCTGGAAGGAATGTACCAGAACCTTCTAGAAGATTGCGTAATCTTCCGTCTTGACCATCGTAGTGACATTTTTCTACGATATTTCCTAATGTTTGCTTAATAGCATTTTCATCTGCGTGTGCAACATCATTTATCTTAGCAGATTCTAAACCATCAATTATATCTTGAAGTTTTTTGTTTCCATCTTTCATGCTTTCAAGATATTTGTCTGGATTGAATTCACCATTGCATGCTTCTTTAATTTTATCAATTCTTTCTAGTGTTCTTTGACATCTGCTTTCTCTACAATCAGAGTCACGTTTAAGAATTTCATCAATAAGTTCTTTAACCCCGTTACTAGCAGTAGAATCTTTTGCTTTTTTCAAATATGTTTCTAATTCTTTTTCATCTGTTGGAAGGTTATGGGTTGCAAATAATTCTTTTAATTCTTTTTCATTTGAAATTAATGTATTTGCTCTATTTTTATAGAAATCTAAGCCTTCGTCGTTAATTTTGAAATGTTTAGCTTTTTCAGCGTAAGCATCGATTTGGGCATTTAGAATTTCTGCTACGCTCTTGTTATCAAATGAACGTTCTCCAATTTGAATTTTACCTGTTTCAGCTAATCCATCAGCCAATTTAGTCATTTGTTCTGCTTCTCTTGCTTTAACACGTTTTGCTAATTCTTCTTTGAAGGCCTTTTTATCTGGGTAAGTTGTACCTTCTTTTTTCATTTCTTGAGTAATTGTTCTTTCAAGGTATGCTTTATTTTGTAATGCACTTCTATCAAGAGCAACCCAGAATCTCTTAGCATCAGGGCTATTAGTCATTTCATTGACAATTTTATCAATTGGTTTTAATGCTCCTGCTTGGAATAAAATTGCTAAAGCTGCAGAAATAGGTTGACGCATTGCCGTATATTTTTTAGTGTTATCTAACTCTTTTTTCTCTTCTTCTGTTGCATTTGGTTTTGATTTTACAAATGGGTTAAAGGCAATTGATAGTGGAGCGATTAAACCTGTACCAATTGCAGTAATCATGATGCCACCGAGTTCACCTTGCCATGACTTAAATTTGTTGATAAAGGCTCTTGCTTTTTTGTTTTTTAACAAGAATTCAACAAGTTTGTCTGTGTCTGATGCAATTTCTGGAGTGATTCCAGTAAGGCTACCTCTGAAATTTGGGTTGGCTGCATTTTGTGTGCGAGTGTACGCACTTTGTTGTACGTAACCTAAATTTTTGTAACTATCTACTTTCATAACTATACACCTTCTATTTATATAGAGTCAAAAACAGAAAAAAAATTGCTAATATTTACCCATTTGTAAACAAAATTTAACATTCAATTTTCTATATCGACTTTTTGAAGAGCAGTGCTAATAAACTGTTCTTTATGCAGGAAACAACTGCTACCCCAAGTCTCGGTATTCCGAAACAATAGAATTATACAAAACACAAACTCAAAAAGAAAGTATATTGTTACGATATATTAAACTATTTCCTATTTTTTAGAATCTAGAATTTTTCTAATTCTTAAAAATCTGTCTAATTCAACCTGTAATTGCTTTATATCACCAAAAATTGCGTTTGATAATAGAACTCTGTTGTCATATTTAGGGTCAATTAGATATACTGTAGGAAATCCTGTAATGCCTATGCTTTTTACAAGGTTTGCATATTTTGGATCTTCAACGTTAACTTTTGAAAATGCCATATCTTTTTTATAAATCTTTGATAATTCTTCATATGTTGGCATAAATCTGATGCAATAATGACACCAGTCTGCATAGAATAAAACCATAATTGGTTTATTCCCTTTAATAGCTTTATCATAAGTAATACCAATATTGTACTCAGAAGGTTTTTTAGTTGGTTCTTGCTGAGGTTCTTGTTCTGGTGCAGTCAAATCTGGTTCATTTTCATTTGGAGCCATTGTTGTATTTTCAAAGTGTTTCATTTGATAGTATTCATAACCGCATATTGATATTATTGAAGCAAGGAATAAAATAGCAACTATAATTGCAATATTCTTTTTATTTAATTTTTGTAATCTTTCTTTAAAATTCATAAATCTCTCTCCTATATTTTATTGATTTTATTATAGTACGAAAAACCTATAATATCGCATATTTCATAAAAATTAATTATTTTCTTTTGTAACATGTCGTAACATGATGTCACACCTATTATATATATGGGTATATAAAAAGTATATATACTCGTGTTACTTACCCCAAGGCACTTATCAAAAGATGCCAAAATTTTCCATGCAAACTGAGGAGTTTAATGTTTATGAGAAGAGATGAACTTATTGTGATGAAGGTTACTACCCAAAATTCAAACCCAGCAAAAAAAGAAGTTGTAGAAGGTCAAAATGATAACACATTGACCGCTTATTTAAGAGAGATTGCAGATTATCCACAATTGACAGCAGAAGAAGAAAAAATTGTTGCTGAAAAAATTGAGCAAGGTGATAGTGAAGCAAAGCAAAAATTAATCCAAGCAAATTTAAAATTAGTTGTTACGATAGCAAAGAAAACAATTCATATGTCTGGAGTTCCTATGATTGATTTAATTCAAGAAGGAAATCTTGGATTGATGATTGCAGCAGAGAAATTTAATCATAAATTAGGTTATAGATTTTCAACATATGCAAGTTGGTGGATTAAACAATCTATGTTTAAGGCTATTTCTGAACAATCTCACTGTATGAAAATTCCTGTTTATATTCAAGAAACTCTTTCAAAGTTTTCTAAAGTGAAGTATCAAATGGAGCAAAATACAACATCTCAAGTTAAAAATGAAGAGGTCGCAAAAAAAATGAATATTGCCCCTGATAAAATTGAAATGTTTTTATCTGCATATACTAAAACAATTTCTATTGAAAATGGACTTGAAAAAAGTGATGGCAAAGATTTGAATGTTGCAGATATTTTAGCGGATAATTCTAGTTTGATTTCTGAAAATGCTGAATATCAATCTTTAAAAGATGATATTAAAAACGTTATTTCTACCCTAAAAGAAAGAGAGCAAGAAGTTGTGAAAATGCGTTATGGGCTTGATGATACAGAACGTTATACTCTTGAAGAAATTGGAAATATTTATGGCGTAACTAAAGAATGTATTCGTCAAACTGAATTGAGAGCATTAAAAAAGATGAAAATGACAGGTGAAAATTTGTTATCATGTTATATCTATTAATTCAATATATAAATTAATTTCTCGTGTTTATTTACCAAATCTTTTACGCCCGCAATTTCTGACCAAGATTGCGGTTTTTATTTGAAAATTATAATAAAATTTGAGTTGCTAAAATAATTTTGTGACTGTCGTCTCTATTTTGATTTTGGCAGAACACGTAGTTCAATACAATTTTAAGTGCTTGACCTTTGATAAACCAGTTTACACCAACAGTGTATTCTCTTTTCAAATCTCCAGCTACATCTCTATTTGGGTCAAATTGGTCAATTCTACCAATTAATTGCCATTGAGGGTTGAATTTCCAGCCCGCAGTAAAGGCATAACCACTAGCTTTATTTGCACTTACTCCCTTAGAACCACTATACCCGTCTGCTATTCCAGCTTCAAAATTTGCCCATAATTTTTTGTGTTTATAACCAACATAGATGCTCCCAACGCTATAATCTATGCCATTATGACCACCATTAAATCCCCCTCCAAGTGTGAGCTTCCCGAATTTTTTATCTTCTGATCCAAAAGGTTTAACGTTCAACCAGCCAGTGAATTCCATTCCAGGCATACCACTTGTTATATATCTGCCAGAAGAGCCTACTCCAATGTTGTAGTCAATGTAGTTGTAATTCCCTAGTACTTTTACTCCTAAAGATCTCGCACTCCCGAAGTTTCTTGCTATTTGTGAACGAGCAACGAATGGTAGGATGTAAGAAGACGTTCCACCTTCAATACCTGTTTGAACTCTAGAATAACCTGCAATAATTTGATGGTGTGGGATTGATGTATTAATTAAATATGCATCAGATATAAATCTTTCTAAATAATTTGAATCTGTTCTTGGGATTGGGTTTACGGCGATTTTAAATCGATAATTAGGATTGTTGAATTTTCCATACATCCCAACTTGTGTAGTTAAATTGTCATAATCTGTCGAATAATTTGGAGTAAATATTGAATTTAGTGACCCTCTGAACCCACCATATGCTTGGATTTTGTGGATAGGTCCTTTTTGAAATCTATGAGTTAATTCTTCTTTTAATAAAAATGATGGAACATCTGTTCTCGTAATTTTACTATGATATATTTTCCCTACAATTGTATCTTCGTCTATAACATTGTCATTGTCTTGGTCGAAAATTTTGAAAAACTCAAAATCTAATTCGGAGTTATCCATAACTGAATCGATTTCAGCTTCTTTCGATTTTTTTTCTTCTGATATTTGAGATTCTGGTTTTTCTTCAGTGTCTATTTTGTCAGCGGGATTTTCTGAAATGGTTGAATTTTTTGTATTATTTTTTGTATTCAAGACAATTTCATTTGGCTGAGAGTTTTCAAGTAAATCAGCAGTTAAATATTCATCTGTACCATTTGCACAAACGTTTATAGGGGTAAAAATTATTGAAAAAACTACTACAAATTTTAAGATTCGTTTCATTTGTGACAATTATAGCATAAAATTTGTGGATTTCATAATTTTTTTGATGTATATTGCGATTATGCCGAATAAAATTAAATTCAATAAACAGACGAAAATAAAAGCCCCTATTGTTGAAGCATTGAAAGCTGCTTACAACAATCCTACGTATCAATTTCATATTCCAGGACATACCAAAGGTCTTGGAACTTTATCTGCATTTAGAAATTTAATTGGTAAAAAAGCTTTAATGGTTGATACTACTGATGAATTTGATAATTTAGGAACTTTAACTCCTGCAACTGGTCCAATAAAAGAAGCTCAAGAACTTGCAGCACAAGCATTTGGAGCTAAAAAGACTTTCTTTTTGATAAACGGTTCAACTATTGGAAACCTAGCAATTGCAATGGGTTTAACAAAAAAAGGGCAAAAAGTTATTGTAAATAGAAATTGTCATCGTTCCATTTTAACTGGATTAATAATTTCTGGAGCAGACCCATTGTGGGTTATTCCTGAAAAATTCAGTGATTGGGGGCTTTGGGGTAATATTGATGCTAATTCGATTGAAAAACTTCTTAAAGAAAATGATGATGTTTCGGCTGTTTGGATTACAAATCCGACATATGAAGGTGTTGTATCTGATGTAAAATCAATTTCTGCAATTTGTAAGAAATACAATGTTCCGTTAATTGTTGATGAAGCTCACGGTTGTTTGTGGAATTTTAATGAAAAACTGCCAGAAACTTCTTTAAAATTGGGTGCGGATATTGTTGTTCACTCTTTGCATAAAACTGGTGGAAGTATGAGCCAATCGTCAATGCTTCACATAAGTAAAGATTCTAAAATAAATGCGGAAGATGTTGAACGTTCGTTGATGTTGTTACATACAACAAGTCCATCTTTGATGTTATTAGGAAGTTTGGATGCTGCTCGTGCAAATTTGCAAAGCCAAAGAGGGCAAAAGCAATTAGCAAGAGCTATTTCTAATGCAAAATTTTTGAGAACTGAAATTGATAAAATGGATTCAATACATCAGTTAAAATCCGACTTTGGCTATAAAACAGATGTTACAAAGATATTTATAAAAGCGGATGGTCTTTCTGGGAAAAGACTTGAGTCTATTTTGGAAATTGATTTTGGTATTGAAGTCGAAAGTGCTTCTGATGAAGGCATTTTAATATTAAGTAATATTGGAAATAAACGCTCTGATTTTGAATATCTTGTGAATTGTTTGAAAAAAATTGATACTCATGATTATAAAGATATTTATTATCTTGAAAATAAGAAACATATGCCAATGTTGACTCCAATTATCAAAAAGAACTTAAGAGAAGCATACTTTTCAGAAAAAGAAATTATCCCTAAAGATCAAGCTGTGGGCAGATTGTCTGGAGAAGTTGTGGCAGAATGTCCTCCTGGGATTTCTATATTACTCCCTGGAGAACTTATAACAGAAGCTCATCTTCCATATTTAACTGATTATGATGTTATTGAAGTTTTGAAATAACTTGTCTTAAATGGCTTTTAGATGTTTTATAATTTTTAAATAATATTTGCAAAACTCAAAAAATATTCTTCAATTACGTTCATAAGCATTGGTAAAATCCAAACCATAATTGCAGCTCCCAAAACTGGTTTGAATAGGAAGCTCAATTGGAATACGTTTACTTGGGGTGCGGTTCTTGAAATTACCCCCAAAATGATATCTTGAGCTAAAGTTGCTAATAAAATTGGGGATGCAATTTGCAATCCCATGTACAGGGTGTTAGATGACATTTTGATTAACAAATCCATTTTAATAAGTTCTGGAAGTGGAACGTGTGTTGCATATATTGGAAAAATTTCAAAACTCCTTAATAGTGCTTTGAAAAGCCAATATACTCCACCAAGGTTTATAAAAATTAAAATTCCCATTAGTGAAATCATTTTAGTTAAAATTGAAACTTGAGCAGAAGTTGTTGGGTCTAATGCTGTTGCAGAAGACAAACCCATTTGCATATTTATCATTTCTGCTCCACAATCAATCGCAATTGTTATCAATTGTGCCATATAACCAATCATTGCCCCAACGACAATATTCAATACTATTGAAAGCATAAAAGAATCGCATTGGGTTAGACATTTTTCTGGATGTAAAAATGGAACCATAAAAACTGTAATAATCAATGCTAACGGTAATTTCACTAAACTTGGAAAATCTTTTCTATTAAAAATTGGAGCAAATCTGAAAAAGCCAATCAATCTTGCAAAGACAAAAGTACCTGCCATAAGGTAGGTATTTATTTTTGGGAACATTTTAATTAACTCTGCTATTATTGCTTCCATTTATTTATTGTCCTAAAATCCTCTTTGTTTCAACCATGTCTGGTTTTGGCATTGCAGTTTTAGCTGCTGGAGTATATTTTTCTCTTTGGTATTTGTCAATGTATGGAACTTTACCTGGATTTTTCATTATTTCGTTGATGTTATCAACATTTTTAAATCTATCTTTCATCTCCCCTGCAAAAGGTGTTGTGTATTTGTGATAGTTTGAATCTAATACAAAATTTTCACTTTGCGGAACTGTATTAAAAGCTAGAACCATACCTTCTTGGAATAAATTAGTCAAAAGTTTGATAAATCCAACTCCTCCAATTACGATAACTAGGAAAACTCCGAGAATTTTTGGTGCTGCTGCGATTGTTTGTTCTTGAACTTGAGTTACTGCTTGCAAAATACCAACAACAAGACCAATTCCCGCTGCAACAAGAACGCATGGCATTGAAATTGCCAACATTATTAAAAATCCTTTTGCTAAATATTCTAATAAAATTTCCATCGATTTTGTCCTTTTAAATCCTCTAGTTGTAACTTGAAACAAGTCCTTGGACTATTAATGCCCAGCCATCTACTGCAATAAATATTAGTAATTTGAACGGCATTGAAATAATTGTTGGTGACAACATGAACATACCTAATGCTAATAGAATATTTGCAACAACCAAATCTAAAATGATGAATGGTACAAATATGATAAAGCTTATTTCAAATGAAGTTTTTAGTTCACTAATAATATATGCTGGAGCTATTTCCCAAATTGATAGTTCATCTGGGGACTTTGGCTTTGTTTGATGTGCAAGTTCGACAAAAAATGTTAAATCGCTTTCTCTTGTTTGTTTTAACATAAATTCTTTTAATGGTTTTGAGCCTTCATTTATGGCTGCAATCATATCGTGATTTTTTTGATATGGAACAGAACCCATATCATACATTTTTTGGAATGTTCCTCCCATTGTATAAAATGTTAAAATTATAGATAGCCCGATAATTACAATTGCAGGTGGAACTTGTTGAGTACCCATCGCTGTTTTTAGCATTGAAAATACAATAACAAATCTCAAAAAACTTGTCATTGAACAGAATACAAAAGGAAGTAATGAGAATAATGTCATTACCACTAGCATCTGTATTACAGGATTTAAGTTTTGCAATTGATCCATTTTTTATCTTTCCTTTTGTTGTTATTTTTATAGTTCGTTAATTTTTTTTGCCATTTCCTTCATTGTAGAAAATCCGTGTGATTTTGGTTTTTCAAAATCAAGAACAACAGTTTTGTTTGTTGTTTTAGGTGCTTCTCTTCTATCCATTTGAGTTTTTTCAAGACGCCTACCTTGAGGATTTTTATCCTTAATTGGTTCTAAAGTAATATGTTCTTTTTGTGGATAAACAACGTCTAAATCTGCAATTCTCATGGATTTTTGAGATTGTTTTTCGACATCTATTTGGATGTTTTCTTTTGGAATTAGGTTGTCAAAATTTTCATATTTTTCAGTGTTCTCAAATCTTTCGTACTTTTTGGCTAAATTTTGTTCTAAGATTTGTTGTGCTGAAATCTTTTTAGGGCCTTCTAATTTTGAAAGCATTGTTGTTCTATCGATATCAGATGCTATAAGGAATTTTTCGTTTCCAGCACGAACAACCATGATAGATTTTCTTGGATTTATGCTCATAGTTTCTTCTATGCTCAAAAATTTGTTACTATTTTTGCATAATCCTCCGTTTATAACTTTTTTATAAATGAATATGGCAAAGAAAATTAATCCTAGCATTGCCATTGTATAAACTGTAAAATTGATTACATAACTGCCCATGTGCATTTTGTTTCTATCTCCCCATAGATTTGATTATAAAAATTTTTAAATATTTTCGTCTTCTAGTTCAAAGTCGCTGTAATCGAAGTCTTCATCATTTTCTTCGTTGTTGTCTTCGCCTTCTGATTCTTCTTCGTTACCTTCTTCTTCAGAGTAATTTTCTTCATCTTCCTCTTCTTCATCCTCATCATCAAAAGAATTTTGGTCTTGAGGAGTTGCCTTTGAAGGTGAAATTCCCGCATTGTTTCCCGCTAGAACTTCATTTATTTTTACCCCATAACGGTCATTTACAATAACAAGGCTACCATTTGCGATTGGTTTTCCTTCAACTTTTAAGGTTACACTGTTGTTGTATAATGAAGTCAAATCTACAACTAACCCAGTTTCAATATTTTTTAATTCTCCTAAGGTTATTTTTACTGAATCAAATTCAGCATACATATCGACTTCAATACTGTCCCATATATTTTTTTGAGAATCATCGCTCATATTATCTCCTCCATCGTCTGTTTCGGGAATAAGTATATCCATATTTGGTTCTAGCTTTATATCCATTTGGTTTCCGAATATGGATAAAGTTAAATGTTCAATATTACTGTTTTCAAAAACTACTAAGTCATCTTGTTCAAGATTTTTTACATCATAAAGTGAAAATCTAGTTTTCCCAACAATAATCTTTGCGAAAGTTTCTGCATTTGGAAAGCTTTCATCAGAAAATTTGTTCTCTTCTGATTCGATTTCTTCTGGTTCAACTAGTACTTGTGGAATAGTTATGAAAATTTTTCCAGCACTTTTTGAATATTCATCTTTGCTCTTTATAATGAATGAAAGATGGATTACGTCAAAATTTGTGCGTTTTAATTCACTTGGGTCTGGATCGTCAAGTTCTTCTTTAATGGCATCAAACATTGTACTATTAAAGGATGTTATAATTTTTGCTTCTAATTCGGATATCTTATTGATGTTGAATTTGTTTTTTGATTGACCCAAAACAGTATTCAAAATAATTGAAATAGCTTTTTCTGTCATTCTGAAATAAACATCATAATCTTTGTTTATTCGAATTTTAGTAACAAAACAAGCTTCATTGTCTAATAGGCAATTGATGTTTTTACTTAATCCTACAAATTCAATATCAAAATTGTTCGCAAAGAAGTCATCGCACGCATCCTTAACCAATTTAGGAAAAGTGTTTTGATACCAGTCGTACTCTTTGTATAACTCGTTTGTAGATATTGAATTTTGGATTTCATTTTCCATTACAACTATCCCTTGATTTATCCCCTTTGGAAATACCGTAATATCTCCCACCACTACAATAAATGACAATAGAAAATATTACATCAATCTTTTAATGGATATTTTTCAAAAGTCATCTTTTTTTATAAGGGTTTTCAAAATATCAAAGGATTGATTTTTGGAGTTTTTATAAAAACGGGAACCCTCTCTCAAAGTTGATGGAATGACGTAGTTTCCTCGCATTTAAGAAAGGGTTCAAACTTTTTTCAATTATTTAATTGTTTATTGGTTTTTAAGAACCAGTTTTTTCTTGATAATCTTGCCCTCCAACTATTCTCAAGTGGCGATTTTCACCTTCTCCAACAGATTTGCTTGCTAAGTTGTGTTGTTCAACAAGTTCGTGTTGAAGTTTTCTTATTTGTTGATTTTGTGGAGTTAATTCAATATCTTTTGCACCTGCTAGAACTTTTTCAATCGCAGCTTTTGCTTCATCTAATGCTCTTTCTGTAATGTCGTAGAAAGATTGTTTTTCATTCAATTCTGCTATATCTAATGCTTCTTTTATGACTTTTTGAATTTGTGCCATTGAATTTGTTTTTACATAGAATATTTGAATTCTATTTTCTTCTGCTGTGCTTAGTACTTTTGCACCGCCTTTGATAAAGTTTTTATGAGCAATTACTATATCGGCATCATCCAAGTTTCGAGTAATTTCTGCGTTTAAGTCAAGTCGCTCAATAACTTTTTCGGCAATACTTCTAGATACTGCGTACAAGTATATTTTTTTGAATTTTTTAACTTCTTCAACGTATTTTTGACGAGAGAAGCTAAATTTTAAACTTTCTGGGTGTTCAATTTTGTTGTCAAGAGCGTTAATTTTATCAATTACGTTTGGAACTCTTGCAGGTACAGGGGTTGGAGCTTGGGAGAACTCATAAGTTTTATCCACTTTTCTAAGTTCTGGTCTGATTGGCCATCCTCTAAGTATGTAGTCAACTGCTTCTGAAGTGTCTTTGTACACTGCCAAAGTGTTTCTGTCCAAAATTTCGATTACTATATCGAAAGTCGGCTGTTTCTCTCTTTCCAATACTGTTTTTTGTGAAGAACGACGTTTCGCTTCATCATCACCTAATGTTACGGATTGAATACCGCCGACTAAATCTGATAATGTTGGGTTTTTAATTAAGCTTTCTAAGCTGTTACCGTGAGCGGTTGCAATAAGCATTACTCCTCGTTCTGCAATTGTTCTTGCAGCTTGAGCTTCAGCTTCTGTCCCAATTTCATCAACAACGATAACTTCTGGGGTGTGGTTTTCAACTGCTTCAATCATAATATCTTTTTGATATTCTGGTTGTCTAACCTGCATTCTTCTGGCATGACCAACGGCAGGATGTGGGGTATCACCATCTCCAGCGATTTCGTTAGAAGTATCTACAATTACTACTCTTTTCTTAAGTTCGTCAGCCATTAGTCTAGCAATTTCTCTAAGTTTGGTTGTTTTACCAACCCCTGGGCGTCCTAAGAAAAGAATACTTTTGTTTTGTAAACAAAAATCTTTAATGCAAGATATAGTGCCTGTTACAACACGTCCAATTCTGCAAGTAAGACCAACAATTTTGCCTTGTCTATTTCTGATTGCACTGATTCTGTGTAGAGTTCCTGGAATTCCAGAACGGTTATCTGATGTAAATTCTTGAACGTGTGATGTTATATATGAAATGTCTTCATAGTCAACATTTGTGACATCGATATACTCAATTTTCCCATCAGCATGTCTAATTTCTGGAGGTCTGCCGATGTCCAATACTATCTCGATAACATCTTCCATTTTTTCATAAGAAAGGTGCTGTCTTATCCTTTGGGGTAAAATTTCTACCAATTTTTCTAAATCATTTTGAAATTGTAAGTTGCTCATATATTCGCTGCCTTTCTATTTTGATTATAACAAAATATTTTTTGGCTATTAGTTGCGATTAATTGTTAAGTATATCTTATATATATATTATACTACATGTATCGGTTGAATTGCATTAATTCTTTACTAATCTTGTAACAATTTTAACAAAACTTTACATTTGAAAATGGTTTCAAACCGTGTGAAATCAATACTTTCAATCTGAAAAAATACGAAAAAAATAAATTTTCAATCTCTAGATTGAATTTTGAAATGGCTCTTAACAATCCTAAACAAGGACTAATAATGTATTACGATTTAGTTACATTTGAGGGTTTATGTTGTAAAAATGTGGTATTCTAAATTTATGTTTACAGGAATAGTTGAAGAAATTGGAATAGTAAAATCTCTAGAATTTAAAGCAAACGGGGCTAAAATTGTCATCGGTTGTCAAAAAGTCATAGAAGATGTGAAAATTGGTGATAGTATTGCAATTGACGGTGTTTGTCAAACTGTTATTGCGTTCAATTCTTCTGAATTTAGTGCTGAAATTAGTGATGAAACTTTGAAGGTTACAACTCTCGGAAATTTAAAATCTGGGAATACTGTAAATCTTGAAAGAGCCTTAACCTTGAGTTCTCGATTGGGTGGGCATATTGTTTCTGGACATGTTGATTGTATGGGAAAATTTATCAATATTGAAAAATTATCTGATTTTTATAATCTTCAATTTGAGATTCCAGAAGAACAAGAAAAATATGTGGTTTATAAAGGTTCAATTACGATAAATGGAGTAAGTCTTACTGTCGCAAATATTGTGGACAATATTGTGAGTGTTGCAATAATTCCTCATACTTATAACAATACAAGTTTGAAGGATTTGAAATTAGGACAAGATGTAAACATTGAAACCGATATATTGGGAAAATATGTTGAAAAATTTTTATCTGCGAAAGATAATAAAAAAGGTATAAGTATGAATTTTTTACAAGAAAATGGATTTGTATAATGGATAATAAATTTAGATTTGATAGTATTGAAGACGCTCTCGAAGATTTTAAAAATGGAAAACCTGTTATTGTTGCAGATGATGAAGATCGAGAAAATGAAGGGGATGTAATTATTTCGGCAGAGAAAGTTACTCCTGAAAAAATAAATTTTTTGGCAACAGAGGTCAAAGGGTTAATTTGTCTTGCAATTTCATCAGAAATTGCCGAGCAATTAGATTTGCCTCAGATGGTTGAACAAAATACTGAAGAAATGAAAACTGCTTTTACAATAAGTATTGATGCCGCAGAAAAATATGGTGTAACAACGGGTATTTCTGCATATGATAGAGCTAAGACGGTAGAAGTAGCTACGGCTAGAGATGCCCAGCCTTCTGATTTAAGACGACCAGGACATTTATTCCCTTGTGTTGCTAAAAAGGGTGGAGTGTTAGAAAGAACTGGACACACTGAAGCGGTTGTTGATTTAGCTAAGATTTGTGGTCATAGACCTGCTGGTGTAATGTGCGAAGTTATGGCTCCAGATGGACATATGGCAAGAAGAGATTACTTGAGAAAATTCGCAGATGAACATGGTATGAAGTTTATTTCTGTTGCAGAGCTCATTGCATATAGGTTAAAATCTGAAAAACTTGTGACAAGGGAAGCTGAAACAACTCTTCCAACTCCTTATGGAGAGTTTAAACTTTACGCTTATAAAAACCAAGTTAATGGCTCAGAACATGTAGCTCTTGTTAAAGATGATGGTTCTGATAAAATTCCTGCGGTGAGAGTTCACAGTATGTGTCTTACTGGTGATGTATTTCATAGTTTGAAATGTGATTGTAATTCTCAATTGTTCAACGCGTTGAAATATATTGAACATTATGGGAAAGGGGCTGTTGTTTATTTGACGGACCACGAAGGTAGAGGAATTGGACTTTGTAACAAAATCAAAGCTTACAAATTGCAAGAAGAAGGTCAAGATACTATTCAGGCAAATATTTCTTTAGGGTTCAAATCTGATTTAAGGGATTATGGAACTGGAGCTCAAATCTTAGTAGATTTGGGTTATACAGATTTTAATTTAATTACAAATAACCCTAAAAAAATTATTGGGCTTGAAGGTTATGGGCTGAATGTGTTAGATACAATCAAGGTTGATTCTGAAGTTACTCAATATAATAAGAGATACCTTGAAACAAAAAAAGAAAAAATGCACCACTTTTTATAAGGAAAAATATTTATGTACAATACAAAAATTTTAACAGCGAATAATTATGGAAGTTTTGAAAATCTATATGAAGATTTTAGAAAGAAAGCTAAGACTGATTATAATTTTGAACTTGAACCTTTGGATTATGATGGATTTTTAGATGCAATTGATAAGGATCTAATCAAATGTATTGTACTTTATGATGAAGAAAAAGCTGTTGGATTTTTAGTTTATACAACTGCTATTTCTGAAGCTATTGAATTAAATATTATTCACTCTATTGACAAAGAAAAGTTGATGGATTGTGCTAGAGAACTATTAACAAAATTTATCGATATTACACAAAATCTAAGAAAAGAAAAAATTGTTTGTTATCCAATGTTAGGAGAACAAAAATCTTTAATTAGTGTTATTGCAAAACTTGGTTTCAAGTTTGTTGGAATAGAAGTTTTGAGGTTTATGATGAAAGGAACACCTTCAAGAGAATTGTTTTCTCATGCAAGAGTTGTGAGATTACCAGAAGATTATGAAGTTGTTTCTTGGAATGATAAATATTTTGAAGATGCAGTGAGTGTTATTCAAGAGTCGTTTAATGAAAGTTCTGATGCATTATTTGACCCTAGGTTTAAAACGATTGAAGGAACTCAAGATATTATTACTAAAATTGTTAAAGATGTTTATGCTGAATTTATGCCTAAAGCTACAAGTGTTTTATTGTATGAAGGCAAACCTGTTGGATTTTCTTTTATGAATCTTACTGGCGGAAGCATTGTTAATATTCCGCTTGTTGGAATTAGAGAGGAACATCAAGGCAAGGGGCTTTCAACCATTATGTTAAAGCACTCGATGGATGAAATATTTAAGGAAATAGATATTTATAATAGTCCAATTACAGAAATTAATACAACGACTGAAACAAATAATCTTCAAGCATTGAGATTATATAAAAATCTAGGATTTTTGGAAGATTATAGTTATCCTCAATCTTATATGCCGATTGAAAACTAGACTTTTGATAAAAAATCAGTTAAATTAGTCATATGGCAGGAATTGACATAAGAAGATTTTTGAATAGCTTTGGACAGAATTATGCACAGCAGAGAACCTTTGCTGCAAAAGGAACTTTTAACGCTCAATCACAAACTTCTAATGTTGCTCCAAAAGTAGAAGTATCTGTTCCTAAATCTACTCCTCAGCCTGTTGTTCAAACACAGGTGGGTGAAACTTTGCAGTTGAATACCTTGCAAAGCATGGATAGAGCTGTTTATGCTAGAGAATTGTTTCAAATGCCACGAAATATAAATGAGTTTGTCTATGTGCTTCAGCGAGGATTGACGCAAGGACAGTTTAATCTTATGTATGCTAATCAACTTGCGATGCAGAGAAATTCCCTTTCTCAGCTACAAGCTCAAATTCTTGCACAACTTCAAGGTTTAAATACAACAATGACAAAAGAAATTGTTAATGTTCAATTATCAAGTCAGTTGCAGTCAAGTTTGAAAAATTTGGAAATTTTATCTGGAGGAATGATAAATCTTGCGGATATTTCTGTCTTATTGCAAAAAAATGGTAAAGAGGCTTTGACTAAACTTATTATGACGATGACAGAAGCTTCAAAAGCTGGAATTACTGATTTGACTCAAATGAAAGAAATGGCAAAATTAATTAACGCTAGCATTTCTATTGCATCTGAAAATAATCCTCAAAAAACATTGAAACTTCTTTTAATGTTGTATCTTCCTTGGCTTCCTCTTGAGGATGGAGTAGGTTTTGATTTAGAAGTAGAAACAAAATCTGGAGGAGAAGAGGAAAGCGACAGTGTTTTGACTGTTTCAATTACGACTAAGAATTTCGGAACAGTAATTGCTACAATCTTTTTAGAAACTTCAAATTCAGTTCAAATCGCGATTGAATGTAATGATAAGTTTCCGAAAGAAGAATTGCAATTGCGAATGGATTCTGACAAAAAGCAATATTCAATGGATACTGTTACAACTTATAATATAAATAAGGATTTGAAATCTAATGTAGATAAAGCTTCTGCAAATATTAATATGTCTCAAACAACAGAAATTAATCCTTATTTGTTGCTCACTGCACATTCAATAATCAGGCATGTTATTGAGATTGATAATAATGCAACATTGGGTATCACTTCCCATTCCGATAATTTTTAAGTGTAGTTTAACATTTGTTAAAGTTTAAATATCGTACTAGCAAAAATTTTTGATTTTATGTTTTAGAACGTGAGTAACCCTAGTAAAGATGGATGAAATAGGCAAAATATCTTTACAAATTGTGAAACGACTGCTATAATAGCAGACAAGGTTAATGAATTACAGGATTAAGGGGTTAATCCTATTGAAAACTGAATACAAAAAAGGAGTGTTAGTATGGCAATATTACCTATTAGCAATGTTAGTGTGAAGAATAATCCTAGATTAGTATCATTTGGGATGAGAAATGACGAAGATGACGATAACAATGGAGAAGGTTATAACTTCCCTCGTCGAGTACAAAATAAAATGGTTACTGTTCCGCTTGCAACATTGATTGCAATGTCACCAATGGTGGGAAATGCGAATGAACCCGCAGCGACTTTAAATTCTAGTAAAATTATTGAACTTGCTGAAGCAAATCCAGCTCCAGAAGTAGATGAAGCAACTTATGTAATGGGCGTTGACCAGTCATCAGCAATGACTCCAGCTCAGAGAAAGTATATTCAAAAACAGAAACCTGTTAAGGTGCTTTCTGCTGGAAATGGTGCTTTCCTTGCTCTTGAAACATATTCTGATGATTCAAATGTGGTTAACTTTATAACTTATCTTCCAAAAGATGGTGATTATAGAGATCAAATGTATCTTCCTAAAGTCCGTGAAATAGAGTACCATGATTTAGGAAAAAATTCATTTTGTGGGATATGGACAGGCAGGCAAGTGCGTTTGCCCCATGAACTATATTACAAAAAACAAGAGTTCAAAATTTCGAATGATGCAGCAAATGCATTAATTGACTTGCTAAATGGAGATACTAAAATGCAAGATAAGACGGGTTTAAAAGTAAGAGTTGTAAAAACTCCAAATCTTAAACCAACAGAAAATGGTGAAGTTAGAAAACTTGATTGGTGATGTTAGAAAACTTGATTATTAAATTTTGTAAACATTTTCTTGTTCGTTGAAATTGAAGAAGTTTTAAATTTTTCATGTAAATAAGAAAGAAAATAAAGAGATAATATAACTATGGAACTAAAAGGCGTAAATGACATTACAAAAGAAAAGAAAGTAGCAGTAGTAGAAACCACGACTGCTGGTAGTTCATCTTCGTCTAAAATAGTTATAAATTTCTCAACTTCTGAATCTAAAAATCCTAAATCAACTGAAAAGCTTCCAACGCATAGTGAAGAATTAGTTGTTAAGAATCCATCAATGAAAAATTCTTCTAAAATGGAAGTTTTTAGAGTTGGTGCAGAAAAATATTTATCAACCAGTGGTTTGAAGAATATTAAAAATTCAGAAGAATTAGTTAAATATTTGGAAGAAAAGCCTAATAAAACCAATGAAGAAAAGAAACTTTTAGCTCAGTATCAAGCGATTAGTTCTGGGGTTGTTGAACCTCTTGTAACATATAAAGAATTGTCTAAAATTGAAAATAAAGAAAATATTCCATTCTTGACTGCTGACAAGTATTTTTCAAAAACTGATGAAAAATATCAAAAAATGTCAGAAGAACAAAAGAAACAATACTGCAAGCAACAAATCTTGGAACTTGCAGACACTGTTTCTACTTCTTCAACACCTATGGAAGAAAAGGTCATTAAAGCTACAGAATTATTTGAAGTTTTAAATAGTTCTGAAATATCGGTTGAAGATTACAAAAAACTGTCAAAAAATGAACAGGTTCAATTATATAGAGATCATCAACTTCAAAAAATGAAGGAATTAAAAGACTTAGTTCCTATTGAAACTCGTCAAAAATGGGCTACAATGAAGCCTCCTATGTCTGCCGATGACAAGTTGAAAGAATATGCAAAAGCTTTTTTAAATAAATATGATAGTGATTTTTCAGCTATTAAAGATGATGATAAAAAGGATTTGTATATTTCTGCTCAGGCAAATTCAATGATTTCTAAATTCCTTCCAAATTGGAAAGAAACGGATCCTAAAATTAAAGAAATGATGTTTTCTTCTATTGTAGGTACGATAGATGCGCTCACAGAAGCCAATATGAGTTTTGATGAATTTCAGGCGAAGCCTCAATCCCAAAAAGTCAAGTTTTTGAAGGACTCTCCTAATAATGTTGAAATTTCAAAAATGAGCTCAGAAGAGATTAGTTTAAATTTAGCAATATTTGATTATGCTAAAAAGAATAAAAATACTCCAACGGTTAAAGAGTTAAAAAAATTCATTTCTGAAAATCCTGATTATGAAAATAAGGATGCAATGTTAAATGCTTTAGAAATGAGGAGCAGATTATTTGGTAAGAATGCAAAAGTTCAAGACGTTGAAACTTACAAGCAAAGAGCGTTAGAACATGGTATTTCTGCCGAAGAACAAATTCAAAAGGATTTTAAAGATTTTGGTAAATTAAATGCAAAAGCTAGAACCAAAAGAATTCGTGATATGTTATTAAAAGCTGATGGTGATGAAGCTTTAATAACACAAATTAAAAATTTAGTTTTGGAAAGTGGCTTTAAAGAAGCTAAATTCAACACAATTCTTGCTGATACAGAAACACATAAACGCATGGCTTGTAATGCAACATTGAATAACAATCCAAAAGCCATGAAAGCTGCAATAGATATGGGTGATAAAATTGGTGATATTAAGTCAACTCAAGTTATTGCATGTAGTGCTCCTGTTTTAATGGAGGCTAAAGCAGGTCAAGCTTTAGGTGTAGATTTAGCAAATGAAAATTCTAAATATTTGGAAAGCTATACTACTGGTGTAAACCAACGTTCTGATGCAGTTGCATATTCTGCTGCTGTTGTTCAGTCTGAAAATATGTCACCAGCAGGAAGAGCTGTTTATACTCAATCTGCTGTAAAAACTGCTTCTGCGGAACAACAAGTTGAGTATGGAAGAGAATTTTCAAAACTTGATTATCCAGAAGTTACAGAAGGATTAGCTGCTGCTTCTAAATACGTTGATAAAAGTGTAAAAAATCAATATAATTCTTACGTTGAACAAGCTATCAAGAATTATCCTCCTGAACAACAAGCTAAAATTCGTAAAGCTCTAGAAACTGGTGAAATTTCTTCAGAAACATTAGAAAAAACAACAGTTGCAACAAATTCTAATAAAACTGAAAAATCAGCAGAATCAACTGGAAATAAAGCTGATTCTCAAAATCATGCTGCAACTCCTACAACATCTAATCCTATCAAACAACAAGGAGTAGGTTCAGATGTTGCGAAAGCTCCGTCTGCTACTAACTCTCCTTCCAGAACTTCTGTTACAGAAACTCCATCTGTATCTTCTGTTACATCAAATGATAGAATTTCTGGAGTAAATACAGTAAGTGAAGTTTCTTCTTCAAAGGTATCTTCAAGTACCAATTTGACGGATTCAGAAGCTCAAGAATTAACAGAAAAAGCTCAAGTTGTTCTTGATAAAATTGAAGATTTTATCAAAACCCAAAAAGCAAGTATTGAAAAATATGAAGCCGAAAAAACTGAAAAAGCAGAACACTTATCAGAAGAAGAAATTATAAAAGCTATTGCTTCTGGTGAAATTTCTCTTGCGGATGTAAAACTTTCAAAAGAAGAAGTCGCTTCATTAAAAGATACTATAACAGTATTATTTGAAAAAAATAGTGTCTCAACTGCTTATAAAAAACTTGTTTCTAAATTTGGAAAATTAGAAGATGTATTCTTGAGAGCATTTGCAGAAAATGCTGATAGCTCTACTCTTCGTTCATTTGCTGGAGATTTTAGAAATAATACTGATGTAATTTTAAGATTGTTCAAATATAGTAAAGATAATTCTTTATTAGCATTTTTACCAAAAGATACAATAGTAGCTCTTTTTGGTAAAGAGATTGATGGCTCTGAAATTCCTCAAAGTATTTTGTGGGAGATTATTTCTGAGTTTGAACAAAAAGGTGAAACTGACAAAGCTGATAAATTTAGAGCTTTCTTAAAAGAAGGTGCTGGAGTTCAAACAACTCAAGTTCAAACAGCTACTAATAATACATTAGGTACAGGTATGCATGTTGCAGAAGATAAGTCTTCTGATAAAACTGCAAATGCAAATACTAATATTCAAAATCAAAAATTACCTAAACAATCTAATAAACAGGCAGAAACAACTGTTCCTCAACCAGGTTCAGATAGTTGGTATAAAGATTTAAACCCTAAAAAGTCAGATGTAGCTGCTATGTTAGAAGAAGAAAAAATTGAATCTAAAAAAGCAAGAATTGTTGAAGAACAATCAAATAAAAATACTGATTTACATTTTGCTCAAAAGGATTACAATATGATGGATGAAGATGGTTTCACTTCTGCTCCAGCATTTGTATCTAATTCAAGAAGAAAAGGCAAGAAATTCGATAAGAAACCATATTGGTTGGGATAATGCAGTATGTCCTTGCTTGATTTAAAAATGTTTTCATGGTGTAATGGTCTTACAGCAAGATTTTCTTGCGAGTTCATTTGAAAGAAGACAATTAAAAATTGCCGAAAGAAATTACATTAGCTAAATTTGCAGGTTTTTGTTATGGAGTAAAAAGAGCTGTAACAACTGTAAAAAAATTAAAAAGTGAAAACCCAGACCGTAATATTTGTGTGCTTGGAGAATTGATTCATAATACACAGGTTATTGAAGAATTGAACGCAATGGGTATAAAATCTCTTAAAGAACTTCCTAAACAAGGGGATGGCATTTGTGTTGTTCGCAGTCATGGGGAAAGCCCTGAGGTGTTTAAGCAAATAGAGAATGCGGGTTTTGAAGTTTATGATTTGACTTGTCCGGATGTTAAAAAGGTTCAACAAAAGGCTATTGAACTTGCACAAAATAATTATTTCTTGGTTATTGTTGGAAAAGCTACTCATCCAGAAGTAATTGCAATAAAAGCTAATGCAGAACAATTTAGTAAAAATGTTTTGGTTGCAACTGAACCAGAAGAATTAAAAGCATTTGAGCAAGAATTGAAATCCGCAAAGAAAATAGGCGTAGTTGTACAGACAACGCAAATGATTTCAACTTTGAATAAAATTGTTGAATATTTAACTCCACTAACAAAAGAATTGCTTATTGCTAATACTATTTGTAAAAGTACTTCAATGCGTCAATCTGAAGCTAAGGAATTGGCTAAAAAAAGTGATTTAATGATTGTTGTTGGTTCAAAGAAAAGTGCAAATACAACTCATTTGGCTGAAATTTTAAAAAATATTACTCCAACTATTCATATTGAAACAGAGCAAGAGTTGGATAATTACAAAGATTTAATTGAGAAATCACAAAAAATATCAATTACAGCTGGGGCTTCAACTCCAGATAGTGTGATAGAAAAAGTTATAGAAAAAATAAAATAATAAGTTGGTCATTCAACGAAAATCAATAAAGAAAAGGAGAATAAAACAAATGACACAAGCAACATTAGACGATTTCGAAAAACTATTAGAAGAAAGTTTTTCAAACAGCCACTCTGTCGCTGATATCGTAGAAGGTACTGTTTTGAAAAAAGAACAAGATGGTTACCTAGTAAGCGTACGTGGTGCTAAAACAGAAGCATTCTTACCAAACAGAGAAATTTCTTCAGCAGAAGAAGCAGCTCCAGTTGAACTTGGTGATGTTAAAGAATTTTACGTATTGAAAGAAGAAAATGATGAAGACGGAATGTTATTATCATTGAAAAGACTTGCATTTGCTCAAGCTTGGGCTCAACTTAATGATGCAAAAGTTCAAGGCGATACAATTCTTGCAAAAGTTGTTTCAGTTGTAAAAGGTGGTGTGTTGGTTGATGTAGCTGATTTGAAAGGTTTCATCCCATCATCTCAACTTAGAACTGGAACTCCATTCGATGGTTTGTTAGATCAAAAAATCGAAGTTAAAGTTCTTGAAGCTGATCCTAAGAAAAACAAACTTATCTTATCTCAAAGACAAGCTGTTGCTGAACAAAGAGATCAAGTAGTAGATAATATCTTATCTGAACTTGAAGAAGGTCAAGTTGTTAAAGGTGAAGTTGTAAGAATTGCTGATTTTGGTGCTTTCGTTGATATCAACGGTATCGATGGTTTACTTCCAATTTCTGAAATTTCTTGGCAAAGAATTAAACATCCTTCAGATGTTATTTCTTTAGGTGAAACTTTAGAAGTTAAAATCATTAAAATTGATAACGAATTAAAGAGAATTTCATTGTCTTTGAAAAGAATGGGCGAAGATCCATGGCAACAAATTGAAGGACAATTCTCAGAAGGTCAAATTATCACTGGTACAGTAAACAAAGTTACTGGTTTTGGTGCTTTCATTAACATCTTCCCTGGTGTTGAAGCATTATTACCTGTTTCTGAAATGGCTGAAGAAAATGTTAACCCATTTAACAAATTCAAAGTTGGTGATAGTGTAGAAGTTCTTATCAAGAAATTCACTCCACAAGAACACAGAATCGCTTTGAGTATTAAAGATATTAACAAAGATGCTGAATAAGCCTAATTTGATTAAATCTTGAATAATTATAAGATGGAACGGGAATATTCTTCCCGTTCTGTTTTATTATAAGTTCTTTTTAAAATTAAGAAATTTCTTGAGGTTAAAAATTTTTCATGATAGCATAACCTTATAAGTAAAATGTGAAAAATTTATGAGGTAAAAAATATGCAAGCCCGCAGAGCATCTAGAGAATTAGCATTTATATTGCTTTCTCAGTTTGATAAAAAGATTACAAACTATTCAAAAGAAAGTTTAGACGACATTGTTTTAAAATCAGTACGAATTTTGTCTAGTAGTGCACATGATGAACTTAAATTAGCATTGGGTTCATTGATTGATATGAAGAATAAAATTGATGATTATGAAGCAGAACACGAAATTAATTTAAATAGACCAATGAATGCAACAAATATTCCTGTTCCTCTTCCAATGACGTCAGATATGACTGGTAGAATCAATGAAATGATTGATATTGCTGATAAAGCTTTATTGGCACTTGAAATTGCTGAATTTACAACTCTTGAATCAGAAGGAGATGTAAAAAATTATGCAATTAAAATTGCTCAATGTTATCAAGAAAATCATGAAGAAATTGATAGTAATATTGATAAATATTCTGAAGGTTGGGATTTTGATAGACTTGTAAAAATGGATAAAGATATTTTAAGAATTGCACTTTCAGAACTTTTGTTTATCAAAGAAACTCCAATGAAAGTTGTTGTTGATGAAGCGATTGAACTTGCTAAAAAATATTCCACAGATGATAGTGCGAATTTCATCAATGGAGTTTTGGCAAAGGCGATTGTTGATAATGGAATTAAGTAATTAAAATAAAAATTTAATAATTTAAAAGGGTTCGATATACTATCGAACCCTTTATTTTATATTTATAATAATAAGCTTATTTTGCTTCGACAGTTGTTCCTTCTTTAGTGTCTTTTAGGACAATACCGCATTCATCAAAGGCAATTCTAATTTTATCGGCAATATCCCAATTCTTTTCAGCTCTAGCCTGTTTTCTAAGCTCAAGAACTTCGTCAATAGTTTTGAAATCCTTACCTAAAACATCTGAAACGTGGCTGATGGCTTTAGAAATTTCATCTTCTGATAAGGTTGCTTTTTCAAAGGTGAATCCTAATGTCGTGCCAAGTTTATGTAAAATAGTGTAGGCATCTGTTTCACCCTTGTTTGCTCTTGTCGCAAGGTCAAATAGCACAGCAAGAGCTTTAGATGTATTTAAATCATCATCCATTGCATCAACAAATGCTTTGTATTCATCTGTGGTTGTAATATCTAAATTTTCGTTGATTGGAGTTTGTTTAGCATTTGTTAAACGTTTTGCTCCTGCTTGAGCAGCAGTTAGTGCTTCATCTGAAAATTCAACAGGCATTCTATAATGATTTGTTAAAATAAATAATCTTAAAGTATTTGCATCATAATTTTTCAACATATCGTCAATAGTTAAAAAATTTCCTAAAGATTTAGACATTTTTTCTTTGTTGATTGTTACAAAACCGTTGTGTAGCCAATAATTTACGAATTTGCAGCCATTAGCACATTCAGATTGTGCAATTTCATTTTCGTGGTGTGGGAATATTAAATCTGCTCCACCTGCGTGGATATCAATAGTTTTGCCTAGATATTTTCTACTCATTGCAGAACATTCAATATGCCATCCTGGACGACCTACGCCCCAAGGTGATTTGTATCCAAATTTTTCATCCTTTTTCCATAATGCAAAATCTAGTGGATCTTCTTTTTGATCTCCAACTTCAATTCTTGCTCCGCTTTCTAATTGATCGATTGGTTGTTTTGAAAGATAACCATATTTAGGGAATTTTTTTACTCTAAAATAAACATCTCCATTTGATTCGTAGGCAAAACCTTTTTCAATCAAAGTTTTAACCATTGCAATCATTTCACCTAGTGTTTTAGTGGCAAAAGGTTCAATGTCTGGTTTTAGTGTGTTTAAAGCTTTCATTGAATTTTCAAATTGTTTATACCAATATTGAGAAACTTCAGTTGGTGTTTTTCCTTCTTTATCAGCTTTTTTTAGAATTTTGTCGTCAACATCTGTAACGTTACGACAATATGTAACATCATAACCCTTAAACTTTAGATATCTGTATAAAACATCCCACGTAATGTAACATCTAGCGTGTCCAAGATGTGCATAATCATAAACCGTTGGTCCGCATACGTACATTTTGACTTTGTTTTCTTCTATTGGCTTAAATTCTTCAACAGTGTTAGTGTAAGAGTTAAATAATTTCATAATAAATTCCCTCATTTCTTGTATTTTATACTAACACAAAAGTATTGTTAATAAATGTAAATATAATAAATAAATTTAAGCAATTATTGAATGAGAAAATACTTTTTATATACATACACATAAACGGAGGCATATTATGGGTGATTTAAAAGTTGCAAATAAAGCACAACCAAGTAACAATTTTCATGTTCAAGTAAATGGAAACGTAACAATTCAGAATCATAAAGGAAATGCACCTTTAAAAGACCAGCAAGCAAGGACTATCGTAAAAAACGGTAAAGTTGCCAATTATTATCAATGGACAGGTGGGAAACCAACTAAAGAAGCCGTTTTGAATTTAAATTCGACAAACTTTGATATTTTTAATAGCTTGAGAAAAGCTGATAAAAAGGATAAAAATGGAGCAGTTTTATCTCGTTCAGACTTACAAGCTTTGAAAAAAGACCCTGCTCTTCAAAAGAAATTAGGTGTAACAGTAAGAGCTGATGAAAGCAAAGGAGTTTATACAGTAACCAGCAATGGTTCAACTTTATATTTTGATTTTGATTAATTCATTATCAAATAATCAAAAATTTCAAATACAGGTTTGACAAGTTGTTGAACCTGTATTTTTTCGTCAACTTCTAGAGTAATTGTAGGAATATTTCTTTCTACTCCCGCCCAAGTTCCGAAACTGCCTGGGGTTGGGTAGCCAATGCTGGCTTCTACTGGGTATTTAATGATGTCAGAAATCTTTTCTGCAATCCCTTTTGCTGGTCCATCGTAATTTACAACTTTATATGGTGCATGAATAGTCATAACAAGGCTCGGAGTATATTTGTTTATAGTATCTATAAGAAACTGAGTTTCAATTTCTCCTCCAGCTGATTTCCCTCCAAAATAATTTGTAGTTTCGTCATCACAAGTTGCATTATCGCCTTCGTTGTTTCCCCAGTTTTTTGTAGGAAAATTTCGATTTATATCTACATTATTGGCATTAGTTCGTCTGTTTAATTGCAATCCATCAGGGTTTAAACAAGGGATAAATAGTGTACCCCTCCTCGAAATCGGAGATTTCGGTCCTCCCTCAAGGAGAGGACATTGAGAAATCACGTTATGGATTTTTGATATTACTCCTTCAATATTATTATCAATATCATTATTCCAAAAACGTAAAACTTTAAAGCCAATCGATTTTAAAAATTCATCTCTTTGTAAATCAGAATTTGATTCGATATGTTGGCTACCATCAATCTCGATGACAATTTTATTTTCTAATGAGACAAAATCACATATATACTTTCCAAGTATGAATTGCCGTCTAAATTTGACTCCGTCAATTTGGCGATTTTTCAAATATTGCCATATTTTAATTTCTTGTACAGTCATATTATTACGAAGAGTTCTTGCTAGTTGTGTTAGCTTTTTGTCCTCCCTTGGTGGGAGGACCGAAATCTTTGATTTCGAAGAGGGGGGTAAATCTGTGTTTGACGGAAAGTTATAATGAGTTTTTAAATATTCCTCAATTAGATACTTCCCTTGTGGTTCATCTCCATGAACAACACCAACGATAAGAATGTTGTTTTCTGATGGTTCGCCTATAAGTTCAATTGTATTATTTAATTTTGTTCTTTCTGTATTTAAAATTTCCATATTTGAATTTTAGCATGTTGAAAAATTTATTGACTTTAAATAAATAAATTTTAATATATTTTAATTTTGTGAAATAATTCACTTATGCAAATATATTCAGACAAAATTTTTGAAAACCCGAGAGAGATTATTACTGCTTTTGATAATGAGAGTTTTATTTTAGCGTTTGATAAACTCGAAAAACTTAAAAATGATTATTATTTGGTTGGTTATATAAGATATGAAGCAAGGGATATTTTTTTAGGAAAGAAAATACAAGCTAAATATCCGTTATTATATTTTGAAGTGTTTTCTGACTATAAGATTTTTGAGCCAGTTAAAAACTCGAGAGAAGTATTTCTTTTCCCTAAACCTAAAATATCTTTTTCAGAATATAAAAAAGGTTTTGATGTCATTAAAGCTGAAATTGCTTCTGGAAATACTTATGAAGTGAATTATACGTTTGATTTTCAGATTGATACAAATTATTCCTCAAATGAGATTTATAATTATTTTTTAAAAGAACAAAAAACTCCATATAACGCCTTTTTTAAAAATAATTATGAAGAAATACTGTCTTTTTCTCCAGAATTATTTTTCAAAAAGGTTGGAAATAAAATTTTAACAAAACCAATGAAGGGGACAATCGAGCGTGGGTGTAACGAAAAAGAAGATCGAGAAAAAATCAATTTTTTGAAAAATGATTTAAAAAATCGAGCTGAAAATGTTATGATTGTTGACTTATTACGAAATGATTTGGGGCGTATTTCTAAAACTGGAAGTGTAAAAGTTCCAAAATTATTTGAAATAGAAACTCATAAAACCCTTCATCAAATGACTTCGGAGATAACATCAGAAATAAAAGATGGCACAACTCTTTATGAAATTTTTAAAGCCATCTTCCCTTGTGGTTCAATAACAGGAGCTCCTAAAATTAGTACAATGAATATTATTGATAATGTTGAAGTTGGAAATCGAAATGTGTATTGTGGTGCTATTGGATTTATTCATAAAAATTGCTGTGAGTTTTCTGTTCCAATTAGAATTTTGCAAAAGACAAAAGATGAAAAGTCTTACATTTATAGAGCAGGAGGAGCTGTTGTTTGGGATTCTGTGGTGGAAAATGAATGGGATGAGGCTATACTAAAAACGGCTTTTTTAGCTGAGAATTCAAAGGATTGGCAACTTTTGGAAACCCTAAAGGTTGAAGGGGGAAAACCTATTCTTTTTTGTGAACATCTTGAACGATTACGAACTTCTGCGAGAAAATTAAATTTTAAATATAACAAAACTCTTGAAAAACTTAAATTTTCTCAAGATGGAATGTATCGAATTTTGTTATCTAAGAATGGCAACTTTAGAGTCGAATTCAAGCCTTTGAAAGAAATAAAAACAGACAAGGTTGTAATTTCTGACAAAATAGTAAATTCTTCGGATGTGTTTTTATATCACAAAACGACATTTCGCCCATATTATAACGAATCTTTTGAAAAGATAAAAAATAATGAAATTTATGATGAGATATTTTTCAACGAAAAAGGAGAATTGACAGAGGGTTCAAGAAGTAATGTTATTGTAAATTTGGGTGGTGTTTTATATACCCCACCAGTTAGTTGTGGATTGTTAAATGGAACATTTAGGCAAAAAATGTTAAAAGATGGAAAATGTGAGGAAAAAATTCTTTATAAAAAAGATTTGCTTGATGCTCAAAATATTTATTGTGTAAATTCTGTTAGGGGGATGCGAGAGGTGTTTTTATGATTTTGATAGATAATTATGACTCTTTTACATATAATATTGTGCAGTATTTACGGGAATTAGGGGTTAATCCTCAAGTTTTTGAAAATGATAAGATTACTATAAATGACATAAGGAAGTTAAATTTTTCATCTATTATTATTTCTCCTGGGTCGGGAAACCCAGATACTGCTGGGATTTCAATGGACGTAATAAAGGAATTTTATAAGACGAAAAAAATTCTGGGTGTTTGCTTGGGGTTTCAATGTTTAGCACAATTTTTTGGGGGAGATATTATCAAAGATAATGAGCCAATGCATGGAAAAGTTTCTGAGATAGAAGTTGTTGCAAACTCTAAACTTTTTACAAATATTCCTAAAGAATTTTCTGTAACTCGTTATCATTCTTTAATCGCAGATATAAATACAATAAAGTCGCCATTAAAAATTACTGCCAGAACGGGAGATAATATTGTTATGGCAATTGAGCATGAAACGTTACCTCTTTATGGTGTTCAATTTCATCCAGAAGCAATCTTGACACAATACGGGCATGAGTTGTTTGAGAATTTTATCAATATATAAATTTGTAATATAATAATATAACTGAACTTTGGAAATTTAATATTTGGGAGCTAGCCTGTATCTTTTTAAAGAAACATCAGCACAACAAAATACTTTAGTCTGCGGGCTGATAGTTTTAGCGAAAGGAGGGCTGAATTATGAATGAACTCAATTTGACTTTATTATTAATCTTTTTGATTTTATACATAATAAACACCACTCAACGAATACGTTAAGCGGTGCCTTAGTCTTTTACAGGTGACGGTGTTGGTAGCACCGCTCCCGAATATTTATATTATAAACTATGTTTAATTACTTTTCAAGTGTTGGTTGTGAAATTTTAACTAAATAACGCTTCAATAAAATCATCTGGCTTGAAAGCTTTTAAATCTTCCATTTTTTCTCCAACTCCAACTAATTTTACAGGTAATTTCATCTCTTTTGCAATTGCAATAATTATCGCTCCCTTTGCACTCCCATCTAGCTTTGTTAGTGCAACACAGGTAAGATTTACAGATTCTGAAAAAACTTTTGCTTGTTGAAGTCCATTTTGTCCAGTATTGGCATCAATGACTAAAATACTTTCTCTTAAAGCTTCTGGAGCTTGTTTATCAATGACCGTTTTAATCTTTTTTAATTCTTCCATAAGGTTGAATTTATTTTGTAGTCGTCCAGCTGTATCTACTAGAATTACATCGTATTTTTCATTTTTTGCTTTTTGGATAGCTTCATAAACTACTGATGCAGGGTCTGCTTTATCTCGGCGAACAATATCTGCTCCTGCTCTATTTGACCATATATTTAGTTGTTCTTCTGCCGCTGCTCTAAATGTATCTCCCGCAGCAATGAGAACTTTTTTGCCTTCTTGTTTAAATTGGTAAGCCATCTTGGCAATAAGGGTTGTTTTACCTGCTCCATTTACTCCTGTGATAAAGTATATGTTGAGGTCCCCATCTTTATAGTTAAGTTCAGTTTGTCCAGCTTCAAGTAATGTTTTTTTGAATTCGTTTTTTAAGTAATCTTTTAATTCCGTAGGTTTTGCGTTTTTTTTGTTGCGTAAATTGTCAACAAGTTCTACCGCATAATCAACCCCCAAATCAGCACTGATTAAAGTATCTTCAATATCATCTAGTGCAAATTCAGAATAATTTTCATCTGCGGAGTCAACATTAGCTAATACGTTTTCAACAAGAGTTTGGGCTGTATTAGAAACAGCTTGTTTTAAATTTTCAATTTTATTTTTAAAAAATCCTAACATATTATGATAATAACATAAAATCCGATATTTTTTGTCATATAATAAAACTATGAAGAGATTTTGTAGTTTTTTAATGATAAGTTTACTTGTTTGTACCCTTCCTGCGGATGCGGTAATTTATAACATTCCGCAAAAAACATTGCAAATAGCAAGAGAAGCAAGTGCAAATCCTTATATAAATACTCAGCAGTCTAAACTTGTTCGAGTAGGGATTGGTAATCAAAATTTTAACTGTTATGAAAGAGAGTCTATTTCAATATATGGGACAGGTGAATTTGAAGTTTATAATGGCAAAAACTATATAAATACTTTCGATAATGACAATAAAATAAATGTTTCAATGGTTGGAAAAATATTTGTATTAAAAGATTCTAATAATAATGTTATTGCAAAGGTTTCTGGTCCAATTTTATTTAAAACTGATTATGGAATGTTGGGGATAACAGGTTTAAAACGAGCAGGGAAAGATGCAATTTATAGAGGAGAAATTGAACTTGTTTCTACGCCGAAGGAAGGAAAATTTTATACAATAAATGTAATTTACCTTGAAGATTATTTAAAAGGTGTTGTTCCTAATGAAATGCCAGTTAGTTTTGGGTTGGAAGCGTTGAAAGCTCAAAGTGTAGCGGCAAGAAATTATGTTTTATCTCCTAGAGTTAAAGCAAACTCAAATTATGACGTAGTGGATTCAGTTGCGAGTCAGGTGTATTTTGGAGCAAATACTGAACGAGATTTGTCTAACAAGGCGGTTGACGAAACAGCTGGTATTGTTGCGACTTACGATTGGGATTTGATTTTAGCACAATATTCTTCAACTGCTGGTGGATATACAGAAAGTTACTCAAATGCTTTTTCTGACCCATATACAAAAAAATTCCCAGGAACTCCAAAACCATATCTTGTTGCTAAGCCAGATGATAAAGATTTTGGGAATTTGTCATCAGAAGATGCGGCTACAAAATTCTATAAATCTAAACCAAAGTCTTATGATGTAAATTCTTCTTATTACCGTTGGGAGAGAGAATGGAATGGGCAAGAAATTCAAGATGCAGTACAAAATAATATAGCGGCTCAAAGTTCCGCAGGTTTTGTTCATCCTGTGGTAAAAAAAGGTGAAACAATCGGCATAATTAAAAAGTTAAATGTCCTAAAACGTGGACAATCTGGCAAAATTATGAAGTTGGAAATTCAAACGGATGCAGGCAATTATGTTGTGGAAAAAGAATTAACAATTAGGCGTCTTTTAACGAATAAAGGAAAAGCTTTACCAAGTGCAAATATGATTTTTGAGCATGAATACAATGAGAATGGCGATTTAATATATGTCAAAGCGTATGGTGGAGGTTTTGGACACGGCGTTGGAATGAGCCAATATGGTGCTGGATATATGGGTAATCATTTGAAAAAATCATTTGAAGAAATTCTTCAACATTACTATACAGGAATTTCTCTTTCAACTGAACCATTTATTCTTTCTTCTAATTCTGAGCAAAATCAAATTACTCAAAGTTTTTTCTCAAAAAATAGACATGCAAATTTGGTTATTGATAATAAATATAAGGTTAGCTATATAGATATTAAAGTTAATAATCTTGATGAAAGAATACAACTAAATACAGCTGAAAGATATAATAAAATAGATATTTCAAAATATTTAAATCATGGATTGAATACTATAACATTTTATTATCCTTTGGCGGAGGGAACTAATAAAGGTTTAAGAATATACATAGAATTGGCAGGAATAAATGAGTACAGTGACTAACGAAAATAAATCACCAAGTGTATTGAAAGCTGCATGGATTATCGCAGTTGTGACAATTGTAAGTAAATTGATAGGGTTTGTGAGGGATATTATTATTGCAAATTATTATGGTGCTGCAATGGTATCTGATGCGTATTACTATGCATATCAAATTCCGTCACTTTCTTTGATTTTGTTAGGTGGAGTTGGTGGTCCTTTTCACAGTGCTACTGTTGCAATTTTTTCAAAATTGATACCTAATTTGCAGGAAAAACCTTCAGAGCATGTTAATAAACTTTATTCAACTTTTATGACTGCAACGATAATATTTTTCCTTGCATTGTCTGCAATAATGTTTATATTCCCAAGACAAATTATGGGGTTAATCATATCAGGTGGATCTCCAGATATGATAAATCTTGCGGCAACGCATTTGAAAATTATGACTCCACTACTTGTTATAGGAGGAATTGTAGGTATCTATTATGGAATATTGATTATTTATCGTCAATTCATGTTGCCAAATTTATCTCCAATTATTATGAGTTTGGCGATTATTGGTGTTGTAATTGCGGCTCCAAGTGACCAAAAAGGTTATGCTCTTGCTTGGGCAACAACAATTGGTGCTATTTTGCAATTAATTATTCAATATCCGAATATTAGAAAACTGGGATATAAATTAAAACCAAATTTTGCATTTACAAATAATCCAGAATTTAAAGAAATTTGTGAACTTTTATTCCCTGCGGTGTTGAGTTCTACCGTTGGTCAAATTCATATTTATGTTGATATGTTTTTTACTTCTTCTATTTCAGAAGGTGCGTGGACTGCGATTGGATATGCAAACAGAGTTTTTCAATTCCCTGTTGGAATTTTAGTTACAGCATTTTTAGTTCCTCTATTCCCTATCTTTGCAAAACTTGTTGCAGATAAAGATTATAATGGAATTAAAAATTACTTTAATAAAGGCGTCGGAGTGTTATTCTTTGGAGCAATTCCTATTATTATTGGAATTTTAGTTGTAGGGATGGATGCTGTTAGATTGGTATTTGAACGAGGATTGTTTGATGAAAAAGCAACCTTTATGGTGACAGAAGCGTTGTGGTTCTTGTCTGTATCAATTATTCCTTATGTTTTCAGAGATTCTATAACGAGAGTATATTATTCTTTCAATGACTCAAAAACTCCTTTTGTTGTAGCTTTTTCTTCTATTGTTTTAAAACTTGTTCTTAACTATGTATTAATTTCAAAAATGCACTTTGGTATTGGTGGAATTACCCTTTCTACATCTCTTGTAACGTTGTTCAATGCGTGTGTTTTGGGAATGTTTATTACGAAGAAAATGGATATGGACTATAAAAGTTTATTTATAAATTTGTTAAAAATGGTAGTTGCTGGTGTGATAACTGGTGGAATTTGTTATTTATGTGCATTTGAATTTGATAAATTTGTTCACTTAGCAAAAGTTCCTTTTGAAATTATAAAAATAACCTTTATTGCAATAGTTTGTATGATTATTTATATCCCATTGAATTTGTTGTTCAAGATGGAATATGCAGGTGAATTGTTCAATAGATTATCTGCCAAACTGGTTAGAAAATAGAGTGATTTTATTCAAATTAACTTGAGGTACTATTTTTGTATGCAATTAAAAGTTAAACAAAATATTGGGCAAGATAATGTTGTTTTGACATATAAATCTACCCCAACAAAACCGTCACGAGTACCTAGTTATGTGATAAAAAAAGATAAAGCAGATGAATTTATAAAGAAATATAATTCGCAAGAGGAAACATTGTTTAAGTTTTCGGTTTTGCTTTCTGGGATAACTTCGCTTATTGGTGGGATAATTCCTCTAAAAAGAAAAAATCCATACAAAAGTAGGATGAATGTTTTTAGCTCAATGTCATACGCTTTTGGCGGATTGGTTATGGGAGTATTTGCTTCTTCTTTAATTTCATCAAAGTTAAAAAATGACTTGATGGATAAATATGATGTTATAAAATACAAATAAAGATAAGGGAGAAGTATGGGAAATTTATCTAATGTAAATACCGAAGAACGTCCTCAAATGATTATTCTTGGGGTGTTAACATTATATTTTTTAATATGTGGTTTCATTCTTTATTTATATTTTTTGCACAGAATAACTTTTTTAGTAACACTTGTAGTTTGTATTCTTTTTACTATAATTTACACTCCGCAATTTCTCATTTTAAAAAAAATTAAAACAAAGGATAAAATTAAAATTGTAGATGACTTTCTTTTGATAAATGGCGAAGGTATTGCGTTTGCAGATATTGTAAATTTTAGAGTCGAAGAATGTAAACCCAAAGTTGTTTTCTTTTTTAATAACCGAATGGTTGTATTTAAAGAAGCAATTTTCCATATAAAAACAAGATTTGATGAATTCCATTTCAATGTAATTGGTACAGAAAAAATTGAACTTTTAAACCAATATTTGCAGAATATAGTTCAACACTAAGAGATAGGAATATCAACGCCCATACGATATTGTAGAGCTTGCATCACGTGGATTTGTCCAATGTCTTTTGAATTATCTAAATCAGCAAGAGTTCTTGCCAGTTTCAAGACTCTATCATATTTTCTCCCAGAAAGTTGATATTTAACTATTGCTATTTTTAGTAAAGCTTGAGATTGTTCATCTACCTTACAATATTTTTTGATGAGTTTAGAAGTTAATTCTGAATTTGTGAAAATTCCTTCATTTTTATAACGTTCAAGCTGAATTTCACGAGCTTTTATTACTCTTTGACGAATTGTTGCGGAGGTTTCTTCTTTTGTGTTTGTGTTCAAAAGTTCTTCTGGGGTTAGTCGAGGAACATCAATTTGAAGGTCTATTCTATCTAATAATGGTCCTGATAATTTTCCTAAGTATCTGCTAATTTGAAAATCAGAACATGTGCAATGCTTTTCTTTATCTCCTAAATATCCACAAGGGCATGGATTCATTGCTCCGAGTAGAATAAATTTTGCGGGATATTTTATAGAATGTGTTGCTCTTGATATAACGATTTCTCCATCCTCAAGAGGTTGGCGTAATACTTCTAGTACAGCTCTTGGAAATTCAACCATTTCATCTAAAAATAGAACCCCTCGATGTGCTAGGGTAATTTCCCCTGGTTTTGGATTACTTCCGCCTCCGATAATCCCATTTGCAGATGCAGTGTGGTGGACAGCTCTAAATGGTCGTTTTGACATTAGTGGTTCTTCTTGGGATAACAATCCGCAGATACTGTATATTTTGGTAAGCTCTAGGGCTTCGGGTAATGTTAAAGGTGGCAAGATTGAAGGAAAACATTTTGCCATAAGAGTTTTTCCAGAACCTGGAGATCCAACCATTAGCATATTATGTCCGCCAGCGGCTGCAATTTCAAGAGCTTTTTTCGCTTTTTGTTGCCCTTTAACATCTTTAAAATCATATGGATATTCAATTTCTGATTGTGCGGTCAAGTATTTCTGTATATCAATTTTTAGAGGAGTTATTTTAGTGTCAATAAAATGATTCACTACATCCGTTAAATGCTCTGCGGGATAGATGTTAACTCTGTCAATTAATGCGGCTTCTTTTGCATTGCTTTTTGGTACAACAATATCTACAATCCCAGCTTCTTTCAGTCCTAAAACAAGGGGTAAAACTCCATTTATCCCACGAATTAATCCATCAAGAGCGAGTTCTCCAATGAATGCATAATTTTTTATCTTTTCCCAATCTAGGACTTCTTCTTCAGTTAGAATTCCTATTGCAATAGGTAAATCAAAACCTGTTCCCGCTTTTTTCAAATCGGCTGGGGCTAAATTTATTACAACTTTTTTGGATGGAAAAGTGTAGCCAGAGTTTTTAATTGCAGATTTTACCCTATCACGAGCTTCATTTACTGCGGTATCTGGCAAGCCGACAATGGACATTGCTGGTAGTGAATTTACAACATCCGTTTCTACCAAAACTTCGTAAGCGTTTAGTCCAATAACTGTTCCTGATTTAACCCTATTAACCATATGGCTAGTATAACACGAAAGATTAGAATTTGTCTTTTAGGTGAAATCGTGTTAAAATGTTACAATACGAGAGAGAGTAAAAGTATGGCAAAAGAAATTTCAACACTTAAAAATAAAATTGAATATATCTATAAGAAGAATGATAACACTCCAAGAATGGCTTTGTGTTTTAATTTATCCGTAAATGAACCTGAAAAAATTCCAGGGGTTTATGTTTTGATGGCTAGACTTTTGTTGCAAGGAACAAAAAATTATTCTTCTGAAGAGTTGGCAAATGAATTTGAAAAATATGCCATAGATTTTTCTAGTGACTCATTCCCAAACTTGTTGAGATTGAAATTTGTATGTCTAAATGAAGATTTTCCAAAAGCAGTAGAGTTGATGAATGAAGTAATTACAAATTCTACATTTGAAGAAGTAGAAAAAGAAAAAATTAAATTAAAAGGTGAAATAACTGCGGAATTGGATTCTCCAAGAACGGTTGTCAGCGATGCTTTTTGTAGTTCGATGTATGAAAATCACTACTACGGAACATCTTTAACAATTGCTCTTAAAAATCTTGATAATATAACAAAAGAAGATGTGATTGAGGCTTATAACCAAATTATGAATAATAGCAAGAAAAGTCTTGCGATAGTTGGTGCGTTAGAAAAAGAAGATGTAATTCCTTTGATTGCAGATACAATTGGAAAATTGCCAGAATCTGTTGATGGTAATTTTAAAATTGAAAAACCAGAATTGAAAGAAAGAAAAGAAGTAATACTTCATAAAGATAATCTTAATCAAGCACACATAATTAAAGGTTGGCAAGTTCCAACATTTGGAATGGATGAATATCCAGCTCTAGTTTTATTAAATATAATTCTAGGTGCTTGTGGTTTATCTTCTCGTTTATTTCTTGAACTTAGGGATAAAAAAGGACTTGCTTATGTTGTAAGAAGTTCTTATGATACATTGAAACTTTCTGGAACTTTCATGGTTTATATTGCAACTGAACCAAAGAATATTGAGGTTTCTCTAAAAGGTATTGACGAAGAAATTGAAAAAATTAAAACAATCCCAGTTTCAGAACAAGAACTGAATGATGCGAAAAATAATCTAATTGGTAAATGTGCATTCCTTGAAGAAACTAATATCCAACAGGCATGTGGATATGCAAGATATGGTGTTCTTGGTTTGGGTTTTGATTATTCTGAAAGAATGAAAGAAAGTGTTAAAAAAGTTACACCAGAACAAGTTTTAAATTGTGCTAAAAAATATTTTACAGATGTATATGTAACTTCAATTATTAAACCATAACACAATTAGCTAATAGTTTTTTCTCTCAAAATTGAAAATAATTTTTTTGAGAGGATTGTTTCAAGTGAAAAATAAAATTAAGCGAAGTTCATTTTTTATTTTTTTGACAATCTTTTTGAGTTTATGTCCTGTTGTATTTGCATCAGAACAGGTATTTTCTACTACTATTTATTCTGATACAACGAGCAATATTGAAAAAACTTTTAAAGAAAATCTTCAAGAGTTTGGAGAATTGGTTTATACAATTGTTCCACAAGGTCTAGTTATAAGTATGAAGGGAGATTTCTTTTTTGAGTATGGACAAACTGAACTTTTAGAAAGAGGTAAAACCTTTCTAACTTTGTTTGCTGAAATATTTCAGCAACTTCCAAATTCCTGCGTAGTTGAGGTTAATTCTGATGCTTTAGATTGCAATAATTCTATTGAATATTGGGAAACAACAATACGTCAAGCAAATCAAATCGAAAAGTATCTTATAAAAGAACGAAATATTTCTCCAAATAAAATTCGTTCAATTGGTTTTGGTGAAATTATTCCTAATCTTCCAAAAGAAAAAACTTTTCCAAACCGAATAGATTTTGTGATTTTGGAATATAATGTTACCCCATAAAATTAGACAATTGCTTTTTGTAAACGAGAGTTACGGTTTTCATTAAGAATATTTTTCAATTTCATAATACCTTGTGCGTGAAGCTGACAAACTCTAGATTCTGACATTCCAAGGGTTTCCCCAATTTCTTTCATTGTCATGTTTTCTTGATAATAAAGAACCATGAGTACTCGTTCTCTTTCTGGAAGACGTTGCAACGCTCGTTGCAAATCTGTTTTTACGCTTTGTTCTTCCATTCGTTCTTGAGGGGTTAGTTTATTTGAATCTTCAACGGTATCGATGATTTCCATGCTATCATCTGAACTACCACGTTTTTCGTAAATAGATGTGATTGTAATGTCTTCAGAAATAATTTGATTAACTTTTTCCACATCTATATCTAGGTAATTAGCGATTTCAGAAGATGTAGGAATTCTACCTAATTCTTGTTTTAATATTTCTGTTGCTTGTTTAATATCTTTAATTTTTTTTCTAACAGTTCTTGGTAAAAAATCTTGAGCTCTGATTTTGTCTAAAATTGCACCACGAATTCTAATAAGTGCGTAGGTTTCAAATCTTGTATTGTGTTGAGGAGAAAATCTTTCAACTGCGTTGATTAATCCCTCAACTCCATATCCAGCAATATCTTCTACTGAAATTGTTGCAGGAAGCGAAACTCTTACACGCCCAACGGCGTAACGAACAAGATAAATGTATTGCACAATAATTTCATCTCTTGCTTGTTTATCTGATTTGTTAGCAAGATATTTCTCCCACAATGTAGTGAGCTCATCTTCTGACAAACGTTTTATGCTATTGTAAGAGGAAAAATCAAAATTCTGTTCCATTAACCTGCCCAATTCCTTATTTATTACATATCTATTCTATAATATTACAATTTATTAACATCATTTAAAAAGATGAAAACAACATAGAATTATTAAAGCTTTTCTAGTACATGTAGTTGACGGTCATGCTATTTGGATTTAAACTTATGTCTTAAAAAGCTTATTTTTACAGGGGTTTTGCAGAATTATTTGCCATGTAAAAAGCGAAATACCATGACTAGATATTTCGCTTAAAAAAATATGTTTAATACTTATTAGAAGTAAGATTTTGTTCCTTTCCCACCTGGATTCCAGTATGAATTACCTTGGCTTCTTTGTTTTGTACGAATTTTTACTCTTGGTTGGCGTTTTTCTGGAACTGGTTTTCCTTCAGCGGCTGCATTTTGAGGAACCATGTTTGCACCTAATTGAGGAGTATATGTAGCTTCATAAACTCCATTTGTTCCTTGAACCATAACTTTTGGTGTTGCCCCTTGTTGAGTAGTAGCAGTTGGAACTTTATTTCCTAACTGTGCTGGGGTTAGCGGTTCTAGTAACAATGGTTCTGCTGCAAATGTTGCTCCAGAGAACGAAATTAATGTTACTAATAATACTAATTTTTTCATTTTATTGCTCCTGTTTTATATTTATCTTGTTAATATACTTATATAACGTATTTGTATAAAAATCAAACAAAAATTAATTTGTTATATAATTATAAAAACGAGAAGGAACGAAAAAGTGCGTGAAAGATTACCAGAATATTTAAAAAGACCAATTATTGATACAGATAAAACAAGGACAGTGAGAAAAATTCTTAAGGCTAATTGTTTAAATACTGTTTGTGAAAATGCACGTTGCCCTAACAAAAATGAATGTTATACAAAACACACAGCAACTTTTTTAATTATGGGTGGGGTGTGTACTAGAAATTGTAAATACTGTAATATTTCATGTCAAAAGCCAGAACCTCTTGATGTTGATGAGCCGAAGCATATTGCTAAAGCGGTGAAAGATTTAGGGTTAAAGTATGCAGTAATAACATCTGTTACGAGGGATGATCTCCCAGATGGTGGGGCTGAACATTTTGCAAAGTGTATTGAAGAAATTCGTAAGATTTCCCCTGATACCAAAATTGAAATTTTAACTCCTGATTTTAAAGGTAATATTGAGTCTTTGAATACTATTATCCAAGCTCATCCTGACGTGTTTAATCATAATATTGAAGCTGTGCGAGGAATATTTAAAACAGTTCGTCCTCAAGGCAATTATGATGTATCACTTTCAGTTTTGAAATATATTAAAGAAAATAGTGATATTAAAACAAAGTCAGGCTTAATAATTGGACTTGGTGAAAATTTTGAGCAAATAAAAGAAACTTTTGAGGATTTATATAATGTTGGTTGTGATATTTTGACAGTTGGGCAATATATTCAACCATCCAAGGAACATTATCCTGTTGGGAAATATTATAAACCAGAAGAATATGAGGAATTAAAAAAACTTGCAACATCTGTTGGAATCAAGCATTCCCAAATAGGACCGTTAGTTAGAAGTTCATATAATGCTGCAAGTTTAATGGAATAAACGAAGAAATGACTATTTAAGTTTTTTAACAACTTGTTCTGTAATATCTTCCCCTCCAGAAATTACCATTCCTGTTGGCAGAACTAGGTTGTAATTTTCGTGTTTTGCTTCGTTTGAAATCAATGTCCGAATTTTGTTAGTGATTTTGGTAATTTTACTGTTGTATTCTTCTTCCATTTGTTGTTTTTGAGATTCAATTTGTTTTCTGTATGTTGCTTCTTTTTGTAGGGCTTTATTTCTGTCAGATTCATTTACTATTTCATTTTGAGCTTTAGAAATCAAAGTATTTAATTCTTCCATTTTTTTATCTTGTGAAATTTTCAGAGTTTGCATTTCTGAAGATTTTGATAAGATTGTAGGAACATCTACGACTGCAACTTTGTATCTAGGAATTGATACTGCAACGTCATTCACGTTGTATCCTACAAAAAAGACTAAAACACATGCGACGATAAACCAAAAATTGTTTTTCATTATATCCCTAACCTTTCCGAAAATATTGTTCATATTACATAGAGGATTTTAACTTTTAGAAGCAAAAAAAAATCCCCCATGAAGGGAGAATTTGTTTAAATAATAGTAAACATAAGGAAAGGAAATTTAAGGAAATTTATTAAGAAAAAATACTTTTCAAAGTGTCAACCCCTTTAGCTTCTTCTTTTTCTGATTTAGAAGCAAGAAGCTCTCCACGGTAGAAAGGGTTTGAACCATCTTTGTCTTTAGACGCTGCAGCAGCGAAAATGCTGATAAAATGAGAAGCTGAATTAGTTTCTGTTGCTTTTTGAGTTTCAGTAACAACTTCATTTACTGCAGGCATATATTTACCATCAAGTCTATTAACGACTGATGCTTGAGAATTCAAATATTGAATAGATGCTAATGTAGATTGATTAAATTGGAATTGAACAGAATTGTTCATAGCAATTTGTTTTTGTAGGTTAGTATCAATTTTACCTTGGTATAAGTCAACTCCTAATTCAACAGGTTTTGCGATAGATTGAACTTGAGCTGCTGAATTATTTGAATAAGATGCACTCTTTTGAGCTGCACGGCGAAGAATTTCTTGTGATACGTCTTTAAGGATAGAAGTATCAATGCCGTTTTTGTATAATGAACTATAATTTACATTTAAACTCATTAGATTGTATCCCTTTGTTTCCTTACAAATATATCTTCGGTATTCGAAGTCGAAAACTTTAGAAAACAATCTAAGTTTGTTAAGATTTTGTTACATATGAAAAGAAGTTTAGAGCAAGTTCTTTTTCAGTGTTGTTAGACTTTTGTTTATATGATGTCAATAAATATTTTAATAAATAATATGATGAAGCTCAAAAAAAAGACCTCGTTAGAGGTCAAGGTTGGTTATTTTTTGGTTATGTTATAGTATTATGTCAGTTATAAAACTGTATATAGGTTATGTGTTTTTAATTTATTCGGTTTACATTTGATTTAATTGTCCTCAAGATTTATATTTGCGTTTTTTCTTTTATATATTTACAAATCTTAATACATTCGAAAGTTTTTAATACTATCATGTTTATATGTTTGAAAAGTTAAAGAAATTTTTCTATTATAAAATACTTCACAAAAATTATTGGCGTACTGGTAAATGTAAAGGTTGTGGGCAATGTTGCACGCATATTTACGTTAAACACTTCAAGCACGTATTGCAAGATGAAAAAGAATTCAAACGACTTCAGTTTTTACATAAATTTTATTCGGATTTGGAAATCATTGGGAAGGATGAATTAGGGTTAATTTTTGAGTGCAAAAATCTTGATAAAGAAACTAAAAAATGTAAAAATCATTTCTTTCGCCCTGGGATTTGCAGGCGTTATCCTCAAGAAGAATTGTTCGCGATGGGGGGAACTCTTTCTGAAACTTGTGGATATAAAATGGAGCCAATTGTGCCATTCAAGGATGTTTTGAATGAGGTAAATAAAAAATCAAATAAGAAAAATAAAATTAGACTTTTTTCTAATGTAATTTCCTTCTAAACCTTCCATAATTAGACATATGGATAAAAAAGGAGATTATAATAATGATGAAAAAGATTTTAATAATGGGAGTTCTTTGCTCTTTGTTTATTGGGCTTGATGCGATTAGTGCTTGTCCTTTGAGTAATGTGATTTCTGGTCAAAAAAGTTGCAATATTACTCAGCAACAAGGGCAAACAATAGAGGATAAATTGGTTCCGAATAAACTTAATCAGATGGTTAGCCCGACACAAAGTACATCGCAAGAATTTCGAACGCTTCCGCACACAATGCCAGAAACAATCAGCACTGACAAATCTGAAAACCCCGAAGCAGAAGAAGGTAACAAGCCATATAATGCTGCTTGTCAATTTGGGTTGTGCTTACCAGGGGAGAATAATGGTAGAAAATAAATTCTAAATGATATTTTTACCTAGTTTATTTGCGGTTTCAAGATCTTCGTGTGGTTCTCTACCAACTGTTGTAAGGTAATTTCCAACCAAGATGCCTTCAACGCATGTTTTAAGAGCTAATTCTTGATTTTCTTGAGATAATCTCATTCTTCCCCCACAAAAACGTACAACGGATTTAGGGTTAGCAATTTTGAAAATAGCCATTGTTCTTAAAACATTTTCTTCATTAATTTTGTCATGATAATTTTCAAATGGAGTTTCTGGAATTGGCATCAAAATATTTATTGGTATAGAATTTGGTTCAATTTCAGCTAATTCCATTGCCATTTCAACTCGTTGTTCAATGGTTTCACCCATTCCTAATATTACTCCACAGCATAACTCCATTCCATATTTTTTCACGAGTTTGCAGGTGTTTAATCTATCATCCCAAGAGTGAGTTGTACAAACTTCTGGATAATATGAACGACAAGTATTTATGTTATGGTGAAATCTTTTCAAACCTGCTTGAGCTAGTTGTTTTGCTTGTTCTTCATTCAAAATTCCGATAGAAGCACAAGATTTTAGCCCTCCAACTTCGTTTATGGCTTTAATCATATCAAGTTCAATTTGAAAATCCCTTCCTTCGTCTGGAGTTTTTCCGCTTGTTACAATTGCAAAGCGAGAAACTTTATTTTCTTTTGATTCTTTTGCTGCTTTAATAACCTCTTGAATATCAACAAGTGGGTATGATTCAATGTTTGTGCAATAGTGAGAACTTTGAGCACAATATTTACAATTTTGAGAGCATTTTCCATTTCTTGCATTAATAAGTGAGCAAAACTCAATATTGTTAGACATATATTTAGAAGATTCTGCTAGTAATTCTTCTAATGGTAAATTGTATAATCTCAATAACTCTTCTTTTGTATAAATTTTTTTATCAACTGCTTTATTCATTTCGTACCTCAAAATTCTATCTTTTCAAATACTATGGCAGAAATGTAAAGTTGTCAATGAAGACGGATTAGCCTCCAAAATAGTTTATCAATCCGTCATGTAGCTTCTCATTTTTGCAAAGCTTTTTCAATTTTGAAATCGCACGAGTTTCAATTTGTCTGATACGTTCTCTTGAAACTCCGTATTGAGAACCAATTTCATCTAAAGTTTTTTTCATTCCGTTATTGTCTAGTCCATAACGTAAAATCAAAACATCTCTCTCTTTTTGACTTAATTGGTTTAAAATTTTTCGTGTATCCTCTAGTAAATTTTCTTGAGAAACTTTTCCGTCTGGAGTGATTGTGGAGTTATCAACAATAAAATCTGCAATTTTTGAAGAATCATCATCTGATGTTGCTGGGGTATCCATACTCACAGTTGATTGAGCAGATTTGATAATGGAAGTTAGTTTAGAAACAGGTAGTCCTAATCTATACGCAATTTCTTGTTTTGTTGGAGTTCTGCCTAATTCGGTTGTTAATTCTATGGTTGTACGACGAATTTTGCTGATAGAATCAATCATGTGGATTGGGAGTCTAATAATTCTTGCTTTATCTGCAATTGCTCTTGTTATAGATTGTTGAATCCACCAAGTTGCATATGTTGAAAACTTATAACCTTTTTTGTAATCAAATCTTCCTGCGGCTTTTATTAATCCGACATTTCCTTCTTGAATTAAATCTAAAAATGAAAGACCCCTTCCAATATATTTTTTCGCAATACTAACTACTAAACGAAGGTTAGCGTTGACTAATACGTCTTTTGAAAAAGCATCGTGTTCTTCTTGGATTTTTTTTGCCAAATCTAGTTCTTCACTTGCGGATAAAAGAGGAATTTTCCCAATCTGACGTAAATATATTTTTACGCTATCATCAGAATTTACGGATAATAAACTTTCTTGAACTTTTGGATCTTCAACAGATTTTAAGACATCTTCGCCATCTTCTGCTTCTTCGTTAGATTCTAGCTCCTGCAACTTTTTGAAATCTATATTTTCATCTGAAATTTCATCTGTAAGGATTCCTAAATGTTCAAATTCTTTTACCACTATATTGCTCCAATCTTACTCTTAAGATGATATAACGAATTTGCAGTTTTGAGGTCATCTAATTGAATTATTTATTTTTTCTTGTCAATTTTTGTCTTAAAGTTTCAAATATAATTGCACTCAAGGCATTTGAAACATTTAGAGAATTAAAACTATTTTGCATAGGAATTTTAACCACAAAATCAGATGCTTTCAAAAGAGATTTTGAAACTCCTGCGTGTTCTGCTCCCATTATGATTGCAAAATTCATATCATCATATCTAACATCATAATAATTATCTTTTGCTGATGCATCAGTTGCAATTATCCACCAGTTGTTATCCTTTAGTCTTTGCACTGCGTTAACTAGACTATTTACTTTTATGATTGGGATGTGATTTATAGCTCCTGCACTTGTTTTTTCTACTGTGGAATTTACTTGAACATTTCTTCGTGATGGAATAATTATTCCGTCAACTCCAGCACAAACACAGGTTCTAATTATTGCCCCTAAATTGTGAGAATCTTCTACTCCGTCTAAAATAACAACAGAAGATAAATTATCTTTTTTTGTTTCTATAAAATCATCCAAATCCATATATTTTATTGGTGAAATTTGAGCAATGATGCCTTGGTGATTAAATTCTGTATATGGTTGAAATTTTTCTCTCGCAACAAATTGAAATACAATACCTTTTTCTTGTGCAAGTTCTTTAATTTTATTAATTTTTACATCTGAATGGATATTTTTTGAAATCAATATTTTATTGATTTCACGATTTCCTGCAATTAGAGCTTCCATTACAGAGTTTTTACCATAAATTACTTCGTTGTTATTATTTTCTTCCATATTCTTATTTTGAAACCTCTAACATTCTATCAATACATTTTACTGCTTTAGGTGCGATATTTTCATCTACAAATATTTCGTTTTCTTCTGTTTCAAGTACGTGCAAAATATCTTCTAAAGATGTCATTTTCATGTTTGGACAAATTATATTTTCTTTTACAGGAATAATTTCTTTGTCTGGTAAATCTCGTTTTAATCTATCTACAACTCCTTGTTCTGTTGCGATAATGAAAGATTTGTTGTCACTTTCTTTTGCAAATTTCATAATTCCTGTTGTGCTACCTACATAATCTGCAATGCTTGATACTGACATGTGACATTCTGGATGAGCCAAAACAAGAGCTTCAGGATGAGCTTTTCTAGCATTTTCAATATCATTAGGTCTGATTTGTAAATGTGTTGGACAAAATCCTGGGTATGTAATTACTTCAACGTTTCCTAATTGCTTTTCAACCCATTTGCCTAAATAGGTATCTGGTAAGAATAAAATTTTAGGAACTCCCATACTTTTAACAATTTTTACAGCATTAGAACTTGTGCAGCACATGTCGCATTCTGATTTAACTTCAGCGGTTGAATTTACATAACAAACGGTTGGAATATCTGGATGTTGAGCTTTAAACTCTTTAAGTTGTCGAAAGCTTATCATATCTGCCATTCTACAACCAGCCTCAATTTGAGGTAACAAAACTTTTTTATTCGGAGAAAGAAGTTTTGCGGTTTGAGCCATAAAATATACTCCTGCAAAGATGATAATATCCGCATCTGTTTTTGATGCTACTTGACTCAAATGTAGGGAATCTCCAACGTAATCAGCAACTTTGTCAATTTCTACTGGTTGATAACAATGAGCCAAAATTACAGCGTTTTTCTTTTCTTTTAAAGCTTTTATCTTCTTAATAATATTATCCATGTTTAATTTGTTTTCCTCCGTTTGGTGTAAATTTATGTTAAGTTTTTTATATTTATAAAATATATTGTATAATAAAAATAAGATTATAGTAAGAAGAGTAAAAAGGTAAATATGGGAAGTAATATATTAGACAGCTTGGGCTTAGGCGGTGGAGGAATTGACGTACATATTACTGTTTCACCTGCTTGCGGGTTAGAAATGACGGTAGTTGATGGTCATGGAGGAATCAAATCTTACGCTAGTGTTCCGTTAGAATACAATGAAGCACAAAGAGAAATTGCTAATTATGATGAATTTAAGACTGGAATTGAAACATTGTTCCAAATGAGGAATATCAATCCTAAAAAGGCTAATGTGCATTTGAGCCTTCCAACTGTATGGTTTGGGATGAAAGAAGGATTGCCTTTATTACTTGATGATAGTGCGATTACAAACATTGTTATCGGAGATTTGGAAAATACTTATATTTTCAAACGTAAAGACCCAATTCCTTTCTGGTTTGATGCTTTGGCTTCAACAAATTCAGATTCAAGAAGCGTATTCTATACAGCTATTCAAGCCGATGTTGTTGATACCGTTAAAGGTATATTTACCGAAATGGGTTCAAGCCTTGTTTCTGTTAGTTGCTCTTTGTTTGCTGATTTGAAAGCTTTGTATGCTACGGGTTATGCAACAGAACAAATGAATGATGATGGAAATTCTTGGAGTTTGATGATTGTTAATAACAGTGGTTATCAAATGCTTGGAATGCAAGGTAAGAGAATTTTAGAATATTTTGAAGAACCTCTACCTTTAAAATCTTATGAAGGGGAAGAAATTTATTCTGAAATTGAAAATGCTGTTCAAATTGCATTGATGAGTACTCCTTCAACTTCATTGGTGATTGTTTCAGAAACAGATTTGGTTTCTGCTGAAGTTTTGTCTAAGAAATTACAATTTGGCGGAACAGTTATTCCTGTTGAGGATAACCAATTTAGAAAAGAACCTTTGATGGAAATGAGTTTGAATATTATTCCAGAAGACCAAATCAAAGTTTCTTTACACTCAATTGGTGAATGTGCTCCAAGTGAAGCTTTTCCTATTTCGGTAGATTTCTTGGCTGCGGGTGGACAAAAAGCCGCAAAAGTTGAAGTTTTGGAGATTCCATTAGGAAATGGAAAAGTTCTTTCTTTAACTCCGCAGAAGGCAATTATTGCAGCCGCAATTCTTTTCGTTTTGATTTTGACCCCAATTGGGGCAGCTCATATGTTTGTTCAAAATATGAACAACAAAATGCTCGAAAAGAGTGCGGATTTAGATACTCAAATTACGGATTTGGATAATCAAATCAAACAGTATGAAGCTCAAAATGGCGAAGTTCAATTTGATCCATTGGCGGAAATTGAAAAAGTTCTTAAAAACAATCGTCTTAAGATTATTGCTTATGCTGCATTAGGTGAATCAATCCCTAAGAACTTGTATTTGACATACTTTATGACTGGCGATGATGGAATGATTGATATCAAAGGTTGTGCAGATTCAGTTGAGGATGTTTATGTATTCTTCAAAAATTTGAAAGATTCAATGGTAGAATCAAAGTTGCGTTTAAGCAAACTTGATTTGAAATCTGGTTCTTTAGATAAAATTGTTACAAGTACAGCTTCTACAATTGATAATGCTCCATACGTATTTGAAATTACAAATATGAATGATTCTCAATTGAAATCATTTATGGATAAATTAACTTCTGGACCTAAGAAAGATGGTCAAAATAATGATAATAATTCAAATGGCGGAAGTGACAATTCTCAAGATAATAACAATAGTAATAATAACCAACAAAATTCAAGTGGAGATTCTAACGCTACTCCATCAGATAACTAAAATTCAAAAAGGAATATAATAAATGAATAGTGAAAAATTAAAACCATTTTTAATCCCTATATTATTATTAGTTGCAACATTGGGAGGAGCAATATATTTAGGTTCTCAAATCTCTACTAATGTTCAAAGCTATATGGCGGTTAAAGAAGAAGTTGCTCAAAAACAAGCTACTGTTGAAGAGAAAACTCAAAAATTGGAAGAATATAAAAAGAAAGAAGCTGAACAAAAGGCTAAGGAAGCTGAAAATAAGACAAGTGGAAAGCCTTTCTACAAGCCAATAGAATCTGGAATGGATACAGAAGCTGTTATTGCTGGTGAGTTTGCAGAAGTATTGCAACTTGTTAGAGCTAATCAAATTAAAGTTCGTTCTATTAAATATGATTATGACCCAGCAGATGACAATTTTGTTCAAGGTGCAAAGGATAAATATAATGTTGCTCGTTTGAATATGGAAATGATTGCAAACTATTCAAATTATGATAATTTCTTGAAAGAAATGTACAAGCATGATCACTTCTTGGATATTCAGTCTGTTGAGATTGTACCTTACAAAAAGAACAAAAGAGTATTGTTGATTAACTTCAAGGTTAAATTGTACGCTCAAAAATAATTATTCAAATTTAGAAAAATCAATTCCAAACATTGGAGATTTTGATTTTGCACAAGTATTACAGAAGCTCGTTTCTAGCGAGCTTCTTTTTGTATAATCATTAAAAGAGCTTCCGCATCGTCCTCTATAATCATTTGCTAAAAATGGACAAGTATAAATTCCATTGGCTGTTAAAATTCTACCATTGACGCAATCAAAATTGTCGTAATTTGATTCTATTTCTCCTTCAAAAGTTTCAATTTTATTATGCCATGGTACAATTTGTAAATTGGATTTATCCATATCAAAGTTATGTTTCTTAAAAAGAGAATTAAACCCCTCCCACCATTCTTCTGGACTTAAGTTATAGTAATTGGTTACTGCGATTATTGGATTAAAGTTATATTTTAGCAAATGTTTTATTGCAAAAATAGCTTGGCGGAATGCTCCACGATATCTAATGTCATCATTTTTAATTTCGTCAAAATGGTCAATACTAATTTTAAAAATTAATTCTTTTGTTGATTCTTCTTCAACTTTTTTCAAAAAGCGAGCTTTTTTCTCGTTGATATAAGAACCATTTGTGCAGATACAAACATTTGAACGTTTTAAACATAACCTCAAAATTGCATTGAAGTCAGGATGAGTCATTGGCTCTGCTCCTGTGAGATAAATACATTCAATATTGTCATTAGTTGTATCATTTAGTGCTTGTTTAATTATGTCTATATTTATGTAGTCGTGAATTCTTTTGTACTGAGGAATTTCTATATAACAGTGTTTGCAGTGTTGATTACAGCTTTGTGCTGTCATTTCGATAAATAAATTATTTAATTCTTTCATTTCGATAATTGTAGATTTAAAAATATTGCTTTTCATAATAACCCCTTTTTGATTAACCTCATGTTCAGTCTTCAAAATTTAAAATAAATTACCTAACTTGGTAGGAATTTCATGATAGAATATTTGTATGGTTAAGATTTTAGATTGTACGACCCGTGATGGCGGTCATGAAACAAAATGGAACTTTGAAGATGTTTTTGTGAAAACATTGATGGAATTTTTGAATAAGTCAAATGTTTCTTATTATGAAATTGGTTATAGAAATCATGTTGATATTGAAGGTAAAGGCCCGTTTTATACGTGTTCTCCAGAGTTTTTGAAACCATTCTATGAAGTTAAGGGTGATTTGCAATTGGGAGTAATGACTGATTATAAGAGGTACAATGCTAATGATTTCCCAAATAAAAGCAACGATTTTATAGATTTTGTAAGAATTGCTTGTCACCCTGATAAAATTGCTGAATCTTTAAAAGTCGCAGAAGATTTGCACAAAAAAGGATACAAAATATTTATTCAGCTTATGGAAATTCAAAATGTTGGAGCTGATGGATATATTGAATTATTTCAATGGAAAAATAAAAACATTTTAGAAAGTCTTTATTTTGCGGATAGTTATAGTGCTTTAAAGCCAGAAGATATTGAAAAATATTATAATAAATTAAAGACAATTGGTTATGAAAAACTTAGTTTTCATTCTCATAATGAATTGGGTTTGGCTCTTGAAAATAGCTTGAGAGCTGCTGAATTGGGATGCTATACAATTGACACTACTTTTAACGGAATTGGTCGAGGTGGAGGCAATTTAAAATTGCAGGAATTATTAGAAAATTTGCCTTGTTAGTATTCTAAAAAAGCTCTGTAACTTTCGGAATCTGCATTTCTCGCAATTGTTTTTGATAAATATAAGACTTGATTTCTCTCAGCGATTATTCTGATATTTGGAGAAGCTGATATAATTACGATTTTTGTGGAATTATATTCTTTGTATGTTTTGATTTGTTCTATTAACCATTCTCCTGCATATTTGGGTAAAAAATCTGATTCCATTTGCAAATCAGTAAAAATAACATCGTAAGGATTATCGATAGACACTTCTAGTTTTGATAACGCTTCTCTTGCTGAAATTGCGGTATCAATTTCAATATTTGGGATATTAAGATGGCGAATATTTTGTTCGTGAAATCTCACCCAACCAGGAACGTCATCAACTATCAATATTCTTTTCATTTTTTACCTCCAGAAATAATAATATATTGAAAATTAAATTAATTCTACAAGTTAATATGTAATCGGGTAATGTGAATTTTGATGGGGATATTTAATCTGTTCATAAAAAAGGAGGATTAAATATGGGAAAATTGAAAATTATACTACCGATAATTGGAATGATTTTAACCTTTTCGGATGTTTATGCTTACACAACAAAGGATGGGATGAATTTTTTTAATCAATACCAAAATTATGCAAATTCTTACGATGAAAAACTTTTGGACTTGTATTCTCCAGATGCAAATATTATTCGAGAGGTCGTAAAGCCTACTGGTGAAACGGTTTCTGTAAAAGTGCCAGCAAAAAGATTTTTCAAAGAATTGAAAATAGGGCAGAAAACTGCTAAGATTAGAAAGTACAAGAATAGATACAAAAATATAATTGTACAAGAAGTTCCAAATGGGGTAAAAATTAGTGCGGAACGACAGCCGATAAAAGAAACTTATTGGCTTAAGATGTATCAAATAGTCACTCCAACGAGCGACGGGCCAAAAATTACAGAAGAAATGATGCAAACAAAGGTACAAACATTTCTTAAAATGCAAGATAAAGGTGAAGAATAATGGAAAAATTTAGATTTTTAACAGCAGGAGAAAGTCATGGCAAATGCTTAACCGCAATAATTGAAGGGCTTCCTGCTGGTTTAAATATCGATATTGATTTTATAAATAGTGAACTTAAACGTCGTCAGCAAGGTTATGGTCGAGGGGCTAGAATGCAGATTGAATCTGATACTGTGGAGATTATGTCTGGCGTAAGATTTGGTAAGACGTTAGGTTCTCCAATTACTCTTGTAGTTAAAAATAGAGATTTTGAAAGTTGGAAAAAAATTATGAGTGTTGCTCCAGAAGATGTAACAGATGAAAAAGCTTTTTCCACTTTTCGCCCTGGTCATGCAGATTATGCTGGTTGTGTAAAATATAATCAATCAGATTTACGTAATGTTTTGGAACGTTCAAGTGCGAGAAAAACAGCAATAGAGGTTGCTGTTGGTGCGGTTGCAAAGTTATTTTTAAAAGAATTTGGAATTGAATGTTCATCTGAAATTACTCAAATTGGAACGGCTTGTTGTTGTGATAAATTCAAAGAAGAAATTGACCTCACAAAAGAAAATGGGGATTCTGTTGGCGGGAAATTTGTTGTTGTGTATAAAAATTTGCCAATAGGTTTAGGTTCTCATGTGCATTGGGATAGAGGTATTGATGGTAGATTAGCTCAGGCTGTTATGAGTATTCCTGCTGTAAAAGCTGTTGAAATAGGGGAAAATCCTTTAGGGTATTATGGAAGTACTTATCATGATGAGTTTACTTTAGAAAATGGTGAAATTGGTCGTACGTCAAATCATGCAGGAGGAATTGAGGGAGGAATGACTAATGGTCAAGATTTAGTGATTTCTGCTGTTATGAAACCTATTCCAACAATGAAAAAACCATTGAAAAGTATTGACTCCAAAACTCTTCAACCAACAGAAGCACATTTTGAACGTTCGGATGTTTGTGCCGTCGAAGCTTGTTCTGTTGTTGCAGAATCCAGAGTTGCTTGGGTTTTAGTAAATGAAATTTTGCTGAAATTTGGCGGTGATAGTATTGAAGAAATAAGGCGTAATTATCATAAGTAATTTAGCAAAATTATTTCTTTTGATATTTTTAATTTATAATTAAAGAAAAAAGGAGTAATTATGCCAATAGATTTTAATCCACACATACAATTCAATTCAAGTATCAATACACCACATAGAGTTATTCAGCAATCAGTTGCGTTTACTGGTCAATTAGAAAAAGATACTTTTACTAAAAGTGTAAAAGTGGACAGTTCTAATGTTGATAATAAGTATGAAGGATTAAAAATCGAAAAAAAATCATTTGGCACAATTAAAAAAACTGGAGAAGAAGCAACTTTATATACTATAACCAATAAAAATGGTGCTAGTGTTGATTTATCTACCTTTGGTGCAACTATTACTGGGATAAAAATTCCAGATAAGGATGGTAAAATCAAAGATGTAACCCAAGGTTATGATAACGTTACTCCTTATGAAGAATCTCCTGTTGGTCATGCAGGTGGGACAATTGGACCTTATGCAAATAAAATTAGTGATGGAAAATTTTCTATTAATGGAGAAGAATATACCTTAGAATGCAATAAAGACAATGGGAAATCTCACTCTCACGGGGGAACTCAAGGTTTTGATACAAAAAATTGGAAAGCCAATGTTTTAAAAGATGGGATTGAATTTACATATTCTAAAAAAGATATGGAAAGTGGTTATCCTGGGAATGTTGATGCTAGTGTAACTTATAAATTTGATAATGATAATAATTTGCATATAATATACAAGGCAAAATCTGATAAAGATACTGTTATCAATATGACAAATCATACTTATTTTAATCTTGATGGGGCAGAAAATACTCAAGAAAATTCTGTGTATGAGCATATTGTAACATTGCCAAATTCTTCAAAAATTACAAGGACTAATGAGATAGCAATTCCGACAGGAGAGCTTATCGATGTTGAGAATACTCCATTTGATTTCAAAACTCCACACAAAATTGCGGATGTGATAGATTTGGAACACGAACAGATGAGTATAGGTTCTGGGTTTGACCAAAACTATTGTATTGATGATTATGATGGAAAAAGTTTGGTAGAAGTTGCTAATGTTAAATCTCCAAAAACTGGAATTAAATTGAAAGTTTCTACAAATCTTCCAGGTTTTCAATTTTATAGTGCGAACCACTTAGGAAAATCAGCTCAACCAGTTGGAAAATCTGGCAGTAGATATGAAAAGCGTTCCTCTTTTTGTGTTGAACCACAGTTTTATCCCAATGCAATTAACATTAAAGAATTTGCAGAAAAAGGGTTGTTAAAACAAGGTGAAGAATATAATAGAGAGATAATATATTCTTTTTCTACTGATAAAGATTAGTTTTCAATGTTTTTAATAACTTTACAAGGATTTCCAACGGCTACAACATCCGCTGGAATATCTTTTGTTACAACAGAACCAGCACCAATAACCGCTCTATCTCCAATCTTGACTCCAGGAAGGACAACAACATTTCCTCCAAGCCAAACACCTTCTCCAATTGTTATTGGTTCAGCCCATTCTTTGCCTTCAATCCTTTCTTTTGCATTTGTTGGATGAACGGCAGTATATAGTCCGCAATTAGGACCAATAAAAGTATTCTTTCCAATTTTAATTTTTGCACAATCTAAAAATACACTGTTATGGTTTACATAAACAAATCCATCAAATTCAATATTATATCCGTAGTCGCAGAAAAAATTTGGTTCAATTACGCTATTTTCTCCTGCATTTCCAAGAATTTCTTGCAGAAGTTTTTGTTTTTCTTCTTTTTGGTTTGCGTGAAGAGAATTATATTTTAAGCAAAGCTCTTTTGCTCTAAACCTATCTTGTTCTAATTCTTCACAAAAAGGTTGATAAATTTCACCGTTAATCATTTTTTCTTTTTCGCTTTTCATACATTCTCTTCCTTTCATTGTAATGTTAGCATAAAGAATTAAATTATTTGATTTTTAAAAATTAATAGCATATAATTTATCTCAAAAAGGGGAAGAAAAATGATTAAAAAGATTTTAGTAGGTTTATTTTCATTATTCGTTTTTGTGATGACATTTGTAAATTTCGCAAATGCGGAAACAAAAACTTATCCACATTGGACAAAATCTCCAATTACTGTGTATATTCCAAAGGATGAAAAGGCTCAAACTATGCGTCATGCTTTTGAAAAATGGCAGAGTATGAGTTCAGGAAAATTAAAGTTCCAATTTGTTGCAAAAGGACCTGCTGATATAGACGTTGCTTTTGTAGAAAAAGTTGATGGTTCAGATGGTCCTTTGGGTTCTAACAAAATTACCATTAAAAAAGGCATGATTACTAAAGCTGAAATTAGAATGGCTACAAAAGGGAATAAAAAGTATTCAAATGATTTAGTATATACAACAATGTTGCATGAAGTTGGTCATGTTTTAGGACTACAAGAATCTACTAGAAAAGGTTCAAGTATTATGAATATGCCTGTTAACGAAAAACAAGATATCTTGAAAAAAGATATTAGTAATTTGTATCATGTTAATGGCTGGACATATATGAATAGAAGATTTAATGATTAGAACTTTTTCCAACCATAAAGTTTTGCAAGTGAGTCGAAATCGGATTTAGCTAAAGTCTGGTTTCGACTTAATTTTGTAGGATACATAACACTCATTCTGTCAGAACTATGTGGAAGTCCAAGTGAATGGCCAATTTCATGAACCATAATTCTAAATACGGCATCTTTTCTTAGCAATGCTCCATTCGGTGCATTATCAGCTATGTCAATTGTTGTCAAAACCATATACTGAGTGCAAGATCTTTCACTGCAAATCATTTTTACTTTTTTATAATATGTAACACCTAAAGCGTTGTCGTGATTTGAAGATACAGAGGCATCTTTGACAAATCGAACTCTCAGTTGTGCTTTTTGTGCTTCGTTTACATAAATAAACCTAACTTTTCCATTAGTTACTTTCATCCAATAAGCAAATGCTTCTTTCATAAGTTCGGAGTTTCTGCTTCCCGAAGGAACATATGTATAAATTTGTTGTGGGTTTCTCCATCGTCTTTGTACGTTTACGTTGTTTGCAAAAACACTCGTTGTTGTAGAAATAAGAAAACATAAAATTAGTACAAGTGTTAATATAAATCTTTTCATATTAATCCCATCCATATAGTTTTTTCAATTGTTTCAAATCGTTTTTTGAAATTTCTTGTATGTCATTTTCTGCATAATACATTGCACTTTTGGGGTCTGAAGAATGCTCTAACCCTATTGCGTGTCCAACCTCGTGGAGCATTGTGGTATAAGCTTCATCTTTTCGAAGAGTTCGACCTTGTCTATCCTTCTCTGCAATATAAATTATCGCTTTTGTCATTTTTTTATTACTACCAACTACGGTTGATTTTGTTAATCCTATTGCTCTATCATGAGATTTAATTTGTTTTACAAATACTACTTGTATTTGTGCAGTGTTAGGAGATTGCACAAATTTGAATCTTATGCGACCACCTGTTAATCTATCCCATTCCGAAAAGCTATGCTCCATCATTACAGAGTATCTGTGATTAGGTTGAATATATGTTTTTATCATTCTAGGATTAAACCATTTTCCAGTGTATCCAATGGCGAAATTACAACTGTAAACCCATAGAAATACTAAGCTAAAAAATGCGAACATTTTTTTCATAAGCACTCTCTTCTTTTTCTTTTACACATTTTATAGTGTCGGTTTTTTTGCGATAAAAATTTAATAAAAAAGCGTTAACCTTATTAAAACTTTACAAAGTAATATTGAAAAACATTATTAAAGTGAACTATAATAAGCGGGTAGGGGATTTTATGCCAGAAGAGATTATTACAACAAAAGATACTCAACGAAAAAAGTATGTTCTTAAAAAGCGACCAGTAATAAAAACTGATTACAAAGTTAATTATGGGGAAGATTTAAATGAAGCTCAATTGGAGGCTATTAAATCTAAAGATGGTCCTATTTTGGTAATTGCGGGTGCTGGCTCTGGGAAAACTAAAACTTTAACGTATAGAGTTGCTAGATTAATTGAAGATGGTATTAAGCCTGAAAATATTTTGCTTTTAACATTTACCAAAAAAGCAGCAGCAGAAATGTTATCTAGAGCAACAATTGTTTTAGATAATAGGTGCGAAAAAGTGGCAGGAGGAACATTCCACTCTTTTGCAAATATAATTTTGAGAAAATATTCTAAACTTTTAGGATTGAAGAACAATTTTACTATAATGGATAGGGCTGATTGTGAGGATGTGATTAATCATATTGTTGGGCAATTATTCCCTAAAAAGGAGAAAAGATTTCCTAAAAAATCTACCCTTTTAGATATTTATTCAAAAAGTATAAATAAAGTTACTCCAACAAAACAAATTATCGCTGATGAATTCCCTCAGTTTGCACATTGTGAAGATAAAATTATTGAAGTTCATAAAGCTTATGTTGCGTATAAAAGAGAAAATTCTGTTCTTGATTATGATGATTTGCTTTTGTATATAAAATTATTGCTTGAAAATAATGATGGGCTTCGAAAAAGATTATCAAATGAATATAAATACATTATGGTTGATGAGTATCAAGATACGAATACGCTTCAAGCAGATGTAATAAGACTTTTAGCTTCTGAACATAATAACATTATGGCAGTAGGAGATGATGCTCAAAGTATTTATTCTTTCAGGGGAGCAAATTATAGAAATATTTTAGATTTTCCAAGACTTTTTGAAAATACAAAAATTATAAAACTTGAGCAAAATTATCGTAGTACCCAAAATATTTTGAAATTGACAAATGAAATTATTTCAAAGGCAAAAGAAAAATATACAAAAAATTTATTTTCAAATATAGTATCGCCACAAGTTCCAGCGTTAATTTGTGCAAAAGATACTCAGATGGAAGCAGATTTTATTTGCCAAAGAATTTTGGAGCTTTTGGATGAAGATATAAGCTTATCTGATATTTGTGTATTAACAAGAAATGCAAGAATGTCGTATAACTTAGAGATTGAGCTTTCAAAAAGAGCTATTCCTTTTCAAAAATTTGGCGGTCCAAAATTTATGGAAACAGCTCATATAAAAGATGTTGTGGCTCATTTGAGAGTTATTTTAAATCCAGATGATGTGATAAGTTTAACAAGAATTTTACTTCTCTTAAAAGGAGTTGGGGCATCTACTGTCAATAATATAATGCCAATAATAAAAGGAGATTTAAAGCCCGATATTAAGCTTTTGCCTTCTAATAAATCTCAAAGTTTAACTCCTTTATTTAAAACTCTTGGACAACTTCGAGATTATTCTACAACCAAAAAGCCCGAAGAAATTGTTTCTGCCATAATAAATTACTATCGCCCAATCTTGAAAGATAAATATGATGATTTTTCAAAAAGAGAAAAGGACTTGGATCATTTTGAATATTTATCAACCCAATATAGCAATTTAGAAGATTTTATTAGCGATTTAGCTTTAGAACCTCCAGATGCGAGTGTTGAGGGAATGTATAAAAAGAATTCTGATGATGAAGCTCTAACAATTTCTACAATCCATTCTGCAAAAGGTTTAGAGTGGGATAGTGTTTTTATAATTGGTGCCGTAGATGGTAGATTCCCAAGTGCATATTCATTCAATTCGGAAGAAGAAATGGATGAAGAACTTCGGCTTATGTATGTGGCAACGACACGTGCTAAAAATAACTTGTACATTACTTATCCCGTAGATATGTACGATTATTCAATGAATATGGTATTGTCAAAACCATCTAGATTTTTAGACGGAATACCTGATGACATCTTAGAACGATGGGATATTACAGAAGAGGAATAATAAATAATGATAATAAAAATTTATACAGATGGTGCTTGCAGTGGAAACCCTGGCAAAGGTGGTTATGGAACTATTTTGTATGCCGAGGATGAAAATGGGAATGTTCACAAAAAAGAATTGACTCAAGGTTATAAAGTTACAACAAATAATAGGATGGAACTTTTAGCTGCGATTGTTGGGTTGGAAGCGTTAAAAAAGCCAAGTACTGTTGAATTGACTTCTGATTCAAAATATTTAGTTGATGCATTTAATCAAAAATGGATTGATGGGTGGATTAAAAGAGGATGGAAAGGTTCAAATAAACAGCCTGTAAAAAATCAAGATTTATGGAAACGCTTGTTGAAGGCAAAAGAACCTCACAGTGTTAAATTTATTTGGGTTAAGGGACATAACGGGCATGAATTTAATGAGCGTTGTGACCAGATGGCTGTTGCTTCTGCAAATAGTGATAACTTGTTAGATGATACGGGATGTATTTAGAATCCTTAAACTGTTAAAAATTTGTTACAAGCGTAGAAAATAATTTGAAACTCAGTTATGTTTGCTATATGATTGAGTTCTACGAAAATGAATTGTAAAATTTCACATTAACCGAAAAGGAATCTTGGAGAAGAAAATGAAAATTACCTCAATGAACACTATTAGTTTTGAAGCTCAAAAAGCAGAAGCTCAGGTCGTTGATAAGAATAAAAAAGGTCATAAAAAAGAAAAGAAATATGTTGACCCATTAGCGAATTGGCCAATGAGAGGTTTGGGTTATACAAATGATATTGGCGTTGCGATTAGTGAAATTGCTCCAACTGCATCAAGACTTTTCTGGGTTCCATCGTTGATGTATTTCGGTGCAGATGTTTATGATAAATACAAAAATAAGGGAAATAAATATGACCCAAATGGGCCAAGAGCATTTTCTCAAGCTGTATTCCAAGCCTTTGCAAGTATAATTCTTCCTGCGACTTTTGGTCATATTGGGCAGAGTGCGTTTTCTCAAATAGATAAATATAGAGGAGAAAAAATTTCTACAAATGCAAAAGAACAAACTCTTCGTTTTATCAAACATCATGCGGCGGAACATGATATTTTTAATACCGCACGAAACAAAGAAGATATTGTAGATAATTTTGTACGAAATTTTGAAATCTTCTCAAAAGATAAAAAAGAAGCATACAAAAACAAAAATATTTTTGTTAAAACATATGACAAGTTATTGGCGAATTGTAAGCGTGGTGCTATTGCAAATACCGAACCTGAAAAGTTAAAAGCCTTTGCGAAACGAGAATTTACAAAAGTTCTAGAGTCTTGTACAAATAAAGAGGCTTTGGGTGCGAACCTTGATAAACAAATTTTCAAACTAAAAGCTTGGAAATCATTGGGTTCTTTTGCTGTATTATTGTTGACTGTAAAACCTATTGATATGTTTACTGAAAATATTATTATTAAAAAGTGTGTAAAACCACAAATGGATTATTTTAATAAACAGCATTCAAAAATGGAAAATTTTGCACAATATAAACAAGAAGAAAAAGCTTCAGAGAAAACAGCTTAATTCCCTCTTTTCATAATTTAGTAATAATGTTAATATTATTTTGGAAGGGTGAAAATTATGCAAGAAATTAAGTGTCCAAAATGTGGTGAAGTTTTTCAAGTTGATGAATCTGGGTATTCAGCAATTGTTCAACAAGTTCGTGATAAAGAGTTCTCTAAAGAATTGAAAAGTAGAGAAGCTCAGTTTGAGTTGGAGAAAGATAATGCTGTTCAGTTGGCTAAACTTGCTATTGAAAAGGATTTAAGTGAAAAACTTATACAAAAAGATTCTGAAATTGCAAAATTGAAAGCTGATATTACGACAGAACAAATATCTAAAAAGTCTGAAATTAGTGAAACTATTGCCCAAAAAGATAAAGAAATAGTTGAATTGAAAAATAAATTGGCAAGTTTTGATAAAGATAAAGAACTTGAATTAACAAAACTTGTTAACAAAATGAACACAGAACTTTCTGAAAAAGATACTTGTATTGCAAAACTCAATAACGAAAAAGAATTAACTCAAAAAGAATCCCAATTAAAAGAACAGTCTTTGAAAGATCAATATGAAGAAAAACTTAGATTTAAAGATGAAGAAATTGCGAGATACAAAGATTTTAAGGCGAAACTTTCAACTAAAATGGTTGGAGAGAGTCTTGAACAACATTGCGAGATTGAATTTAATAAGCTAAGAGCGACTGGATTTCAAAGAGCATATTTTGAAAAAGATAATGATGCAAAAACTGGTAGTAAAGGGGATTATATTTATCGAGAAAGCGACCCTGAAGGTGGGGAATTTATCTCAATAATGTTTGAGATGAAAAACGAAATGGACTCAACTTCTACCAAAAAGAAGAATGAAGATTTTTTGAAAGAATTAGATAAAGACCGCAGAGAAAAAAAATGTGAATATGCTGTTCTTGTATCATTATTAGAACCAGAAAATGAATTATATAATTCTGGAATTGTGGATATGTCGCATCGTTATCCTAAAATGTATGTTATTCGTCCTCAATTTTTTATTCCTATAATTACATTGTTGCGTAATGCATCTTTAAATTCTTTAGAATATCGAAAGGAATTAGCTGTAATTAAGGCTCAAAATATTGATGTTTCTAATTTTGAGGCTCAGATGAATGATTTTAAAGAAAAATTTGCCAAAAATTATGAACTTGCTAGTAGAAAATTCAAGACTGCAATTGAAGAAATTGATAAAACGATAGATCATTTACAAAAAACAAAAGAAGCTCTATTGTCCTCAGAAAACAATCTTCGTCTTGCAAATAGTAAAGCGGAGGATTTAACAATTAAACGCTTAACAAGAAATAATCCGACTATGGAAGCAAAGTTTGCGGAGTTGAATAATTCTGAAAAATAAATTATTTTATTGTTTTTATTTCATTAACAATTTTACTCATTGGGGTCGCCCAGCCTGAAATTTTAGGACAAATAAATGGTTTAACAGAGGTTAGCCATCCAGAATCTTTTCCTGCTAAATTATACCAACGGAATTCGTATTGCCAGTTAAATAATCCGAATGTTTTTAGTCCTAATGCTCCAGCGAGGTTTAATAAACAGTTATCGGCTGTCACTACAACATCCAAGTTCATCATTGCTGCTGCCGTGTCTTCAAAATTTTTGAAGTCTTTTGCTATATTGTGTACTTTGTGGCTTTTAAAACATTCAAACGCATCGTCTGGAATATCTTTGGTCAAAGAATAAATTTCTATATTATCTAGCTTATCTAGCATCAAAAATTCGTCAATTGGGATATCTCTAAAATGATTGCCGATAGGGCTTCCTTTGAAGCTAATTCCGACTTTTAATTTGTCTGTATTAAAATATTTTTCTTTTGCTTTTTGAATTTCTTCTTCTTTAACTTTGATAAAGCCTTCTCCAACTGAAATGTTATCTTTTTCAAGGTTTAATGCTACTGGGATTGACATTGAAGGAATCCAACAGTCATATTTTAACTTACTAAGGTCGGTTGAACTTTTTGATAAAACTTCTACTCCTAAATCATTATCTTTTAGCAGTGGATAAATTGCATCTTGAACAACGAAAATAACATGTTTTGCCATTTTAACAAGTCTTGACATATAACCCCACATAAGGAATGTATCTCCAAAGCCTTGTTCAAAATATACCAGAATTGTTGAGTTATATAAGCTTTTATCGCCTTTCCATTCTTGTTTTGAAAGTTTTGGAAATGCGGTAGGATTTGTTTCTTTTTGAAATCTTGAACCAAAGTATTTTTTCCATCCATCAAAATCCGAACGTCTTAAACAAAAAGCGGCGTAGTCATATTTGTCATCGTTGTTAATCTTTCCAAGTTCAAAAACTCTATTCCAATATTTTTTTCCTGTTTCAGAATCGTTAATTCTGACAGCCAAGATGGTAACATTTTTGGCATAAAGTTTTGTATTTGGTTCAAGTTCAGAAGCTTTAACAAAACAGTCCATGGATTTTTTCGCTAGAGAAATATCTGTCATTTGTTGAGAATATAACTTGTTATAATAACAACCTAACAAATTGTAATCTTGTGCTGATGGTACGCAATCTGGAGCATTAAAATATTTTTCCATAAAGAAAATGGTTTTTTTGCAATCATTTTTTTTGTCGTAAAAATCAGCCAAAAATTTATAAACATCTTCATCCTCGGGTACTGTTTGTTCGAGGTGTTTAATTAACTCTGTTGCCAAGTCATAAAGTTTGAGTTGATTTAAACATTCAATATAATTTTTTAAAAGATCTACGTCCTCTTGGCAATATTTGAATAATGCTGTATAGCAAATCAAGGCGTTAGAGTAATCTTTTTTCTCAAAAAATTTGTCTGCAATTTCTAACATTTTCATTATGAACAATGCTTCGCAAGCTCCCATTTCTTCGGAAACGGGTTTTGCGTAGTTTTTGTCTGTTTGAATTGAGGCAAGGTTGTTCATGTAGGTTTCAAAGTAGTTGATTCCTTCTATAATTTTTTCTTGATCTAATAGAGAAATCCAAATAGAACGATTCAATTTAAGTAATAAAAAATTATCTATCATAATCCAACCTATAAAATATGCTATACTACAACGTTTTTAGTATAAAACATATTTACTTTTTTTTATTCATTCAATTAATCGATTTTTAGTGTAAAAATTTTTTGACAACTTTGTTATCATTTTATAAAATGTGAAAAAGGGAGAACTGAAAATGAATATACCAGAAAAAGCACAAAATGAATTAGATAAATTATTAAAGGGAAATAAAAATTTTATAAATGGTACTCCGACTGCAAAAAATATGAGCCTTTCAACATTACAAAAACTCGCTCTATATCAAGAACCTTACGCTTGTGTTTTAAGTTGTTCTGATTCTAGGGTTGTTCCAGAAATTATTTTTGATTGCGGAATAGGAGAACTTTTTGTTGTTAGGGTCGCAGGAATTACTGTTGGCCCAAACATCTTGGAAAGTCTTGAATATGCAGTGAAAAAGCTCCATGTTCCTCTTTTGATATTGTTAGGTCATGATGATTGTGGTGTAATGTCTTATGCAAACGAGCATTATCCAGAAATTACAGATAATTTTCAATCAATTCTAAAATGTGTATATCCAGTAATTGATCATGCTGGTCAAATGGGATGTAATAACAAATTTGCACGAAAACATACCGTGTGGGTTGAGGATTATATCATGCAGAATTCTGAAATAATTAAATCTGCTGTTGATAGTGGAGATTTATATATTGCAAAATGTCACTTTGACCATAACACTGGTGAAGTTTATTTGATTGATAGAGATTTGAATAAGGTTACTTAATGTAATCCATTAATCTATTTAGTAATTGGGATTTTTCGTGGAACCCGACAAATTGAGCAATTTTTTCTCCGTCTTTGAGAAGAATGAATGTTGGGAACCCGTTAATCCCAAATTTTTGTACTAAATTTGGGCATTCATCTCCGTCAACCAAACCAATCCACATATCAGATTCCTTAAATCCTTCAAGTTCTATCCTTTGATTTCTGCAATATGTACACCAAGTGGTATAAAATTCTATAAGTTTTAATCCTTTAGAAGTTTCATTCTCAAAATTATCATTATTTAATTCTACTAGCACAATGACCTCCATTTTCGGTAAGTTTATTTTATCTCAAGTTTAAAATATTTATATTGAACAATTGGGGATTAGTATCTTAATGGGATTTTAGAGCGACAAACTTCTTTGTCTTCATATCCAAAATTTAAGAGCATTCTATTTGTACTTGTGTAGAAAATATTTTCATCAAAAGTTGGACCAATGTTTATGGATGTCACTGATTCTTTAGAAAATTTGTATTCTAAATATGGTACAAATAATCCATTTTTTTCTACTACTTTTGTTGGCTTAGAATTTTCTACGCCAAAGGCATTTACAATAACGATTCTGTATTCGTGTTCATTTTTGAATTGAGGGTTTTTGAAAAATATACTCACAATACTTAAAACATCAATAAGCTCAAATAAAATATCAAATAATTTAACTTCATTAGTCTTTTTACATTTCAATGCTCGGTTAAAAAGCATATTCCACTTTTTAAAAATTGCGTGAATTATTTTAATCTGTTTTTGTTTGTCATATATAACACTTCCAAAAATTGGTAGGTATTTGTTTTCAGTCATTTCATCAATGAGTTTCTTTTTGTCAAACCCAATATTATAGCCAGTATAATTTTTCCCTTTTGCATAGTTGTTCCAAAGAGTTAGGTTATCACTTTCTGTTGAAAAAGAAGTTGTGAAATATTCTAGTTTATTACGAAAATCATTCTCGCCATCGACAATGTGTTTGTACTTGTTACTAAAATGAGTTTTGATTTTTCCAAATAAATCTGGATTAAGTTCAGGAATTTCATCTATCAATTTAACTATTAAACGGTAAGAATAAGCGATTTCTTCTTTATCATTAAGATATAGAGCATTAGAAAAACGCAAAGTCCCTCCTGATAAGATATTCAATAACTTTTCAGGTTTGGTATAGTGGTAAATTGTGCAATTTTTGTCAGTGTCTAAAACCTTTTTTATTTTAGGAATTTTTTCCAGCAAATCATCATAATAAGACATAAAGAAACCTCTTTAAACTATATTCTTATTATAACATATTTTGCACTTTTTTACGAAAATATTATTTTTTAACAGATGACTCTAAGCGTTTTTTAATTTGTAAAACTTCGTCTTTTGTTAAATATTTATGGAATTTAGAAAATTCTTCCATAATTTCCCAAGAAGAGTAGTTTCTAGTTTCAACTTTTCTAAGCCAATCGTTAACTTCTTTTGTAATCATCTTTTCTCCTAATATCTAAAAACACTAAATTTGTTAATAATGATTATACATAAAATAATAAAATAATTTCAATATTTTTAATTTTTGTAACTAAAAAGCGTTGGATAAATATCCAACGCTTCTAAAATTTATTATGTTGTAATGGTATATTATTTAAATAATTTATCCATTCTTTCAACTGCTTCTTTGGTATTTTCTCTGCTTCCGAATGAAGTTAAGCGGAAGTAGCCTTCTCCATTTCTGCCAAATCCAGAGCCTGGAGTTCCCACTACTTGAATGTTTTCTAGTAAGTAATCAAAAAATTCCCAAGACTTCATGTTGTTAGGGCATTTTAACCAAATATATGGAGAGTGCTGACCTCCAATGTGCCAGATATTATGTTTTTTAAGTACATCTGAAATAATCTTTGCATTTTCTTTGTAATAATTTAGATTTTCTTGAATTTCTTTTTGCCCAACTTCGCTAAATACCGCTTCTGCTCCTCGTTGAACAATATATGGAACTCCATTGAATTTGGTTGTTTGACGTCTAAGCCACATTTTGTTTAATAATCCGTTTTCGAGTTCTTTTGGAACAACTGTCCAGCCACATCTTGTTCCTGTAAAGCCTGCCATTTTTGAGAAGGAACAGAATTCTATTGCACAAGATTTAGCTCCTTCAATTTCAAAAATACTTCTTGGAAGTTCTTCATCTGTGATGAAACATTCATATGCGGCATCAAAAAGAATTACTGATTTATTTTCTTTTGCATAATCAACCCAAGCCTTTAATTGTTCTTTGTTATAAACAGCTCCAGTAGGATTGTTTGGAGAACAAATATAAATTATGTCTGCTTTTATTGATTTATCTGGAAGTGGTAAGAAGTTGTTGTCAGCATTTGCATCAATATAAACAACTTTTCTTCCTGCCATGATATTTGTATCAACATAAACAGGATAAACTGGATCTGGAACAAGAACGGTATTATCAACGGCAAATAGGTCTAAAATATTACCTAAATCTGATTTAGCTCCGTCAGAGATAAAAATTTCGTCATTATCAAGATTTACTCCGTGGGTTTCGTAATATTTTTGAAGCTTAGTTTTCAAAAATTCGTAACCTTGTTCTGGTCCGTAACCATGAAAAGATTCTTTTATTCCCATTTCTTCAGAAGCGTTTTTTAGAGCTTTGACAACTTCTTTACATAGAGGAAGTGTTACATCACCAATTCCTAATTTGATGATTTTTTTGTCAGGGTATTTTGCAGCGAACTCATTAACTTTTTTTGCAACAGTTGAAAATAGATAACTATCTGCAATATTTTGGTAATTTGTATTTGTTTTCATAAGTTGATACTCCGTCTTAATATGCTTTTCAAGTGTAATTATATCATGAATTGTTAAATTATATTTACCAAAGTTAATATTTAGTCAAAAAATATTTTTTTTTTTACTTAATTCTGGTATAGTTTATGAAAAGACTATGAAAGTAGTAGAAAATTTAAAAAGGAATAAGATGGTAAACGCTCTAAATCATACTCAATCAACATCATCAAAAATTAAAGCTAAAAAGATGTATGTTTCAACCCCAATTAATAGAGTTCAAGAAGTGGAAACCCGATTAAACAAAATCTTCAAAGAAGAATTAGATTCAGAAGGTTCAATTCTTGTAAGCTATAAACCAGAAGTTGTTTCAAAACTAGCAAGATTTATTCTTGGTCATGTTAATCGTTCAGCATCAATTGGTATTGCGGGAGAAACAGCGAGCGGTAAATCAACTATTACTTTAGATATAATTGACACAATCAAATCTTTTGCTACTGAATTTGAAATAGAAGATGCAATTACCAGAGTTAATACTGACGATTATTATTATGATCGTTCTGAAATGGTAAAAAAAGCTGGTAGTTTTGCAGAATTTGCAAAAAATTATGACCTTGATGTTCCTCATGCTCTTGAATTGGAACTTATGAGCAAACATATTAAAGAATTATTAGCAGGAAAATCTGTTTATTTGCCAAAATATGACATGTCAGGTACTGCAAAAAGATATGACAATTATACATTAGCAAATCCTTCCAAAATTGTTATTTCGGAAGGATTGTTTACACTTACAGATAAAATTAAAGATGCTTTTGATTTTAAAATTTATGTAGATGTAAGAAGCCATGTTCAAAAAGAAAGATTTTATGTAAGGGCAAAAGAAAGAGATTTAGGCGATTCAGCTGATGGAATTTATAAGAATGCATCACAAAAGGCTGAAATTTATATCAGACCTTGTAAGGCAGAGGCAGATATTGTTTTGTCAGGAGAAGCAGTAAGAGCTAGATATAAAGCCTTTTTGAATAAATTGATTTGTATTGTTCAACAAGAAAATTTCAGAAATAAAGAAATTTAGAAATTGTTTTTTGTTTGGCAATGAGTCACAAATTGTGATATACTTGTGATGAAAAATTTAATGCGGGCATAGTTCAGTGGTAGAATGTCTCCTTCCCAAGGAGAAGATCGCGAGTTCGAGTCTCGTTGCCCGCTCCATTAAAAAAGAGCCGTTAAGGCTCTTTATTTTATTCTTACTAAATTTTATTAGCCGTGGCAATGGTGTTCGCCGTGATGGTGTCCATGACAATGATGATGTTCTCCTCCACAAGCGTTTTCACCCGTTTCAAGAGTGCTATTTAAAAATTGAGAAACAACATCTTCTATTTCTAATTCTGGACAACCAGCAACAATTTTTACTCCGTTTTGTGCAAATATTGCCATTGGACGACCTCCCATTCCACCAGCTAAAACTACGTTAGCTCCTTGTGATGCAATCCAATTTGCACTTTGACAAGAAATTCCTTCTTCTGGAATTCTTTTTTCAATGTTTAAGATTTCTTTTGTTTCTGGGTTTGCATCTACAAATGTAAAGTATTCGCAATGGCCGAAATGCCCACATAGTTTTCCTTCCGCTGATGGAATTACAATTTTCATAATTTTATCTCCTTTTAATTTTTCGATATTAGATTGCAAAATTATTGCACTTTCTAATGCCTCTGTTTCTGTCATATTGTGATTTTGTGCATATTCTTTTAAAATATTCAAAACATCTTCATTAATTCTTCGGTTGAAAGGGATTTTTCTTCTGCAAGTCTTTTTTCTCCCTGCACATTCTCGCCTTCCTCCCCAACATTTATTTTGGTTGAATTCATCTTCTTTCATGTTTTGCCTCAAGAAAATCTTAGTATATTATTTTGAAAATGTCAATACATATTCAAGAAGGGCAAAGGATAGTTTTTTAATGTGAGTAGTGATAAAAGTTGTGTGGAAAAATATAGTGCAGAAAACAACAATGCGAATTCAAATTTGTTTATTGAAATTCGCATTGTTAGAGTATCTAAAATTTAATAATATTATTGTGGTTTCCCGAAAATGATAATAGGGATGTCATTTTCTTGAGCATATTTTCTCAAGAATTTTGGGATTCTTTCATATGGTTTGTCGTAAGCAAATACCCCTTGAATTTTAGGTCTTGAAACTAACATTTCGTTGTATTGACGTCCGCCAGAACGTTTGCGAGATTCCATTTCTTCAAAAACTTGTTTCAATTTTTCTGCAAACTTTTTGTCAACTTTTTCGATGTCAGTTAATGATTTGCAACCTTGAATTTTTTCAAGCAATTTCATATATTCATCGTCGTTAATTTCCATTGCTTTTTTGATTAAATCAGGGATGTAATTTCTATATCTTGAGCGGTCAGATCTCCAAGCATTTCGTTCTAGTTCATTTGCTTTTCTTTGACCGTGGAATAGGTAATCTGATTTTAAAAGTTCAATAGATTTTTCGTATCCTGTTCCAAAATCTGAGCAGTAGCCAGCGTGGATGTCGTTGGTGTTTACATCTAGGATGAAACCTTGTTTTCTAAATACTTTATAACTCTTTGTATCCATATAAGAAGTACTCAATAGTGCTTCTGTATCAATAGTAGAGAAAGTATTGAATTTGGTCATTTGTTGTTCATTATCAAGGGCGTGAACAAGACCTCGCCAGTTTTCTTTAGTTGTTCCTTGAGCAAATCCATATGCACTCAAATCATTTCCAACGTTATCCATATAGATAACTGTATTTTTAATCCCATTTGCAGATTTTATTGTTCCTCCTGTAATTTTTGAGGCTTTTGGAATTACTGTTTGTGGTAGTACGATTTGGGTTGTGTGGATTCGTTTAATGTATCTATCAACAAGATTACTCATTTGTTCCAATGTTTTCTTGTGATGTTCAAAGAATGTGCTATCTTTTTTAACTGCTTTCATATCTGCTTCACAAAGAATTTTTGCAAGTTCAAATGTATTTGTATGTCTTGAATCAAATGCAATATCTTGAGCTATTTGTTGAACCATTTCTGGGGTGTTTTTAGGATTATTTAATCTATCTAACCAGTTGTGAGATTTGATTAGTTCATAAATTTTTAGTTGTTGCTCTTCTGGAAGGTTCATTTTTTGAATGATATAATACGCATCAAAAGCAGATTCCATTGGGTGCGCTAAGTCACGTACCCCTTCTGTTTTTGTAATATCGTGCAATAAAGATGCTATTGATAGAATCTTTTTATCTTCAGTTGAAAGATTTTGGAATTTAGGATTTGAAACTACTCCTTGTAAAACTTTTAAGGTATGTTTATCAAGGGTGTATGCGTGAGTTTTGTGCTGAGCCTTACCAATCATTGGTCTAAATTCTGGTAATCCTTGTAAAATGTCGTTCAAATCTTTTTCAAAATCCGCACTTGCATTAGTTACTTTTATAGGGTTCTTTTCAGAAAATTCCACAACTAATGGTCTGATATTTTCAACAACTTTTCTTGTTTTCATTGAAGCAATTTCAGATAATTTATCGCCATTATTTAGGTTGATTGGATAACCTTTTAAGACTCCATTTTCAATTTCAAAACCATAATAGTCCATTACTTTTTGTTGTTCTAATGGTTCCAAGTTTTGCATTGCATCTGTAACTTTTGTCACAAATACAGAACGAGGAATTTTTAGTTCTAATTCAACTTTATTAAAGTCCACACCTTTAATACTGTTGTCTAAGTTGTGTAATCCTTGTTCAAAGAACGCTTTTTGTTGTGCTGTCAATGGTTTTGTATCAATACCAATTGATTTTGCAAGTTTATTCAACAAGTTGCAATATTCTTTTTGAGTTGTTGGAATTAATGGTCCAAGATTTGAACCTCTGTAACCAAAGGAGTTTACATTATTTTTAACAAGTTTTTCCATCAACTTTTTCTTTTCAGCTTGGCTAAGTTCGTTGATGTTATTTTTGCCAACATAATCTTCAAATCTCAAGTATGTTAGAACATCATTGCCATTGTCCATTTTTTCAAGTGTTTTTTCTGGGATTGCGTTTATTTTATTAATGGCTTCTGATGGCTTAAATTCTTCAACAACTTGATTTAATGTATCTAAACTGATGTGTTCTATTGCTTTGTCGTTCAATTTAGAGTATATATTTGTAACTTTTTTAATATCGGTATTTTTACTTTCTAACAATCGAGAAAGGTTACTAAGATCAACTGAACGCCCAAAGAAATTTACTAGAGAGCCTTCCTTAAGAGCTTTTACTAATACATACATATCTTTTGAAGAAAGTTCAGGGTTATATTTTAAGATGCTTAACGAGTCAAGTTTGAAATAAGCTGATGTTCCTTGTTTTGTTTTATAAAGCTCATTGACTTTGTCACATAAGGACATAATACGCAATGAATTTTTAGGCTCTTTTTTCAATAGAGGTAAAACATCCCAATTCATAATTTTATTATTATTAATATTAGCATTGTTTTCCGCAATAAGGTATTTAAACAATGTTTCAATATCTTTTGCTTTTATTTTTGATGTATCAATATCTGTAATGGCTGTTTTGTAGCTTATGTCATACTTGTCAAAAGGTCCTTTTGTTCCTTTTGTATAATCAACTGAGAAGTTCGAACCAGTTAAAATTCTAAGAATTTGCTTAAATTCTGGATCTTTTGCAGCTCTTTCTCCTAATTTTTGACATGCATCTGGGTATGCGTATGGCTCAAGATATTTAGCAATAGAGGCTGCATCTTGAGCATGTTCTGGAATATAGCCGTAACTAAGTGGTATATTCTTAGTTATATTTGCAATATGTGCATCTAATTCCTTTAGGGTAGGCATTTGTGGCATTAATGGTTTATGGGAGAAAGGTACCATTCTAAATCTTCCTCCTTTTTTTACGGCTCTAAGTGTTGCAATGCCTGTTGCAATTAAAGCTGTTGCTACCCCAGCAGCTGCAAGAATCTGTGGCGTTTCAAGTTTAAATTTTTTCTTTTTCTTTTTATCTGGATTATCAAGGGTTTTGACATCTCCATTTATCTCAACTGTGTCTGGTTGAACATCTTGTTTTAGAAGATTTGTCGCATTGGTTTCATCTTTTTGCTTTTCATTCTCAAGAGGTCTAATATTGGGATTAAAATTTCCAATAGATAAATTTGAATCAGTCATAGCCTTCCTTTATTTTTCTGCCTATGTAGTTATAAACGTATGAGAAAAAATAAAATTGCCATTTTTAATAATAATTTACAATGTAGCAAAATTTATTTTTATGAGTATTAGAATAGAATGTAAAATAGGTTTAATTAAAAAAAATAAGGAGTTTATATGAACGTAAATTTCAATCCAAACTATCAATCGCCAAATTTTGGTATGGCAATTAAAATCGATCCAAATGCAAAAGCCATTCTTAAAAAGCAAACAGCAGGCCTTTCTGATAGTAGTTTTGTAAAGTTTTGGAATTCTTTTGATGAAGCTGTTGAAAGACAAGCAGAGAATCCTGTGGATATTATTATTAGAAAATGCAATCATCGCAAAGCTTTAGCAGCTGAAGTTGTTGATAATGGCAGTGAACCTTTAGAAAATACAGTTTATTCCCAAGGTTTTATTTTCCCTAGCAAAATAAAATTTATAAATAAAGCTGAGAAAAGGGCAGAAACTCTAAATGATTTAAATCAACGTTTGAGCAAATATACTGAAGCCGTTGAAGATGATTATCTAACGGCGACTGAAAAAGAATCTGCTGGAGGAATGGACATAGAAGCTTAGTCTTCCCTTGATGGCAGGCAAACTAGAATTGCTGGTGGCACAACGAATAACAGCACGACTGTCAAGAAAAATAACCAAACAGAATTCCCAATTTTGGGTAAAAGTGGAGAAATAATTTCTGCATCAAATCCAAATACGATTGCTAGGATTATTGAAGCCGTGAGGTTGTTCCAGCAATCAAAAATTCTTTTTTTATAGTTGAAAGTAAAAAGTATTTTCATCATAAATAAAGGAATAATAGGAAGCAAGGCAAGTTTATAATTATTTTTAGCAATTGTAAATAAACCAATGCCAATAAGGATGTATAACGTTGTTAAAATAATGTAATTTATAATAAAAGTGCTTCTATCAATTCTTCCTTTTGGGTTAAAAATATTATTACTCATAAAATCTCCTTGTGAATTGATTATAGCACTTTTTAAATTTTTAACAAACATGTAAAAATAAAAGGTCGAACCTTTTGGCTCGACCTTTTGAATTTTGTTTTCAATTAAATTAAACTAATTTAACTGTAACTGATTTTGGTTTTTGAGTATAAGAGATTTTGTCTTCTCTTGATAACCAACCTAAACCCATGTAAGTAAAGTTATCATCCAAATCCATATCTTTTCTTAATTTGTTGATTGTAACTTCACCTTTGTCAGATAGGTAATTGTAAATTTTACCTGCTGATTCAATAATTTGAGTTTGCATTTCTTTTTGTTCTTTTCTGCTTGTAAACATTTTAAAAACCTCCTTTAAAATCATAATTTTATACTACTACTTTTTTTTAATTAATGGAATATGTATTTTTATAAAAGTTTAAAACTCTTGTTAAATCAACTGTTTTGAGGCTTAACATTTCTAAACTTTTCTTTATTATATCGAATAATTTGAAAAAGTTTTCATTAAAATAATGTATTTTTTGACAAAAATTACTCCATTTTATGTATTGATTGTGAAAAAATACCAAATTTTAAGAAAATATGAAAATTTTTTGACATTAATTTCTTAAAAATAAAAATTGAAATACTGATATAGTATGTATTAGTGGCATATCTTGAGGATATAATTTTGACAAAATTTTAAGAATGAAAAATTTTAAATTAAACAATCAAAAGATTGATTTTCGGCTTATTTAATATTCTCTTTTCAGGGTAACAATATCTGAATTTACGTTTTCAATTTGTTCTCTCAAGTTCGCTATATCCTTGTCTATGTCGGCCTTTTCATAGTATTCACTTTTGAAAATCTCTTTTTGATTATTGTCTTTCAAAATAAAAGTTAAAAGATAAAAAGAATATCCTTTTGCATATTTATTACCTTTAACTTTTTGTTTTAAAAATCCAACGGTTGCGATATCAGAATATTTTACCAAATTTTTGGTTGATTTAACATTTAAAAGATTTATTTTTTCTACGGTACAAATATCTTTGGATTTTGAACAGGTAAGGGTTTCATTTTTGTAGTTGGTAAGTAATCCAGTGATGATGGCAAGAATTGCTAACCCTCCCAAAAGTAAGAAAAGGATTGAATGTTCGCCTTTTTTATCTTGTTCAAGTGTAATTTTGTCCATAAAAACCTTCTTTCTTTTTCACAAATAATTTATCACAAATAGTTCTTGAGGTATAATAAATTTTGAGGAATATATAATGAAAAAAACTGTAATTTTTGATTTAGACGGAACATTATTAAATACATTAGATGACTTGGCAGATAGCACAAATTATGCACTGTCAAAATTTGGTTATCCAACAAGAACTATTGATGAGGTTCGACAGTTTGTTGGTAATGGTGTTGCAAAGTTGATAGAACGTGCAATTCCTGAAGGTAAAAATAATCCTAATTTTGAAAAATGTTTAGCTATTTTTAAAGAAAATTATGCTCAAAATATGTATAACAAAACGGCCCCATATAATGGCATAATTGAGATGTTATCAAATTTAAAATCAAAAGGAATAAAAATTGCGGTTGTATCTAATAAATTTGATTTGGCTGTAAAAGAATTGTGTAAAAAATATTTTGAAGGATTTATTGATTTTGCGGCTGGGGAAAATGAAGCTCAAGGAATTAAGAAAAAACCAGCTCCAGATACGGTTATTTCTGTTTTAAACGAATTTAATTTTGCTTCAGAAGATGCTGTATATGTTGGTGATTCTGATGTGGATATTATGACGGCTAAAAACTCTAAAATGTCATGTATAAGCGTAACATGGGGCTTTAGAGATGAAAAGTTTTTACTTGAAAATGGTGCTACTATTTTAATTAATGCTCCATCTGAAATTTATAACCATCTAACCTAAAACGTATTACTAATTGTAAGAGAGTTTAATTTTTTCTTATATTAAAAGTATAAAATTTAGAGGAAAAATTATGTCATCTTCAATTAAAAATATTCATGCTCGTCAAATTTTAGATTCTCGAGGTAATCCAACTTTGGAGGTAGAAGTTGAATTATATTCAGGAGAGAAAGCCTGTGCTTCTGTTCCTTCTGGTGCTTCAACAGGAAAATTTGAAGCTGTGGAATTACGAGATAAAAATTCTGAAATTTATGGCGGTAAAAGTGTTATGATTGCCGTAAATAATGTGAATAAAATTATTGCACCTGCATTAATTGGAGATGATGTTTCCAAACAATATGATATAGACAAAAAAATAATTGAACTTGAGGGGACTAATAATAAGGGAAAATTGGGAGCAAATGCAACTCTAGGTGTTTCACTTGCTTGTGCTAGAGTTGCTGCAAAGTATTATGGACAGGAATTGTATGAGTATTTAGGCGGGATTTGCGGGAATACTCTTCCTGTTCCTATGATGAATATTTTGAATGGGGGAGTTCATGCTAATAACAATTTGGAATTTCAAGAATTTATGATTGCTCCAGTTGGGGCTGAAAATTTTTCTCATGCTATTCAAATTGGTGCTGAAATTTTTTATTCACTAAAATCCATTTTGAAAAAACGAGGATTATCTGTTGGGGTAGGAGATGAGGGTGGTTTTGCCCCAGAACTCGAAACTAATATTGAAGCTATTGAACTTTTAATTGATGCAATTTTAACTGCTGGTTATTCAACTGATAGCGTGAAAATTTGCCTAGATGTGGCATCAAGTGAATTTTTTAATGGGAATAAATACTATATTCGTGGGCAAGGATATTCAAGTGAAGAATTTGTTGAAATTTTGTCGAAATTGGTAGCGGATTTTCCTATTGTTTCGATAGAAGATGGATTATCACAAGAAGATTGGGCTGGTTGGGAATTTTTGACAAAACAGTTAGGAAATAGGTGTCAACTTGTTGGAGATGATTTATTTGTGACGAATTTACGACGAATTAAAATGGGTGTAGAAAAATGTTGTGCTAATTCTGTTTTGATTAAACCTAACCAAATTGGGACACTTTCTGAAACTTTGGATGCAATAAAATTCTCAAAATCAAATGGTTATACAACTGTAATTTCTCATCGCTCTGGAGAAACGGAAGACACATTTATTGCAGATTTATCTGTCGGGGTTAATAGTGGTCTAATTAAAACAGGTTCACTTTCTCGAGGGGAGAGAATTGCTAAATATAATAGACTTTTAAAAATCGAGGAAATTTTGGGCTCATCTGCAACATTTTTTGGCTTATCAGCGTTTAATATTTCTCTCGGGGTTGTTTAGATAGAGATTCCGAAACCAGTTATATGGGATTTCGTCATACTGAGCGAAGCGAAGTATCTCTTACTAAATGCGTTAGAGGGAACGAACTCAAATTATAAATTGATTATTTTTTTTTATTTTTTATAATTTTAATAATTGTTTTAATGCAAAATGAGGAATGAATAGCAATGATTATAATTATGGAACGTGATGCTACGGCTGAAAATATAAAAGCTGTAACTGATTTATTGAATGAACATGGCTTTCGTGTAATTGTTCACGAAGGAGATGTGCATACTGTAATTGACGCATTAGGTGATAAAACAACTCTTTCTCCAAACCGAATTGACGCTTTGGATGGAGTTATGCAAATTAAATTTATTCGTGAACCTTTTAGATTGGCATCAAGAGATAGAAAATCGGATGATACTATTATTGAGTTTTCTAATGGAGTGAAAGTTGGAGGAGCAAATAGACCAGTATTTATGGTTGGACCTTGTTCGGTTGAAGAAGATTATGAAGGACTTTTGGAAGTCGCAACTGCTGCTAAAGAATTAGGCTGCCAATTTTTAAGAGGAGGTGCGTTTAAACCAAGAACTTCACCTTATGATTTTGATGGTTTAGGCGAAAAGGCTCTTAAGTACTTGGCTCAAGCAAGAGAAGCAACAGGGCTTCTTGTAGTTACGGAACTTATGGATGTTGAGGATTTAGATTTAGTTTGTGATTATGCGGATGTAATCCAAGTTGGGGCAAGGAATATGCAAAATTTCCGACTCCTCAAGGCTGTTGGAAAATGTAATAAGCCTGTCGTGTTGAAGCGTGGACCTGCAAGTACAATAAGAGAATTTTTACTTGCAGCTGAACATATTTTATATAATGGAAATGAACAAGTAATTTTGTGCGAAAGAGGTTTGAAAAGTTTTGATAATGCGTTTACTAGAAATTTGATGGATATTGCAGCAGTTCCAGTTATCAAAAAATTGTCACACTTGCCAATTATTGTTGACCCAAGTCACGGTACAGGTCAAAGATATTTGATAGAGCCAATGGCTAAGGCGGGATTGGTTGTAGGTGCAGATGGTGTTATGGTAGAGGTTCATCACAATCCTGCAACTGCGTTGAGTGATGGTAAACAAAGTTTATCTATTCCGCAATTTAGAGAAGTCTTTACTAAGTTGAATAAGATGATTGATACATTGCATTTGGAACGTAGTATGAGTATTCCGAGTGTGGAATAAAGAAAGACATTTTAAAGAAGCGGCGATTGGATATTCCAATCGCCGCTTTGTTTATAATATATGCAGAAATTACTTTCCTAATCTGAATATTGATTTTAAATAAGATTTCAAATCTTTTTTGATTTCATCTACTGTTTCAGTACAAACCTTATCTTCTGACATCGCTTCTTCTGGGTCAACTTCAACATTATACGCAGAGTCATCATCTTCTAGATTTTCTCCATCAACAGGAATTCCGTCAACAGGCATTGCCATATCTAAAAGACTTCTAAATTTCTTTTTCTTCCTTGGGGCATCACGTTTAACTTCGTCAGCTTCCCCTTCTTGAGCAATAGCTTTGTCTTGTTCTTCGGCTTTTACGAGTTCTCCTAATGAAATATAAATTTCTTTTAAATCTGAAATGACTGTACTGTTAGCAAGCCATTTCTTTACATATTTCTCATCTGGTCCAAGTCCGCCGTCTGTTTTAGTCCCTTCTGCAATATTGAATACTGCTTCTGAAATTCCGATGCAAATAATGGCATGAGGATACGCATAACGAGTATCCATCCTAATTTTCAAGTTATTATATTTCGTTACATTCAAATTTGCTGCGTTGTGTGAATCTTCTTGTTGTTTAATAATTGATTCTTGTAGCTTGATTGCTAATTCATGAAGGGTTTTCATTTTTAGCCTCCTCGTTATTCTTTGGGTTTGTCTTTATCGTCTTTTTTGTTTGAGTCTAACACATTATTTTTCATTTTCAATAAGCGTTTTGTTTTAGCTTCTCGCTTAGTTTTATCAATACCAGTACCAGTCATATCGACATCCAAATTATCTTGAGAATTTTCGGCTCTACGCAAACGAAGAGTTACAGATGATTTCTTACCTGTATCTTCTTCTTGTTCTGCTGCAATTGCTTCTTTAATTATTTTCCAGTGTGCTCTTAATTCATTGTTGATGTTTGCTCTGTCGCTCCATCTTTTTACATAGCCATCTTCTGCTCCAAGTCCGCCATCAAGTTTTTTGCCATCAAGAATAGAGAAATTTGCTTCGGAAATTCCAATACTCACGAAAAAGTGTGGGTCTGAGCAACGTTTTGGATCCATAAACACTTTCAAGTTGTTATAGCGATACGCATAAGATTTAGCATCTCCATACTTATCAGACATAACGTTTATTAAAAATTCTCTTAAACTGTTTTCAAATTTTGATATTGAATTAGCCGTAGCCATTTGTATTTTACCTCTGTCCTAGTTATTTAGACTATGAATAGGTGCAGGAATCCTCCCACCTCTATTAACGAATTTTGCAGAAGATAGTTCATTTACTGGCATGATTGGGGCTTCGCCTAGAAGTCCGCCATAAGAAATATAATCTCCGATTTTTTTACCTGCGGCAGGAATTACTCTAACAGCTGTTGTTTTCTTGTTAATCATTCCAATTGCCATTTCATCAGCAATCATACCCGCAATTGTGCTTGATGGGGTATCTCCAGGAATAGCAATCATATCAAGACCAACAGAACAAACAGAAGTCATTGCTTCTAATTTGTTAAAAGTAAGGTATCCTTTTTCTGCGGCTTCAATCATTCCTGCATCTTCTGAAACAGGGATGAATGCTCCTGATAATCCCCCAACGTGTGAACTTGCCATAATTCCACCTTTTTTAACAGCATCATTTAACATTGCTAAAGCGGCGGTTGTTCCGTGAGCTCCAGCGTGTTCAAGTCCCATAGCTTGGAAAATTCCTGCAACGCTATCTCCAGGGGCTGGAGTAGGAGCTAAAGATAAATCGATTACTCCAAATGGAATATCTAATTTTTTTGCTAATTTACGCCCAACAAGTTCCCCTGTTGAAGTGATTTTATATGCAATTTCTTTAATTTTGTTTGCTAATTCACTCATATCAGCACCGTCAGGTAATGCTTCTACTGCGGCTCTTACAACACCAGGTCCAGAAACTCCGACATTCAATGCACATTCAGGTTCACCCATTCCGCAAAAAGCCCCAGCCATAAAAGGGTTATCTCCTGGGACATTGCAAAATACAACGAGTTTTGCTGCTCCGATGCTATCTTGGTCTTTTGTTAATTCTGCTGATTTTTTAATGATTTCTGACATTTTCAAAACAGCATCCATATTTATGCCCGCTTTTGAAGATGCTAAATTTATTGATGAACAAACTCTTTCTGTTGTTGCAAGGGCTTCGGGAATACTTTCTATTAATAAGTTATCTCCTTTTGTACATCCTTTTTCTACAAGGGCAGAAAAACCTCCAACAAAATTTACTCCAACTTCTTTTGCGGCTTTATCTAAGACTTGTGCAATTCTCACGTAATCAGGTTTTTTGCATGCTTCTCCGATAAATGAAATTGGTGTAACTGCAATTCTTTTATTGATAATTGGGATTGAATATTCATCTGCCAATTCATCAGCATATGTAACAAGATTTTTTGCGTATTTTTTTATTTTGTTATAAATATTATCGCAAAGTTTGTCTATATCTTCTGAAATACAATCTCTTAAACTTAATGCAAGTGTAACTGTTCTAATATCAAGATTGTACAACTTAATCATGTTAATTGTTTCTAATATATTTTGTTCGTTTATCATTTTCCTACTTCCGTAATCCTAATGCTTTTGAAACATCCCAGTTTTTTACTTTTATTTTTAATTCAACTCGTCTGCTTCTTGCAAAATCTTCTTTACCATTTACTAATACTGGTTCATTAAAGCTTTTCCCTTCAACAACCAGTTTTTTTCTAAAATCGTCAGCATATTTTTTGTCATATTTAGTCCTAAAAATATACTCAGCGACAGCATTTGCTCTTCTCAAACTCAAATCCATATTTCGCATAAACTGTTCTTCTTTAGAATTTACCCCTGCGAATGTTTGAGAATCTGTATGTCCTTGGATAATTATATTATCAATTTGTCCAGCTAGTTCTTTATCTGCAAAGATTGTATTTATATATATAGGAGCAAGTTTGTCTAATAACTTTTTCCCTTCTGGAGTGAGTTCAGAACTATTTAAGGCAAAAAGCTCTCCATCAGATATTTTTAAATCACCTGTCATTTTGTCTATATCAGCGTCAATGTCAGAGTTTTTCATCCCTTCGCTAATTTTTTCGGATACATTCATTTGAACTTGTTGTTGTTGAACTGTTTTTTGAGAAAATCCTGTCATTGCAAGAACAAACAACGTAATAAAAATTACGGCTAATCCCAGTAATAAGTCAGCCATTGTCACCCAGAAAATATTTCCAGATGTGTCATCTTCTTTATTTTGTTGTCTGTATATAATTGCCATTTTGACCTTTTACTTTTTAAAATAACTCATCTACGTCATCTGATTTTGAGAGTTTTACATTTTCTTTTAATTGTTTATTTAATTGGTTTAATCCAAATATCAAGTTCTCCAAATATGGAACGAGGTTGCTTGCGACACTAGAATCGAAAGCTGTTTTAAATTGTTCTGGCATACCATCGATGAGATTTGAGGAATTGTTATTTTGGATTTTTGTTTCCCTTAAAAGCTCGTATAAGAATTTTTCAGAAGTAATACTTGCAAATAAATTCCCCATCATTTCTTGGATTGTAATTAATGGATTTTTGCACAATTTGTTATAAAGAATTCTTTCAATCATTAAATATACTAAAGATGAACCTACCGCAATTACTGAAACCAAAGCTGCCATTTGCATACTAACTAAAAATCCAGAAACTGAAGCAAGAGTTTTTTCTTGAGTTGAAAAATCGATTTGTCCAAATGCGATTGCAATGTTCAAAAATGTAAATAATGGTCCAAAACCTGTTAATATTGTCGGAATTGTTTGAATTAATTTCGAATTGAATTTTGAAGTTATAAGAGTTTCTTCATTGAAAAAATACAATGGGTCAGTCGTAGTTTGGACATTTTGTACTGTGGAAGAAATATCTTGATATTTTACATTTCCTTGAGTTTTTAATGCTACGGATTCAGAAAAAACAAGGGTGTTTTTAAATTCATTCCAAATTGCTGATACGTATGGATTTGAAGTCATCCAGGTATCAAGCTCTTTGAATCTAAAGTTCAAATCATTTCTCTTGAATGTTGAAATAAACTGAATTAAAACATTCAAATTTTTTCCAGTATCTAAATATTTAACCAAACAATATATTGTAGATGCGATAAATACAACTAAAACAATGCCTATTGGTACTTCTGATAATATTTTTATAAAATTCATAACTCTACTCTATCCTTATGCTGGTCATTGTAGCATATTTTGTGGATTTGAGCAAATATTTTTGATGTTAATCAAGTATAAAATTTAGAAATTCGTGAAAATATTTCCCAATCATAATGGCTAAAAAGCTTATAATAATATCATATAGCACTTTAAGTCCACTTTGTGCAGCAATCCACCCGCTTATAAATGAACTATCTGCGTGTTTAAATAATGCAATTATCAACATGTAAAAAATTCCAATTAGGTGAATTATCAAAACTCCGAGAATTGATGCTTTAATCATATTTGGGAAAGAATATTTTTGATGCAATATATTCCCTGCAAAAACAACGGCTGGAATATATCCCAAGATGTACCCAAATCCAAATTCAGATAAATAAGTTATTCCTCCTCCAAGTCCAAATATTGGAAGAAATAGTAATCCTGCTAGAATGTAAAGCATAACTGTTGTTACAGCCATTCTTTTCCCTAAAACTGAACAAATCATCATTACTGCTGGAATTTGAGGAACTATCCAAAAGCTGTAAATGAAATTATCTGAACACAAAGCCTTATTTGTGAATAAATCAATCGGAATTATGTAATGTTTGATATTTAGGTTTACAAAAGTTGTTGCGATAAGGAATAAGATGCTACAAAAAATAAGCACAAGATTTATAAACGGAATCTTTATTTCTCGATGCCGTTTGTCTAACCTTCTCATTTTTGGTATCAATACTTCTTGTGTCATTGTATGTTAATTTTCCCTTCAAGTTCTTTTATAGTTTTTTGGTATGGAATTTTGTATTCGTCAAAGAAGATGTTTTTTGTCCACATAATAAGTGCATCTTCGTTGTTGTTTTGATAATAACCTTTTCTTGTCCCAAATGATGAAAAGCCGTATTTTGTATAAAGGTTGATTGCGGGAGTGTTACTTACTCTGACTTCTAATGTTATGTATTTAATCATTTCAGTATAGCAGTCGTCAATAACTCTTTTTAGTAGAGCTTCTCCATATCCTCTTCTTCTATAATTAGGCGAAATTGCGATATTTGTGATGTGTGCTTCATCTAAAATATGCCAAGTGCCAGCATATCCTGCAATTTCACCAGAAGAAGTAAATAATGTGTAATATCTAGCTAGTTCATTGTGGATTTCGTTCAAAAAAGAATCTTTTGACCAATGATGTTCTCCGTATGCTTCGGATTCAATTGCAATAATTTTGTCAACATCATCTGCGGTCATTTTTTTTATTGTAACGCTCTCAATATTATCCATACATAACATGTTATCATAATGAATAAAATCTGTGCAAATTATTTCGGAAGATTAATTTCTTTCAAAATTTGGGCATACTGTTTAATTTAAAATACGCACATTAGAAAATGTTAATAAAAATTTACAATCATGTTAAAGTATTTACTATGTAAGGTTTACAGCTAACATCTAAAAATAGTAGTTGTGTGGTATTTTTATAAAAACAGTTGTATTCTTTTGAGTGTTAAGATAGCTTAAAACCCTAAGATAATCGCTTGCAATCAAATATTTTAGAGGTAAGATTAAAATATCGCATGTAGTGTGCGAAAGTTTACCAAGCCGAAAATGAGGAAAATATGGCAAAAGACGTAATAGAACTAGAAGGTACGATTATTGAATCCATGCCAAATGCAATGTTCAAAGTTAAGCTAGAAAACGAACACGAAATATTGGCACATATATCAGGCAAAATCAGAAAGAATTTCATTAGAATTTTGCCAGGTGACAGAGTAAAAGTTGAAATGACGCCTTACGATTTGTCAAAAGGAAGAATTACCTTCAGGCTTAAATAATTACAGAAAATCTCACGTACAATACAAAATAAAAAGGAAAAAACAATGAAAGTAAGATCATCAGTTAAAAAAATTTGCGACAAATGCAAATGTATCAAAAGAAAAGGCAGAATTGCTGTTATTTGTGAAAACCCTAAACACAAACAACGTCAAGGATAATCTTTTTATTTAAATGGCTGAATCCACGAGCTTTTACGGTGGATGGTGAGGAAGTATTTATGCCTCATACCCAAAAAAATCTAACAACCAAGAATTAAAGGAGAAAAAATTAATGGCAAGATTAGTAGGGGTAGATTTACCTCGTAACAAAAGAATGGAAATAGCATTAACTTATATTTATGGTATTGGACCTGCAAGAGCTAAGAAAATCTTAGAAGCAACAGGTATTTCACCAGACTTAAGAACAGATAACCTAACAGATGAAGATATTAAATTATTACGTAACGAATTGTCTAACTATCACATTGAAGGTGACTTAAGACGTGAAGTTACAATGAACATCAAAAGATTACAAGAAATCGGTTCATTCAGAGGATTACGTCACAAACGTAAACTTCCATGCAGAGGTCAAAGAACAAAAACTAATGCTAGAACTCAACGTGGAAAGAAAACAGGACCAGTTTCTAAGAAAAAATAGGCATTAGCCGACACATTGCCGCCGTTGTGACAGAGACAAATGTGTAAGAAATTAAGCAATTATTGATTGCATTGGCGGGAAAATAGAAAGAAAAGTAAAAAAGATAAAGGATAAAAAAATGGCAAGACCACAAAAAACAAAGAAAAAAGAAAAGAAAAATGTATTGCAAGGGGTTGTACATATTCAATCTACTTTTAACAATACAATCGTAACTTCTACTGATACTCAAGGTAATGCTATTGCCTGGGCAACAGCTGGAGCATCAGGTTTCAAAGGTGCTAGAAAAGGCACTCCATTCGCAGCTCAATCAGCAGCTGAAATGGTAGCAAAAAAATCAATCGACCAAGGTATGAAAAAAGTTGAAGTTCATATCAAAGGACCTGGTTCAGGTAGAGAAACTGCAATCAGAGCTATCCAAGCAGCAGGATTAGAAATTACATTAATTAAAGATGTAACTCCAATTCCTCACAACGGATGTCGTCCTCCTAAAAAACGTAGAGTATAGTATGCTCTATTCGCATAGTTGCGAAAAATATAAAGTTACATAGCGGGGGCTTGCGGAATAGTCCAAACGCAAACCATAGATGCCCCGCACAAAGAAAAGGAGAAAATTAAAAAATGTCAAGATATACAGGACCAACTAATAAATTATTTAGAAATAAAAAAGTAAAAGATTTGTCAAACAGAAAATTAACAACTTCTATGAGACAAACAGCTTCAGGTCAACATGGTGCAGTTAGAAAAAAACTTTCTGAATATGCTCTTCACCTAGCTGAAAAACAAAAAATCAGATTCACATACCTAGTGAGCGAAAAACAATTCGTTAGATACTACAACGAAGCTACTAGAAGAAAAGGCGTTACAGGTACAATCTTACTTCAATTATTAGAAACAAGATTAGACAACATCTTATTCAGAGCAGGATTCGGTATCACTCGTAAACAAACAAGACAAATCGTTAACCACGGTCACGTTCTTGTAAATGATAAAAAAGTTGATATTCCATCATACTTAGTAAAACCAGGTGATGTTATCACAGTTAAATCAAAGAGTGCTAAATACTTGAAAGATGTAATGGAAATGATCGATATGGCTTGTGCTCCAGCTTGGATGACAATCGATAAAGATGCTTTGAAAATTACATTTGACAGAATTCCTGAAAGAGAAGAATTAGATCCAGAAATCAAGGAACAACTTGTAATCGAATATTATTCTAAGTAGGAATTGTAAGTAGATAAGCATTCGCTTAAATAACTAGCAATTAAGTAGATTTTAACTAGGAGAATAAAATAATGGAATTAAAAATTAAATGTGTTGATACAGCGACAAGTTCTGACGGTTCACAATACGGTAAGTTTGTAATTGAACCATTAGAAAGAGGATTCGGTACTACTATCGGTAACTCTCTAAGACGTGTATTATTATCAAGTCTAGAAGGTACAGCTGTTACAAGTGCAAGAATCGAAGGTATTACTCACGAATACACAGCAATTCCTGGTGTTTTAGAAGACGTTATTGACGTAATGTTAAACCTAAAAGGTTTAGTTGTTAAAACTGATTCTAAAGAATCACAACACTTAAGAATTGATGTAGATAAACCTGGTCCTGTATTAGCAAGTGATATTCAATTACCTGCTGGCGTTAAAGTAGTTAACCCTGACTGGTTAATCTGTACAGTAGCTGATGGTGGTTCATTCCACGCTGATGTTATTGTTGACACAGGTAAAGGATATGTTCCGCATGATGTTCCAAGAGATGCAAAAGAAGCTTCAATTGACGTTCTACCTATCGATGCAACATTTATGCCAATCAAACGTGTAAGCTACAATGTAGAAAGTGCTCGTGTTGGTGACGCATTAGACTTCGATAAATTAACTCTTGAAATCTGGTCTAACGGATCAATTGATGTTCAAAATGCTCTAAGCCAAGCTTCAAATCTTTTAATCGAACACTTTATGCAAATTGCTTCAATTACAGGTCAACCTGCAATTGCTCCATTGCCACAAGTTGAAGAAAAAGAAGCTGAAGAAGAAGAAACTCCTTCAATGACAATTGAAGAGTTGGAATTGTCTGTAAGAGCTTACAATTGCTTGAAAAGAGCAAGCATCAATTCAATGGCAGAATTATTGAAAAAATCAGAACATGATTTGCTAAATATCAAAAACTTCGGAAAGAAATCATCTGACGAAGTTATTGAAAGACTTCGCCACTTCGGTTTAGACTTAGCTCCAAGCCCAGTTGAAGAAGAAGATTTAATCGGTTAATTCGATTAAGAAATGACAATACAATTAATTAAGTAAAGGATAAAAAAATGAGACACCAAACAAAAAAACATACGCTAGGAAAAGCGCAAGACCAAAGAAAGGCTTTGTTGCGTTCTTTAGCTACTGAACTTTTTGTAAACGGTGAAATAACTACAACATTGGCTCGTGCAAAAGCATTGAAACCATATGCTGAAAAAGTTATTTCTCTTGCAAAAAAAGGCGATTTAAACTCAATCCGTCAAGCTGCTAAATATATTTACAACAAAGAAACTGGTAAATATATGGATTTAGCGACTGGAGAAGTATTTGAAGCACCACAAGCTGATAAAAAATTAGCTTCTCAAACAGTTTTAAGAAAATTGTTTGTAGTAATTGGTAAACAATATTCTGAAAAGAATGGTGGATACACTAGAATTTACCACTTACCACCAAGACGTGGTGACGCTTCTGAAATGGCACTAATTCAATTGGTGTAATTACAGAATGCGATATGCAATTTCAGTTCAATATGTCGGGAAAAACTATTCGGGGAGCCAAATTCAACTCGAAGGTGGCAAACCGATAGATGCTCCGACAATACAAGGCGAACTAGAAAAAGCACTTTGTACATTGATATTAGGCAAGCGATACACTGAACAAAATTCAGAAAACGCTTCACAATATAACCGACCGATTAGGGCAATTTTTTCAGGACGAACAGATAAGGGTGTGAATGCACTTGCTCAGGTAGTTCATTTTGATACAGATGAAACGATTGTTGCTTCAAAGTTTCTCTATTCTATAAATGAAATCTTACCAGATGATATTTCTGTTTCTGAAATAAAAGAAGTTGATGACTCCTTTCATGCTCAAAAAACTGCTAAGAAGCGACATTACAGATTTGAATTTATAAATCGTCGTTGTAAGAATGCTTTTGATGGAGATTTGTTGAGGGTGAAATTTAAAACAGATGTTGAAAGAATGCAAAAATCTTTGAATTATTTGTTAGGAGAACACGATTTTTCTAGTTTCAAAAGTTCTGGTACGCTAAACCCAAGCAAAATTTGCACTATATATGAAGCAACAGTTTCAAAGGTTGGCGACAAAGTTTCAATCGATATTATCGGAAATAGATTTTTGTATAATATGGTAAGAACAATTGTCGGAACTCTTCTAGAAATAGAAGGACACAATTTAGCTCCAGAGCATATGAAAGAAGTTTTGGATGCTAAAGACCGCACAAAGGCGGGAATGACCGTTAGTCCGTATGGATTAACACTAATGAAAGTAATGTATTAAAATAATAAAACGGAGAAATGCAATGAAAACATATTCAGCAAAACCTCTAGAAGTTGAAAGAAAATGGTATGTAATCGATGCTGAAGGCGAAACATTAGGTCGCTTGGCAGTTAGAGTTGCTAACATTTTGAGAGGTAAAAACAAACCTGAATACACTCCAAACGTTGATACTGGCGATTTCGTAATCGTTATCAATGCAGAAAAAGTGAAAGTTACAGGTAAGAAAGAAACTGACAAGATTTATTTACACCACACTGGTTACCCAGGTGGATTGAAATCTGCAAGCTTCAAAGAATTGATGGAAAAAGATCCTAGAATCGTTATTGAACATGCTGTTCGTGGTATGTTACAACACAATACTCTAGGTGCTGAACAATTCAACAAATTAAAAGTTTACGTTGGTCCTGAGCATCCACATGCTGCTCAAAAACCAGTTGTACTTGAAAAGGAGGCTAAATAATGGCAGATAAAGATATTATGGCTACTGGCCGCAGAAAGACCTCTATTGCAGTTGTAAAATTGGTTAAAGGAAGCGGTAGAATTTTCGTTAATGGTAAAAAATTAGCTGATTATATCGGCAACAGACCAGCTATCGAAATGTTAGTTTACAGACCACTTGTATTAACTGAAACTCAAGACAGATTTGACGTTAGAGTTAAAGCTGTTGGCGGTGGTGTTGTATCTCAATGTGGTGCAATCAGACACGGTATTTCAAGAGCATTGGTTAAATCTAATGAAGAATTTAAAAATGTTCTAAAATTAGAAGGTCTATTAACAAGAGACCCACGTGTTAAAGAACGTAAAAAATATGGTAGAAAAAGAGCTCGTAAAAGATTCCAATTCTCAAAACGTTAATCTTTACAAACCATACAAAGTACAAAAGAACCGATTTATTCAAATCGGTTCTTTTATTATTATTTCGACAAACAAAAAGCCTCGTTATTATTTTGAGGCTTTTTTTAGTATCTTACATAGCTTTTTTTAATTCTCGAACAAATCGTTTTGTTGCTTTGAATCTTTTTTTAGCTTTTTCTCTATCTCCTTTTTCAATTAGAAGATTTGCTTTATCTAATTCGTCAAAAATGTGGAAGCTCAACAAATTTCTGAAATCAAACATTGCAGGGCTAAAGTGTGACATACAATCTCCTTTTGTAGTTGGAATTGATTCTCGAATTTCTTTAACCTTACTCATATCTTTAATCAAACCTGTTTTAAATTTATCTGGTTGATAAACTGTCCAAGCTTGATGTGGATAGTATGTTGAACGACATTCATTTACGTTTTGGTTCATCAACATATCTTTAAACATTTCGAAATTCTTGATATTGTAGAAGTGTTGTTTAATATCTCTTCCATATTTTTGTAATATTGGAGGTAGAGGAACGCTTGGTTCTGAAAACTCTTCGATGTACGGGTTTAAACTTTCTAGATAATCAATAGAGCCAATTCCTACAATTTCGATAGATTTGGCAAATTTTTCTAAAATCCCTTCATCTTTTGCATAATGTCCCATAACATCTAGGAACGAAGCAGCTCCTTTACCTGTTGCGATAAAGTCTGTGATAATTGTTTTCTTCCCAGTGGCTTCGTGGAATGCAACGATAGATTTTGGATCAGCTTGAACTCTATCTAAATATTTTCTATATGATTTTATTTCTTTTTCAGTTGGAGCCATACTTGGAATTAGCTTTACTCCATCAATTGGATCTGGACGGTACCAATATTTTGAAAAAGCAACGAAATCGTATCCATCAATACCATCTTTCATCCATAGAGAAGTATTTAAGAACCATTTTGGGCTTCTGCCTAAACAGATAATTGGTTGACCTTTGTATTTGTTATACATTTGGGCTACATCAAAAAATGCTTCTACTGTTTTTTCATTTGAAAGAGGATTTGTAGTGTATTTATTATCAAATAATCCTTCGATATTTGTTTTTTTAGATAAAAAGGTCTGGTATCTTCTTCTTAATCTTTCTTTTGCTGCGGGTTTTAGAGCTAAATATTCTTCATAATCAACGTGAGGTACGGTTCTGTTTGGGTCAATATATTCTCCAAAGTGAATATTTGCCCCATATTTGTAATTTACTGGAACTTTCGCAAATGGATTGCTACTTTCTGCTCGGTTAAAATTCGCAGCAGGTGTTTGTGATTTTGTATTTGTACGAATATTATTATTTTGGTAATTAGTAAAATAATTAGCTTGTACTCGTGAAATTTGCATACATACCCCCTATATTTTTATACTCTTGCATGTGTTAAACCCCCTAAAAATAAATTTTGCTACTTGTAAAAAAAATCCTCAAAATAATTTGAGGATTTTTTAATATGTAAAAGTATAAAATGAAAAATTATATTAACATTTTCCCATTTTCATAGATAAGTGTTCCATCGGCGTATATTTTTCCACCATTTTTCATGTTTTTAATCATATCCCAATGTAAGCCTGATACATTCTTCCCGCCTGTTTCAGGGTATGATGCTCCAACAGCCATATGAATTGCTCCTCCGATTTTTTCGTCAAATAAGATGTTGCCAGTGATTTCTTGGATTTCTTCATTTGTGCCAATGGCAATTTCTCCAATTCCGTGTGAGCCATCATCCATATTTATCATTGCGTGTAAAAATTCTTCTCCTCTTTCGGCTTCTGCTTTAATAATTAAACCATCTTTTATCCATAGATGAACTCCGTTTGCAGAATTTCCTCTATAATTTTGAGGATAATCAAAATAAATTTCCCCATTGATTCCGTCTTCTACTGGTGAAGTAAATACTTCTCCATCAGGGTAGTTATTCATTCCAGAACAGCTTATCCATTTTCTTCCTTCAACGTTAAATTTAATATCTGTTTTTTCACCTGTGATATGAATTTCTTTTACATTATTCAAATAATTTGCCCATTTTGTTTGTTTTTCATCTAGGTCTTTTAGCTTCGCAACAGGGTCGTCTAAATCTAGATAACAAGATTTAAACAAAAATTCTGAGTATTCATCAAAAGACATTTTTGCTTCTTGAGCAAGAGCGTGGGTTGGAACATCTGCGATAACCCATTTCGCTGTACCTTCAGCAGAACGCTTCATCAAAATTTCAGATAATTGTTTAGTTGCTTTCCCTCTGCGAGAAAGTTTTTCTAAATCAACCCTTGCCATATTTTTAGTATTTAGTGGAGCTCCGATTGAAATATATTTGTCAACGGATTCGTATTCAAGTTTTGTCATTGGGTCAATATAATCTAGCTGTTCTTCTGATGCGTTATTAATAAATAATTCTGCCATATCGCCAAAAGATGTTCTGACAACAGGATTTCCTCCTCTTTCTAAAACTCTTTTATAAACGGCACGAACCAATTCTTTTGCGTACATTGATTCTGCACGGATTACAACTAAATCTCCTTTTTGTACATTTGTAGAATAATCTACAAGAACTTCTGCGTATTTCTCCCAAATAGTTTTTTGCATAATATACCTCTCTTTTATATTGATTTTATAATATTTTGTAACATATAGCAAATTTTTTTATTTTGCGGTATTAATATCCTATACTAAAATAAGGGTCTTTTTATGGTGGATTTAATTACTGAAAAAATAGGGGCAGTAAATTCTTTTGTGATACCACAAAGGGCTGAGAATAAAACTCCAAAATTCCAAGGTGATAAAAATAATTCTTTTGAAGAGAAAGCAAAAAAGATTTTCCCTTTTGGAATGATTACAGGTGGAGCATTATTAGTTTATTATGGCGTTAAAAAGCCGAGCGGTAGTGCGTTTTTGAAAAAACTTGCAAAAGATAGAATTTCTAAAATATCGCAAAGTGTACAGGAATTTTCAACAGATGTAAAACAATCTATTAAAGAAGAGTTTAAAGGACTAAATAAATCCGTTCAAGAATATAAGAAAAATCGTTGGATTAAACCAACTGAAATTTTGAGTGATTTGGAAAAATCTGAAAACATAGAAGATTTAATTATTGCTCAAGATAAAGGCTTTGATACAATCCAGCAGAGTGTTAAACAATGTCATAGACCTGGGGCAACTGATTTTGATTCTTATATGGTAGAAGTTTTAGGGGTGAAGAAAGCTTTAGCGGATAAATTAAATCTAAATAGGTATCATCGAGATTTATCTAATGGGGATTTAATTCATTTCCCTAAATTTAAAAATGACAAACATAAGGACCTGATTGCTACTTTAAGTACTGAAGTGGATAAAAATGTCAAGTCTGCATCTATTTCAATGAAACAAATGCAAGAAGAAGAGTTTGCTCAAGGCGTTCAAAAAGTGGCGTTAAGATTTTCAAAGATTGTTACAGAAACACGTCATCTTGTTTCTGACACAAAGTCTGATTTGATAGATAAAGCATTCCCAAAAATTAGAAAAATGTTGGGATTGGGAGATGATTTTGTGCCTCATTATAGAAAAATTGCAACTCTCCAAAATTATGAAAAATTTTCCCCAGAAGAGTTGAAACCACAAAATCTACCTCAAGATTCAGAAAAAATATTTGCAAACACGATTTTTGAAAATATATTAAAAACGCAAGATTTCTCAACTTTAGATGATAAATATATTGCGACACTTTTTGCTAGATTGCCTATAACAACAAGTGTTACAGACTTAGGGATAATGATTGATAGATTAAGAATAAAGGGTGTAGTTTCTCAATCCAAAGGCTTGAATGAAGAAAAATTATATCAAAATGCAATTGCAAAAGTTGAATTTTTGCAAAATAAACTGTACAATTTCGGCTTAAATAATTATTTAGAGGAAGCTCAAGCTGATTTTTCTAAACTTAATCCAGAGCAAAAACGTGCAAAATTCGCAAGGATTAATGAAATAGCAAGAAAAATGGGCTATAACACAATAGAACAAATGGACAAAGTTGTTTTGCAAAAAGACTCAAAGTATCAGCGTTTTGCACTAAGGAAGCAAATTCCAGAAATAAAACAACACCCAGAGATGTATTATTTCTAAAAATAAAAATTTTTATTAACACGAGAATTTTTATGATATTATTTTAAATATTAGTTATCTGCAAGTTTATTAGTTTATTAAAGGAGACAATTATGACAGAAAAACGTGTATGGTTATTCAGAGAAGGAAACTCAGAAATGAGAAACTTGCTTGGCGGTAAAGGAGCTAACTTGGCAGAAATGACAAACCTTGGCTTGCCTGTTCCTCCAGGATTGACAATTACAACTGAAACATGTATGGACTATATTAACCATAATAATACAATGCCAAGAGGACTTATGGATGAAGTTAAAACGGCATTGAAAGATATAGAAGCTCAAACAGGCAAAAAGTTTGGAGATTCTGAAAATCCATTGTTAGTTTCTGTTCGTTCTGGTGCTAGACTTTCTATGCCTGGCATGATGGAAACAATCTTGAACCTTGGTTTGAATGATAAAACTGTCGAAGCAATGATTAAATTAACAAACAATCCTAGATTCTGTTATGATAGTTACCGCAGATTTTTAACAATGTTTGGTTCTGTTGCTTGGGAAATTGATAGACAAAAATTTGAAGATTATCTAGATAGAATTAAAGAAGAAAAAGGTTATAAATCTGATACTGATTTGAATGCAGAAGATTGGAAATCTTTAATTGAACCATATAAAGTATTGATTAAACAAGAAACAGGAAAAGATTTTCCTCAAGATCCATATGTTCAGTTGGAAGAATCTATTGAGGCTGTATTCCGTTCTTGGAATATTCCTAGAGCTGTTGCTTATAGAGAACATTACAAAATTGACCATAACTATGGTACAGCTGTAAACGTTCAAACAATGGTATTTGGAAATATGGGGGATGATTGTGCTACTGGTGTATCATTCACTAGAAACCCATCAACAGGTGAAAATAAATTCTATGGAGAATATTTGACTAACGCTCAAGGTGAAGACGTTGTAGCTGGTATTAGAACTCCAAAACCTATTGCAGAGTTAGAACACGAAATGCCAGAACTTTATAAACAATATGTTGACATTGCGAAAAAGCTTGAAAAAGGCTATAAAGATGTTCAAGATATGGAATTTACGATTGAAAAAGGTAAATTATGGATTTTGCAAACTCGTAACGGTAAAAGAACAGCTAAGGCATCTGTGAGAATTGCTGTTGAAATGTGCGAAGAGGGTATTATCGACAAGGAAAGAGCTGTTGAGCTTGTTGATGCAAACCAATTGTACCAAGTTTTATTGCCAGATTTTGATCCAAAAGCAAAAAAAGAAGCTCACAAAATTGCTCAAGGTCTTGCTGCATCTCCAGGGGCTGCTGTTGGTAAAATTGTTTTTGATACCGAAGAAGCTGCTGAACGTGGTAAAAATGGTGAAAAAATTATCTTAGTAAGAATTGAAACTTGCCCAGATGATATTCACGGTATGATTGAATCTCAAGGTGTTTTAACTTTACGTGGCGGTATGACTTCTCACGCAGCAGTTGTTGCAAAAGGTATGGGTAAACCTTGTGTTGCTGGCTGTGAAGATTTGTCAATTGACTTGAAAAACGAGACTTTAACCGCAGGAGATGGAACTGTTTATCATAAAGATGATGTTATTTCTCTTGATGGTGGTACTGGCGAAGTTATGGATGGTGCAATTCATCTTGTTCCTCCAACAATGGACGAAAACTTTAATAAGTTGTTCGCTTGGGTTGATGGAATTAAACTTCTTGGCGTTAGAGCGAATGCTGATACTCCAGCAGATGTTGCAAAAGCACTTGAATTAGGAGCTGAAGGTGTTGGTTTGTGTAGAACAGAACATATGTTTATGGATCCAGAAAGACTTCCTTGGGTACAAAAGATGATTGTTGCTGGAACTTCTGAAGCTAGAAAAGAAGCTTTATCTAAACTTCTTCCAATGCAATATTCTGACTTCTACGCAATGTTCAAAGCTTTAGGCGAAAAATCTATGACAATCAGACTTTTGGATCCACCTCTACACGAATTCTTGCCAGATAAAGAAGAATTAATTGCAAAAGTTGCAACTAAAAAGGCAAAAGGTGAAGATTCTGCTGAAGACGAAAAACTTCTAAACATCGTGGAAGCAATGTCTGAATCTAACCCAATGATGGGCTTAAGAGGTTGCCGTTTAGGTTTAACTTATCCTGAAATTAATGAAATGCAAGTTAGAGCAATTTTTAGTGCCGCTTGTGATTTGAAAAAAGAAGGATTGAATGTAAAACCAGAAGTTATGATTCCTCTTATTGGACATGTAAATGAACTTAAAACTGTTAAAGGAGTTCTAGAACGTGTTGCAAACGAAGTTATGGATGAAAAAGGCGTAAGAGTTGAATATATGTTCGGTACAATGATAGAAATTCCTCGTGCAGCATTGACCGCAGATCAAATTGCTGAACACGCAGAATTTTTCTCTTTCGGTACAAACGATTTGACTCAGATGACTTTTGGATATTCAAGAGATGATGCTGAAGGGAAATTCTTGCAAAATTATGTTGAGCAAAAGATTTTACCAGCTAACCCATTCCAAACTCTTGATCAAGAAGGTGTAGGACAATTGATGAAAATTGCTCTTGATAAAGCGTTGAAAGTTCGTCCTCACTTGAAACGTGGAATTTGTGGTGAACACGGTGGAGATCCAGCATCTGTAAAATTCTGCCATAGAATTGGCTTGAATTATGTGTCTTGTTCTCCTTTCAGAGTTCCACAAGCAAGACTTGCAGCGGCACAAGCTGTAATTGAGTTTAAACACGCAAAAGATATTTCATTGCCACTTGGTTGTAAATAGTTTGCAGTGAAAAATACATAATTAACGCAGGACAGAATAATTTCTGCCCTGCGTTTTATATTAATAATTTAATGGTTAAAAATAATAGCAAAAATTTTTTTGATTAACCCCTTTACAAAAAAAATTCCCCATGTATAATAAATATTGTGGAGCGAAAGCAAAACACCAAAGGCGAGAGCCAATGGGGGATTAGCTCAGCTGGTAGAGCACCTGCTTTGCACGCAGGGGGTCAGGAGTTCGAATCTCCTATCCTCCACCATTTCATACAAGTCGAACTTGGTGAAACACATTCAAAAGAGCCTGTAGGCTCTTTTTTAATGCCCTTAAGACATGCTGTCTTACTATTTTCAAGTGTTTTAGCGAATTCATCATATCCTAATTCTGCTATTCCTTGTTTTGCAACTCTAACCAGTTTTTCAAGTGTTGCAAATGGTTCTGCAAATTTCACTTTGACACTTTTCGCTTTGACTGTAACAGAGGAATAACTTTGCCATACTAATTGTGCAATCATTTCTGGTTTCAGTTCAGAGTAAGGCAAACTTGCTTTGTGACAGACATCTAAAATTTTCATGCCTGTTTCCAAATAATCAATATTTGCATTTTGATGTCTTTGTAACTCTGCATTTAGTCTGTTCAACTTGATTTCATACTCATTTTTGATTGTAATCCATAAATCCATGTCAATTACTTTGTTCAACTGGTCAAGATACATCTTTTTTAGAATATCCGTACATTTCTCAATCTCTTTGTTTAGTCTTTCGAGTTCTGTTTTGTGGTAATGCTGTTCATCTCTTAAACTCTCTGTAAGAGAAGTTTTGACAAGTTCATATAGTTTGTCATTTAGGGCAATTCTTGAGAGATGTCTGCGGAGTGCTGATGTCATTTGCTTTTCAGATATGTAAGAGGTATTTGTGCAAGTTCGGTCATGGTGAGAACAACGGTAATAGACATTGTTTTTCTGAACTTCACCACACATAGCATATCCGCAAACTTCACATTTTGCTAATCCCGGATAAAGAAAATGAAAGTTTTTGCGGACTTTGGATTTGCTAACTTTTTTGAACGCTTGTTGTGTTTTGTTAAAGAGGTTAAATCCTACTATTGCTGGATGTTTGCCTTGATAGATAATTCCGTTGCAACGCATTTGTCCTGTGTAAATAACATTTTTGAGCATACTTTCTAAAACGCACTGTGTAATCTTCGGACGTTCAGATTGGTAATAGTAGCCGTCCTCAAATAACTTTTCAGAGAGTTTGCGGAGAGAGTAGCGACCAGTTGCAAAAAGTTCAAATGCCCTACGAACAAAACATACTCGTAATGGGTCAATGTAGAGAGATTTTTTCGCACCTCTTTTGTAACCGTATGGAGGTTGGAATGGCCAGTACCCTTGTTCCAGTCCCTCATGTAATCCTTTTGAGATTTCTTCGGAAAGGTTGTCAATGTAATTTTTTGCCATTAGAACCTTAATCCCATGGATAAATTTGTCATGAGATTTGGAATTTTTGCTAATAATGCTACCTTCTTTTACCAAATGTACTTCTAGGTCGTAATCTTCAAGAGTAACATAATCTTTGAAGTTACGATATAATCTGTCAGTTTTTTCCACAAGAATTGTTCTTGTGTCAGGATTAGCTTTCAGGTAATCAAGCATGGCATTGTAGTTTGTCCTGCCTGCTTTCTTGGCAGTTTCAGCGTCTGAATACTCTTGAACTATTTCGAAACCATTTTTTTGAGCATATTCCCGTAATAACTTCAACTGTGCAGGAATAGAAAATCCCTCTTTTTCCTGTTCTCTGCTTGAAACTCTTGCATAAATAACGACTTTTTTGTAATCCATAATCTGAACTCCTTGAATTTTTCTGAACTTCCTTTGTTTTCATTTTTTGTCATTTTGCCAAAAAGTAAAGTGTTCCGAATTTAGGCTAAAATCATTGGAATGTCAGGAGCGTAGAATAAAAAATACTGCAAAATTCATAAAGAAAAAGAAAAATTTTTGTTTGTGCCAAAAAAGTGTAGTTGGTGAAGTCCTATGGCTGAAACCATAGCAAATAAAAGTCTTTTGCAAATAGAAGAATGTCGCTTGGGTGTGGCTAGAGTGTTGTTGTGGGTGTAGTTTTCCATACTCAGATAAAGAAAAACCACACAAGTTGTTTGTGCGGCAAGAAATTCAGATAAAAATCTAAATTTTAGAGTAATAGCAAAATTCTCTATCTTTTGCGAATTTTGCGAAATGCAGATTTGAACGTCATTTTTAGACCGTTTTCATCGCACTTGAAGATATTTGCAACTAATTCAATAATTTTTCTTTTCGTTGGCTTTTCAAGGTCTTCATAAATGTTGTAGAGTCTATTTCTACGCAATTCTGCAACTTTGGCTTCCACAGTTTCAATTTGTTTTTCGGCAACATAGATTTTTGACTCCAAATCTCCATATTTTTCCTGAATATTTGCAAATCTTCCTTTGATATACTTTTCATCTGTAATATTCTTTTGAGAGATTTCCTCATAAACTCGTCTTTCAGCATCAAACTTATGACTACGATTTCGTTTCAGAATAGATAATTTTTGTTTCTGAGCATAAAGTTCGTCTTTCAAGACTTTTTCTACTATTTCATCAGGAATAAGCCCTAATCTAATTTCCTTTAGATATGCTTCCAAATCATCATTTAGAGATGTTTCACTAATACAGGCATGTTCACTGCACTTTGGATTTGTGCAACGGTAATAAACATATTGTTTGCCATTCGGCTTAACTTTGACATCACCAGTCATAGTATGTCCGCAATTTGCACAAACAATAAGTTTAGAGTAAAGCAAATTGTGTTTGCGAGGAGCTTTTGGAGCCAAATCAAGCAATTTTTGCACTTTTTCAAATATCTCATTTGAAATAATAGGCTCGTGATTTCCTGTTACACTTTCACCTATCTGCTTCACCATATATTCCCCAATATAAAAAGGATTTTTCAGCATTGAAATAAGGGATTGTTTAGGAATAATTTGTGAGGGTTGCAATTCATAGCGGAAACCTTGCTCGTACAATTCAGCAGCAACTTCATTGACGGTATAAGCACCTGTTGCATAAATTTCAAAAGCCTTTTGCACAAATTTAGAACGTTCACTATTGACAACAGTACATCTTTGGTGCTTTCCACCTGCATTTTCATAGCCATAAGGAGGACGACAGGGACGAAATCCACCTATAGCCTTTGCCTTAATACCTGCTCGACATTTTTCCCTATCTTGCCTTACCCTAAAATTTGATACTCCTGAAAGAATGTCTATCGTTAGAAATTCAGTAGAGACAACTGGAGCTTGCAAAACTATATTGTCCTGAACAAATACCGCAGTCAAACCCTCTTTTTCCACAAGATTCAATATTTGGTAAGAGTCAACAGAATTTCTTGACATTCTGTCAACATAGGCAAAAATAACGACATCTGCTCCACCATTTTGGAGTTTTTTCACCATTTCATTGAACATCGGTCTTTTTTGTGGCACCATGGCACTTGCGTCCTCTTTGTAGATGTGTTCAACTTTCATATTGCACTTTTTTGCAAAGTCCATGCATAATTTTTCTTGGTCGTCTAGCGATGTGTTGTCTGCTTGGTCTTTGCTTGAAACTCTACAATACAAAAAGCAACTTGCCCCTTTAAGTGTTGAAATTTTATCGTTATTTCTCATCTTTTTTCTCCTTTTCATTGTTTAGACTGTACCAACCTACAGAAGCTACCCTTTGTTGATTTTGTAGTTTTTCAAGTAGGTATGAATTTTCTGCAATATCTATAGATATTGCTCTCCCAATATCTTTTTGAGGTATGGTTTTGGTATCAAATCGCTTGTCGTTAGCAACTTGCAACCTGATTTGAGCAGGTGTTGTCATCTCTTTAGGATTGAAAATGTTGAATTTTTCGACGTATTTCCGCAAATTTAACTTCAACGTACTTTCAACCAGTTTCCAGTCCCTACCATACTCCAGTCTTCCTGCTTCCACCATTCTGGTAATGTCATTCAAGATAACATCACTTGACTTGATTTCAGCGTTCAAATAACCTTTGTAGGTATTGTTGTAATCAATCACCATTTGCGTCAAATTCACGAGAGGGTATTTCAGAATAGAATTCACCAAATACCACATTGTGCAAGAAATTGCCAAATTAGAGATATGACGCCCTTTTTCTGGTATATGTTTGTTAAGTTGGCCATAAATGGATTTATACACCAAAACTATTCCTTTCCTATAACGCAAGAATACTGGTAAAATTTGAGATAATTCCTTACGCTTTTCGACATCAAAGTACGGAAAATTTTCCAAATTGAATTCTCCTTTTTTCATGTTCACAAACGCTATCCTAGAGAGTAATTCCAAAGAAATATCTTTGAAGAAATGGTTAGATGTTGAAACTAAATTTGTCAAAATTTTCGTTTTTTCAACGCCATCTTTTTTCCCTCGTCCTCGAGATATTGCGTTGTAGATATTTTTCACAGCAGGAGTTAATTTCCCAAAGATTTCAGGAGGTAATTCTTCAATAAATACAGGGATATTCATACGAGAATAAAGTTCCTGCATAATCGCATAAGGTGTCGAATTTCCACTCATAAAGTCGGAGTTTTTGCACAATCCGAAAATTGCCGATATTGTTTTCACTATCGTACTTTTTCCTGAATGTGATTCTCCGATGAAGAAAATCGGTGGAACACCCTCTGCTTTCTTTTGGAAAATATCCCAAAAGATAGTACCTAAAGCCATTCCAAAACAGACCAAAACCTCTGATTTTGGAAAAGTTCGGTATAAGGTAGTGAAAAACTCTCTAAAGACATCTTCAGATGTTCTCTCGACAGGGTAGAGCATTGGTCTGCAGGTATTGTTCATCTCAACGAGTGAATTTTCAACACTGTCATAAGTTTTCGTTTCATCAATCTTTTGTGCATAAGTAAGTTTTTGTGTTGCAAAATCATAAATTGCATTTGCCCAAATAAACTGACCGTTTTGGCTACCTGCACATGCAAAAATATTTTTGTTTTTTGCGTTTTCGTACCATTTTTGTTTGAGTTCCCTGAAATCTTTTTCTTTCATGGGAATATCTAAATTTGCGGTAACGGCTGATATTGCAATTTTCCAACTCCTAACATCTGCCAAATCCCTACTATTCAGTCTAACAGTAAACTCATTGCTATTTTTTCCAACGGTACGAATTTTGGACATAACTACTTCACTTTTGGTCTGTGGCTCTGTCCTACTGTCGATTTTCACTAGTATTCTAATAACCTCAACACTAGCATTTTCTGCTTCGTAGTCTTCTTGTACTTCTTCCGCAAATTCGTTTTGTGAATACTCCTGTTTTGGTTGAACTACAGGAACTGGTAAAAATTTCTTTTCTTTAAAATTAGTCATTACAAACCTCCTTAACGATTTCTTCAACAATAATGTGAAGTAACTCTGCTAACATACTTTTTTCGGGTTCCGAAAAATTTGAACCTGTAAGTTGTAAAATATTTTGTTTCATTTTGATATTTTCTCCTTGTTCTTTTTTAGACACTATTTTGGCAAGCTTACATGTATATAAATTCTGTTATGTTCTATTTCGGGGTATTTTATTCTATATGTGAAAGCCCAAATTTAGCCCCAAAATAGGCTGAATAGCCTATGGTTATTGAGATACAGTAGATTTTGAAAAATACCACATTTTTAAGATTTATGTGATATACTAAAAGAATGCTTGCCAAAAATAAAAAAAGATTTAAGATAAAAAATCCAAAATGCCCACAATGTGGTTATATGTTAAAAATTCATGATTATTATGGACCTAAGAAGGCTGTAAGATATGCTTGTCCTAATAAAAATTGCAAACTAAAAACTATTTCCGAAAACACTTTATTAAAAAAGCAGTTTTACAAATGCAAATATGAACTTATATACAATGTTTTGGTACGACTAATTGATGAAAAAAAGCCATTGATGGAAAGTATTTTATCAAAAGGAATGATAGACCAAGGAATAGTAGAAGAATGCATTAAAGAACTTCTTAGACATTCAAATAAACATTGTTTAGATGATGCATTTACCGCTATACCAATGTCATTTGAAGATATAAAGAATATTTATGAAAACTATGAATTACCATACCCATTTATAGTTCTATTTCCGACAAGGCATAAAGAACTATATACTTGTATTGTAAATAAACAACCTAGTTTTTCAATTACTAATGATATTCATTCACAAAATTATTTAAACTTACTTGCAGGAGTTAAAAGTTACTGACAATAATCACCAAATTCACAACGCATTTCTTGGGCATATTCTATAACCTGTTCGGATTTTTGAGCATTTTCAGTATCACCAATAGCCTCAAAGAGCATTTTTGCATTGTAGTAACTATCTATTGCCTCTCGATATTTTCCTTGTTTCAAATAAATATTTCCCATAGCATAATTCGATTTTGCCGTAAAAGCAGTGCCTTCGTCTTCTGCCGAAGAAGGCACAAAACTACTATTTGTTTTTGGTGTTTCAGAGTTAGAGTAATTGGCATTTTGCGGTTGTGAATTTTGCAAAGTTTCTTGTTTGTTTTCCAATTCTTGTTTTTGGGCGTTCGTTTGGATAACTTGCCCTCTTAACCTATTCACATCTGAAAGGGTGTCTATGCCACTTCTGATACCGTAAAAAATACTATTCAATTCAGTTGCAGATGCAGATAAACCTAAAAATAATACTGCTGAAATAATTGCAAATTTTTTCATATTTTTCTCCTTTTTAGTAGTAACAGTACCCATTTGGTCGGTTGCATTCCAATTCTGCAACATAATCAAAATACCTATAGCATTCGTCTGCTTTTTCATAATTCCCTAGCAATTCATACAATTCTTTCGCCATCCATGCACTATCCATAGCTTTGCGATAATCTTTCTTTTTTGTATAAATTTCGGCTATGCTAATTCTTGCAAGAGCAATTTGTTTTTTGTCTGAACTGTAACGGATTACCTGATTAAAGTCATATAGAGCCTTGTCATAATCTGCAAGTTTTGTTTGGTAGATATATCCTCTATCAAGGTATGCAATAGCATAATCATTTTTCAAATTGATTGTTTTGGTGAATGCTTCTACTGCTTCTTTGTTTCGGTTAAGGTTCATCAAGACTAAACTTTTTCTGAACCAATTTTCATGGTTTTCAGGTTTCAATGTAAGCAAAATGTCGCATACAGTTAGAGCCTCGTTGTACTTTTTGGCAGTGAATAAGGCTAAGTTTTTCTTTGCAAAATCAGCATGTGTTTTTTGAGCAGTTTTCAAGTCAAATTTTGCAGCTGCTTCTATTAGATTTTTGCTTTTTGCAAGTTGGTTTGCATTCAATGCGCTAACGGCTTTGTCAGAAAGTTCCTGACTATATTTTTGAGAATTTTCAGACTTTGTTTTTGCAACTAGGTCAAAAAATGCTTTTGCCGTAGTGTTATCATTTTTCTCTAACTCTGAAAGTCCTTTTGCAAATATTTCTTTAGAAATATCATTGTTTTTGTTGGTATTCAAAAGATTAGCAACTTCTATCATTTTCATTGCTTTTTCAGTTTCACCAACATAGACATTCTTAATACTATTGTCCACAAGAGTATTGCAAATTGTTGGAAGTGAAAAGAAAATTGCAGTTCCTAGACCTACTAAAATAATCAAAGAAATACCTATAATTTTTGCAGGGGATTTTTGTTTTTCCTGCTTTGCAGTTGTTTTTGAATTAGAAGAAATTTTTAGATTTTGGAAATATTTAGCAAAATCCAATTTCCCTTTGCGACCTAAGATAATACAAACAACTAACAACAATAAACCAACAACACTACTAACTGTTGTCCACCAGTTAATCAAACAAAATTCAAGATTAATAGGATTTTCTTTAGAATAATCAATTTTCCAAACATAAATATTCGTGTTGTCAGCGTCCTTAACATTTGTGTTAGATTTCACATCTATTGCCTGTTTTGGTACTTGTACTCGTAATTTTGACGAAATAAGGTCGTTAGGATTAACTTTTGAATCAGATGTTTTTGTTTTCGTTTTTTCAGGTTGTTCCAACTGTCCTCTAAAAATATATTTTTTGAAGAAAACATAATTCTTGACACTAAGAATGCTACCATTAGAATTTTGAGGAATAAGCATTGAGATTTTGCTGAATTTTGCTTTAGAAACATTTTTGCAAATCTCGATTTTTCTTGTTCCTACACCGTCTTTGCTATCAATATTTTGAACGGTTGTTTCGATTTTTATTCCGTTAGCCTCGGTATCAATATCTTTGGTTAAGTCATCTTTCGATGTGTCAGCATTGGAATCAGCATATTTCATAAGTTCTTGAGGAAAAAGTACTGTTGTTTCAACTTTCATATTGTCTTTGTTGTCAAAAGTAATTGTTGTGTCAGCCTTAATACAACCAGTAGAAATAATTGCAATTCCGCAAAGTAAGAATAAATAAGATAAGATACTCTTTTTCATAGTTAACCTTTCATTTTGTTATAATTTTATCGAAACAGTGTCGCTAAAAAATGTTCCGTCTTGGAATTCAATAGTGAAATTTTTCTTTTCAGGAATTTTGAAATACAGCACTTCTGTTTTTTCCATTCCCGGATTCAATATATTTTGTGAAGAATTTAGAATTTCCATAACATTTGTGTAAACATTTCCTGCATAAATTGCCCCATTTTCATCAAGCAATCTAGCCTTAATATGAGGCTTGTACGGCTCTTTGCCATTGTTTTTGATTTTCACCGTAATAACAAGAACTGGGGAATTTCCCATAGACGGAATCCCAAAACCTCTAAGGTAAGCTTCGTTAACTAACCTTTTAGAAATAACTTCAAAAGCAATACCATTGTGAGTTTCAGGTTTTACTTCAATCTGTTCTACAGGTTCTTGTATAGTTTCATTTGAAGTGCCAGTATCAGAACTATCACTATCTGGTGAAAACATTCCCCATAATATAAATCCAATTAATATAGCAGAAATACATACTAATGCTACATTGTATCCTTTTAATTCATTATTATTCGCATCTTTGAATTTGTTAAAACAAAGACTGAGAAAATCAATTAAAGTCCAGATACCAAAACCTCCCATTGTTAAAAATTGGAGTATTCCGATACCAGTATAACCTGTATAAAATCTATGAGCTCCAAACCATCCGAAAAATACGGCTAATAAAATTGTTACAGTAAAAGATTTTTGTTCGTTAACCATTCACTATTCTCCCAATTAAATAATACTAACTATACACATAAACCATAAATCTGTAAATAGTGTTTTCATATGAAATTATTTAGTCTTTCATAGAATACTAATACCCAAATAGGCATAATCACGCAAATATACTATCATAGAAAAGATACGAGGAATAAATATGGTAAGAAGAAAAAAGTTGGGGAAAGATACTCCAATGCTAACGACTGCTATTGTAGCAGAAATGTTAGGAATAACTCCAGATAGATTAAGAACATACGATTCAGAAAAATTAATCCATACTCATAGAGTAAAGACAGGTCAAATTCAGAAAAGGCTCTACACAGAGAACGACTTAGAATGGCTGTTGTGTCTTAGAAGTCTTGTCAAAGACCACAAAATGAGTATTTCCTCTATCAAAATTCTTTTGCAAATTCTATCCCTCAATCCGTCTATGGTTCTTCCAAAAAACGAGATAGGTGGAATACTCTACGATATGTCCCAAAATCCAAACTTCAAACCTGTTGTGAAGAACTTCTAATACTCTTTTGTTAGAGAGAAAAAAGTGTTGTCGGTGAAGTCGAAAGACAACAATCAAGCAAAATAAAGTTTTCAGCCAAAATGTTTCTGTTGTTTTGCAGTTGTTAGACTGTTGCAGAGATGTAGTGTTTTTCACAAAAAATAACAGAAAACAGTTAGAAAGCTTTTCAAGAAAGCAAAATGCGCCAAAATGCTAAACAAGTTAGCATTTTGGACGAAAGTCGTGAGATAAATCTGCTGTTTTTGGAATAGATACAGTCAAAAATTTTTCAGACAAAAAATAGAGAGATTGCAGGCGATTTGCGGAGATAAAATTCACTTGTAAGATAAAAATAATACCTAAAAATTGCATAAACCTAGAATTTTCACATAGGGTTTCCTACAAACTTTAGACTAAGACCAGAATTTGGCTTTAGAAGTTCAAATTGAACTTTTGGACTGAACAGTTTTCGGTAATCTCTGCATATCTCTAACAACCTGCCAATTTCTCTATTGTCAAAGAAAACTCTTGTAGCAAGTAATTTAGATTGTTGTCTTTCATGCATAACTTGTTTTGCACGATACACACAAAGTTTTCGTTTTTCACTAAACGCACGCACTAATAAGGCTCGAACATAGTAGCGATTGAAGTCCCCAAATGCAAGAGTTTCACGAATGTTAGACGGAATTTTTCTCCCTCTATCATCTTTTTCCCTAAAGTAAGAGAGTAAGAGTTTTTGTTGCAGGGTTTCAGGCGTTCCATTAGAAAAACACTCTTTCAGCAGTCTTTTGTAGGTAAACATGCCTGTAGCAGTTAGAGATTTTGGCTCATAAAACAAACCTGTTCTGAGGTCAAAATCTAACTCACTGAGCATAACTAATCTTGTTTGTTCGTCTAAATCTGGGAAATGTGTCATAAAAAATCTCCTTGTAATTTGTGTAACAAACAAATTTTCAGTAGATTGGCTTTCTTGTGGAATTTCAGAATGGGTCTGCAGTTTTTTGCCTACAGGAGTTCAGAATTTCGTGTCAGAAAAAATGTAGGTTCAGAACATGTCCAAATCATAGACTAGGCAGCAATTTGGCGAATTTGGAGTGTTAAACCGTATGTCAAGGTCCACCATTTAAAATCAAGAGCCGATTGAGGCTCTTTTTTCGTATTAATGATGTTAGGAGTATGTATATGTTTCGTCAACTAAATTTTTCTAATTTAAGATTTAATATTATTCAAGCTGTAAATCCATATATTCAGAATTCTTCAAATAAATGTTTTGGAAAAGCTGTTAGTTCTCTACCTAACAACAAAGCAAAGAGTACAATAAATTTACCTAAAAAGCTTCTAAATAAAAATTTAAAATTAACTAGTCAACCGAGTGTTGATTCGGTTATCTTATCCACCGATGTAAAAATTGCGAATGTATCAAAACCATCACAAGATAGTAAGGTTGCTTATGGAAAATTAATAAAAAAAGTTCTAAATAGGTATTTTGATAATGATAATATAGCTACTGATTTAAAGAAAGATAAAAAAGCAAATTTAAACCAACTTGTAGAAGAATTTGAACAAGAACAGTATCGTAAATATAAAGCTCCACGTGAGAAGGCAATGAATTTAATGCGTAAAGATGCAATCGCAAAATATAAAGTTATGCAACAAAGTATAATAGATGAAGAAAATGAGAATAGAAGAATTTATAATCTCTATTTAAATCAATTCCAAGATTGGTGCGATTTGGCAAGTTTGGAGTGTTAAACCGTATGTGAAGTTCCACCATTATTAAAATATGAGCCCTTATGGGCTCTTTTTTAATGCTCAAATTTGTTTTCATTAACAAATTTATTTTTTAGAGGTTTTGTATATTGTGTAGCTATAAATTAAAAATAGAGGAATATACAAACCTATGAATATAAATCGAATTTCTTCTGCTGAGATTCCTGTTCAAAAAACATTGCAAACAATGCAGAATTATATTTATAATCCTTTTTCAAAGGATCATAAAATAAAACCTGAATTATTAGCACATGATTTATACCGTGTTAGTGAAAAATGTAATACAAATCAGTTGAAAACTCTTTTCAATAACACATTTGTCAATATTGCTCAAAGGATGATTGAAGCCCAGCAAAATAATTTTGCTGGAATAATTTATAGCTTTTTGATAAAAACTAATCAAGAAAATATTCCGTTCTTAAAAACAATAACTACAAAAGCTCTCAAGTGTGCCCAAAAACAAAATGATAGTGTGCATATTGCAACAAGGGCAGCTGAACTTGCCAATCTTTATAAAGACACAGAACCAGATAAGTATTTAACTTATATGACGATGGCAAGAAATGCACTAAAAGATGTTTGTGAAAATTATGATACCATAGGTAAAAATTTCAACACTATTTCTCGGTCATTGAATACAAAAGAAGCTTATTTGTTCAAGTTAATTAGGACAGATTTGGATATTGTTTTGAAAAATGAAAAAGCTAACCCTAAAGAAAATAAAAAGAGATTGTTAGCAATTTATAAAAATATCAATTCTTTATATGAAGACCCAAGTATAGTTGACAAGCGAGAGTTATGTAGAATTAGGACCTTTGCACAAAAGCAAATTTCTGATTTAGTTTTCAACATGAATTATAAAGGGTTGAACCCTAAAGAATTGAAAAATGTTTTTGATTTATCTTCTGAAAAAGTAATACATAGTGTATTGAATAAAGAACCTATTACAAAAGAAAAATTTACGGATTTTTATTCTGGCTTGTATGATGAATTTAAAAAGAACTCTAAAGAAAAAGTGTTTATTTCTAAAACGTTTGAATTTATTGACAAACTTGAAAATGTTAATGGTGAATTTTTTACAAGTAAATTATATACAATATTATTAGATAAAAACAAATCAAATTTCGAAAATACTATGATGATTACGAGAAATGGATTAAATCGAAAAATTAAAGATAAAGATGATTTTGGTATTGTCTTTTTTGGTTTCAAATTAGCAAAAGTTCTAAAAGAGAATAATGAGTTTGGAAAGTATATTAATACTTTAGATATTAAAATGACAGCGACTAAAAATATTATTAATAATTACGAAGAATTGTCTAAAACAAGGACTTTTAGACCTAAAGAAGATTATATCAAAGAGCTGATGTATGATAAGGTTAGTGTTGCAAATGCTTTAAAAAGAACTAACCCAGAACACTCAAAAGAAGTATTGAAAGAAGCGAAGGCTTTGCTAGACTCATTGTCAAATGATTACAAGGCAAAGGATGCTGCTATTGGGAAAATTGCAAAATATATTCATTATAGACTTTCGCATGAATAATACAAACTCGTATAAGCAACGTAATAGCATAATGTAAGTCGGAATGTCTTTGTGGTATATTATCTTCAAAAAGGAGAGATGATATATGAAGATTGGGATTATTGGTTTGGGTTTGATTGGTGGTTCTATTTATCGTGATTTAAAAAAACTCAATTATGACGTTGTTGCTGTTTCTCAATCTCAAAATGGTACAGGAATATACAAAGATTTTTCGATTTTGAAAACTTGTGATATTGTTTTTGTTTGTTCTCCAATGAATAAAACTCTTCAAGTTTTAGATGAGTTAGAAAATGTTCTCCTCCCTAATACTATTGTAACGGATGTTTGTTCCTTGAAACAGTTTGTATCTAAGAAAAAACGACCTTATAAATTTATTCCTTCTCATCCTATGGCTGGAACAGAACATCAAGGGTTTGAAAATTCTATGGAAGGGTTGTTTCGTGGTAGAAAGTGGGTTGTTACTCCTGTTTGGGGGAATGATGAAACACTAGTTTCTATCATTGAAAAACTTGGGGCGACACCTGTTGTTACAACCCCTGAAAAGCATGATGAAGCTGTTGCTTTGATTTCTCATATGCCGATGCTTGTAGCTCAAGCTATTTTTAAAACTGCGAGTGATAATGAATTAGCTCTAGAAATTGCATCATCTGGATTTAGGGATATGACAAGACTTGCAATATCTAATGTTGAAATGGCAAATGATATGATTTTAATGAATTCTGAAAATATTCAAACAAGTGTATTGAAGTTATACAAATCAATTGGCGACTTAACTAACTCGGATTATCTTTCTCAGATAAAAGAGATTAAATTAAATCGCCAATCGATGTTTTTATAAGTTTGTGGAATTTTTATTTAGGTGCAATTTTTAGTAACCTGCTGCTGCCCACATTTCGTCCATTTGTTGTTTTTTTAATGCTAATGCTGCATCTATTTCCTTTTTTTGTTTTTCAATCATTTCCTCCACTTCTTGCAATCTTTGTTGTTTGATTCTTGTAGCATCAGCTTCGCTTTGTGCGATGAGGTCTTCTAGTTTTTGTTTTGTTTTAGGAGCTTCCGCCTTTGGTGTTTCAACTTTTGGTGAATGCTCAGCCCATGCTTGTGAAACTTGTGCATCTTTTGATTTAGCTGCTTTTGCGTCCAATTTAGCCAATTCAGCTTGTCTTTGAGCTAAAATTTCATCTGCGGATGGAGCTTTTGATTGAGTATATTCTTTCCATGCTGCGTCCATTTGTTTCTTTTTCAATGCTTCTGCTTTAGCTTGAGCTTTGGTTTTCTTTGGTGTAGCTGCTGTTTCAGCTTTTGGAGCGGGAGCTGGAGTTTCAGGAACTTTTGGAGCTACAGGTTTTGCTTTTGGTGTAGATGCAGGAGTTAATTTTGATAAATCAATACCGTGTTTGTGTTCATATTTTGCGATATTCAATTCTTTTGTAATTGCTCTGCCGTCTGGTGTTTGAATTTTTACAATTTTACCATTTTTTACTGTTAATTTTGCACCGTTACTTTCAAACAATCCATTTAGGCTTGTGTTAACTTCTGACATTCCTTGTTTAGCTTTTTCCAAAGCTTTAACACTTTCTGGAGATGCTGCATTTTGAATTTGATGAGCAATTGCTGTTTCTCTTGCGGCCACTGCATTATTGGCTTTAATTGCGGCTTTTTGTTCTGCTGTTGGAGCTACATATCTAATAGATTCATCGTATGCAGCTTGTTGTGCTTTTGTTGGAGTGTCTTTAATTGCTTGTTCTACTGCTTTTCTTGCACTTGAATTTGCTGTGCTGGTTTCAATATTTCTTACTACTTCAGCAGCTGGTTTTGCTGGGGTGTTAACTTTGATTGTCTTTCCTGCTGTTTCTGCGGTTTTAGCCCCTTCTCCTACAACTTTACTGCCTTTATTAAACAATCCTTTTAGTTTGTTCCAAAGTGTTTTTCCATGTTTTTTAAGAAGAACTGCTGCACCAACTACAACAGCAAGTGTTGCAACTGTTTTTAGTACGGTATGTTTGTTTTTCTTTTCTTCTTTTTCTGGCATAATTAAACCAGGTTTAAAATCTTCTGGTCCATTGTACTTTTTCGCTGTGAACGACGTTACTTGGGGTTGATAACCAACAGCCGATAAATTTGAAATTGACATAGTAATTCCCTTTCCACTTTCTATATTGTTTTCCACCTATATGTTTATATAAAGTTTTTTTGTTTGGGAGAATTGTCTCAATCATGTTTTTTTTAAATTCTTATTATTTTTCTTAAGTCAGTTGGAGCAAGGTTTTGAGGATGTTAATATTTTTCTTAACATATTGTTACAAATTAAAATCCTAATTGACATAAGTAGATTAAATTGCTACAATAATAGCAGGAGTGTGTATGGTAGTAAATTTAGCTTCAAAACAAGAGATTATTAATAGAAATTATAATCATATTTACGCACATGAGATGGCTCACAAGTCTGCTGGTGGGGTATTTGCTGGAGCAATTTCAATTGAACGAAATGCTGATGGTATCCCTGTTTCTGGACATGTGCCTATTAAGATGCCTGTTTTGAATAAAAAGAATCCTCAACAAACAATTGACCATGCTAATACTGTAATTCGTGCTGCTTTAGCTCCTTCTGATCCGTCTGGTCAAGATTATAAAGTTGCAAATCAAGCAAATCAGATTAAAATGAAAGCTCAAGCTCTAAAATCAAAATCTCAAGGGAATAAATTGGATTTACAAGCCTAGATATTGGAAAAATTTCTGTTGCACTCTCTTTTGAATATTATTACAAAATATTCAAATACGTGAAATGTAAATTTTTTAGTATATAATATAAATAAAAAATGAAACGTAGGAGGTACAATGGATAATATAGTTTCAAATTATGATAATAATAATCAAAGATCGAATATAAATCCTACCAGAATCAAGGTTATTGGTGTCGGCGGTGGCGGCGGAAATGCTGTAAACCGTATGATTAAGGCAAAACTTGCAGGCGTTGAATTCTGGTTGATGAATACAGATTTACAAGTTTTGACATATAGTAATGTTCCAAACAAATTGCAATTAGGTGTTGCGACAACAAAGGGTTTGGGTTCAGGTGGAGATCCTTCAACTGGTGAAAAAGCTGCAACAGAAATGAAAGATGATATCACAAGAGCTTTAGATGGTGCCGATATGGTGTTCATTACTGCTGGTATGGGTGGTGGAACAGGTACTGGTGCGGCTCCAATCGTTGCTCAAATTGCTAGAGATTTAGGAATTTTGACTATCGCATTTGTTACAAAACCTTTCTCTTGGGAAGGTAAAAAAAGAATGGCTCAAGCAGAGGCTGGTATTGAAAAACTTAAAAAATATGTTGATGCTATCCTTGTTGTTCCAAACGATAAGTTGCTTCAAGTTGTTGAACGTCAAATCGGTTTGAGAGAAGCTTTCTGCGTAACAGATGAAGTTCTATACCGTGGTATTCAAGGCTTGTCAGATATTATTACTATTCCAGGTATGATTAACATCGACTTTGCCGACGTAAGAAAGGTTGTTAAAGATTCTGGTACAGCGTTGATGGGTATTGGTAGAGCTCAAGGTGAAGGAAGAGCTATCAAAGCTGCTGAAATGGCTATCAATTCTCAATTATTGGAATCTTCAATTGATGGCGCTTCTGGTATTATTGTTAATATCACTGGTAGTTCTAATATGACATTGTATGAAATCAATGATGCAACAACTATTATTAACAATGTTGTTAAGGATGATGCGGATGTAATCATTGGTACTGCAATTAATGAAGCGTTCCAAAATGAAATTCAGATTACTGTTATTGCAACAGGCTTTTCTGAAAAACCTGACCAAAGTTCAATCAACACTCCGCAACTATCAGCTGCTGAGTATTTTCAAGGTAAATCAACATCAGGTGTAGGAAATTCTACATTATCAACAAATGCAGGTTTTCCTCAAATGCCACAATTGAAATTAGATGTTCCTGATTTCTTGAAAAAAGACTAGGTTGAAGAGGATTAAATTCATAAAAAGAGTAGGTTCTAATTTTGGACTTACTCTTTTTTAATAATTGTGATAGATTGGAGTTATAGCACAGAAAAGAGGGAAAGATTATGACAGATAAACCAGAAGTAATTCAATATAGAACGGTTGGAACTTGTTGCCAATTAATGCAAGTAGCTATTCAAGATGGAAAAGTTGTAGATGCTGAATTCATTGGAGGATGTAACGGTAATTTAAAAGGTATTAAGAGTTTAATTAAAGGAATGCCAATTGATGACGTTATTGAAAAATTGCAAGGAATTACTTGTAATTCAAAGCCCACAAGTTGTCCAGACCAATTGGCAAAATGTTTAATTGAATATAAATCTCAAAAAATTGCAAAAATTTAATAAGATTTGTGTTGTTGGGGCAATAATCTTTCCTCTTTTGTTTTTATATAGATATACAAAAGGGGAAAGTTATTTTTATGGGTTTTAAATTTGATACTGTAAGAACAATTGTTTCTGAATTGGGAACGAAAACGGCGAATTTTCTTAAACATGAACAACCCGCAAATGTACTGAAACAATCCGCTGGGAATAAGCCTTTGTTTTGTCACGAATATTGGAAAGCGTGTAAAGAACAACGAGTTATTCGCCAAACTAATCGTGAATCCGTATCACTACATGGTGATTTAAATGGGATAAATCATTTCTTTATAACTGGTGGGAATCCAAGATATATGGGTGATACTTTTGTAAAAGAAATGACTCCTCGTGAAATGATTAGTCTTACTGATATGGAGTTCAAAAAGTTAAAGCCAACTGAAAAAATGCTTAATGTCTATCGTTGTATTGGTGAAAAGCCAGATTTCTTCTCGGAATATGGTCTATATAAGAAAAGGCTTGGAATTAAAAAAGGTGACGTAATTGATATGAAAGAGTACGCTTATGCGACTTCAAATAAAGATTATGCATCAAGGTATCTGACAAATGATACTGGAATTGCCTATGAAATTGAAGTTCCTAAAGGCTCACGAGTTTCTCGTGTGGGCAATGAAACCTGTGACGAAATAGTGTTCCCTCGAAGTTCAAAATTTGAATGTATTGGAACGGAACATGTTAAAAATTCAGAACAGGATTTTTTGAGGGTAAAACTCCGTTATATTCAGCCAAATGAGCCTTGGCGAAATCCTTAGCCTATTATGAACAAGGTAAATCTTTGTGGTGGAAATGTTTTGTGCCTTTTACGTAGTCATCTACAATATTTCCGTTACCGATAAGTTTGTACTTGTAAATGGTTAACCCTTCAAGTCCAACTGGTCCTCTTGCGTGAGTTTTGTTAGTTGAAATTCCAACTTCTGCACCAAAACCATATCTAAATCCATCAGCAAAACGAGTTGAAGCATTCATATAAACCCCTGCGGAATCTACATTGTTCATGAATTTTTCTGCATTTTGGATGTCTTTTGTAATAATACTATCTGTATGTCCAGAACCATATGTGTTTATATGCTCAATGGCTTCATCAAGAGAATCGACAAATTTATAAGATAAAATTTTGTCACCATATTCAGTTGACCAATCTTCTGGGTTTGGAACAAGTTTTATTTCTGATAATTGTAAAGATGCCAAAAGGTCGTTAGCCTTTGGGAAATCTTTGTGGATTAAAAGTGTTTCAACTGCATTGCAGGCACTTGGGTATTGAGTTTTTGCATCTATTACAACTCTTGATGCCATTTCAATATCTGCTGATTTATCTACAAAAATATGGCAAATTCCACTGGCATGACCGAGTACAGGAATTTTTGTATTTTCTTTAATAAATTTTACTAGTTTATTTCCACCACGAGGGATTATTAAATTGATGTAGTTGTCGCATTTTAACATTTCTGCAACATCTTCTCTTGAAAATACTTGTTGTACTACATTCTTAGGGAATTCTTTTACTTCGTTTAATGCAGAATTAATAATTTCCATAATTTTTTCATTTGTGTGTTTTGATTCTTTTCCACCTTTTAGAATTACGGCGTTTGAAGATTTTATTGCAAGAGACGAAATTTGTGAAATTACATCAGGTCTAGCTTCAAAAATTATCCCCAAAACCCCGATAGGACAAGAAATTTTTGTTAATGTTAAATCTGAATCTAGTTCTCTTTTGAAAAGAATTTTCCTGATGGGATCTTCCAGATTTGCAATATCTCGAACTCCTTGAATCATATCTCTCATTTTGTTTTCGTCAAGTTTTAGACGGTTGAAAGTAGCTTTTGTAATTTCTCCATTTTCAACTAATTTTTCAGCTTCTTCTAAATCTCTTTTGTTTGCTTCAAAAATTTCAGTTTTGTGAGCTTCAAAAAAATCCGCAATTTTACTCAATGCAGAGTTTTTTATTTCTGTATTGAGTTCGGCAATTTTTAGTGATGCTTGTTTTGCATTCTTAGCTATTTCAATAAAATTCTTTTCCAATTTAGCTCTCCTAATTTTGTGGTGAGTAAAACGTTATAATATTGTGATGTTGTCACGAGTTATGATTGCATCATAGTTTTTAAATCCTAAAATGTCTGCGATGTTGTCAGAATGAGAACCGATAACTTTTTCGCAAGAATGCGAATCATAGTTGACAATGCCACGAGCAAATTCGTGATGTTTTTCATCAAGGATAGAGATTACATCTCCTTTTTGGAAGTGGTTTTTAACTCCAATTACACCGATAGGTAAAAGACTTTTTTCTTTTGAAATCAGTGCATGTTTTGCTCCATCGTTTACAATGATTTTCCCTACAATGTTTGTGGCATAACCAATCCAACGTTTTTTATCAGAAAGGTTTTCGTCTGATGGTAAAAACATTGTTCCCAAATCTTCGCCTTCAAAAATCCTTTTGATGATATATGGTTGTTTGCCGTTTGCGATAAGAACTTTGCCCCCAAATCGAGTTACAAGTCTTGCGGCTTTTAATTTTGTTTCCATTCCGCCTCTTCCGCCATCAGAAACACCTGAAGCGAGTGCTAAAATGTCGTCATTAACTTCTTTTACTGATTTAATGAGTTTAGCATTTGGATTTGATTTTGGATTGTCATCGTAAAGTCCGTTAATATCTGATAAAATTACTAATAAATCTGCATCAAGTTCACTAGCAACAAGAGCTGAAAGTTTGTCGTTATCAGAAAAACATACTTGCATATCTTCTTTAACATAACGAAGTGCGACATCCAAAGTTGAAACTGTGTCGTTTTGGTTAATTACAGGAATTACCCCAAGTTCAAGTAATTTGTTGAATGTTGTTCTCAAGCTTAAGTATCTTTGACGAATTGAAAAATCGTCTTCTGTTAAAAGAATTTGAGCTGCTGTCAATCCGTATGTGTCAAAGCCGTTTTCGTAAATGGACATTAGCTTACCTTGCCCAATTGCAGCACATGCTTGTTTTAGTGCTGTTCCACTGGTATCATCAAGTCCTAGCCTTTTTTTACCTAATCCCACTGCACCTGAAGTTACGATAATAACTTCTTTCCCTGATTTTACAAGATGGGCAATATCTTCAATGAAAGTGTAAACACGTGGCAAAGATACATAACCATCATCATTTCTTAATACATTAGTTCCTAATTTGAAAACGATACGTTTTGCTTTAATAAATTCAAATCTATCCATATTTGAATTTTATCACGGAGAAGAAAATAATAAAAGTGTTATTTTTGTATTCCATTTTCTTTAATTTCGGTTTTTGACCGCAATTTTCGGTGATAAGTTATTGCAAATCTATGAGCTTCATCTCTTATTCTTTGAATAAGGAATAAGGCACTAGATTCTCTAGGAAGAAGAATAGATTGAGATTGGTTTGGTAGAAAAACTTCTTCTTGTCTTTTTGCAAGGCTGACAAAATCAATTCCTGTCACGCCGAGTTCTTTCACAATTTGCATAACGCTAGATAGTTGTCCTTTACCTCCATCAATGATGATTAAATCTGGTTTGTCCCAACCTTTATCTCCAAGGTGAACAAGTCGCCTTGTAAGAACTTCTTTCATTGATAAAAAGTCGTCTGGTTTGCCTTCAGTTGATTTAATTTTAAACTTTTTGTATTCAGATTTTTTACTCAATCCGTTGATAAATGTTACCATTGAGGCAACAGTATTTGTCCCTTGAATGTGTGAAATATCATAGCATTCCATTCGATGTGGGAAATTATTTAGATGTAGTTTTTCTTTTAGGTATGAACCAATATTGTTAAAATCTTCGTTGATTTTAGACATTTTGGATAATTTTGCGTTATCAATTACTACTCGGCAATTTTTATCTGCAAGAGTTTGGAGCTCTTTTCCTTGGGTAGATTTCCCGTAACTAATTTTAACTTTTTTGCCAGAAATTATTTCTAACCATTCTTCGTATAATGCTTTGTCTCCAACGGCTTCAAGCTCATTAGATACAATTTTGTCAGGGAACTCTAAGGATAAAGTGTTGTAGTATTCCTTGAAAAATGTTGCAAAAAATTCTGTTTTATCTTCATCTTCAACTTCATAGGTAAAGTCTTTTTTGTCGATTAAGCGTCCTTCCCTAATCATCATTATAACGATAGCGAGAATTCCATCCTCGTGAATTAGAGAAATAATGTCCTCGTTAAGTTTGGTGTTTTCATAAACTACTTTTTGTTTTTCCAGTGTTTTTTTGAGGTCAAAATAGCTATCACGAAGTCGAGCGGCTTTTTCGAATTGTTCTGAGTCAGAATATTTTTGGATTTGTTCCATCAGTTGTTTCATTAACTCTGTTTGTTTCCCAGATAAAAATAGTTCTGCTTGATGGACAATTGCTTTATATTCTTCACTTGTTACAAGGTTTTGGCAAGGTGCAAGACATTTCCCAATGTGATAATATAGGCAAGGTCTTGATGAAAATTTTGGTGTTTTGCATTGCCTTAATGGAAATATTTTTTTCAAAAAATCAAGAGTTGAGTGCATTGCACGAATATTTGTATAAGGTCCATAATATTTACCTTTTTCTGGGTTCATGTTCCGTTTTCTAACTATTGATATTTTGGGAAAATCTTCATTCGTAATTAAAAAATAAGGATATTTTTTATCATCTTTCAATAAAATATTGTATTTAGGTTTATGTTTTTTGATTAAATGACTTTCTAAGATAAGGGCTTCGACTTCGGTATTTGTAATGATGTATTCCATGTGGTCAATTTGAGAAACTAAAATATTAACCTTAACGCTGTCGTGATGTTTTCTGTTGAAATATGACATAACACGACGTTTAAGAATTTTAGCTTTTCCAACGTAGATAATTTCGTTATCTGAATTGTAGTAAATATAACAACCAGGAAGCGATGGCAGAAGTTTTAAAGTTTCTTTCAATTTGTCATTCATAATTAAATTATAACATATTTGAGTTTAAAAGGGATTTCAATTTATTCTAAATAGAAGTTGTTTAAGTTTTGAACTCTCCCCAAGGAGAGGAGACGTTTTTTATTGAAAAACATTCTATATTGAGGAGAAACTTCGCTTCGCTCAGTATGACGTGTGTGTAAAATTACTGTAAATCGTTCCCTCCCCAAGGGAGGAGGGTTAGGGAGAGGGGTATGTGTATAAAAAAGAAAAAGTGAACATTAGAATAGTTAACTTCACTAGGTTGCAAATCTTTCATTGTTTCTACAAGGAAGATTAGTTGATTCTAATTATCTTTTGTGGATGTAAATGTCATAATCCAGTATATCTAATAATTCAACAAGTTCAGATACTCGTAGGGTTTTGTTGCGGAATTTGTTGCTTAGATTTCGATTGCTGTCAGTTTTTTGATACTTTTTGTTGACTTTTTCTTTAACTTTAGTGACCGTGAAACCGTCTAAGGCTGCAAGGTATTTTATTTGAGATGCAAGATTGTCTGTTTCTAGTTTAATTTCTCTTTCCATTAGAAAAATCATACTATTTTTAGTGAATAAAACAAACAATGATTGACTTTATTCATTATATAGTGTATTGTAACATTAAATAATGAATTATATTAACGGGAGAAATATGAAAAAGTTTGGGTTTACTTTGGCAGAGGTGTTAATAACTTTAGGTATAATAGGCGTTGTTGCAGCAATGACTATTCCAAATCTGTTAGCCAAAATGGATCATAATGCTAAAATCGCTAAGCTTCAAAAGTCTATTTCTATTATGAACCAGGCTATGCGAATGTCTATTCATGATAACGGTGAATATGACGGTTGGGATTCTTCATTAGCTCCAAAACCTTATATTGAACAATATTTCGCTCCTTATTTAAAAATCGTGACTTGGTGTGATACCGCTCAAAAATGCGGATATAAAAAAGCTAATCCTTGGGATAGTGAAGCTGTTTATACTGGTTTTAATTCTGCTGGTGCAAGAGTTCCATTTGTAACACTTGATGGAATATTGTTTTCAGTGATAACATATGGGGGATTATCTTCTGGCAATGATGAAACAGATAAATTATATGATTTTTCAGTTTCAAGTTCTTCTGGAATTATTGTGGATATAAATGTTGCAAACAATCCTAACCGATTTGGGAATGATATATTTTTCTTGGTAAGAACGGATACTGGTTCTGTTATGCCACTTGGTTATAACTTGCCAGATGAAACTATTAAAAATGATTGTCAAAAGAAACAATTAAGAATATATTGTGCGGAAAGACTTCGTCGAAATGGTTGGAAGGCTCCGCAAGATTACCCTTGGTAAATTTTTTCTGCTATGATATTTCTGTTATGACATTGAATATTTACGCAATTACAGATTCCCATCAAGAAAGTAGAAATCTCAGCCGTTTGTTGAGCGGAATTTATAATTTTGAATATAAAAAATCTTCTCCTTTTTTAATTTTAGATGCGGGAGATTTGTTTAAAGGTATTTATAAAAAAGATTTATCTGTCAATGCGTATTTAAAAATTAAAAAACTTTTACCTCAATCTGAAATATTTATAACTCTTGGGAATAACGATTTTGGATTTGTGAAATCTGATTTTGAATATCTTTTGTCAACTATTGAAAAGTTTAATAACGCTGGTATAAATGTAGTCTGTGCAAATCTCAAAAATTCTAAGACTGGTGAATTCGCACCATGGGTTTCTCGATACAAAATTGTTGAACTTGATGGGTATAAAATTTTGATAACTGGCTTTTGTTTAAATAATTCTTGCGTTAAAAAGTTTGGGTATGAGTTATTAGAGCCAGAAGAATGTTTTGCAAATTTGTTAGAAGGGATTAAAGAAGATTATGATAGAATAATTGTTCTTAATCATCATTGGTATCCGTATAGTTTACAGTTGAAGCAATTTGCAGAACAAAAATTAAATAAAAATATTGATTTAATAATTGGTGGACATGAGCATTCTCCGATAAAGTCAGATTTTGATAATAATATTTATTACCCATTTTCTTTTGCTCGTTCCCTGTATAAAATGCAACTTGATGATAAAATTCACAATGTTGAAGAGATTAAAGTTGATAATTTTGATTTTATTCCTGAATTTGAAAATCCGATTGTGGAATATGAAAACGAAACACAATTGATGAAAACAATTTCTCATCGAGTGTTTAATTTAACCAAATGTTATTCAGATCCATGTCCATTGGGCACATTTATTTCTGATAATATGAAAAGGGTTGGGCAAACTGAAATTGCATTTCATTCTACGGGGTTCACTATGGCTCCTTTGGCGACAAAAGATAGTGATACTATTACAAATTATGATTTTAAAAGGGTAATGTGTGCAAATTGTGCCTTGGTAAAAATAGATATTTCTGTTGCTGAATTGAAACAAGTTTTTGAAAATGCAACATTGAATAGAATGTATCGAGATAGAGGCAATTCAAGATTTGTACAATGCTCAAGGAATATTACGATTGTTGGTGTTGGAAGTTTTGAAGATAAAACATATAAAATTTTGCAGATTGAGATAAATGGGGAAAAATTGTTGGATGAAAATTCTAATCCTATTAATCCTGATAGAAAATTTAGCGCAACGATTGATCCATATATTGGTTCGGGGGAACAGGGTTTTACGGTTTTGAAAAATATTCCAAAGGTTAAAATTTTGGATAATGACGGGCATGAAATTCGGATAGATGAATTATTTCGCAATTCGTTGAAACTTGCGGATAAAGAGTTTTCAACAATTGGCAAAACTTATCCGAGTTTTAAAATAATTGATAACCTTAATCAACAATAAAAATTTTTCCATGTTAGAATGGTCGTATGATAGAAAGATATTCAAGAGAAGAAATGGCAAAGATTTGGGATTTGAATTCCAAATTCAATTATTATTTGCAAGTTGAACTTGCTGTTTGTGATGCGTATGCAGAATTAGGCACTATTCCTAAAGAAGCTGCAAATGAAATTAGAGAAAAAGCGACTTTTACAGTTGAACGAATTGATGAAATTGAACGAGAAGTTAGACATGATGTCATTGCGTTTTTGACTTGTGTAAATGAAAGTCTTGGCGATTTAGGACGCTATGTCCATGTTGGAATGACTAGTTCTGATGTTATTGATACTGCTTTTGCATTACAAATTCAAGATAGTGGAAAAATTATTCTTGCAGATTTGGATAAGACTATTGCAACCTTGAGAGCATTGGCTGAAAAACATAAAGATACTGTTTGTATTGGCCGTTCTCATGGTATTCACGCTGAGATAATGACTTTTGCTGTAAAAATGTGTTCTTGGATTGATATTTTGTCAAGACAGAGAGAAAATTTTGCTCACGCTTTAGAACAAATTCGTGTTGGACAAATTTCTGGGCCTGTTGGAACTTATAGTAATATCTCTCCAGAAGTTGAAAAAGTTACTTGTAAACATTTAGGATTGAAGCCTGCAAAAATTTCAACTCAAATTATTGCAAGAGATTATCACGCATATTTTATGCAATCTTTGGCTTTGATTGCGAGTGTTTTGGAACAGTTTGCAACTGAGGTTAGACATTTGCAAAGGACAGAAGTTTTAGAACTTGAAGAAGGTTTTGGTAAAGGACAAAAAGGTTCTTCTGCTATGCCACACAAGAAAAACCCTGTTTTGAGCGAAAACTTGTGCGGGTTAGCTAGAGTTGTTAGAGCAAATTCAATTGTTGCGTTGGAAAATATTCCTTTGTGGCACGAAAGAGATATTTCGCACTCATCAGCTGAACGTATAATTTTCCCTGATAGCTTAACTCTTGTAGATTTTATGCTTAATAGATTTAATGGTTTGATGGAAAATATTGTTGTACATAAAGACAATATGTTGAAAAATACAAATAAATTCGGAGGAATTGTATTTTCTCAAAAAGTTTTATTGTCACTTGTTGCAAAAGGATTATCAAGAGAAGATGCGTACGTGATTGTTCAGCGTAATGCTTTAGACGCTTTCCAAAATCATGGTGATTTCAAAAAGAATTTATTGAATGATAAAGATGTAACTAGCCTTCTTTCATCAGAAGAAATCGAAAAAATATTCGATAAACAAGGCTTTTTACAAAATGTTCATACGATTTATGAAAAGTTTGAAATATAAAAAGTTATCTTTTTTCAATTTCTTCTTTTAGAATTTCAACTTCGGCTTTAAGTTTGTTGATATCACATTTAACTGGGTCAGGAATTCTATTGTGCATTAAGTTTCCTTGGTCATCAACAATGGCTCTATGTACAACTCTTCCTGGAACGCCAACAACTGTTGAATGAGGTGGAACATCTTCAATTACAACTGAACCAGCCCCAATTCTAACGTTATTTCCTATTGTAATATTACCTAAGACTTTTGCTCCAGCCCCGACAATTACGTTGTTACCTAAGGTTGGGTGACGTTTGCCAGATTCTTTTCCTGTTCCTCCGAGTGTAACTTGTTGGTAAATTAAAACATCATCCCCAACAATTGTGGTTTCGCCAATCACGACCCCTTCTCCGTGGTCGATGAAAAATCTTCTGCCAATTCTTGCTGCTGGGTGGATTTCAATCCCTGTGATAATTCTTGTGAAATATGAAATCATACGTGGAATTAGCGGGATATGCCATTTGTACAATCTGTGTGCAAATCGATAAGCTACTAAAGCGTGTAATCCAGGGTAGCAAAGAATTACTTCGAGAAAATTCTTTGCTGCTGGATCATTTTCATAAATTACTTTTATGTCTTCTCTTACTTTTGAAATTCCACGTTTAATTGTTGATAACATTATTTCACCAATTTTGCAAATTTACGTTTTCCTGCTTGTAATACTACACTTTCTTCAAATGAAATTGTATAACCCATGTCAGTAATTTTTTCGCCGTCAATTTTTACTCCTCCGCCTTGGATTAATCTTTTTGCTTCTCCACGGCTTGCAGTGAATTTTAATTCGGTGATTAAATCAAGAATGTTTTTCCCTTGTTCTATTTTTACTTCTTGAATATCCTCTGGAATTCCTTTGTTTGAAACTACATTGATAAATTCTTCTTGAGCTTTATCTGCACCTTCTTTTCCGTGATATTCTTCAGTGATTTGATGTGCCAATTTCATCTTGATATTTCTTGGATTGATTGAACCATCTTCAATTTGCTTGTCGTAAGCTTCTAGTTCATCTTTTGTTGCATCTGTTAATAAGCTGAAATAACGTGTAATCATGTTATCTGGAATACTCATCAATTTCCCGAACATATCTTTTGCACTATCTGTTAAAGAAATACAGTGTTCTGGATATGTTTTTGACATTTTTACTACGCCATCTGTTCCTTCTAGTAATGGAAGCAAGATTACTAGTTGTGGATATTTTTTGCCGTATGCACTTTGAATATCTCGACCTAAAAGAGTGTTAAATCTTTGGTCTGTTCCACCAAGTTCAATATCTGCATCAATTGCAACAGAATCGTATGCTTGCATCAATGGATAGAAGAATTCGTGGATAGAAATTGGTCTGCCTTCTGCGTAACGTTTTGCAAAATCATCTCTTGTCATCATTTGTGCAACTGTTACTTGAGCTGAAAGTTTTAACAATTCTGTAAAACTCATTTTGTGTAACCAATCAGCATTGTTTGTAACTTCTGCATTTGAAACATCCAAAACTTTTGACATTTGATCAAAATAAGATTTTGCGTTTTCTTCTACTTGTTCTTTTGTCAAAGCTGGTCTTGTTTCAGATTTTCCTGAAGGATCACCAACCATAGCTGTTGCTCCACCTACGATTAGAACAATTTTATGGCCTAAAGATTGGAATTCTCTAAGTTTTCTCATAACTACTGTGTGTCCCAAGTGTAAGTCTGGTCTAGTTGGATCCATCCCAAGTTTTACTCTTAGTGGAGTGTTTGTGTCTGCTGCGTGTTGCAATTTCACCGCTAATTCTTCAATTCCTCCAGGTAAAACTTCTGCATTTCTTGCGATGTGTTTCGCTTGGTTTATAAATTCTTCTCTTATTTCTGCCATAATCTTTCTCCTATATTTACTAAAAATTATATCAAAAACATAGCAAAAAATATTTTTACAAGTTTTATATTAGCCATGATGAATAATGTTAGTTTTACTGGATTACAAAATGTTGGAGCTTGTCACGTAGCTGGTACCTTTGAAAGAGGAAAAATGGTCGGTACATCTTTGCTGGTGAATTTGACAAATGATTTCAAAGGTAAAGATTTGACAGAATATGAGAATGTAATGCGAAAATGTTCCGATTCATTTGGTCATTATTTCCCTCATGATAAAAATTTCCTGCATATTCAAACACAGAAATTTATATTTAATGACGAAGATTTTGAAACAGTTCCTCAACTTATTGTGAATGGTTTTCCTGTTGACCCTGAAACCAAAACAATGCCATTGTTTTCGTATATCGCAAAATTAACTAAACGTATTATTGGTTCAACAGAAGGCGATATTAAAATTTCCAATGACTTCAAATATGGTCCAGATGCGGATATTTACATTTCAGATATAAAAATCTCTGAACTAGAAGCTAGTCAAGAACGGCGAAAACTCATTTTAGATAATATTTATTCTCTACCCTCTGCAAAGGCTGGGGCGAAGAATATTAACAATGATATTCAAGCTCAAATGATGGATTATTTCGCATAAGTTTTGTTTTTATTCTATGGCTTGTAACTCATTTCTGAGTTCATTGGCTTGAGAATTGTAATATTCAAGCCAGGTTTCGCCAGTTTGAGAATCTTTGATTTGATTTTCGCAAACCGCTCGAATTCTTTTACTGTCAAGCTCGTTTAATTTTTCAATTATTTTAGAAGTTTTTTCAGAATTTTTTCGTTTTTTGAAAATTTCCTCATAATTAGGGTTTTTGACAATTTCTCCATTTGAATAAATGTACTTTTCATTGTCTGAAATGTAATCCGAGCAAAGTGTTTCAGTTACTTCAATGTTTTGAATTTCTTTATTTAAACATCTTGCACAACCAGCACCTTTTAAGATGTTATCCTCTACGTAAATATAATATTTCATAAAAATCCTTTCTATCTGACCTTTCTAAATCCATCAAAAGTGATAGATATTTTACCAGTATAATCAGTTGTTCGCATAATTGTTATAATTTTATCTGCTCCAAGTGGGATAATTCCACAACCAGAAGCTGTTGCACTAGATGTTGTTCTTGATCTTGCATTGCAGAAGTAAACATTGTTTTCCATTGGTGTGCTTTTTAATAATCCTGCTGCATACATCCCATTTCCACTTCCTGTTACAATCCTTACAGAAAGAATAATTTCATAAATATTTTCGTCTTTTGGCATATAGCTTGATAAATCGAAAGATAACGGGGTTGAAGAGGTTAAAGCCACATCTAGTGCTAAAACGTAATGGCAGTATTGCCACTCTCCATCAAGTTCTTTTTTATCAGCTTTAGTATTAACAACGTCGAGAGTCGCTTTTCCTGTTTCATCAATATTTGATAAATCGACATTGAGTTTTGCAGAATTTGTTTCTTCAATCTTGTTTAGAACAGCTAAAAAATTCGCATTAACTTCATCAGCTTTAGCTTTAGTTCCAGGGACAAAAGAGTACGGAATTCCTGATGTCATAAGTTCCTTTCTGACAATTCCAATATCTCTTTTGACTAAAATATTTAAAACGAAATAACAACTTATTATATCATATTATTTCAAAATCCGTCAACTAAGAATTTTTTCTCACAAATTTTAAATCATAACCGAGTATATCTGCAATTAAAATCATTTCTCTATGGGTGATAGTTTCATTGCGGAGTTTGTTTGACAAATTTTGCATTGAGTATGGCTTGTTTAGTCTTTTCGATAATGCTTCTGCAAGTTCTGTCAAATTTACATTGACATCCAATAATATTTTTTTTAAATCATTCATTATTGACATTGTTTAACTCCATTTATCCATTTAAAATTATATAAATTCATTGATAATTTAACGAATAAATGGAATATATCGTTGACTTATAAATAAAATAATGTAATAATAAATACATTCATTTAATGAGGTAACATTTTGAAAAAATTATTTAAGGGTTTCACTTTAGCGGAAGTATTGATTACTTTGGGTATTATTGGTGTCGTTGCAGCAATGACTATTCCGACATTGATGGCAAATTTGAGAGCTGAAAAATTAAAATCACAATTTGAAAAGACATATGCAGATTTGAATGTAGCTTCACGAGCTTTCTATGCTGATAATGATATCTCATTTAGAGATTATCAAGATTCTATCTATACTGGTTCTCAGTATAGTGGAACATCGTTAAAATATTTTATGTCATATTTTAAAGGTGTTCAATCACAAGGATATTCCACATCTTTTGAAAATAGGAGAGGGTTAAAGAATTTGAACTTAAATGGGCAAGAAATAACTCAATGGCCGTGTGACCAATCTGATATGGAGATGGATATTTCTGGAAGATTGTTCTCAATGGATGATAATGCGGCTCGTTATAATTTTCCAACTGGTCCAAAAATCTGTGTAGATATAAATGGTGTTGATAGACCCAATAAATGGGGTGTTGATAGATTTGTTTTTGTTTTTACTGATACGGCGGCTGTTGTTCCATATACGGGAATATCTTGGAATGGTCTGACGTTTCAAGAAAAGGATGAAAAAATAATTGCCCAATATTGTAGTACTTCGACTATAACGCCTGTTCATTCTTGTGCGTATTTTGCTCATAAAAATATTAGTCCGACGGGTAAAGGTAATTATTGGCGTGATTTCTTAAAAGGGAAATAGTTTTTTTAGTCTATAAGTTGGTTATGTGTCGGCGTGGCAACGCCGACCTACTTTTGGGGGCAATAAGGGAATAGGGAATATAGAAATTAAGTTCATTATAGTTGCGTCATTCTGAGGGATTTGCAATTGGGATAATAAAATAAATTACAAATTTCCCCGAAGAATCTCAAACTTTACCAACAGTAAGAGATACTGCTCAGTATGACGTTGTAATTTGCTATCCTCTCCAAGAGAAATGGTAGAAAGTGAAAATCTTTTTGGAAGATATGGATGTGGAAATTTAGAAAGCAAAAAACTCCCAGAGATGGATTCGAACCATCGTTAAAAGAGCCAGAATCTTTCGTCCTGCCACTAGACGATCTGGGAATAATAAAATTGTTCAAGTAGATTTTAGCATTAGAAAATTTATTTACAATAGCTTTTGTGTGGCAATTATTTTTTTTTACTATATTGACCTCCATCACAGGAAGATGACTTTTTATTGAATAAAGGTTCTAGATTTCTTGTAACAGGGTTAGATAAAGAAAACGGATTTATAAATGTTAAATATCTCGGTGGATAATGTTATAAATTAAAAAGAGGCATTTGTGGTGTGGAAATTAGATAAAATAAAGGAGATGTCATTGACATCTCCTTTATGGCTCCCCAGGCTGGACTCGAACCAGCAACCCTTCGATTAACAGTCGAATGCTCCGCCATTGAGCTACTGAGGATTATGTCATTAGTGTATAACAAAAAAAAATTATTGTAAAGCCCTTTTTATAGATTTTTTTTGGAGAATTGAGATTTTTGTTTTATATGTTAATATGTCTTGTGATTAGGTGATATTTTGAAGGGAGTGATATGTATGTCTAATCCTGTATTACAAGAAAGAGTTTTGAATTCATCTTCATTTAATTCTTTAGAAAATGATTCTTCCATGACAATAAATGGTACTATTATCAAAACTTGTTTGCTTAGTATATTGTTAATTCTAACTTTTGCTTATACTTGGTATCTTCAATTGGCAGGTTTTGCTGATAAAGTTGCAATCTTGAGAACTGTCGGAACTTTTGGAGGTCTTGGATTGGCTCTATTTATTTGTTTTGGTCCTAAAAATAAATTTTTAGCTGTGACAACTTCGTTATATGCGATGTGCGAAGGTTTGTTTTTGGGTAGTTATTCTGCGTTGTTAAATCAACTTTTCCCTGGAATTGTTGTTCAAGCTGCGATGGGAACAATTTTTGCTTTGTTTAGCATGCTTTTCTTATATCAATCAAAGATTGTGAGATGTACTGACAAGTTTAGAAGGGTTATATCTAGTGCTGTTTTTGCTATTTTTATAACCTATTTGTTGCAATTTGTGCTTTCATTTTTCCATGTTCCAACTTTTGGAATATTTTCAAACTCAATAGTTGGAATAGCGTTCAGTGGTGTAGTTGTAATTGTGGCATCTTTCAGCTTGATTACCGATTTTGACATGATAGAAAATTTGTCTGGTAGAGTTGATAAATGGTTCGAGTGGTATGGCGGATTTGCTCTATTGGTTACTATCGTTTGGTTGTATATTGAAATCCTTCAACTTTTAGCTAAAATCCAAAGTAGAAATAATTAGATATAAGTTTTTGATTTATTAAAGGGCGGGATTTTATTAATATAAAATCCCGCCCTTTATAATTAATAAATGTAGAATGGTTGGATATTAAACTATATGATTTAGATGGCAATTTGTTATAGTGATAAATTTTCTCCACTTATCTAGTACAAATAGATGAGATTTTGCTCCATGTATTAAAGATAATTTTTTCTCGTCCGACGGAACATGCATACCTAGTATATTGGAGCTTCAAAATGTCTGAACAAGTTTTAATGCCAATGATTGGCACAAACAATAGAGAAAATAAGGAAAGAGCACAGAATTCATTAGAAAAAGCAAGAATTGCCCACGAAAAATATCTAATGGGACAAAGAAATAACGACTTGCAAGAAGCTATTGAACACTATGTCGATGCGGTCAAATATGACCCGACTATTCCTGAAACATACTATCGTCTTGCTACCCTTATGTGGGAACAAGGTCAGATTAGTGTTGATACTGCTATTGAACAATGTCAGACTGCTATTTCTCTTTCTCCGAGAAATAGAGATGCTCACCTTTATACAGGTTATTTTATGCAGTTGGCTCAAGATTATCAATCTGCGGAAAAAGAGTTTAAATCTGCAATTCGCATGAATCCTTTGACTTCTGGTCGTCCAAGAATGATTTTATCTCAATCCATTTTGAATAAAATTAATACTCAAGATGGCTCATTTAAGGATTATGTTGGATTTTTATATTATTTCTTGACTGGTAGTGTAATGCTGGCATGGGATAGACCGACTATGAAAATGTTTTATAAAAACATGTCGAATGATGTTTCTATCTTTTCATATAACACGGTTGGGAAATTTTTAGAAAAGTTTAAAATGTATGATTCTGCTGAAAAAGTTTATAACGATGCGGTTTCAAAAACAACAAAGAGTGAGTATTTTTACAACAAGATGGGTGATTTAGCCCTTCGCAACAAAAATGTTGATAAAACTCTTGAATGTTATCGAAAAGTTTTGGAAGCAAATCCTCTTAATCGTTCTGTACTTGTAAAATTAGCGACAATTTTGCAAACTTATTATCCAGAAAATACAGAAGAGGCTATTGATTGTTATGAAAAATTATTAGAATTTGATGTGGATACGGCTCAAATTTATTATGAATTAGGACATTTGTACATGTCAAAAGAAGATAAGTTGAATTCTGTGAGTGCATTCAAACTTGCGGTTGATCGTGATCCAGAAAATCCGTTTTTCAACAATTCATTGGGTTATGCTTATGCTAAGGCTGAATTGTATGATGATGCAATTGAACATTATCAGAAGGCGATTTCTTTAAATCCTGACCCTGAGTGGACTTCAATTGTTTGCCAAGCATTGGGTTCTATTTATGCAGAAAATAAGGGTAATGTTGAAGCTGCTGTTTCAACTTATCAAGCTGGTATAATTCTTGATCCTAAAAATTATGATTTGTATATTGCGTTAGGTGATATTTACATGGCTGATTATGATTTGGATCAAGCAATTCGTTCATATTGTGATGCAATTACTCTAAATCCAGATGATGCAAGGGCTTATTCAAAGGTCGGAATTGCTCTTTGGGAAAAAGATTATCTTGAAGAAGCTTTAGTTGCATATCATAAGGCTGTTGAGTTAAGTCCTGAAAATGAATATGCTCAGAATAACTTAGGTATTCTTTATTTAGATGGGCTGGCGGATGCAGAAGAAGCTTTGGAATATTTTGAAGAAGCAATTGCTCTAAATCCAAATTATACATTGGCGTATTTCAATGCTGGTCGTGCAAGTCAAGAAATGGGCTTTACGAATGATGCTGCGAATTATTATCAAATGGCGATAGATTTGAATAGATTAACAAACGAACTTGATGAAGAAGACATCCAACAAAGACTTCATAGCTTGTTCGAAATCTAAGGATATATTATACATTATATTGAAGAGGTAATGGTGTTTGGTAATCCCGAACACCTTTTTTTTATTGTTTAGTTGTTTCCCTCTCCAATGGGAGAGGGAGTTAGGGAGAGGGTCAGATTGAAAAAAAATGAAGAACCCTCTCTTGAAATTGTATCTTTTCGCCAACGACTCAAAGACAATTTCACTCTCTCCCTCGGAGAGAGAAAAGTAGGTCGGCGTTGCTACGCCGACAATCAAACAATTAGCTGGATTGCTTCTTGAATTTACTGCCTTGGGGTTGTTACCATTCTTTAATACTACATTTAGGGATAATTAAATCTTCGCAAAGAATTATGTAAATTTCTTCGCCCTGTCTGGCATGATACTTCAATCCTGGGGTGACAAGTCCAGTAACGAGTCCAATAAAACATCCGATTGCCACACCTGTTCCCGCTCCAATTGCTATTTTGTGTGGTTTGGGGATAAAAGCAAGCCCAACGCCAGTTCCTGTTCCGATGGCTCCAATTCCTACTGTTGATGCTGCAAGTTTTCCTGCTGTCATCCAACCATTTTCAACGAGTGAAAAATCTTTGCTGAATGGTTTTGCCTTAACTTCAAATTCTGTATTATCTGGGAGTATAAGTTTGTCTATATTTATATAAACTCTTGCATTTTTGTTCAATTTCTTTTGAGGAGTTATTCCTCTAATATAACCAGAAAATTTTGTTCCCATTGGAATAATTAATGTTCCGCATGATGACAGAATATCTTTCGGTACGTAAAAATATACCCTATCTCCTTCTTTGGAACACTCAGAAAGAAATTTACATTCAAAGGCGACTTTAATTACATTTCCTTTTGATAAAATGTAATAATTCTCTGTTGTATTTATACAATTATTGGGAGCTTTTGAGTGAGTCTTGGCTAACGATTCTGTTGTTTTTATACATTCGCATTGTACATTAGAAGCCAAAACGCTAATTGGGGTAAGGCTGAGAATTCCGAAACTTAAAAAGAAAGACAACAATTTTTTCATACATCAACTATAAATTAAAAGTTTTGAAAATATATTGCCAAAACGTCTTAGTCAAGGTTTCGGAATATTATATTTTTTAACCTCGGTATGGATGTAAGATTTTTGGATTGTTTTTATCTCTTATATAAATAGGTTTTCTATGTCTTGGGTTTGGTTGTACATATCTTATTCTTTTTTTTACTTGGGGTGGATTTTGCTCAGAAGTTTCTCCTATTTCTCCAGATTCTACTTTCTCAACATAAGTATATGCTGCATCAACTCTTTTTTGTGGAGCAGATTTAACCTTGTGAAATTCTTTCATATAAGCTCTTTGATATTTGTCAAATGGCACGAGTGCGACTAATCCCATTCCCGTAAAAATGAGGAGAAAAATCCAAGCTTTTTTTAATATACTGTCCATATTTGAATGATAACAAATTAGATAAAAGAAGTAAATAAATAAGACAATATATTCTTGCTATTATATTGAATGTTTGGTAGAATTTTAATATCAATGTAAAAGAGAAAGTAAGTGAACAATCTTTTGAAAAGGAGAAGAGACTATGATTAAAAAGTTTACTTCACTAATGGCACTATTATTTATGATGGCTGTTGGTGTTTCGCCTGCTTTAGCAAGCGAAGCCGATTTGGTTGTTCCAAGTATTAAAACAATCAATCCTCATAGCTATATGCTATTGTTGGTTGGTCTTGGAATTTCTGTTATCGGTTTGGTTTTCGGGCTTGTTGAGTTCTTGAAAATCAGAAAATTAGATGTCCACAAAGCGATGGACAGTGTTGGGAATACTATTTTTGAAACTTGTAAAACTTATCTTGTTCAACAAGGTAAATTTTTATTCGTATTAGAAGTATTGATTGGTTTATGTATTGCATTTTACTTTGGTTTCCTACAAAAAATGGGTATTGCTGGAGTATTGACAATCTTAGCTTGGTCAGTAATTGGTATTTTAGGCTCATATGCAGTAGCTTGGTTCGGTATCAGAATGAATACTTTAGCTAACTCAAGAACTGCTTTCGCTTCTTTAAAAGGAAATCCATTAAATATTTTGAATATTCCTTTGAAAGCTGGTATGAGTATTGGTGTTTTATTAGTATCAGTTGAACTTATTATGATGCTTTTAATCCTTTTATTCATCCCTGGAAATATTGCTGGTGCTTGTTTCATCGGTTTTGCTATCGGTGAATCTTTGGGTGCTTCTGCTCTTCGTGTTGCTGGTGGTATTTTTACAAAAATTGCTGATATTGGTTCTGACTTGATGAAAATTCAATTCGGTATCAAAGAAGATGACCCTAGAAACCCTGGTGTAATTGCCGATTGTACTGGTGATAACGCTGGCGACTCTATTGGACCAACAGCTGATGGTTTTGAAACATATGGTGTAACTGGTGTTGCGTTAGTAAGTTTCATTTTATTAGCAGTTTTGGGTCAAGAAAATCAAGTTCAATTGTTGGCTTGGATTTTCGTTATGAGATTCTTAATGATTGTAACTTCAGTTGTTGCATATTGGTTGAATGGTCTATTTGATAAATGCTATGCTAAAAAAGCAGAAAAATTCGATTTTGAAGTTCCTTTAACAAGACTTGTTTGGATTACTTCAATTCTTTCTATTTGTATGACTTTTGGTGTAAGCCACTGGTTATTATCTTCAATGGGTAACCACATTTGGTTAGTATTATCTTGTATTATTTCTTGCGGTACTTTGGGTGCAGCTCTTATTCCAGAATTTACTAAGATATTTACTTCTCCAAAAGCAAAACACACAGAAGAAGTTGTTACTGCTTCTAGAGAAGGTGGAGCTTCATTAACAATTCTTTCAGGTATCGTTTCTGGTAACTTCTCTGGTTTCTGGATTGGTATGGTAATTGTATTGTTGATGGCTTTAGCTTATGTTGCAAGTACTCACATTCCAGCTACATTGATGAGCTACTCATCAGTATTTGCATTTGGTCTTGTAGCATTTGGTTTCTTAGGAATGGGTCCTGTTACAATTGCTGTTGACTCTTATGGCCCTGTAACAGATAACGCTCAATCAGTTTATGAATTATCATTGATTGAAGAACTTCCTAACGTAAAAGAAGAAATCAAAGAACAATATGGATTCGATGCAGATTTTGAAAATGCTAAACAATACTTAGAAGAAAATGATGGTGCAGGTAACACATTTAAAGCAACTTCTAAACCAGTTCTTATTGGTACAGCTGTTGTTGGTGCTACTACAATGATTTTCTCATTGATTTTAGTTATTCAAAATACATTGGGTATTGAACCAGAAAAGATTTTGAACTTGTTAAACCCTTACACATTGTTAGGTTTATTAACTGGTGGTGCAGTAATTTACTGGTTCAGTGGTGCTTCTATGCAAGCTGTTACAACTGGTGCATATCGTGCAGTTGAATACATTAAAGACAACATCAAATTAGGTGATGCAGATGAAAAGAGTGCAAATGTTGCAAATTCAAAAGAAGTTGTAAAAATCTGTACTCAATATGCTCAAAAAGGTATGGTTAATATCTTTATCGCATTGTTTACATTTGCATTAGCTTTAGCTTGCTTGTCAGCTCCTGGTTGCAAAACTCAACTTGCAGTTTCATTCTTTGTAAGCTACTTGATTGCAATTGCAGTATTTGGTTTGTTCCAAGCTGTATTTATGGCAAACGCTGGCGGATGTTGGGATAACGCTAAGAAAATCGTAGAAGTTGATTTGAAAGAAAAGGGAACACCTCTTCACGAAGCAACAGTTGTTGGTGATACTGTTGGTGACCCATTCAAAGATACTTCATCTGTTGCGATGAACCCAATCATCAAATTTACAACATTGTTTGGTTTGTTGGCAATGGAAATTGCTATCAATGAAAACTTCAGACATATTGCACCATATGTTGGTGTTGTATTCTTGATTATCGCTTTAATCTTTGTAGTTCGTTCATTCTACGGAATGAGAATTCCTTCAAAGAAGTAAGATGATAAAATCTTAAAGAAAATGGGCTTTTCAAATTTTGAAAAGCCCATTTTTTATACTTATACATTTAAGTTAAGTTCTAATTATAATTTACCGTTTCTCATTAGTTCTTCCATTTCTAGTCGTGAAATATAATTTCTCATTTCTAGATATGTTTCTGGTTTCATTTCTTCAGCATATCTTTCAAGGTTTTCTCTTGCTTGGGATGAAATGTTTTTTGCTACAACAATTCTTGTTTTTGCTGGATTGTGTTGAATTTTTGTTGCAACAGCTTCTCCTTTCATAATGTTTTTTGCTGATGCTGTTAATTTGGGTAAAACTTTCAATTTTTTCTCCTTAATTTTATATCGATTCAATACATATAATACCCCTAAAAAATAAAATTTGCTAAAAAGGAATTATTTTACGCAAAAAATAATATTTAGGGGTTTTCATATTACAAAACTTAAAAATATATTGTTAGAAAATCAAGTCAGATTTATAATATTCCATGCAGACAGAAGTAGAAAGGATTTAATAAGAATGGTTGCAATCGAAGAAAAAACTTATTCTCAACTTGAAAGGGCTATCAATCCAACTCATGATATTAAGTTGTTCGCTGGTCGTTCAAACCCAAAATTGGCACAAGAAATTGCTGATCAATTAGGTACAACAGTTGGTCCTATGGTTGTTAAAAATTTCTCTGATGGTGAAATTTACGTACAGGTTAAAGAAAGCGTAAGAGGGGATGATGTTTTTATTATTCAACCTGTTTGCAATCCTGTTAATGAAAATTTAATGGAATTGTTGATTATTATTGATGCTTTCAAACGTGCAAGTGCCAAAACAATTACAGCGGTAATTCCTTATTATGGTTATGCAAGACAAGATAGAAAAACTTCTGGTCGTGAAGCAATTACTGCAAAATTAGTTGCGGATTTGCTTACAACTGCTGGAGCTAATAGAGTTCTTGCTATGGATTTACATACTGGCCAAATTCAAGGCTTCTTTAATATTCTTGTTGACCATATTTTTGCAACAAATGTTTTGGTTAATTATATCAAAGATTTAGGTATCCCTACTGAGAATATGGTTGCTGTATCTCCTGATATGGGTGGTGCAAATAGAACTCGTCATTTTGCAAAAAAATTGGATATTCCTATTGCAATTATTGATAAAAGACGTGACAAACACAATGAAGCAATTGCAACTAATGTAATTGGTGACGTAGAAAATAAAGTTTGTTTAATGTTTGATGATATTATTGATACAGCAGGTACAATTTGCGAAGCAGCTAAATTGTTAAAATCAAAGGGTGCTAAAGATGTATATGTTGGTGCTACTCACCCAGTATTTTCTGGCCCTGCGGTTGAAAGATTGGCTTCTGCTCCAATCAAAGAATGTATCGTAACAAATACTATTCCTTTAGATATGAGTAAAATGCCTTCTAATATTAAACAAATTTCAGTTGCACCATTGTTGGCTCAAGCAATTTCAAGAATTCATGATGATGAATCAATTAGTTCATTGTTTGGGTTTGAAAAAGAAATGCAAGTTTAATATAATAGACTTAAATAAAAAGTTGGAAGATGAAAAAGATTTAGAGCAGGATATTTATTCCTGCTCTTTTTATATGTTTTGTAATTTTTTTCATAAAAAAAAGCCGTTTCTAAAAAGAACGGCTACCAGACTTGGGGAGGAGGTATGAAAAACTTTCGTTTTCCATATCTATATTATTTATTACGACTTAATTTTTGTTTTCTTTAGCTAAACGTTAAAAATCTCCTCTGTTTGGAGGAGATTTTTGTTATCTAATATTTTTATTTTGGTTTACCAAGTTAAATATCTTATTGTAGAAGCGACGTTAGCTGCTGCGTTGATTACATTTGCAGCTGTATTTATCCCAGCATAGTCATCTCTAACGATAACTGCATTTGTTGATGTAGAAACTGGTGTTACAATGTCACTATAATATCTCGTTGGATAGTAAGAGTAATATGTTGTTCTGTAATAAGATGGGTAATAGTATGAATAATAATAAGGTCTATATATTGGCATAGGGCGATACATTGGAGGTGGCAAAGGTCGTCTTACCATGTGCATTGGTGGCGGACCCATTGGAGGTCTGCCCATTTCTGGTCTTAAGCCCATTGGTGGATGTCCTGTGTGGTGCATTGGAGGTCTTCCGCCCATTGATGGTCCATGTCCCATGCCCCCTGGAGGTGGAGCAGCAAAACTTGGAGCTGTTGTTAAAAACGCTACACATAATGTTAGTACGTATATAATCTTTTTCATGCCTATTCTCCTATTTAGACTCCACACATGTATATAACGATATTATTAAAACATAAGTTCATTTTTTATAAATAATTTGTGAATTTTTTATAAGAATATTTGTAAGTGTATTTATGGTATAAATATAGATGAATAGGAGCTTTACAGATGAGTGAATTCTCAAGAAATGATATAATTGAAATCTTAAAAGACGAATCAAATAATGATTGGTTATTTTCTCTTGCGGATAAAACAAGAGAAGAGTATGTTGGGGATGAAGTTCATTTGAGGGGATTAATTGAGTTTTCAAATATTTGTAAACGTCAGTGTAAATATTGCGGGTTGAGATGTGAAGATAAATTTATTGATAGATATAGAATTTCAAAAGAGAATATTATTTCTTATGCTGAGCATGCGGTAAATATGGGTTATAAAACTATTGTTCTCCAATCAGGGGAGGACGAGTATTATAATACTGATTTGATGTGTGAAATTATAGCGGGAATAAAAAAACTCGGAGTTGCTTTAACCTTAAGTATTGGTGAAAAAACTTATGAAGAGTATAAAGCGTTCAAAGAAGCTGGTGCGGATAGGTATTTAATAAGAATTGAAACGACTGATAAAACTCTATATAATCAAATGCACCCTAACATGGATTTTGATAATAGGGTAAGATGTTTGGAGGATTTAGGTCGTTTAGGTTATGAAGTTGGCTCAGGATGTCTTGTAGGACTTCCTAATCAGACAATTGAATCCTTAGCAGATGATATTTTATTTTTTAAAGACATAAATGCGGATATGGTTGGGATTGGTCCTTTTATCCCTCATCCTCACACTCCATTAAAAGATTCTGCAACTGGTAGTTTTACTCTAGCTCTAAAGGTGATGGCTTTAACTAGAATTTTACTAAAAGATATAAATATTCCAGCGACTACTGCGATGGAAACATTAAATCCAAACGGAAGAATAATCGCTCTTCAAAGTGGCGCAAATGTAGTAATGCCAAACGTTACAACTACTGAATACCGTGCAAAGTATGAAATTTATCCAAATAAAATTTGTATCAATGAAAATCCAGATAAATGTAAGGGTTGTATTTCGGCTAAAATTCAATCAATTGGTAGAACTGTATCAACATCATTTGGTTTTAGAGTGGGGAAAAAATAATTTTTATATATTATTATTTCTTCTGTATATTGCCTTGATTGCTTTTATGAACTTTTGGAAAATATTTGCATCTCTTGTTTCTCTGTTCATTCTAGCTAGGCAATCACTATTTGTTTGTGGTGATCTTGTTTTGTATGAAGAATTTGATTTTCTAGCAACAGAATTTCTTAGAGCACTTATTTTTTGATATTGTATTGGTTTTGCGGCACAAAATGAAACTTCCATTTTCTAATCCTTCTGTTAAATTATAATTACTTACATTTATAATAAATCCGTAAATTTAAATTTTGAACCCATTCTCTTCACAAATCTTCATTAAATTTGTCTTTCTTGAGTTTACTTTATCAAATAAGTATTTATTTTTGGTGTATTTTTGGATTAAATTTATTGATTTGTCATACATTTTTATAGCTCCTTTAAGTAATTCAAGCTGATTTGTAGATTGAATAGAGCCGAGTTCTTGGTTATATTTTCCCCATAAATAGTATATTTTCGCAAGTAAATCATTCATATTGTATTTTTTTGCAAGAATCATTGCTGTTTCAAGATTGATTTTTGCGGATTCAAAATCAGATTTTTCCATGTTTGCTTTTGCTAAAAGTATTTTCAAAAGAACAATGAAATATAAATTGTTAATTCTTGGATTTTGAGCGATTTCAAGAGCTTGAGTTGCAATATCAATTGCATTTTTAGCTCCTTCTGTAATAAGTGTTGCTTCTGCTATAAAATACCATGACAATAATGCTCCTAATGCCATTTTTTCTTTTGCAAAATATGTAACTTGTTCATTGTAGATTTCAAGAGCGTGTTTTGCTTGTTTATTATCTTTAAATGTTTTACCAAGAAAAACTTTTAATATATTTTTTGCATAGTTATCGCCTATGTTGTTTGCAAAAGTTACAGCATTAAATAATATTTCTCTTAGGTCATCATAATCTTTTAATAGAAATTTATTAATTATGAATACCATATTCCAACGGGAAATTGTTTCAGCATCCATTATATCTTTTCGATAAATTCTTCCAATATCTTCTAATAATTCTTGAGATGTTGCGAAATCCCCCTTCATTGTATTTGCGAATGCAAGGATAAGTTTTGCTTTGCAAATTAAAAGTTGGTCATCAATTTTATGTTTTTCAATAATATCAAATAATTTTGTCAAAATTTCAAAGCATCTATCGTTTCCTTGCAAGCTTAATGCGTTTGCAAGTTCTAGGTTTGTTCTAACCCATGTGTCATAGACTAATCCAATAGGGATTGGCATTTTTGATTTTGGTTTTGATAAATATTCATTTAATATTGGCATAATGTCGTTGTCAATTATATTTACAACTTCTCCACAGTTTCCAATATCTAATAATGAAGTTAATTTGGTTGATTTAACCATTGCAATTTCTAAAGTTTGCTCTGGTTTCAATTTTTTCAATACATTATCTGCACATTCAACTTCTCCGAAATAGTTGCCTGTTTTTTTGCAACATTGAGCAAGGTAACTTAATAATTCAATTTCTTTGGCTTCATTATTGTTTGACTTAGCGTTTGCAATTGCATCTGGCAAATATTCCATAGCTTCTTCTGGGTCGTATTCGGTTAGTAATTTCCCTAGTCTTTCACTTATATTAAATCGAATATTTAATGTTTCGTTTTCATTAAATTCATTGAGAAGTGCAAGGCATTGTTTTTGTGAAATTACGTATAAATTTATATCACCAATGTATGAAGCAAGTCTGGTTGTTTTTGTCCAAATATCAAATGCCATACGATTTTCTTTAAGGTTATGTGCAATCATTGCCATTGTTGCATTTGTATTTAAGGTATATAAACTAATTGCCTTGCCGATTTTTACATTTATATCTGCAAAAGATGAATCTCGGGTGATATTTTTTAAAATTGTTTCCCACAATAAAAGATTGTTGAATTCATAATAAATTTGGTTATATGGTCTGACGAAATTAGATTTTACAAGATAAGACATAATGTCTAAAAACTTTTGATTTTTATATCCAAAAATGTCTTTCAGTAAAACTAGGTTCAGTTTGTCCCCAAGAATTGTCGCACAACATAATAATTTGTGTGCTTCTTGGTTGATTTTTTTTAGAGTTTCTAGTCTATCTAATATCAAATTTTCAAAATTGTTTGTTAATAAAAAAGCTTTATCTGAAATTTGGCAGTCAAAACAATAACTTGTTGCTTGTTCTACGAATGCAGGGTTTCCACAACTTTTTTCTAAAATAACTTCTTTTTCTCTTTCAGTTATGTATGTTCCAGCTTCTGAAGTCATTTGGATACTTTGAGCCAATTCTTTAGATGACATTGGTGCAAGGTTAATATCAACGTAAGCTTTTATGTCCAATTCTTCTATTAAAAAATAGCTATTGATTGGTTTTGGTTTGTTGTAGAGTGCAATGAATTTTAAATTCTTTTGCACAATTGTTTTGTGCATTAGGGTTGTAAAAAACTCTACGGAAAATCCATCTATGAAATCAAAATTATCTATTACAAAAACAAATCGTCCGGTATTTGCAAACGCTCCAAATATTTGAAGTAGAATTTCATATGTTCTTCTTTTGTTATTTATTATGTCTTCATAATTCCCTTCTTTGTAATTGTATAGGAAGTTTATGAATTCTGATATTTCATTTTTTTTCAAAAACTTAAATTCGTTTTCAAAAAATGTCATGGCATTTTGCTGAAATTCTTCGTTATTTATGCAGAAATTTGGAAGATTAAATGTGTTGAGCAACATGTCTTGAATAACTCCACCTGGAGATAGTTGAGTTATTGGGGAACATTCTCCTATGCACCATTGCAAATGTTCTTTTTCAAGATTTTTAATTGCCTGCTTTAGTAAAGTTGTTTTCCCAATTCCTTTTGCCCCTGCAATTGAAAAAATTTTCTTTTCGTTTGATAAAATCCCATCTGTTAATGTATCAAAAGCTTGTTTATGGGTTAAATATTTAGGGTTATATTCTAAGGTAGAGCGTTGATGTTCCTTTTGAGGTTGAGTTTGTTTAGAGTTTTCAAAAGGTAATCCGCATTTTCTGCATTTTGTTGCATCTGGAAAGTTTACCCCGTTACAATGTTTGCAAATTTTTAAAAGTTCAGAACCACAAGATTTGCAATTTATGCTCCCAATAGGATTAACTGTATTACATTTTGAGCATAACAAACCAGTCCTTGATTTACAAAAAGGACATTTTAAAGAGGACTCTGGGATATTTTTTTTACATACAGGACATTTCATTTTGAAAATATACTTATTATTCTATTGCATTTTTTACTAATCCCATTAGACTATAAAGTCTTTTGGATACTTCAGATTGCGAAATTCCAATTTCTTGTGAAATTTCTTTCTGTGTCATGCCTTTATCATAACGCAAAGTATATATATGTAAATAGTCTTTGTCTGGTTCTTCTTCATCTATCTTTTTTATAGTGTCCGCAATAAATTCTAATATTTCTTTTTGAATAACAATTTCTTCTGGATTAAGCGGAACGTTAATACTGGTGTAGTCAACAGTTACATTTGAGTAGTCAACATTGTTGTTAACTTCTAGTGCAACTTCTTTAGTTGACATATATCCACTTCTTGTTCTTCTTAATCTCCCAGAATCTTTTAGAACGCTGACAATAGATGTCGTCACAATACGTCTTAAATATGCTTCCAGAGTGGATTCAGAGTCAATAGCGTTCATTATTGATACTGAACGCTTTGCTGTTTCATTGAAAAAGTCATCGTATAAATCTTCATTATTTGAGTATTTACGATCGTTTTTTATTAATTTTTCTATTAAGTCAATTTTGTCTTGTGCTAATTCCACAATCTGGCTTCCTCTACTTCAAAAATATTATATCATATTTAGAAATAAATTTTAAGTATCACTGTGGTACTTTCGTCATTTCCTACACTATGAGGGGCTTTTAGCACGCTGAGTGTCTGGTTAACAGTTCGTAACACAATATCATCAACTTGTTTAGAGCCACTTGATAATAGCATTCTTGATTCCTTGAAAGAGCCGTCTTGATTGAATGTTACACTTACTCTTACTTGGTCTGTGTATGTGAAATCTGTTGCAAGTAATAGATCACTTGTTAATGCGAGTTTCAAGCTCTTACCAGCAGATTGGAAATATTGTCTAAAGTTTCCATTGTATGATATGTAATCTGGAACTTCCCAAGATAATTTTTTAACTTCAATAAATGATGTTGCTCCAATTTTCTTTGTTTGAACATTCTTTGGTACAACTGTTGCGGGAGCAGTTGATTTTGCTTGTTGTTTTTTCGTTGGAGTTAAAGGTTGTTGTGTTTGTGGAGTATTGGTTGTTTCGTCCATATTTACAACATTGTTTTGGTCAATATTAAGAGTATTGGTATCTGTTACTCCGTTATCAGTACTTGTTGGAGTTGCATCATCTGTGATTGGTTGTGGTGTTTCTTCAGATGGTTTTAACATTTTTGAAACTGTAAATCCGATTACTCCAACCATTGCTAATACGATAATAATTCCTGCAATTCCAAGTCCTATTCCTAACCCAACTTTAGAAGAGTTATTCCCTCTTGCAGAACCAAGTCTTCCTGGAGTTTGTAATAATGCGGCTCCTGGTACATTATCTTCGTTGTAAAGGCTTTCAAGTTGTTCTGGTCCTTCAAAGTTTTGCACTTCTGGATTGTTAATATCAATTGGAATTTCTCCTACTCTGAATGTTTTATCGCTAATTGCAATTGAATTTTCTCTAACGGCAAACGCTTTTTCTGTCTGTTCTGGTTCTGTTATAAAATCTTCTTCTGTTGTAGTGTTTTCTGCATTTGTTGTTTCAATTGGAGTATCTTCAATTTCTGTTAAATCGTCAAGATTTAGTTCTTCATCAGAATTTTGTTCTGGTTGAATATGTTCTTCAACGGTTTGAGATTCTTCTGTTGTAGTTAAATCTAGGTCATCAAATTCATCCAACTCTGCAAAATCTGCATCTGTTTCTTCTGGAGTTTGGGTATCTTCAATTGATAATGTATCCATATCTGATTCTAGAGATGTTGTGTTGTCTTCATCTCCAGAAAGTTCTGCTAAGAAATCATCTACGCTTTCTTCGTTATCTGTATCAGTATTTTCTTCATTCATAGAAGGTTCAGTTGTTTCTTCTTCTGTGATAAAATCACTATCCAAAATGTCATCTTCTAGAGTTGTGTGAGCTTCAAATGATTCTACGTTTGATGTTGTATCTTCATCTAAAAGAATATCATCTTCTTCTAAAGAAGGAAGGGTGTCAAAATCTTCCTTTGTGGTAAGATCTTCTTCTGTTGTTAATTCCTCAACTGCTTGTGTTTCTTCTTGGGTAGAAGTCTGTACATCTTCTGTTGTAGTTGTATCAAAAGTTGTTTCATCAAGCATTGCATCACTTAAATCTTCCATAGTACTATCTTCGCTTAAATCTTGATTAAAATCATCAAAAGAAATAGGTTCTTCTGGCTTGTTGTTATTATCAAGAACCAATTCATTTGTCATTCCAATATCAACAAGATTTTCATCTGAATTGTTTTCTAATCCTAAATCAAAATTAAGATTATCAATAGAAGAAGTTCCATCTGCGTTAATGTCAATGGTTGAGTTATCGAAGTTTAAATCAGAAAGATTGTTTGCTTCATTTATTTTTTCTTCCGTCAATTTAATATCTAAATCTTCAACTGGTGTTGTTGGTGAATTTATTGCAGAGATGTGGCTTAAATCTTCAAGATTTTCAGTTGTTTCTGGTCTGAACTCTTCAACTGGTCCGCCTTCAATGTTGCCAAAATCAACGGCTTCTTGTTCAATATTTTCGTATCCTTTTGAATTTGTATCAATCGCTTTAAGTTCTGTTAAATCTGTTGGAACATCTGCTTGTCCAGCTTTTTCTGCTTCTAAATCTGCCTCTATTTTTGCATTTGATAAATCGTAAGCTGCAATGTGTTCAGGAACATCATTTGCGTTTGTTGTTGTTTTTGCATAGTCGATTTTATCAAGATTTGTATGTTGAGATTCCAGATTCTTTTTAACAACATCATCAACAATATCCCCTGCAACTCCTGCAAGTTTCATTGCTTCTGTTGATGCGGTTCTTGCTACATTTGCTTCTGCCGCTCCAGAAATTGCTGTTGCGGCTGCTCCTGCTGCGGCAGCTGTTGTTGCTGTTTCAATTGTCTTTTTGAGGGCATCCCCAACTATTTTAGATAACGGATCTTCATCTTTTGGCTGTTCTGTTTTTGCCTCTTCTTTCGGAGTTTCATTTTCTGTTGGAGTATCTTCATCAATATTATCCAAATCAATTGATGAATCCATATCAAGGTCAATATCAACATCCATATCTAAGTTTTCTTCTACATTATCTTGAATAGGGAGAATATCTTCTTCAACATGTGTTTCTTCTGGCACGATTGGAGTTGGTTCTTCTTCTGGTTGATCAACATTTGTTGTGCTATTCATTAAATCTTCTTCATCATCTGTTGTATCGTCTGAGAAGAATGATTCATCAAGCACCATTTCCTCCTCTTCCTCGTCAGTGTTAGAAAAGTCTAAGTCTGTTGCAACTTCTTGCTCTTCAATATTTTCTTCAGCTAGATTTTCTTCTTCTTCTTCTTCTTCTTCAGAATTTTCTGTTTCGTTTTCTTCTGGTTGTTCGTCGTTTGATTCGCTATCTACAAGGTTTTCATCAATTGTAAGAACAGGTTTGCCAGCTGGTAATTCTTCTAATTTACTAGCAAAAGAACTTCCAACGCTATAAGAAAGAGTTTCAAAATTATCAAATTCTAAAATGCTATCTCTTAAAGAGTCACTAAGTATTAAAAGATTTATCAATTCTTGTTCTTCTTCTTGAGAAATATTGTGGTCAGCCATAGAGATAAATAATTCTCTAGCATGTAGAGTATCTTCTTCTGAAATCCCTTTATCGGTATTTCCAGTAAAGTTTTTAATATATTGAGTTAATTTTTCTGGGGAAGATAATTTTTCTTTTTCAATAAAGTAATAATCAGAATTTTGTTTGTTTTTGTTTATTCTTGCTGGTTCAAAATAACCTAAGAATTCTACAAATTTGAAATCTGGGGATAATTTCATAGCAAGGTAAATGTCAGGTTCAATACCTAATTTTGCATGGCTTTTCGGAATGAAAATTTGATTTTCATCAAAAACAACTCTAACGTCAATGTGAATATTTGGAAGCATAATATCAGCAACATCAATTTTTTCTAATATTTTAGAAATAGAGTGTAAATTGTGTGTTTCTGTTGTATCAATTCCTTCAGATGCTAGATATTTGCTAGCTAATTCTGCTCCTAGTGCATTGATATAAGCTCTATTTTTAACTTCTTTTTTTACGAAGCTTCTAGACATAAATTCTGCTTCTGTTTTGTTTTCATTCTCAATATAAATTATAGCTTGTTGTTTTTGTGCCATTTTTAATTTCTCCTCTTTCCATGTATATAGATGGCACGGGATTATAAAATATTCCAAAAATAATGTAAATTTTTGTAACGAAATCTTGCAAATAATATTCCAGAAGGTCAAAATAAAGTCGTTAGGTGTTTTATTATGAGAGAGTAAAATAAGTGTATAGGAGGTTCTCTGATGTCTATGATGGTAAATCCCGTGTCTATGAGTAGTGTACGTTTTTGTGGTGGTACAGAAGGTGCTGACATTTTAGGTCGCCCAGGAAAATTTGCTAATGCTAACCCATCAGCAGAAGCTCCAGCAGCTGAAAAAGCTCCAAAGAAGAAATCTCATAAATTATTGAAAACAATTGTCGGTTTAGCTGTTGTTGCAGGTGCGTTAGTTGCGTTACCTAAAGCTTTCCCTAATGCGATTAAGGTTTTAGGTGAAGATGCGATGAAGAATGCTACATTCACTCAAAAAGCTGGTCACTATTTAGCAACAGTTGGTGAAGCTATTGGAAAATATACTTATGAACCAATCGCTAAACTATTCAAAGGCAAAGAAAAAGAAGTTGCTGAAGCGGCTACAAACGTTGTTGCATAGATAAGAGAATGAATTTATAAATGAAAAGGTCGTAAGGAGTAATCTTTACGGCCTTTTGAAATTATTTATCTTCTAAAAAATCTGCTAAGATTACGTTGCTTACAAGAATTCCGTTAGGTGTTAATGAATATCCGCTTTCTGTTTTTTGAATAAGTTTTAATTTCTCATATTTATTTAATATAGATTTGTATTTTTGATCAAAATCTATATTATATTTATGGTTTATTTTTGATACCATGATTCCTTTCATTTCTCGGAATCCTAAAAATATCTCTTCTTCAAGTTTTTCCTGTGTTGTAAGTAGTTTTTCTTCTTGGTGTTTGATTGGATTTTTTATATATTGTTCAATTGTCTCAATATTTCCGTATCTAATACCATTTGTATAGCCGTGTGCTGATACCCCAAAGCCGTAGTATTCCTCATTGTTCCAGTAATTTAAGTTGTGCCTTGAGTTGTAGTTAGGGCGAGAAAAATTACTTACTTCATAGTGTTCAAATCCTTGGTTTGTTAATAATTTGATAGCCCCAAGATACATATCTGCTTGTATATCGTCATCAGGAAGGTTTTTTGGCATATGGTTATAAAAGAAACACCCTTCCTCTATTTTTAATCCATATAATGATATGTGTTGAACTCCTAAATCGATAGCTTGTTTAAGGTCTGAATAAAACATTTCAGGGGTTTGATTGGGTAATCCATATATAAAATCTAAACTAATATTTTCAAATCCTGCATTTTGAGCTATTTTCACAGATTCAATTACTTGTTGTGCATTGTGCCTACGGTTAATTTGTTTTAAAAGTTTATCATCAAATGTTTGACAACCAAGACTGATTCTATTTATGCCGAGGTCAAAAAGTTCTCGTAAGTAGTCGTAGTTTACTCCTTCTGGATTCAGTTCAGTTGTGATTTCAGCGTTGTGATCAGGTTTGAACTTCTTTAATATTTTTGCAAAGTCTTTAACCGAAAGAATTGAAGGTGTTCCTCCTCCCAAATATATGGTGTTTAGGAGTTCGCCTTTATAATAATAATCAATTTCTTGCAACAATGCTTTTATGTAACTGTCCTTGAGTTCCAATTTGTTGAATGAAACAAAAGAGCAGTAGTGGCATTTTGATTTGCAAAAAGGTATGTGAATATATGCACTTTTAACCATACAATTATTATAGTATGTAAATAAATTTATCCCAAGTATTCTCTAATGTGAAGTTTTGTTAATTAGCTGTAACTCTCTAATAGTAAATATTTTGAGCTTTTAATACATGGTTTTTGTTGAAAACATTAAAGTTCAGCTGGATGAATGCCGATAAACCATGTGCGTAAAAGTAATAAGGTATATTAGAAAGGTAAAAAATGACAACAATATGTGTTAGAGGTAAGCCAGGATGAACGTTTAGTGGCTATAAATCTTAGAAAAAGATATAAATGTTACGAAAATTAACAATTATAAAACCCAGTAATGACAAGGGTTTATAAGAGTAATATATACTTTTTCTATATTTTATAGTCAATTTTTCAATACAAAAAGTTTTTATTAAAACATAGTGAAAGTAATACAAGTTTCTATAAGAAAAGAAAGGACAGAACAATGGGTGATTTAAGTGTGCAAGCTCAACAACAGCAAATTGCTCAGTTACAAGCAAATATCAAAGCCGCTAAAGCTAATGGTGATGATGCTGCTGTTCAAAAGAATTTAGCTGAATTGAATGAAATTATCAAACCCGCAGAACACGCAAAAACAGATGAAGTTAAATTAGAAAAAAAGGAACCAACAGAAGCAGATAATAATAGTAGAAGCTTAGCAGCTGCAAGAAATGCGAAAGCAAAAGAAGAAGCTAATAATAATGCTTATGGTGCAAAGTTAGCTGGAACAATTGCAGATAAAGCATTAAAAGAAGATGTTTTACTAATGACAGAGGCTATTAATAATCGAGATGAAGCAAAAGCCGCTGTTTATTATGAAAAATTGCAAAAAGCAGGAGTGTTTACAGAAGAAGTTGGAAAACCTTCTTATGCTGAAGCATTAGAAAAACGAATTCAAGAACAAAAGAACCAAAAATTAGCTGAAGGTGTTGTTGATGATATGAATACCGATAAGGGAATGAAAGATGTTTCCTCAACATACGAAAGTACTATTGGTTTGACCAAAAAAGAAGTAAAAGAAAACTTTAAAAAGTTGGGCATTGATGATGTTCATGGTGCAGGTAAAATTGCAAAGGCTGCTCGTAAAAATAAACAACATATTGAAAAACAATTAGCTTTGAAAAATGTTATTATTGACGATGGCACAGATACAAGCAAGTCATACAAGTTCAACACTCAAGATGGTAAAACTCTTGAATTTACAGGTTCTGCAAAAGAGGCTTATAAGTTTGTAAAAGAACATTCTGCTGAAATTTATGGCAAAGAATGGGATAAAAAAGCTCCTCCAGCAGCTTATATGTCACAAAAAGGTTATGCCGCAGCTGAAAAATTGAACGACTTGGCTAAAAAAGAAGGCAAAGACTTTATATTTGATGGCAAAATTGATATTGAAAAAGCTCAAGCTTATGCTAGAGAAAAAGTTTCTATGGCAGGTGACAGAGGTGACCAAAATGAACTTAAAGCTCTTGCGGGTGAATTAAATGTAAAAGCAAAAGACGTAAAAGCAATGTTACGTGGTATCAATATTGACTACCAAAAAGACCGTAGATGGGTTGGTCACGTTGTTGGTGGCGTATTAGGTGCTGGTGTTGCTGCGACAGATTTGGCAACTGGCTTTATGGGTTCTTCTGTTGGTAAAACAGTTGAAACAACAATTGCTGGTGGCAAAATTTTAGAAACAGTTGTACAACCTGGGGTTATTAAAAAAGAAACAGTAAAAATTGGTCCAGATGGTAAAGAACAAAGATTTACTGAATATGTAACAACTCCAGGCTCAACAACTTCAACATCTACTCCTGGTTCAGAATCAACAAAGGTATCTCCAAACAAGCGTAAGATTGGAGTTGGAGATGTAATCAAAGACTTAGCTCTTGGTTATACAGTCTATGATCTTGCTTCTAAAGGTTTGAATAAAGTGTTAATGCATGATCCTCAAATCTTGAAAAAAGGTCATACATTAGCTGATGCTTTGGATAATCCTGATAAAAATTACTTGAAAAAGAAAAGTAACAATGAAGTTATGACAGCAATTGCTAATACAAAATTGGAAGGCTATACTCCAGAAGAAGCAAGAGCAATTAAATTGCAATTGTTAGAAAAGAGTATGGGTGACAGTGGTGAAAAGTTGAATCGTCGTGAATTGTTAGGCGTTTTAGCTGCATTGAAATCTGTGCCACCAAAAGCTGCTCCTCCAACTCCTCCAACTCCTCCAACTCCTCCAACTCCTCCAACTCCAACAGTTACTGAACGTACAGTATTAGATATTGGCGGTGATGGCTTCTTTAATCCAGATGCTAATGATGGCAAGGGTGAATTCTTAAAAGATGCTGATGGTAAAAATCTTGGTCAAATAGGCGATGGCGATGGTGCGGTTGGACTAAAAGGTTCAATTGGTCATGCTAGAGACTGGGAAAAACTAAAACAGCGTGGTGCTCAAACCGAAGGCAATGATGTTAAAGCTAAGGCTCAGTACGTTATTGCGGATGAAAAAGGTGAAACTGCGGTAACTCCAGATTCTACGTTGTCAGGTGTAGCTGCATATGAAGCCCCTTCTGAAATTAAATTGAAAGATAATACAAATGGTAAGGATAATACTTATCAATATAAAAAATTATCCTCAGAAGAAGCTAAGCAATACGTTCCAGCAGATGCTGGTGAAGGACCTTTCTATATTCTAGATTCGGCTTATGATGCTAATCGACAATTGAAAGCTAAAAATATTGAAGTATATCGATTGGAATTGAAACCAGAAGAAGAAGTCGTTGAAGAAAAAGACGATAAAGGTAACATTACAAGAACAAAAGTTCGCAGATTTAAGTATAATTTGGAACAATACAAAGGATATCGTGGTTCTAAACAAACAAGTATGTTCTGGAATCACAGAGCAAAATAATCTGAAAATGATTATTAACATATGAAAATAGGCGTGGCAAGTTGTATAACTTGCCACGTTTGTTATTATGTGATTGGAGAAGATAATAAGCTAAAAGTCATTCCGAACTTGTTTCAGCATCTCTAACTGGTGTGTCCGAACGACTATTTTGTACTGCTCTCTCCAAGGGAGAGAGAGAAATTGTCTTTGAGCTAATAGCGAAAAGTTGCAATTTCGAGAGAGGGTTCTTCATAGAACGCAAATCAACCCCTCTCCCTAGCCCTCCCCCTTGGGGAGGGAACAATGACCACGTCATACTGAGCAAAGCGAAGTATCTCAATCCGTACTCGTTCTGCTTAACCCATCACCCTACCCCTCTCTTCAAGGAGAGGGTAATTAATAATTCAGCTATTCTCCCCATGGAGAAGGCTCTAAAGAGCAGAACTAACACTCCCATATTAAAATAATATAAAGGATTTTTCATATCTTTTTCGTTTGTACTATAATTGACATTATGGAGATAGTAAGAAAGAGGGAAAATCATGATAGATAAAACAGCTATAATTCATCCTTCTGCACAAATCGCAGATGATGCAATTATTGGACCATATGTCGTAATCGGTGAAGGTGTAAAAATTGGTAGCGGAACTAGAGTTATTTCTAATGCTCACATTGAACACGCTGAAATCGGTAAAAATTGTACTATTTCACCATTCGCAACAATTGGTTCTGAACCTCAAGATTTAGGTTACAAAGGAGAAGATACAAAAGTTGTAATCGGTGATGAAACAATTATTAAAGAAAATGTTACTATTCACAGAGGTGCTGCTTGTGGTGATTTTACTACAAGAATTGGTAATAAATGTTTGTTGATGGTTGGTTCGCACGTTGCTCATAACTGTGTTCTTGCAGATCAAGTTATTTTAGCAAATTTAGTTACTCTTGGCGGGCATGTTCACGTTGGTTTTGGTGCTTTTGTTGGTGGTATGAGTGTATTCCATCAAAATATTAGAATCGGTGATATGGCTATTATTAGCGGTTTTTCTGCTTCTCGTCAAGATATTTTACCTTATTCTAAAGGTGAAGGCAGACCTCCTGTTCCTCGTGGAATAAATGTTGTCGCTTTAAAAAGACGTGGTGTGCCATTGGAAGTTAGAACAGCAACAAATGAAGCTTTCAAATTGCTAATTTCAGAAGATTATAATACTTCTCAAGCAATTGAAAAAATTAAAGCTGAAATTCCAATGAATGAATATATTGAAAAAATGATTGAATTTATCCAAACTTCTAAACGTGGTGTGTTGTTGAAATCTCACAAATCTGGTCACGAATGTTTGGCTGATTAATAGTTTTTTGAATTAAAGATAAATAAAAAGCGAACGATTTTAAAATCGTTCGCTTTTCTAATTTATATCATATTAAAAATCAAAGTCTTTTGGGGTAACGTAGATTGTATTTCCCGCTTTCCAATTTCTATCAAGATCATTGTACGCTTCGTTTAATAATTTATTTAATTTTTTTATTAGTCCGTTTTCGTGATGATCCATAAGCCCAAGTAGTGTTGTTGAGTAAACTTCTTGAACTTCTTGAGCTCCAAGTTTTCTTGCAATAGTAATTCCACCTTGCTCGCTTAATAAGTTGCTACGAATGATTTGTCTAAGAATAAATGCCAAATTTTTGGTATCTAGTGAAACTTTTGGGTCTTTTTCAAGTTTTTTAAGCTCTTTCCCAAAGTTCATTAATGATCTTTGATAAGTATTTGCCATTTTTGCACTTTCATCTCCTTCTTGAGAATCAATGAATCTTGGTGTATATTGGCTTACAGCCCTTGAATCTAGTTGATTAAGTTCTTCTCTGTGTGGATAATATTTGAAGTCATCTAAGCTTGTTAACCTTTTATCAAGTCCTTGTTCATCGCACCACGCATAAAATTTTTGTTTAAATCTTTCTGGAGTAATGTCAAATTTGTAGAACATATTTTGTTCTTCTTTAACTTTTTTCCAAGAAAATTCTACATTTTTTGAAAATTGTTTTTTTGCCCATTCATTTACACCCCAGAATTTTTTCATCAACGCAGATTGTTCTTTTGTCATTTTATGTGGTTCTTCTATAGTTAGTTCTGAGATATTTTGATTACGTTCTTTTTTTAGGAATTTTGACAGTGATTGTTTTATTCTTTCTGCACCAAAAATATTCCAAGCTCTTTGCATTACCCTTCGAAACATTTGGGCTTGTTCTGGATTATCTTCATAGAATTTTTTTTGACGTTCTGACATTGCAAAAATTCGTTCAGGATTTTCTTGATAGTATTTTATTAATCCTTCTGAAATATGTTGTCTATGTTCTGGCGATAGAGGTCCACGTTTAATATAAACAGGCTCTCCGTCTTGCTGTTGAGCTTTTATATCCATTGTCTCACGTCTTTTTTGAGTCATTTGTTTGGTTAAACGTTCATTATATTCAGGGTCGGAAAATTTTAGAACATGACCGTAATTTCTATTTACTTTTGGAATATTTAATTTGTTCATAATTCCGTTTAAATCTCTTCCTCCAGCGTACGCTTTAAGGTCATTGAGAGAGAATCCTTCACCCCAGTATAGCTTAATTAGTTGTAGGCTTAAATCTTCTTCATTGTTAAAGATTTCATTTTGTCCTTTTTGAATTTCATCTAAGAATGAACCTTCTTTTGCATCAACTTCGCTTGCGGGTTTAACATCTTTAAATTCAGGGAATTTCGTTTTTAACTCTTCAAGAGAAAAGCATTCTTTCACATTTGCGTATAATTTCTTGTGAACTGAAATTAAGGTGTCTTTAGCTTTGTTGCCTTCTTCTAAAATCATACCAGCCCATTCTCTAACATTTTTAGGGTAAATGTCTGGATATTTTGTTGCTAATTTGTCTAGGTTTTCAATTGTTTCAGCCAAATTCAAACTGTATCCTCCACAAAAGCTAGGATTATTCATCGCAAAAAGCTGTTGAGCCGTTGGCATAGGTAATTTTTCCTGTGGAGCTAAGGTTGTTTGTGTTTGGTATTCATTATTATTTTTGTGTTTTGTAATTTTTGTAGTTGAAAATTGTGGGGTGATTTTTGTAATTTGCATTGCTATTCCTTCTATTAAGTGTTTATTTGTTGTAAATCTAATAAATATTTAAATTTGCTAAATTGTGGAGTAAATTTAATTTTTTGTAATAAAAAATCCTCGACTTAAATGATTATAAGCCGAGGATTTATTTTTGTCTAAATTTTAATTATTTAGAAAGAGAATCTTCGTAGATTTTACGAACAACTTCTCTAGAATTTCCGCTAGGTCCAATGTTAATCAAACCTTCAAGAGATGGAGTTGTAAATACTAAATCTGTTAATTTATCAACATCTTCAGCTTTGAATCCCATATCTTCAAGTTTTTCAGGTACATCAACTGATTTTAACCAAGCATAAACACCATCTGCTGCTTTGTCAGCTTCAGAAACATCACCTTTCAATCCTGGAACGATTGGAGCTAAGACGTCAGCAAGTGTTGCAGCTTTATCTTTGTAAATAGTTTTAACAACTGCTGGTAACAAGATTGCCAATCCTAATCCGTGAGATAGGTCCGGTTTAACAGCACTCAATGGATGTTCAAGAGCGTGAGTGTAGTGTAACAATCCATTATCGAAACTTACACCACCCATCATAGCTGCATAACATAAGAAGTATCTAGCTTCTAAGTCTTCTGGGTTTGCAATTGCTTTTGGTAAATATTTAGCAACTAATTCAACAACTTGTTTTGCTAAAGTAATTGAATATGGAGAAGCAACTGTTGAAGTTGCAGCTTCTACAACGTGGTTAACGGCATCAATTGAAACATATCTTGTTTGTTTTGGAGATAATTTTGTCATCAATTGAGGGTCATCGATTGCATATGTAGGATAGATGCAATCGTAAGCGATAGCAGGTTTGAAGTTCTTTTCAAGGTTAGTTACAACCGCAAATCTGTTTGTTTCAGAACCTGTTCCGTGTGTTAAATTAATTGAAATAACTGGAGCAGCTTTTGTTGGAGTGAATTTGAATTCATAAATATCATCCGCATTTTTGTCTGGGTATTCAAGCAAGATTGCAACTGATTTACCAGCATCAGTTGGAGAACCTCCACCGATTGAGATAACTGCTTTTGCACCAAATTCACGAGCCATTTTAGTAGCATCGTTTACGTGGTGAGTGTTAGGGTTTGGAGTAACTTGGTCAAAATTAATGTATCCAATACCATTTTCTTTCAATGCTGCTTCAACAACGTCCCAAGCTCCAGTTGATTTGTAAGCATGCTTACCAGACATAACAATAACTTTGTCAATTCCTTTTGATTTGATGTCTTTTGCTATGTCATGAATTTTTTGGATAGCTCCAACACCGAAGAATACACTGGTTCTTGTACGAATTTCTTTAACTTCGTGGATATTAATGTCTTTTTCCCACATAATAAACTCTCCTTTCATCTACTAAAACCATCTTTTTACACGAAAATTATATGTTATAAAAAGATTTTTTCAAGCAGGAGTTATCTATTTTAATTTTTTCCACCAACTTTTGGGTTTATATAAACTATCCCAATATTTTTTTGATGAGTCATAAGGATTGATATTTTTTAACGCATAACTAGAACATGCAGCTTGAGTAAATTTATCCCAATATCCGTTTGTTTGGACTTTTTGTCCTAAATGGGTCGCAATCTACAAGATAATCGACATCTCCTTGATATGGAGTAGTTTCTCCGTCATTATAAAAGTAAAATTGGTCATATCCTATTCTATTAGGCCCTTTATATAGTCCATTCGTATCAAAAAATATATCAAGGGCGACTACACCTCCATATCTTTTGTTGTAGCCTATATCTGAAATTAAAGAGCCATCTGGTAATAGATAGTAATATTCATGTGTATCCCCATATATTCTAGAAGGATCTCCCCAAAAGTCATTAAATAAACGCTTAAAGTTGAATGTGGAGGATTTTACTTTACTTGCTCCATTAAATTGGGTTTCCCATATTTTGTTAATTTCCCCAAAGTTTTGTTCTATCTTTTCATTATTTGTATCATAGTAAATACTAACATCACTTGGTTTTTCAAAACCTATATCGTCAAGAGTAATTTTTAGTGCTTGTTGTATTACTGCGTACGTTTTGTTAAAGCTTGCATGTAGTGTGGTTATTTTATATTTTTCTATCAATGTAGGGATTGTCATTGCCGCAACAACTCCAATTATTCCAAGAGTTATCAATACTTCTGCAAGTGTAAAGCCATAATAATCTTTTTTTCTCTTCAAAATACCCCTCTTTAGTCTATTTTATGTATGCAATACTTAATCCCATAATACACTATAAAATTGCATGTATGCAATACAAAAATGAGAAAAGTTTACAAATAATTAGAACTCTTGGACAAATAATAAAAGATTTTCGTGTGAAAAATTTGAATAAGAGTTTGAATACTTTTTCTTATGAATATGAGTTGACTCCTGGGAATGTCAGTAGAATTGAAAATGGACAAATTGAGCCTAAAATTGTTATGTTGTGGCGAATAGCTGAGGCTTTAGGAATTCCTTTATCCGATATAATAAAGCATTTAGAAGATGAATTGGGAGAAGATTTTTCGCTTTCTGATAAATAATTTATCATTTTATATAAGAAATTTTACAAAATATTACCTATGTGTATGATGTTTGCCATGTTTGTTTTATAATCCATCTTGAGAGGTTAGAATTGAAACATTCACGACTTACAGTATTGATATTTTTAGCACTTATACTAGGTGTTTTATTTGGTCATTTTTGCCCCCACATCGCGGTAAAAATGCGTACGTTTGCTGTAATCTTCTTGCGTATGGTTAAGATGATTATTGCACCTTTATTATTTGCAACTTTAGTTACTGGTATTGCTGGTCATGGAGATGTAAAACAACTCGGTAAGATTGGTGTAAAAACGATTATCTATTTTGAAGTTGTTACTACATTGGCTTTGATTATCGGTTTGACTATGGGTAACATTTTTAATCCTGGAAAAGGTTTTATTTCTGGAACAGTTGCAAACCCTGAACTTTTAAAAGAAGCGGGCTTGATGGCGGTTACAACTCCGCACACTTCTATTGCTGAAATGGTAATGAATATATTTCCAACAAGTATTGTTCAATCCATGGCGGAAGGTAATTTACTTCAGATAGTTGTGTTCTCAATTTTTATGGCTGTTGCTTGCTGTACAGTTGGGAAAAAAGCAAAACCTGTTATGGATGTGTTACATTCAGTTGCTCAAATCATGTTCAAGTTTACTGAATATGTAATGTATTTTGCACCTTTAGGTATTTTTGGTGCAATTGCTTCTACTGTTGGAATGAACGGTTTAGCAATTCTTAAAAATTATGCAAAAATAATATTTTCTTTATACACTGCTCTTGCAGTATTTGTTCTTTTGGTTTTATTTATTGCGTGTAAATATGCAAGAATTTCTCTTCGTAATTTATTAAAAGCGATTCAAGAACCAGCAATTTTGGCATTTACTACTGCAAGTTCAGAAGCAGCTTTCCCTAAAGCTCTTGAAATTATGGAAAGATTTGGTGTACCTCAAAATATCGTTAGTTTTGTTATGCCAACAGGTTATACCTTTAACCTTGATGGTAGTACATTGTATCTTGCGATGGCTGTTATCTTTTCATCTCAAATTTGTGGTATCAATTTAGGATTAAATCAACAAGTTTTGATGATGCTAGCTTTGATGCTTACAAGTAAGGGTGTTGCAGGTGTGCCAAGAGTTTCGTTGGTTGTTTTGGCTGGAACGTTAGCAAGTTTCAATATCCCATTAATCGGTGTTGCAATTTTGCTTGGTATCGATCAAATTTTAGATATGGGTAGAACAACAGTTAACTTGGTTGGTAACTGTGTTGCAACTGTTGTTATTGCTAGATGGGAAAATGCTTTTGATTATGATAAAATGAAAAGATTTATTTCTGATTGTGATAAAGAAGATAAAGAATTAGAAATGATTTGTTGTGAACAAGTAACTAATAAAATAGAGGGAAAATAATATGGTAGAAAGTACAAAGAAAGAGTACAAAAATACTCTAAATTTGCCTCAAACAACATTGGCTATGAGAGCAAATGCTACTGTTAGAGAATTAGAAATCCAAAAATTTTGGGAAGAAAACAATATTTATGAAAAAATGATTGCCGAACGTGATAAAACAAATTCTTTTGTTTTGCATGATGGACCTCCTTATTTGAGTTCTGAAAAAATTCACGTTGGTACTGCGATGAATAAAATTTTGAAAGATATTTTGATTAAATATAAATCTCAAAAAGGTTTCTATGCACCATATGTTCCTGGTTATGATGGACATGGCTTGCCAATTGAAAATGCAGTTGTTAAAAATATCAAAGGCGGTCGCCATGCAATTTCAGAAGTTGAACTTCGTGCAAAATGTCGTGAGTTCGCTCATAAAAATTTAAAAGGTCAAGAAAGTGAATTTAAACGTCTTGGCGTTTTGGGGAATTGGGAAAATCCTTATTTGACTATTAATCCAGAATACGAAGCTGAACAAGTTCGTGTATTTGGTGAAATGTATAAAAAAGGTTATATTGAAAAAGGTTTGAAACCAGTTTATTGGTGTGCCGCTTGTGAAACAGCTTTAGCTGAAGCAGAAGTTGAATATGCAGATCATACATCTACTTCAATTTACGTAAGATTTAAGTTTGATGATGAATCCGTTAAAAAAATCTCAAGCATTTTGAATAATGTCAATGGCAACAAGGATGTATATGCAATTATTTGGACAACGACTCCTTGGACAATTCCTTCAAATATGGCGATTTCTATGCACCCAAGATTTGAATACACTTTCTTTGAATACAAAAACGATGTATATGTTGCAGCTCAAGAGTTGTTAGCATCTTTCTTGAAAGATGTTGAATGGGATGAAGCGGATATTAAAGTTCTTGGAACTTGTGTTGGTCAAGACTTAGAATTATTAGCAACAAAACATCCTTTGGTAGATAGAAAATCTCCAATTATTTTGGGAGAACACGTAACACTAGATGCTGGTACTGGTTCAGTTCATACTGCTCCTGGTCATGGTTTAGAGGATTATGAAGTCGGTTGCAAATATAATATCGACGTATTTTCTCCTCTTGATGGAAGTGGTATTTGGACAGAAACTGTTGGTATTCCAGAACTTGTTGGAGTTCCTTATTACAAAGGGAATTCAATGGTTATTGAAATGCTTCAAAATTGTGGTGCATTGCTACAACAACAAGATATTCAGCACAGTTATCCTCATTGTTGGAGATGTAAAAAACCTGTAATTTACAGAGCAACTCCTCAATGGTTTGTTAAAGTTGACAAATTTAGAGATAAAGCTCTTGAGGCAATTCATGGTGTAAAATGGATTCCTGCAAGTGGTGAAAATAGAATCGGTAATATGGTAGAAAGCCGTACTGATTGGTGTATCTCAAGACAAAGAGCTTGGGGTGTTCCTATTCCAATTTTCTATTGTGAAGATTGTGGAGAAGTTATTTGCGATGATAGAACAATTGAAAATGTTGCTAGAATCTTTGAAGAAGAAAGTTCTGATGCGTGGGTAAAATATTCAGCAGAAGAATTGTTGCCAGAGGGTTATGTATGTCCTAAATGTGGTAAAAAACATTTCAAAAAAGAAAAAGACATTATGGACGTTTGGTTTGATTCAGGTGTTTCTTGGAGAGCAGTTGTTGAAAAAAGAAGCGAAGAATTAGGTCATACTCCTGTTGATATGTATTTGGAAGGTTCTGACCAACACAGAGGTTGGTTCCAATCTTCATTGTTGACTTCAATTGCAACTCAAGGTAAAGCTCCTTACAAACAGGTTTTAACTCACGGTTTTGTATTTGGTGAAGATGGTCGTAAGATGTCAAAATCTTTGGGTAACTATATTAGACCAGATGATATTATCAAAAATTATGGTGCAGATATTTTGAGATTATGGGCTGCATCAGTAGATTACAGAAATGATATCAAAATTGGTAATAATATTGTTGGTCAATTGACTGAAATCTTTAAAAAGACAAGAAATACTGCAAGATTTTTAATCGGTAACTTGTTTGATTTTGACCCAAATTCTGATTATGTTGAGTATGATGAACTTAAAAATATTGATAAATTTGCTCTTCATAAATTGAATAAATTAATTGCTGAAGTTACTGAAGCTTTTGAAAATTACGAATTTTATAAATACTTCCAATCATTGCAAAATTTTGCTGCGGTGGATTTGAGTTCTTTCTATTTGGATATTGTGAAGGATAGATTATATACTGCTGGAAAGAAATCATTATCTCGTAGAGCTTGCCAAACAGTATTGTTTGAAAACTTGATGGCATTGGTTAAAATTTTGGCACCTGTAATGCCTCACCAAGCAGAAGATATTTGGCAGAATGTTCCAGAAGTTCAACGTGGGGGATTAGTAAGTATATTGCTTTCTGATTGGCCAGTTGTTAATGAAAAATGGAACAATCCAGAATTGGAAGCTGATTTCACAAAGATTTTGAAATCTCGTGAAGTTGTATCTCGTGCAATTGAGCCTTTGAGAGCGGATAAAAAAGTAGGTAGTTCTTTAGAAGTTGCTGTTACAGTTAAAGCTGACGATGATTCTGTATTAAAAGCAAATGAAAAAGATTTAGCTGATATTTATATTGTTTCTCAAGCTAACCTTGCAGATGAAAAACCATCAGATGTCTTGAATGAATACTCAGAAGAAGGTTACACTGTATGGGTTACAAAAGCTCACGGAGAAAAATGTACAAGATGTTGGAAATATCGTGAATTGAATGAGGATGGTATTTGCCCAGATTGTGCAGATGCAATTGCATAATATTTTAGAATAATGAATAAAATAGTAGCGATGGTGAGATTATCTCACCATCGCTATTTAATTATGAAAACAAAATTTTATAAATCAGTGTTTAACAAAATTTCGTGGCCTACGTTGTGCATAAGATCTAAATATGCATCGTAGTATTTTTGGATTGCGTCAATATAATCTCTTAGTGTTTCTTGATGCATTGTTTCAACTTGTAGCAAGTTCAATAAAGTAGATTGTCCTTTTTCATATCTTTTTGTATGTTCGTCTAAAATTGTTTGTGATTCTTGCAAGATAGAACTGTAATATCCCATATTTTCTTTGGAATATTTGAATTTGTTATAGTCTTCTTTTAGTGCATATCTTAGATGATTTTCAAAAGATTCTTTGTTTAAGTTACTTCTTTCAAGTGTAATTTTTGCTTTTTTAATTTCTGGGTTATAAAAATATAATAGTGGAATATCTGCACTTACTCCAACATAAGCTCCTGGTAGGGCTTCTCCACCTGTTTGACGAGCAGTTTGGTATGCGTAACCCCCACCAACAGAGATGTCTGGAATACGTTTATGTTTTGCTTCTGTAATTTTTTGTTCGCTACGTTGAATATTATCTTGTGCAATTGATAGAGAATAGCTATATTTCATTGCAGTATCTTCAATATCTTGGTAAGGTAACAAATTCAAATCTAAAATAGATAAGTTGTTCGCAAATAACGAAGATTCTACGGTATCATACATTGTTTGAGAATCTTTAATGTTTAAGGTGTTGTTTAGTTCAAATTGAGCAACTAGAAGATTTGCTTTAGCTTTGTTCAAAAATACAACTTGTTTTTGATATTTAATTTGAGATTGAAGAACATCAAGTTTGTAGTTTGGAGAATTTTTTGTTCGCTGTTGAGAAATAACCATCATGTTTTTGAACAGTTTTTCTCTATCTTGTAATATTTTAACAACAGATTTTGCGTAAATTACTGAAAAATAATTACGCATTACTGCGATTTTTAAATCTAGTTCTTTTTCTCGGATTTCTTTTTTTACAATCTCTAAATCAGTCTGGGCGATTTTTTTTCGGATACCCCTTTTGCTAATTTCAATAGGAACATTCATACCAAATTGGCTTGAATTACCTCTAGTTACTTTGCCCATAAGAAAATTAGATTGGAATTGTGGGTTTTTAAGAGCGTTTGCAATTTTTATATCTTGTTCAAGTTCTTCAGCTTGTTTTCGTTTTGATTTGAGATCTAAGTTGTGTTCAAGAGCTAGAGATACGGCTTCATCTAGCGTAATATGTTGAACATCACTATACGCAGGTAAGCAAATCATAAAAAATAGAATAAATGTTGTAATAAGTTTTTTCATAATATCCCGACTTTAATTTACTAGAATTCTAGCATAAACATTTTCATATTATCAGTTGATGTAAAGAGATTTATAGGATGTTAGACTTTTTTTATATGAAAATTGGAGAAATTATGATTAAAAAAATTATATTAACATTATGCCTTATGTCGATTGGGTTGAGCTGTTTAGCTGATGAAAATGACTATCTGGTGGTTAGAGGATTTCAAAATTTAGAAAAAATTCAAAAATTAAATGTGATAAATAAGTTAAGTGCAATTGCAGATAATGACGGTGTTGAGTTTTCGGAAAAATGGCCAACGGAATATTTTAAAGATAGTGGAAATAAAACATATATTTATTTAACAAAAAACGAGCCAGCAAGTTTGGATGTTTATAAATTTGATGTTGTTCAGATGGGTGAAAATTGTTATACAAAAGATAATCCAGAATTTTGTATTCCCAAAATAATCCCAAATATAGAAACTTATATTTATAAAGAACGATTTTTAAACGAAACTACTCCGAATTTTATTGAAAAACCTCAAGAAACTAAAATGCAGGAAGTATTGGTTCAGAATAGTAAATTTTATGATTCAATTCCGATTAAATCTATCAAAACTAATGAAGATGATTCTGACGAAATTTATAGAAAATGTGATTTTGAGTTTGAAAATTTAAAAGCTTGTCAAACTTTGAAAAAAGATACTGATGATGTTATTTCAACTGAAGAATTGGAATTCAAAGACAAGATTGTAGAAGATGAACCTGATTATATGGGGAAACTTTTCAAATATTTTAAATATGATAGTGATGGAAATAAAATTGAAGAATATAATTTTTCAAAAAATAAGCACATTTATTATAATGAAAAAGGTCAAGTTACTGGTTTAGAACAATTTACAAAAAATAATTTCAAATATTCAAACGCTAAAAATCCCGAAATTTATATTGATGTAGAGTTCAAGTATGATTCTTATGATAGACTTGTTGAAGAACTACATTTTGATGAAAATCACAAGATGATTAGGCATTATACTGCTGAATATGAAGGTGATAATATTTCAAAAATTTGGGTAGAAGATTGTTTGAATGGTGCAACTTGGCAAATTGTTCCTATAAAAGTTAGAACTGGTAATGAGCCTTCTTTTGCTATTAGATATTAAGAGTTATTAACTGAAAGATTGATTAAAATAAATTTTGTTGTACTATATACACTTGATAATAGGTTTTAATTATGGCTCTTCAATCAATAAATAATATAGAACATCGCTCCAACTCGAATTTAGTTGGGTTTATGCCGACAAGAAAAAATATTTCTTATGGTTATATTGATATGAGCCAATCTGTAAAAGAAAAGCAAGTTCCCAAAAAGGATAAAGTATTAGCAGGTATTGGTTCAACACTTGGAGCATTGTCAGTATTGGCGTATTGTATGAAACGCCAAAAGATTAAAAATCCTCTGAAAGTTGAATATACTGTAAAAGAAATGCTATCAATGGCTGCTGCTGGTAATATTGGCGGGATTGTGATGGGTTCTATTGGTGAAAAGGCTTCTGATATAAAGAAAAAATGGAAAGAAGGAGCTTTTCAAATGGTTCTTACTGCCGCTCCAATGTTGCTTGTTGATGGGACGATAAAACTTTGTAACAAGTCAAAAAATCCAAAAATAAATAATAATTTTATGAAAATTGTTGCTTCGGCAATAGGTGTTGCTGTTGGTTCAAAAACTGCAATTAAACTTTCAAATTTCTTAAGAAATGATAAAGAAGCGAAAAAGCCTGAAAGAAAATTAAAACTAATTGATATGGTTGCAAATTTGGATGATTTAGTTGCGGTACTTGTTCTTGCAAAAATTCCATTTGCAGATAAAATTCACATTGAAAGAGCGTTACCAGTAATTTATTCATTCTGTGGTTATCGTTCTGGTACTGGAGATTCAAGACGTTAGATTTGGTTTAACCAGTTTGTGCAACAGGTTTCAAATTTTTCTGGGTAGTCGGTGTATAAATCTTCTGCGTGTCTTGCTCTTTTAAAGAGGATGAAGTCTTTTTTGCATTTTGCGGTTTCAAAAAGTTTTTGAGTATGCCAAGGACAAACTGTTGGATCTTTTTCTCCTGCAATAAAAAGAGTTGGTACTGTTATTTTTTGTACTAAATCAATAGGTTTTTCTTTTCGTAAAAAAGGATTTCCTGCACGGATTGTCAACCATCTGAGCGGTTCAAATTTTTGAAATAATGTTGGAATCCATGCATCTGGTGAATACATTTTATTTTCTATTTTGTAAAATTCTGTTGGTGCAGAAACTGCAATAATTCCGTTGATATTTTTATTTTTTGCTCCCGAAATTATAGATAATGCTCCCCCAAGTGAAAATCCAAGAACAAAAATTTTTTCATATCGAGTTTTGGCATAATTAATTACGCAGTTTAAATCTTGTTCTTCTTTTGCGGAGAATGTGTAAAAACTCCCGCTTTTGCCAGTTCCTCTAAAGTCCATTGAAATAATGTCAAAAGTTTTGAATAAAGCTTTGGCCATCTTTTTAAATATTTTTGAATCTTTGGTCATAAACCATCCTGGAGCGATAATAATTACACTATTTCTGTTTGTTGAATAGTGATTTATTGCGATTTTAATATTATCCAAAGTTTTTAAGAAAACTTCTTGCATTATTTTGTTTCACCTACTGGCATTATGAATTGTGAAAATTGTTCCATAAGTTCTGATGAATTTGGAATTTTACAAACATTTCCTGTTGTAATCATTTGCACAAACTTTTCTTCTTCTGGTGTTAATTTTTGAATGGAATCATTATATTTTTTATTTGGCTTTTCTAACATTTGTGCAATTTGTATTGTGTTTCTTTCATTACGAGCGATAAAAGCATCTATCATTGTATTTAGTTCAGCTTTAGAAAAATTGCACTCAATAACAGGTTTGAATTTTTCGATTTGTTCATCTGTTACTGATTGATTAATATTAAAAACTTCTCTGATGTCTTTACCTAATCCGCCAATGTTTCCTGTCATATAGTAAGAACATTTGTTGTTAACCCATCCATTTATATCAACTTGGATAGATATTTTTAGTCCGAAAAAGTCCAAAGATTCTGTTATATGTAGTGGTTCACATGTTCTAAAATTATTTAGATATTTTTTTGATAAAATATCAATTTTCTGATCAACAGTAAATAATTCATTTTTATCAGTCATTTCTTGCATTTGTTGAGCGGAATTTTTATTGACAGCTTGTTGCTCTTTTATCGCTTTTGTTTGCATTGCATTTGCAATTGTTGGAATTGATACCAATAGTGCAGAAATTATAAGTAATGATTTTAATTTTTTCATTTTTTTTATCCTTTTTATTCTAAAAACCCATAATTGATTGAAGCATATTGCCTAAGTCGTTTGCATTTAATATTGTGCAAGCTTTATCGTTCATCAATACGTCCATAAGTCTTGCATCTGAATCAGAAAATCCTCCTAAAGAAATTTGGTTTGGATTCTTTAACATTCTTCCATTACCACCATTTTTGCGAGCTTCTTCTTGTAAAATAGAATCTCCTACGTATGCAAGTTGTTGTTTTGTAAAATTGCATCTAACTTTTGGCGCAAAAGTTGAAATTTGTGCTTGTGATGCTGAAACGCCATAGATTTGTTCAAAACTTGAAGCAATTCCTTGTGCATCAGATATAAAATCTAATCTACATTTGTTGTTAATCCAACCGCCAATAGTAACTTTGAACCCAAAATTTACTCCTCCCATATCAGTAACCATTGTTTCACTGTAAGGACGGCAATTTTTTACACTATCAGATAGTCTGCTACCTGTTGTGCGAGAAGGTGTTGTCGGTTTGTGGTATTGTTGAGTCGTTGGCTTGTGGTATTGTTGAGTTGTCGGTCTGTTTATTTTTCTTGTTGTTGTAACCACATCTGCTAAAACTTGTGACCCTACAAATAACCCTATCAATATTAAAATTGCGTATATTTTTTTCATACTTTCTCCATTTTTATTTTAAGTTAATTATATAATTTTATTTTTAAAATGCAAATAAATCGTTTGAATGGTATTTTGACCAAATTTATTGTATAATGAGATGGCAAGTAATTGGGGAGAGCGAAATGGAAAAAAGAAATCCAAATGATTTACTTATTTTAGGTGGGACGATTTTATTATTGGGAATTCTGCTTATGTCTTATTCTATTTCGACTTATAGAGAAACAAAATCTCTTGAAGATAAAATTGATTTTGCTGAAATAGATAACAATAATTCAATGTCTTCTTCTGATAAGTATTTCAAATATCTTTCTATTGCTGATTTTTTAAATCAAAAATTGAAGAAAAATGAAGGGCTATTGATGAAAAATTCTAGCTGTGTTTACCTTGATTATGCACAGCATAATGCTCTTGCTCTTTACCGTTTAACCTATAATGGTATGCAAACCGATGAATCTAGGAGAAGTGTTGCTGCTGGAAATATAAGAAATTTGTACAGTATGCTTGATAATTATAAAACTTGTAAGCAGTCAAATGATTATAAAAAAGAATTAGGTGATATATTAACTGATATTCAAAAAACTGATGATTTGTATTCTCAAAGGCAAGATAGAATGAATACTTTTATGAGTGATTATTCTCCAAATTCAATTCAGCAACAAGCTCAAGTTCAGCAGCCTGTTGAAGAACCAATTCAAGCTCCTATGGCTACAACATCATACCCTGAGCAAAATGTTCAACCTGTTCCTAATCAGCAATCAACGGGCTATCAAAATTCTCAAAGCTATTCAAATGATTCTGCTTCTCAACAACAACCATTTGAAATTCGCCATTAATTAAGAAATAAGTGATATTTATACACTTATTATATAAAATTTTAATGTTTTAAGTCTTTAAGAGGTTTATTTTAGTCGATTTATAAAAATAAACATAAAAAAAACCACTCACAAGTGAGTGGGTCGTTTTCTGCATCCTAATGGTCTCTTTTAGTGTTTATTATTTAGGAGTTTATATGTTTTTGGGGTTAATGAACTATTTATATTTAGTGTTTCGACTACACTTAAATCTTATACAATTATTATGCCACGAGAAAAAAATAAAGTCAACAATATTGTTTTATAAATTTTTAAGAAATCCTAAAAGCTAGTAATAGTGTATAATTTACACTTTACAAAAGTTAATAATTGCGATTTCGGGGTGTTTTTAGTAAACGATTTGTACATTTACTTTTCTTGCTCTAGCTTTGTTATCAAAATCGATTAAAACTACTTGTTGCCATTGTCCAAGTTGTAATACACCATCAATAAGTGGGATGTGGGTTGAGTTTCCAACAATAGATGCTCTTACGTGTGCATAACCATTTCCGTCATGCCACATTTCATCATGGTGATAGTTAGAATTAACTGGTGCAATTCTTTCTAGTGCTTCTGGTAAGTCAACGAGTAATCCTGGTTCAAATTCAATATTTGTAATTGACACGGTACTTCCTTGAGCATAAACATATACAACCGCATTTTGTAGTACGTGATTATACACAACATTACGTATTTGTGGTGTTATATCAATAATATCTGTATTCCCTTTAGTATGCACTGTGAAAACGTCATTAATAATTGTCATTTTATACCCCCAGAGTTATATTAACCCCTTTTGTCTGCAATTAAATTGTAGCATAAAGAAACTCTGAAAGATTGCTTATTTTTTCAAAATAACAATTAAATTCCGTTCATGATTTTCTTCAAGCGGAAGAGAATATTCTATAATATCGACAATTTTGGAATTATATTTTTTTAGAATGGAGTTTGCTTCTTCAATTTCTTGAGGTGTTTTTCTTGATTTATAAGCTACGAAATATCCCCCTTTTTTAAGTTTTGGAAGGGCATATTCGCAAATGTTTTTCAATGAAGAAACTGCTCGAGAAGTTATCATATCGAATTTCGCATCAAGATTTTCGACTCTTGTGCAAATTGGCTCAAGATTTTCGATATTTAACTTGTCTTTTATGGTTTGGACTGCTCGAATTTTTTTAGCAATGCTATCAAGTGCAGTAACTTTCAAATGTGGATATGTTATTGCTATTGGAATAGACGGAAAACCTCCACCAGTGCCGATGTCGAGTATGGTTTTAATTTTAGATGTATCGAATTTTTCAAAAAAGTTTTCTATTGCGAGGGAATCGAAAACATGCTTTTCCCATAAATATTTTTCATCATTTTTTGAGATTAAGTTTACTTTAGAATTTTCTTCTAAAAATATTTTCATATATTCTTGGTATTTAGTTTTGTTTTCCATATTCGTCCTGCAATTTTGTGAATTCTTGTTCTGATATTCGATGTTTTATGTCTTCAATTCTTGTTTGAATTTTGTTTAGGTTTTCTCTATTAAATGATTGCTTTGACAAGTTATAAGCTTCAATCAGATATTTGTACGCATGGGTGAAATCTTTTAATTTTGAATAGAAATCTCCCATTTCAGTTAATGCACTAATTATGTGGTAAGTTTCATTTAATTTTTTAGCATAATATAGGGCTTGATTCAAGTATTCAAGAGCTTTTTCTTTATTTTTTGTTCCATAAATTTCTGATAAATGCATGGCAGAATAGTATAAGCCATTATAATTTTTTGTTGCCTTATCTATTCTCAAGCTTTCATTATAATATTTTATTGCATGTTGTGGGCTTCCAGCTTCGTCATAAAGTTCCGCAAGATTTGCAAGTGCCATTGATAAATATTTGTTATTATTTGGATTAGAATCTAATTCTATACATTTTTTATAATACAAAGCAGCCATTCTTGTATCGTTTTGTTCATCATATGAACCCGCAGATTTGTAATATAATTCTGCTAGTATCTGTTTATTAGTATGAATGTCAACAAGTTTTAGTGCTTTTTCATAGTATTTGAATTCTATATCAGAATTGTCTGTCAATTTTGCAAGTGCCAAGTTGACCTTAATCATCATTTCGTTTGGTAAGTTTTGTTGCTCAAGTTCAGATAATATGTATTTAGCATTGTCGTGCTTGTACATAATGTAGTAAATATTTGCAATTTCAAGTTTTACCTGTGCAATTTTGTCTGTATCTGCAACGTTAAAATAGAAATCTTGTGCTTGGGTGTAAGCTTCTAATGCCTCATACCATTGAGATAGATGTTTGTGTGCTTCTGCTAATTTTATATAAATTGTTGGCAAAAATTGATAAAATGATTCATCTTCTTTTTTAGTTAATGCATTTTGATATAAAAGAATTGCGTGCTTGTAATTGTATTTACTTTCTTCTTGTTTTGCTAAATTCAAAAGTTGAGTAAGACTCATTCCATCACTTTTTTCTTCTATCTCATTTTGTTTTGTTTTGTCATCGATGAAGCCCTTGATTGAGTCTGCAATGTTATCTAATACAGATTCATCGTCAATAATAAAGCTGATTTTATTAATTTTATCTTCTTTTGATTCTTCTTGTATTTGAGTATTAGAAGGGGTTGTGGTCGTTTGAATTGGTTCTTCTTGTTTGAATTCGACCGCAGGAGATTTTTGAACTGTTTCAACCATTGGATCAACAGTAATTAGTCGGATATCTTTCATGTTCAAATCTGGTTTTTTAGGAATAAATAATGAATGATATTCAATTTCATTTCGCATTGTTTGTCGTGATAACATTAAATCTCTCTCTAGTGGTTTGAGAGGCAATTGAGTATTATATAAATCAACACAAGCCGAATGTAATTTAATCATTACGTTTTCTGGAATTTGATGTTCAATAATATCTCTAAATGTTTCATCTAGATACAAGCATTCGCCATCGACTGAAAGAATTGAATTTGTAACAAAGAAAAATACTCTTTCTTCATTGTATAAATGTAGCGATTTCAACAAATTTACGTGGATAGGAATTCTCATCACTGTTAAAAGTCTAAATAAATGAGCACTCACTGGGTCAACTAACGATAGAGCTTCCCTTGTAATAAATTCTGAAAAGGCCATAAAACTCTTAGAATAACCTTCCAAAAACTGGACAAGATTTAATTGTCTAAGGTTCATTATTTTGATAGATAGATTTATAACATTGTAGTAACCTTTTGAGTGTTTATACAACTCGTTTGACAAAAGTCCGATGTGTTTTATTCCATTATTTTTTAAGAATTTTTCAAAAATAGGCTTTGTTAATGCTAGACATGTTGTCTTTTCATATTCTGTATCTTCAAAATCTTCAGGTTCAATTTTTCTTGTGGTTATTATAATTTTAACATTTGCAAGTTTAAAAAGATGTTTGATAAAGCTTAAAATCTCTGATTTGTTACTTTTCAAAATTTCTTCAAAAGATTCTAATATAATAACAATTGGTGAATGTATTGTATTAAAATAGGAATTTATTTTTTGTGTAAAATTTTCGGTCTTAATTCTTGGAGGAATAATTTTTCCCATTAAAGTATAATTTCTAAATGTTTCAAAAAAAGATAACAACATGTCATCAAGAATTGTTGTTTCAAAACAGTTGTATTTAAGAATGAGTGTTTTATCACTTAGGAATGTTGATACAAAATTGATGATGGAGGTTTTTCCTGTACCTTTGAATCCATTTACCAAAAGCAACTTTGAATCTGATTGCAGAAACGTACAGATTTCGCCAATTTGTTTCTCGTTATTTTCAATTAAACAAGGTTCAAATGGGCTTTCTTTAGGAATATCTTTTATTGTAACTATTTTATCTAAGAAATCTATATTCATATTTTTTAGTTAACACGGTTTCTTCCGTTTTCTTTTGCGTGGTACAATCTTTGGTCGGCAGATTCAATGATTTTTGCTGGAGTTTTTCCATCTTCGTCGCCAAAAGTTGAAACTCCTAAGCTGATTGTAACGTTGCTTTCTCGTCCATTGCTTAGTTTCATTTTTTTAGATGCAACCATTGAGCATAATTTTTGTGCAATTGCGATAGCTTCTTCTTGCTTTGTGTTTGGAAGAATAATACTCATTTCTTCTCCGCCATATCTACATACTATATCGGTTGTTCTTACATTTTTCTTTAATGTCATCGCAACTTGTCTTAATACTGCATCTCCAGATTGGTGACCATAATTATCGTTGAATTTTTTGAAAAAGTCGATGTCTATGATAATTAGAGAAAAAGGAGTTTCGTATCTCATTGAGTGTGAAACGTATCTCTGCATTTGTTCTTGGAAATATCTATGGTTGTACAATTCAGTTAAACCATCAGTTGTTGCAAGTTTATATTGTGCATCAAAATCTCTAGATTTAATCAAATATTTGATAATTACTGCGATAATAAATGCAAATAATGCGAAAGATAAAGGTGAAACTATTTTTATCCAATAGTTTTTGTATCTCATTAGTTCGTATGCAAGAACAACATAAAAAGCGGATGTTGTCATTGATAAACCAAACGCAACAGGCATGGATTGAATTCTAAGAACAAAAATTACTGTAATCAGCGCTAAAATTAGTCCAGCAAGAACGTTTATAGGTTCGGAACATTTTTTTATTAAACTGCCATCTATTAGGTTGTTTAGGTATGTTGCTTGGACTTCAACCCCTGGATAAACTTTATCTACTGGTACGGTTTTAATATCAAATAAGCTAGCTGCTGTTGCTCCAAAATAGACAACTTTGTTTTTGAAATTGTAATTTAATTGTTTTTTCCCTTCCGAAGCTTTTAAAACTTTGTACATTGGAATATGTTCAAATGTTCCAGAAGGACCATACCAATTTAGTATTACACTTGCTTCCTCGTCAGGATGAATATTTTTGAGATTTCCATTTGAATAATCAAGACCAACACGGTAGCCTAATTGTGGGTAATATTTATCTTGGTATTTTAAATACAATGGCATTTTACGCAAAACTCCGTCATCAGAGCGAGAAACATTTATCATTCCTATATTTGAAGTTGCATCTAATATCCCTTGTAAAATAACTCTGCAATTAGAGTATTCAATAGTATTCGTTGTGTTAGGATATGGAGTGATTGACAAATTAGGTAATTGAGGTGGAATTCTCAAATCATCTTGTTGGTTGTCAAGGTTCATTGATGTATAAACGTTATTATACTTTTTGAAAACATTTATCAACGCATTATCTGCTTGAACCCCACTTTTCATTGATTTTACAAACATCAAATCGAATACAATCATTTTAGGATGTTGAGATTCAATATAATTAACCATTTGAGCATAGGCATCTCTTCTTAATGGCCATTCTCCGTAGTTATCCAAAACGTATTCATAACTTCCGTCATCAATTGCAACTATTACAATATCTTTATTGTGATTTCTAGCTCCAGAATTGGCAATCAAACTTTGACGAATATCGAAAGTTCTATTTTCCATAGAATTAATAAAAGCCAAAAAGCTTCCATTTTTCACGCTGAAAAATAGAAGCACTGCAAAAATTGTAATCCACAACGTATATAAAAATTTTTTAAGCATAAATCCAACCTTGTTACTTTACTTTTTCAGTATAATTTAACAAGGAAATATTCGCAAGAATGTTTTTTACAACGAATTTTTGCTCAAGAATTTTATTATTTAATTTTAAAATTTCTGTTGCATAAGACAATTCATCAGGGTGTGTCAAATAGCGAAGTAAGCATTGCTCGTGTAAATTCATCTCTTCAAATCCTCTAACGGTGATAACATTTTTATTATTTCAAATTTTGATTAAAATTAAATCAACCTTTTATAGAGTTTGATGAAATATTTCTAATACGATTAGACGAATTTATTTATTTTTTATATTTTGACAAAATAAAAAGCAGTTCAGATAAGAACTGCTTTATGTTTTCTTATATCATATTTTTACTTATTTTTGTACTACGTATGTCCCTTTTGAAAGGTTTTGAGCAACTTCAATTGCTTTTTTCAATTGAACATCATCTTTGTTTTTAATATTTTCATCTGTCAATTCAACCACAACGTCAGGTGTAATTCCTTTTTTGTGAATATCTGTTCCATTTGGAGTCAAATATTTTTGAATTGTGATGTTGATACCAGAATTATTTGGAAGTTTGTTGATTTCTTGAACTAATCCTTTCCCGAAAGATTGTGTTCCTACCAAAACGGCTCTTTTGTTATCTTTCATTGCGCCAGAAAAGATTTCGCTTGCAGAAGCAGAACCTTTATTCAACAAGATAACTACTGGTTTTGTTGTTAAAACTCCTCTTGTTGCTTTTTGAGTTTCTTTGTATCCATCACGGTCAACAGTACTTACGATTGCACCTCCATCAAGGAACATATCTGAAATGTAAATTGCGTTACTTAACAATCCTCCAGGATTTGAGCGTAAGTCAACTATAAATGCTTTTTTATTTGGAGAGTTAGATAAAATATCTGCAAATTCTTTTGCTGCGTTTCTACTAATAAAAGAACTCAATCTAATATAGCTAATATCATTTGGCATTGTTACATTTTCTGGAATTTTTTGAGAAACAGATTTGATTTCAATTTCCGCACGAGTAATAGTATATTCTTTGGGTTCTGTATCTTTACGTTTGATAAGTAAAGTTACTTGAGTTCCTTCTTCTCCACGAATTTGGTCAGCAGCTTTGTCAACAGTTATGCCTTTTGTACTTTTACCATCAATTGATAAAATTTCGTCATCGGCTTTTAATCCTGCTTTTTCTGCTGGAGTATCTTCAATTGGAGCGATAACCATTAGTTTGCCATCTTTAACTCCGATTTGAATACCAATTCCTTTTAATGAACCCTTGATAGAGCCTGTTTCATCCGCAAATTCTTTTGGATTTAAGAATTTTGTGTATGGGTCATTCAAACTTGCAACCATTGTATCAATTGCAACGTACGCATCCTCATCTGTTCTAATTACGTTATCATATTTGTGACGCCATGTTGCCCAATTTTGCTCATTGTTTGTTTGGTCAACATATTTGGTGTTAATTAATCTCCACACATTATCGTATAACTCCGCAGGAGTTGATGCTTGAACATTTGATTGCACTACCCAGCCAAACATTGCAAGAAACAATCCAAGGGTTATGATACATTTTTTTGCGACTTTCCTCATTCTTATTTAAAACCTCCAATAATTCTTTCTTATAACTAAGACGAAATAAATATCAAAAAGTTTCCATCTTTGAGAATTATTACTACGCATATATTATCACATATAAAAAAAAATGTGAAATTTTCCATTCCACATTCATTTGAATACTGTATAAATATTATCTATGGTCAAACTGCAAAAGTCGAAATCCCTTGTTTAATTCAGGGTGAGCATTTGGAAGTTCGTAACATTTAATACATCTTGCTTCGTATGTTTCATCGCCACCAATCATAATAAGCGGAGAATTTTTATCAGCTGGTTTTCCATCAATTAATCTTTGTGTTCTTGTTGCGTGTTCACAACCGCATTTCATACAAACAGCATGAAGTTTGTCAACTTGGGTTGCAATACACATTAATTCAGGCATAGAACCAAAAGGTTCTGCTTTGAAATCCAATTCTAGTCCTGTCCCTATAACTTTTTTCCCGTCGTTCATTAATTGTGTGATTACTTTAACGATGTTTGAATCGAAAAATTGTAATTCATCAATTGCTACAACTTCGGCATCTTTTACAAGGCTCAAAATTTGAACAGAATGTTTAACTTTAATTGCATCCAACCAAAGCCCATTTCTAGATTCAATATAATCCCCTTTTGATCTTGTATCGACATCTGGAGAGATAACTTTTACTTTACGTTTTGCAATGATACATCTTCTGATTCTGCGTAATAATTCTTCCGTTTTTCCGCAGCTCATTGGTCCTGTAATTATTTCAAAACTATATCCTTCCATCAATCTATCCCTTTTCTTCTCCCAAAATACATGTTCAATATACACTTTATTATAAATCTTAAAAGCGGAATTTGAAAGTAAATAATTATTAAAAAATAAGCATGCTCTAATGAATATTATAAGCAGAGTTTTTTGATAAAATTTTGTCTTTAAGTTTTTTAAATCCTGTACCGTAGAAATATTTTAATTGCTCTGGGAATTGCTTATTTACATCCAAAAGATACATATCGTGGACAATAAATTCTTTTAAAAGAAACGCAATATCTTCATTTTTTGTCCATACAACTTGGTTTTCAATCCTTCCAAAAATGCTTTCAATATCATCTGCAACAAGATATATTAATCTACTGCCGATAGAGTATTCAATCTCTTTTCCTCCATCGTGAGAATATATCAATCCATATGGTGCAAAAAGATTATCATAACCTACAATTTTTATATCTACGCCTCTATCATAAGCGTTAGAAAGTTCCGAATCGAGGTGCTTAAAGTCTTTTGCCCAAACTTCTATATAGATAGAATGTTTAGCGTTCTTAATAACTTCCTTTATTTTGTTTAAAATCTTTTCATAATCTCCAACCATATGAATTGGTTCACTATAATCTTCTCTAACATCTGGAAGTTTTTTTTCTAAATACTCAATAGTTGAAACCATTTTTCTTTTATATCGTTGAGTCAATTCTTTTGGAGAAATCGGTGTGTATTTTTGTGGCTTTGAATCCGTTGAAAATGCAACTTTTGATGAAACTAAAGATTTTAACGCATCATATGCTCTTGATTGAGGTATATCTGCAATTTGAGAAACTTCATATCCTGTTGCAGGATATTTTTTCAAAAGTGCAATATAAACTTTAGCTTCGTATGAGTTAAATCCAAATTCTTTTAATTTTTCAACAATATCTTCCATATGAGAATTTTAACAAATTTTTAGGTTTGATACAAGAGTGAATTATATAATTTGAACTCCGTAGTTTATAGTTTCTAAATTATTTTTAACCCAAAAATTTGTTTCTTCTTCAAATTTTTCTTCTAAAGAATAATAAGTTGAACCAGAACCTGTCATAATAGATTTTGGGTATTTATTTTTAATGTGTTTTAATTCTTCGTAATCTTCAAATACTGCCCATTCAAGGTCGTTAACAAAATTTTCTCTTCCCGTGTTTTCTTGAGAGATTTTTTGAGCAAACTTTGTATAAGCTTCTTTTGCAGAAATTCCAAGGTTAATTGGTTTTATTAAATTTACTGTGAAATGATTGTATTCTGAAGGTTCAAGGATTTCTCCTCGTCCTTTTGTCATCATACAACCTCCTTTTAGGCAGAAATTTAAATCAGAACCCAATACTGCACACAATTTGTGAAGTTCTGTTTCCGATAATTTTTCATTGAATAGTTTGTTTAATCCATACAACATGCCCGCAGCATTTGTGCTTCCGCCTGCAAGTCCCGCAGATACTGGGATGTTTTTATCAATATAGACGGATATTTTTTTGTTTTTAATTCCTGTTTTCTCTAGATAAAGTATCCCAGCTTTGTAGATAAGATTTTTTTCGTTATAAGGAATTTCGGTGCTATTTCCGCTTAATAAAATTTGATTTTCTGTATTATCTTCGACAGAAATTGTTAAATAATCAAATAGATTAATTGTTTGCATAATACTTTCAATATTATGAAATCCGTCTTCCCTTTTATTAATAACTTTTAGTGTTAAATTTATTTTTGCAGGACATTGAACTTTTATACTTAGCATAATTAACCTTTAGAAATCTTTAGCAATTCTTCAGACAATTCTCCAAATTTTTCGATTGAAAGTTTTTCTCCTCGAATATTTTCATCTATCCCAAGGTTAGAGAGAGCTTTTGAAATGTGTTCTTTTAAAAAGCTACCATTTAATAAGCAATTTTTTATATTTTTACGGCGTTGAGCAAATCCTGCTTTTATTACTCTTCTAAAATATGAATAGTCTGAAAGTTTTAATTTAGGTTCTGTTCTAACATCCAGTTTAACAAGTGCAGAATTTACTTTAGGTGCTGGATAGAACGATTTTCTACCCACAAGACGCAAAATTTTTACATCTGCCCAGAATTGAGAAAGAATTGTTAAAAGTCCATATTGTTTGCCTGTTGAATCTGGAGTTGCAACCATTCTTCTTGCGACTTCTTCCTGAACCATAAGAATAATGTCTTTGATTTTGTTTCTGTTTTTATTGTTTAAATCGTCGATTTCTCCCAACAGATGGGCAATAATCGGGCTGGTAATATAATATGGAATATTTGCAACAACTTTAAATTTATCTTCTGTTAAAGATGACAAATCTGTTTTTAAAACATCATTGTGGATGATTTCTAAATTTGGGGCATCAAGTTTTTTTAATTCTTCAATTGCTTCTTCATCTAGCTCAATAACGATAACTTTTTTTGCATATTTAACAAGTTGTTCCGTTACAAATCCAACTCCAGGGCCAATTTCCACGATTGTATCATCTGGTGAAATGTTTGCAAATTCTATTATGTCTTGAATAACTTCCCCATCTACAAGGAAGTTTTGTCCTAATCTTTTTTTTGTTCTAAAGTATCTTGCTCTATCGAAGTAATTCATCTTACTAATAATAATACCACACATGGATAAATGTTTACAAAGTTTTATTTGATATTTTAAATAATGTTATAATAAAATATTTAGTGAAGGGGTTAATATGGTAAAAGTTGAACAACAGAGATTACAAAAAGAAGATATTTTAAAGCTTTATACTAAAGGCTATACAAAACCAGAAGATTTTAAAATCGGAATGGAATATGAACGTTTACCTATTTCCGCAACTTCATATAAAGCTGTTGATTATTGGAGTGAATATGGTATAAAAAACTTTTTAGAAGAATTTGCAAAAGAAGCAACTTGGGATTATATCAACGATGATAAAAATATTATTGGATTGAAGAAAAACCATGACACGATTACCCTAGAGCCCGGCTGTCAGATTGAAATTAGTGCTGAACCTCAACGAAATATTTTCCAATTAAAATCAAAGATTGAAAAAATAAACGATATAATAAACGAAATTCTTGAAGGTCGAAATATTATGTTGCTTAATTATGGTGTTTCACCATATTCAACTCATAAATCAATTAACCTCATTCCAAAGAAAAGATATAGAATCATGGCTAATTACCTTTGGGGAATATTGTCAGATGTTATGATGAGAGAAACTGCGGGGATTCAATGCTGTATTGATTTTAAATCCGAAGAAGATGCAATGAGAAAGTTTAAACTTGCAAATAAATTATCTCCATTTATGACTGCAATGTTTGCAAATTCACCAATAAGGGGTGGAGTTGATACAGGTTATAAAACTTTTCGAGGTTTGAGTTGGATTAATACAGATAATGATAGGTGCGGTTTTGCGGGAAAAATAAGCGAAGAATTTTCGTTTGACGAGTACATTGATTGCATAATGAAAACACCAATGATATTTATTCAACGTGATGTTGGTTCTGTGGAGCTTCATGGAGATATTACTTTTGAAGAATTCATGAGAGTTGGATATATGGGAGAATATCCAACAATTGAGGATTATGAGTTGCAAGCAAATCTGTACTTCCCAGAGGTTAGAATGCGTAATTTTATAGAAATTCGTAACCATGACTGTGTTTCTGGAGATTTGAAATATGCAATTTTGGCAATCTATAAAGGTATTTTTTACGATAATATTGCAATGGATGAGTGTGAAGACTTGCTAAAACACTTGCAATACAAGGATTTGTCAGAACTCCGTTACAATGTTCCTAAACTCGCACTTCAAGCTAATATTAAAAATAATAAAGTTGCAGATTATGCAAAAGAAATTATAAATATTGCAGAAAAATCATTAAAAAACTCTCAAACTGGAGAGGAATTATTTCTTCAGCCATTAAAAGATTTGACTTTTAAAGGTTTGTCGCCTGCGGATATTATTCAGAAGAAATGGAACTCTACTTGGAATAAAGATTTAGGAAAAATGATTAAATATTTGAATTCACTTGAGTAGTATCTGGTTCTAAGTGAATACTAGATGTTATATCTCCTAATTCTGTTTTTAATTCTTTTTCAATTGAGTCACAAATAGTGTGGCAATTGCAAATGGTCATGTCTTTTGGGAATAATAGTGTGACTTCAATACTTTTTTGTGGTCCAAGTCTTCTCGCTCTTAGGTCTTTATAACCTGTAATGCCTTTTGATTTGAATGTTTCTAATATTTTGCAAATCGCATGTAAGTCGCATTCTGGTAATGAACAGTCTAGTAAATTATTCATTGTGCTTATTGAAATTGAAAGCCCAGCTCTAAAAATAATTATAGCAACAATTATGGCAATGATTGGATCAAGGAGATGTATGCCTGTGAGTTTGATTAGTAATAAACCAATGAATACTCCAAGAGAAGATAAAATATCTGTTCTCAAATGTTCTGCATCTGCATATAGTGATACGGAATCAGAGTCTTTTGCAACTTTGAATAATACGGTGCTAACAATGATATTTGCAACAACTGAAATTCCCATGACAACCAAGCCTAGAGTTGTATCAACTGTTGCGGTAGATGGGCTTATGATTTTTTTTAAGGCTTCAAAAACAATAAATCCAGCTGCAAAGATAATCAAACCGCCCTCAATAAACCCAGACATATCTTCGTATTTACCATGCCCGAACGGGTGTTTTTTATCTGCTGGCTCAGAGGATTTCATAACTGAGAAAAATGTTAAAACAGATGCCAAAAAATCACTCAAGGAATGGATAGCTTCAGATATGATACTAATACTCCCTGAAATATGACCAGCTATCAATTTTAAGATAATTATTACAGAATTAGAAAATATTGATAATCCTGCTGCAAATTTTTTTTCAGTTTCAATTCTCATACCAGCTATTATAGCAGTATGAAAATAAATATCAACAAGTATTAAGGTTTAATTTTTAAAAATCATCAAACGCAGTATCGATAGGGTTCTTGAATTTTGTAATATTGCCTTGGAATAACAATTTAACAGTTCCAACTGGCCCGTTTCTGTGTTTTGCAATAATGATTTCTGATAACCCTTTAGATGAAGCCTTAACGTTTTCTTCCTCTTCAGATTCACCTTTATTGTAGTAATCTTCACGATAAATAAACATTACAATATCGGCGTCTTGTTCGATAGAACCAGATTCACGCAAGTCAGAAAGCATTGGACGTTTATCGTTACGACCTTCAACTGCACGAGATAACTGTGACAATGTAATAATTGGTACATCAAGTTCTTTTGCCAAGATTTTCAAACCTCTGGAAATTGCAGAAATCTGTTGCAAACGGTCATCTTTTCCGCCACCTTCCATCAACTGCAAGTAGTCGATTACGATTAAGCCTAAGTCTTTTTGCTGTGTTTTTAATCTTCTACATTTTGTTCTAATATCTGTTAGAGTACATCCGCTAGTATCATCAATATAGATTGGAGCTTGGCTGAAATCATTCATTGCCATTGCAAGTTTATCCAAATCTTGTTGAAGCATATTACCTGTTTTTAATCTTTGAGCATCAACTTCGGCATAAGAACACAACATTCTCTGTACCAACTGTGACGCTGACATTTCAAGAGAGAATATACAAACTGGAACTTGTTCTTTAATGGCTACATTTTGAGCGATGTTTAATGCAAATGCAGTTTTACCCATTGCAGGACGAGCTGCTAAGATTATCAAATCTGAACGGTGCAATCCGCTCATCATATTATCAAGTTCGGTGAAATCTGTTCTTAATCCAGACAATTCATCTTTATGGTTAAATCTATATTCAATGTTGTCCCAAGTATCAAGAACTAAGTCTTTAACGTGTTTCAAATCTGCAGTAGCTTTGCTTGAGCCAATGTCAAAAATAAGTTTTTCAGCTTGTTCAAGAGATCTATCACTTGGTTCTAAGTCATAGCCTTTACTTACAATTTCAGAACCTGCGTTTATCAATGCTCTTTTAACAGCTTTTTCTTGAATAATTTTTGCATAATAAGCAATGTTTGAAGTTGTAATAGTATTTTCAACTAAATCGTTTATGTAAGCTCTTCCGCCTACGGATTCCAATTTTCCACTGTAATTCAAAACATCAGAAACTGATACAATATCAATGTTGTCATTGTTGTTGAAAAGTTGGAGCATTGCTTCATAAATATATCTGTGAGCAGGTTTGTAAAAGCTTTTTGGCAAAAGGGTATCAGATACTTTTGCTAATGTTTCTGGATTTACTAAAATTGCTCCTAAAACGGCTTCTTCCGCTTCTAAGTTCTGTGGAATTAAAGTTTCATCTACTTTTTTTCTTGTTTCTCTTGGTGTTACAGGCATACTTTTTCCTCTTTAATATAATATTACACAAAAGGAAGTTTCTTTTCCTGTACATGTTAAAAATATTTAAGTTAACTTTCTTGAATAAGTTTAACCAGTTCAATTTTTCTAAGATTCATATCAATATAGGCAATGCTTGCTCTATTTCGTTCTGGAGATTCAATTCTATCTCGAGAATAGATGTTTCTTGCACAGAGAAGTTTCTTTTTAGCTTGGTCTGGATATTTTCTTCTGATGAGTTTTGCAAGTTCTGTTTGTGTGTTTGCAAGCATTAAATAATAAGATTCCCTTGAAGCTGGAGGTCTTGATACCGAGCGAAATGTCGAAATAGCATTGTTATAGTTATAGCAAAGTTCTTTTAAACAACGCTCTTGTCCATATAAAACATCTATGTATTGCATTAATTTATCGGGATTATTTTTATAAACTTTTTTTAAGTCATTTAATCTTGCCATCATGTGGATGAAATCCCCATTTCTTTCCGCAACTTGATAACCTTTTAAGGCAAAATATTCTAATTTTCTAGGAAAGAATTCTGTTAATTTACACATTGCACTATAAATGACTCCTGGAAGTTCTGGATTTTTGCCTTGCTCAAGACATTTTGCCATAACTCCTGCATCGTGGCAAAATGTGTCATAATATCGGTCTGCATACCTATCTTGCATTGTTAAAAATTCTCTAGAGAGAAATTTTGGTGAAATATGTCTATTGTTTTGAATTACATAATCTGCAAGCCTTCCCACTTCTGGAATTTGTATTTTTTGTAATAATGCTGGTGTAATTGGCATATTGTTTTCCCCTATATATAAATAAAGAATTTTAAACAGGGAAAATTGCTTGAATTTTAACAAATGTGAATCGTTTCTACTAAAAAACGAGTGGTTATATTTAATAACCACTCGTCAAATTGTTTATAAAGTTTGGGTTTGATGTAAGAAATTACATCATTCCTCCCATACCGCCCATGCCTGCCATTGCTGACATATCTGGAGCAGCTGGTTTTTCTTCTGGAATATCTACAACAGCTGCTTCTGTTGTTAATAACATAGAACCAACAGATGCTGCGTTAATCAATGCAGATCTTGTTACTTTTGCAGGGTCAACAACACCAGCTTGGAACATATCAACGTATTTGCTGTTTAGAGCGTCATATCCGTATGCACCATCTTTTTCAAGAACGCAATCAACAACTACATCAGCTTTAGCACCTGCGTTGCGAGCGATTGCTCTAAGAGGTACATCCAATGCTGCTGTTAAGATTTTGAAACCAACTTTTTCATCATCTGATTCAAAATCCATTGAATCTAATTTAGAATTTAATTCTTGTTGAACTCTTAATAAAGCAACACCGCCTCCAGGAACAATACCTTCTTCGTTAGCAGCTCTAGTAGCATTCAAGGCATCTTCAATTCTAAGTTTTCTTTCTTTTAATTCAACTTCAGAAGCTGCACCAACTTCGATTACAGCAACACCGCCAGATAATTTAGCAGCTCTTTCTTGTAATTTTTCTTTATCGTATTCAGAATCAGAAGCTGCGATTTGGTTCTTGATTAAGTGAATTCTTTCTTGAACAGCAGCTTTTGTTTCATCTCCAACAACGATAGTTGTTTCGTCTTTAGAAACAGTAACACGTTTTGCTTTACCTAACATTTGAGTTGTAACATTTTCTAACTTGATGCCAAGTTCTTCTGTGAACATTTCACCACCAGTTAAGATAGCAATATCTTCAAGCATAGCTTTTCTTCTATCGCCAAATCCTGGAGCTTTTACAGCTACTGCTCTCAATACTTTTCTCATTGTGTTTACAACTAAAGTTGCAAGAGCTTCGCCTTCAACATCTTCAGCAATCAACAATAAAGATTTACCATCACGAGCAACTTGTTCTAGTAATGGAACTAAGTCTGAGATTAAGTTAATTTTCTTGTTGCAACAGAAGACATAAGCATCTTCCAATACAGCTTCCATTCTTTCTGGATCAGTAACGAAGTATGGTGAAATGTATCCTTTATCAAATTGCATACCTTCAACAACTTTCAAGTTTGTACCGAAAGATTTTGATTCTTCAACTGTGATAACACCATCGTGACCAACTTTTTCCATTGCTTCTGCAATAAGTTCCCCGATTTCTTTGTTGTTACCAGCAGAGATAGCTGCAACTTGTGCAATTTCTGCTTTAGTATTAACAGGTCTAGACATAGCTTTGATTTTTTCAACAGCTGCTTCTACTGCTTTATCAATACCACGTTTCATTGACATTGGGTTTGCTCCAGCTGTCAAGTTCTTCAAACCTTCACGAACAATTGCTTGAGCCAATACAGAAGCTGTTGTTGTACCATCACCAGCAACATCATTAGTTTTAGATGATACTTCTTTTAATAATTGTGCTCCAGAATTTTCTAAAGCATCTTTTAATTCGATTTCTTTTGCAATAGTTACACCATCATTAACGATTTGAGGTGCGCCGAATTTTTTAGTTAAAATTACGTTTCTTCCTTTAGGTCCAAGTGTAACTTTAACGGCATCAGCTACTGCATCAATACCTTTAAGAAGAGCTTTTCTCGCTTCTTCGTCAAAAATAATACGTTTTGCCATTTTTATATCTCCTTTTAAAAATTTCTATAATTATTCAATTACTGCTAAAGCATCTTTGATAGAAAGAATTTTATATTCAGTTCCATCAACTTTTACGTCAGTACCAGAGTACTTAGCATAAAGAATTGTATCCCCAACTTTAACGTCCATAGGTTCTCTTTCGCCTTTGTCGTTCATTTTACCAAGTCCAACTGCAACAACTTCACCTTTTTGTGGTTTTTCTTTTGCACTATCTGGAATAAAAATTCCGCCAGTTGTTTGTTCAGTTTCTTCAACTACTTTAATAACAATTCTTTCGCCTAATGGTTTAATCATAATATCCTCTCCTTTTACCTAAAATCTATAACATTCACATTATATTTATATAACGGAATTGGTGAAATTTTGATAAAATTAAGGAAAAATTAATTATTGAATAAATTCTTTTTTTATTTTTTTATCTTCATTGTATAATCAATCTATGAATAAAAAATTATTTGTAATATCTGGATGTTCTGGTGTCGGAAAAGGCACGGTATTAAAAGAATTTATGGCAAGAAATTCTAAGGATTTTATGTTGTCTGTTTCTTGTACGACACGAAAGCCACGCCCTGGAGAAGTTGACGGAGTTAATTATTTCTTCTTAACCCCAGAAGATTTTCAAGATTGTATAAAGAAAGATAAGTTCCTTGAATATGCTCAGTTTGCTGGGAATTTTTATGGAACGAAGCAAAAATATATTAATCAAAAATTTGAAGAAGGTATGAATATAATCCTTGAAATTGAAACTCAAGGAGCATTGCAAGTTAAGAAAAAAATGCCTGAAGCTGTTTTGATTTTTATTGCACCTCCAAGTATTGAAGAATTGGAACATCGTTTGAGAGGTCGCCATACTGAGGATGAAGAAACAATCCAAAAAAGACTTAATCTTGTGAAAACTGAATTAGAACGTTCTAAACAGTATGACTATGTTGTTGTGAATGATGACTTGGAACGAGCAATTGCAGAAGTTGAAAGCATAACAAAAAAAGAATTGGAACAATAATTTACTTTTTCAATTTGAACGAAAGAAGGAAATTGTGGAGTTAAATAATAAAACAATTTTAATTGGTATAACTGGTGGAATTGCAGCATATAAGATTTGCGAACTTATTCGAAAATTCAAAAAAAGTGGTGCAAATGTTAAAGTTGTTTGTACTCCGAATTCTTTAAACTTTGTGACAAAATTAACTTTGCAAAATTTGAGTCAAAATGAAGTTTATGTTGAAGAATTTGATGTAAAAAATTGGAAGCCTGAACATATTTCATTGGCAGATGAAGCGGATATTATGCTTATTGCTCCTGCAACAGCGAATACTATTTCTAAAATTTCTCAAGGAATAGCTGATAATTTGTTAACCTCAATTGCTTGTGCATTTTCTAAAAAAATGATTATTGCTCCAGCGATGAATTGCAATATGTGGAATAATCCGATTATAAAAGCAAATATTTCTACATTAAAGGCAAGAGGAATTGAAATATTAGAACCAGAAAGTGGCTTTTTGGCTTGCGGATATTTAGGCAAGGGTCGTCTTTGTTCTCTGGATAAGATTTTTGATTCTACTGTTGAAGCTTTAAATTATACCCAGAAATTAAAAGGTAAAAAGGTTGTAGTAACCTCTGGTGGTACAATAGAAGATATTGATCCTGTTCGATATATTTCCAATTATTCATCAGGAAAAATGGGAAAAGCTATTGCTGATTCTGCTAGGGATATGGGTGCGGAAGTCATATTGATTACAACAAAGAATTTTGAAGCTCCATATAAAATTGTTAAAGTGAAATCTGCAATTGATATGCAAAATGCTGTAAATAACGAATTTCAATCGGCTGATATTATTGTTATGGCTGCGGCTGTTGCGGATTATAGAGTTAAAAATTATTCTGAGCAAAAGATGAAAAAAGGCAAAGAAGATAATATAATTCTTGAGTTAGAAAAAAATCCTGACATTTTGCAAGGTTTGTGTGAAAGAAAATTAAAAGAGTCATCTAATTGTACAATTGTTGGTTTTTGTGCAGAAAGTGAAAATTTGTTAGAAAATGCACAAGCAAAAATAGCTAAAAAAGGTTGTGATTATTTAATAGCGAATGATATTTCTCGCAAGGATATAGGTTTTTCTTCAGATGATAATGAAGTTACAATTTTGGATAAAAATGGTGGGTTAAATAAAATCGAAAAAACATCTAAAAAAGTTATTGCAAGAAAGATTTTAGAATTCATCATAAAATAATAAAGGTTTTCTCTAAAATGGATAAATATGAAATTTCAAAACGAATAGAAGAGTTTGCTCCTTTAGAAACGGCAGAGAGTTGGGATGCTTCTGGATGGGTAATAGATAATCAAAACTCAAATGACATTGCAAAAGTGATGTTGTGTTTAACTCCTACGGAAGATGTTTTTCAACAAGCATTGCAAGAAGGGTGTGATATGGTTGTGTCGCACCATCCAATGTTTTATGTATCTTTATTTTCGAGTGCGTTGAGTGAAGATTTTCAACCAAGGTTGAATGTATATTCTGCTCATACAAATATGGATAAAGCAAATGGCGGAACTACTGATACTATTATTAAAACTTTAGGTTTAGAAGAAAATAAAGTAAATATTGAACATGATTTTTTGCGAATGATTGAATTTCCTAATGACATTTCTGTTTCAGATTTTTCTAGTATATTGTCAAAAATTTCACCAAATGCAAGAATTGTTAATAACCAGAATAAAAAAACTCTTTCAAAGGTTGCGTTTTGTGCTGGAAGCGGATCTGAATTTATTGGTGAGGCAAAAGGTTTAGGGGCAGATTGTCTTGTGACAGGAGATTTAAAATTCCATACCGCATTGGATAGTGAAATAGTTGTTTATGATATTGGGCATTTTGAATCAGAAATTTTAATCCTCCCCGTGTTTGAAAAAATACTCGGAGAGGATATAGAAATTGTTTGTGCAAAAGAGCATAGCCCTTTCAATTTGATAAGATAAGGATTACCAATTATTTCTTGTAAGGGTTTGTTTCCCGTTTTTGTCATACATTTTATCCTTGTACCAGATTCCTTGGAATTCTTTGTCTGGACCAAACATGTATTGTATGTCTTTTGTTATGAAGTAAATTGCACTTTTTAACTGTCCTTTTCTATCATATTGCATTGATGTATATGGATAATTTGGATATTCTTTTGACATTAAATCTGTGTAATATAATTTGCCAAATGCGGAATAATAGAAGGCATTTGTAGGATTATTTTTATATTGAATTGCGTACATTACAAGAGTTCCTTTTTTGAAGTAAAATGCACAATATTTTGCATCTTCATCTTCTGTAACTCCATTGTTGGTTAACATATAATGAAGTTTGAAATCTTTATCTTTGTAATACTTAGCGAATTCTTTTTTGAAATCTTCTTTGCTGAAATATATATGACTAGAGTTGTTTTCAAAAAGGAGATTTTTATATTTTTCAATATTCTCTTCTCTTTGAGTTTGGTCTAAAGTTAACCAATCAAAAGAGATTTCAGCTTGTAAAGGTGCAATGTTTGTTTCTGGTTCAATGGCTTCAATTTGTTTGTCAGATGTTTCATCTATTGTTGTAATGTTTTCAAACGAAAATGCTTGTTGACCTAAACCAAATGCTAATAATAAAAATAATGAAACAAAAATCTTTTTCATCTATTTCCCCTTTTTATAATGTGTTGTTTAAAATTTTATAGGCAGTTCTTAATTTTACTGAAAATAAATTATCTTCATTTTCAAATAGTTGTTTTTCTGATACCGCATATTCTTCTGGCTCAATAATCCCGTTGATTTCAAAGCCTAAGAATTTATTATTTTCATCTCTTCTTGATTTGGTAGTAATTGCATAAACAAAGGCAGACATGTCAGACTTGTCAATGAGTCTATCTCCGCCTGTTGATTCTCCGTGAGCTGAAATTTTATCAAAAGCGGTTTTGAGCTGGGCTTTTACTTTTGCCATATAGTCAGGTCTATTCATAACGTTGTAATGCCCAAAACGATATTTCAACATAAATGATTCATATTGATTATAATCGAGCTTCCCAGTTAAATTTCTGGATTCTTTTGCCATAAACAAAAGATAGGACTCTGCTAATGATTGAATTTCTTCTTTTAGCGTTTCGTCTAGTTGTTTTATTTCTGCTGGCGTTTTATTTTCTTTTGCTGCTAGTTTTCTCCATGATTCTGGAACGACCTCAAACGGCTCGGCTTTTGGGTTGGTTATACCGCTTTGCATAACCATATCATTTATAATTAGAGCAAATGCTTCTCCCAATTCAGCGTTTCCACCTGATAATTCAGTTAGAATAGAAGTTCTCGCTGTATTAAATGAAGAAGCATTTTGCCTAAAATTTTGCATATATTAAATCCTTAGCTTATGTCCCAACGACCACAAGTTCCGCCCCAACGAGCGATGATATTACCTTTTACATCTTTAATTTTTTCAACATGTTGAACTTGATCCATTCCTTCAACAATTGTAATTACTTCACAATTGTTAGAACATCCAGTACAAGCACAAGTTATAGACGTAAAGTGCATATCTGCAACATTCCAACCTTTAAATTTTGTTTGAGTTTCTGTGTATTGGTGGTTTTCCATTGCAAGAAGTGCGGCCCCGATAGCTCCCATTGTTTGGTGATTTTCTGGAACAACAATTTTAGTATTCAACGCTTCTTCAAACGCTTTAACCATACCAGTATTTGTTGCAACTCCACCTTGGAATGATACAGTTGGAAGAAGTTCTTTACCCAATGCCAAGTTACTCAAATAGTTTCTTACAAGAGCTTGGCAAAGACCGTATAACAAATCTTCTACTGGATAACCAAGTTGTTGTTTGTGAATAAGGTCACTTTCTGCAAAAACGCCACAACGACCAGCAATTCTAGCTGGATTAGTTGAACGAAGAGCTGTTTCTCCAAATTCTTCAATTGGAACGTTTAGTCTTTGTGCTTGGTGATCTAAGAAACTTCCAGTACCAGCTGCACAAACTGTGTTCATTGCAAAGTCTGTAACGATACCGTCACGTAAAATAATAATTTTACTATCTTGTCCACCAATTTCAAGAATTGTTTGAACTCCTGGAATATTTGTACTTGCTGCTACTGCGTGAGCTGTAATTTCGTTTTTTACAACATCTGCACCAACAAGTGAGCCTGCTAATGCTCTACCAGAACCAGTTGTTCCAACACCCATTACTTCGTATTCTGTTAATCTTTTAGAATACAAATTATTCAAACCTGTTTGAACTGCAAGTACTGGTTTACCAGCAGTTTTCAACATAACACTATCAACATATTTGCCTGTTTCGTCAACAAGTGCAAGTTTTGTTGTTACTGAACCAACGTCTATCCCTAAATATACTGTTAAACTCATGTTCTCATCCTTTTCCTATAACAGTACTATGATAGCATAAAAATTCAATATACAAAAATTATGTTAAATATTACTTAACACGACGTTAGTGCATTACATCGTTTTTGTTTAATTCTCCGATGTAATTTACGGGACTGTCATTAGGCATTTCCTCAAGCCAGTTTGAAAGAAGGTTTTCTAATTTTGAAAGTTTAAACATTTCTATTGTTGATTGAATTTTATATTCCAAATCTGGAGTTCTTTGTTGTAGTGCTAAATCCATAATGTATATCCTCTTATCTGTATATAATATATAAAACCCATTTTTATGGTACAAATTACACTATTTTAAGAAATATTAATAATTTAGCTTTTTAGTTGTTTAAACTATTAAATTTTAAAAGTTTTTAAACTATACTATTTGTTATGAAGAAGATTGTTTTGTTTTTGATATTAGGAGCTTTAATTACTCCATTTACGTTCCAAAAATCTGAGGGTTCTTTGATTTCTGACCGTTCATACCGAGCTGAAATGAACAAAGAAAACCGTAAAGAAGTTAAGCAGATTAAAAATTTGTTTAAAATTCATGAAACATATGCGAATAATCATGATCTTAAAGGTTTAGAAACTTTGTATTCTGATAAGTATATGAATAATGATGGTTTTGGAAAGGAAGTATATTTTAAAAGTATCAAAGAAACTTGGGATACTTGCAAAGATTTAACTTATGAAACAAAAATTGTATCAATAAATGTTTCAGGTGATTATGCTTCTATAAATGTTGAAGAAACTGCAAGCGGAACGATTACTGATATGTTGGATTCCAACCCAATTGCAGGGGAGTTGCATTCAAAATCTACTGGAATATATTACCTTGAAAAAGTTAACGAAAAATGGTTTATTGTAGGCGAAACAGCTTTGACGGATGAATCTTCTTTGCTTTATGGTGATGCGAGATTTATGAATATTGAAATTCAAGCACCAAATCAAGTATCTGCTGGAGAAGTTTATACTACAACAGTTAAAGTTGATGCTGAACCAGATATGTTTATTATCGGGGCAATTGACAGAGATACTGTTACATATCCAACAAGCACTCCTAAAAGTGAGCTTAGGGCGATGCCTCAATCTCAAACATTGGAAAGGTTGTTGAAAGCAAATACTGATAACTTGAATGAGTATGCTGTTGCTTCTTTGGCAATTTCAAAAGCTAAAAATGTTCAAGATGCGACTTATCAAATCTATATGGCAGGGCTTGTTTGTGTAATGAAACGTGTAAATGTAATTCCTAAAAATAATTTTATAAAAGTTGAGGATTAAGATGGATAAATCAATAGGTAAATATTTTTTCTTAGTATGTTGTTTTATATTTTGGTTATTTTTAGCTTTGTTTTCATCAAAGTTAATTGTTGATAACCTTACCTCTGGACATCATTATTCAAATGCAGTTTTTCAGTTACATTATTTGAAAAATGCAGGAGCTGCGTTCAGTTTATTACAAAATGCAAGAGAATTTTTGATAATCATTTCGATTGTTGCGACGACAATGCTATTTTTATACGTCCACCATCATATAAAAAATATCCATTATATTTCTGTTTCATTTATTGCGTTACTTTGTTCTGGAATAATGAGTAATTGCCATGAAAGAATTGTTTTTGGATATGTTAGAGATTATATTCAATTGAATTTTGTAAATTTCCCAATCTTTAATGTTGCGGATATATTTATCACTATTGGTGTAATCGCTTTGATTGTAATTTTATTATTTTATAAAGGTAGATAACTAAGATGTTACTTGTGATTGATGAAAATGCGGAGAATTCCAGATTGGATGCTTATTTGGCGGAACTTTATGATGGAATTTCACGTTCTAAGATTCAATCTGCTATAAAATCTGGAAAAGTTACCGTTAATGGAGTTGTCAAAAAAGCCTCTTATTCTTTAAAAGAAGGTGACAAGATAGAATTTGAAAATCTTGTTGAAGAAAAAGTTTTGGCAATAGAACCAGAAAATATCCCTCTGGAAGTTGTTTGGGAAGATGAGAATATGGCAGTAATAAATAAACCATCTGGCATGTTGACCCACCCTACGTTTATTGAAACTTCTGGAACATTGGTAAATGCTTTGCTCTATAAATATGGACAAAATCTTTCTGATGTAAATGGTGAATTTAGACGTGGAATTGTTCATCGATTGGATAGAAATACTTCTGGTTTGTTGATGATTCCTAAGAATAATAAAACTCATGAATATTTAGCTAATTTGATAAAAAATCATGATTTAATCAAAAAATATCATGCAATTTTGGTTGGGAATTATCCAAGAGATAATGATGTGATTTCTGACCCGATTGGGAGAAATAATCTTAATCCTAAGAAAATGGCTGTTCGTCCAGATGGCAGACCAAGTGTTACCAAGTTGAAAGTAATTGAACGATTTGGAAATGAAGCAACTTACGTTGAGTTGAACTTGATTACGGGAAGAACTCATCAAATTCGTGTTCATACGAGTTATAAAAAGCATCCTGTTTATAACGATACAATGTATGGGGCTGGGCAAGGAAAAGTTAAAACGGAAGAACAAGTTTTGCAGTCATACTATTTGAGATTTGCAAAACCATTTTCACAAGAGATAATAGAATTGGAAATAGAACCTGATGAAAAATTGTCAAAAGTATTGACTTATTTCAGAAATAGGAGAGTTTAATTATATGAAAAGAATGTTTATTGCTTTAAGTGTTGTTGCGTTAATTGCAGTGGTATATCTTGCAATAATGAATCATAGCAATTATATAAATGTGAATTATATGTATAATACAATGCTTGATGTTCAATCTAAACTTGGTTTGACTGATAATAGCGGAATGTTTTTTAGGACTATTAGATTATCTAGTTATACAATAATCATTCTTCTTGCAGGGTTGTTTGTTGGTGCTGGAACTGTTTATATGTTCCTTTCAGCTTCGAAAGACAAAGTAAAAGCATATCAAAGAGAATTGGAAAGAACTTCAATCTCTGGCTCTGCAAATGCTTCTAGGGTCGAAGTTTTGGAAGCGAAAATTAAAACTTTAGAAAAAGCTTTTTCAGCGGTGGTTGACGAACGTACAAAATTAGAAGTACAAATCAAAAACTTAAACGCTGAAATTGATAATTTGAATAAGTAAAATAAAAAAATGAATTTATAAGATTAAAGCGGAGAATTTTATCAATTCCCCGCTTTCATTATTTGTTTCACATTCATTTACTTTGTAACGATTGATAGAATATAGTCATCTGTGAAGTATTTATTTGCGATTTCTATAATATCAGAATCCGTTACACTGTTGATTAGTTTTTCGTATTTGTCTTTAAATTCGTATCCTCTTGTTGATGCTTCGTACCAACCTATATTAGATGCTTTATCAAGGTTTGTTTCTAACCCTATTACGTAGTTTCCTAGTAATTTTTCTTTTGCATCTTGAAGTTCTTTATCACCAACATATTCTGTTTTTAATCTTGTAATTTCTGCAAATAAACCAGATTTCGCCTTGTCTAAGGTTTGAGGATTTGTGCCAATGTATAGCAAAAAACTTCCTCTTAAAACATTTGGAGAATAACCAGAACCAAGTTGATATGCTAATCCTTCTTGTTCTCTCAAATCTTTAAACAATCTTGAACTCATGCCAGAACCGAGAAGAGAATCGATGACTTGTAAGGTTGCATAATCCTTTTCATTTAAAACACCATTTGTTTGCCAACCGAGCAAAATCCATGCAGTTTCTGTTGTTGGCACTTTTTGAATTGTTTGTCTTGGGGTGGTTACTGTTGGTATTTTTGAATTGTATTGTGCGAAATCAAAATTCTTTGCGTTTTCTTTTGGTTTGAAAATATTATTTAAGTCTTGAATTGTTTTGTCCTTGTCAATATTTCCGTTTATTGAAATAACTAAATTATTAGGAGCAAAAATTGAATTATAGTAATTTATAATATCTTCTTTAGTGATGTTTGGAATGTTTTTTTCTAAGATTTTTGAAGAAATTGAATATGGGGAATTTTGATAAATTAAATCTCTGTACTCTTCAATTGCTCTTTGAAGAGGTACATCTTTATTTCTTTTTATTGTATTTAGTTTTTCTGTTTTAACTTTATCAATTTCATAATCTTCAAATGTAGCGTTATTAACTACCTCGTTTAATAGTTCTAAAGTTTTGTCATATTCATCTTTTGTTGTTAGGACATTTATTACAAAAGCGTCAGCACTAGCACTTGGTTGAATTTTTATTCCATTATCTTCGAGTACTTGTGATAGCTCTAGGGATGTATAATTTTTTGTACCTCTCATCATTGCTGTTGCGGTAAGGTTTGCTGTTCCAGCTTTTTGCTCTGCAAGTTGTCCTCCTTTTGCGTAAATACTGATTGCAATAATATCGTTTACGTTGTTAGGAGTATAAAGCATTGTCGCTCCGTCAGAAAGTTTATATTTTTGAGTTTGAGCGTTTTCGCTAACAAGTTCTGCTGTTGCTGGAGCTTGTTGTGTTAGTGAAGCTACTGGAACTTCTTTTGCACTTTTAGGTAAGACAATTGAAACGGCACTTCTATTTATTCCAAGGTATTTTTCTGCGACTTTTTTTGCATCTTCTTTTGATACATTTTTAATGTTATCAAGATATGTATCGTAGAATTTTATGTCATTTGTCAACGCCATTGTGTAGCCGATTTCAGTTGCGATATTTGTTATTGATTCTCTAGAATAATATGTGCTTCTTTCAATTATATTTTTTGCTAATTTTAATTGATCGTCTGTAACTCCATTTTTTTGAATTTTTTCTATTTCATTAAATATAGTATCTTGAACAATTTTGCATTTTGTTGGTTCGTAATTTGCTGAAATGTAGAATATTCCGTCATCTCGGAATGTGGAATTTCCTGCATCAACAGAAAAAGCTATTCTTTTCTTTTCTTTTAGAACTTGGTTAAGAACAGATGATCTACCATCTCCTAAAATAGTTGCAAGAACATCTAGTGCATAAGAATCTTTATCATCAATTGGAGTTCCTCTAAATCCGATAACCATATACCCAGATTCGGTATCAAGATATTCTACTTTTTTTTGTTGTTTTGTTAGGGGAGCTTCTTTTGTATAAATTGTTTTCGTTTGTTTTTTATACTCCGCATTGAATGCTTCTTTTGTTTTTTCGATTGCGTGATTTGCATCCACATCTCCAATGATTACTGTAACCATATTTGATGGAGAATAATTTTTGTTATAGAAACTCAAAACTTGATCTCTGGTGATTGTTTCAATAACATCACTTCTTCCAATAACTTTTCTTTTATATGGGTGAGTTGTATATAGCATTGAATTCAAGTTATCTTGCATTATTTTTGTTGGAGAATTTAAGTCTTTGCTTATTTCTTCTAGGACAACTTTTCTTTCTTTTTCCATTTCTTTTCTTGGAATAAGAGGATGAAGAATCATATCTCCGTGTAAATCCATTGCTAAATCAAAATCTTTAGAAGGGATAGTTATATAATAATGCGTAAAATCTTTGCTCGTAGCGGCATTAGTTATTGCTCCTTTAGTTTCTAGAATTTTGTCAAATTCCCCAGGTTCATGGGTTTTTGTGCCTTTAAAAAATAAATGTTCTAGAAAATGCGCAACTCCGTTATTTGAATCTTCTTCATCAATTGAGCCTGTTTTAATCCAAGTGTCAATTGTGACAATAGGATTATTTTTAACTTCTTGGACTACAACGGTTTGACCATTATCTAGTTTGTACATTTGAGCTTGAGATGCCCAAACTACGTTTCCACATACTAATATTGCTGCTACTATTATAAATTTTTTCATAGAAAACCATCCTTTTTGATAGTGATTATATAATAAAATTAGATAAAAAATATAACCTTGTCGGAGGAAATATTAAACAGGTTGTACGTCTTGTAACATTTCGGTTGATTTGAATTTTTTAGGTGATTTTAGCTCGATATATTCTTTTAAAACTTGGAATGATACTGTACAAACTTTTTCATTAGCTTTGGTTTCATATTCTCCTATTTCGTCAAAATCATTTATCGCCATTTGTTTGAAAAAGTCACGTAATTTGTGTGGCATTTGTTTTTTTGCAGAATATAATTTTCCCGCACAGTTTTTACAAACAACTCCTCCTGCGGTAGGGATGAAATACATTGTTTCTTCTCCAATGTTACATTGGCAGTGCAGGCATGTATCAAATTCGAGTGAAAAACCTGATTCAATCATCATTTTTAATTGGAATTTAATTACAGCGATAAGGGTTTCTACCTTGTTTTGAGCAGAAGAAATAGTGTTAAGTGCTTTGTATAAAAGGTTGTAAATAACTTCTGAACTAGGATCTTCTTCCAATCCAAAATTATTAACTACTTCTGTCACGTACATTGAATAGAAAATTTTATCTATATCTTGGCGGGTTTTGTTGAATGTGTTTAATACTTCCGCTTGGCAAATAGTATCGAGGTTTTTCCCTTTATGAAGCATAAGAGTATTAGCGACAAGCAAATCCATTCGAGCTCCTAATTTGCTCTTTGGTTTTTTGACTCCCTTTGCCACTCCCCTAATTAGTCCTTTGTCTTTTGAATACATGACAATAATTTTGTCTGATTCACTAAGATTGTAGGCTTTTAGATTAATTGCGTCTGTTACAAAACTATTTTGCATTATCCTTATTTGTTCATGCCTGTACCGTGGTAGATACCTCTCATTAACTGTTCAAGTTCAGGTTTGTTGTCTGAGTATGTAAGAGCAGTTTCTTTTGAGATTTTTTCTTCGTTGTACAGCTTGTACAATGACATATTCATTGTTGTCATGTTATTGAATGAACCATTTTTAACAAGTTCATAAATTTGTTCCAATTCGTCTTTCTGGATAAAGTCTTTAACTGTTGGAGTAACAACTAAGATTTCTGTTGCAGGAAGACGAGTTCCGCCATCTATTGCAGGAACTAGCTTTTGAGAAATAGTTCCTCTCAAAGTGTTAGCAATCTGGCTTCTGATGAATGGTCTTTCATTCGGTTCAAATAAGTTGATAATTCTGGCTACTGTTTGAACTGAATCGTTTGTGTGGATTGTAGATACAACAAGGTGACCAGTTTCAGCTGCTTTTAGAGCAGATTCAATAGTTTCTCTGTCACGAATTTCACCGATAAATATAACGTCTGGGTCTTGACGTAAGGCGTATTTAACCCCGTCTGAGAATGATGGGGTATCGATTAGCAATTGTCTTTGAGAAACAATAGATTTTTTGTTTGAGAAGATAAATTCGACTGGGTCTTCGATTGTAACAATGTGTTTTGCAACTGAAGCGTTGATGTAATCAATCAAAGATGCAATCGTTGTTGATTTACCTGAACCTGTTGGTCCTGTTACTAAAACAAGTCCGTTGTTGAATGATGCAAATTCTTCTAGTGTTTCAGGTAAGTATAATTCTTTAAATGTTTTGATATAATAAGGAATCGCACGGATAACCATTGCTGTTTTCCCTAATTGTCTTGACATGTTTACACGAAAACGAGAGCATCCAGGAATTTCGTATGAAAAGTCAATATCAAAGAATCTTGTAATTCTGTCTTTCAAGTGTTGAGGTGCAACTGTTCTTATAGTGAATTCCATATCTTCACTTGTCAAAGGAGGAAGGTTAATTCTCATTATTTGACCAGAAACTCTGATAGCTGGTCTTTCTCCTTCGCAAATATGGGCATCAGATGCCCCTACGGAAACTGCTTGTCTTAAAAAGTCTTCAATATAAAAATCGTTGTTGCTCATATAATCCTCTTCTTCAACATCAGCATAGCATATTTTTTGTTTTTGCACAACTATATTCTCCGTGCTATCATTCAGTTGTTGGAATTATGATAGATATAGAGAATATTAGGGATTTTTTACAAAATAAAAATTTTGTGATGTTTGTTTCGTCTATGGTTTTTATGACGGGAATTTTGGCCTGTTTTTATTCCTTGGCTGTTCCTTTTTCTATATTTATTACAGCTGTTTTAGTTCTGTTATTGAATTTTAAAATTTTTTCTGTTCGTAGAGTTTGTATTCTTATTGTGATTTTTTATTTTGGATTTTTCTTAACATTTTTTAAGATTAAAAATTACGATGATTTACTTGCGAATACTCCTATAAATAGTACTTTTACTGGGCGAATTGTTAGTGTGCCAAATTCGCCAGATAAAACTAAGTCTAAATTCTTTATGCAGGTGACTTCTGTGGGAAATAAAACTATCCAAGGTAAAACATTGGTTACTGTTTCAGCTCCAGAAGATGTTCTTGCAAAATTGAATATTGGAGAAGAAATTAGGTTAAAAGGAAGTTTGCGAGAACCTTTTTCTGCAACAAATCCTTCTCAGTTTGATTATAGTTCATATTTGAGAAATTTTAACGTTTTTACTGTCTTGTATTCAGATGATTCAAATTTGGAGATTTTGAATTCAAAAATGAGCTTGCGTTGGAAGTTTCTTAAGGGATTAAATACTACAAGAAATAGGGTTTTATCCTATCACTCAAACTATTTAAAAAGCCCTAATTTGGAAATTTTAGGTGGAATTGTTTTTGGAGATGATGCGGTTGCTCCTCCTGATTATATAAAGAATTCTTTTATCAATTCGGGGTTACTACATATTCTTGCGGCATCAGGGATGAATGTTGCGTTTATTTTTAGTTTTTGGTTTTTGATTTTGAAGTTTTTGCGTGTGCCATACAAACCTAGAGTTTTGTCTGGAATGATTATGGTCATTTTATATACTTTAATGACTGGACTAGGAGCATCTGTTGTCCGAGCAGCATTGATGATGTTGTTTGTCCTGTGTGGAAAATTGATAGATAGAGATGCTCATAGTGTTTCGTTGTTGTCATTTGTAGCTGTATTGATGCTCATTTATAACCCTGCTTATATTAACGATGTGAGTTTTCAATTGTCGTTTCTCGTTACATTTGGTTTAATCACGACGGCAAATATAATTTCTTCAAAACTAGACAAAATTCCTGAATGGATAAAAGCTCCAATCCTTATTCCAATTGTTGCACAAATTTGGATTGCTCCTATTCAGATGTTTTATTTTAATACTTTTAGTTTGTATTCAGTGTTTGCTAATATTTCGACTGTAACATTGTTGAGTGTGATAAGTTTTGGTGGTTTTGTTAGTTCATTGCTTTCAGTTATTCCTCAAATTGCGGATTTTGTTTGTCGAATTTTTGATTTCTTTTTAAATTATTTGTTGAATGTGCTTGTTTGGATTTCGAATTTTTGGGGTAATCTTCCTCATAGCATGCTTGTTACAACTCATCCAGCTTTGTTTCAGTTGAGCTTATATTATTTCGCATTATTGCTAATTACATTGTTGTTGAAATTTGAAAAGTATAAAAAAGCGTGTTGGGTCTTAATTTGTTCTGTTTTAGTAATCCTTGCGACAACAATTACTCCAGTGTCAAAGAATCTCGAAGTGATTGCATTTGATGTCGGGAATGCAGATTCATTTATGATAAAAACTCCAAAAGGTAAATATTTCTTTGTAGATACAGGAAAAGCTCCGTATAAAAGTGGAAATTCTCAAGCAAAAATAATTATGCTCAAATATTTAAAAGATAGAGGGATAAAGAATTTAGAAGGTGTAATCGTTACTCACTTTGACAACGATCATTCTGGAGGTACCGCGGAATTTATTGAGAATATGAAAGTTAAAACTCTTTATTTGAATTCAAAAGAAGAGGAAACCCAGACTGCGAAGAATATTTTTAAAACTGCAAATATTAGAAATCAAAATGTTCGGATAGTTAAAAATGCTGATGTAATATACTCTGAGCCAGATTTAAAGATTTCAACGTTTAAGGCAAAAGCAAAAGGTAAAAATAGAAGCAACGAATCTTCTACGATTACTCTTTTAAGTTATAAGAAATTTGACATGCTGTTTATGGGAGATGCTGGCGTAGAAGCGTTTAACCAAGTAAAATATTTACTTCCTCAGAATGTAGAGGTCTTGAAAGTTGGTCATCATGGCGGGCCTAATGTTGTTGATAACGAAATGTTGGAGTATTTAGGGGTAAAAACTTCTCTTATTTCTACGGGGTTAAATTATTTTGGCCATCCAAATCGTGGGACTTTAGATGTTTTACGTAACACTGATATTTTGAGAACTGATTTGCTTAATTCTGTAAAATTTTCAACCGATGGAAATTTGTATAAAATTTATTCATATGAAACCCATGATAAAAAATACGAATTAAGAAATATTTTTGTTTCAAAATAAAAGAGAAAAATTATAAAACTTGACAAAATTATCGTACTTTTTACACTAAATGTTAAGAATGTAAAACTATTGATATGAGAGGGCTTTAGCTTGTAAAAATTTTGCAGATTGCCCCATGGGGGTTGAAATTTTAAATTTTTGTAATATTATGGTTACATAATCACATTCGAAAAGACGAAAATCTTAGAAAAAAAATAAGAACAAAAAGTAGTTTTTGAGAATTTTCAATTTACAACTAGAGGATTACATTTTGAAAAAATTATTACTATTCACTATTGCATTAGTGCTAATGTTGTTCGCACAAGTGCAAGCGGCCAATGTAAATACCGTAAAGGCAGCGATAGTAAAACATTCTATCGAAATGGGCGTAGATCCAGCAATTACACTAAGTATTGCGAAAACAGAATCAGGTTTTAGACACGAAGCAAGAAGCTCACATGGTGCAGTAGGAGTTTTCCAGCTTATGCCGTCAACCGCAAGAAGAATGGGCTTAAATCCATATTCTCTTGATGACAATATCAAGGGTGGCATTATGTACTACAAATCAATGTACAAAATGTTTGGGTCAATGGAATTAGCGTTAGCAGCATACAATGCAGGTCCTGCAAATGTAAAAAAATATCGTGCAGTTCCTCCTTTCGCTGAAACTAGAAGGTTTGTTGCAAAGATTACTGCTGATTACAGACACTTTAAAGCTCATCCAGATCCAGCAATGATTGCTTACAAGGGTGGAAATGTGAAAACAATCTCAGGTTCAAGACCTGCAACAATTGCTCATTCTCCATCTAAAGTCTCTCCAAAAACTCCAGCTGGTGCAGCTAAAATGGTCGCAAAAACAGCTCCGCTACCAGTTTCGAGAATCGAAGAGTCTAGGAAATACAATGCAGAGCTAATCAAGGGATTACCTGCTGAGGTTGAATTAAAATCTCAATCAGTTGCAATCTAGGATTTAGGTTAAGAATTAAAAAGAGTTTGGATATATTCCAGACTCTTTTTTCTTGTTTATAATTTCCCGATTTTAATTATATTGAATAATGCGTATTGTTTCTTCTTCCCTTTTTGTCTTATTTTAAATATTGTTACGCCAAATATTTTAAATCTGTAAGTTTTTGGTTCATGAGAAGAAATATCGATATTGTGTTCTTTTATAAAGTCATTTGCTTTTTTATGTGCATAAACATTATCCGCATTTGCTTTTTCGCTTCTTTGTTTAACTGTTGAATTCCCTCTTCTTAGGTAATAGTAATAAATATTTGGTACTGTTACTATTTTCCCTAAATAAAATAGTGCTTGTGGAGTAAAAATACAATCTTCATAAAATATACCCTTTTCAAATACTAGCCCTATTTCTTTCAATTTTTCTGTTTTATAAATTTTATTCCAAACGTAAGATTTTTCTGGAACATCACATAGCTCAAATTTTAAATTTGTATTATCTGTAATGGTTTCTTTTTCGAAGTTTAGGAATTTCTTCTTTTTAATTCCTGTTACTCTTATAATTCCTCCAACTGCAATATCAATATTATTAGTGCTTGCAGCGTTATAAAGCTTTTCATAATAATCTAAATCAATCCAATCATCTGGATCTACAAACCCGATGTATTCTCCTTTTGCAATTTCAATACCTCTATTTCTTGCGACTGATTGTCCTGAGTTTTCTTGGTTTAGTAATATGATTCTTGAATCTCTATTTTTATATTCTTCTAAAATTTCTAATGATTTATCAGTCGATCCGTCGTTGATGCAAATGATTTCAATATCTTTTAGTGTTTGATTGATTAGGCTGTCCAGACATTTTCTCAAGTATTTTTCTACATTATAAACTGGAACAATTATTGAAATTTTTGTCATCAACTTTCCCCTTTTTTCATTGTCACGTTTATAGTTTTATCTAAAAATTAATAGTGATACTTATATATTATACATGCGTAGCTTTGAATATCAATATATTTTTATAAGTGTAGGTTTGTTATTAGTTCAAAAGAAAGAATATAAAATTATTAAATAGAGAGAAATTAAATGAACTTAAAAGAAAACCTAGGTAAGAATATTCAAAAATATCGAAAATTAAACAAGCTGACTCAAGAAAAACTTGCGGAAGCTGTTGATGTTGATATCAATAGTATTAGTTCGATTGAACGTGGACGATATTTCCCAACTCCAGATAATCTTGTGAAAATATCAAATGCATTAAATGTTCCGCTTTCAGAACTGTTTACTTTTAGCTCTCTTGCAACTTGTGAAGATTATGAAAAAGAGATAAAAAATAACATAAATTTAATTCGTACAGATGTGGCAAAACTCTCTGCTGTAAATGCTTTTATTAAAAATATTTTGTAAAAATTATCCCAAAATATTTGCAAAATTTTTTCTGTTAATAATTGTAAAATTATTCACCTGAATTAGTTAAAAAGTATTATATTTTTTATCCATTTGTGGTATATATATTTTGTACATAAATGGATTATATTCATATATAGTTCAGTAGATTGGAGGAAATAATGGCAGTAGGTCAATTCGTTTTTATGTTACACAGTCACCTTCCATATTATAGAAAAGCTGGAATGTGGCCGTTTGGAGAAGAGAATCTTTATGAATGTATGTCAGAAACATATGTTCCGCTTCTTAATGCTATTTCAGAGTTGTATGATGAAGGCATAAAAGCGAAGTTAACCGTTGGTATTACTCCAATTTTGGCAGAACAATTGAATGATGAACATTTGAAAAATGGATTTGTTGAATATCTTGATTCAAGAATAGCAAGTGTTTCAAAGGATTTGGAAAGATATCCAGACCCTAAAGTTCCTCATTCTCAACATTTGAAATATTTAGCAAAATACTATTTTGATTGGTTTAATAGTATCAAGGATTCTTTTGTAAATAAGTATCAAATGGATTTGATTGGTGCTTTTAAAAAGTTCCAAGATTTAGGATGTATTGAAATTACAACTTCTGGTGCTACTCACGGTTTTTCACCATTATTAGCTACTGATAATAATTTGAATGCACAGTTCAAAGTTGGTTCTGATACAACAAAAAGATTATTTGGTAAAAAAGCAAAAGGTTGCTGGTTACCAGAATGTGCTTATCGTCAAGGTTATGAATATATTGGTAAAGATGGCCAAAAACACTGGCGTCCTGCTATTGAAGTAACTCTTCAAAACAATGATATTGAATATTTCTTTACAGAGTCACATGTAATCGAAGGTGGAAATTCTATCGGAAGTCGTCGTGTAGTTGGTGTTTATGGAAATATTGAATACATTCCACTTCCAGAAAGAGAGCCAACTGGTTATGATACGTATTCAGCATATTGGTTACCAGATGCACAAGTTGCAGTTATGGGTAGAAATGATAGAGCAGGTTATCAAGTTTGGTCTGCTGCTGATGGATACCCTGGTGATGGATGTTTCAGAGAATTCCATAAAAAAGACGACAAATCTGGTATGAATTATTGGAGAATTACTTCTCCTAAGACAGATTTAGGTGATAAAATGCTTTATGATCCAGTTTTGGCATTGAATAAAATCAATGAAAATTCTGATCACTATACAACAATGCTTTACCATTTGCTAAATGATTACAAAAATTCTCATAATGGCAAAGAAGGTTTAATTATGGTGTCTTTTGATACTGAGTTGTTTGGTCACTGGTGGTTTGAGGGTATTGAATTTATTAAACAAGTAATTAAAAAATTCAATCAATATTTACCACAAGTTGAAAGAATGACGGCTGGAGAATATTTACATGCCCATCCTCCAACAGAAGCTATTCAAATTCCAGAATCTTCTTGGGGGCAAGGTGGTCACTTCTATGTATGGAACAACCACTTGACTGAATGGATGTGGCCTATTATTCACTCTTGTGAAAAACGTATAACATCTATTGCGGACAGATATCCAAATATTCCAGATAATAAGCTTTTGCATAGAGCGTTGAATCAATTAGCGAGAGAAAATTTATTGTTGCAAAGTTCAGATTGGCCATTCTTGATTACAACATGGCAGGCTAAAGATTATGCGACAGATAGATTTAGAGAACATGTTGATAGATTTGAAGAAATTGCAGATATGATAGATGCAAATAATATCGATGAATCAAAATTGCAAAAAATTGAAAGTATCGATAATTGCTTCCCTGTAATTGATTATAGAGTTTATCAATCAATTGAAGAAGGTCTAATTCCTCAACAATCAAAGAAATTAGCACCTTTGTATAAAGATTAATTTAATTTAGGATAAATAATATTTTACAATTCATTTTACAAGCCTTGGTTTTAACTGAGGCTTTTCATTTGAAAAAATAAAATAAAATTATCGAAAAAAAACTCTTGCAATTTTTTTTTCAGCATATATAATAAAGAAGTAACCGAAATTGATGGGAGCGTAGCTCAGTTTGGTTAGAGCGCATGCCTGTCACGCATGAGGTCGCGAGTTCGAGCCTCGTCGTTCCCGCCATTTTAAGAGACTTTTAAAAGTCTCTTTTTTAATGCAATAAAAAACGTTTCAAAAACATTCCATTTTGGTATTTGTTTAGGCTAGTTAATAATAAAAAAGTTGCCTACATTGAGGCAACTTAGGCAGGTTGTTTTGGTAATTCTTAACTTACAAAAACTCTATTAAGTTCTTGTTTTACAAAATCAGAAGTATTATCAATGTCGATATAAATATCTTCTGTAATTGAAGCTCTTCCATGACGGAGCAGTTTTTGAATTACTTTAGTCGGCACTCCTTTCTTATGAAGTATAGTTGCACAAGAACCACGCAATTCATGAAATTTCATGAAGCTACGTTTTCCAAACGCTACTTTTAATGTTCTTTGAAATGAATTTTGAGGAATGGTTGGTTAAATATTCTAATTATAATCTTGAATCACGAGAAGAACTTAAATTAAAAAACATTTGTATATATGATATTTCAGACAACAAATCTTATCAAAATGCAATCATAGATTTTATTTCAGGCATGAGTGATAATTTTGCAATAAATTTATTCAATGAAATAATAAGTTTCTAAGAACTTTATATTTAGGCAAAAGTTTATAGAATTTTATCAAGATGTATTAATACAAAATCGCATCAAACAAAATTGTCAGACTTTTTTTGTTAAAAGGCAATGTATTAATTTCCTATTTGATATACTTTTAATACTTCAATATTAGAATCTCGGCATTTTCTTTTCATCTTTTGATAATAAAAAATTACCAGAGGGAAAACTAGACTAACGGAATTAGAAGAAAAAATAATGTTGTTACTGTAAATTTTACACTAGAAACGGATATTTACATTGGCTACTTCATAAAATATACCATGCAAGGGCGACCGCCGGTATCGTAATTTATTTGTTCTATAACTTCACTGTTTTTTGTTAAATAGTGCATGTATTTTCGAACCGTAACTTTTGAAATATCCAAAAATGCTGCAATCTGTTCTGATGTATGTCCGCTATTTGTATCTTCTCTTAAGTATTTGCGGATTTTGTCTAATGTCTTTTCTTGAATACCTTTTGGAAGTTCAAAATTATTATTCCCAAAATGTTCGCTATTCATAATTTCATCAATTTTTTTCTGATCCAGAACGCAAACATTATTTTTTTGAACTCTACACTCAACGAATTTGTCCAGTGCTTGTTGAAATCGTTCTTGTACAAAAGGTTTGACAAGGTAATCAATGACCCCAAAGTTTAAAACCGTATCAAGGGTATTTTTATCATTTGATGCCGTAACCATAATTATATCAGTATTAATTTCTTCCGTTCTGATTTTTTTTAGCAAAGATAAACCATCTAACACTGGCATATAAACATCAATGATAGCCAAATCCACTTGATTTTCTGACAAATATTTGAACGCATCATTCCCGTTCCTGAAAGATTGAACAACATAAAAACGGGAATCTTGCTCAACATAATGAGTATTTATCATTGCAACCATAGGGTCATCTTCTACGATTAAAACCTTATACATTTATTACCTCTTATTCATAATATTTAGGTGCTAATTTCATTGTTTGGAAAAATTCCCAATCGTGAGCAGGAAAGACTTTTGCATTGTATTTTTTAGCCAAATTTCTTACTTTTTCGATTGATTTTAAGAAACTTACACTATCATACATAAAACCACTCATTTTTGCAGGTGGTCCAAAAATTTCTGATGTATAAACACAATCTTGAGGAAGAATTATAGTTTGTCCTTCAAGATGAACAACAAGCCCTAAAAGATTTGGAGTATGACCGGCAAGACAAACTACTTCAACCCCTTTTGCAAGTTCAAAATCCTCATCAACCAAATGATATTGTTTTACGGGTGCTTCCAAATCTCCTTTTATATAACCGCCATGAGTTTCTCTATCAGGGTTCATGTGAACTTTTGCAAGTCCATATTTGTAATCTTCCCCAGGAACATAAACATTAGCGTGAGGGAATAAATTGATATTTCCTGCGTGGTCTAAGTGCATATGAGAAAGTACAACTGTTTTAATATCTTCCGGTTTAACTCCGCAAAGTTTAAGTTGATTTTCCAATCTTTCTTCTTCTTTTTGATAAAGCGGATAAATTTCTTGCATTGTTTTAGGCCAATAACCGTTCATAGCTTCAGGGTTTGAGCCTGTGTCATATAAAATATAACCATCATCTGTTTCAATTAAATAAGCCATTACAGGCAGTTTAATCCATTCATTTTGAACATGCGGATTAGAGCGTGTTCCAAGTGTTGCACATGCAACAACGGTATTTTTATCGGTTTCTAAATACCCTGTATTTAGTGCATAAAGTTTCATCATTTCCCTTCTTTCTTAAATTTAACGGTGAATTTTGTTTCTATTTCCATTTCTGACGTAACTGAAATTTTACCGTTATAAGTCTCAATCAATGATTTAACAACAAAAAGTCCTGTTCCTCTTGAATTACTTTTTGTTGAAAATCCGTCTTTAAAAATTTTCTTCAAATTAGATTTTTTTATTCCGTTGCCATTATCGCTTACGACAATTTTTATTTCTTTTGGCGTTGATAAAATAGATACATATATTTTTTTGTTGGAAACATCTGTTGAATTTAGTGAATCCATCGCATTTTCGATTAAATTTCCAAGCACTGTTATAAAAACATCTGACGGAATTCTTGTATCGTTTTCTTCCAGTGAACTTGATGAATCCAATGCAAAATGGATGCCAAGTTCTGATGCTCTAGCAAATTTCCCAATCAAAAGAGCCGCAATAGATGGAATTTTAATTTGTTTAATAATGGTACTTATTATCTCTTTTTGTACCATACTGACATTCATAATGTATTCAACTGCTTCATCGTATTTTTTCATTTGGATTAAGCCTAAGATTACATGTAATTTATTCACAAAATCGTGATTATTTGCTCTCATTGATTCGACAAGATGTTTGACCCCGGTCAAATTTTCTGCAAGTTGTACGACCTCAGTTCTGTTTCTAAAAATAGCAAATGCTCCAACGATTTCACCATTATCATAAATTGGCATTCTATCAGAAATTACGTAATCATTTTTTAATGATTTCATCTGCACATTGAATTCTTTTTTGCCTGTCGTTAAGAGTTCACCTAATCTTGATGCAGGATAAATCTCATTCAAATCTTTACCGATAGGTTCACTTTCTGTTATATGCAGCATTGGAATTGCTGATTTGTTTATAAATATAACTTTTTTGTTTTTATCAATTGCTAAGATGCCTTCCTCTAATGCCATAAGGATATCTTCACGCAATTTAAACATTTCAAGTAATTTATTTTCGTCCATAATTTTATTTTACCTTGAAATTACAACTTTGCTATTAAATATTAGGAAATTTATACGCATCTTCAATATCAACAGGCATTTCCTTGTACTCACAAGTGTTTATAGCCTTATCAAGATAATCGTACAATTCCTGTTTAAATTTCGGATGTGCACAATTTTCGATAATTGTTTTGGCTCTTTCTATCGGGTCTAAACCTCTCAAATCTGCAACCCCTTGTTCTGTAATAAGTGCGTGGATTTCATGGATTGTATGGTCAACGTGACTAACAAGTGGAACAATACAAGAGATTTCTCCATTTTTTGCAGTAGATTTTGTGATAAAAATTGATAGTCCAGCATTTTCGCAATAATCGCCAGAACCGCCGACCCCATTCATCAAACGACAACCGTTAATGTATGAAGAATTAGTGTTACCATAAATATCTGCCTCAATAACTGTGTTAATCGCAATTATACCAAGTCTTCTGATAACTTCGGGGTGGTTACTGATTTCTTGCGGTCTTAGTACAATTTTATCTTTATATTTTTCAAAGTTTTTAAAGAACTCATCAATCTTATCCCAAGAGATTGTCAAGGACGTACCCGATGCACATTTAACTTTTCCTGCCTCAATAAGGTCGAAAATTGAATTTTGCAAAACTTCTGAATATACTGTTAAATCTTCAAAATCAGAATCTTTCAAACATTCCAAAACTGCATTTGAAACACTGCCGACACCTGCCTGAATTGGAGGAAGCGGATTACACAATCTTTTATGTTCAACTTCATTTTTCAAAAAGTTAACCAAATTTTTAGCCATAGCATCAAATTCCGCATCAGATGGTACAACTTTCCTTCCATTATCAGGAATTGTGCTGTGAACAACAGCAACAACTTTATCAAAATCACATTTTATATAAGGTGTTCCAATTCTATCGTCAACTTTTGTAATTGGAATAGGTTTTGTATATGGAGGATTTTCAGGAGAATAAACATCATGAACCCCTTCTAAAGACGCTGGAACATAAGTGTTTACTTCAATTATAATTTTGTCCGCACATTCTGCATATATGTTAGAAGTACCAACAGAAGTTGTCGGAATAATATTTCCGTTTTCATCAATCGCAGTTGCTTCAATTATTGCAACATCAACATGGTTTAAGAAATTTCTTTTTACCCATACAGGCATCAAACCAAGCGGAACATCATGATAGCCGACTTTCCCGTCATTAATCGCATTTCTCAAATCTTTATTGGTTTGGTAAGGAATACGTTTTTTTAAAGCTCCTTTTCTTGCAAGTTCACCATCAAACTCATCTCCGAGAGAAGCTCCTGAATAAACTGTTAAATCAAGCTTTTCACCGTTATCTGCACGTTTGGCAAGCTCTCCTGCAATAACTTTAGGATACCCTGCAATCGTAAAACCACTAACACCAAGTGTCATATTAGGTTTTATAAACTTTGCAGCCTCAGCTGGTTCCATAACTTTAGTTAAATATCTTTTATCTCTAATCCTTTTTTCAAATTCTTTGTCCACAGTCTTTACCTCACTTACTCTTTCATTTACCAATAATTTAACATATTGATAAAATTTGTATGTACTAACGAAATTAAAAAAAGAGTTTGGAAAGTAAAGAAAGTTTTAAATAACGCAAAAAAATTTTTATACTTACAAAAGAATGTACAAAATTGAATTACAAAACTAACATATTGCTATAGGTTGAAATTGTAAGAAAGGAAATATAAAAATGGAAAACGAAGTTAGTGCAGAAGAATTGATTAATTCGTTAGTTGAAAAAGCTCATAAAGCTCAACAAGAATTTGAATCATTTTCTCAAGAACAAACAGATGCTATTGTTAAAGAAATTGGTAAAGTTGTTTATGATAGAGCTGAAGAATTAGCCAGAATGACAGTTGATGAAACTAAAATGGGTGTTTATGAAGACAAAGTTGCAAAATGCCACGGTAAATCAAAATGTATTTGGAACAGTTTGAAAGGCAAAAAATCAGTAGGGATTATTGAAGAAAATAAAGAAACAGGAATTATCAAAGTTACAAAAGCAAAAGGTGTAGTTGGTGCAGTAACCCCTGTAACAAATCCTGTTGTAACTCCAATGTGTAATATTATGTTTGCTATTAAAGGTCAAAACGCAATTATTATTGCTCCGCACCCAAGAGCAGAACATGTAAACAAATACGTTGTAGATCTGTTTAGAGAAATTTTGAAAAAACACAACGCTCCTGTTGATTTAATTCAAACAATCGAAAAATCATCAATTGATGCTACAAATGAATTAATGAAAAAAGTTGATGTAGTTGTAGCAACAGGCGGTGGCGGTATGGTTAAAGCTGCTTATTCATCAGGTCACCCTGCATTAGGTGTTGGTCCTGGTAACGTTCAAGTTATTATGGATAGAGGAATTGACTACGAAGATGCCGTTAAGAAAATTATCATCGGCAGAACTTTTGATAATGGTATCATTTGTTCAGGTGAACAAGCCGTATTCATTCCAAAAGAAGATTTTAATAAAGTTCTTGACTTGTTTAGAAAAAACGGCGTATTTGTTGTTGAAGATGAAGCATCAATTAAGAAATTTGCTGATACAATCTTCCCTGAAAACGGTCCAATCAATAGAAAAATTGTTGGTCAATCTGTTCAAACAATTGCAAAACTTGCTGATGTTGAAGTTCCGGAAGGTACAAGAATGATTTTGATTAAGGCAAGGGCAATCGGTAAAGGCAACGGCGAACCTTTATGTCGTGAAAAAATGTGTCCTGTAATGATTACTGCTCCTTACGATACATTTGAAGATGCTATTAAACTTGCTCAATCAGATTTGGAATATGAAGGAAAAGGTCATACAGCATCAATTCATTCAAATGATATGGAACATGTCCGTTATGCAGGTGAAAATTTGACGGTAAGTCGTTTAATTGTTAACCAATCCTCATCAACAGGTGCAGGCGGCAGTTTGTATAATGGCTTTGCTCCAACTACAACATTAGGTTGTGGATCTTGGGGCAACAACAGTATTTCAGAAAACTTGAATTACACTCACTTAATTAACGTTTCTCAAATCGGACTTTATAATAAGGATAAAAGAGTTCCGACAGATGAAGAAATTTGGGCTTAAATATGTTGTTATAATAAATTCCGGATTGCATAATTTAGTCCGGAATTCTCCTAAAAGAAAGGATTTTTAATTATGAAACAGTTAATATTAAAACCGGAATTGCATAAATTCCAAACTTGCAAAGAATTTGCAAAAGAATTTGAATTGGGAGAAGATGATTTAATTCTTACAAATGAATATATTTTTAATCCATATTTCAAAGAATTAAATTTGCCTGTAAAAACAATTTTCCAAGAAAAATTCGGTGCAGGTGAACCAACAGACATTATGGTTGATGCAATTATTAATGAAGCCGCAAAATATACTTTCAAAAGAATAATTGCAATCGGCGGTGGTACAATCATTGATATAGCAAAAGTTTTGGCAGTAACAAACGGAGAATCTGTCGATAAATTATACGACAAAAAAAATGAATTAAAGAAACATTATGAACTAATTATTATCCCTACAACTTGTGGTACAGGCAGTGAAGTTACAAATATTTCAATCATCAACAGAACAAGATTGGGGGTAAAAATGGGATTGACTTCGCCTGAAATGTTTGCAGAAAAGGCAGTTCTAATTCCTGAACTTTTGAAATCATTACCGTTTAAAGTTTTTGCAACAAGTTCAATTGACGCTTTGGTACATTCTGTTGAATCAAGTTTATCCCCAAAAGCAACCGATTATTCCAAATTATTTGGTTATAAAGCTATTGAAATGATTATCACAAGCTATCAAAGACTTGTTAAAGAAGGTAAAGAAATTTTGCCTGATTTGATGGATACATTCTTGACGGCAAGCAACTTTGCTGGTATTGCGTTTGAAACAGCAGGTTGTGCAGCGGTTCACGCATTGAGTTATCCATTGGGTGCAAAATATCACGTTCCACATGGAGAAAGCAATTATGCCGTATTTACTGGTGTTTTGAAAAATTATATGGAAATTAAACAAGATGGCGAAATCGCAACTATGAATGAATTTTTAGCAAACCTTCTTAATTGTGATGTAAAAGTAGTTTATGAAGAACTAGAAAACTTGTTGAATTCTGTATTGCAAAAGAAACCTTTGCACGAATACGGTGTAACTGAAAAGGATGCAGAAGATTTCGCTGAAAGCGTAATGAAAACTCAAGGGCGTTTGATGGCAAATAATTTTGTTGTATTAGATTATGATAGAGTATTAAAAATTTATAAGGAGTTGCTATGAGCTTATTAGAAGCCGGTATGATGGCAAGCTTTGGATTAAGTTGGCCGATTGCAGCATACAAAACTTATAAATGTAAATGTGTACATGGAAAAAGCCTTACTTTTTCATATTTAATTCTATTTGGATATATTTGCGGAATTTTAAATAAACTTTTGCATAATAATGACTATGTAATTTGGATATATTACGCAAATGCAGCGTTTCTGTTGCTAGATATGTTTTTGTATTATAGATATAAAAATAATCCGCCCCCCAAAACTGCCGAACTTCCGATAGAAATAAACGAAGAAGTGGAAATTGATTAACAAAAAGCAGCATACTTTAAGTATGCTGTTTTTTGTTGCACTAAATATTTACTATACTGATATTCGCTGAGAGGCCGCTGACGCGTGTTTGCAGGTGCGTTTAAGGATATTCATAACTTTCTTCTACAATTAGAATGTCAATCCCCTTGAAACTCGCGTGAACAGTGACAAAACAAGATTATCTTTGTGGTACTTGAAAACTCGCAGAAATTAAAATTTAAACTCCGCGATTCTTGTAATAGAAATGCCGCAAAATTACAAGTGCTTTATGAAAGTTTGCATATTCTCGTAACTAATTCCTCTCTATATTTTAAATGCTACTTCCATTTTATCAATCTCTGATTTTGATAAACCAAACTGTTTTGCAACTGTTTTCCAGTTTTTAATTTTGTTTTTCATCTCTGAAATTATAGTTTTAGCATTTTCTATACTTATTTCAAAATATTCACAAACTTCTAATGCCAAGTCTAAGGATTGAGAGTTGTCGGTTTCTGTAATATATGTACTCAATACATTTTTGTTATCACAACTTGGATTTACATCATATAACGGTGAAAGTTTCCAACCTGCTTCGTTCACATACAAAAAACCATGGTTTCTTAAATGATCGTCAGTATTTGATATAAGAATTGAGAATACAATCCTTTTCCATAGTTCTTTTAAATCTTCTTTGGGTGTTGCTCCATTTTGTCTAATTGCATCTGCTATATCTAAATAACTATGTGTTTGAGAATCGTTATCAATTGCATTTAACATACTCATTGCTGATAAAAACGGAATTCTTGTATTTCCATTTCTGTCAAATCGTTTTAAAACAATTACGTTCTTCTTTCCAGCTTTATGCAGCGACCACTCTTGAACATTTAATCCACAATTTTTTGCAAGAGTGAGTGCAACAGCTTCCCATAAAACATTATTAGTGTAATCATCCTTTTTAGGGAATTTAGCAATGCAAAGATTTCCATCTTTATCAATAACACTAGCTTTAGGTCTTGCTCCTCCTAATGAAGAACCTGGAGCTAATAATAGTTGCAAATCGCTATTTCTTTCTTCAAAATCTACAACTTTTTCAGTTGCAGCAAAGAGTTTTGTCAAATTAACTAACGGAGGAATTGATTTTAAATTTCCGGGAAATAAAAAATCATTATTATCTTCCGTTCTAAAACGCAATGCTCCTTGTCTTGCATAATCATTCACATATAAAAGATAGTCTATTTCATTAAGAGTTCTTGGGCTTCTATTTTCATCTTTTGCAATTTGAGCTTCATATCTCCTCATAAGAATTCTCCCCCAAGTGTCTGGAGCAGAATCCCCAAAAGAACCAAACAATGGAGTTTGTCTTGGGTTTACTTGTTTCCCAGCACCCAAAAATAAAGCAGGTTCTAAAGAAAATGCTTTTGGATTTTTTAGCCAATCTTTTGAATATTCAAAATCAGAAGTTTCCCTTCCTCTATTGAAATGTGACCATAGAGTTCCTACAAAATAATTTTCATTACTTAATGATATGTAAACTAGAACTTTCTTATCAGACATTACTTTTTCTCTTCTCTTGTATAATAAACACGTTTAGGTAGATTTTCTTTATCGTACATTTTACCAACAACATCATTGTCCGGTTCTGCAAGATTATAAACATTATCAATCAAGCCTAATACAAACATTACTTTTGTATAAATACCGATAGATACACCAGCATCTCCTTTCTCAACTTTTGTTAATGTAACGTGAGTAATTCCAGCACGTTCTTCAACTAGAGCCATTGTAAGTCGCCTTTTGATTCTTGCTTCTTTTAAATCTGAACCAAGTTTTTGTAATGCTTTGTTTATAGGTATTGGTAATTTTGTTTGCTTTTTCATAATTAAGATATACTATAATATACATTATCTAACACTAAATATAGTATAATATATTTTATTCCTCAATTCAAGTGTATTTATATTTTTATTAAATAAAGATAAAAACATTCCCAAAATAGTTCCATTGACTCTTCAATTGTCAAATTTTCAAAAAGTATGGTTTCGGGGAAAGTATTGTATATATTGAGTTTTAGAGATTTGCCTTATGCCTAAAATAAACTCCAAAAGCCTCTTTTACAGCTGTCACGCATGAGGTCGCGAGTTCGAGCCTCGTCGTTCCCGCCATTTTAAAAGAACCCGTTTAAGGGTTCTTTTTTTATATCAAATATTAGTTTTTTGCAAATTATGTCTAGAAGATTGCTCCTCTGTTTAATAAATCTGCTTTTGGCATTTGCAATGTTCTTCCTGCAACTCCATCTCTAAAAATTGTTGCAATTATTTTGCCTGCCTTTTCTGGGTTATCAGAAAAAGTTACGCTCATTCCTTTTGGCCCTGGGTGTATTATTTCTGACTTAAGTGGTATATTTTTAAGTAGTTTTACAATAGTATTTCCGTTTCTATTTGTAATTGACCATAATTGGTTTGATGACAAAACTCCTAATAATTTGTGCATTTTATTTCTCCTAATTTTCCCTATTTTCCCCTGTATATATAAAGTTGTATTTTTCAAAATAATTGCGTTTTTCTGTTTCTTTATCTGAAATTATTTAATATATTTTTACAAAATAAAATAAGTTTATTTATGAAAAGAAGGTTTAATAGACTCTGTTATTAAGATAAAACGCAATCTTGACTTTTATAAATTTATATGGATTAATGCTTTATGCAGTAAACTGTTTTTATAGGAGAAAACGAAATGATAAAATGGAAGTATTCTGCAAGCGTTGTGATATGTTTTGTTGCTATCATTACTTGCGGTTGTACATATAAAACTATGCCTATTGTTGGGATGCCTAACCCTTGGTCTGAATGTCAGGAGAATTACTCTTGTGCTGAAAAAATTGCAGGCTTTAATATGCCTCTTAAGCTTTCTAATTATTCTGTCCGAGCAATGAAAGATATGATTGAAGTTACTTATCCTTTGGATGAATTTAGAAATGTTGTTGTGCGAAAGTCTATTGATGAATCAAAAGGTGTTGATAATAGCGGTGATTATAATGAATATGATGAGTCAATTCTCACCCTTTCTAACGGTGTTGAGATAAATCTTCGTAAAAAAGAGGGGAAAATAATTGTAATGTATTTTGCCGCCGAAAGTGGTTGCTATTCCGCTCGTTGTGAAAAAGGAATGACTGAAAAAGAAGTTGAAGATATTTATAATGTAATTGCTGAGGTTGAAGCTTCAAAACTTCCTCCAGAGGCTTTTAAAGATTAAATAGATTGTTATACTAAGAGGCGGAATGTTTATTTAAACATTCCGCCTTCTTTAATTTAATTATTTAAATCTTACACATGTAAGACTATTTCATTTTCTTTATTTGTTTTCTTTACGTCAATTACTCTTTGGTTTGAACTTCCAACCCAGTGGATATTGTTGTCTTTTAGTTCTTCTATAAATTCCCCTTCTGCAATAACGTCAATATCGTTAATTCCTTCAAGGTCTTTAATTTGTTCCCAAGTGTAACCTGTGTAAAGCCAGATTGTTTTTTGTGGAAGTTTGTTTCTAATCTTTTTTATTAACCTAAAAACTTCACTTCTATTATTTGGGAATAACGGATCTCCTCCGCTGAATGTAATTCCGTCGATGTGTGGTTTATCAAGAGCTTCAAAAAGTTCTTCTTCTGCTTTTTCATCAAATGGCAAACCACCTTTTTCGTCCCATGTTATTGGGTTTTGGCAGTTCTTGCAATGATGGTTACATCCTGAAACCCAAAGAACTACTCGTAACCCATCGCCATTAAGCATATCGTCTTTTGTTATATTATGGTAATTCATCTTACATACTTACCCTATCTTTAATCTCTTCCATTTTTGCGGCATTCAAACGAGTGTCACCTTTTACTCTTGAATATGACAAGTAACCATTCATTCTTTCAATTTTGGTTACGTTTTTGCTTCCGCATTTTGGACAAACTTCCATATTCAACTCTTGGTGTCCACAATCATCACAATATGCTAATGATAAGTTTACACCTTCATAGAAACCTTTATCCATTGCACGTTCAATCAATGTTTCTACTGCTTTAGTGTTGTATGAAATTGGGTATTTTACGTATTGAATTTTTCCACCGTTTAACAATTCCCAGAATCTACCTTCCAAATCTTGTTTTTCGATAGGTCCAATGTTTTCTGTTACGTGGCAGTGGAAGCTGTTTGATACATAGCCTCTGTCTGAAACTTTATCAATTACACCATATTTTTTACGGAATTGTTGTACTTGCAAACCGCAAAGGTTTTCTGCTGGTGTACCGTAAATTGCATAAAGGTTTCCGTCAGCTTCTTTGTATTCGTCAACTTTTTTGTTGATATAACGCATAACTTCTAATGCAAATTCGCCATCTTCTGCTAGAGACTTTCCATTATAAAGTTCTTGCAATTCATTTAATGCTGTAATACCAAATGAAGCAGTTGATGATTTCAAGATAGGTTTAATTTTATCGTGAAGTCCTAAATGACCTCCGTAAAAACCGCCTTCACAGAATCCTAATGGGTTGATAGAAGCTCTCATTTCTCCAAGATAATCATAAGTTCTCTTGTGTAAGTTTCTAATCATTTCCATATAGTAATCAAGTACTTCATAGAAATCTTTTCCTTCATGTTTAGCTTTTGCATAAATCATTGGAAGGTGAAGACTGATTGCACCAATATTAAATCTACCTACAAAAATTGGTTTATCGTCTTTGTCAGCAGGTTTTCTTCCGCCTTTTTCGTACCAAGGTGATAAGAATGCTCTGCAACCCATTGGAGAAATTACTCGTTTGTATTTTTTGTACATGCTTGCGATGTAACCTTCTCCTGTTAATGATAACCAATCTGGGTACATTGTTTTTCTTGAACAATCAACACCTGCGTTGAATAAGTCTTCTAATTCTCCACCTTTTCCGTGTAAGTCTTTATCGTATAAGAATACGATTTTAGGGAATAATACTGGACGTTTGCAATCTTTTTTACCTTGTCCGCCTTTTCTAACGTCAAGCATAATTAGAGATGCAATTTTTTCAAATCTGCTAGTACCTAGACCCATTGTCATAGTGATAAATGGATAATCTCCACGGCTTGATGCTACTGTGTTGAATTTGTATTCCCAACCTTGGAAACCATCGTGGAAATCTTTTTCAACATCTTTAAGTGCTTCTTGCTCAGCTCTTTCTTGTGCTACACCCATATCCATGTATTTTGCAACTTTTTTGTCAAAAGTTTTTTGAGCATATGGTGCAAGAATTTTATCAACTTCAGGAACAGTGAAACCACCATATTGTTGACTTGCTGCAGCCATTACGATATCACCGATAACATCAAAAGCAACTTCAAGGGTTTTTGGTTCATTGTACCAAATATTACCCATTTCAAATCCGCCTTTTAAAACATTCGCAACATCAAATAAGCAGCAGTTCATAGTATCTCTTCTTGCAGACATATCGTGGATGTAGATATATCCATCACGGATGGCCTGTAATTCTGGAACAGTTAGGAAGAATTTTTTGTATAATTCTTTGTTTAACTGATTGAAAATTAAGGATCTTTTTGTAGAAACTAACGCAGAATCAGAGTTAGAGTTTTCTTTATCTCCAATGTACATGATTTTTTGGCTTTCTTGATAAACTTTATCAAGCATGTTTACAAAATCAATTTTATAATCTCGGTAGTTTCTGTAACTTTTTGCAACTTTTGGGTTCAAGTTTTCAAGAGCATTTTCAACGATACAGTGCATTTTGAAAATTTCAATTTCTTGTTGTTTAGTTTCCAATACGCTTGAATTTACAAATTTGCAAATTTCATCGATTTCTTTATCTGAAAATTCAACAATCATTCTAGCTGCTGATTTTTTTACAGCAGATATAACTTTTTGAATATTATAATCTTCTTTTGTTCCATCTTTTTTGATGATTTTAATACTGTTCAAGCTTGGTCGAGAGGTAATACCTACGACTTTATTCATTGGGTTTATAGATTCCATAGATTTTGGCTTAGAAATCATTACCCCGTCAAATTTCTTTTCCGAATTACTTGTTGAACTAAGATTAACTACTTTTCCACTACTAAGATTCTGCATAACTATCTCCTTTTTGATAAAAGGCAGAAATAGGATTATATATGTAATATAATAACTATTTACTTCTCCCAAATTCCTGTCTAGAGGCTTTATTCCCCCAATTAAGTATTCCGACTATAACGGTTGTGAATCAGTGGACGATTTTCACATCTCTTTCCTTATATTGTCATGTCTATTCTACTATAAATTTTTAAGTCATGGAAGAACTTTTAATAAAAGTTAAACCTTTTGATGGATATATTTCTTAACAATTGTTATAATTCTTTTGTGGCAAGGAATACAGGGTTTTCAAAAGATTGTGCTACATTTGTCGTATTCATGCGGTATTCGGCGAATTTTTTAGGTACAAAATTAATCCCAAATTTCTCTGGATTTATTGTCCAAGGTGCGGCAGGTTCATAGGTAATTGGGATGAGATAATACTTTTCAACACATTTGTATTTTCTTTGCAAAAGTTTACCATAGCGGTCAGAGTCTTTGTTGTCTTGGTCTGTGGTGATTGGTAGTGTCGAAAAGTATAGTTCTGAGTGGATTTCAAGCTTATCCATATATTCTAAAATTTCTTCCAACTCCGAATTGGAGTAGTAAAAAGTTTTATGTTTTTTGCGTAATTTTTCGTCGTAAAATTCAGGGCTGATGGAGATTACAGAATTTTTAGAAAAAGCTTTAGAATATGCTTCAAGAAAATTTTTATCAGGTAAACCATTTAAGGTAAACATTGTTGTCAAATTTCCTTCAAATTCTTTTTCAATTTTTTCTAAAAGAGTCATGAGGCATGCTCTATTTTTAGGATGAGGGTCAAAAGCAAATCTAAAATTTTCAATTTTGCATTCAGATTTTAGCATTTTAATTTCTTTGATGATTTCGTCAGGATTTCTGTATGATATAAAATTTCTACCTGTTACTTTTTGAGTTGCATAATGCCCTCCTCCGCACCAGGTGCAATTCCCAGTACAACCTCGCCCCAAGCAAATTCCTTGGCTAGACATTGGTTGGTTGTTGAGTTGGTTTTTCTTGTTGTATTCAAGATGAAAAGGAATTTTTGCGTAACTGTTGAAGTTTTTCATCTTCTTTATATCAAAAAAGGTGAAAGAGTTTAAATCTTCATCCGTTGCGACGAATGTATTGGAATTGTGAACAATTTCTCTATTTTTTCTCCAGAATAAGTTGGGAACAGTTGATAAATTTTCGTCGTTATTTGCAATTTTTTTAGTAAGCTCCCTAATTGGAATTTCTCCTTCGCCTTTAATAATTGAATCTATAAAAGGATAATTTTCCATTATCTCTTGGGCAAAATATGATGCTGTAAAGCCTCCAAGTGTAATAAATGTTTGAGGACATTTTTCTTTGACAATTTTAGCCATTTCAATCACATCATAGGATTGTGGGTGCCAATGAAGAGAGAATGCAACAAATTTTATTTTCTGTTCATTTATGTACTCACTTAGCAGAAATTTTGGATTTAAGTATTTTTCAATCCCAAGGTGGATGATTTCGCTTTCAATCCCTTCTTTTTCAATTTCTTTAGCAAGGGAATATAAACCCATGGCACAGAAATTTATATTGGACGAAAATTCTCCTGTGTCTTTATTGTGGCAAAGTTGTGGAGTGTGTACTAATAAAGATTTCATAGCCAGATTATAACATGCGGGGATTTGGGTACAATCCTCAAGATGAGTGAGCCTTAAAGCGAATCGGTTTTGGATATTTCAATTTTTTCAAAACTTTTATCTAGTACATCCTCAGCGGAATTCCCTTTTTTAAGTAATTTATCAATGGTAAAGTTTGATACATATATTTCATCAGTGTTTGTTTTATAGGCAACATTCGTAGGTGTTTTACCATTTTTTAATTCTGATATAGGGATTCCAAAATTGTTTAGTAAATCTATGAATTTATTATAAATATCAAGACTTTTCTTTGTATTTTTAGAGCCAACAAGAATAGCTTGAAGATTTTCATCTTTCAAATCAAGATGATTTCTTAAATAAATTAAAACATTGCTGAAAAAATGGTTTGATTCTTGCATTGGAGAAAGGTGCATCAACAGTGCTTCTTGCCCATTTGAAATTAAACATGAGGTGCAATCGCAAATATTTGTTGTAAACACATTTTGCCCCATTTTGCTATCTTCAATGAGCCATGGATGGCTAACAAATTTGTTTCTAGGAATTACAGAGATGATATTATTGAAATCTTTGCACGACACTGGTCTTATTCTTGATGTAAAGCTAACATCTGCCATGTTTTTGTCCTTTCAAATAAGTAAAAGGTCGTAAATTTTAAAATTGCCCAAATGTAACAGATTTTTAAATTGATTTTTTCCAAAAAAAATGACCCTTGCGGGTCTTTTTAAAATTTGTCCTAATTCCTTAAATTAATGTGTTTCCTTTTTTCCTAAATTCCAACGATTCTTAATTTGTTATTCCTAATTCCTTGTGTTTTTTTATGCAATAAAGTTTGTTCCAAATCTGTTTGCTCCGTGGAAGAAAGATTGTTTCATAATTTGAGCCAACGTCTTTTTAACAACTTTTCTATCGTTTAGTTCAACTTCGTTTAATGCTTTTGAAGTATCTTTATATGCAGATGTAACGGCATCAGAAAATAATAGCACAGTAGCCATATCTTAAATCCTCTCTTAAATCTTAAATCTTACTTAAACTTTTCTTTTTCTTTATTTATCTCTTACATATATATAAAAACTTCGTTTAAAAAATTATTGACTTTTTATATTCAAAATATATGCGTTTTGTTACATATCTTTACAAATGGGTAAAATTATTAAAGTATTCTCTTATCAATGCCGATAAATAGAATAATTATAAAGTTATGAAAGGAACAAATCGGCAATGGGAATGTCAGCAGGACAAGGGCGTTTATTAGCAATAACAGCTCGATTGACATCAAATGAATATGAATCTCAGCAGATTTCAAATGCTAAGATGAGATTGTCAACTCAATCAGAGGAAGCAAGCTCTGCATATATTGCCGCTTTGAATACTCAACAGCTTCAATATGTTACTTATGACGCTAAAGGCAATCAAAATACTCAAAAGCTATCTGTTGGTGCAATGTATCAATATAGCGATATGAAAAATCAATATATTGTTGCTAATGCTGCTGGACAAGCTCTTATTTCAGGGGAAGATGCGGACAAGTTTCAAAATGCAAATAATCTTGATGAATTTCTTCAATCATATGGCTTGAAAAAACAGTGGAAATCTAAAACTTTGGAAGCAAATTACAACAAGCTTCAAAGTGAAGAGTTTAAAGCTGTTAAAGAAGCTTGGGATGCAGAAAAAGCTAAATACAGCGAAGCTATTTATGATGAAACAACAGGCTTTATGTACACTGCACCTGAATATGATAAAGATAAAAACATCATATCTTACCAAGATAAAGATGGTAATAAATATACCTATGCTGGAGATGACGATAAAGGCAATAGATTATATACTTTTAAAGATAAAACTATAAATTCTGGAAACTTTATTTCTTCTGACCAACAATGGGCAAATGAAAAATCTGCTGCAAGTGATGCTTATGCTAAAGCTATGGCAGATTATACTGAAGCTCAAGAAAAATCTGCAAACGGTTTAGATGTTGATATGAGTACTTATTTGACTATCACATCTAATGCTAAAGCAAAATATACTTCTTGTATTACAAAAGATAATTGGTTATCTTCACGTGCTTCTTATGCATACAAAGGTTACATTGCAAACACTAATGAAGATGGCAGCGCTGAAATGTCATATAGTTATGACTTTAACAAGGTTTCTGATGTCTGCAAAGATATGGAAAAATACGACACTGTAATTGCGGAATTTAATGCTGAAGCTGCTGATTACGGTACAAATATGGAAGATTTGTATGAGTATGATGACAAAGCAAAAGCTCAATGGTACACAAACTTGTGGTATAGATTGAATGGTTCATCTACTGATAAAACTAAACAAGGTGAATTAGGTCAAAATTATTCCAAAATTGATTCAAAATTGTTATCAAGCACAACTTGGTTACAAGATGCTATATTGCAAGGTGCAGTAACAGTTGAACTTGCAGCCACAGATAGCCCTTCATCAAAAATTAACGCATCTGATCCAACAGTTACAGATTTAACAGGTATTAGCTGGAATTCAACAATTTATACTTCATGTTCAGACCTTACTCAAAGTGATGATGACCAAGCAATTGCAAGAGCTGAAGCTGAATATGAACGTAAAACTAAAGAAATTAGTGATAAAGATCAAAAATATCAAAATAAAATCAAAATTTTAGAAACTGAACATTCTGCCCTTCAAACAGAATATGAATCAGTTCAAAGTGCTATGAACAAGAATATTGAAAGATCTTTCAAAGTATTCTCATAAACAAGTTTTTTCAAAACCTATATTATTTTAATTTTTCCCCTACAATTTTTATTCCCTCCACTTTATAGTATAATCAAGCTATCAAAATGGAGGTTTTTATTATGCACAGAATTACGTTAATTAATGGTGATGGTATTGGTCCTGAAATTTCTCAAAGTGTGATGAGTATTATTAAAGCTTCTGGTTTGGAGATTGATTGGGATATTCAAACTGCGGGGGCAGATGTGATTGAAAAAGAGGGAACTCCATTGCCAAAACGAGTTCTCGATTCTGTGAAAGAAAATAAAGTTGCTTTGAAAGCTCCAGTTACAACCCCAATTGGAAAAGGTTTTCGTTCTGTAAATGTTCAACTTCGCAAAGATTTGGATTTATTTGCAAATTTAAGACCGTGCAAAAATTTACCCGCAGTAAAAACAAGATTTGAAAATGTAGATTTGGTCGTAGTTAGAGAAAATACTGAGGATTTGTATGCAGGGGTAGAAGAACAAATAGATAATGATACTGCCCATAGTATCAAAATTATTACAAGAAAAGCTTCCGAAAGAATTTGTAAGTTCGCATTTGATTATGCTGTAAAAAATAACAGGCATGAAGTTTGTTGTGTTACAAAAGCAAATATTATGAAATTGTCTGATGGATTGTTTTTGGAGTCATTTAGAAATGTAGCCCAAAATTATCCGCAAATTAAACCAAGAGAAATTTTAGTCGATAATCTTTGCATGCAATTAGTTCAAGACCCGACAAGATTTGATGTTCTTGTTTTACCTAATTTATATGGTGATATTGTTTCTGATTTGACAGCAGGATTGATTGGTGGTCTTGGGGTCGCTCAAGGTGCGAATATTGGTTTAGATTGTGCGGTGTTTGAACCAGTTCATGGTTCTGCTCCTGATATCAAAGGTCAAAATAAAGTCAATCCGACAGCCTTACTTTTATCCGCTGTTGAGATGTTAAAGTATATTGGTGAAAAAAAATATGCAGATTGTATAGAAAAGGCTTTATTCAAAACTCTTTCAGATGGTTTCTGTACATCTGACCTTGGAGGAAATCTTTCTACGACAGAATTTACTCAAAAAATTATTGAGAATTTGTAGAAAAGTGGATAAGTCTATAAGTCGTTTATAAGGTGATAAGGAAGAAGGAAATAAGGGAATAAGTTCAATAACATTTATTTTCTTATGACTTCCTCTCCTAGGGGACACTAGCTGAACCGACGAAACGAAGTGAGTCGAGTGAAACTGCGTGCCGAATGGCTGAGGATTGAGGTGAGGGGTTAATCTAAACGCATAAGCTTGAGATACTTCGCTTTGCTCAGTATGACGAATCTCGTACTGTCATACCGACCATAGAGCCTTAAGGTCTTTTGTAACGAACTTATTTCCCTATTTCCTTATCCCTTTTTACTCCCCAAAATGTAGGTCGGCTTTACTAAGCCGACAATAAATACTTATTTTCTCTTCCAAAGAGAATCTGGGATTGTCCAACTGTTTGATGCAATCATTTGCAAACAGTAATAACCATCTCCTCTTAAGCAGTTTGTATTTACTTCTGCTTGGGTTTTATTATGACCAGCTGGGACTAAGCCTTCTTCGTTCCAAACCATGATAAAAATATCTTTCCCCATTCTATTTGGTTTTTTATCTCCATTTGCATCAAAATAGAATGTTAATCCGTCGCTATCTGTTGTAATCCCAAAAGACTCCATATCTGCTGCAGTATTCCCATCGACATTGAACATTGAGCCGTTTGCAATTCTGAATGTTACAATGTTTCCCCCAATTCCATTGGCATTTTCGTATCTTGGCGGTTGTCCTAAAAGATTTTTGACTTCTCCCATCTTGTGCCAACATCCTGGTTTATTGTAGCAAACTTGTTCAACTTTGAGGTGTTGGGTTAAATAGGTTTCAAACCATTCTTTTATGCTTGCATCATTCCCATCTTGAATAACCATATCATAAGAAATATCGTCTGCTTGGGATGCTCTTATGGCTTGTTGAATTATTGCAAAGTCGGCTTTTACTTGGGTTTCTAATTGCCTTCTTTGGATTTTTGTTGCTAATCCAGGAATCGTTATTGCGGCAACAACTCCAATTATACCTAGTGTTATTAAAACTTCTGCAAGTGTAAATGCATTTCTCTTCATATTAATATAATACTATTCTTTTTGAAAAAAGCTCCATCTTTTTGATGGAGCTTTTAAAATATAACTAACTATCTTTCACAAATTGTTCTTGCTACGTAAACCCCAGATGCTGAAGCTTGAAGTAATCCTCTTGTTACCCCAGCACCATCACCAATTGTGAATAGGTTTTTAACGCCTTCAGTTTCAAGTTGTTGAGTTAATTTTACTCTTGCAGAGTAGAATTTAACTTCAATACCATAAAGAAGGGTATATCTTGAAGCTGTTCCAGGAGCAATTTTATCCAATGCTTGAAGCATTTCGATAATGCTTGTCATTTGTCTATAAGGGATAACAAGGCTCAAATCCCCAGGAGTTGCACAAGTAAGAGTTGGAGTGATAACACTTGAAGCAATTCTTTCTGGAGTAGAACGTCTTCCTTCTAACAAATCACCAAATCTTTGAACTAAGATTCCTCCGCCTAACATATTTGCAAGTCTTGCAATATGTTGACCATATTGAATAGGTTCTTTGAACGGTTCAGTGAATTTTTCACTTACTAAAAGTGCAAAGTTTGTGTTTGGAGTTTTGTAATTTGCGTAACTATGACCGTTTACTGTTGCAATTCCGCTATAATTTTCTTGAACAACTTCTCCGTTTGGATTCATACAGAATGTTCTAACTTCATCTCCGAAAGTTGGAGAGTGGTAGATTAATTTAGATTCGTATAATTTTGAAGTCAAAGGTTCAAATACTGGAGCTGGAAGTTCTACTCTAACTCCGACGTCAACAGCGTTGTTAACCATACCAATTTTATGTTTTGCAAATTCGTTGGTTAACCAATCTGCACCTTCTCTACCTGGAGCGATGATTGTATATTCTGCGGAAATTACTTCTCCGTTATCAAGTTCAATCCCTTTTACTTGTTCGCATTCAACTATTAAAGATTTTGCAGAAACATTATTTAGGATAGTGATTCTTTCATCCAAATAATCTTGCATATTTTTAAGAACATCTAAACTTCTTTCTGTTCCTAAGTGTCTTACAGGAGAATGAACAAGTTTCAATTCTGCTAAAACTGCTTGGTGTTCAATTTCTTCAAAAACTTTTCTATCTGTTCCGAAAACTTCTTCTGTTGCACCATATTTTAAATATAATTCATCAGCATAGCCGATTAAATCTTCTGCTTGTTTTCTTGTCATGTAGTCAACAAGGTGACCGCCAACATCTGGTGTAAGAGTTAATTTCCCATCAGAAAAAGCTCCAGCTCCGCCCCATCCGCATAGCAAACCACAACGTTTGCAGTTTACACATTTTGGTGAACCTTCACGAATAGGACATTTTCTTTTTTCAATTCGTTGTCCTTTTTCGATTAGAACTACTTTCCAATCTGGTTTTAACTTCATAATTTCTAGTGCTGCAAAGATTCCAGCAGGACCTGCACCGATAATTGCTACATTGTACATAATCTTTTCTCCAGTTTAAATCACGCTCTTTCAATGTATATTAAACATGTTTAAAATTCAATCTGATTATGATGTAATGTAACGAATTTGCCATATATAATTTGATGGTATAATGTAGTAGTTTAGAATTGGAGAGTGTCATGTCAAATTCGTACGAAAGATATAAAAGACAAAGAGCCGCAAGAGATATTGCGAGAGAAAATGTTTCAAGAAAAAAAGAGAATAAGTTTTTTAATAATTTAAAAATGTTTGTGTTATCTACGACAGCATTATCATTGGCGTGTCTTGTATCCCTAAATTTGTATTTATCTTCTCTTCCACCAATTGAAAATCTTGAAGATTTTAAACCAAATATTGTAACTAAATTTTATTCTGAAGATGGTGAAGTAATCAAAACATTCACAGCATACACATACGACAAAATTGAATTGAAGGATGTTCCAGATCAATTGAAAAATGCATTGATTGCTACTGAGGATAAGAATTTCTACAAACATCACGGCTACGACCTTTTAGGTATTGTCAGATCTTCTATTCAAAACGTGATAGCAAGACGTACTGTTCAAGGTGCTAGTACATTGACTCAACAGTTGTCTAGAATTTTGTTCTTGTCTAATGAAAGAACATTTACAAGAAAAATTAAAGAATTAGAAATTTCTGCAAGAATTGAAAAAACAATTTCAAAAGACCAAATTTTGGAAATGTATTTGAACAATGTTTACTTGGGTTCTGGAGCGTATGGTGTTTCAGCGGCTTCAAAAATATATTTCAATAAAAAGCTAAATCAATTGACATTGCCAGAACTTGCAATGATTGCTGGTTTGCCACAAGCTCCATCTGTTTATAACCCATACAACAACAAAGATTTAGCAATTAAAAGACGTAATCAAGTTCTTAAAAGAATGCTAACTATGAAATATATAACAGAGGATGAATATAAAAAAGCGATTGATGCTCCTTTACATTTGAGTTCTGTTCCTCAACTTTATACAACTAATAAAGCTCCATATTTCAGTGATTATGTCGTAAAAGAAATGGAAAAATTGGGCTTTGAAGAAACAGATATTATCCATGGTGGTTATAAAGTTGTAACAACTTTGGATTCTAAAGCACAAGAAGCAGCAAATGAATCTATTTTGAAAAATATGAGAGCTTGGGGATTGACTAAACCTTCTCAACAAGCTGCAGTATTTTCATTCAGCCCAATAGATGGCAGAATTTTAGTATTTGCTGGTGGTAAAAATTATGGTGAAACTCAGTATGACCGTGTTACTCAATCTGTAAGAGCTCCAGGGTCTGCGTTCAAACCGATTGTATATGCTGCTGCAATGGAAAAAGGTATAACTCCGAATGATATAGTTGATGATAGCCCTATTACTATTGGTAATTGGTCTCCTCATAACTCTAGTCATCGATATAGAGGTAAAATTCCTGTATATAAAGCATTGATGATATCTTCAAACGTATGTGCTGCAAGAATGATTCAAGAAGTTGGTATTCGTTCTGTAATTCAATTAGCAAGAGTTTTGGGAATATCTACTCCGCTTGAATATGATTACACTATTTCTCTTGGTTCAAATGGTGTAAAAATGTTTGAATTTGTAAGAGCGTATGGAGCTTTTGCAAATGGTGGTTATATTGTTCAGCCTTATGCAATTGAAAGAATTGAAGATTCAAGAGGAAGAGTTTTGTATAGAGCCCCAAAAACAAAATCTTCTCACCAGTTGAGTTTAAAGACTGCTGCCGAAATGACTGCAATGCTAAAAACAGTTATCTTGTCTGGTACAGGTACGGCTGCAAATATTGGCAAACCTGCGGCTGGTAAAACTGGTACAACTGATGATAACAAGGATGCTTATTTTGTTGGTTATACTCCTGATATTGTTACAGGGGTATGGGTTGGAGATGATAACAACAAGAAAATCAGTGGATTGTATGGTGGTACAATTCCTGCAAGAATTTGGAAAGATATTATGACTGTTGCGACTCGTGATTATGGTGCAAAGGATTTCGATTATCCTGTAATTGAACTTTCAAATTACAGTGCATCGTTTACAAAAGCAAAAGTTATCGGAGATGATGAAAATCCGAAAAACGAAGGAAAAGCAGTCGAAAATACTGAAGGGTCTAAAAATGTAGAAGCTCAAGCTACTCCAGAAATTCCGCAAAAAACTCTTAATGCTGCAAAAGAGGCTTCATCAGATGTTACAAAACAATCAAAACCTCAAGCTGCACCTGTTCCTCAAGCAAAATCTTCTGGAACAAAAACGGCTCCTATACCTATGGCAGTACCAGAAAGTTTGAGATAGATTGTAAATTTCTTGATAAAATACTGTTTTTGATATATCTTTGAGTTTAAAGAGGAAGCTCATTGAGTAATAACGGTCTTGATTATAAGTTAATAGCAGAACAATGTGGTTTGAATTCTAACAACGACATTGATTTTGTTATTTCAAATATAGATAATCTAAAAAATGAATATTCTCAATCAAATTTAATTTTGATTTATAATTATATGCTTTCAAAGGCTCAAGAACCAGATGTAATTATGCATTTGATTCGTTGTGTTGATATGTATAGAGATTCCTCGAGTTTAGAACCACTTGTTGATATTTTGTTATTTAGGAATGGTGATTCTTTAGATTTGAATCAAAAAGAAAAGTACAATAATGTTCGTGCAATGTGTGCAAAAGCCATAGCAAATCAAAAAAATACAAATGCAGTATCTTCTTTATTATATTGTTTGAATAATAAAAATGAAAATTACAAGGTTAGACTTGCTTGTGCAGATGCACTCGGAAGAATTGGCGACAAGTATGCAGTTGCACCGTTGATTGAAGTTATGAAAGATGAAGAAGAAAAATCTGTTTATCTTCGAGAATCGGCAGTTTCAGCGTTAGGTTTATTAGGTGATACAAGGGCGTTAGACCCAATTGTTAGTATTATTGAAACAAAACAGGGTATAATGGATAAGTTTTCGTTCCTAAAAGAGCGTGCGATTGAAGCTCTTATGAAGATGGGCTTTGGAGATAATGAAAGAGTTTTTAGAGCTTTGAAAAATTCTTTATCTGATGAATCTTCTCAAGTTAGAATTAATGCAATTGAGGCTCTTATGGATTCTGATAATCCAAAAGCGTTCGATACAATTAAAGAGGTTTTGGATAACGATTCTGATGAAGAGGTTAAAAAGAATGCGTTGATTGCTCTTTACAATATGTCAGATAGAAGTATTTTAGATGCGGTTGTCAATTCTCCTAAATATTCCGATGCTTTGAAAATGGAAGCTGTTGAGATGATTGATGAATATGAAACAGAAAGTGAAATATAAATTATGGTAAAATCAGCAATTTTATTATCTGGTGGATTGGATTCTCTTGTTAGCTTGGGGTTAAAAAAAGAAGAGTTAAATATTTCTCTTGCTTTAACTTTTGATTACGGTCAAAAATCCGCTATTCAAGAAATAGAAACTTCCCGTAAAATTTGTGAATATTATGGAATTGAACATAAGGTTATAAAATTGGATTGGCTTTCTGAAATAACAAAAACTGCTTTGTGTTCAGAAAAGGATGTTCCAACAGGAAAAGAACTTGATAATCCTGAAAATTCTGCAAAGTTGGTTTGGGTGCCTAATCGAAACGGTTTATTTTTAAATATTGCGGGCAGTTTTGCTGATTCTGCGGATATTGATTATATTTTGATTGGAGCGAATAAAGAAGAAGGTCAAACTTTCCCAGATAATACTCAAGAATTTATCGATTCTGTGAATAAAGAATTTGAATATTCGACTCAAAAACATCCGAAAGTTGTTGCACCCTTGATAAATTCTGATAAGAATGATATAGTCATGTTAGCCTTGAAACATGGTATTCCTTTAGAACTTGTAAGGAGCTGTTATCAAGGTGGAGAGAAACATTGCGGGATATGTGAGTCGTGTACAAGATTGAAGCATGCTCTTCTTGCAAATGGCGATACACACTATATGAAAATATTATTTGGATAAAGGGATGAAAACATTATTTATTGATGACGAAATTAAATATATCGGGTCACAGTTAGCTCCACATTGGATTTATAAAAATTTTAAAATTCAAGGGGATGCAATAGTTGCGTTCTGTGGAGAATGCGAAGTTAAATTGACTGAAATGGTTGATATTGAAGACGTCATAAATAATGAACCTATTTATAGTAAATACATGCTTAGTTTTATCACTGAACAGTTTAATGTAAACCTTGTTGAAGGGGTGTTAAGACAAAGATTGTTGGTTACTTGTATAAAAGAAGCTCTTGAAAAGAGAGGATTCAAGGCACGTAGAAATGGTGATGATATTTTTGTAAATGATAAAAAGTTGTCTGTTTCTATTGCTACAAAGTCTTTAACTTCGATTTTAATTCATACTGGCGTAAATATTTTGTCAGATGGAGCTCCAATTCCTGTTTCTGGTTTGGAGAGTGATTTAGGCATAAAAGATGTAAAAGAATTTGCCGTTGAAGTTATGAAAAATTATAGTGAAGAACTTGATGATATTGTTTTGGCAAGTACAAAAGTCAGAGGTGTTTAATGTTAAAAGATACTGATAGATACGAAAACACATCACATTTTACTTATAGTGATTACAAAAGAAAGGTTAAAAAATCTCCAAATAAAGATTTGACGATTTTTGTTTCTGTCTTTATTGTTGGGGTGTTGATAATCTTGGGTTTTGCCAAAATATTATCACCAAATGTTGACGTTGCTATTACGAATGAAAACGAAAATGTTGCATCTTCTGCAATTTCAGATAGCGATGAAGAAATAAATAATTCAGTAATTGATGATAGATTAAAACATATCAAGTCGGAAGATGATGGTAAAAAAGTTGGAGATAATGATATGTTTTCTCCAGAGCTTGATGAAAAAGTTGTTCTTCCAAACCACAAAAGAAAAACAACAGGACAAATAGAAGCTGAAATGGCTGACTTAATGAATGCTCAAAAAGCTGAACAACAAAAACAAGATGCAAAACCTCAAACGGTAGATAATCACAAATCTGCGGTTTCTGCTCCAGCTCCACAAGAAAAGAAAATTCAAGCAACTCCACAACCTGCACAAATTGTTAACGCAAAAGTTGTTGTTGGTTATTATGCAACAGAAAAACAAGCAGAAGTTGCAAAATCAATTATTCAAGATGCGGGTGTAGGGGTATCACCGGTTGTTAAAAACTTGGGCGGTTATTATACTTTGCAAGTTGGTTCATATTCTTCAAGAGAAAAGGCTCAACAAGCTGCAAATAACTTGTTAAAAAATAACTTCCCTGCAAGAGTGATAGTTGATTAGGTTTAATATCCTCCAAATATGTTTTTCCAAAAAGATCTTTTAATTTGATAATTATCAAGAGTGAGGATATTTTGGACAATATTGTCTGCTCTTGTAAAGCTATATGTTCTAAAATATAAATCAATTTCTTCTCCATTTTTTAGGGATATAATTGGAGAAAATTTTGCCATACTTCTTCTATCTGTATGGTTTGTAATCTCATATGTATCAATGTCGGAAATTTTAAATGTTTGTTCTATTTCTTTTTCACCTCGAAAATTTACAAAATAATAATTGCAAATATCATCGGCTTTAGAACAAGATAATTCTGGTCTTGGCAGAAATATTGAACTAGAAAATATCAGAATAAATGCAATAAATATGTATTTTATTGGGATTTTTTTATTGTACCAACTTTCTCTTTCCATAAATCTTATTTTATCAAAGTTTTTGCCTTTTTTCAATCTTTTCAATTCCCTTGTAATTTTGCTATATTTTTCATATAATTTGGGTATGATGGAAAATATTAAGAGAATTAAATTAAAGGATTTTGAAATTGGCTCAGATAAGCTTACTATCTTAGCTGGTCCTTGTGCTATTGAAAGCCAAGAAATTTTAGATGAAACCGCAGCAGGTTTAAAAGAAATTACTCAAGAATTGGGTATAAATTATGTGTTCAAGTCATCTTTTGACAAGGCGAATCGTTCCTCTATCACTTCATTTAGAGGCCCAGGTTTAGAGAAAGGGCTTGAAATGCTTCAAAATGTGAAAGATAAATATAATCTTCCGATTGTAACTGATATTCACACTCCAGACCAAGCTCATGTTGTAGCTCAAGTTGCGGATATTTTGCAAATTCCTGCATTTTTATGTCGCCAAACTGATTTGCTTGTTGCTGCTGCAAAAACAGGGAAAATTATTAATATCAAAAAAGGTCAATTCTTAGCTCCAGATCAAATGAAAAGTTTGATTAAAAAAGTTGAGGATTCTGGCAATACAAATATTATGTTGACTGATAGAGGAACATCTTTTGGTTATAACAATTTAGTTGTAGATTTCCGTGGAATTCCTATTATGCAATCATTTGGTTATCCTGTTGTATTTGATGCAACTCATAGTGTTCAGCTTCCTGGAGCAAATGGTTCAAGCTCTGGTGGAGATAGAAGATTTGTTCCATATCTTGCAAAAGCTGCTATGGCTGTTGGAGCAAATGTTTTGTTCTTTGAGGTTCATCCAGACCCAGAAAAGGCATTATGCGATGGTCCAAATATGATTGCTCTTAAAGATGCTAAAAAATTGTTCTCAACTTGTAAGAAAATTTTTGAACTTGTGAAAGAATAAGAGGTAACAAGTTTATGATTTTAAAAACTTTTGTTGAAGGTCCAATTGATGCAAATAATTATCTGCTTATTGATGAAGAATCAAAAGAAGCTGTAATGATTGATTGCTCTGATGCGAGAAAAGAATTGCTAGAAGAAATCAAATCATTAGGCATAAAGTTGAAATATATTTTGTTAACTCATGGGCATTTTGACCATATTATGGGTGTCGATGTATTTAAAGAACAATTTGGAGTAGATGCTTACGTTTCTCAAGATGATATTGAGCAGGTAAAAATAACTCCAAATATGATTTTTATGTTCACTGGTTTGCATGCTCCAGAGATAAAAACAATTAATCATTACGTAAAAGATGGTGATGAATTTGTTTTTGGAAATAATACGATAAAGGCTATTGCAACTGCTGGGCATACAGAAGGTGGAATGAGTTATCTTGTTGGTGATAAACTTTTTTCTGGGGATACATTGTTTCAAAAAAGTGTTGGACGTTCTGATTTACCTGGAGGGGATTTTAAAAAGTTATCTCATAGCGTGAAAGATATTTTATTTTCACTCCCTGACGATACAAAAGTTTTTCCTGGACATGGGGCATCAACTTCAATAGGCTTTGAAAAAAAATATAATGAAATTTTAAATATATAGAGGTATAAAAATGAAAGAACAATTAGAAAAAATATACGCAGAAGCTACAACTGATATTGAAAATGCTTCTAGTGTAAAAGACTTAGAAGATATTAAATTCAAATACTTGAGCCGTAAAGGTGAATTTAACGAAATTAAAAAAGGTTTGAAGGATTTATCTGTGGAGGATAAAAAGATTGTTGGTTCTTTGGCAAACGAAATTACTCAAAAATTAGAATCTTCAATCAAAGATAAATTCAAATTGTTCTACGAAAAAGAATTGAACGAAAAATTACAAAAAGAAAAAATTGATGTAACTCTTCCTGGACAATATGTTCCACGTGGTCACGTTCATCCTTTGACTTCAACAACAAATGAAATTTGTTCAATTTTTCAAAGCTTGGGTTTTTCAGTTGTTCCAGATGAATTTGCTCCTGAAGTTGAAACAGAATATTATAACTTTGATATGTTGAATGTTCCAAAGGATCACCCAGCTCGTGATATGCAAGATACATTCTATACAAACGTTGCTGAAAATGTTGTTTTAAGAAGTCAAACCTCTGGAGCTCAAATTCACGCAATGGAAGGTAAAAACCCTCCAATAAGAATTATCGCACCTGGAAGAGTTTATAGAAATGAAAATATCAATTCTAGAAAAAATAATTTCTTCCATCAAATTGAAGGATTATATGTTGATAAAAATATTACATTTGGTGATTTGAAAGGTGTTTTAAACGAATTTATAAGAATTTATTTTGGCGAAAGTCGCCCAACTCGTTTCAGAAGCAGTTTCTTCCCATTTACAGAACCTTCAGCAGAAGTTGATGTTCAATGTATTATGTGTAGCGGTAAAGGTTGCAGAACTTGTTCTGGTACAGGTTGGTTAGAAGTTTTAGGTGCTGGTATGGTTGACCCTAACGTATTGCGTGGTGTTGGAATTGACCCTGACGTTTATTCTGGCTTTGCGTTTGGTATGGGTGTGGAAAGACTTGCAATGCTAAAATATGCTGTTGACGATATCAGATTATTCTTCAACAACGACGTTAGATTTTTAAAACAATTTAAATAATTAGTATGAGGAATTCCCTTTAGGAGGGTATTCCTCTATTTTACAACTTTATTTATTGGAGAACTTTTTATGTCAATTATTATAATGATTTTACTCTTGAGTTTCTTGGTTTTAGTTCATGAGGCTGGACACTTTTTGGCTGCAAGAATGTTCAAAATTAAGGTTTCCAAGTTCGGTTTTGGTTTGCCAATTGGTCCAACATTGTGGAGTAAACAAATTGGAGATGTGGAAGTTTTAATTCACGCTTTTTTACTTGGGGGTTATGTATCATTCCCTGATGATGACAAGGATTCTAAGTTGCCAGCGGATTCTGAGGATAGATTTATAAATAGACCTGTTTGGCAAAGAATGGTTGTAATTTCTGCGGGTGTAATTGCTAATATTATCACTGCATTTTTCCTTGTATTTATAACATCTTTAGTTTGGGGAAAATTACCATCAGAAAATTATCAAGTTTATGTGAATAAAATTGCCGCAGAAAAAGGTGCATCTGTTTGGGATAGTGGAATGCAAGCTGGAGATAGAATTATTAAAATTAATGGTTCTGATATAAAATCTAGTTATGCGTTGACTCTTTATGCTCAAAATAGTAAACCTTATGACGGTAAAGTTGATGAAGAATTTGTTAAAACAAATTTAGACAAGTTGAAAAAATTAAACCCTAGTTTAAAAGAAGATGGTGCAATTGATGCTTCTTCTGAAGTTAAATTACCTCTTGTAAAATCTGAACCTCAATTAAAAATTGATGACAAAACTTTGAAAGGTTATAAATTATATAGAGATTCTCAAGTCTCTTTAAGCGAACAACAAGTAAAACTTAGAGATTCTTTAAAAGAAACAAATATTTATGTGGCAGATGGAAATTCTACATTAGAAGATGTTGCATATGCGATTTCTGATAATTATAGACCTGTAAATATTACGGTTTTGAGAGATGGGAAAACGGTAGATTTAAAACCAATTTACCCAAGTAAAAAAGGCTTGATTGGAATTGCATTGGAACCTCGCCAAGATCTTGTCCCTACTAAAAATTTCTCTTCAGCAATTACTGGAAGTTTCCAATATATGTGGAATCAAACATATATTTTAGTTTATGGTTTATGGCAATTATTCTCTGGAAAAATCCCAATGAAGGATTTGCATGGAATTGTTGTTATCACAAAAGTTGGCGGAGATGTTATTTCTAATAGCGGATTTTTCTCAGGATTATTGTTAACTGCGATGATATCTCTTGATTTGGCGTTAGTAAACTTCTTGCCAATTCCAGCTTTAGATGGTGGACACTTCATGTTCTTGTTGATTGAACAATTGAGAGGTAAACCTGTTGATGAAGAAACAATAAATAAAGTAAGTTCATTTTTCTTTATTTTGTTAATTATTTTTATGGTTTTGGTCGTATTTAATGATATTTATGCCTTGTTAATGCACAAAATATAGGAGAAAAACATGAAAAAAGCTGCTTTTACTCTTGCGGAAGTTCTAATAACAATTGGAATTATCGGAGTTGTTGCGGCAATAACGATTCCAGGGTTGATAACTAGCTACCAAAAGAATGCAACAGCCGTTAAAGTTGAAAAGTTTTATTCAATGATAAATCAAGCTGTTCGTTTATCAATGGTTGATAATGGCGAACCTGAATCTTGGGATTTGCCAGAAAAAGCTTTTCACTATACATCTAATGTAAATTATTTTAACCAATATTTTGCACCATATTTGAAAGCTAGTTCCTATAAAAAGGTATATATCCCAGCTCATGAAAATTCTTTGGCTGTCGCTTTGTCTGATGGTGGGGCATTTATGCTTTGCCGTCAAGAAACAACAGTTGCATTTTTCTATTTGACTAATTATTCCGATTTAGATAAACCTAATTTTTATAAAGATAACAAGAAATTCTTTGAATTTCAGATGGGAAAAATTAGTACTGTTGGAGATAAATCTTCAAGAACCGATAAAAATTATATTGTGCCATTTACATACACTTGGGATGGAACTCACAGGGACCTAATCAATAATAGAAAATATGGATGTTCTAAAAACGCATCTAACCGTGTTGGTTTTTGTGCAAAATTGTTACAAGAAAACAATTGGAGAGTTCCTCACGATTATCCTTGGTAGCCTTTGTTTATGCTATAATATACTTGATTACAATGAAAAAGGAATTATAGTATGTTAAATTTTATCCAATCTCATGGAATGTTAATTTCGGGGCTAATTTTATTAGTTTCTTATATTTTCATTGCGAGTGAGAAAATTCAAAAATCCGTAGTTGCATTAGTTGGGGCATCTTTGACAATGCTTTTAGGTTTAATCCCATTGTCTTTGAACCTTCAAAGTAATGTAAAAGGGGTTTTTGAGTATGTTGATTTTGAAGTTATCTTTTTGCTTATCGGGATGATGATTATTGTGAATATTGCTAGTCGAAGTGGTGTTTTCAAATGGATGGCTTTGAATTTGTTAAAAGCGACCAAAGGACATCCAAAGACAGTTCTTTTTGCTTTAGCTGCATTTACAGCCGTGGCATCTGCATTTTTAGATAACGTTACAACCGTTGTTCTTATGATGCCTATCACTTTTGTTATTGCAAAAGAATTTGATACGGATCCAGTTCCATTTTTGATTACGGAAGTTTTGGCTTCTAATATTGGTGGTACAGCAACTTTGATTGGCGATCCTCCAAATATCATCATTGGTACTCGTGCAGGTTTGAGCTTTATGAATTTTGTTGTTGAGCTTACTCCAATTGTTGTTATTATTTTCTTAATTGCAGTTAGCCTTTTGATTTTCTTGTTCCGTAAGGGATTAAAGGCAACTCCAGAAAAAATGGAACACGTTGCGAATTTAGATAATTCGAAAACTATTACAAATAAAGCATTAATGATTAGATCTGTTGTTACTTTAGCTCTAGTAATTTTAGGTTTTGTAACTCACGACATTACACATGTTTCAGCTTATGTTTTTGCTGTTTCTGGTGCATCATTCTTGTTGCTATTTGAAAAACCAAAAGAAATATATAGAGATGTTGAGTGGTTAACCATTTTCTTTTTTGTAGGATTATTTATTATCATTGGTGGATTTGAGGCTAATGGTGGTATTAAATATTTAGCAGATCAATTGATTGTTTTAACTCATGGAAGTTTGAATGCAGCAACAATGATTATTCTTTGGGCTTCTGGTATTTTATCAGGAATTATTGATAATATCCCTTATACAGCAACAATGGCTCCTTTGATTGAAGAGCTTGTTAGTCCTACAAATCCAAATGCGATTACTGGGGCAACACACGCTTTGTGGTGGGCATTGTCTTTGGGTGCATGTTTAGGTGGAAACTTAACAATTATTGGTGCTGCTGCAAATGTTATTGTTAGTGAAACAGCTTCTTCAAAAGGTCACAAGATTTCCTTCTTGAGATTTATGAAATATGGTGCATTGGTTACGTTTATTTCACTTCTTTTAAGTTCAGTTTATTTGTATTTTAAATATTTACGATAAAAAATGTAATTTAAAATATTTAGAGAGGGGGAATTTCTAAAAGAAGTTCTCCCTTTTTATAGTATAAGTTTTCTCTATATTAAGCAGATTTATTGACCGTGATATTATTTAATGTCATAATCATTTTATGAATTATATTTTTTACGCATTGATAGTCATTTCTATAATAATTGGGGCAATAAATGGAAAACTCCAAGATGTAGTGAATTCAATTATGTCTGGAGCAGAATTATCTGTAAAAATCGCTTTTTCCCTTATTGGAATTATGGCGTTTTGGCTAGGAATAATGCGAATTGCTGAAAAATCAGGACTTATCAAAATTATCTCAAAAATATTAAAACCTATTACAAAAATATTATTCGATGAGCTTCCTCCAGAATCACCTGCTATCGGTGATGTTGCCATGAATTTCACGGCAAATGCCTTCGGGCTTGCAAATGCGGCAACTCCGTTTGGAATAAAAGCAATGGAAGAATTGAAAAAAGAAAATCTTGGACAAAACACAGCTTCAAACTCAATGTGCTTATTTTTAGGGATGAACACAGCAGGATTTCAACTCATTCCTACAACGGTTTTAGCTGTCCTCGTTGGAATTGGTTACAAAAACCCAACAGAAATAATTGCTCCGACATTTATCGTTACGCTGATTGCATTCACATCTGCAATTATTTTTGCAAAAATTGGAGCTAAAATATCTAAAAAAGTAGAAGAATTTAAGGAGGTACAAAATGACTAAACTCCTTAACCTTATTTCGCTTTGGGCTTTGCCAGTAATTTTATTAACAGTTCTAACATTAGGAATATTTAAAAAAGTTCCGATTTACGAAGAATTTACAGAAGGAGCTAAAGACGGCTTTAAAGTTTCTGTTAAAATTATTCCGTACCTTGTTGCAATTATTGTCGGAATTTCAATGTTAAGAGCAAGTGGAGCAATAGAAATGTTGGCAACATTTTTAGCTCCTATACTCACAAAATTTAATATCCCAGCAGATACTCTACCACTAATGATAGTTCGTTCGTTATCTGGTTCTGGGGCTTTGGGAATTTTCTCAGATATTGCAAACAACTTAGGTCCAGATGCCTATGCTACAAAACTTTCCGCAATCATGCTTGGAAGCAGTGAAACGACATTTTACGTTTTAGCGGTATATTTTGGAGCCGTTGGAATTTCAAAAATTCGATATGCACTTATTGTTGGACTTCTTGCAGATTTAGTAGGAATTATTGCCGCAATTTCGGTATGTAACCTGATGTTTGGATAGCATCCATCCAACTTTGAGTGTATTCTGTAATTTCGTTTTTCACAATTTCTCTAACTAATATTGCATAGTTAATATTTATGCAATCTATTTTTTCAATCTCTTCAACTTGATATGCTCTGCTTCCGCAATTATGACAAAATCCTTCTTCTGGAACAACTTCTCCCTCTCGAATTGTTGCCCTCTGTTTGACCCCACAACAAGAACATCTTGTTATATACCAATGATTTTCAACAAGTTCGCCACAATCTGGACAATAACCAATATCATCCTCTATTGGAACTTTTGGATGTGTACATTTTTTGTTTAAATTAAATAAATCACTCCATTTCATACTATTTGTATAATTATCAAATTGAAAAAGTCAATTGGTTAAAATTTAACATTTACCTGAGGATATTTTCCTGAATGTTAGGTATAAAGAAATGTAAACCAAATTATAAAATTACTAAAACCCACTTATAACTATTGATGAATTTGGTGTGAAAGGAAACATGTCAAAAAAATCTGTTTTTGAATTTAAAGATTTTTGTAAAAAATTTGGTCCTCGTGGAGAAGTAGCATTTAAGAAATTCGCAGCATTTGTTGGACAAATGTGTAAAAGGTAAAAGGTAAAATTAAAAGGCATATAAAAAACAGGCGGAACTTAACAATTCCGCCTTTTTTAATTTGAAATATTTAATACTTCAATTATGCTTCATCTAAAGCTGCAACGCCTGGTAATACTTTACCTTCGATGAATTCTAATGAAGCTCCACCACCTGTTGAAACGTGAGTGAAATCTTCAGCTTTACAGAATTTTTTAGCTGCTGAAACTGAATCTCCACCACCGATAACAGATACTGCACCGTTTTTAGTAGCTTCAACAATTGCTTCTAAAACAGCTTTTGTACCTTCAGCAAATTTAGGATTTTCAAATGCACCAACAGGTCCGTTCATCAAGATTGTTTTTGAAGCTTTAATAACTTCTGCAAATGCTTTTCTTGAATCTGGGCCAGCATCAACACCTTCAAATCCATCAGGAATTTCGTTGATAGCTGTGAATTTGTTTGTTCCGTTTCCTGAGAAATCGTCAGCTGCCAAAACGTCTGTTGCCATTACAAGTTTAACGCCTTTTTCAGCAGCTTTCTTTTCGATTGCTTTAGCTGTATCGATTTGGTCATCTTCGCAAATTGAGTTACCAATTTTGCCACCATTAGCTTTAACGAATGTGTAAGCCATACCACCACCGATAATTAGGTTATCAACTTTGTCAATTAAGTTTTCTAAAACACCGATTTTAGAAGAAACTTTAGCACCACCTACAACAGCAGTGAATGGACGAGTTGGGTTATCAAGAGCTTGAGATAAGCATCTGATTTCTTTTTCCATCAACAAACCTGCAACAGCTGGTTTAAGGATATGAGCAACTTTAGCAGTTGAAGTGTGTTTTCTGTGAGCAGCACCGAAAGCATCGTTTACATAGAAATCGCCTAATTTAGCAAGTTCTTCTGCAAATGTCATATCATCATCTTTAGCTTCTTCAGCTTTGTAGAATCTAATGTTTTCTAATAATGCAACTTGACCATCTTTAAGTGCTTCTAATTCTTTATCAGCACCTTCGCCAACAGGTGATTTTACAAATAATACATCTTCGCCTAAAACTTTAGCTAAGTATTTAGCAACAGGTTCTAGAGAAAATTCCATATTCCATTCACCTTTTGGTCTGCCTAAGTGAGCCATTAAAATAATTTTAGCTCCTTTATCTTTTAAGAAGTTTACAGTTGGTAAAATTGCTTGAATTCTTGTGTCATCAGTAACGTTTTTGTTTTCGTCTAAAGGAACGTTAACGTCAACTCTTACTAACGCTCTTTTACCCTTGATATCACCAAGGTCTTTAATTGATTTTTTCATTAGTTCTCTCCTTTTTTAAAAGTACTACATGGTTATATTACAAAAAACATATCCTTAAAACAACATAGAAATTATCTGTAAATATTTGTAAAAACAAAGTCTAAATTTATAAAGTTTTTCTCTTTCCAAACCGTTAATAATATTGTTGACTTCTTGAAAAGAATAATTAAAAGAAAAGATGTAGAAAGGTGATTCAAAAAGTATGCCAATATCAGGAGTAACATCTTCGGCAAGTAATAGTTTTTTCGGATGTGTGTCTGGCTCAAGGTTGAGTGAAGAGACAATTCGAAAACTTAGAAGGCTTGGAATTGAACCGTCAACTGTCACTTCGGAAGCTCAAGCACAGGCTTTGATAACTAAACTTGAACAAAAATTGGAGCAAGTTCATAAAACTGCAAATTCCAACAATGCACAACAAGCAACATCAAGTGAAGCAGAGATGATAGCAAAAGCAAAAGCATTGGCGGCTCAAGTTGGCGTTTCTGTATCGTCATCAGAATCACTTTCGGATATATTCAGTAAGATTTCTAAGAAGTTAGAATCTATAACCAAAGGAGGTGATAGTTTAAAAGAAGTAAAGGGCTATAAATCAGAATTGTCTTCTTTAGAGGATGAATATTCGACGATTCAGCAATCCCAAAATTCAATGTATAGTGCAATAAATTACACTGCAAATATGAATAAATACATCTTGGGCTTGAATTAGAGGATGTAATAAGAAATTAAATAAAGTTCAAAAAAAAGATCTTGTTAATATTACGAGGTCTTTTTTGTTGAGATTGACATCTTTTTCTCAAAGTACTATCATTATTGTTAAAGAAGTTTGTTAATAAGAAGAGGGTATTATGGAAGAAACAAAAGTATGTCAATTTTGTGGAGCGGAGATAAATTCTGATGCAAAAAAATGTAAATTTTGTGGCGAATGGGTTACAGAAGATTCCAACTCCTTACCAAAAGAACTAAGACACTTTAACTGGGGTGCATTTTTGCTAAATTGGATTTGGGGTATTATGCACAAAAAATATATTACACTTTTATATTTTCCAGCTTGTTTAATTCCAATTATTGGCCCAATTGGGGTTTCAGTATGGTTTGGCCTTATGGGTAACAAATGGGCTTGGCAATCAAAAGAATGGGAAAGCCCTGCAAAATTTAATGAAGTGCAACAAAATTGGGTTAGAATTTGGTTGATATTATTTATTTTAGGTTTGATTTTTGCAATCAAAGCGTTTCTATTCTTTGCAATCATAGGAAGTGTTGAAAGCTAATTTTGTTGATATAAAATGGATTTGGGAACTGCCGATATAGCTCAGATGGTAGAGCAACTGATTCGTAATCAGTAGGTCAGGGGTTCGATTCCCCTTATCGGCTGTTTTTTGTGCAATTTATCCATCAAGGGAATCTTCACCCGTATTTTTCTCCCGTAGGTCGAAAAACAGGGGTTCAGCCCATAATGAAGTTGCATACCTGTTCTGTAATACTCGAGCTTCCCGCTCTCGCATAACAGAAAGGTAGATTCCCCTTATCGGCTTTTGTTTATTATTTTTCCGTATAAATTTGGAAATATTGAAGGCTCATTTTGCAAATTGCGTGAAACATTCTTTTGAATCTGGTTCTGAAGCGGATAAGGATGCAAAAATTTCCGAAATGGTCGGGGTTTTGGATAAATTATTAAAATAATTTTTTAAGTAATAGCAAAAATATTTTTTTATGAGTTTTATTTCTAATATGAGAATAAATCCAATTAACGTAAATCGAATAAATCATGATTTTGAACATTTTGCAAGAGAAACAATGCAATCAAGAATTAGGAACCCTCACTCTTTCGCAAAGGAAATTAGTGCATTTCAAAAAAATTATTCAAAAATGGGAATGTTAGATGTTTTTTGTTACAATTTGGCGGATTTTGCTGAAAGGTTACAAGGTTCTGGCATGCGAGATTTTGCGGGTATTGTTTATAGCGGTTTGGCAAAACTCCCAATTGCAAAAGATACAAGAATTACAATTTTAGAAAAAGCAATTACAAATGCCGAAAATCAAGGAGATAAGTTCCATATATTGGCAAGAATTGTGGATTTGAAAAAGTTGTACAAAGCTGAATGGATGTCTAAACAATATGTCAAGACACTTTTGAAAGAGGAAAAGTGTTTGAAGTCAATTGTCACAGATTTTGAGGAAGCTAAAAAAGGTTTCAAAACTGTTGCAAAAGGAACAGAGTCAGAAGATGTGTATCGCTTGCGTTTAGCCTTTGCTAGGATTGATATTGCCAAAACTTGTATGAGGCAAAATCCAGGATTAGCATTATCTAAAATAAAATCTGCCAAAAGAGTTTTTATTGAACAAGGCAGAACAAAAGAAGTCGAGTTCTCCGAACAATTGGCGAAACAAATTGAATTAAGACGTTATTAGTCTTATTTGATTTGTCGTTTTAATTCTTTTTTTACAGTAGAAAGAGGTCCATTGTTTGGGTTTCTTACGTTTCTGTAATAGTGCTTGCAATACACTACTGGATATTTTGAAATCCAAGATAACTTCATAAAAATTGAAACCGTGTCAGCTCCTTTTGAAAGCATAAGTTCATCAATTGTATCTTCATGAGATGGTGAAATTGATGAGAAAAGTTTGATTAAATAATCAGAAAAGGTTACGACAGAATAACTTGAAATTACTCCAGTATTTACAACGATATTTTGGAGTGACAAATCTTCTTTCGTTGCGAGGTTATGCTCTGCATCCGCAGGGAGGGTGAGGGTATCAGCTTTTACTTGTTGAAGTTCATACCATTCTCCATTGTAAGAAATTCTCATTACATTTGGTTTTGGCATATAAATATCATCAAATTTATTTTCTAAAATTACTTTTCCATCATAACCAACAATCCCGTATTTATAATTCTTGTAGGTTAAAAACATTTGCCCAAATAAAATATCAATTTTTGAATATTCAGGTTTTACGATGGTATTCCCAAATTCGTCATAAATTCCGTAGTCGTTATCATTTCCGAATTTCGCAAATTTGGTAACAATTCTATCTGCATTTCTATACTTTATTGGAACTAAAACTTTACCACTGGAATCGATTAGTCCAAATTTGTATTTTTTGTTTTGGACAATCCAAGAATGAGTTCCAACCCTAATCATTTTGCGATAAATTGGTTCTACGGTAATATTATTCGCCTTATCCTTTAATCCCCATCTTTCATTTTGGGTGAACAGAATAACGTCGTTTGTTAACAACTCAGAATTTGCTGTATCTTCTGCTAATACATGTGTTCCAAATATAAAAATTATGCCCAATAAAACCAACAATCTTTTCATAACTTAACTATAACATAAAATTTGTTATGGTATAATTTTTTAAGAAATAGGTGAGTTTTTATGATTAAGAAGAGTATAATATTATCTATAAAGCTTTTAATAGGTACGATTGTTTTCGCAGGATTGATTATTTCTGGTGCTGTTATTTTTTACCTAAAGGGGGTTCCATATCTTGCTTCAAATGACAAGGTAGTAAATTATTTAGAAGATGTTGCAAGCAAATCTCTTGGTACTGAAATTGATATAAAACATCCTGTTGTTAAAACAGAATTATCTCCAAATATATATTTGGGGGTGGATAATTTTGAAGTTTTAAAAAATAAGAAATCTATTGCGAAAGTGGAAAATTTTGGAATAAATTTATCTCTTTCTGAAATCTTAAAAAAGAATGTAATTTTGAAAAGTGCAACGTCTGATTATATTTTTGCAGATGTCAATCAAATATTGGATTTACAATGCTTTAAGGCTCAAAAAAAATCACAAAAAAATGATTGGAATTTCGATATTTTTCAGTCTGTTTTATCAATAAAAAATGCAAAAATTTTGTATAATTTAGACAAAAATACAAACATAATTATTGATGGAAATAATTTAAGAATTGATGATAATATTGATAAAAAACATGTAAATTACAATGTTGTTGCAACAATTAAAAAAGGTAAAAATGTTTTAAAAATTAAAACTTCAGATGATAATAAAGTTTATCTATTGGATAAAGAAAAATTTGTAGTTGAAAACTCTCAAATTTCTGTAAATGATAAGAAATTGTTTTTCAGTGGGAATGTTGATACAAAATCAAATTATAATATTAGTTTGTCTGCGAAAAAGTTTTCAATCCCTTATGTGTTGGATTTCTTAAATTCCCAAATTGTTGAAAATAATATCAATGAACAGTTGGTTTATTTCAAAAATATTGATGGAAATTTCGATTTTAAGGTTAATGTAAAAAATAATAATATTGATGGTTTAATTGATTTGAATAAATTGTCCTTTAAATTAATTCCGTTTATGGATTTACCAATTTTATTGAATAAAGGTCAAGTAAAAATTGATAATTATAGAATTCAGTTGAAGGATTTCAAAGGCTATTATGCAAATAAACCAAGTAACAAAATGGATTTTGAAGGAACTGTAAAAGATTATTTGAAATCTATGGATACAAATTTGGTTGGAAATGCCGTTGTTACAAACGATTTTTCAGAACATTACATGTCAAAAATGATTGGTTATCCAATGAAAATGTCTGGGAAAGCTGATACTAGAGTAATGCTAAAAATGATTAATAATAAAATCGATTTAACTTGGCTTTACAAATTTGATAAGGGCAACGGATTTATTGTAGATGGCGATGAAACATTTATGAATGATTTAGCTACTCGTGTTTTGGTTGCGAAAATGCACTTTGAAAATATGCTTTTGAATATAAAATCAATCGATTATTATGCAGAAGATCCAGATAAAAGCCATGGAAACAAAAAACGCATTCCTCTTGTGAGTTTCAGTTCAAATATTGATTTTTCAAATGGTAAAACATTTGTCAAAGATTTTGGAATGGATTTGCCAAAACCTATGCCGAGTGGGTTTGTGAATATGCTAATAAAAGAAAAATTATTCAAAGGTGGAACTTTTATTGGTCACGTAAAACTTATTAACACTGGAAAATATCCGACCCTTCAAGGGGATATGAAAGTTTCTGATGTGAGGATTCCTAGTCAAAGGTTATATATAAAAGAGGGTGAATTCAAAACAGATAATGATCATATGCACATCTCTTCAAATGGACGATATAGACGCTCAAGTTATCACGCATCTGGGGTAATTATGAATGAAATAAAATTCCCAATAATTGTAAAAGATGCAGAACTTGGGGTTGATAATATTGATGTAGAAAAATATTTGCAGATATTTAATAATCAAACTCCGAGTGATGTTGCTTCTGATAATGTCCAAAAAACAGTAGAAGAATCTATTGCAAAGAATGTTTCTGATGACGATGATGACAATTCTCAAACTTTTGATTTGGCAAATTTAATTATTGAAAAATGTCGTCTAATAGCGGATAAAGGTTTTTATAAAGATATAAAATTTTCTAATGTTGTTGCAAATTTAACTCTAGATGAAAATAGTGTATTAAAAATAGATTCAAATAAATTTAATATAGCAGATGGCACATCTTCTGCCAAAATAAATTGTGACTTGAAAAAACACAAGTATTCATTGTGGCTTGCGTTGGTAAAAGTTGATTCAGATATTATTGCATCGTCATTGTTGAATTTGCCAAAAGAAATCAATGGGAAAGCTAGTGGCTTGATGGAACTAGAAACTGATGATAGTTTGAAGTTAAATGGGCGTATTCAATTTAGAGTTTATGAAGGGATAATTCCGAAAATTGGGCTTGTGGAATACACAATGAAAGTTGCCGCATTATTCAGGAATCCTCTCACTATGGTTACTCCGTCAATTGTTTCAGATTTGGTTTCAGTTCCAGAGGGTAAATTTGAACAAATAGATGGTGATTTGAGATTAAAAGATAATGTGATTAAACCAATGATGATAAAATCTTCATCTCCTCAATTAAGTTCATTTATTGTTGGTACATATGATTTAGAAGCCCAAGATGCGGCATTGAGAATTTATACCAAATTTTCTAATCGCAAAAAGGGAATTTATGGATTTTTGAGGAATTTATCTTTAAATAGTTTGGCAAATAGAATTCCGTTAAGTAGTAGAACTGATAGTGATTATTATTCAGCTGAAATTTCTCAATTACCAAAAATTGATGCAGAAGAAAAGGATTGCCAAATCTTTTTAACAAAAGTTGATGGAGATATAGTTCAAAATAACTTCCTTTCTTCTTTGAAGAAGATAAAATAATTTAAGAGAAAAGGAAAAAGGGAATAGGGGAATAAGTTCGTTACGTTTTATTTTTTCTTCCTCTCCTAGGGGAGAGGATTGAGGTGAGGGGTTAAACCTAACGAGTATGGATTGAGATACTTCGCTCCGCTCAGTATGACGAATTTGTAAGATATTGTGCATTATTCCTCCCCTAGGGACTCTGCCGAGCAAAACAATCCAGTGAATTGTTTTGCGAGAGGTATGGTTAGGAGAGTGGTTGATTTGATAAATACTTGTTCACTTTTTCTTTTTGATTTCGATGAGAAAAGAATTAAAACCCTCACCCCTACCCCCTCTCCCTTAAAAAAGGGCGAGGGAAAATAGCTATGTAGGTTGTGCTTATTAGCCTAACAAATAAATATTCCAATCCAATTCCTTAAACAAGTCTGCTTATTCCAACGGATTTCAAACCTTCAATATTCCCTTGCATATGAAGTGGAAATTTCATTGTTTTTTCAAAGAAATTCCGTATTAATTCATCATATTCTTTTTGGCTTGCGAATCCAGCAGCAAAGGCATCTTTTTCTATGGTTTGTTTTAGATATCCAACAGAGTCCTTTTCTCCATTAATATAATTGTCAGTTTCTTTTGCCCATTGTTCGGCTTGTTCTTTTTCTTTGGCAGAAAGAGGTTTTGATTTGTTTTCTGGTTGCGAAATGAGTTTTTTATAATTTTTTTCTAAACTTGCTTTTTGACGACTTTCTAATTTTTGCTTCAATAATTTGCATTTTATTACTTGTGGTGGATTTTCCAATTTTTCCATTAGAGAATTTTGGTACTGATGTCTGAGCTCATGATTTGTTACATTTACAATTTTAGATTTATTTCCTGCTTGTTTACTTAAATCAACCCTAATTTCATTAGTATAACAGCGGGAAGTTCCTTCAACAGATTTACTTAGTCTTTCATTTAATACTGTTATTTCTCTATCAGAAACATTCTGTTTTGCCTTTGAGTATGGGATAATTGCTCGAAGAAATTCTTCATCTTCATAATTTTTTGCAAATAAATAAGGTGTTTTTGATATTTCTTCTAATTCTTTTTGAGAAACAAAATTACTATTAATTCCTGTTTGTACTATTTCCCCAGTTTCATTTCTAGATGCGGTTGTTCTAACGTATTGATGTTGTTTATGAGGTTTTAATTTCTCAAAAAATTGGACTTCTTTTGTGGTATTGTCTTTTTCATAATTTATCGTAAGTTTTTCTCTATCTAATGTTTTTGAGTCTTTAGAAAAAATATGTTTTGAGGTCATTAATTGAGTTGTATTTCCATTTACTGTTGTTTGAGATTTAATTTCTCTGAGAGTACTATTATCACCCCAATATGTTCTTGTGGTTGACACAGTTTCTTTTTTAGAGGTTTTTCGGATATTTCTCCAGAGCAGATTACCTTCGCTATCTTTGAACGAAGTTACTGTTGTTTTACCTTTCCCGCCTTTTGTGGAAATTTCTACAAAATCCATTGTGTGGGCAAATTTAGGTATCGGAATATTTTTAACTTTCGCAATTGGTATATTTGTTTGTTTTGAAATAAGTTTACTCCCTTGCTTTCCAAGAGGTTTAAACCTACTTGCAATGCGAGAGGTAATGGATAACCAATTCATTTATTTCCCCTAAATATTGTGTCTATTATTATAAAGTATTTTTATGCTTAAAAATTGCCAAGATATTAATAAATTCTTTGTATCACCATGTTGTCAAACAAAAAACTTTATATAATAATAAAGTTGATTATGGGGGTAAAACCTCATAAATATACATTTAATTTATGGAGGAAATTAAGAATCGTGGATATATTTTCAATATTTACTTTATGCGGGGGGTTAGCATTTTTCCTGTATGGAATGATTGTTATGTCCGCTGGGCTAGAAAAAATTGCTGGCGGCAAGATGGAGAAGCTTTTAGAAAAAATTACTTCTAATCCAGTAAAAAGCTTTGCTCTAGGTGCAGGTATTACGATTGCGGTCCAGAGTTCCTCAGCTGTAACAGTTATGCTTGTTGGTTTTGTAAACTCTGGAATAATGAAGTTATCTCAGGCTATCGGCATAATCATGGGTTCAAACGTTGGTACAACGGTAACGTCATGGATTTTAAGTTTATCGGGTATTCAAAGTTCTAACTTCTTTATTCGTTTTTTAAAGCCTGAATCTTTTTGCCCATTGCTTGCTTTAGTTGCTGTAATTTTAATAATGACTTCAAAAAATAATCTCTCAAGACGTAAAAGTGTTGGGGGATTTTTAATAGGTTTTGCAGTTTTGATGTATGGGATGCAATTGATGTCAACTTCTATGGCTCCTCTTGCAGATGATCCTAGATTTTCACATGCTTTAACTTTATTCAAAAATCCTGTTCTTGGACTTTTGGTTGGGGCAATTGTTACTGCAATTATCCAAAGCTCAGCTGCTTCTGTTGGTATGTTGCAAGCGTTGTCTATGACTGGTGGAATTTCTTATGCGGTTGCAGTTCCAATTATCATTGGTCAAAACATTGGTACTTGTATCACTGCTGTATTATCTAGTATTGGTGTAAATACAAACGCAAAAAGAGTTTCTGTCGTTCACGTAATGTTCAACGTTTTAGGTGCGTTGATTTTCTTACCAATTTACGAATTCGGTCATTACTTTATAAATTATCCATTTGCAGAAGCTACAAATCCTTTTGGTATTGCGGTTTGTCATTCTATATTCAATATTGCAACAACGGTTTTACTATTCCCATTTGCAAAACAAATGGAAAAACTTGCTTATGTTTTAATCAAAGATAAAAAGGATGAAAAAGACGTTATTCTTGATGAAAGATTACTTCTTACTCCTTCTATTGCAATCAATCAATGCTACAAAGCTACTGGTACGATGGCAAAAATTACTCGTGATACTTTGGTTATGTCTGTAAGAATGTTGAAACAATATAATCACAAAGTAGCGGAGATTATTAACAAGAACGAAGTTTTGATTGATAAATACCAAGATACTTTGGAATCATTTTTACAAAAGCTTTCTGGTACAGAATTGTCTGATGAAGATAGTAATAAAATTTCTCAGCTTATTCTTTCAATTTCTGATTTTGAAAAGATTGCAGACCATGCAATTCATATTTTGAATTTGGCAAATAAAATGCATAGAAAAGAATGGAAACTTTTACCTGAAACAGTTGAAGAATTAAAACATGTTGTTAATGCTGTTAAAGAAGTTTTTGATGTGACGGTAAATGCTTTTGTTGAACACAATGTAAATCAAGCATATCATGTTGAACCTTTAGAACAGGTAGTTGATGATATTGCTTATACAGCTAAGAAAAATCATATCAAACGTGTTAAAAAAGAAAAAATCCATATCAAACGTGGTTTTGTGTATGCTGAAATTTTAAATGATTTGGAAAGAATTTCTGACCACTGTTCTAATATTGCTACAAATATAATTCAGTCTGTAAATTCTTCAATTCCAAAACACGTATTGAAAAATAAACTAAAAGATTCTAATAATGAAGATTTTGCTAAAACAGTAGAAACTTTTAGAGAAAATTACGCTGTTGAACCTCTTTCAATCCAAAAATAAAAGAGTTTTAGAAAATGATAAATTTTGATGCTGAAAACAAATATATTTTAGAAGGAACATATCAGGTTTCAATGTCGGAAAAAGACATGCACTACGCATTGAAACCTGCAGTGTTGCTTAATTTTATGCAAGATTTAGCCGCAAAATCAATTGATAAAATTGATACAGACTTGTCTTGTGATGCGTTGCTTGCAAAAGGATTGGGCTGGTTTTTAATTCGCTACCGAATTGAATTTGATGATTATCCTATTGGGGTGGATAAAATTAAAATTTTGACAGAGTGTCGTGGTGGGAATAGAATGACTACTTTCCGTGACTTTGAGTGTTTTGATGCAGATACTGGGAAACGATTGTTGAGGGCGGTAACGTCTTGGTTTGTTGTTAATTTAAACTCTAAATCGATAGTAAATATTTCACAAGAATTCCCTCAGTTTATATCATTTGAAAAGCGAGATGATGATTTAGCTTTACAAAAAATAAAACCTATTAGTCAAAGTGATTGCGAAAAAGTTTTCCATGTTCGTTATGATGATTTGGATATGAATGGTCACGTTAACAATACGGTTTATATTACTTGGGCTATGGAAGTATTAGATTTTGATTTTCGCTCAAAGCATAAATTGAAAACTTTGGATATTTATTTTAAACATGAGGTCAAGTATGGGGATGATATAATTTCTTCGGTGAAAATTGACCGTGAAAATTTGACATCGGAACACTTGATAACAGATGCGAATACTGGTGAAGAGGTTTGTTTGCTAAAGGCTTCATATGTTGCTATTTAGCCAATTTATGATATAATTTTTTTGAAAAATGGTTCGATGTGTTTCTCGAAACTTTTATATAAATTTCATTACATTGAAGGGGAAAAGGGGAGAATTGGATATATGAGAGAGAATGTTTTATCACTGTTAGATCAAAATACAAAACTTTATGGTGAAAGAATTGCTCTTGGCAAACGTAATAAATACGGCTGGAAAGAGCTTACATACAAAGGGCTTGGTCTTTTGACAAAACAATTTGCAAGTTATTTGATAACTGACTTGCAGATGCAAAAGGGTGAAAGATTAGCCATTCTTTCTGAATCAATGCCAGAAATGGGTGCTTGCTTATTTGCTGCAGTTATTTCAGGCATGGTTACTGTTCCCTTAGATAATAAGTTAACTATTTATGAATTAGTTTCAATCCTTTCAAGCTGTCAACCATCAGTTCTTGCTGTATCCCAAGCAAATTTAGAAAAGGGGTTGGAGTTACAAAAGAAAATTTCAAGTATCAAACATATAATTATCATGGACGAACCTCGTTATGATTCTGAATACCCTAGCTTATATACTCTCCCATCTGGTAGAGAATGCAAATGGCGTCATAGATCATTAAAAGATACTGCTTTGATTATTTATACTTCTGGTACAACTGGAGCTCCAAAGGGTGTTCAAACAACTTTTGGAAATATGACAACTCAAGTTTTGGAAATGTCAAAAATTTTGCCAGAAGTTTTGCCTCATGAAAATGTAAATTTGTTGTCAATTTTGCCGATGAATCATTTATTTGAATTGACTGTTGGCTTTTCAACATTTTTGAATAGAGGTTCTTCAATTTTTTATCCTCAAAGTTTAAAACCAAAAGATGTTTTGGGTGATATGAGAGAAAAGAAAATTGATTTTATGATTGTTGTTCCAGCCTTTTTGAAATTGTTAAAAAATACGATAGAGGCTGATATTAGAATGCTTCCAACAGAAGAAAAGTTGTTGTTTGAACGTTCTTACGCAGCAGCTGAATATATTACGGATTACAATATCAAACGTCAATTATTCAGAAGTATTTTGGCAAAATTTGGTGGAAACTTCTATGGGTTTATGACTGGGGGTGCTCCATTAGATCCAACCGTTGGAGAATTCTTTGAACGAATTGGTATCAAGGTGTTCCAATGTTATGGTTTGTCTGAAACAAGCCCTATTATTTCTGTAGATAGGGGTAATGATAGAAAATTGATGTCTGTTGGTCCTGTTTTGGATTCATATGATGCAAAAATTGATGAAGAAACTGGAGAACTTATGGTTAAAGGTCCATCTGTAATGAAAGGATATTATAACAATCCAGAGAAAACAGCGGAAGTATTAGAGGCTGACGGTTGGTTACATACAGGTGATATTGGAGAGTTTGATTCTGATGGCAGATTGTATATTACTGGTAGAATTAAGAATATGATTGTTCTTTCTGGTGGTAAAAAAGTATTCCCAGAAGAAGTGGAAGCTGTTTTGGAAGGCGATTCAAATTTTGCTGAAGTTTGCGTATTTGGTGCAACAAGAACCTCTGGAGCAAAAGATGGTACTGAAGAGATTATGACCGTAGTTGTTCCAACAGAAGAGATTATGCAAAAATATCCAAATGATGAAGAGTTGGAAAGCTTTGTTACTCAAGAGGTTAAGAATTTGTCTGTACAATTAGCTCCATATAAAAGACCAGTGAATATTGTAGTCCGAAAAGAACCTTTGCCAAGAACTGCAACAAGAAAAGTTAAACGTAATGTTGTAAAAGAACAAACATTGGCTCAACATGTTTAGATGATTTTTCTTATATGTATAAAAGAGGTTCTTGTTTGAAGAACCTCTTCTTGTGTTGTTATTCTCTTTCTCTGAGGAGAGGAATGATGCCCACAATATTATCTCAAATCCCGTCATTCTGAGCGAAGCGAAGAATTTCATTAAAAACATGCTCTCTCTTTGAGGACACTAGCTGAAACGACGAAACGAAGTTGAGTCGATTGCAACTGTGTGCCGTATGGCTGATTAATATTTTTCTTCCTCTCCGAGGGAGAGGATTGAGGTGAGGGGTGGGGTGAGGGAAATTGCTGTACTTGTTTAGACTTACCCCTCATCCTAACCTTCCCCCCAAGGGGAAGGAATTAATTATTCTTCTCCGAGAAGTCAGTAGTATCAACATTCCTCCCTCTCCTTGAGGAGAGGGCTAGGGTGAGGTGGTGAACTAAACGCAAAATTTAATTTTGTGAAACTGCATGCCGTATGGTTGATTAATACTTTTTCTTCCTCTCCGAGGGAGAGGATTGAGGTGAGGGGTGGGGTGAGGGAAATTGCTGTACTTGTTTAGATTTACCCCTCATCCTAACTTATCCTTTCAAGATGTTAAAAATTTTTTCAAATAGCAAAATTTTTTTTTACAGGATTTAAAATATATAAATTGGTGTATAAATATGAAAGGAACTATCAATGAGTATAAGCCCCGTAAATGTATCAAGCAGTACAAATCCAAATTATGCTAAAAGAAATGAATTAATGCGAAAACGAAATAAGGCTGTTGCTTATGCTCTTCCAAGTATTGGATTAGCTCTTGCTGGAGGGCTTCCTTTGGCTGCTGGAGCTAAATTTGCAGAGAAGAATAAAATAGTATTATCTGCTTTAGCTGCTATTGGGGTTGTTGGAACAGTGATTGCAGGCTATCAAGAAATGAAAGCTTGTGATGCAATAGAAGATTTAGATATAAAAATGCTTTATAATGCCTAGTTATTGAAAGATTGGCATATAAAATAACAGAGCGAGCCGAATAATTCGGCTCGCTCTGTTTCTCCAAAAATTATTTATCTAACTTTTTAATTACAGCTTAAAAAAATGTAGGTCGGCTTTGCTAAGCCGACAGATAAACAAAGCAACTTGGGAAATGTTGAACATCATTCCCTCTCCAAGGACTCTGCCGAGCAAAACAATCCAGTGAATTGTTTTGTGAGAGGTTAGGGGTTAGGGAGAGGGGTTTATGTTCACTTTTGATATTAATAAAATATTATCTTTTTATTTTTGTGTCAAAATCCTTCCTCTCTGCAAAGCCTTACGCCTCATGGATGTCAAGTATCAAACTAGCCCATCTGGCTAGTCGTATTTTTACGTAAGTAAAAATACGGATGTTTACAAAAATCCAAATCATATGGTATATTTATAACATCGGTTAAGGCTCACACCCGAGAGAATTAAAAACTCTTAAAAGTTTAAAAACTTTTTGATGGTAAAGCTGTTTGCCGAAATGGAATGGGACTTTTAGTATTTAAAGCAGTCCTTGTCGTGGTCATCTAGGATTCCAATTGCTTGTAAAAAGGAATAAATTATTACAGTTCCAACGTATTTCATTCCTCGTTTTTTGAGGTCTATTGAAATTTTGTCAGATAGAGGAGATGAAACTATTGTTTTGCCAGAAGTATTTTTGAGGACTTTTCCGTCTGTAAATTCCCAGATGTAATTAGAAAAACTGCCAAATTCTTTTTGAATTTCTATAAAAATTTTTGCGTTATTTATTGCGGCATTAATTTTCCCTTTGCTTCTGATTATCTGTGGGTTTTGAAGAAGTTCTTCAATTTTATTTTCACCATAATTTGAAACTTTTTTTACATCAAAGCTATCAAAAGCAATTCTAAAAGCTTCTCTTTTCTTGAGAACAGTAATCCAAGATAATCCAGCTTGAAAAGATTCTAGAACGAGAAGTTCAAAAAGCTCTCTATCATCGTATTTTGGAATTCCCCATTCTTCATCATGGTATTTTGTGTAGATTTCAGATTTTTCATCTACCCAAAAACATCTTTTCATTTAATATTTCTCCCTAATTGCAGTGCTGATTTTTATAATATAACAAATTGTATAATTTATTCAATAATTCCGATTTCTATTGTATAATCTTGTTATGATTTAGTTTAAACGGGGTGAATATGGTTAATAAGAAGATATGTGCGTTACTTGTGCTAATGATGATGGGAACTTATACAATTTCTCAAAATTCTGTGTACGCTGAAGATACAACATCCGAGACTACGGAAGTTTCTGTTATTAAAGGAAATAAAGATGCTTTTGAAATGGCAGAAAATTTAATAGGTCAGAAAAATTATCAAGAAGCTTTGAAATATTTAGATGCGTATATTTCTTCTAAACCTAAAAAGTATGAAGCATACAAATTGCGAGGAGATGCTTATTATGCTTTGCGACGTTATAACTTAGCAGAAAAAGATTATCAAACAGCAATAGATTTAAAAACGGATGATGACAAGTTCGTTACAGGCACAAAGGTTTTGAGTGCAGTTGTTTTAGGAGCTGATAAGCAAGAACAATTGCAAAACCCAGAACTGGGGAATTTGTATGCAAAATTGATGTATGCTCAAAAAGTTCAAAATAAAACTTCTTATGAATCATCTTACGCAAAAGCGGTTGAATTAAATTCTCATATTTATTTGCCACAACCGAAAAAAGATGAAATTTCTCAGATAAATTGTCCTCAAAAATATGGAAAAGTTTTCAATCCTCAAGGAGATGATAAATTTTTGTATGATGCGATAAACGATATTGAAAATGGAAATTACAGGGATTCTGTTTTTAAAAGCCAATACTTAATTACAAACTATCCAGATTACTATTTAGGATATTATTTGAACGGTGTTGCACTTGCTGGGATGGAACAGGATGAGGAGGCAATTCTTGCATTCAATAATGCGTTGAAGAAAAACCCTTACGATTTTGAATCTTTAGCTAGTTTGGGGCAACTTTATTATGCACAAGCTGAAAAAACTTTTTCTGTTGACGATGCAAAAAAATCAACTGAATATTTTCGTCAGGCTTTAAAATTGAATCCAAATTGTAATTCTTATTATTTTTATATCGGGTTAAATGATTTGTTACAAGGCAAAGTTTCTTCTGCTATTGAAAATTTTGATAGTGCAATAAAATTAAAATCAAACGATTACAATAGCCAATACTACAAAATTATTGCTCAATATATAAATGGAGATTATTCTTCTGTTATTTCAGGTGCGGGAAAACTTTTATATCGCAGAGTTTCAAATTATAATTCTGTAATGTATTTAAAAGCCTTAGCAGAATACAAACAAGGACAAAACGATTTAGCACTGGAAGATTTAGAAAAAATTTATAATTCTACAACGGATATTTATAATTCAGATGTTCGTTATGTTTCAAACAAGGAGAAAACTCTTCTTGGCTATTGTTATTATTTGAAAGCATTGATTTTGGCTCAAAAAGGTATGGGGACAAAATCTGATATGGCAGAAGCATATTCAAATCCAATCATTGCTCAACTTGCAGCAACAGAAAAAATGCTGAACGCATACAAACCAGAATTTGTTAATGGGAAAGTAAGTTTAGAAGATTATAAAAAATTCAATAACGCTTACAATTCTGCGGTTGGATTATTGAAGCAATCTAACATTGTAATTACTCCAGAAGATATTGATACTCAATACGACTATATCAGAACAACTTTTGATGATTTAGGAGTAACTTTTGTATATAAAAATCCAAATTACAAAATCTCTGCAATTGATAATTATGTATTCAAAAAATATTCTTCTAAATTATCAGTAGAAGATTTTCAAACTTTATCAGAAGGAGTAGCAGAGGATGAAATTGTTGCATTAAGACCAAAAACAAATGATACTCCTGTTTTAACTCAACAAACGTCGCAAGAAGTATTATTAGGAGATGAAAAAACGACTTCAATTGCTCAAATCTTAGCTACGCAATCTTTAATTCCAATGGCTGTACCTCAAGAATTGCAACACAAAGTTGAAAATATTGAGCCGGCATCAATTGAGAATGCTCAACATATAGAAAATCAGCCACAAAATGTTCAAGAACCAGTTATAAGTGTGGCTGAAAATTCTTCTGATAAAACAGAGAAAATCGAAGAAACTCTAGAAGCAGAAAATATTACAAAAACACAAGAACCACAAAAAATAGAAAAATCTTCCGAAAGTATAAAGATTGTAGCAGACGAAATCAAAGATTCGCCAGATTTTACAATCTCTTATCCTAAAGAAGAAACTGAAATAAAAAAACTGAAAGAAAATGTAATTGCAGAATCAAAACCTGAATCTGAGCCAATTCAAATTGTTGCACAACCAAACTCTCAAGTTGAAAAACAAGAAGAACCACTAGTTGTTAAAGCTCAAGAACAAATTCAACCAGAGGAACAAAATTCTGAAAAAATAGCTTCGAATAATGATGATATGGCGGTCAATCTTCCTCTATTCGATGAAACTAAACCAGTTGTTGATGCTAATGAAAAAGAATCACTGCAAGAGCAACAAAAACCTGAAATGAAGGTTGTTGAAAAACATGCGGATATCAATTCTGAAGATTTTGGAGTTACTCCAGTAAAACCAATCCCTAAAGAAGAAAATCCAGAAGACGTAGTTGAACTTGAGCCTCAAAGCTTTTTGTATAAGGCAGAAAAACAAGTTCCGACTGCAAGTTTCGACATCAAATATCCTAAACAAGTTGAAAATACTTCAACTGATTTGAATGCAAAAAATAATGTTTCCATTGGAAAAGAGGAGATTCAATCTCAAGAAGAAGAAAAAATTATTCTTCCAGAAGAAAATGATAGGAAAATCGCATCCTCTCATTCTTCAAAAACAGTTGATTTATCAGACAAAATTTCAAAAGGTCAAAATAACAATCAAATTACAACACTTCCAGAAAATGAAGAAATGGCTATCCCTGTTGTAATAGTGCCAGAAATTAAAACTCCAGAAGTCAAAGTTCAAAATGTTAAAACTCCTGAAAAACTTGAGGACGAACAAATTCAAAATATTGAGCAAAGCCCTTCTTACGATTATGGAGATGAAGATAAAACTGAACAAGTTGAAAATACAACTTCTCCAGAAATTTCTCAAGCATTGATAAATGCTGTTGAAGGAACTAATTCAAAGAAAATTAAAAAAGAAAAACCTGCTAAACAACCAAAGGTCAAAAAAGAAAAAACACCTAAAGTATTAACTGAAAAACCAGAAAAACCTGCAAAATTTAAAAAACAGGACGCTGAAAAAACAATCCAAACTTCAGAAGAAAAACCTATAAAAGCTAAAGCTAAAAAGGCTAGAAAAGAAAAGCCCGAAAAAGTTTCAGAACAAGAAAAGTCAATAACTTCAATTATAAATAATGCTCTTGGAATTGCACCTTTGGCATCATCTAATGATGAACTTATTCAAGAAACTTCTGCTGTAAATAAAAAATCAAAAAGAGAAAAGGTTCAAAAACTAATTAAAGAGCCAAAAATTAAAACAGAAAAATCAGTAAAGGAAAAAGTTTCTAAAACTAAAAAATCAGAACAAGTTGAGAATAATATTAAATCTGTTGTTGCTCCAGAATCAAAACGAAAAACATCATTCTGGGATTGGTTCAAATTTGGCAAAAATAAGGCTGAAAATCCAGAGCAAAAAGTAAAAGTTAAAAAGGAGAAAATTCACAAGGAAAAACTAGAAAAAGAGCCAGCCGTAAAACCAGTTAAAGAGGTAAAAGTCAATGCAGAAAAGATTAAAGCCGATAAACCTCAAAAGGTTGTGAAAGATAAAGCACCAAAAGTGAAAACCGAAAAAGCTCCAAAGGTTGAAAAGGTGAAAACTCCGAAAGTGAAACCTGAAAAACAACCTAAAGAGAAAAAGTCTTTTAACGGGCGGTTCAAAAAAGACAAATCCCAAACTCAAAATCACACAAAAGAGTCTTTATCAAAGATTTTTTCAAAAAGTGACGACCAAGTTTTTGAAAAGAATGAAAAAGAAAAGACTGTGATTAAGAAATTGGATAAAAAAGAGGAATAATTAAAACGGGAATAATTTTTAAAAAGAAGCGAGGCGATTTTACATCGCCTCGCTTTTATGTTTATTGTAATTTACATTCGTCATACTGAGCAGTTCGAAGAATTTCAATCAAAAATGTTGTGTACCTTCCCCTTGGGGGAAGGTTAGGATGAGGGGTTAATCTTCGCAATTCCCCTCACCCCACCCCTCTCCCCAAAAGGGCGAGGGAGAAGAATAATCGACCCCTCTCCTAGCCTCTCCCTTGGAGAGGAAGAAAAATATTAATCAGCCATACGGCACCGCAGTTTTATAAAATTAAATATTGCGTTTAGTTCACCACCTCACCCGACCCCTCTCCTCAAGGAGAGGGAGGATTTTTGATACTGCTGACATCTCGGAGAAGAATAATTAATTCCTTCCCCTCGGGGGGAAGGTTAGGATGAGGGGTTAATCTAAACAAATACAGCAATTCCTCTCTCCCTCGGAGAGAAAAACAATAAATATATAAAGAACTTATAGACCTATCCAATTATCAGCTTATCGACTTTATTTCAATTTGACATCTACAAATGAAGAGAGAATTTTGCGGTATTTGGTCAAATATTGAATAAATTGAATTAATTCTTCTCTTGTGTATTCTTTTAATATTTTATTTTTAACCTTTGAAAATTGTACATTCCCCTTCGCAAATATTTCTTCTCCCTTTGGAGTAATTTCGTTTCTTTTAATGATTATATTATCTCTTGTATCGGCAATTCTTTTTATAAGCCCTCTTTCTTCCATTTCATTGAGGATTTTGCCTATATGTGCCTTCCCTTTAAAAAGAATTTTTGCTAATTCGGATTGCGAAATATCTGGGTGCAAATGTAGTGCATATAAAATAGTGAATTCATCGGGTGTTTCACAACCTTCAATAAATTGAGCTTGGAATTCTCGTCTGAAGGATTTGGTATAATTCGCAGTATAATCAATTTGGAATGCTAAATTGTTATCTAATTGCGGTATTATTTTATTTGCGTTTTGTTCCATACCCGTTTCCTTTTCTACCTATACTATTTTGATTGTACTATGCTTGGTGTAAAAATTCAATATTTTATTGACAAAATTATATAGATTTTCTACTATTACAGTAGAATATTCTACCCTAAATTTGGAGAAAAAGTATGAAATTAAAAATGACAAGAAAAAAATTGGCTATATTAATTTTATTGGTTATTATTGTACCAATTATATATAATAAAACATCTGGTTTGATTAGCGGGATGGTAATGCAACAAATGATGAAACTTCCTAAAGAAGTTGTTGTTGATACTCCGCATAATGAAGAAGTGTTTATTTCTGCGGAATCTACTGGACGTGTTGAAGCAAAATATTCTGTTGATGTTATTGCTCGTGTTTCTGGATTTTTGTTAAAGAAATATTTTAAAGAAGGTGATTTTGTTCATAAAGGACAATTGATTTTCCAAATTGATCCTCGTGAATATCAAATTGAAGTAAACAATTCTAGAGCTGCGGTTAGTCAATATTCTGCACTTTTGAAAAATGCTCAACAAGAATTGAATAGAGCTAATGCGTTGATTAAAGAGGATTTAATTAGCCATTCTGACGTTGACCAAAGTTTAGCTACAAGAAATTCAAATAAAGCTTTATTAGATGCTGCAAGACAAAAACTTGAACTTGCTAGAGTTAATTTGAGTTACACTTCAATCAAATCTCCTATTGATGGTAGAATTGGTAAAATTAAGATTACTGAAGGAAACTATGTTAACGCTACTTCTGGTTCATTAGTTAATATTTCTAGTACTAACCCTGTTTATGTATCATTCAGTTTGAGAAGTGATGATTTTGTAAAACTTTTAAAAGCAAGCAATAGATTGAAAGATGTTAAAGTTCGAGTTCAATTTGACAATGGTCAATGGTATGAACAAATTGGTAAAATTGACTTTGTAGATAATCAAATTGATCAAAATTCTGGTTCAATTCCAATGAGAGCTACTTTTGAAAATCCTAAAAACTGGTTAGTTCCAGGTGATTATATGAAAGTTCAACTTATTGCTCCTCAAAAAACATCTTATATGATTGTTCCTCAATCTTGTACAAAAGGTGATGCTATGAGCGGATATTACGTTTGGGGCGTTGAAAATGGAAAATCTGTAAGAAAAGATATTAAGGTTTCAGATGATGTTGTTAATAAAAACTGGATTGTAAAAGAAGGTTTGACATTAAATGATGAAATCGTCGTTGCAGGTATTCAAAACGTAACAATGGAAGGTCAAAAGGTTAAAATCTTATCAGCAGAAGAATATGCAAAGCGTGAGAGTAAAGGTAAATAAGAATGAAACAGATATTTGATAAAGAAAAATTATATTTCTTCATAAGAAAACCAAGATTTGCATTGGTAATTTCTATATGTATTGTGATTGTTGGTTTAATTTCACTCTTGGGCTTGAAACAAGAAAGTTATCCTGATGTTACTCCTCCACAAATTATGGTGAGTGCTAACTATCAAGGTGCTAGTGCGGAAGTTATTGAATCTTCTGTTGCGACTGTTTTGGAAAATAAGTTGAACGGTGTTGAAAATTTGTCTTATATGACATCTTCTTCTTATGATGGAAGTTATTCTTTAACAATGTATTTCAAGGTTGGTTCTGATAAAAATATTAACTTGATGAACGTAAATAACCGTATTCAACAGGTTTTAACTCAGTTGCCAGAAGATGTTCAAAGAACGGGTGTAACCGCTATCAGTAGGTCGTCTGGTTCTGGAGCTTTGATTTTGAACTTGTATCCAGAAACTGGCAATTGGAGTCCGTTAGACTTGTCAAACTACGGTTCAATATATGTTAAAGATGAATTGAAACGTGTGGATGGTGTTGCGGATGTAAATGTGTATGGTGCGGGTGATTATTCAATGAGAATTTGGTTAGACCCTCAAAAAATGGCTGGTCTAAACATTTCAACAAGCGAAGTTAAAGCTGCGATTAATGCACAAAACACTCAAGTTACTGCTGGTGCATTAGGACAGTTACCAACAGATGACCCGCAAGCTTTACAACTAACTTTGAAAACAAAAGGTCGTTTGGCGGATGTAAAAGAATTTGAAAATATAATTATCCGTTCAAATATGGATGGTTCAAATGTTAGAATTAAAGATATTGCAAGAGTTGAACTAGGGGCTCAATCTTATACAAACTTAGGTTTGGTAAATGGAAAACCTTCTGCAATTATTATGGTTTCTCAATTACCAGATGCTAACGTTATAAATATGTCAAAGGCTGTTCATGCTAAAGTTGACGAGTTAAATTCAAGAATGTCAAACGGTATCAAAATTATGACTATTAAGGATGATGCCGAGTATATTCAAGAGTCAATGAAAGAAGTAGAATTTACAATTCTATTAACAGGTATAATTGTTGTATTGATTATTTATTTGTTCTTAGGGGATGGGATGGCAACTCTTGTTCCTTGTGCGACAATCCCTGTTTCTTTAATTGGTACATTCTTTGCGTTAGATGCTTTGGGTATGTCAATCAATTTGTTGTCCTTATTTGCATTAGTACTGGCGGTTGGGGTTGTAGTAGATGATGCGATTGTTGTAATTGAAAACGTAAAACGTCACATTGACGAAGGTAAATCTGCAATTATGGCAACACAGATTACTATGCAGGAAGTTGGTTCATCACTGGTTGCTATGGCAATGGTATTGATGGCTGTATTTGTTCCGATTGGGTTTATGGGCGGAATGACTGGTGTTATGTATAAACAGTTTGCTGTTTGTATTGCTGTTTCAATTGCCCTTTCTGCTATTTGTGCATTGACTTTATCTCCTGCAATGTGTTCTCACTTCCTTGGTAGAGAAAAACAAGATGACTCAAAGAAAGTAGATTCTCCTTTCGTTCGTCATTTAAAACATATTCAAAAAAGAATTAATAGAAGAACTTCTAAAATTGTTGAAGTGTTTAATAAATATTTTGACAAGCTTGAAGATTTTTATATGGAATATGTTAATAAATTCGTATATGATAAAAAGTTGCTTGTTACAACTTATTTAATAATAGTTGCGTTAACGCTTGTATCTTTCAAAGTTATTTCAACAGGTTTTATTCCTGATGAGGATCAAGGTATATTGCTTGCTTCAATTACTCTTCCAGATGGTGCTTCATTATCTAGAACTGAGGAAGTTTCAAAAAAATTCCTTGACCAAGTTAAGGTGTTGGATGGTGTTGATGCTAGTAAGTTAACAGTATTTGGTGGTAATGGTGCGGTTAACTCTGCAACTGCTATCATCTCGCTAGATAGTTATGAAGATAGAAAAGTTGGACCTATTGAGTGGGTAAAACGTAAATCTCAAGGACGTGAAACTAATCTTTCTCACACTGCGATATTGCAACGTATAAGACGAATTGCTGGAAATACAAAAGAAGCTTCAATTATGGCTTTTTCTCCTCCAGCTATTATGGGTATGAGTATGATGGGTGGTTTTGAGTTCCAAATGCTTTCTCAAGGTGATTATACCGCTCAAGAATTGGAAAGTTGGGCTAACAAACTTGTTGCTGCAGCAAATTCAGATCCATCATTATCAAGTGTTAACACTTCTTTCCAAGCAAATGTTCCTCAGTATATTGTTGATATTGATTATGCTAAGGCTTTGGCTCAAGATGTTGATTTGCAAGAATTATATTCAACTTTAGCTTCAATGCTTGGGACATACTATGTTAATGACTTTAATAAATACGGCAGAGTATTTAAGGTTCAATTACAAGCTGACAGTAGATTTAGGAATACTTCAACTGATTTGGCTGGAATTTATGTTAAAAATAAAAATGGGGTACAAGTTCCTGTATTGTCAATTGTTTCTTTGCGACAAACTGTTGGTACTGCCTCAATTTCAAGATACAATATGTATGAATCAGTACAAATTCAAGGTCAACAAGCAAGTGGAAAGAGTTCTGGGGATGCAATGAAGGCTATGGAAGCGGTTGCAAAGAAAGTTCTTCCTTCTGATATGACATTCGATTGGTCTGGTACTTCTGCTCAAGAAAGAGCTGCTTCTGGTCAAACAATCGTAATTGTAGCAATGGCTTTGGTATTTGTTTACTTATTCTTGGTTGCATTGTACGAAAGTTATACAATTCCAATTGCGGTACTTTTGGTTTCTCCAGTTGCTGCATTGGGTGCGTTATTGTTCCAGATGATGATTAACCAATCTTTTGATATTTATTCTCAAGTTGGTATGATTACGTTGATTGGTTTGGCAGCGAAGCAGTCTATTTTGATTGTTGAATTTGCTAAAGAAGAACATGAAAAACACGGTCTGCCAGTTAGAGAGGCAGCAGTTAAGGCGGCAAAATTGAGATTTCGTGCAATTATGATGACTGAATTGGCATTCATTATTGGTGTATTGCCGATGATATTTGCTTCTGGTGCTGGAGCAAATTCAAGAATTTCTGTTGGTTCAACCGTATTTGGTGGTATGGTTGCGGCTGCAACTTTGGGGGCAGCTTTAACTCCAGCATTTTATGTTCTTGTTCAGGAATTTGTTGATAAATTCCCTAAAAGAGAAATTACCGAAAAGGATTTGGAGATATAGAATGAAAAAGATTGTTAATATACTTATAATAGCTTCGGTTGTTGCATTGTCAGGTAATTCTGTATTGGCAAAGAAACAACAAGTGGATGAAAATTTGCTTGCATCTAAAAAGCAAAAAGAAATTCAGATTGTTGAACCAGATAATGTGAAGGTTAATCATAAGACTGAAATTAAGAAAATGAAGTCTAATGCAAAATCTAAGGCAAAATCTTCGCACGAAGCAGAAGGTATGTATGAAACAAAATTTCCTGTTATCAATAGCCAGATTGAATATGCTGATATGAATGGTGAGGTTACTCTATCTGATTGTATCAAATTAGCTATAACTCACCATCCTGCAATTATGTCAGCTATTAGTAACTCTGAAATTTATAAATCTAGAATTGGTCAGGCATGGTCAAATTTCTTCCCAACATTAAGTGCAGGGGTTAGCTATTCTCGAAATGATATGTTCATGACAATGGGCGGGAATTTCGCTAAAATGATGGTGCAAAAATACGATATGTATTATGTTCCAAATATTTCTGCAAATATGTTGTTGTTTGATTTCGGTAAAACTAAGGCTATTGCAGATTCTGCAAAAAGAACATATGAATCTTCTCGATTTGATGCAGAAACAAGCATTGAAAATGTAATTTACAATGTGAAAGTTGCATATTATAATATGATTTTTGCAAAGCTTCAAAAGTCTGTTTATGAAAATACTGTACAAGATTATGAGCTTCAATTAAAACAGGCGAGAGCATATTTTGATATTGGTAAAAAAGCTAAAATAGATGTAACTTATGCAGAGTATAACCTAGGAAAAGCTAAGTTGAATTTAATCAAAGCAAAGAATACAATGGAACTTGCATCTGTTCAACTTGCAAACGCTGTTGGTATTCCAGAGCTTGCGGATGTGGTTTTAAAAGATGGTTTGAATACAAAAGAGTATTCAGTTAATTTTGAAGATTTAATTAAAACGGCTGAAGAATCCCGACCTTCTCTTTTAGCTGCAAAGAAAAGAATGGATGCTGCAGAATTAAATGTTCGTAGTGCAAAGCGTGCGTTTACTCCAGATATTGGAGCATTTGGTCAATACCAATATGGTGGTAGAAAAGTTAATTCAGACTATGGTTATTCTGTTGGATTACAACTACAATATTCGGCATTGAATTTAATGTTGTTGAAAAAACAAGTTGATGAAGCAAATGCAACTTATAAAAAATACGTAGCTGATTACGAGCAAGAACGTCAAAATGTTTATTTAGATGTAAAAAGTGCCTATATAAACTTGATGAATTCTCACGATAGTATTGCGGTTTCCAAACTTGCTCTTCAACAAGCAAAAGAACAACAATACCAAGCATTCCGTAGATACCAAGTTGGTCTAGGTGATGCGATTGAGTTCAAAGATTCAGAAAACACATATTTGAATGCTCAATTGGATTATTATTCAACATTGTTACAATATAACGTCAATGCTGCGGAATTGGAACGTGTAATCGGTGCTCCTATCAAAGAGTCAGATAAAGAATTGTAGGATTTTATCCGAATGTATCTCTAACGATGTTCCTTCCCCTTGGGGGGAAGGTTAGGATGAGGGGTTTACTCTAACGAATTGTTATTTAGTTGCTTCCTCTTGAGAAATAATCTTTGGGTGATAAAATTTTGTTATGGAAGTTATGAAATCTTTATATTCAAACTGGTGCAAAATCCCAGATAAAATCAGATTTTTATTTATTGGAGCTGTAAATGCTGGAATTTCTTATGTAATTTTTGCTCTTGCAGTTTATTTGTTGGGACAAGGTCACTACCAATTATGTGTGGTTTTGCAGTGGACAATTTCTTCTGTATTTTCGTATTTTAACCAGAAGTTTTTTGTATTTTGTACAAAAGGAAATTATCTGCATGAGTATTTGAAATGCTGTTCAACTTGGGCGGTAAGTTATTTTATAAACGTAATAATTTTGGAATTGTTGGTTAGATTTGCAATTAAAAATGTTTATATATCGCAGTTTATTTCAATATTCTTAGTTTCGGTTGTAACCTACGTGTTGTTTAAATATTTTGCGTTTAAAACTCATAAAAAATAATTTATTTTTTGAAAAATCTTTTAACTTTGTCTAAGAATTTTTCTTGGGTGTTGAATAATTTCATTTGGGTAATTTTTTTATTTATTCCATCTTGAATACTTTTATTTAATCTGTTAATTTTATAATTCACGTAAAAACTTCCGAAGAATATCCAACCCAAGACATTGTGCTTCATTTCGATGTCGAATTTTTCTTTTACGTAACGTTCAATATTTTTTAGAAGCTGTAATGTTAAGATTAAATTTAAAAGAAGCCATAGAACATCTGCAATATTTATAATAAATTCCCTTTGAATTCCTTTAATATCAAGGATTGTTGATATAATATCTAACCCAATGAGAGTACAAAACCAGTTGTAGCGATGGATACATTTTCCTTTTTGGGGGTAAAGATTGTTGATGTCGGTTATTAGCTTCCAAAGCCAGATATACCACCATATCCCCACAGTTACGATACTAAGGATGATTAGTTTAAGCGTTGGTGTTTTTCTAATTGCGATATTGTCACTGTTAGCCATATGAAAATGCTATCATCTTTTGTTTTGATAAACATCCTACGATTAATTTATAAAATAATCCTTGACAATTAAGATTGAGTTGGTAAAATAATAATACATCTGAAAGCAATTGCTTGGAGAAGTGCCAGAGCGGTTGATCGGAGCGGTCTTGAAAACCGTCGAACGTGCGAGCGTTCCGTGGGTTCGAATCCCACCTTCTCCTCCATTTAAAAGGAACCCATTCGGGTTCCTTTTTTAGTTTGGGAAGTTATGTATATGTATTTTATGGAGTGGTTTGATTATTACAGATGATGCGATTATTTCGGGCAGTCCATTATAATTTGACTTTCAGTTTGAGAAAAAGAGTCAGATAAAATGAGAAATATAATTGTTGGTCAAGAAACCCCAACGAACTAATTAAACCTTATATAAAAAACAAATGGTAATTGTAAATGGTTGTTAAGACAAAAGTCAATTATTACAAAGAAATAGACTTTATATATATAATAAGTTAATAGGGGAAATATTAGGTAATATTTATGGTTATCAAGGGTATTACAACAGTTGGAAAATGGATAGACGGTAAATGGGTACGAAATGCCGTAGATACAGTTGCAGATACTGTTTCTAAAACCAAAGGACGCTGGGTAGATGGGAAATGGGTTAAAGAAGCTACGCAAGTGTTTGAAGACGGAAAAGTCTACACAAAAATGAAGCCTAGAACCTCTACAGTGGGAACTGCTACAAGTCCTATTGTGAGAGAAGTTACTCATACAAGATTATCAGAAGGTATGTTGCCAGAGGAATTAACAGCTAATAAAATGAGTGATATTATAACTGCTAGATATAATACAATGAGACATCGTGGTAATTATAGAGCAAGAATATTATCTATAGACCTTGCAAAACAGTTAGAGTCAAAAATATATAAACCTAGTTTAGGTATAAAAGTAGAAGAAACAGGAACTATGTGGACTTACAGAAAACCACATTCCATAACTGAAAATATTCTTGATTTTAAGACTTTACCGGTTGAAAGAGTATCAATGAGCGTAAACGCACATCCAGATATTATAAATGTACTAGATGGTTTTATAGCAAGAGGAGAGGTTATAGTTGATGGTAAAATTCTTAAAACTATAAAACCTCCAAAAGCTTATTATAAGATTGCAGCTGAACCAGCGAAGCATTTTATAACACAATCAGACCCTGTGACAATGTATTTCAGAGAACCTGTAACAAAAGAACAATTAGAAGCCATTAAAACAATAACAGCTCCTTTTAAAGGTGTAGAAAGTGTTAATAAAGCTGATAAAATGTTCTATAGTGGTATTTTAGAAGACGCCAACTGGTTGTCTTTTGCAAAAGAAAATACCCCAGAAGATTTATACAAGTTGTTTAAACGAGCTCAAAGTATAAACCCAGATTTAGCAAAAGCTGTTTTTATTCAGAGCAAAGGTGGCAAGATACCTGGTATAAATTTGAAGATATATGATATCTACGATACGACAGTAGACCCAATGATTAAATATATAGAGAATTATCGTTACAGAATAAGTGCTGGACAACATTTTACGATTGAAGATTTTGTTAATGATTATGCTAAAGCTGTGGGCAAAACAGGCTTAGATAAAATGATATAGTCAGTAGGGTGCAATTTTTTGCACCGAAAATAATTTTGTAAAGTGCATTTACTAATCTATCAAAAATATTCCCACCTTTTGGAAGTTTTTATCCTTTTTCTATCCTTGCTAACATTCAAATCGTGTTTGAGTTTAAGGCAAATTCCCTAAAACAAGCAGAAAAAAAGGATAATTTTAAGGATAAATAAAGGATAAAAAGGATAATTTTTCTTAAATTCAGGGAAGTGCCTTAAATCTAAACAACACCTAAACTATCCCCTCATTCCCATTTCCAAATTTATCCGTCAGGTTATATCCATTTTGAAATTTTGCTCCCAAAAGTGCCGAAAAATTAGGAAAAAATTTTTTCAAAATTTATACGGCACGAAAAATGCTAATTGTTCAATTAAATTATCAATCAAAAACTTTTGTACCTGAAAGTGCAAGACTGACATCACTTGCTAGATTAGATATTGTAAAAGCACTTTTAAATTATCGCAAGCGATTTACAACTAAAAAAGAAGCTGATTCAATGTTTTTGGATTTATACAATTCTGAAATGTACTTACCTAAATTATTTAAATTTATTGATTCAATATCAATCTGTACTCCTCGTCGATTGGTTAAAAGTTGAAAATACTGAGAGCTTAGTTTCACAGTATAAATTTAATAAGCAAGAGTCTTTAAGACTAATTCTAACAAAAATGTAATATTAGAATTAAAAATGTAAAAATTTAATATTTTTATGTTAGTATGGAAATGTTATTTAAGGTTTATGCAATACAACTCAAGCGTAATTGTGTAACGATTAAGATTTGATGACACTTTTAAGAACAAGGATGTTAGAAGTTTATAATGATTGATGTTTCGGTAATTGTACCTGTATATAACACTGAAAAGTATTTGCAAAAATGTTTGAATAGTTTGACTAACCAAACATTGAAAAATATTGAAATCATATGCGTAAATGACGGTTCAACTGACAACTCATTAAAAATCTTACAAGATAACGCAATAAAAGATGAAAGAATCAAAATCATCAATCAAGAAAACAAAAAACAAGGTGCTGCTAGAAACGCAGGAATGCAAATTGCAACAGGTGAATATATTGGCTTTGTAGATTCAGATGATTGGATAGATTTTGATTTCTATGAAAAACTATATACTGCAGCAAAAAAACATAATTTCGATATAGCTCTATGTACAAATGTTAGAGTGAAGAAAAATGTTAATAAAAAACGTTTAAATATTACGGAAGAAAAAGAATATAAAACAGTTCAAGAAAAATTTGATGTTAATATACAATGGAAAAATCCTTGTCCTACTAATAAAATTTACAAAAGGGATTTATTTATAAGTCATAATATTCAATGGCCCGAAGGAGTTTATTGCGAAGATAAAATTTTTACACTAAAAGCTGTTTATTTTGCAAATGGGATTGTAACTGTTCCAAATGTTAACTATTACTATTTTGATAATCCAAAATCAACTGTTAACAGTAGAAAAGTTCAACTTTTAACCGATAAAAATGATGCAAATAAAGAAGTTCTATACTTCTTAAGAGATAACAATGTTATGGTGAGAGATAGAAACTTTTGGGCAGTTACTAAAGAATTTAAGTTTTTTGATGTTCCACTTATAAAAATAAAAGAAAGTTTGAAAACCAAGAAGATATACTTATTTGGTTTTCTTCCTGTCTTTGTTGGAGGTTCTAAATAATGCCTAAAGTATCAGTTTTAATGCCTGTTTATAAAGTTGAAAAATACCTAAAACAATGTTTAGATAGCGTTGTAAAACAAACATTAGAAGATATCGAAATCATCATTGTTGATGAAGGAGAACAAGATGAATGCCGAAGAATAATTGATGAATACGAATCAAAAGATTCAAGGATTGTAACTATCCATGAAAAAAATGGAGCATATGGGGTTGCTTTAAACAAGGCAATTGAAAAAGCAAGCGGTGAATACATCGGCATTATTGAAACTGATGATTTTATTGATTCTAACATGTTTGAAGATTTATACAATCTTGCTAAAAAGTTTGACGCTGATATTGCAAAATCCGATTGGTTTGTATATCATACGCAAGAAGATAAATCCTTTAAAGTTGGTCTGATACCATCTTTTCTAACTAATAGAGTAACAAACGTTAAAAAAGATATTTATCTTTTGAAAATACCTCCATCAATTTGGAGTGCTATTTATAAAAGAGATTTTATAATGAACAACAATATTAGATTTGTTGACAAAATAAACCATTCTTATCAAGACACTTCTTTTAAATTTAAAACATTTGCACTTGCAGATAAAATTGTTCTAACAAATAAAGCATATGTACATTATAGAGTCGATAGTGAGGGTTCTACATGTAACACTGGCGGGAAAATTTATGCAATTTGTGATGAATATAAAGAAATAACCAAATTTTTAAATGAACATAAAGATTTAAAAGAAATTTTAAATAATAGAAAATTGCTAAATGAATATAATGCTTATGTTTGGAATTCAAAGCGAATTAACAAGGATTTCAGGCAAGAATTTATAAATAAATTTTCTCAAATATTTAGTGAATACAACAACAATAATGAAATTAATAAACAATTTTTCAAAAAAGTTAATCGCAAGGAATTTGAGCTTTTAATTAATAATCCTGAAAAATACAAAGCTCTTATAGATAGAAAAATTTTCTTTGCGAAATTAAAAGATTTTAGAAAAAAATTGCTCACTGTTAGATTTAATAGCTCAAGAGCATATATCTGTATTTTTGGCAAAACTATCTTGGAGGTGGGTTAATGCAATTAGTTATTATTGCGGGAGGAAAAGGCACAAGGCTTGGGCTTAAAGATATTCCCAAACCAATGGTAAAAATTGGCGACAAACCTTTGCTTGAACATCAAATTGATTTAGCAAAACGATATGGCGTTGATGAAGTTTTTATTTTGTCGGGTCATTTAGCAAGCGTTATTGAAGAATATTTTGAAGATGGTTCTAAGTTTGGTGTAAAAATTCATCATGTTGTTGAACCTTATCCATTAGGAACAGCTGGAAGTTTGAAGCTTTTAGAAGGTAAATTAAACGATAGATTTTTAGTTTTTTATGGCGATGTTGTTATGGATTTTGATATTGCTTCATTTATTGAATTTGATAAGCAATATAATTCAATCGGAACAACGATTATTCATCCTAATGATCATCCTTATGATAGCGATTTATTGGAAATAAATAAAAATAATAAAGTTACTAAAGTGCTGCCTAAGCCTCATCAAGTTGGCGAATACTATCAAAATTTGGTTAATGCGGCGGTTTATATTTTTTCACCGAAAATATTTGAATATATTGAAGAGGGTATTTCGCAAGATTTTGGAAAACATATTTTGTCAAAAGTTGTTGAAGCAGGCGAAACTTTAATTGGCTATAAAACCCCTGAATATATAAAAGATATGGGAACTGCAGATAGATTTGAAGCTGTAAAAAACGACTTTTTAACAGGCAAAGTTGCAAGGTTAAACAAACAAAACAAACGTCCTTGCATTTTCCTTGATAGAGATGGTGTTATCAACAAGGATATGGGTTCAAAACCTTTATGCAAAGATTTTGAACTTTTAGATGGTGTAGCTGACGCTATAAAATCAATAAACAAAAGTGATTATTTAGCTGTTGTTGTGACTAATCAACCAATGATTGCAAAAGGGTTTGTAACTTTTGAAGAAGTTGAAAATACTCATAAAAAAATGGAAACACTTTTGGGCGAGCAACATGCTTATTTAAACGGAATTTATTATTGCCCACATCATCCTGAAAAAGGTTTTGATGGCGAAATTAAAGAATTGAAAATCAATTGTGAGTGTAGAAAACCAAAAGCCGGAATGCTATTTAGGGCAACAAAAGACTTAAATATTGATTTAGAACATTCTTGGATGATTGGAGATAGTCAAAGAGATATTGAAGCAGGAAAAAACGCTAATTGTAAAACAATATCAATAAAAGAAGATTTTGGTGCAGATTATATTGCACAAGACTTAAAAGACGCTGTTAATTATATTTTAAAAGGAGTAGATAATGAGTAAAAATATTTTAATTACTGGTGGTGCAGGATTTATTGGAAGCCATTTGAGTGATGCTTTGCTTGAATTAGGACACAAAATAACTGTTTTTGATAATTTATCACTTGGAAGACTAAGCAATATTGAAGAAGCTCAAAAAAATCCTAATTTCAAATTCATTAAAGGTGATATTTTAGATAAAGAAGCTCTTTTTGATGTGTTTAAAAATGACCAATTTGATGTAGTTTTCCACATGGCAGCAAATTCTGATATCGCAAAAAGCCACGCAAATCCAAACGTAGACTTTGATAACACTTTAACTACAACATACAACGTTTTGCTTGGAATGAAAGAATTTGGCGTAAAAAATATTGTATTTGCTTCAACTTCAGCAATATATGGGGATACAGGAGTTTCAGTAACGGAAGATTACGGTCCGTTATTCCCGATTTCACACTATGGGGCGTCTAAATTAGCTTCAGAAGCTTATATTTCAAGTTTTTGTGAGAATTATGGTTTCAAAGCGTGGATTACTCGTTTCCCTAATGTTGTAGGCGAACGTGCTACACATGGTGCTATTTATGATTTTATCAACAAATTGAGAAGAAATAAGAACGAATTAGAGGTTTTGGGTGATGGAACACAGATTAAACCTTATCTATATGTAAAAGATTTAGTAGAAGCAATTTTGTTGGTTTGGAATACAACAAATGAACAAATCAATTACTTCAACTTAGGAGTTGAATCAAGAACCACAGTGAGAGAAATGGCTGAAATGGTTATTGAAGAAATGGGTTTAAATGCAGAAATCAAATACACAGGCGGAAACAAAGGTTGGGTAGGAGATGTGCCTGCATTTAGTTATAGCTTGGATAAGATTCACGCATTAGGTTGGAACCCTAAAGTTTCATCAAACGAAGCTGTTAGAAAATCTATCAGATACATTTTAGATAAAGATTTAAGTGTACAGGCAAAATAGAGAGGCAAATTATGATTATTACAAGAACACCTTTTAGAATAAGTTTTGCTGGTGGAGGTAGTGATTTAAAAAATTATTATGAAAAATTTGGCGGCTCAGTACTAAGTGTTTCAATAAATAAGTATATCTATTTATCAATGCATCCATATTTTGATGATGAATCTTATTTATTAAAATATTCCAAAACAGAACAAGCGAAAACATTAGAGGACATACAGCACCCGATTATTAGAACAGTGTTTGGGAAATATGGAATTAAGGGAGTTGATTTTAATTCGAGTGCCGATATCCCATCAGGAACAGGTTTAGCTTCATCAAGCGCTTTTACAGTTGGCTTAATCAACCTTTGTAATGTTTATACAGATAAATATATGAACAAAGAAGATATAGCTGAATTAGCGTGCAAGGTTGAAATTGAAGATTTAAAAGAACCAATTGGAAAACAAGATCAATACGCTTGCGCTTGCGGGGGCTTGAATTTTATTGAGTTCCAAAAAGATGGTGTTGTTGATGTTGAAAAATTATACCTGCAAACTGATGCATATAGAGTTTTAGAGAAAAATCTGTTAATGTTTTATACAGGTAAAACTCGTGCGGCAGGCAGTATTTTAGCTGAACAAAAGAAGAATACGACTAATGACGAGGCTAAAATTAATAACTTACATAAAATGGTTCAATTGTCTAAAGACTTAAAAGAAGAATTGCTAAAAGGTAACATTAACGCAATGGGAGAAATTCTTCATACAGGCTGGATGTATAAAAAAGAACTTGCAAATGGAATTTCTAATCCAGATATTGACCATTATTATGAACTTGCGATGCAAAATGGTGCATTAGGCGGCAAACTTCTTGGTGCTGGTGGCGGAGGATTTTTATTATTTTATGTTGAAGAGCAACATAGAACAAGAGTTAGAAAAGCTTTGCAAGGCTTAAAAGAAATAAGTTTCTCTTTTGATAGCAAGGGAACACAAGTTATTTACTACAATAAACGAGATTTATATAGAAAGGTTGTGTAAATTGAAAGAAGCGATTGATAATTATTTTTTATTATTAAAGCAAACGATAGATAATTTAGATAGAGCAGAAATAGAATCCTTAATTGAATTATTATTAAGTACCAGAAAAAACGGCAATAATATTTACATTATGGGTAATGGTGGTTCTGCATCAACCGCAAGTCATTTTACTTGTGACTTTAATAAGGGCTTGAGTTATAAAAAAGACATTCGATTTAAGATGATTTGTTTAAACGACAATATTGCAACAATGTTGGCATATTCAAATGATTTGGGTTATGAAAATGTATTTGTAGAACAATTAAAGAATTTCTTAAAGAAAGATGATGTTGTAATCGGAATTTCAGGTAGTGGAAATTCTAAAAATATTTTGAATGCTATTGAATATGCAAATCATTTAGGTGCAAAAACAGTTGGTTTAACAGGATTTGATGGCGGTAAATTAAAAAATATCGTTGATGTATCTATCCACGCAGATGTTAATAATATGCAAGTTACAGAAGATGTTCACATGTCAATTTGTCATATGTTGTTTAGTGTTATGAGTCCAATGCTAGAAGCTGAAAATAAAGGGGTGCTTTGTTGTGAATAGTCCAAAAGTAAGCGTAATAGTGCCGATTTATAAAGTAGAAAAATATCTTGTTCAATGTATTAATAGCATTGTTAGTCAGACATTGAAAGATATTGAAATTATTTTAGTTGATGAAGGTGATATTGACGCTTGCAGATTTATCATTGACCACTATGAACAAACCGATAATAGAGTTAAAACGATTCATGAAAAAAACGGCGGATATGGCGCTTCTGTAAATAAAGGGCTTGATATAGCAAGGGGCGAATATATTTCAATAATTGAATCAGACGATTTTATTGAACCAACAATGTATGAAGAGATGTATGAATATGCTAAAAAGCTTGACGCTGATGTTGTAAAAGTTCCATATTATGAATATTGGGATAAAACCGCAACCGAAGATGAAATAGTTAAACCTTGTTGTTGGCAAAAATTGGTTAATAATATTCCGCAAAATAAAACTTTTTCTATTGAGGAATATCCTGTTTTGATGAGTACACACCCATCTATTTGGGCTGCATTGTATAAAAGAGAATACTTAAAAAACAAGGATATTCGCTGTATAGAAGAAAAAGGCGCAGGCTATGTTGATAACCACTTTAGAGTTCAAGTTTATTGTCAAACAGATAAATTGTCGTTTTTAAATAAATCATTTAATTACTACAGACTTTCAAACGAAGACGCTTCAACCGCTAATTATAATTTAAGTACATTTATAAAACGTTGGGCTGATGTGCATAATTTGTTTGATGAAAAATTCCCTGAACTTTGGATTCAATTAGCTTCATATTGCATTAGCGAAGAGTGGATTAATACGCTGTATCGACTGTTGGATGAAAATTATTATATTAATGACAATGATATTAAGCTTTTAGCTAAAAATTTATCATACTATTCAAACGATTTAGTAAAAAATTCTTCCTTATTAACAAACAAAGAAAAGCAAAAAATAATAAAAATAAAAAATAACTATAAGCGATTAAATAAATACATAAGAACAAGCGGAAACGGCAATAAAATCACGGTTTTAAACGTATTAGGGTTTAACTTTTTTGATGTTAAAAAAGTTAAAAAACTGACTTGGTTTGTTCGTTTGTTTAAGTTTTTACCGATATTAAAAATAAAGCGAAGAAATAAATGTTTTTATAAAATATATTTATTTGGATTTATTCCAATTGCAGAAATGAAAGGAATATAAATGCCTAAAATAAGTGTTATTGTGCCTACGTTTAAAACTGCAAAATATCTTACAAAATGTTTAGATAGCATTTTAAATCAAACATTTCAAGATTTTGAAATAATTATTGTATCAGATGGACCAAATGAAGACCATAAAGTTGCTGATGAATATGCTCAAAAAGACCGCAGAATTACGGTTTTAAAAGATATTAAAAAAGATTTGGGCGGAGCAAGAAATGCAGGTATAAAAATTGCTAAAGGAAAATATTTCTGCTCAATTGATAGTGATGATTGGATAGAGCCTACATATCTTGAAAAAATGTATAATGCTATAACATCTTCTGAAGATGTTGATATTGTTCAATGTGGAACCGAAATTGTTTTTGAAAACGTAGTTGATAAAAATTTGTGGAAAAATGACGAGACTTATTTTGCAATAAAAACAGATGGAATTATCGATTGTGATGATTTAATTTTTGGAACAATTAATGTTGGAACTTGGAACAAATTATATAAAAAAGAGCTGGTTGATAAATATAATATTCAATTTCCTGAAAATTTAAGAAATGAAGACGCTTATTTTACTTGGGCATATTGGATGGTTTCAAGAAAAATGTACTGCATAAAAGAACATCTTTACAACTATTTAAGACGAGATGACTCCCTGATGGCTCAAACTTTTAAAAAAGGCTTGGGCGATAAGGTTTTGGATCATTTAAAAGTTGGTTCTTTATTGTATGATTTTTTAATTAAAAATGATTTATTTGAAAAAAGAAAATACGCTTTTTGGCGAGCTTTTGTAATTTGTTGGTGCTTTGCAAGGGATAATGGTGACGAGGATGTTGTTAAAAAAGCAAAAAAATATGTTAAAAAATTCTTCAAAGGGGGGGTAGAACCAAAAGTAGAACCCGAATTGATGAATATTATTGCACCAAATAAAATGAAGTTTAAAAAGATAATCTCTAATATTTTTTCTATTACAAATTCCGTTAATAAAAGACATAAGATTATTAAATTGTTTGGTTTTAAAATAAAAGTTTTAAACAAAAAATATGATGACAGAAACAAAGTTATTATTGTTGAAAACGGAAAAGAAAGAATTTTAAAAAGCAAAGAAAAAATAAAGGGCTTAAATATTAGATTTAAAGGCAGAAATAATGTTATGAAAATATTTATGCCATCTGTTTTTGAAGGAGCCGAAATTGAAATGCTATCTGAGGGCGGATATATTGAAATAAATAAAACCCCTCGTTTTATGTGGCATATAAAAATGGCGAACGGACATAACCAAAAATTTGTTTTTGGCGAGGGTTCCGATACTTCTTATTTTGGCGAAGTGCATTTATTAGACTCTAATGCGCAAGTTATTGTTGGAAAAGACTGCATGTTTGCTGGACAAATTATCATATTTGCTTCAGACGCCCACACAATATTTGATATAAATTCTAAAAAAGCTTTGAATAAAGTCGACTCATCTGTTACTATAGGAGATCATGTTTGGGTTGCCCAAGGAGCTAAATTATTAAAAAATGCTCAAATTCCCTCAAATTCCATTGTGGCAAATTCTGCTATCGTAACTAAAAAATTCGATGAAGAAAATATAATCTTAGCAGGAAACCCCGCGCATGTTGTTAAAACAAATGTTAATTGGGATAGATGTGGTGTAGAAATGTATGAAAACGAGATTATAAATGGCTAAATTATTACAATATATTTTTTCTGTAAAAAATTCAAACGATAAAAGACATAAAATCATTACTGTTTTAGGCTTGAAAATGAAATTTAAAAGAGCGCTAAATAATATTGATAATGTTATAGACCCAGAAATTCCCGTTTCTGCTTATGATAATGCTGATTATGAAAATGTTGGTAAATATACGAATGGGCACAAAGAAGCTTTAAGATATTGTTGTTCAGGAGTAACCATTGGCAATTTTTGTTCTATTGGTCCTAATGTAATTATTGGACCTTCCGAGCATGATATATACTGCATATCAACTCATCATTTTCACCAAGATGTGCGTTTTGGGCGATTTGTAGATACGTATATAAATAAGGATAAATGCACTCCTCAAAGACGAAACAAAAATACGGATATTAAAATAGGAAATGATGTTTGGATAGGTTGTAATGCTGTAATAATGGCTGGTGTAACTATTGGGAATGGAGCAGTAATAGGTGCAGGCGCTGTTGTAACTAAGGATGTGCCTGATTTTGCTATAGTAGTTGGTGTTCCTGCTAAAATATTGAAATATCGTTTTACCAAAGAACAACAAGAGCTAATTCTAAAATCCAAATGGTGGGATTGGGATGATGAAAAATTAAAAGAAAATGTTGAACTTTTCCATAATCCCGAAGAATTTTATAAATTTATCATAAAGGAGAATGCAAATGTCTAAAATTTCTATAATATTACCGATATATAATGTTGAAAAATATTTAAAACGTTGTGTTGATAGCATTTTAAATCAAACAATTGAAGATATTGAAATAATTTTAGCAACAGATGGACCTGAATCTTGTGATAAAATTTGTGAAGAATATGTCACTAAAGACAATCGTGTGAAAATTGTTTCCCACCCAGGGAGTTATGGAAAAGCTTTTAATAAATCTTTTGAAATTGCAAATGGAGAATATATTGGCATTGTTGAAACCGATGATTGGTGTGATAATTCGATGTTTGAAAAATTGTATAATAAAGCAAAAGAAAATGATGCAGATGTTGTAAAATGTGGTTTTTATTTTGCTTATGATGATGAAAATAAAAACACTTTTGAAGTTTGGGATGAGTATAATGAAAATTTAGACATTTTTGAAAATCAAAAGTTTTTAGCTTCTCAACCATCTGTTTGGAGCTGTATTTATAAAAAAGATTTTCTAACTAAAAACAATATTAAAATGATAGAAGATAGAATGGCTTTTATTGATGCGCCTTTTCACTATGAAACACTGTATAAGGCTGATAAATATGTGTTATTAAAAGAACCATTGTATTATTATTATCAAGATAACGAAAATCAAACAGTAAGAAATGTTAAGCCTCTTGATGGTTTGAAAGCTGAAAAATACGCTTTAGACAAAATTAAAGAAAGCAATAATTTTGAAAAATTACAAAAAGGCTTCATTAATTCTACATCCTTGCATTTATTGTGGAATTATAAAAGATTAAAATTTAAAGATAAGATTACTTTTTGGAAAAATGCAAGAGAATATGTAAAAACTTTGCCACTAGACAAGGAAAACTGTAAAGGGCTTGAAAAAGAGCAAAGAAAGCTTTTGTTAGATTTAAAGAAATATAATTTCTATTCAATGTTGATTATTAATTTAATAAAAAATATATTGAGTTTTATATTCTCAATAAAAAATAAAGGTGGTAAAAAGGGTATATATAAGCAAATTACGATTTTTGGAATAAAATTGAAGTTTTTCCATAAACCGTTTGGAAATCAATTTATTGATAAAAAATCAAATCAAAAACCACTCGTATCTGTGGTTATGCCTGTATATAATTCAGAAAAATACATAAAAGAAGCAATAGATAGTATCCTCGCTCAAACTTATTCTAATTTTGAATTTATAATAGTCTATGACAAATCAACAGATAAAACCCTTGATATTATTAAATCTTATCAAGATGAAAGAATAAAAATAATAAATGGTGATAATAAAGGGCTTGCGGCTGCTTTAAATAAAGGTATTTTATATTCAAAAGGTAAATACATCGCAAGAATGGATTCTGATGATATTTCATTACCCAAAAGGTTTGAAAAACAAGTAGACTATCTTGAAAATAATCCTGAAATCTCTCTTCTTGGTTCTTGGCAAGAGCATTTTGGAAATGAAAATAATATACACAAACCTCAAGCAGAACCCGATTTTGCAAAAATGATGTTGGTTTTTGGATGTGACTTTTGTCATTCAACCGTGATGTTTAATAGACTTGCTTTTATGCAAAATTTTCTATTGTATCCGACTAATTCAATTCAAGAAGATTATGAACTTTGGAGCAAGGCAATTGGTGTAATTAAAGCAGCTAACATTCCTGAAGTATTGGGCAGATACAGAGTTTCAGGTGAAAATATAACAAATAACAAAACCGACGAGCTTGATAGCTATGAAGCAAAAATAGCATTAAATAACATTAAAAAATATTTTAAAATCAACTTGGATGATGAAAAATATTATTTAACTCAAAGAAGAAATAATCCGTATTGGCAAATGTCTAAAGACGATAGAATAGCTTATCAAAAAGAACTAAAGGATTTGTATTTGAAAATTGAAAAACAAAATAAAAAAATTAAATTCATAAATCCAAATAATATGCACGAAGCTCTAAAAAAATCTTGGCGATTGACTTGTGGGGATGAGAATTTTGTTTGTTCAAAATATGCTCCGCCTTATAGAGGTGATTTTGAAGAATTTATGTTTATGATGGAAAATGTATATATTTTAAAAATTGTTGAAAAAATCTTTTCAATAGCAACTTCAAATAATGGTACTCATAAGGTTTTGACGATTTTTGGACTTAAATTAAAGTGGAAAAGATGGACCAATAAGAAGAAAATTTTTCTTTTTGGCATTGCAACTCATAACAATATTGGAGATTCCGCAATTACAGAAGCAGAACTTTATTTTGCAAAAAAATATTTTAAGGATTACGAAATAATTGAAGTTCCATTATATGAATATGACAACTATATAGAATTGATAAAGAAAATATGCACAAAAGATGATATGATTTGGACATCAGGTGGTGGTAATCTTGGGAATAGATATTTGTTTGAAGAAGAGCAAAGAAGAAAATTAGTAAATGATTTTAAAGATAATTCGATATTTATTTTTCCTCAATCTATATATTTTTCAGAAGATGAAAATGGTGCAAAAGAAATAAAAGCAAGTAATGCTGCTTATGAATCTCATAAATCGCTTTTGTTGTTTGCGAGAGATGAAAAAAGTTTGGATAATGCAAAAAAATATTTTCCAAATGTTGAATCTATGCTTTTTCCTGATATTGTTTGTTTAAAAAGATATGAAAAAAAAATCAAAAGAAAAGATATTTTGGTATGCATTAGAGATGTTGATGATGAAAGCGGTTTAACGCAAGAACAATACGATTTGCTATTCAAATACATAAAAACTTTAAATGCAAAGATAGATTATACAAAAAATCTTCATTCGGCCGATATACATCCAAGTATAAGAAAAAAAGTCGTAGAAAAGCAACTTGAAAATTTTGCAAAACATAAGTTTGTTATAACAGACAGACTCCACGGGCTGATTTTTTCATATATTACAAATACACCTGTTATTGTGATTAAGTCTTTAGATCATAAAATCCCCGAATTTATGAAATTCTTAAATGGCTGGGATGGGGCAATTTATATTGGTGACAATATTGAAGAATTTAATGATGCTGTAAATAAAATAGCTTCTCTTAAAAGCAAAAAATATCCAAATTTGAATGAGTATTTTGATAAAATGGCTAGAATTATTGAGCAAAAGAAAGGAAAAAATAGTGATAGATAATTATATAAAATATATAGATTGTTTTTTACCATATAAACGTTGTAATTTGAATTGTTCTTATTGTTATGTTGAAGGAAAAAATAATAAAGATATAGAAGTAGAGCCTTTAAAGTATTCTGTTGAATATATGGTAAAAGCTTTGTCAAAAGAAAGAATAGGCGGAAAAGCAATTATTAATTTGTGTTCCGATGGGGAAACTTTGCTTCATAAAAATGTTTTTGATTTAACTAAGGAATTATTAAAACAAGGACACTGCGTTTCAATCGTTTCAAATGGTACTATGAGTGATAGAATAGACAAGTTTTTAGGGCTTGATGAGGAATATTTATCCAGATTATTTTTTAAATTTTCATTTCATTATTTGGAGTTAAAAAATAAAAAACTTCTTGATGTATTTGCAAATAATATAAAAAAGGTAGTAAATTCACCAGCAAGCTTTACAATAGAAATGGGAGCTTCTGATGATTATATTCCATATATTGATGAAATATGCAAATTTTCACTTGAGCATTTTAAAGCGCTTCCACATTTAACTTTATTAAGAGATAATGATAATAGTGAAATTTTGATGACATCTTTGAGTAACGATGAATATATAAAAACTTGGTCAGTTTTTAATTCGGGTTTATTTGATATTAGACTAAAATATTGGAATGTTAAGTCAAACACTGGTTATTGTTATGCTGGATATTTTACAAATACTTTAGATATGCAAGAAGGTATTTTAAGACAGTGCTATTTGAGTAATCCTCCATTTGAAAAAAACATATTTGATAATTATAATGAAGAATTTCCAATTGTTCCGATTGGCACAAAATGTCCTGCAATTCACTGCAGATTATGTCATGCTTTTTTAGCTTTTGGAGATAAACCAGAATTAAAAACACCAACTTACGAATCGGTTCGCAATAGAATATGTACGGATGGTAGCGAATGGTTAAAACCAACCATAAAAAATATCTTCAAATTAAAATTTTATGAAACAAATGAGAATTATAAAAATGTAAGAAAAATGTATCCAAATGGATATGAATGTGAAAGAAAAAATATTTTTGACAAATTGTTTTCAATAAAAACAAGATATGTAAATAATTCAAATAGAAGAATAATAACTATTTTGGGTGTGAAAATAAAGTTAAAAATTAAAGACAACTAAGAGGAAGATATGTCAATACCTATTTTATATTTGCCAACAAATGAAACTTTTGAAACTATGCTTATATCAATAGCAAGCTTGATTCAAAATAACAGCGAAAAAGAGTTCAAGCTTGTTTTGGGTTTGGATAGTTCTTTTGATGAAGAAAATATCGCAAAAATCAAGACAATATGTTCAAAGCATAGCCAAATTAAAGAAATTGTTATTCATAAAATTGATGAAAGCAAATATATGCATTTTGAAAATAATCGAAAATTAGTTTTGACATCAAGACTGTATATTTTTGATTGTGCTGAATTATTTAAAGAAAAATTCATATATTTTGCAGAACAAACGATAATAACGGGCGACATAAATGAATTATATAATATCGATATAATAGACTATGTTTGCGCTGTAGCTGAATATATTGATTCTAAGACTTTAATTAGGGAATTTGATTTAAAAAATAAAATAATTTTTTCAACAAATATGCTTTTGGTTAATCCTGTTAAGTGGAAAGAAGAAAAAATCAGCAATAAATTTTTTGCAAAAGAATTTATGAAAAATTACAAAAATACTGAACCTATTAAAAATTGGTTGTTTTTTAATCTTCTAATCGATAATTATAAATTGCTTACTTGTAATTTCGATTATGCTGAAGAGTGGCGACGAGCTAAAAATCAACCTTTGACTTGTTCCGTTCAAAACAAAAAAGAATACAACGAATTTTTAGCGCATGTTAAAACACCTCTTGTTGTTTGCGTTGGAAATCCGCTCAATTCTAATGAACTCGGCAACAGAAACAGCTATCTTTCTCTTTGGTGGAAATATGCTGAGCAAACGCCGATTTATAAAGATATAAAAGAGTTTAGACAATTAAATAAATACAAATTGCAAGCAACATCGGCTCAAAATTCCTTTAAATATTCTTGGCTTTTATCTCGTATATTCCCATATATAAAACCATATTGGTTCAGAATTCTTTTAGGATTTGCAATTGCAATTCCTCTAGGTTTGTTAGATGGGGTAACAGCATTTGCTCTAAAACCATACATGGACTATGTTGTAGGAGGAAAAGCCTTTGCATACAGCTGGCATGGGTTGAATTTATCTATATCAAGTTTGCAAATGGCATTTATTATTCCAGCTGGTGTAATCCTATTTGCAATTATACAGGGAGTTCTTCGTTATTTGAATGGGTATTTGTCAACTTGGACATCTCAAAGAATTACTAACGATGTTAAATTTGACTTATTTGAAAGACTAATTCACATGCACCCGCAATTTTTTGATGAAAATTCCTCTGGTGTAATTATTCAAAGATATATGGGCGATCCCGCAACAGCTTCTGCTGGTATTGTTGACCAAATCAAAACAATTACAACAAGTTTATTTGGGGCATTAGGTCTTATTGCTGTAATGATTTATAGCTCTTGGAAACTTGCTTTTGTTGGTGTAGTTGTTTTGTGTATTGCATTTTTGCCAGTTGCATTGATTAGACGTCGTATAAAAGATGCTTCTAATAAGAATATGGTTATTGGTGGTAAAATTACAACAAATATTAACGAAACTTATTCTGGTAATAAAGTGATGGCCGCTTATGGTTTGCAAGATAGACAAAATGAGTATTTTAAAGACCAAACTTGGAAATCATTTAATATCAACATGTCATTATACAAACGTGCAGGTTGGATGTCCCCAATGATGTATTTAATTGCATCAATCGGTATTGCTATCGTTTTAGGTTATGGAACATATTTAATTAACACTGGTCATATGACTGCTGGTGCATTTGCTTCATTTGTAACATCGTTATTACTTTTGTATAAACCAGTAAAAACTTTGGGTAATACTTTAACAGGGATTCAAAATATATTTGTTGCGATGGGTCGTGTATTTGAATTGTTTGATTTAGAACCAAAGATTAAAGATTCAGAAAACGCAGTTGAATTGAAAGGTTTTGAAAAAGAAATTCAATTTAAGGATGTGTATTTTGAATATGTACCAAATCAACCAGTATTAAAGGATATAAATTTAACAATTCCAAAGAATGAAACACTTGCGATTGTTGGTAATTCAGGTGGTGGGAAATCAACATTAGTAAATTTATTACCAAGATTTTATGATATTAAATCTGGTTCTATTACTATTGATGGAAAAGATATAAAAGATTTTACGATTAAATCTTTGCGTCATAATATTTCAATGGTATTCCAAGATAATTTCTTATACACAGGAACGATTAAAGAAAATATAATGATGGGAAATCCAGATGCAACGACTGAAGAATTGATGGCAGCAATAAAATCTGCTCACTTGGAAGATATGATTCAAGAGTTGCCAGAAGGGCTTGAAACAGAGCTTGGCGAAAGAGGTTTGACTCTATCTGGTGGTCAAAGACAACGTGTTGCGATTGCAAGAGCAATGCTTAGAAATGCTCCAATTGTTATCTTGGACGAGGCAACTTCAGCTCTTGATAACGAATCAGAAGCAATCGTACAAAAAGCAATGGATAACTTGATGCAAAATAAGACTGTATTTGTAATTGCACACAGATTATCTACAATCAAAAATGCAAACAGAATTGCAGTAATCAATGAAGGGGAACTTGTAGAACTTGGTACTCACGAAGAGCTTATGGCAATAGAAAATGGTGAGTATAAACACCTTTACGAAATGCAATTCAGAACACAAGAAAATTAAAATAAACAGGAGAAATTAATGAACTACACAATTTTAGGTGGTGGATTATCTGCCATATCATTAGCTTATTACTTGCAAGAAAACAAAAATATAGATGAAATTCATATTTTAGAAAAAGATGATGTTTTAGGTGGTATTTGCCGTACTTATGTTAAAGATGGCATTGAATATGACGTTGGACCTCATATTATTTTTTCAAAGGATAAAGAAATTTTAGATTTAATGAATAATCTTTTGGGTGAAAACAATGAAAAACATCGTCGCTCAAATAGAATTCTTCACAAAAAAAGATTTGTACAATATCCATTTGAAAATGATTTATCAAAACTTCCTAAAGAAGATATTGATTATTGTGTAAACGGTTTTTTACACAACCCGTATGAAAATTATGATGCAAAAAATATGCTTCAATTTTTCTTAAAAACATTTGGCGAGGGTATTACTAATACTTATTTAAGACCATATAACGAAAAAATTTGGAAATTCGATCCTAGTTTTATGGATACACAAATGGTTGAAAGAATACCAAAACCTCCAAAAGAAGATATCCTGAGAAGTGCAAATGGAGAAACAATTGATGGTTATTTGCATCAATTATATTTTACTTATCCAAAACAAGGTGGAACAGAGGCTCTAATTAAAGCATTTATTTCAAAATTAGGCGATAAAGTAAAAATTCATACAGATAATAAAGTGTTAAAAGTAAAAAAACAAGATGAAAAATTTGTAGTTACAACATCAGAAAAAGAATATCTATGCGACAAGGTTGTATCTACAATGCCTGCAAATGAGTTTTGCCATATCTATGAAGATGCAAATAAACCACAAGAAATTTTAAATATTGCAGATAATCTTCGTTATAACTCAATTGCTATTTGTATCGTAAATGTGAACAAAGATTATGCTGGAGATAATTATGCTTTTATGGTTGCTGACAAAAATGTCAAATTCCATAGAATTTCAAAATTAGATTTTATGGGTGAACATTATCATATAGATGGTACTGCAACATATATGGCAGAAATTACTTATAGAAAAAATGATTTAAACGATAAGGCGTCTGATGAAGAATTAACTCAAAAAGTTATTGAAGGTTTAGAAACAATAGGATTTATTGAATCTAAAGATGATGTCAACTTCACTGATTTAAAACGTTTTGAATATGCTTATGTAATATATGACTTAAAGCACAGACAAAATATGGATGCGATAAAAGAATATTTTGTATCACAAGGTATTTATTTGAATGGACGTTTTGGATCTTTTGAATACTTAAACATGGATGCAATAATTCGACAATCAGAAAAATTGGCAAAAAATATTAAAGAATAGGAAAATTTAAATAATTTGAGTTATCAAACAAAAGAGCAAAAACATACGTACCAATAATATCAACAGCACTATATTTTCTATTTAGAATATGGGAGTTTTTAAAAGTGAAAACTATCCTGCAAATGATAAAAAAGTTATTTTTGCTCTTTGGCATCACGACCAATTATGTCTTGATGGAATTCCAAATAGAGATAAATTAAATATTTTAATTAGCAAGTCTATTGATGGTGAAATAATAGCAAGAGTCGTTGAACGAATGGGTTTCAAAACTGTTCGAGGTTCACAAAATAGATGGTGGAAAGATAAAGGTGGCAAAGAGGCAACTTTTGAATTGATTTTACGTTTAAATAATGGTGAGAATATTGCAGTTACAGTTGATGGTCCTAGTGGTCCATTACATCAAGTTAAAATGGAGTAATCAAAATAGCAAAATTAACAGGTACACCAATAATTCCTGTTGTTCGGCATTCTGATAGTAGATTTTTAGGTTCATTACCGACTTGGGATAAATTAAAAATACCGTTGTGGTTTCTCAAATCAACTAATATCTATGGAGATCCAATTTATGTTCCAAAAACTACAGCAAAAGAAGAAGAAAACATAATTAAAGAACAATTAAAAAAAGTATTTTACAAATTAAACATGTCATTGATAAGATAGGAGATAAATCTAATATGCTAGAACCAGAAATTATAAAGCTAAAAGAAAATTTTAAAAACCTAATAGATCAGAATTTAGATGAGTCTGTCTATCAAAATTTTTTAGAAAAACATACTCAATTTATTCCTACGAGAACATTTGAATTAAACCATGGGGTTCATTGTGGTATAATTTTTAAGAAATTACACATTGGTACTCAATATATTTCTGATTTCTTTTTTATTACTAAAAGTTCTGCTGAATGGCGATTAGTATTTATTGAACTAGAAAAGCCAAATTCAAAATTTTTCAATAAAGATGAAACAATAACAACGGACTTAAATAAAGGAATTAAGCAAGTAAACCAATGGAGAACATATTTAAATGAACCAAATAATCTTGCTTCCTTTATAAATCAACCTGCTGTAAATAAATTATTATCAACACATCCAGGTTTCGTAAATAATCCTAAAAATTGTTATTATATTTTAGTTACAGGTAGAAGAGATGATATAAAAAATAGAAACTTGTTATCACAATATACACACCATAATTTTTACATTATGACTTATGATTCATTGTATGAAGCAATATCATTTAGTCCTGAATATTATTTAGGTTCAGAAAAAGGACAGAACATTATTGTTAAAAATGAACATATGATAGAACACAATACAACATTATTTGTATATCCTGCAAATTGTGATAATATTCGTATAAATCAGAATTTATATGATGAATTAGTAAAATACTGTGGTGATAAAACTGAGGGCTTCCTTGCTAAATTGGGAGATAATACTGGTGAAAAATTGCAACAATTAAAGGGTAATATTATTAGATAAGAAAATTAATTATGAAATTATTTTTAAATAAAAAGGAAAATTTTTGGGATAAAACAACGATAAAAATAAAGATAATGGAGTTTCTAAAAATGACTCCAAAATGGGTGTTTTTATTAATATTGTTGGGTGTTACATGTTATTGCTTTGTATTTTATAACTCAAATGCTTTAATAACAATTATTATAATTCCATTATTAATTTCCTTGCAAGTTTCACATTTATTGGAATTTATCAAAGAATATATCAAAAAAGTAAACTGGACATATAAAAGAGCAAGTATTTATAGAGATTTATTGGAAATTTTTAGTATAATTATAGTATCTATGCACAGAGATTTTGGAAATATACTTGAAGCTCCAATGTTTCGTGGCTATTTTAGTTTAAATGATGCTGACAAAAGATTATTAGAATTATATAATTTTGCAAACCAAAGAAAGCAGTTTGTAACAAACAACTATTATTTACATAATTTAAAACATTTGATAAAGCAAATGAGTAATGAATATTTTTCAATTATATCAAATGCGTGTACTGAATCTGATATTGTAGTTAACTTTTTGTAGTATCTATTGGTACGTTTCGGACAGTTTTTGTATCTCCATTTGCCGACAACTTTTTCTTCAATTGGATATTGTTCTTTGTAATGCATAAGCATATATCATCAACATAAGCAAATATCATTAATAAAGTACGTCTATCAACATCTTGATACTTACTGCAAATAAAATTAAAAAATCTTTTTTCTTTTGAACTAATTCTGCATAAGAGATTTTATCAATATCATAAAATAAAGTTTCTAGTTCGGTATTGTTTCTTGATAATATATATCCTTGACGGTCTGGATTATGTTTGTCTTGAAATCTTGAAAAATTATAATTCATAATTCCTCGACCTCTTTATTAAATGGTCTGCCTGTACTTGCATAAACTAAACCATTCGGAGTTTCTTTTACAGGTTCATCAAATGCGTAATCACCATTAAAAAAATTATCTATATTCATATTAAGAGCTTTTATAACCCTGCAAGCAATTTAAAATGATGCTGTTATAATCTTTCCTTCACCTCTTTCAAATTTTTGGTATTGTCGATAATTTACTTTTGCCAAATCTGCAACTTGTTGTTGATTTAAAACTAAAACTAATCTTTTTTCTCTTAGGATAGAATTAGGTTTGAATTGTCCTAAACAATATCCATCAAAGCTAAATTTTCCCATTTATAATTACTCCGTATATAGATATTATTCCCTCAATTGCGGAATTGTTAATAGGGATTTAATTAAAGTTAAAATTAGCTTAATTTACCCGTAATAGTCAAACCATTCATTCTAAATAACCAAAGCATGTGTTCTTTTTCAACTTACTAAAGAGATTAAAACAATTTTTGTTGAATATTATTTTCTAAAAACGATTTTTGGCTGCTTTGTTGGATTTCATCTGTCGGTTTAAGATTTCCTAAAATCATCAAATCATTTGGATTATGTTTTTTGTAATTTTCTTGTGCTATTTGAGGATTTTGATTTGCATAGCAATACTTACACCCATTAGGGCAAGTGTCATAATCTCCAATATTTCTATTCTCCATACAATGACAACCTTGTCTGTTTCCGCTATGTCGAACTTTTTTAAAAGTAATACCATTTGCCTGACCTAAAATATCAGAAGTCATGCACCCCGATTGCAAAATCCCATATTGCTCAAGATTTTCAACTGTTGCACAAGTTTGAATTATCATATTGTGTTTCTTCGCTATTGTTCCAATATTTTTTGCTATTTCATTTTTATCAACTTCAGTCAATGTGATAATTTCAGGCATATTAATTTTTAATTTTTTGTACATTTCAACAAAGCTAAAAATACATCTGTCAATATATGGTGAAAGTCTTTCGGACATATAATCAAATGTTTCATAGTGAACTTGTTTAGTGTATTTTTCGGTCAAAAGAACTGGGTCATATCGCCACGCAATTCTTTGTTTGCCAACAATTTTGGATAATTTAACAAGCGTTTCAATACTGGCATCTATACTTGGAACATTTGGTTCGACATCCTTGCCATAAGCAGTAATTGCATAGTGAAAATATGTGTTAAATTTATCGGTAATTTCTGTTAATCTGTCTAAAATAGGTTCATAATTTTTGGAACAAAATACAACGCAATCAAGAACTTTTGGGTCTAGTTCGTATCTTGTTACTTTGTTTTGGAACATTGGATTTCTTGAATAAACAAAACCTTCTTCAAACCTTTTCAAAAGCCAATCGGAATAATATTGAACAGTATCTGTTCTTGAACCTGTGTTTATTATCATTTTATACTTTTATTTCTGATTAAAAAGGGGGGCAAGATAGCCCCTTTTAATTTTAGCACAATTCAGCATCGCCAAGTCCAAATTGTTCCAAGCTGTTTGATTTTGCTTGAACACAAATATATTCCAAATCAGTTTTTGCTTCCATTGTTCTTACGGCATTTGGAAGAACTTTTACACAACTGCCTTCTTTTACTTCAACAACTTCATTATCTAGAGTCATTGAACCTTCACCCTTTAAGAAAATATAAACTTCTTCATTTTGTTTGTGTTTGTGATTGAATGGTAATTTTACTCCAGCAGGCATAGCACTAACTGAAATTTCACAACTTGTTAAACCTAGCAAATCATGCAAAAACGCTTTGCCGTTTTCATAATTTTTACCAACTTCACTGATTTTTCCGATTTCTTCTTTTTTAAAGTTTGTCATAATGTTTTCTCCTTTCGTTAGACATCTAACTATTGCTGTAAAAATTTTTATTCTAGCACTTTTCTTAAAAGTTTTTCTATTAATTCAGACTCTTCTGGAGATAAATTTTTGTTTAACATTTCGTTTAAATTCTTTGATATTTTCTCAAAAGTTGTCTGAAAATCTTCACCTTTTTGCGTTAAAACAATATATGTACAACGACTATCCTCATCAGAAGCTTCTCTTTTTAAATATCCTAGTTTTTCAAGTTTATCAACCAAGACTGTAACCGTTGGTTTTGTTCTATGAATGCAATTTGCAATATCTTTCATCGTCATTTTACTGTTTTTGTAAAGACATACAAGAATATCACCATGACTTGGTACAAGTCCTTCTGCACCGTTATTTTTTAATTCTTCAATAATAAAACGGTTTCCTTTTTCATGGATTTTAGATATTAGAGATAAAATAGCACTCATACAATTATTATAGTTAGACATCTAACTTTGTCAAGAAACTTTTTACATTATTACATTTTTTTAGATCTGGAAGTGGCAAGAAATCCCAAATATTTTTCCTATTGCAATTGTTTTTTTGAGCTATAATAATTTTGTAAGAAGATTTATATATTTACCAGACAAATATGAGGATACCCCAAATGTCAAGAATAGGAAGAATTTACAGTGCGGCTCTTAGTGCAACGTACGACAGATATTTTATTACTAAGGCTTCTAAAAAACAAAAATTAGATAGTGTTGAAACTAATTTACGAAATTATGTTGAAAGGACTTCTGGTGCTTCGACTCATGACCCGATTGAAGCAATGAAAAGATGGAGAAAAGCGTACAAAGTAGGAATTAGTAGAATTAAAAAAAATGAACAGATTGAAAAACAATTCAAAACCCCTTCAATGATGTCTAAAATTGTTGATTATGTAGTAGGAGTAATTAAAAAATAATTCGCAATTAAACAAATAGAGAAAAGCTGGCATTTTTATAAATTTTAATATATGCCAGCTTTTTTGTATTAATTTGGCAATTTTTTATTTCTGTTTGTTTTATTAGTAAGTATCTGGAAAGTAAAAAAAAGAAGGTGTTAACATGAAATCAATCCAATTAGCTTTAAATTCTGCTTATTATGCTGCAAAAGACAGATATTTTGTGAGAAAAGCTTCTCCTCAAAAGATGAATCTTATTGACTTGAAATTTTACGACAGGTTAAAAGAAACATCTGGTCCTAAGTCTAACAATTTCAAAGACGCATATGCTGGCTGGAAAAAGGAATTTGGACACAAATACAGAATGGGTTTACGAGAAAAAGTTATCAATAACCAATTCAAACAGCAATCCATTATCTCTAAAACAGTAAGACGTGTTGCGAGATGTCTTCGTAGAGTTCTTAAATAGGTTAAATATCTAAACCTGTAAACATTTCGAGTGCTGTGACATTTTTTAGCATTGGAAAATCTTCGATATTGTAGTTTTTGACAAAATCAATGGCTTCGTTTCTTGCAAGCTCAAGAATCTTTGCATCTCTTACGATATCTGAAATTATCAAGTCTGGCAAACCAGATTGCCTTGTTCCTAAAAATTCACCAGGACCTCGAAGTTGCAAATCTTTTTCTGCAATAACAAAACCATCATTTGTTTGAGTCATAATTCCAAGTCGTTCTCTGGTTTCTTGAGAGCGAGAAGCTGTAATTAAAACACAATATGATTGTAGCGAATTTCTACCAACACGCCCCCTCAATTGGTGAAGTTGCGAAAGTCCAAACCGTTCAGCATTTTCAATTACCATAACCGTCGCATTTGGAACATCAACCCCAACTTCTACAACCGTTGTTGATACGAGAATATCATATTTCCCTTCTTTAAAATCTTTCATTACTTCTTCTTTTTCATCATTTTTTAATTTCCCGTGAAGAAGTCCTATTTTAAACTGAGGAAAGATTTCTGTTTGAAGTTTTTCAGCTTCAATCGTTGCAGCTTTTGCAGATAGAGTTTCACTCTCGTCAATTAGCGGATATACAACGTAAGCTTGTCGTCCAGAATTCACTTCATTTTTAATAAGTTCCCAAACTTGTCGATGAGAACCAGTCAAAATTGTTTTAATCGGTTTTCTCCCTTTCGGAAGTTCATTTATTACAGTCAAATCTAAATCTCCATGAACAGTTAGAGCCAAAGTTCTTGGTATTGGAGTCGCTGTCATTGTAAGCATTTGAGGATTTTGGGATTTTTTCTTTAAAATATTTCTTTGCTTAACCCCAAATCTGTGTTGCTCATCCACAACAATAGCTCCAAGGTTATTAAATTCGACATTTTCTTGAATTAGAGCGTGAGTTCCAACAGCAATATTTGTTTGCCCATTTTGAAGATCCGTTTCAAATTTTTGGCGTAGTTTTTTTCCGTGACTTCCGAGGAACAATCCCACGCTTAACCCCAACGGAGTTAACCATTGAACAAGGTTGTTATAGTGTTGTTGTGCAAGAATTTCAGTTGGAGCCATCAATGCCCCTTGGTAACCGTTTTCAACAGCCGCAAGTAACATAATAGTTGCTACAACAGTTTTTCCACTACCTACATCACCTTGGAGAAGTCTTTGCATCGGAATATCAGAATTCATATCGTGTAAAATCTCGTTTACAGCTTGTTTTTGTCCAGATGTTAATTCAAATGGCAATTCTGATATAAATTTTTGAACAAGTCCGCCAGAATGTGTTTGAAGAGCATATGCAGAAGTTGTTTTTGCAGTATTTTCTCTTAATCTTATGAGCTTTAATTGTATTAAAAATAATTCTTCAAAAATCAACGAAAATCTAGCGTGTTCTAAAGAATCCATTGTTTCTGGGAAATGGATTTGTTTAACAGCATCTTTTTTCTCCATAATCCCAAGTCTTTCCCTAATGAAATCAGGGATAATATTTTTAATGTCGTTTTTATACAATTCAATTGCGTTAAAAATAGCTTTTCTCAGAGTTTTAATGCTCAAGTTTTCGCAGACAGTATAAACAGGAACAATCCTTGCTATATTCAAATTTGAATCGGGATTTTCCATGAATTCGCCTGTCATAATCGAGTATGTAGGCTTATCCATTGTAAGATGTCCTGAATAATTATTCATTTTGACAACACCTGAAACCATAATTCCTGCATTTTGCGGGAATTGGGCTTTCATTCTCTCAAGTAAATATTTATTTCCCTTTGCGTTAAAAAAGCTGAGTTCAAACCTTCCACTCTCATCAGCTATCGTGACTTTTGTTACAGAAAGATTATTTCTTGTATTAAAAGATGAAACTGACTTGATATATCCAAAAACAGTAGTTGTTTGCCCTTCTTCAAGGTTTTTGATAAGCGTTCTTGAGGAATAATCAATATGTTTCTTCGGGAAATACATCATCAAATCTTGAGCGGTATATATTCCAAGTTTGTTGAATTTTGCCGCAACTTTTGGGCCTACACCTTTAATATACATAACATCAACTTGAGAGGGGTGTTTTTCTCTTTGTCGTTGATGTTCTTTTTCCTCTTGTCTATCAAGAGCCTCTTGCTCTAAGTCGGATTTTATAACCCTAATTAAATGTTCAATAGCCTTTCTTCTATCTGGGAGAGAAGAAACTGGATACATTTCAAACGCATCAACAATAATTTCCCAACGAGGATTTTTAGATTTTTTTGCAATCTTTTTTGCTTCTTTTTTTATAAAACTAGAAAAACTTTGAGTTTTGCCGTGAATATCTATATAGCGATATTTCGCCTCGATTTCTATTGCAGCTTTAATTTTCTCCAAATTTTCTATCATAATTATTTATGATATTACAACAAGAGAATGAGGTTGTAAAATCATAGGCGTGGAGTTATAAGAACTAGAGGAAAGTGTTTCCAAATAAAATGTAACGTTAATGATGGTTCCACAGATAGTTCTTCAAAAATTTTAGACGAAAAAATTCTTTCATTTTGGCAAAGGTACATTTTCTAGATATTTTGATATTATGTAATTGGGCTTTTCAAAAATTTCCTTGACCATCAATGTTGGAGGGCATATAATTACGTTATGGCTAAAGTTAAATCAAAATGGGTTTGTCAGGAATGCGGTTATGAAACTGCGGGTTATTTAGGAAAATGTCCCGAATGTGGAAGTTGGGGAAGCTTTGTTGAGGAGGTTCAAACTTCTCTCAAACCTCAAAATACTTCTCCTCAAGGAATTGTCAATGATACAAAACCTTCTTTGATAAATGATATTCATATTGGAGAAGAGGTTCGAGTTAGTACAAATATTTCTGAATTTGATAGAATTCTGGGTGGTGGACTTGTTCAAGGTTCATTAGTTTTGATTGCTGGTGATCCTGGGATTGGAAAGTCAACTATTCTTCTTCAAACAAGTGGCGAGCTTGCGAAGAATGGTGAAAAAATTCTATACGTTTCTGCTGAAGAGTCTGCGAGTCAGTTGAAACTTCGTGCAAATCGTTTAGGGGTTAATTCAGATTGTTTGTATGTTTATCCACAAACCAATTTGGAAAATATTCGTCAACAGATTGAAGAGATTAAACCAGATACTGTTGTGATTGATAGTATTCAAGCTATTTATTCTCAAACAATAACGAGTTCTGCTGGTAGTGTTTCACAAATTCGTGAATGTTGTAATATTTTGATGCAAATTGCGAAAACTCAAAATATTACTATCATTATAATTGGTCACGTTACAAAAGATGGAAATATTGCAGGCCCAAAAATTTTGGAACATATGGTTGATACGGTTATTTATTTTGAAGGTGACAAGTATAAATCATACAGAATGTTGCGTTCTATGAAAAATAGATTTGGAAATACATCAGAGGTTGGAATTTTTGAAATGCAAACAAAAGGGCTTGTGGAAGTCAAAAATCCTAATGAATTATTTTTGAATGAACGTTCACAAGAGGCTATTCCAGGGAGTGCAATTGTCGTAACAAATGAAGGAACAAGACCTTTGCTTGTTGAAATTCAGGCTCTTGTTGGTTCTACTCCTTATCCAACTCCACGCAGGGTTGCGAATGGTGTTGATACAAGTAGGGTTCTTCAGATTTTGGCGGTTTTAGAAAAGCGTGTTGGATTAAACCTTTCTAAGCAAGATGTTTACATCAACGTTATGGGTGGGATTGATGTTGATGAACCTAGTGCTGATTTAGGAATTGCTATGGCTATTGCAACTTGTGCGAGAGATGTTGTGGTTGACCCGCAAACGGTTATTATTGGAGAAATTGGCTTGTCTGGTGAAATTCACCCTGTTTCAAATTTGGAAAAACGTTTAAATGAAGCAGCTGCATCAGGGTTTAAGAAAGCGATTATTCCTTATGCAAATAGAAATATTAAGCACGAAAAAATTAAAACTGTCCCTGTGAAGCGTTTGATTGATGCAATTACAGCCTGTGTAAATCCAGGATAGGAGGTTGTTGTGACATTAGAAGAAGAATTGGGTAAATATTTAATTGAAAATAATTTAACGATTGCAACAGCGGAATCTTGCACGGGAGGATTGTTAAGCTCTCGGTTAACAGATGTTTCTGGAAGTTCAGAATATGTAAAATTGAATTTTGTAACTTATGCGAATGAAGCTAAGCATAAAATCCTTGGAGTTAGTTGGGATATTTTGAATAATTATGGTGCTGTGAGTGAAGAATGTGCTGAGGCAATGGCAAACGGGCTGTACGAAGTTACAAAATGTGATGTTGCATTATGTACAACAGGAATAGCTGGTCCAACAGGAGGAACGAAAGAAAAGCCTGTGGGATTGGTTTATATTTCTGCTCGATATAAAGGTATTGTGACAATTAAAGAAATTAAATTATCTCCAGAGATTCCTCGAATAGAGATGAAAAAACGATTTGCGGATGAAGCATTGAAACTTGCCCTTTCAATTTTAACTTCAGATAGAATTTAACAAATCTTTTTTACTATAATTTTAACAGGGTGTTCAAATCTACATTAAGTGCCTTTGCAATGGATATAACTGTGCAGAATTTTGGATTCCCAACCCCTCGCTCTATCATATTGATTGTATCTAGCGAAACATCTGCCATTTCTGCAAGTTTGAGTTGGGAAATATTTAGTCTTGCTCTTTCTATTCTCATGTTTTTTGCAAGTTCTTTAAAATAATTGGTCATATCCATAGATACATTCTAGTATATTGCTTTTTGTTATTATATATATTATATTAGGTATTATACTGAATATATTCAGTATAACGCCTAACCCAAAAGGAGAATTTATGTATAAAAAAAGTGCATTTACATTGGCAGAAGTGTTGATAACATTAGGAATTATTGGTGTTGTTGCAGCAATGACAATCCCAACATTACTTGCCAAGTATCAAGAAAAGCAAACGGTGACAAAATTAAAACAAACTTACTCGATTTTGTCACAAGCAATTCGTAGTGTTCAAGAGGATGTTGGAACTCCTGATGATTGGGAATTATCAGGAAGGAATTATAGCACGGATGATTCTGTTTTGATTGCTCAAAATCTTTTACCTGCTCTAAAAGTTGTTCAAGACTGTGGAACTACTGGAACTTCTTGTACTTATACAAAATCATATAAGTATCTGAATGGTGGAGGTGCAGGTAGTTATGGAGGAGGGAATCTCTATAGAGTTGTATTGATGAATGGATCTTCTTTGAGTTTTGGGCAATGGACTGATAATGAAAGAATTGATTTTTATGTTGATATAAATGGAGTAAAGCCTCCAAATACAATTGGTCGTGATTTATTTTGCATTTCGTGGTTTAGAGATAAAGGCTTATATCCTTTAGGTGCTCCAGTAACGGGTTATACTTGCAATAAAAATAGTAGTGGTTGGGGTTGCACATATCATGTTTTGCACTACGAAAATATGAGTTATTTGAAGTAGATTCAACAACCCACCGTCACATTATATCTAAGGCGGTGGGTTGTTGAATAATATTTTAAAATCAAAACTATTCTTGATTTTGTTCTTGTTCTTCGTTGTTAATTTCTTCTGATTTTTCTTCTGAAATTTCTACTTCGTCAGAATTTTCTTGATTATCTTCGGAATCATTTTCTTCATCTTCAGAAGAAGTTTCTTCTTCTTTTTCTTCCTCAGAATCGTCATCTTCTTCTGATTCTAAATCTTCATCAGATTCTTCTGCTTCATCTTCAGCTTTAAGAGCTTCTTCAATTTCTTTTTCATCTTTTGCTCTAATAACTGGAATTGAAAGCATCAATGCCATCTGATCACCTTCTTGGTCGAAGTTCAATTCAAGAGCATCTTTATCCATTTCAACATATTTTGAAAGAAGTTCAACAAGCTCTCTTCTCATACGCTGTAACAATTCTGGCGTAAGATTTGTTCTATCTTGCATAAGAACAACACGTAATCTGTTACAAGCAACATCTTTTGCATTTTCTTCTTCTTTTTCAGTTTGTTTGAATAGACTCAAAACTTTGTTGCAAATTTCTTTTAATAAATTTTCACTCATCTTACTTCTCCTTACCTACAAGGTGAGAGAAGAATTTCTTAACCTTGGTCATAAAACTTGTTTCTTCTTCAAGATTAAGGAATGGAACTTCTTCGCCCATTATTCTATGTGCAACATTTCTGTAAGCTCTACCTGCTAGTGAATTTTCATCATTAACAATAGGTTCGCCTTTATTTGTAGAGGTAATAATTCCTGTATCTTCTGGAATAATACCAATCAAATCAGCAGAAAGAATTTCTGCAACATCTTCAACACTCATCATATCATTTGATTTGATAAGATTTGGTCTAACTCTATTGATAAGCAATTTATAAGATTCAATTTCTTCTCTAGCTTCCAACAAACCAATAATTCTATCCGCATCACGAACAGCAGACATTTCTGGAGTTGTAACAACAATTGCTTCAGACGCACCAGCAACAGCATTTTGAAAACCTTGTTCAATACCAGCTGGGCAATCCACTAAGATGAAATCATAATCTTTTTGTAATTGTTCGCAAATTTCTTTCAATTGTTCTTCTGAAACTGCAGTCTTGTCACGAGTTTGAGCCGCTGCTAATAAACATAGATTAGGATTTTTCTTATCCTTAACCAATGCTTGTTTCAATTTACAACGTTTTTCAACAACATCAACAATTGTATAAACGATTCTGTTCTCCAAACCAAGTAACAAGTCTAAATTTCTAAGACCTAAGTCAGTATCAATCATCACGACTTTGTTACCAGCTTTTGCAAGAGCAGTTCCGATATTAGCGTTAGTAGTTGTTTTACCCACACCGCCTTTTCCGGATGTAATTACTATTACTCTACCAGTCATTTATATCTCCTTAATTTTCTTCATGTATTTTTCTTATAACAATACTGCCATTATATGTGAACGCTTCTTCTGGAATGTATTCGCAAGATTTTTGAATATATGGCAAATTGATTGTATCAGGTCTTCTTGCAAAAACTTCACCAATTCTAATTTGAACAGGGTTAAGTTTTAAAGCTCTGATTTTTGCGTAATTATTACCATCTGAACCGGCATGAGCAATTCCGCCTAAAATACCCCAAACAGTAATATCACCTTTAGCAATAATTTCAGATCCAGGATTTACATCTCCAATAATAACAATATTACCATCAGATGATATACTTTGACCTGAACGAATTGTTTTTCTCAAATAAAGAGTTGGAAGAGCTTCCGGAGCATTTTTCAACGCTGTAATTTCTTCATCTGACTCTTCTTTAACTTCTTGAGCTTCAACTTTTTCAGCGATTACTTCATCGTGACGAACAATTGGTGAAATTTCATCATCTTCTGATTTTCCTTCAACAGTGGATTCTCTTTCTTCTGCTGAAGTTTCATTTTCATAAGCTTTTTCTTCTTTTGGTTCTGAATCCTCTCCAAAAATATTATCCAAAGCATTTGAAACTTCTGGAGTTGGTTCTTTTGATTCAAAAACTGGAGCTTCGATTTCATTTGTAAATTCTGATATTTTAATACCCAATGCAGTTGCAGATTCTAGCGTTACAGTTGAACTTGTACTAATAAATGCAAGCTGTGATTCCATCAACTCTACAAGGGCTTTAACACTTGTTAATTCAGCTTCTGAAAGATTAACTGAACCCAATTTCAAACAAATATGTTTTCCTTTTGATTCTGGCATATCTAAAACTCGTGAAAGTTCATAAATAATTTCAGAAGTCTTTTTTGCAGCGGTTAAATCAACGATAAAACCGTTTTCGATATATCCCTTATCCATTTTTCCCTTTCTTATAAAAATTTGGTTACATGGATAAAGTACACGAAACAATTCCAGACTTCAAGAATATATGTACTTTTTGTAATTAAATATTAACCCTTAAGCCAAATAACTTTTTACTGTTTTATCATAAATATTTTTAATTTCTGAAGAATAAGAAGAACCTTCGCAATAGATTTTAGCAATTGCATCGATGTTATTCATATCAGCTTTTTTAACACCTTTGTCCGCATGTTTTTTAGGGTATTTTGAAAGATTTCTAATGCCTGCTTCTAATCCTTTTTCTGGGGTTGAAAAATAGCCATAACCTTTTGAGCTTTTACCAGCATCTCCAGCAGCTCTATAACCCATGAAGTTGTTATGTTGAGCTAAATTGCTTGTACCAAAACCTGATTCTTGTCCAATGATTGATAGAGCTAATGCAACATCTACATTATATTTTTCACATAATTGAGTAATTAAAGCTTCTTTACCTTTCAAGTTTCCTTTCAACAATCCAGTTTTAATTTTTGAAGAAGAACTTGTATTATAATTTGATTCTTCAGTTGTTTTGAATGGATTTGTTGATGTATAACCAGAGAAATTGAACTTATATTCTGATGGTAAAGAATAATTAAATGAAGGGAAAGAGTATGTTGGCATTGTATAATTTATAGGTTGGAATTGGAATGTTGGAGTAGCAAATTGAGGCATTGTCAAAGAACCAAATGTTCCAACATTAGATTTTGAAGCAAGAGCAACTGAATTCATTGCAGTTGCAGTAGCAATAGCAAAAAGTGATGGCATTGAGGAAGAATACCCAAAACCACCAAAGCCCATCATTGGTGCATTATAAAATGAACCAGCTAAAGCCATACCAATCCTAGGAGTAGAGATTCCACAAAATGAAGGACAGCAAGGACCACCGAATGGATTTCCACCCATTGTTGATGGTGGAGGACCCATATGGTCAATTCGACTATGTAATGCTGCCATGTAAACGTTTGTCATAATATCTCTTATATCCCCTGTACATATATAAAGTATTTTTGTATATACAAATTGCATATATTACCTTGAATTGTTAACAAATATTAAATATTTTTACAAATTGATTAATTGTATCAGACATGTTTATTATATATTTATATAAGGCGAAGGGTTATTATAAGAATGTTTAACGAAACTAAAACACACGAAATCACAGTTGACGTAGTTATTTTGACAATTAAAAACAACGCAATTCACGTATTGCTAGTAAAAAGAACTACTGAACCATTTAAAGGGAGATGGGCTATCCCAGGGGGCTATGTAAGATTATCAGAAAATCTTGACGAAGCAGCACTCAGAGTATTGAAGGAAAAAACTGATGTAGATAACATCTATCTTGAACAACTATATACATTCGGAGACCCTCTTAGACACCCTAACGCTCGTGTAATTACTTGTGCATATTTTGCATTGGTAAGATCTGAAGACATCAAAATTGTATCAACTCCAGAACTTGGTTGGCACAAAGTTAGTGATCTTCCACCACTTGCTTATGACCACAAAGAAATTATCCAATATTCTCTAAAAAGAACAAGAGAAAGACTTGAATTATGCCCTGTTGCGTATCAGTTGTTACCAGAAAAATTTACGCTTACTGAAATGCAAAAAGCTTACGAACTTATTATGGAAAAGAAATTGGATAAACGTAATTTTAGGAAAAAAGCTCTTGCAACAAATGGATTGATTGAATTAGAAGAATATACAAAATCCTCTTCAAAACGACCAGCAAGACTATACACTTTTGAAAATATTGAATTAAACTCAAAAAGAGCACATTTTATCAAAAAGGAGAAAACTAAATAATGGCAAATATATTATGGACAATAGAAACTATTGCGGCAGTACTTTTGACAATTCTAGTATTGCTTCACTCTCCAAAAGGTGACGGCATCGGAGGAATTGGCGGAGCATCACATGTTTTCGCATCTCAAAAAAGTGCTGAAAAAGGTTTGAATAAACTTACAGGAATTATTTGTGCAATATTTATTTTCTGCACATTCCTACTAGGTTTTGGAATTGTTAAATAGCAAAACAATTTAAACAATAGAAATTTAATCCCCGACAATTCGGGGATTTTTTAACGCCATATTTTTATAAAGGAGCAAACAAAATGAATATTTTAGTAACAGGGGCATCACGAGGAATAGGAAAAACGATTGCAAAATCGCTTCAAAGCTATGGAAATGTTTATGTTACAGCACGAAACGAGGAAAAACTTAAAGAATTTGGAAATGAAATGTATTTTGTTTGTGACCTATCCAAAGAAGAAGATTTACTTAAACTTGGTGATTTTATCCAAGAAAAAAAATTTGACATCTTAGTTAATAACGCAGGGGAATACACATATTGTGGCATTGAAGATACAGAGATATCAAAATTAAACGAAATGCTCGCAATAAATCTTAAAGCCCCAATATATTTAATGCACAGTGCCATTCCACATATGAAAAAAAATAAATTTGGACGAGTAATAAATATTGGATCAATATCTGGAGTAATGGGAGAAGCTTACGCAAGTATGTATTCTGCAACTAAAGCGGGACTTATTGGATTATCAAAAGCAACAGGCTTAGAACTAGCAGAATTCGGAATTACAGTAAACACAATTAACCCAGGGTGGGTCGATACAGAATTAGGCAAATCTTCAATAGAAGATAGCGAATTTTCAGAAGAAGAAATCCTTGAAAGTATTCCACAACGCAGATTTGTTAAGCCAGAAGAAATTGCAGGACTTGTAAAATATCTAATCTCTGAAGAGGCAAAAGGAATTACAGGTCAATCCATAAATATTTGTGCGGGCTTATCAGTAGGCATTTAACAATTCTTCACATTTTAAAATAATAACGCAAAATTTTTATTTAGAAGCGTTATACACTTACAAGTAGATTTAAAAAGGATTAAGTAAGTGCAAATTTCAAACAATTTAACCTCTCCACATTTTGGCTCTTTTAAGATTTCACCTAAAGCTCAGAAAAAACTTCATACATTAACACCACAAGATTTGAGTCTCCTTCGCAAAGCAGAAGAAGAATTAGCAGGTATTACAACTAGAACACTGGAATTAACAGAAGATCTTGAACCAAGGATAACTGATAACGGTCCAGACGTTTTTGTAAAACTTTTTCACCCAGTAAAGCCAAAAACCAACGAATTGAACATCACTACAATTTGGGATGGTTCTCCAATAGTTAATTTTAGAAGGAAAGGACAAAGATTCTGTTTAAGAGTTCCATTCGATTCAAATGAGGAGGCTCTTGAAGCATATAAAACAATGAAAGAAGCCAAGACCCCTCTAGGACAAGCTATTGAAACAGTTAAAATTCTTGATAGACAAATGGCTAAAATTATTCGCAAAGATTAAATTAAGCTAAAAACTGTTTAATAAATTTGGCGTTGATGACGAAGAATAGTAAAGATATAAAAAAGGGTGTCATTCTTATTTGAACCACCCTTTTTTACTTTGTTGCTTTTTATGATTATTTGTGACAATGCGAAGGAATGTAGGTCGGCTTTACAAGCCGACATTTAGAAAAATTAGCTGGCTTTGCTCAGAAAGACCTGTTAATTGCGTAACGAACTTATTTCCTTATTCCCCTATTCCCCATTCCCTCGAAACCAACTTATCAATTTATCAACTTATTGACTTTATGTAACCTTAAAAAAGTTAATAAAACTTCTATTTTAATTGAAATCTGATATTTTTATGGGATAATCAGAGTGAGGCTAAATATAAAATAGCGATGTACATATAATAAAAAGGGAAAAGAAAAAATGGCAAGATTAACTCCATTGGAAAAAATTAGAAACATTGGTATTGCAGCCCACATCGATGCAGGTAAAACAACTACAACAGAACGTATTTTGTTCTACACTGGTAAAACTCACAAAATCGGTGAAACTCACGATGGTGCTGCTGTAACAGACTTTATGGAACAAGAAAAAGAACGTGGTATTACAATCCAATCAGCTGCTGTAACAGCTTCTTGGAAAGGTCACCAAATCAACATCATTGATACCCCTGGACACGTTGACTTCACAATCGAAGTTGAACGTTCTTTACGTGTATTAGACGGTGTTGTAGCTGTATTCTGTGCAGTTGGTGGTGTTCAATCACAATCTGAAACAGTTTGGAGACAAGCTAATAGATACGAAGTTCCTCGTATGGTATTCGTAAATAAAATGGATAGAACTGGTGCTGATTTTTACAGAGTTGTTGACCAAATCAAAACTAGATTAGGTGCTAACGCTGTTCCAATTCAATTACCAATCGGTTCTGAAGATAAATTTACAGGCTTAATTGACCTTATGACAATGAAAGCTGAAATCTATACTAATGACTTAGGTACAGATATTAAAGAAGAAGATATTCCAGCTGATATGTTAGAAAAAGCTAAAGAATATCACGATGCTATGGTTGAAGCTATCGCTTCTGAAGATGATGCTTTGATGGAAAAATACTTCGAAGATCCAGATTCAATTACAGTTGACGAATTAAAAGCTGTATTGAGAAAAGCTGTTTGCAACAACAAAATCGTTCCTGTAACTTGTGGTACAGCTTTCAAAAACAAAGGTGTTCAATTGTTATTGAACGCAATCGTTGATTATATGCCATCACCAGTAGATGTAAAAGCTATCGAAGGTGAATTAGAAGATGGAACAAAAACTGAAAGACATTCTTCTGATGATGAACCATTCTCAGCTTTGGCATTCAAAGTTATGACAGACCCATTCGTTGGTCGTTTAACATTCTTAAGAGTTTACTCAGGTAAAATCACTTCTGGTTCATATGTTCTAAACGCTACAAACGGCAAAAAAGAACGTATTGCTAGATTAGTTAGAATGTACGCTGACCAAAGAATTGAAGAATCTGAAGTTTACGCTGGTGACATTTGTGCAGCTGTTGGTTTGAAAGATACAACAACAGGTGATACATTGTGTGATGAAAAAGCTCCAATTATCTTGGAAAGAATGACATTCCCAGAACCTGTAATTTCAGTTGCTATTGAGCCAAAAACAAAAGCTGACCAAGACAAAATGGGTATTGCTCTTCAAAAACTTGCTGAAGAAGATCCATCATTCAGAGTTAAATCTGATGAAGAAACAGGTCAAACAATCATCTCTGGTATGGGTGAACTTCACTTAGACATCATCGTTGACCGTATGATGAGAGAATTCAAAGTTGAAGCTAACATCGGTAAACCACAAGTTGCTTACCGTGAAACAATCAGAGGAAACGCTGACCAAGATTCTAAATTCATCCGTCAATCAGGTGGTAAAGGTCAATATGGTCACGTTAAAGTTAGAATTTCTCCAGCAGAAGAAAATGCAGGATTCGTATTCGAAAACAAAATCGTTGGTGGTGCAATTCCTAGAGAATACATCGAACCAGCAAGAAAAGGTATGGAAGAAGCTCTTGAAGGCGGTATCTTAGCTGGTTATCCAATGATTGACGTTAAAGTTGAACTTTACGATGGTTCATACCACGAAGTCGATTCATCTGAAATGGCATTCAAAATCGCTGGTTCTATGGCTATCAAAGAAGGTTGCCGCAAAGCTCAACCTTGCATCTTAGAACCAATGATGAAAGTTGAAATCGAAATTCCAGATGAATTCACAGGTACAATTATCGGTGACATTTCAAGAAGACGTGGCCGTGTTGAAGGTCAAGAACCTCAAGGTAACACTGGTAACGTTATCGTTAGAGCACTTGTTCCATTGGCTAACATGTTTGGTTATGCTACTGACTTGAGATCTAACACTCAAGGTCGTGGTACATTCTCTATGGAATTCCATAACTACGAACAAGTTCCTAAGAACATCGAAGAAGAAATTATTTCTAAATCAGGTGCTAAAGCTTAGTTTTAGAAAAATAATTTTAAATATAAAAAGAGCGGATTTTATTAAAATCCGCTCTTTTTATCTCTTCTGGCTATTTAGTTTTAGTTTCTATTTACCGCTTATCCCTCCATATACGAAATCATTCTTAATATTTGTCAATAACAACTTTTGCCAAGCTGATTCATAACCGTTAATTTCATTCAATTGAGTTTCCAAATTTTCTTTTTGTAAATCTAATTCAGATTCCCAAGCATTCAAACTTGATAATTCAAATTCGTGTTCATTTTGAAGCTCAAGTAACATTTCTGAATACTCATCAGTTCCATAACCATATTCTTCATCATAATATAGTTCTTGTAACTGTTGGTTATAAGCTTGTTGTTTAGCAGCAGTATCTTTAGTTGCTGATAATTGTTGCATTTGAATATTTGATAATTTTGAACTAATTAAACTTTTTTGTTTAGTATAGAATAATAGTTTTTCTTGAAAATTTGAAATAGCCATATTCGGTCACCTCTTCTTATTTGTTCTCTCTTGTATATATAAAGTATTTTGATTTAGTTCAATTTCAACATTAAAATATTTCGTTACATTTGTTTACAATTAAAACCCCTTTTAACAAAATATATCTTTACAGGTGTTCTATGAGTGGAGGTATATATGAATAATCAAATTAATAGCACACCATCTTTTAGTGGCAATTTTATTGTGAGAACTGCTGCAAAAAATTCTGACAGAATCTCAAATATTCAAAAACTTTTTAAAGAATCTACAAAAGACATGCCAAATGATACATTGTCACTTAAGTTTAATAGTGAAGATAGATATGAGTTTCTTGAAACTGGCAAAAACACAGGTACAATTTTTGCAATTAGTGAAGGTTTCAATAGTTGGCTAGATAAATTTTCAGATGGTGAAATTTCTAAAAAATTAACTAAGGTAATGAGAGCATTGAAAGAAGAAATTCGCTTTGAGAATAAAAATTCCGACCTAGAAATGGAAATAGAAGAAATTGCTAGAAAGAAAAGAGTTAACTTATTCAAGGCTGAAACTCTAAGAGAAAAAGGTTATGATGAAATGGCTAAAAGATTTGAAACATTAGCAGGATTTAGTCAAAAGAAAATAGAAGGAATTGAAGCTGAAAAATCAGCTAATAAAAAAGTATTTTTAAAAAAACTTGATAAAATCACACAAAATGACCCAATTTTTGATACATATTTGTCAATATTTTAAGGATTTACAATAAACTAGATAATATTAAGTAGCACTCGGTAAAAATACCGAGTGCTACTCTTTTGGTAATGAATATCAACTATTTTACACTATTCGTTACATCCGAAAGCGATAGTAATGTGTTCTCTTGGATTAACCGCAGATATTTTATATCCACGAGGGTCAACAAGGTAAGCAAATTCATCACCAGTAGTTTGGAATAAGCCCATTGTACCAGACAAAGCAGTTCTTGTTACATCAACTGGAGCCTTGACTGTTTGGTATAAACCATCACCCAAGCTTCGAGCAGAAGCTCCGAATTGACCTTGGAAGGCATGACCTAACATATAACCTGCATCGTTAGAAACATTTTCCGCAGCATTACCAACAGTTGTTAAAATACCACCCGCAGTTCTACCGACAACACCAATCAATGAACCAGCCCAAGTGAATGGCATTTCCACTAATCTTGCAACAGGGTTAACATTTTTTGATTTGTTAACTTGTGCTTGCAAAATCTGTTTAGGTAATTTAGTTTTACAATCACCGTTTTTAATTTCAGTAAAGGCCAATTTTAACGCACCTTTTTCGCAACCTGAAGGTCTAATAACTTCTACAACTTGACCTGTAACAGTTGAACCGCAAGGATAAGTTACACCATTAATTGTCACATCTTCTAGAGTATTAGCTCTGAAATATTGACCAACGTGAGAAGATTTTGCCGTAACTTGGTCTATCATAGATAATTTCAATGTTGGAATTTTGACAATTTCTTCGTGTTCAATCAACGCATTTTTATCAACTGGACAAGCTGGACAAATTGTATTTGCTGTTTTTGGATTTGTGTCATAACCCAACGCTACACGCACAGTTTGCATCATTGAAGCGATATCAGCACGAGAAGCATCCTTGTTTGGCATAATCATATTTGGAGTCGGTGAATCTTTTAATGCACCACTATCCAAAGATTTTGCAACAGGAATTCTTGCCCAATCAGGAACTTTATTACCATCAGAATATCTACTCAAGATTTCATCTGCTTTACATCTGTCAATATCACAAGTCATACCTTTCGCAATTGAAGTTAAAGCTTCAACACGAGTTACTGGAGCTTTAGGACGGAAGGTTCTGTTTGGATAACCTTTCATCAAATCTTCGTCAACAGCTTTTGCAATTGCAGGGTTTGCCCAATTTGATTTTGCAACATCTGAGAACATTGTATTTCTAGATAAATCACAATCTAAATTAAAACCTTTAACCAACATTGTTGCAAATTCTGCACGAGAAATATTTCTATTTGGTTTGAAAAATCCATCTGGATAACCAACCACAACATCATTTATTGCTAACTTGTCAATGTCACAAGCAGCCCAATGGCTATTCGGAACATCTGGGAATTGGCATCCGCCAAAAGGAGCTGCACCACCCGTAATATTTTGAATTTGTTGTGGGATTTCATAAGGAATTAGAGTTTTCTTAACTGCATTAATAGAGTTTTTTGTTTGAATATCAATAGGGCAAGAATTGCCATCCATTTTACGTTCATTTCTATCAATAGTTATACCATTATATTTATTTGGGCATTCATTTAAGCATGGCATTTGAGATGCAGCACCAGTAATTTGTCCATCGGTTGCAACAGTTGAACCATTGATATTTGATGACATTCTACTTGCAGGACAACCTTTCATCGCTTTTTCTGTTGAAAAAATTGAATTTGCAGGTTCGCCTACATAGTTATTTGTACCATAAATGGCTTGAGGATATCCGTAAACCTGTTTCATTTCCGCACTATCAGGCTTTCCTGTTTGAGGACATAGTGCAGTTGATGGAACAGCTGGCTTGTCACAACTTATTTCATCTGGACAACCACAATCAGGTTTCTTTTTCTCTGGGCAAGGTTGTTTCTTCTTGCACTCACAATCAGATACTTTTTTCTTGCATTTTGTACAAGTTTGGGGCTGTGGTGTCGCAACAGGACATGCTGGACCAGTTACAACGGGAAGAGCCTCATCAGGTGCTTTCGTATTGCACGGGCAAGCTGCCATTGCTGGAGTCAAGGAACACGTAGCTATTCCAACGGCAATCGCAGCAGCCACAGTTAGTTTTTTAATTGACATTTTTACCTCCTTGTTTAGTGTGAGTTTTGTTTAAAATAAACAAAAGTTTTATTTAAAAAACAAACATATACCAGATTATGTACTTTTAGCAGAATTGAAAACATTAGCAAAATTACTTATTCGACTGGACAATATTAAAACTACTAAGTTTGTAACAATTTCTACACAAATAGCAATATTTTTACATTTTGTGTTTTATTATATATGTGTGAAGTTTTAAATTAGGCAGGTGTTTAGTATGTATAGTAAAGAGTTCATGAAATTTTTGTATGGCTATCAAAAAGATGAGTTCAAACCTAAAGAACCCATGCGTAAAGAAATTCGTTTCAAAAACAACAAATCTGGTAAACTAGCAGAAGTTTTCGTTACAGAAAAAGCGAATAATTACTAGACATTAGCCTTAATTGATATAAGCATTTTCAATTAATTTTACCTCAAACGAACTACCAGCAGGAATAGTTAAACTACCTCCTGTTGAGGTTAGTGCTGTTAATGGAGATAAAACAGTTGCACCAGTATAGCCGACAAAACCTACTATTGTTGGGATAGGAGAAATTATTACACCAAGAGGATTGTTTGCTAACTTGGTTGAAGTTTTTCGTGTTTTACGATAAAAAGCTTCACCTTTATCAATTTGTTTGCCAACATTTTTCCAATACTGATGTTGCCCTTTGATGTTGTTTAAATAAATATGTTTAGAATCTGCCTTTGTAATTTTGCCATTCACGGGAATGTTTTTGCCATTATAAATTATACTTGTAATTCTTATTACAACTAAACCACCATTACCAGTTTTTTGAGGACGATGAACATCCTCAATTCGTCCATAAATTTTTGAGCCAACTGGAATTGAAATATATGACTTATAAACAGGAGAATAAGTCGTAAAAGATACAGTATTCCCTGCTCTTAACCAATCAGAAATTTTCTGGTCTGAACGAACTTGAAATTTTGTACCCGCAGGAATTTTTATAGCATTTTTCAAATCTGCTTTTGTAACATTTGGGGCTTCGACAGTATAAGTCGGGGTTACTTTTGGTACAGCGGTTGTAGTTGTAGAACTTGTTGCTGGTTTTTGAGGAGTGGTTGTTTTTATTGAATCAACCTTTGGAAGTGCTGGTAATACATCATATTGAAGTTTTGAAGTATCATATTTTTTCTTAATTTCCTCATCAACAGACAAGTCTAAATCTAGTGCCAATACAGGCATTGAAGTTACCATTAAACTAAAAAATATTATTAAACTGTTTTTTAAAATGCTATTCATAACTCACCAAATTTATTCAGGTTTCTTTATCAACTTTCCAGATGTAAAAATCAAGATTAAAAAAGCGACAAAATTCAAAATAAAAGCTAAAATAGAGGAATAATATACAGCAAAACTAAGCATTATAAGTAAAATTGCAACAATAATAGCGAGCTTTTTGTTCCCCATAATATCCCACAATCTTTTTGCGTAGTTTACTAAAAACAAATATAAAAAGAAGATAAATACGACAAACGAAATCCAATATAAAGAAGGATTTATATAAAAACTTGAACCAACAAAATACATTCCAATAGTAACTATAATTTGAGCTACAAAAATAATTACCGAATTTACAAAGAATTTCAATTTACCTATCGGAGTATCGATTTTTAAAAAATTAGTTTTTGATTCATCAAAAATAACTTCTTGCGTATTCTTTTCCATCTCTCATCCCTTTTGATAATACTTTATCATTATTTAACTTTTATCGCAAGGGAATTTCGTTTTTCGAATCTAGGTAATGCAAAAATCCTAATCTAACCGAGATGCAATAATATACAAAAACCTAGTATTTTTTTCATCGAGAGCCTCAATTTTTTCGTGCAATTTCTTTTTCAAAATATTAATAGTTTCATAATAGTCATTTTCAAACAACGATTGAATAGAAACTCCTAGTGCTATTGCAATTTTTTCTAAGTTATCAAGGGTTGGTTTAGAACGCCCAAGTTCAATCCTAATCATTTGGCGAGGACTAATCCCTGCCATCTCTGACAGTTTTTCTTGCGAAATATTTTTAGATTTTCTCAAATGTCTAATCTTAGCACCAAGCAAATTTTCAGAATCCATAGTGTTCTCCCTTAAACATATTTTAAGAGATTATTTATTTTATTATAATGTCATATTTGACAGTAATTTATATAATAGGTATAATTCATGTCATAAATATATGTCATTGATGGCATAATTTTACACATATTCTTATTTGGGAGCTAAAAATGAAAAAGATAACAAAACATTTAAAAGCATTTACATTGGCAGAAGTCTTGATTACACTCGGGATTATAGGAGTTGTTGCAGCAATGACAATTCCGACATTGATTTCAAAAATTGGAAAACGACAACTTGAAACACAGATTAAGGCTTCTTATTCCACTATTGCACAAACTATGCGTGCCGTTCAAGCTGATGATGTTGATTTTGATATGACAATAGCGACAGATGAAGGTCAAGAGCCAACAAATAACTGGTTCAAAAATTATATTTTACCATATTTGAAAGTCGAAAAAGTTTGTTATAACACAGCTGGTTGTTGGCATAAAAAAGGAACTGTAAAAGATTTGCAAGGAAATCCTTCTCCGTGGGATTATGATGCTGGATTAGGAACTTATATTGTAACCTTCGTGATTGCAAAAGGTGCATATTTTAATATTGATGGGATGAGTATTTATAGAATGAATACTCTTTTTGGAATCAATACCGATAGCATTGGGCTAGTTTTTTATTTTGATGCAAATGGAGATAGAAAACCAAACAAAATTGGAAAAGATATTTATGTAATGGCATATACCGCAGATAAAGGATTAGTCCCCGCAGGTTTTGATAGAACACGAGAAGAAGTTGAGCAGAATTGTTTGAAAGGAAACGGCTATTGGTGCTTGACATACCTGATAAATAACGGTTGGCAAATTTCTGACGCTGTTTGGAAAAGATAATTACTACGCTTGTTTCGTTTATAAAATGTAGGTCGGCGTGGCAATGCCGACCTACATTTAAAATTACATCCATTATCCTGCGATGAACTTTGCCAATATTTCAGGAAATTTGTTTATCAAAGAATCTGCAAATTTTTCTGTATCAATTTGTGTTATTACAACAGACATCAAGTCTTGTGGTAATGTTGCAATCATTTTTTGCAAATATTCTGGTTTGATTACTCCCATTGCTTTTATGGTTTCGTCCTTTTGACGTTCTCTATTTATTATATGAGTATAAGCATCAGCACTGAATTTTTCATAATACTTAGGTTCTGCACTTGTTATTGCAAGTGTTAGTTGTCTTTTTTGTTCAGGTTGAAGATTCATTATTGCTTGTTTATAATTCTGGTCGCCCATTTGGCTAATTTGGATAACCATTTCCTGTGCATTACCTTGTGCTTCTTCTCCTGTAACGCTTTCTATAATTTGTTGCAAGTAAATTTCTGGAAGGGATTGTAAATTCTTCAACACTAGTTCTTTGTCCATATCATGGCTTGTTAAAAGTTTATCTAACTCTTTTTCTGGCATGTTTTCTATAATTTCTCGTTCTGAAAACAATTGCATAACAGTTTTTACCAATTCTTCCATTGGTATTTCTTTCAATAAATCCATCAAGTTGTCTTGGGTGAAAAATTGCAATCCTTGTAACAAGTCTTCTGTTTCTAGCATTGGTAACAGTTTTTCCAATTGTTCGGAGTTCATTGATTGCATAATAATTAGTTTATTTTCAGGGCCAGCAAGTTGAAACAACTCGATTAACTGTGTTGGATCAGAAAACATATCCGCTGCAAGCTGGATAGCCGCTTGATTTCCTTGAGCAGCCTCTGCTTGTATAATTTCTTCAACAGACTTATCTGCATAAGTTTGCAGCTTTGAATCTGGTATATTCAACCGTGTTTGCAGATATTCTAATGTTGAAATTGCTAAAGACATGTCAAAACCTCTGAGTACTCTTTTGTATAATGTATCGGTTAATATTATTTGAAAGTTTAACTATTTGCTATAATTGTAACATTAAGTAATAAATCTCGGAAAAGTTTATATAGTGTACCTTTGACCATAAATATAATTATTAAGTTCTGTAAATTTTTCTCGAGATTGTAACAAAACTTCATGGTTTTTCGTTTTTATATAAGTAAGGGAAACTAACATAAGGAATGGAAAAATGAGTTTCGATGTAAATATTGGACGTGCTCAACCTGTAATAAAAGCAGCCGCTAATATGAACAACGACGGCGGAAGCGGTGGCAATACTGGTTATATGATGAGGGGTCGTAAAAAACAAGAACAAAAAGATTCAAAAAGTTTGTTTGACTCTGATTCAATGGTAGATTCATTTGAGATGGCTTCTAAACTTCCTAAAAAGAATCTTGAAGAATCTATGGGCTTAAAAAATTCTTGGTTAGAAAATTTTGTTTCTAAATTTACAAAATAAAAAATCTCCTGTTTTTTTGATATAATCAAAAGCGAATACGGGGGATTTTTTTATGAGAGATGAGTTGTTATCTATCTTGGAGAAAAATAGCAGAATTGATTTTAACGAACTTGCAATCCTATTGGGTACGACGGAAGAAAAAGTTTTAGAAGAAATTTCGGCATTAGAAAATGAAGGTATAATCTGTGGTTATCATACTTTAATCAATTGGGAAAAAACTTCAATTGAAAAGGTTATGGCATTGATTGAAGTTAAAGTTACTCCTCAGAGAGGTAAGGGTTTTGATAATATTGCAGAACGAATTTATAATTATCCAGAGGTAAAGGCTGTTTATTTGATATCTGGTGGATATGATTTAATGGTGATATTAGAAGAAAAGACATTGAAAGAAATCGCTAATTTTGTATCAGACAAACTTTCTACCTTGGATTCTGTTTTGAGTACTGCGACTCATTTTATTCTTAAAAAATATAAAGACCACGGTACTGTATTAAATAAAGAAGAAAAAGATGAACGTGAGGTAATTACTCCATGAGGAATTTCCTTTCAAAAACTGTTGTAGGTATAAAACCTTCTGGGATTAGAAAATTCTTTGACCTAGTTAGTGAAATGAAAGATGCTATTTCTTTAGGGGTTGGAGAACCTGATTTTGATACTCCTTGGCATATCCGTGATGAAGGGATATATGCATTAGAACGAGGTAAGACATTTTACACCTCAAACTCTGGATTGAAGGATTTAAGAATTGAAATTTCAAATTTTTTGAAGCGTTCATATAATTTGAATTATAATCCAGATGATGAAGTTCTTGTAACTGTTGGCGGTTCAGAAGCTATTGATATTGGGCTTCGTGCAGTTATCGACGCTGGGGATGAAGTTATAATTCCTCAACCGTCTTATGTTTCGTATGAACCTTGTGCCGTTTTAGCGGGAGCAAAACCTGTAATTATAAATCTAAAAGAAGAAAATGAATTCAGATTAACCGCAAAAGAATTGGAAGATGCGATTACTGAAAAAACAAAGGTTTTAATTCTCCCATTTCCGAATAATCCAACTGGTTCAATTATGGAACAAAAGGATTTAGAGGAAATTGCTAAAGTTGTAATTGAACATGATATTTTGGTTATGACGGATGAAATTTATTCCGCTTTGACATACAAGGATAAACATTTTTCAATCGCTTCAATCTCTGGTATGAAGGAAAGAACGATTTATATTAACGGATTTTCAAAAGCTTATGCAATGACTGGATGGCGATTGGGCTATGCTTGTGCTCCAAAAGAGATTATTAAACAAATGACAAAAATTCACCAATTTGCGATAATGTGTGCTCCTACATCAAGTCAGTACGCTGCAATTGAGGCTATCAAAAATGGTGATGAAGATGTAAAAACAATGCGACAAGCTTACAATCAACGCCGAAGATTTTTAATGGATGCTTTTAAGAAAATTGGTTTGCAATGTTTTGAACCTTTTGGGGCTTTTTATGTTTTCCCCTGTATAAAAGAATTTGGGTTGACAAGTGAGGAATTTGCAACACGATTCTTAAAAGAAGAAAAGGTTGCTCTTGTTCCTGGAACAGCATTTGGAGAATGTGGCGAAGGTTATTTGAGAATATCTTATGCTTATTCCCTAGATAATCTTAAAATTGCACTTTCTCGCTTGGAAAGATTTGTAAAAAATTTGAGAGAAGAAAGAAAATTATAGCTTTGTAAAATATTCTGTGGCTTTGTCCGCTCTGACGAAATTAATTTCTGGAAATCTGCGTTGCAAATCATTTATGATATTGTAATAAGCATCATTTACTATGACGTGTTTAATTCCGCTTTCTTCTATCAGCTTTGATTTCTCGCCTACGAGTATAAATGAGCCACTTCTATATGCACATCCGCCTGCGGTTCCAAGTCCAGCCCCTGCTCCTTGAATTGCTTCAGCAGGGAGAGCAAGTGGTGCAGTGAAAAAGTTTTTTGTTTTATCTATCCCATTTGTGAGAAGATTGTTTAATTCTTTCAGTTGCTCTGAAATCGAGCCTTTTGCCATTCCGTGAGCATCAAATTTTTGCCCAATTTTGCCAGACAAAGAATTTAGATATACCATGGCATCAATGTTTGCATCGGATGGAGGTAGGAAAAGCTTTAAGGTATAAAGCTTTCAATTCTCCTTCGCTAAACCCCTTAGAAGTAGTAAGGTTGTTTAAAGTTTGACAAACTTTTTTAAGATTTTGGTTTTCAAATTTTACAAATTTATCTATACTTTCTTCTGGAAGAGCTTCTAAAATATATGGATCTTTAAGGCTGAATTTATAATTCGCAGGTAAATATTGAGTTCCATTTAAAGAAATTGGAATTCTTTTTCTGACAGATGCTAATATAATATTTCCTATGTTTCCCATTATATATAACAAAACATTTGGAATAGAAAAATTGCCTATTGTATTTTAACACTCGGTTTGGGAAGAAAGAACAGTAGGTTTGATAATTGGTAGGTATTGGTAATTGAAAATTACCGAGACAATTATTTAGAAGATGCGGTAAATTAAAATTTACCACATCCTACACACTACACAACTAATTTAAGTATTAAGAAGTGTTAAGAAATTAGACAATTTTTGCAAAGGAAAAGACTTTATATTGATATGGGGGAATTAATTAGGATAATATGGTATCACAATTATTTGTAAAAAATATTGGAAAAGTTTTAAAACCTTGGTATAAACAAATTAAAGCATATTCTGATTTGCCATCAGGAATACATACATATGATGTAGTTAAAGGTTTTTCTGATAAAAAGGGTTTTTTTGAGGTTTTATCATATAAAAATAAAGATGGGAAACTTCTTCAACGGGTAATCAAATATGCAGATAAAGAAGAAGTAATAACTAAAAATTATACTTATGACAATTATTTTACTCGCATTAATACAAGAACAACAAAAGCAGGGGCTTTGAAAAAAAATGAATATAAAACATTGTGCAAATATGATGATGGGAGTCTTGTTGAATTGACAGAAGAAATTGGAGCGGTTTCTTCTCTTGATAAACAAATGGCAAGATATTTAAGACCAAAAGAAGCACCACGCATAATAAATGTAGAAGATCCATGGGGAAATCCTAAATTTACTTCGCCAAAATGTTCTGTTGGTAGAATGACATTTCTTAAAGATCGACAATATTTGCCAACGGTAATTAGTAACTTTTCAAAAGAAAGAACAAATGAAAGAATAACAAGTATTGAAAAAGTACTTGCAAATAGAAATAATCTTCCTGTAGAGCGTACAGCAACTCAAAGAGTTAGTCAGCAATTATTAAATCCTCAAGCAAAAATAAATAGGGATACATATTACGGTGTATGTTGTTGCAATGGAAAAGTAAAAATTTGGGATGAATTATATGAAACACGTGAGTTATACGAAACAATGGGGCATGAATTTAATCATTCCAAATGGTTTAAATTTATGAACAATACACAAAATGGCAATACTGTAGGAATGGGAAGGAAAAATGTTTTTACAGCAAGAAAATTAAATAATGAAGAATTAATAATACAAAGTATTCCCTATGAAGAGCAAAGCATGGAACGTTTAGCTTTTAACGAAGAAACTAAAATTGCACAAAAATTTGATGATATGTTTGACAAAATTGTTAGATTTTTTGAAAGATAACAATTTATAGGATGAGAAAAATGAAATATTCCCACCTTATTTAATTATTCACTCCCTCAACTTTCTATGGACTTGGCTCAAATTCCCTCTCCAAGGGGAAGGGGGAGGGTGGAGCTAATCTTTAATAGAATTTATAGTCCATTAAAAGTCCGTTTTCGTCCAGTTTGAAATTTATTTTTCGACTCACTTCAAACCGCTATGATTCAATATTGTTAGGCTGAAAGCGTAACCTACATTTTATTTGCTTCCGACCAAACTGGACAATAAAATACACCTATATAAATTAAAAAAGAGTCGATAGACGACTCTTTTTTAATAAGCGGAAGACGAGACTCGAACTCGCGACAGCCTGCTTGGAAGGCAGACGCTCTACCAACTGAGCTACTTCCGCATAAATATTCACTTGTCACTCGTCTATTCTACAATAAAACTTTTTTAAAATCAAGATGAATTTTGAAATTTTATATCTAACTCTAAAGTAGTAGTAGAAAATCCTTAGATATTGGGGCGAAAATTTATTCTTTAGAATGGTGAAATTTACTGGCATGACCGTTTATTATATATATGTAAGTTCGGAGTGTCCAAGCACTTTTTCGGGGTTGCGACAAGATTTTTTCTTTTTGCGGTTTGGTTTAAAACCTTCGGACTTACGCCTTAAATAAGAAAATTTTTCATGTTTTATAACTTCCGGTTTGTTCTTGTCGTATTGCAAGACAAACCTTTTTATTTTATAATCGCTCTTGTAGAAAATATAGGAGTATTTATTATGACAACAGAAGTTAGAGCAAGTCATATTCTTGTTAAAACAGAAAAAGAAGCTCAAGATTTATATGATGAAATTAAAAATGGTAAGTCATTTGCTGAAGCTGCTCAAGAAAATTCTCTTTGCCCTTCAGGTCAAAATGGTGGCGATTTAGGTTTCTTTGGTAAAGGTATGATGGTTAAACCATTTGAAGATGCTGCTTTTTCTTTAGAAGTTGGTGAACTTTCTCAGCCTGTGGAAACTCAATTCGGTTGGCATTTAATCGAAGTTACTGGCAAACACTAATAGATTTTTTGTAGAGCCGATTTTATAATCGGCTCTTTTTTAATTATAAAATTGGAGCAAAATTTTGGATAACATTACTATAATTAAAGACTTTATGGCTAAAAATTCTCTTCGTTTTTTATTGGTTAACGCAACGAATGAGTTTTTGGTTGAATATAATACTTTAGAAGAAAATTCTCGTTATAAATTAACAAATTTTTCTGGTTCTACTGGTGAGGCTTTGGTTACTCCAGAAACAATTTATCTTTTTGTTGATGGAAGATATCATATTCAAGCTGATTTAGAAGTTAATCATGACAACATTACTGTTGTAAAGCTCCAAACAGGGCAAAAATATTTGCCAGAACTTATAAAAAAAATTCCTCAAGATGAAGTTCTTGGGATGTTTTCAAAAAAGAATTCTCAAAATAAAATTGAAATAATTTCTAAATCTCGAAAGGTAAAATTGTTAGATTCTGATCCTTTGGATTCTGAAATATCGAGAGATAATTCTTCTGATGTGGTGCTGGATGAAAAATATACAGGAAAATCTACTGCTAAAAAGATAGGAAGAATTTCTCATCATTTATCTCCTGATTCGGCTGTTTATTTGACGGATTTGGATGAGGTTTCGTATCTTTTTAATATGAGAAATTTTTCTCAAAATTATTCTGCGAAAATTAAAGCAAAGGCTCTGATTTTTAAAGATAATGCGATTTTATTTACACAGGATAAAATGCAGGCTTTGGATGAGTTTTTGAAAACTGTTAATAAAAAAGTGTTTGTTGATAAGACTTCAATCAATGGTTATGATTATAAATTGTTGGGTAATAGTGCAATTCCAATGAAGAATAATCCTGTAAAACTTATGAAAGCAAAGAAAACAGATGCGGAATTAGAACATTTGAAAAATGCTTTTAATCGTACTGATATGGCGGTTAGTGCTATTAGAGATTATATTGAAAATAACGATAATATTTCAGAATTTGATATTTCTCAAAGATTAGAAGAAGAATTTAAAAGGCAAGGTGCATTAGGTTTGAGTTTCAAATCTATTGTAGCTAAAGATAAAAATTCCGCACTTGCTCATTATTCAAAATGTTCTAAAGATGAAATTTTGGAAGATGGAAGTCTTGTTTTGATTGATTGTGGAGCATATTTTGAAGGTGGTTTAGCAACAGATATTACAAGGGTATTTGTTAAAGGGACTCCTTCACCTCTACAAAAGAAAATTTATACAACGGTTTTAAAAGCCTTTTTACGTGCTTATAATTATACTAAAACTCATACTGAACGACCAGTGATGGGTTTTGAAATTGATAAAGCAACTCATGACTTTTTTAACTCTCAAGATTTGGATGGTTTTGTTTTTAACCATGGGTTGGGACATGGTATCGGTATAAATGTTCATGAATATCCTCCAAATTTGAGTACAGGTGAAATTGCAAAAGTTAATCTTGAAGAAGGAATGTGTTTTTCTATTGAACCAGGGTTATATAAAGAAGGCTTTTTCGGGGTCCGATTAGAAAATTCTTGTTACTATAAAGATGGTCAAATACATTCTTTTGTTCATATGAATTATGAAAATAAATTGATTGATTATGGTATGATGACTGAACAAGAAAAAGAATGGCTAAAAGAATTTGAGGTAAAGTAGTGGAAATTACGAGTGTCAATAATAATCTAGTAAAAGAAATTGTAAAACTTCAACAAAAAAAATACCGTATTCAAAGTGGGAAATTTTTGCTTGAGGGTTACAAAGCAATTAAAGAAGCTTTTGATTGCGGAATAGAACTAGAAAATATTTTTGTTGAAAAAAGTAAAATAAATGACTATATTTTTGCCAAAAATATTGTCATTGAAACGACTGAACCAGTTTTGAAAAAGCTTTCCACGACTGATTCTGCACCATCTGCTGTTGCAGTAGGTTTTCAAAAAAAATACGATAAAAATATCTTAAAAAAATCTAAAAAAGTTGTATTATTAGAAGATATTAAAGACCTAGGAAATCTCGGAACTATTATTCGTTCATCTGTTGCTTTTGGTGCGGATGCAATTGTTTTGTATGGCGAAAGTGTTGATATTTATAATCCTAAATGTGTTAGGGCATCTGTTGGAAATCTTTGGAAATTACCAATATTTCATATCCAAAAAATAGAGGATTTAAAGGGGATTTTTGATGGTTTTGAAAAAATTGCAACCCTTCCACGTTCAACTAATATGTTAAAATCCTTCACTCCTAAGCTTCCTGCGGTTGTAATGTTCGGGTCAGAAGCGAATGGTTTGTCTGAAGAATTGATAGAATTTTCAACAAATTCAGTTAAGATAGAAATGGCAAAAACAGTGGAATCCTTGAATTTGGCAACTTCTGTTTCTGTGATTTTGTATGAATTGTTTGTGTAAATAAAAGAGGTTTTTTAGTATGACATCTCACGCAGAAAAAGCAAAAGAATTGTTTGAAAATGGTTATAATTGTGCTCAATCAGTTTTTGCAACTTACGCTCCAGAGTTTGGAATTGATTTTAATACTGCCTTAAAATTATCATCTTCTTTTGGAGGAGGAATGGGGCGTTTGAGAGAAGTATGTGGTGCGATGAGTGGAATATTTATGGTTTTAGGTCTGTCAAAGGGTTATATTTCACCGATAGATATGGATGCTAAAGCGGAACACTATGAGCGTGTTCAACACCTTGCAAAAGAGTTTGAAAAAGTTCATGGTTCAATAATTTGTCGTGAATTGTTGGGCTTGGATTGCAAGTCGGATTCTTATGTTCCATCAGAAAGGACTGAAACGTATTATCAAACTCGCCCTTGCGGACAGTTTATATATGATGCTTGTGAAATCTTGGATAAATATTTGCAAGAAATCAACGTTGAACAGGTGGATTTGCGATAAAATTTTTTATTCATCTTTTTATTTTTTTTATGGCAAAGTTGGATGTTCGTTGAATTTATAACCACTATTCATTGTATTGATGTATTCTTTCAATGCACCTTTTTCGCCTTTGATTGTTTTTTGGTAAGACTTTTTCATTTCTGCGGGAGTAGTTGTGTATTCTCCTAAAAGTTCGTTATTAAAAGAGCTATAAATTTTTATTTTGTTATAAATTCCAATTCCTTTAAATTCATTTCTCGCTTCTGTATTTTCAACATTTATATTTTTTTCTTTTGCAATGTGTGTTAGAGCGAGTTGGAACATTGACTTTTTAGAATTTTCTGGAAGTTTTACCCAAATTTGTGGGTCAATGTAGAATTTATACTCAGAATCCGTCAACTCTATTTTTTCAAAGTTTGTTTGGACTGCAACTTCTTGGTATTCGGCAGCTTTTTGAGTTATCATATTTGTAAATTTTGGGTTATCTTTTGTTAGGCAATAAACCGCAACTCCTGAACCAATAATTATCCCAATAAATCCTAAAACTAAGATTATTGGGGTTACAACGGCCCATAGTGCAGATTGATTAGATTGAGATTTATGAAAATCTTCAATTTCTGAATATTTTTTATTTTTTTCGTATGCCCATTCATTCCCTTTTATTCCGCAAATTAGCATGAATGGAAACCAACCAGTTGTTAAAAGTAATGGTAACATTAGTGCTGTGATGTAGCTTTTATTATAAAGTCCCCACATCCATGTTCCAAAACATGCTCCCCAATTGAATTTTGCAATCTTACTTTTTGGCTTTTTAGAAGAGATTTTTCCCTTTGTCATCATTAGAATAAAAATTACAAATAATGACATTATTTTGAACAATGGGGCAACATTATTCGCAGGACTATAACCGATTAAAACGAGTACTGCAAGAACAGAAGCAACTAAACAAACTTTGTTTTCATCAACTTCTCCTACAATATCTCTAACCCTTCTTATGATACTTGGGAAAAATAAAATTGATTCAATTAGCCCTGCAATTCCTAGCCATATTGAATACCAAATAGGAAAAACATTAGATCGCATTGCACTTGATGAAAAATCAAGCATCATATCGGGATTAGTGAAGAGTAAATATAACAATGGAGTTGTTAAAATCAGTGCTTCAATAATTTCAAGGATTAAAAAATTAACTATAAAATTTCTGCGGTTAATTATTCCGCTTAGTCCTAAAAATTTGTTATTTTCTTTAAAGTATGCATCTGTCATTTTGTTCTCCTTGTAGCCCTAAATATTTATTCTTCTATGGTTAAAAACTCTTCGGGTATTTTGTTTTCAATAAATTTTTTACCAGATTTTGTGTTTTTCGCTTCTATTCCAAATTCGTGTAATTTCTCTGCTTCTTTAAAGATACTTCCATTATTTTTTTCTTTAAATCTATTGATTTCGGAATTTATAGATTTAGAAGCATTTTCAATTGCTGATTGAATAGTCAAAAGATTTTGTGCGTGTGTTGCAATATTGTTATAAAGTTTTTCTCCCGTTTCTATGATATTTTTAACATTGTCATAACTGTTTTTTGTAGTCCAGAGATTCGCAACTAGGCGAAGAGTAACAATAATGGAAGAAGTTCCAGTTATGATTATATTATGAGCATTTGCTAGTTCTAAAATTTTTCTAAAATCTGGGTCTGTATAAATCAGATTTACACAAGACTCTATTGGAATATACATCAAGATAAATCCAGCTTGGTGTGTGTTTTCAATCTGTTCGTAATGCTTATTCCCGAGTTGATTTATACAAGTTGTTAAATCATTCAGAAAAGCCTTTTTATCGCATTCAGTTTCTGTTTCACGGTATTCAAGATAATTTTTCAATATAACTTTTGAATCAATTATCAAATGCTTGTTTTCAGGCAAATATATAATGAAATCTGGTTTTGTTGCTCCTTGAGAAAATTGTTTTGTATAATGAACATTTTCTTTTAAGTTTGCAAAATTCAGGGTTTGTTCAAGTAGTTTTTCTCCGAATTCACCTTTGGAATTTTGATTTGTCGTCAAGGCTTTTGCATATTTTTCAGCGATTGAAATTGCATTTTTAATTTCTAAGGATTCTTCTTTGTGTGATTTTTGGTAATTGTCAATGCTATCTTTAAAGTCTTTTAATATCGTATTAAGAGGTGAAATTTCTTCAGCTTTAAATAAATCCATCTTTGTTTTTAAATCTGTAGAGTGAACAGAAAGTAACTGTTCTTGTTGGTTTTTTAAGGATTCTTGTGCAATTTTTGAAAATTCTGCTTTGACAGTGTTAATGATATTTTCATTTAATCCAATTTTTGCTTTTAATTCTAAGTTTTCAGTTTTAAGCGAAAGTAATTGCTTTTCATAAAATTTAGACGAGAAAAACCAAGTAGTCAATCCGACTAAGATTACACATAAGATAAAAGTAATATATTCAAAAACTATCATTAACTCACTCGCTTAATAAAATTTTCCTCATTTTAGCACATTTTGAAAATATTTGAAAGTCTTGAGCTAGATATTTTACGCTAGATTAACAACTTGCACTAAGTCTATTTTTTAATTAGAATATTGTTAATCTATAAAATATAAATATAATTTTTAGAAGAAGGGATAAAATTATGGTTGTGGAAAGACAAAGAGTTCAAGAACAGGATAAAATTCAAAGACGTTCAAACTTTGATCCTGTTGAAAGTAATTTAACACAAGAACAAGTTAAACTAGAGGCTTCTAGATGTTTGCATTGTAAAAATCCAAGATGCGTACAAGGTTGCCCTGTAAATATTCAAATTCCAGAATTTATAAAAGCATTGAAGGAAGATAATTTGGAAGAAGCTGGTAAAATTATTCGTCAAACTAGTATGCTTCCATCTGTATGTGGTCGTGTTTGTCCTCAAGAAAGACAATGCGAAGGTAATTGTATTTTAGGAATCAAAGGTCAACCTGTTGCGATTGGTGCTTTAGAACGTTATGTTGGTGATAATACAAAAGCTGAACAAACTGAAATTAAACCATCTGGCAAAAAAGTTGCAGTTGTTGGTTCTGGTTGTGCAGGTATTACTGCCGCAGCTGATTTGAGAAAAGCTGGTCATGAAGTTGTTGTATTTGAAGCTTTACACAAATTGGGTGGAGTTTTGCGTTATGGTATTCCTCCATTCAGACTTCCTAGAACAATTTTGGATAGAGAAATTACAAACTTGAAATCAATGGGTGTAGTATTCCACACTGACGTGGTTGTTGGTAAATCTATCACTTTGAAACAATTGAAAGAAGATGGATTTGATGCAATCTTTATTTGCTCAGGTGCAGGACTTCCAAAAATGATGCACATTAAAGGTGAAAACTTGAATGGCGTATTCTCTGCAAATGAATTTTTAACAAGAGTTAACTTGATGGGTGCAGGACGTGATCCAGAAAGCATTACTCCATTAAGAGTTGGTAAAAAAGTCGCTGTTATCGGTGGTGGTAACGTAGCAATGGATGCCGCTCGTACTGCGGTTCGTGTGGGTTTTGAAGAAGTATCTATTTTATACCGTAGAACTGAAAAAGAATTGCCTGCTCGTTTGGAAGAAATTCGTCACGCAAAAGAAGAAGGTGTTCAATTTAAATTCTTGCATGCTCCAGTTGAAATCTTGGAAAATGAAGGTTATGTTGCTGGCATGAAGTTTGAATTATGTGAACTTGGTGAGCCAGATGCAACAGGTAGAAGAAAACCCGTTGGAACAGGCAAATTCGTCGTTGAAGATGTTGATACTGTTATTGTTGCTCTAGGTACTGGTCCTAACCCAATTATTCAAAGATCTGCAGAAGCTGAAGGGTTAGATATTATCACTGATGCAAAAGGCTATATTTCAGTAGATGCTGATACTCGTTCAACAAATATCCCATGTGTATTTGCAGGTGGTGACGTTGCTCCTGTTGGTGCATCAAACGCTATTAATGCAATGGGTGCTGGTAAAAAAGCAGCTAAAGCGATAAATGAAATGTTGAAATAGTAATTTATAAAGTATTTAACATAAAACCGACCATCTTTTTGATTGGTCGGTTTTATTATGCTTTTGCAAATCTTGAGTTTTAAAGTTTATTCAACTTCAACTGGGATTTCTTCTGGGACAACGTTTGCTGGTAATTCTGCTTTCGCAAGGTCAGCTCTAACTTTTGCGTCGTGTTTATACTTATAATACAATGTCATATCCGCTCCAACAAGTATAAAGTTCATCAGGTATAAATAAATTACTTTATCTGGTGCGTATAATATGTGGTGCAACATTCCCATTACGTATCCAATTTCAACTAACCATAAAAATAGGATACTTTTTCCTCCAACCTCTTTTGATTTGAATGTTTTAACTACTTGGAATGGCCAGCTTGCTCCGAAACAAACCATCATTCCTGCTTCCAATACGCTCATTGTTTTTCTCCATTAATTTGTATATATTCGTGGGGGTTCTTAATGAAGAATCCTCGCTCATATTATAAAATCAAACATATTTAAAAAGCAAAAGGTTTTTGCCTTTTGCTTTCAAAATTTTTAAACATTTCCAGTGGAACTGTTTTTGTCATCTTCGAGTTGTTTTATGTCGATATTGCTACTATCTTCATCTTGGTAGTTGTTAATAGCGGGAATATCAATTTCTACGTTAACATCTGCATCAACCATTTCGATATCATTTTTATCGAATTCTTTTGTTTTCCCGTCTTCCATTTTTACTGCAACTTTTCCACTCATAAATTGCAGATAGCAAACTTTCCCAAGACCTTCTGTTGTCATTACAGATGAGCCAATTGGAGGCATTCCTTTAGCCGCATCAATATAATTTGAATATTCATAAGTTAAGCAACATAAAAGTCTTCCGCAAGTTCCAGAAATTTTTCCTGGAGCAATTGGCATTCCTTGGTCTTTTGCAAGTTTAACGTTGATTGTCGCAAATTTTCTAAGGAAGCTTGAACAGCAGAACGGTTGTCCGCATAACCCAACACCTTCTAAAATTGAGGTTTCGTCCCTTACTCCAATATGGCGTAAGTCGATTCTTACTCTTGTAAATACTTGAGTTAGGTCTTTTAGTAAGGCTCTAAAGTCAACTCTTTCTGGAGCTGTATAGTAAAAAGTTATTTTTCTTCTATCAAATGTAATTCTGCATTGAACAAGATTCATCGAAAGTTTGTGTTGTTTTACTAGAGCTTGGCATTTGAAATAAGCCGTAACTTCTTCTTTTTTTATTTCTTCTAATGTTTGCAAATCTCTTTGTGTCATTGTCCTAATTACGGGAAGAGGTTCTGGTTTATTTTTTGAATGTTCCCAAATTTTTTCGATTTGAGAATTTACAATAAATGCTTTCAGTGCTTCTTCTCCTTTTTCAGTACGGACAATAACCATTTGCCCATCTTCAAGTTTCATTGAATCTGGAAGATTTAGCGGATAAAATGTATTTTTTAAGTATCTAACGGCAAATTTCATTATACGTATCTTTCTTCTTCTTTAAGTTTTCTATTCATTAATTTTGATAGCAATTGTTCTGGTGTAATATCTGTATAAACGGCTTCGTAGATTGCACTAGATACAGGAACTTCAATATTTAATTTTTTTGCTAATTCGCAAATAGCCTTAGAAGTTTTTACCCCTTCTGCAACGGACCCAAGTTCTGCTAAAATATCGTTGATTTTTTTACCTTTGGCAAGCATTGAACCAACAGTGTAATTTCTAGACATTGGAGAAGAACAAGTTGCAATCAAGTCGCCCATCCCAGAAAGTCCGTATAGTGTTGATGGATTTGCTCCAAGTTGGATACTTACTCTTACGATTTCAGCCATTCCACGAGTTAAAAGTGTTCCAGAGCAGTTGTCTCCTAAATTCATTGTGTGTGCAAACCCAGAAGCAATAGCAATTACGTTTTTCAAACTACCACCAAGTTCAACTCCAATTACATCTGTATTTGTATATAATCTGAATTTGTTTGGTACATTGCAAGCTTTTTGAACAAATTCTGCTGTTTCAATGTCTTCACAAGCTACGCAAGCTGCGGTAGGTTTGCCTTGAAGAACTTCTTTTGCAAGAGTTGGTCCAGATAAAATAACCAATTTTTGATTAGGAAGAACGTCTTTTATAACTTCTGACATTCTCATAAGAGATGGTAATTCAATCCCTTTAGAAGCATTAACAAGTACTTGTTCTGATTTTATTCCCGCATTTTTCAAGTGTTCACAAACATCACGAGTTCCTGAAGTCGCAATAACAGATAGGATTATGTCCGCATCTTTTATTGCACTTGTTAAATCTGAAGTGATTTCGATTTTTTTATCTAATTGAACTTCAAGTGGTTTTGATGTGTGTTTATTTTCTATTAAATCTTGTGATAAATCTTGTTCTCTACCCCAAACGGTAATATTTTCAAAGTTATCTGTTAAAAGCCACGCCAAAGTAAGCCCCCAACATCCTGCTCCAAGTACTGTTAATTTCATCTCTTTCTTATCCTCCTACACGGTTTGCGTGTTTATGATTTTTCTCAAAACCCCACCGTGTTTTTTTAATTCTAATCTCGCTTCATCTGTATCAACTTTCAATTGATTCATCACAATTGCAGTTTTAATTTCCCAGTTACATTTTAATAATGATGCAAGTGCTTCGCCATTCGTTACTCCTGCAATTTGAGAAACTATACGGATTGCTCTGTCTTTAAGTTTTTCATTTACTGCTTTCAAGTCTATCATAAAGTTTTCGTAAGTTTTACCTATTTTAATCATAGACCCAGTAGAAAGCATGTTCAAAATCATTTTTTGTGCTGTTCCTGCTTTTAATCTGCTTGAACCTGCGATAACTTCTGGTCCAACTTCGGCACAAATTACATGACCAGCTTCTTCTGCAATTTTACCTTTTGAATTACAAGTAATGGCAATAGTTGCAGCCCCAATCTCATCGGCTTTTTCAAGAACGCCTAGAAGATATTTTGGATTTCCACTAGCGGAAATAACAACGCAAACATCTTTGTCTGTAAGAATATTTGCATCTTTTTTTCCTTCGTCAAAGTTGTCTTCTGCTCCTTCTGCTGCGTGCAAAATAGCTTTTGGACCTCCAGCAATAATTCCTTGTACCATTGAAGGGTCAACGCTAAATGTTGGAGGACATTCAGAAGCATCTAATATTCCAAGTCTGCCAGATGTTCCAGCTCCAAAGTAGAATAATCTTCCTCCTTTAAGAAATGATTTTGCGATAATGTCAATTGCCATTGCAATATTTGGAGCTTCATCTCCAACAACTTTTGCAACAATTTGATCTTCTTCGTTCATTTTTCTCACCATGTCAATAGTTGATAATAAATCAATATCTTTGGTGTTTTCGTTTCTGTACTCGGTAATTGCTTCTGTCATACTCAACTCCTTTTCAAAATTCAGAAAATCCGATTTTGAACCTACACTAATTTAACCAAATTTGCCATTTCAATTGCTGTTTTAGCTGCATCAGCACCTTTATTGCCAGCTTTTGTGCCAGCTCTTTCAATTGCTTGTTCAATATTATCAGTTGTTAGGACCCCAAATATCACTGGAACTCCTGTTTGAAGACTTACGTGAGCAACTCCCTTTGATACTTCTGCTGAAACATAATCAAAGTGTGGAGTTGAACCTTTAATTACAGCTCCTAATGTAATAATTGCGTTATATTTTTTTGATTGAGCACATTTCATTGCAATGACTGGAATTTCAAATGCTCCAGGGACTTTAACGATTTCAATATTTTCTTCATCAACTCCGTGTCTTCTTAATTCATCAATCGCTCCTGACAAAAGTTTTGAACCGATAAAGTCATTAAATCTAGAAATTATTATGCAAAATTTTTCATCTTTCGATGTTGTTAATTGCCCTTCGTATGTTTTCATTATACCTACTCCTTAAAAATGTCTGAAATATGTATATATGATACTATATTTTGACTTATTTTACAAGGATACCGCCGAAAATTTTATAAAAAATATATAATGAAACAAGGATTAGTAATATTCCGCTAAATTTCATAATTTTTTCAGAAAGTTGATAAAATTTTTCGCTTGTTTTGATTTTAGATGTGATAAATCCTGCTAAAATTAAGATTAAACCTTGACCAATTGAAAATAGAAAAAGCATAATGACTGCGGAACTTATTTTGGCAGAAATTGATGCAAAAGCCATAATGCTTGCCAAAATAGGAGTTGAACAAGGAGTTCCGATTAGTGCAAAAACCGCACCTAAAATTAGTGGATATAAAAAGTCGTTGTTAAATTCATTTTTTGGTATTTCTTTTATAATCGGAGGTAAATCAAACTCGAGAAATCCTAGTATTTTTAAACCCATAATCATTACAATTGAAGCTACAATCAATGCAAAGTAAGGGTTTCCGATAAACATTTTTCCAGTTAAAGCACAAATTGCACCAATAATGGCAAAAACTATTCCTGAGCCGATAACAAATACAATCATTTGAAGTAATGTTTTTAGTGGTTTTTCGTCTGAATAGCCCCCAATGTATCCAATAATTAGTGGAAGCATTGACAATGAACATGGCGAAATCGAAGAAATTAGCCCGCCTAAAAATGCTGCTCCAAATAATATATAAATGCTACTTTGAGTAGAAAATAGTTGTGTTAAATTTTCCATTATTTTAATCCTTTAATATATGTTTCCATTTGTTCTTTTGGTATTGCTGTTTCAATTCGTTTGTATTGTGTTCCGTCAGAATTCAACATAATAATTGTTGGAACAAGTTGGACATTATATTTTTTTATCATGTTGTTTTTCATATCATCTCTGCTATCGACAATGATTTCTGTGTAGGTGATTTGGTTTTCGTATTTGGGTAAAATTTCTTTGAAAACTTTTTCAACTTCTTTGCATTCAAGGCACATTGTTGATGAAAATTTTATGATTTGTGGTTTACCCTTTGCTTCGGCAACTGTTGAAGAATCTTTGTGAGTTGTTAGGCCGAAAAATGCAAGGATAGGTATGATTAAAATTGCTAGAACAGTGATAATTGTTTTTTTATTCATTTTTAAGTTCTCCCTTTTTTATTTATACCACATTATTTTAAATATCTTAAGTTTTTTACAATCCACACTTGGGGAATAAGATTATTTAAAAAGTTGATAAGTCTATAAGTGGATAAGTCGGTTTCAAGGGATAAGGAAGAAGGAAATAGGGGAATAAGTTCGTAAAAGAAATTGTAGGTCGGCTTTACTAAGCCGACATTTTAAAATAATTTTCCATTTTTCATATGATGAAAAATGAACCTTAATATTGTTTAATCGTTATATTGAATGTATGAGGATATAACGTGCAATCATTCGGAAAAATTATTACATCAATATTTTTAACTCTGGCTTTATTTACCCCAGAAGCTTACGCTTTGAATGAAGTTAAGGTTGAACAAGGTTCTGTTCTGAGTTTGAATGATTGTGTTTCAATTGCCCTAAATAATAATCCTACAATTAAAAATGCCAGATACAATTATGGACTATCTAAAACTAATGTCGGTTCTGCTCGGTCAGATTATTTTCCAACGATAGGGGTTGGAACTGGATATAATATTCAAGATGTGAGTGGTCGAAAAGTTTCGCAAAATACAAACGCATATTCTGTTGAAGCAACAATTAATCAATTGTTGTGGAATTTTGGAAAAACTAATGCTCATATAAAGATGCAAAAGTTCTATCTAATTGCAGATGAATATAATTTCTATAACACTGTGAGAGAAACAACTTTTGACGTTAAGCAAAAGTATTATCAAGTTTTAGCTGCTCGTGCTACTGTTTTAATTAACAAAGCCTATGTACAAATAAACGAACGAAACTATCAAAGAACGAAGGCTTATTTTGATGAAGGTATAAAATCAAAAATTGATTTGGTTAATGCGGAAGTTACATTGAGTGATTCTAAAATCCAACTTGTTCAAGCTGAAAATGCTTATAAAAATTCTTTAGTAAATTTGAATAATGCAATGTATCTTGTGAATGCTCCTGCTTATTCAATTTCTGGAACTGAAATTTTTAATACAAGTGTTGCTGATAATGTTGCTCCTGTTGATTTAACAAAAATTACTAAGCCATCAGATCAAGAAATAAGTAAGCTTCCTGTCAACGTGAAAGATGCTAAACTTACAAGTTCTGTTGAAACTCTTGAACTTTTGACAGATTACAAGGTTGAAGAATTCCCATATTCATTTGAAGAATGTATGAAAATGGCTTATAAAAATCGTGCGGATTTGAAGGCTTACAATTCAACACTAGATGCGGTTAAAGAAAATCTTGTATATGTAAAAAGAAATTATTACCCATCAATTTCTGCTAATGCGGGGTATGGATTTAGAGATACAAATTCTACTAATTCTTTCAATGTTGGGGTAAATCTTTCAAGTTCTGTTAATATGATGAACCAAAAATACAAAGTTGATGCGGCAAAATATCAAGTAGATATTGCAGAAAATTCCTTAAACCAACTAAATCAAGATATTTATTTCCAAGTTCAAAACGCTTATATTGATATGATTGAACTAGAAAAACAAATTCCATTATTAGCAGTTAAAGTTCGTCAAACTTTGGAGAACTACGAACTTGCAGAAGGTAGATATTATGTTGGATTGGGTGATTATATTCAATTACAAGATGCAAAAGTAAATTATAATAATGCACAATGTTCGTATATTGAAACAATTTATAAATATAATGTAGCGAGAGCTAATTTGGAAAGTGTAATTGCCTTGCCTCAGCCTGTTACAGTAACTTTAGAAGGAAAATAGAATGCAGATTAAAGTTAAAGAATTTCTAAAAAAATATGCAAAGAAAAGAGTTGTTGTTCCAATTGTTATAGCTTTGGTTATTGGTTCAATAGGTTATAATAATTTTAAATCTAATCAAGTTCACTATCAGACCCAAAAACTTGACAAATGTACCATTACTGAAGTTGTAGAGGCTTCGGGTACAATTAACCCTGTTAATACCGTTAGTGTTGGTTCGACTGTGTCTGGATTGATGAAAGCAATTTATGTGGATTACAATACTGAAGTTAAAAAGGGGCAGTTGCTTGCACAGATTGACCCCGCAAATTTCCAAGCTTCTGTTGACCAAAATCGAGCTCAAATTAACAATGCAGAGGCAAACCTTGCAAAATTGAATGCTGAAATGGTTATGGCTCAAAAAACTTATAACAGATATAAAAATCTTTATGCAAAAAACTTTGTTGCAAGAAGTGAATTAGACCAAGCGGAGAGCGATTATCTTGCAAAAAAGGCTTCTATTGGGGCTCAACAAGCATCAATTGCCCAAGCTAGAGCCAGTTATAAAACAGCAATGACAAATTTGGGTTATACAAAAATAATTGCTCCAGTTGATGGAACAATTATTTCTCGAGATATTGATGTTGGTCAACCAGTTGCTGCTAGTTTCCAAGCTCCAGAATTATTTACGATTGCTCAAGATTTGAAAAAAATGCAAATAGAAGTAAATGTTTCAGAGGCTGATATTGGTAAGGTTAAAGAAGGACAAGATGTTGAATATACTCTTGATGGATACCAAGATAGTACTTTTTATGGGAAAGTTACTCAAGTTAGGTTAGATTCAACAACAACTTCAAACGTAGTTACTTATACTGTAATTGTTAGTGTAAGTAATGATGATTTGAAATTAAAACCTGGAATGACAGCAAATGTTTCAATAATCACTAATAAAAGAGCAGATGTAATATGTGCTCCAAGTATTGCGTTGAAATATTCTCCTGAGTCAACAGGACAAAAATATAAAAATCAAGGCATTTGGATTCTTGATAAAAACAAACCTTTAAGGGTTGACATTCAAGAAGGAGCAAGTGATGATTCTAATGTGGAAATAATCTCAAATCGAGTAAAACTTGGAGATGAGATAATAATTGGTTCTACTGGTGGTAAAAAGAAATCTGGTGCATCATCTAATGGTAATAGTAAAAAACGTGGTGGTCCTCCAGGAATGTTTTAAAATTAACTAATGAAAGGTAATAATATGAATATAATAGAATACGATAAACAAAAATTTATAAATAATATTGTAACTAAAATCCAACCTTTTGAAGAAGAGAGAAAAAAAAGACTACTCAAATTGTTATGGTGGCAAATAGTTTTGTTTTTAGTTACCTATGGTTTAGGCAAAGCTGTTGTGTTTTTTATTGCGACCTATCCTAATATTTCTGTAATATTTTCAATTTTAGCTTTTTTTAGCTTCGTTGCGTTTATTTGTAATTTTGGAATTTATGATAAAGATTTTAAACAATACTTAAAACGAAAATGTAATACTCTGATTTTAAAGAAATTTAATTTGGATACAATACGAGGTATCGCATTTTCAAATGATATTCTAAAAAAAAGTAATTTGTTTTCTACATATTCATATCAAGAGCCTGATGATATTATATGCGGATGTTATGATGATGTAAATTATAAAATTGCAGAAACAACACTTGTTGCAAAAACAAGCAAAAGCACAGTTGATGTTTTTAAGGGAGTAATTATATCTTTTCCTACAAATAAATTTTTTAAAACAGAAACTTTAATAACTTCAAAAGGGGATGAAAATATAAGAAATTATCAAACAAATTCAAAATTTGCGATAAAGCTTATGCTTTTTACTGCTTTTATTCCCGCAGTACTTATGGCTTTAGTTTTTCTATTTTTTAATGTCAAATCAATGCTTGACTCTGGAGCATCAACTGAAAGTCTTATAATGGAAATTTCGAGTGACTTTGATCTTTGGATTGTCGTTACTTTAGAGATAGTTTTTTCTTTGGGAGTAATTTTGTGTTTTGCTATTCCTTTAAATCGCCAAAGAAAAAAAATGCAAGAGGCTAAATTTGAAGATATAGATTTTGATAACAGATTTAATGTTTATACTAAAGATCAAGTTGAAGCAAGATATCTTCTTACTCCTTCATTTATGGAACGCTTAAAATCGGTAGAAACATCTTTTGGAACAAAAGGTATTAAATGTTCGTTTTTTGAAGATACTATAATGTTAGCAATTCCGACAAATAAAGATTTATTTGAGTTGGGTAGTTTATATTGTCCAATTCAAAAGTCTAAAGAAATTGCAAAAACTTATGATCAAATAAAATCAATTCAAAATATGATAAAGCATTTCAAGCTAAATGAAAGGGCTGGACTATAAATAAGCATACTGAAATTTGTAGAAAGGAACGAAATAGTGGAAAATAATTATAAAATTCAAAAGATGAATGCGGCAATAAAATCATTAGAAGATAATGATAAAAAGCACATTGAAACAATACAGAAAATAAATACTGAACTTGAGGGCTTTGAATCAGAAAGAAAAAGTTATTTAGTAACAATGTTGTTGCTGGAACCTGTTTATCTTTTATTGTGCTTGGGTTTTGGCTATTTAGTATTTTATCTTTACCAACATAATAAAACTGATATTTTACCTGCTTTTGGCGGTTTTATTTGTGGAGTTATTTCCTTTTTCTCCCTAGGTTTCTTTTTACTCTCTCCATCAAGTTATGATAAAGCTTTTAAAAATAAGTTAAAAGAGTCTGAATGTATAAAATCTATTTACAATCTTTTAAACATCCAAAAAATTGATGTGAATAAAGACGATTCTTGGCAAAAGCTTTTAGTGAGCAGTAAATTATTTGCAAAATTTAACGAAACTGTTTTTGATGACGGTTTTAAAGGTTCTATTGACGGTGTTAACTATATCATTAGCGAGTGTGAGTTGATAAACCATACAAATAAAGGTAAAAAAAATGAGAGTACAACAACGGTTTTTAAAGGGCTTGTTGTGAGTTTTGATTCCAATAAACAAATTAACGCAGATACTATAATTAAATCTAAAAAAGATGAGAATATTAACAATACCTCCTTAACATCAAATAAAATAATTTTATTGCTTCTTGTATTTGTTTTAATTAATGTTTTGGTTTTCTCCTTCTTCACCTTTGGGATTTTATCTTCAGGTTTTTTCTCTTTAGGAGTTTTATCTTCTTCACTTTTAAATTTTATTGTTCCTTGTGCAATTCCGATTATTTTATTGATAATTGCAATTGTATTTTCTAATAAGAATAAAATGCAAAAGGTAAAATTAGAAGATTGGAAATTTGATAAACGCTTTGATGTTCTTTCAACAAATCAAGTTGAGGCAAGATATTTAATTACACCATCATTTATGGAACGATTGAAGAATTTAGAAACTGCGTTCGGAACAAAAAATTTAAAGTGTTCATTCTTTAAAGATAAAATAATGTTTGCGATTTCTACTGATGTTGATTTGTTTGAGTTTGGAAGTATGTATCATTCAATGAATAATTCAAAAGAAGCAGAAACTACATATAACCAAATAAAATCAATTCAAAATATGATAAAGCACTTTAAGTTAAGTGAAAAGACAGGGTTGTAATTATGGACTTGATAGAAGTAAGGCATGCAATAAAGACATACCAAACTGGAGAAGATTCATTCAACGCATTGAATGATGTATCTTTGAATGTTAAAAAGGGTGAGTTTGTTGCAATTATGGGAACTTCTGGTTCTGGAAAATCAACTTTTATGAATATGTTGGGAACTTTGGATAAGCCTAATTCTGGTTCATATTATCTTGATGGAGAAGATATGCTTCATCTTGATTCTGATAGGTTGGCAATGGTTAGATGTGAAAAAATGGGTTTTGTTTTTCAAGGATTCAACCTTATATCTAGAACTTCTGCAATTGATAATGTTATGCTTCCGATGATTTACAAAGGTATTCCAGAAGAAGAAAGAATTAAGCGTGCGGAATGGGCATTGGAAATTGTTGGGCTTAAAAACCGAGAAGACCACATGCCTAACCAAATGTCTGGTGGACAACAACAGCGTGTTGCAATTGCACGTGCAATTGTAAATGATGCTCCTTTGATATTGGCGGATGAACCTACTGGAAATTTGGATACTAAAACAAGTATTGAGGTTATGGAATTTTTTGTTAGGTTAAATGAGGAAATGGGTAAAACGATTGTTCTTGTTACTCATGAACCTGACATTGCGGAATATACAAAGCGTGTCGTAAAGTTCAAAGATGGAAATATTGTGCTTGATGAACCAAAAGATGTTTGGTTATCTCATAGAACAAGAGAAACATAAATTATAAGGTCTAAGGAAAATGGAAATAAGGAAAAAGGTCTTTATAATTAAATTAACATATTCAGAATATCAAAATTCTTAATGAACTTATTTCCCTATTCCCTTATTCCTTGTTCCATATCATAAAAGAAAGGTTATTATGCTAGATTTCAAATCAATATTAAAAATGGCGACAGTGTCATTAAAAATAAATAAAATGCGTTCAATGCTTACTAGTTTAGGTATAATTATTGGGGTTAGTGCTGTGATAATTATGCTTGCTGTTGGTTCTGGAGCGAGTAAGAAGATTGCGAAAGATATGGAATCTATGGGTAGTAATCTTTTGATGGTGCGTTCTGCTTCTGCAAAATCAGGTGGAGTACGAATGGGAATGGGTACTCGTCCAACTTTGACAATGAAGGATGCGGAAGTTATTGAGTCTAAAGCTCGTGGTGTCTTGGCAATAGCTCCTTATTCTGCGGAATCAAAACAATTGACTTACGGTAACCAAAACTGGTCAACAACTGTGGGTGGTACAACTCAACCTTATTTTTTAATTAGAAATTATGAGATTGAGTCAGGTCGTGGTTTTTTGCCAGAAGATAATAAGAATAGTACAAAAGTTGCAATTATTGGTCAAACTGTTTCAACTGAATTATTTGGAGATGTTGACCCGATAGGAAAAACTATAAGAATTGGGAATGTTCCATTCAAAGTTGTTGGGCTTTTGAAAACAAAAGGTTCAAGTGGAATGGGACAAGATCAAGATGATTTGGTGTTTATTCCTATTACAACAGCACAGAGAAAAGTTTTTGGTACAGATTTCCCTGGAACTGTTAGTATGATTGCTGTTAAAGCACAAAATGATGAAGTTTTGAGTTTAGCTCAAGAAGATATAACAGAAATTCTTCAACATCGCCACCATATTGGTAAAAATCAAGATAACGATTTTGAAATTAGAAACTTGGCGGAAATGCAAGAAACAATTAAATCTACAACTAAAACAATGTCGCTTTTATTGGGAGCAATTGCAGGTGTTTCATTGATTGTTGGTGGTATTGGGATTATGAATATAATGCTTGTGTCAGTAACAGAAAGAACAAAAGAAATTGGTATCCGTATGGCGATTGGTGCAAAAGCATCTGATATTAGAATTCAATTTTTGATTGAATCCTTTATTTTGTCTATGGCTGGAGGATTGACAGGAGTCGCTATTGGAATTTTTGGGGCTTTTCTGATGCATAAATTTGCTGGCATGAATATAGCAATTACCCTGCAATCTATTTTGTTGTCACTTGGGTTTTCTGCTGCAATTGGTATTGGTTTTGGCTATTACCCAGCTTATAAAGCTTCGTTGCTCAATCCAATTGATGCTTTGAGGTATGAATAGAATAAATTTGTTAAATTATTTCATCTGCCATTGATAAAAATTCAAGTAGGCTAATAACTTTAGTCTTGTTGTTTTCTAAGAATAATCCTTGTTTAATTCCTAAAATGCAAGCAGGGCAAGTTGTAATTACGTAATCTGCATTTGTTTTTGCGATATTTTTAGCTTTAATTTGTGATAATTGTTTAGAAAATTTTCTATTTTTTATTCCAAAACTTCCTGCAAAACCACAACATCCATCGTAATCTTCCATTTGAATATATTCAACATTTTCGCAATTGTCGATTATTCGCTTGAAAAATTTGTCATTTTTTAAATGGCAAGGTTTGTGGAAGGTTATTTTTATAGGATTTTTGAATTTGAATTTTAAATTTTTAAGTGCGATTAAATCTCCCCAGTTGTGAATTTTCCCCTCAAAATCAATGTTTTCAAGGTATTTTGAGTATTCAGAAATTGTGCTTTGGCAACTTGCACAGTCGGCTAGAAGATAGTCATAATCAAAATTTAGTTTTGAAATATTGTATTTTGCACTTTCAATAAATCTTTCCATTGCCCCTTCTGATAAAAAAGGCAGTCCACAACAATCAAAATCTGGTGTGATAATTTCGACATCAGAGTTTTTGAAAATTTTAGCCAAATATTTGTCCGTATTGGGGAATATTTGGTTAACGCATCCTTTGAAATATGCAACGGTTGTCGTTTTTTCTTTATTTTCAAATTTTGGTCTATAAGGTTTTGAAATGGTTTCGCAAAGTTTTACAAATGTTCTAAATATAGGTCTAGATAGTAATAAATGAATTAGTTTCCCACTAAAGGTGTTTTTTGAATATTCATACTTTGCGGTATTTAAAATTGTGCAGACATCAATTCCACTGGGACAAAAATCATCACATTTCCCGCATTTTAGGCACATGTCGATATAAGAATTGATTTTGGGTGATAATTTTAACTCTCCTTTTGCTACTCCGTGAATCATTATGAATTTGCCTTTGCTTGCTACACAATCGTTAGGTTCAAGTTTAAAAAGAGGGCAAGCAATTTCGCATAACCCGCATTTTGAACATTTATTCAAGTCTTTTTCAAAATCTTTTAATTCTTTCATATTCAAGATATTAGCACAAATGCGTAATAAGATTGTGAAATTTTATGTTAACAATCCGTAATATAAGAAAGAAAATATTAAATTTTTTTATAAGAAATGCCGATAAGGATAATATCAAAAGATAAAAAGGGCAAGAAGTTATGGCTGATTCAAATTTCATGTTTAATAGACCGTTTAAACCTTTTGGGATGAATGTAAAAGTTCCAGAAAGGACAATACAACAAGCTGGCGAAACTTTAGAGGGCATTGTCAAAGCTCCAGCTGACCCGTTATTTAATTTTTTAGAAGAAAATGAGGGTGTTTTTAATGGTGATGTCGCTTATGAAATTAATAAGACTAATGCCCAAAATTTCACTATTGGTTCTGCAATGAGGCTTGAAGATGAAAAGATAAACGGCAGACATCCAAGTTTTGATATGCATTTTTAAACTTTAAAATATTTTTCCTCCTTCTACTACTGTACAAAAAATTCGAGCGTTTAATAGCAAAATGCTCGTTTTTTGTTGTTGCAAAAAATAGGTAAAAATGATATTCTAAAAATATAATGTAGGGAGAGAAATATGCTAAAACATAATCATAGATTGAAAATCGGGGGGGGGTAACCTCTTAAAGGCTTTAATAACCGATGTTTTTGTGGGTGGTAACCGCTTGTTCCATTGTGGAGAAATAAAGTTAAGTCAGTGTCATTCTGAACTTGTTTCAGGTTGTCAAGCTGGATGTACAGCAAAATACCCTCTCCTTGAGGCGAGGGATAAAGTGAAGTGTTTAACTGAACAAGTTCGAAATATTCCTGTCATTGCAAACGAAGAATCTCTATCCGAACGCATAGGAGAGTTCCCCTCTCCAAGGGAAGAGGGGGTAGGGGAGAGGGTTCTACCTTTTGCGATGCTTGCTGTTGATGACATAATTAAAAAATGTGCATTTACTCTTGCGGAAGTTCTAATAACTCTTGGCATAATTGGAGTAGTTGCTGCGATTACCATTCCTAGTTTGATGGCTGCAACCCAAGAAGCTTCTCTTGTTCCAAAAGTAAAAAAAACATATTCTACTCTGGCACAAGCATTGAAATTGGCTTCAAATGATTATGATACCCCAGGGGATTTTTCTTTAATTTTTGAGGAGGGAAAGTCTGCTTCACAAATAACAAAAGAGCTTGCTACTTATATGAATGGTGCAAGGTATTGCGATGCGGGGTCAAGTGCCAAGGGTTGTTCTGATTTGAATTATAAAATTAAATATGCTTCTTTAATTAAAAATGGAGATTCAAATACTGCTGCACAATCATCTCAAATTATTAATTCTCCAAGAATTGTATTGTTGGATGGAACTGTTATTGCTATTACTTCTCAAGGTCATGGTTGTGGCGATTATGAAGCTTCTGGTGCAATTCTAAATAATGGTGTAAACACGGGTAATATGTGGCATCAAATTAGGTCAAACTGTGGGGAAATATTTTTTGATGTTAATGGTCCTAAGCGTCCAAATCAGTTTGGTGTTGATGCCTATGGTATCAATGTATATCAAAATTCTCTTGGTTTTAATTATTGGAGTGCATATGGAACGAATTCATTGCGAAATATTTTGAATAATGTCAAACATCCTTTTCAATATTCAAAATATTCAGATAGTCAAGAATTTGAATGGTAAAAAGGTTGCTCCTATTCGAGCAACCTTTTTTGTATAATCAGAAATTTATTTTCCTAAAGCGTTAGCTTTTTGTGTTGTTTTGTCGATTACATCATAGAATAATTTGTCAGAATGTCCTTCTTTCATTTCACAAATTCCCACGAATGTACAACCACCTTTTGTTGCGACGTTATCAATCAGAGTTTGAACAGATGTTTCTCCTCTATTAAAAATCATTTGAGCTGAGCCTAGAGCTGTTTGAGTTGCTAGTGTTAATGATTTTTCGTAATCAAGACCTAATTTTTCTCCTGCTCTTGCCATGTCTTCAATAACTTGGTAGAAAAATGCAGGGCCAGAACCAGAAATTGCTGTAACGATATCCATTTGAGATTCTTCAACTGTAATACATTTCCCAAGAGAAGTTAAAAGTCCTTCAATTAATTTTAAATCCGAGTCGGTAGCTTTAGAGCCTTTGCAAACCCCAAACATTCCTAGTTTTACAAGTGCTGGAGTGTTTGGCATGATTCTTATCACTCTAGTATTATTTAGAACGTTTTCAATCTTCTGAGTTGAAACACCAGCTGCAATTGATACTAAAAGAGTTTCTGGTTTTAATTCTGTTTTGATTTCATTTAGAACATCTACTACACAGTTTGGCTTTGTTGCGATAAAAACGATGTCAGAAGTTGCAGCAAGAGTTTTGTTGTCGTGTAATACCTCAATTCCAAGTCTTTCAGATGCTTGTTTTGCTATTTCTTCGGTTACTTCTGAACCTTTAATGCTGTAATTTTGACCTTTTTCAGATGCTAAAATTCCGCTAATGATAGCGCTTGCCATTTTTCCACAGCCAATAAATCCGATATTTCTCTTCATAATATTTAACCATTCCCTTCTTATTTGTTGACTATTTGCTTTGTTTCCTGTAACATTTGAATTATACGACAAATAAATAGTAAAAGGAAATAAAAAAATGAGACGTACACTAGAAGGAACAAAAAGAAAAAGACAAAACGTAAGCGGATTCAGAGCTAGAATGTCAACACCTGGTGGTAGAGAAGTTATCAACAGACGTAGAGCTAGAGGCCGTCATAAATTGTCTATCACAGCTAAAAAACGTGCTTAATTGTACATTTGCTAATCTCTAGTATTTAATAAGTTTGAGAAAAGCTATAAATGTTACCAAAGCAATATCGTTTAAAAAAAAGATCCGCTTTTAAAGCGACATATAAAGTTAAAAACTCCTCCCGTATGGGTGGAGTAACTTTGTTTGCGGGTATTTTAAAAAAGGGTGATACCCCAACAAAAGTTGGTTTTGTTGTAAGTAAAAAAGTCCACAAGCGTGCGGTTAAGCGTAACCGCCTAAAGCGTTTGATGAGAGAAAGTTATCGTCTTTTGTTAAAAGAAGGACAATTAGGTAATTCGCAAAAGTATATGTCTTTAGTGTTTATGGGTTCTGATAGAGCCTTAGGAAAGAGTTTTGCTGAAATTAAAACAAGTATTTCAAAAATGTTAGAAAGGATTTAGCATTGGTTTTAGAGGGCATGTATGTTGAAAATATTATGATGCACTCTGAAACTAGAGTTTATCCTACTGAACCTCAGATTACTGCGGGTTTGATTTTGGGTTCTCAATCTTTTTATCGTTATTCGCTCAGAGAATCTACTTATCCAACATTATCTTTAGTGGATACTTTGACTGACGGGGAGGGAAATATGATTCCTCCTGGGCATTATGAATTGGCATTGTCAGATGAAAGAGATTTTTTAATTTTGATGCAATCAAAAAATCCGATTGCTTTAATTCCTGTTTTTAAGGTTGAAGTTGATATGTCCCAGTATTCCCAAGTGCGAGATAATAAGGCCTTAAAACAGCAGAAAAAGCAAGAAAAAGAAATTGCAAAAACAAATAAAAAACGTGAAAAGAAAGGTATGCCACCTATCTCTAAGGAAGATGATATTTACCAAGAAGCAGGAATTGAATATATTCACGATTTGGGCGGATATTATTTAATCAAATATGAACGTGGGGATGTTCGAGCTTGGGGAGCCGTAAAAGGTTAAAACTTGCAATTTAAAATATCTTCGATTTTGATTTCCAGAGCTTCTGCAATAGCATATAGAGTTTTAATTTTAACATTATTTAGACCTCTTTCGAGCGTACTTATAGAATTCATGTTCAAATTTGCTCTGAATGCAAGTTCTTCTTGTGAAATACCTTTTTTCATTCGGATGTATCTTACACTTTGTCCAATTTTAAATAAAAGTTCGTCTTTCATCCCTTAATTGTATAATCTTGACATTCTCTAATCTAACTAATAAAATATTATTATTCATAGTAAACTATTAAAAATAAATCTAAAATAGTAAGTTGGAGGATTGATGGTATTGTCAAAAAGTCAATTAAAGGGTTTTACGCTAGCAGAAGTTTTAATTACTTTAGGAATTATCGGAGTTGTTGCTGCGATTACAATTCCTTCACTAATTTCAAAAGTTCAAAAGGCTCAGATTGAAGCGTTAGTAAAAGAAAATTATTCAAGCGTTGCTCAAGCTATGCGTATGGCAGATGCAGATGATGTAGAGGCAATGCCTGTCACGGTAAGTGTTCAAGGTATGAAGGATTGGTTTAATAATTTTCTTGCTCCATATATGAAAATTGAGAGAGCTTGTTTTCAAGAAGCTGGATGTTGGCACAAAAAGGGGGCTGTTAAAACTTTAAATCATGCAACTCCAACTTATGAAACTTCTGTTGGGGGAAATGAAAGTACTATTGGCTGGGTTACTATGACCTTTAGAACTGCAAAAGGTGCTTATTTTGATTTGGATGGTTCTAGTGCGAGTTCTTCATGGAATCTCTTTGGAATTAAGACGACTCAAAATACTCTACAATTTTATTTTGATGTTAATGGAGATAAGAAGCCTAATGTGATTGGGAAAGATATTTATATTCTTGTATATGAGCCTGATAGGGGATTATTACCTGCGGGAATTGATAAAACGAAAGAAGAAATCGAAAATAATTGTACCAATGGTAATGGGTATTGGTGTTTAGCTTATTTGAAAAGTAATGGGTGGAAGATTTCTGACAAAACTTGGAAAAGATGATAAATTGTAAACTAATGTAAAGGCGATTTTGTTAAAAAAGACAATTATTTACTTTGTAAATACTTTATATATACAAGAGAAGAGATTTATAAAGGATTTTACGATGGTTGATAGAAATATTGGTGAATATAATAGAGTTACAGCATCAACTGATAGTTATGTTAGAACGAATTTTAATATTAAACCAACGGATGAAGAAACTCGTAATGTTATAAGTTCTACATTCGGAGTGATTAAGAATAATATTTTGCAAGCATTTTGGTATGCAACTGGTTTAGATGATAATGTAAATGGTGCGTTCCAACAATCAATGACTGACCCAAGTCAATCATTTGAAGCGAATGGTAAAAGATATTATGCTTATCCAGGAGGAGTTGGAAAACTCCAAGCGTATAATGAAGCAGGAAATCCTGCTGATGGCTGTTTTTCAATGCAGGTTATCGGATAAGAGGAGTAAAGGTCGATGTCTTCATCAATCAACGGAGTACAATTAGGCAACAAGTTCGGAGCAGATATGCGAACTCAGTTTATGGATCAAGGAATTAATAATCTTCCTAACCCAGAATCTAGTGCTGCGACTTCTTTACCTCAAAATCCGTTGTATAATTTACTTCAAGTTGTATTTCAAGGTAAAAAAACTGATAATATTTCAGCTTTTAATCAAAACGATACATTTATAAAAAATGGCTTAGTTCAAAATTTTACAGAAGAAAATCATAATTTAAACCTAATAGGATAATGTTCTCGAAAAAAAATCACCGATCAAAGTTTGAACGGTGATTTTTTATAATATAGTTTTCAAAACTAGCAGCAAGCTGCTGATTTAGATTTTTCAATACATTCCATCAAAGTTTTAGCAACTGTATCTTGTTCTTCTTTTGTTAATTCTGGGAACATTGGAAGTGAAATTACAACTTCTGTGTTTTTTTCTGTGATTGGAAGTGAACCAGCACCCATTCCTAACCAAGCGTTAACTTTTTGGAAGTGAAGAGGAATTGGGTAATATAACATAGCACCGATACCTTTTTCTTGAAGCATTTTATGAACTTCATCTCTGTTAGGAATTTTAACTGTGTATTGGTGATAAACGCAATATGTATTATCCAATTCTTTTGGAGTTTGAACATCTGCACAACCTACAAATAATTTGTTATAATATGCAGCGTGTTCTCTTCTTTTTGTGTTCCATTCATCAATGTGTTTAGCTTTAACTCTTAAAATTGCTGCTTGAATTTCATCAAGTCTGCTGTTAACACCAAGCTCGTCATTGTGGTAACGAACCATTGAACCGTGGTTTCTTAATGCGATTAATCTATCTTTAAGTTTTTCGTCATTAACTGTGCAAAGTCCACCGTCACCCATTGTTCCTAAGTTTTTAGTTGGGTAGAAGCTGTAACATCCGATATCTCCAAATGTACCAACTTTTTGGCCTTTGAATGATGAACCGATAGCTTGGCAACAATCTTCAACAACTCTTAAATTGTGTTTTTTAGCAATTGCCATAATTGATTCCATATCGCAAGGTTGTCCGTATAAGTGAACAGGAATGATAGCCTTTGTTTTTGGAGTGATAGCTTCTTCAATTTTTTTAGGGTCAATATTGAATGTATCTGGGTCAATATCAACGAAAACTGGTTTAGCTCCAACCATGCCGATAGCTTCTGCTGTTGCTACAAATGTGAATGCAGTAGTGATAACTTCATCTCCTGCTCCAATATCTAAAGCTCTTAATGCAATGTGAAGTGCATCTGTACCAGAGTTTAATGCAACTGTATATTTGCATCCAATGTATTGAGCTAATTCACTTTCTAAAGCTTTAACATTTGGACCAAGAATATAGCATCCAGATCTCATAACTTCGCATACTGCTTTTTCTGCTTCTTCGCCAATTTGTGCATATTGACGTTTTGAATCAAAAATAGGAATCATTTTTATCTCCTTTTCTATCTACCAAATAAATAATCCATGTCTTTATTATACCATAGCTCGTAGTATCTTTATATAAACTTTACATTGAAATAAAATCTTAGCTCCCAGATTGTTTGATTTTTATTTACTTTTCCCCCTTTTTAAGTTATAATCAAGGCACGAGAGTTTATTAATTATTATTTTTTGAAAGGTTATTATATATGAACAAAAGTCAATCAATGGGTATGTATGTTATTTTAGCTATTGTTGTGATGGTTTTCATTTCTACTATTTTCATGAGTGGACCGACAACAAGTACTTCTGAAATCTCATATACTAATTTTCTTCAAAAATTAGACAATAAAGAATTTACCAAAATTGAAAAATACGATGATATGATTATTGCTGTTCCAAAAGAACAACCAGCAGCAAAAGAAGAAAAAAAATCTGATGGTAAAAACTTAACCTCTCCTTTTTTAACTCAAGAAACAAAGAATTCTCAATCTCCATTATTCCAATATAAGGTTCAAATCCCTTCAAACGATCAAGAATTGATGGATAAATTAAATACGTCAAATGCTGACGTAACAGTTAAAAAGGCTCCAGAAACTAATCAACTTGCTGGAAATATCGGAACATTTATAATTGTATTATTTGCGATTATTTCTCTTGGCTTGATGATTAAAGCTATTCAAGCTGGAGGTTCTCAAGCAATGTCTTTTGGTAAAAGTAAGGCTAAGATGCTTTTGGATTCAAAAGTTAAAACAACATTCAAGGATGTTGCAGGTATTGATGAAGAGAAAAAAGAACTTGAAGAAATCGTTGACTTTTTGAAAAACGGTGAAAAATATATGAAGTTAGGAGCAAAAATTCCTAAAGGTGTTTTACTTGTTGGCCCTCCAGGAACTGGTAAAACTTTGATGGCAAAAGCTGTTGCAGGCGAAGCTAGTGTTCCTTTCTTCTCAATCTCTGGTTCAGATTTTGTTGAAATGTTTGTTGGTGTTGGTGCTAGTCGTGTTAGAGATTTGTTTGAACAAGCTAAAAAACATCAACCTTGTATTATATTTATTGATGAAATAGATGCCGTTGGTCGTCAAAGAGGTGCAGGACTTGGCGGTGGTCATGATGAAAGAGAACAAACTCTTAACCAATTGCTTGTTGAAATGGATGGCTTTGATGTAAATACAAATATTATTGTTATTGCGGCAACAAATAGACCTGACATTTTGGATAACGCTCTTTTAAGACCAGGAAGATTTGATAGACAAATTTATATCAATGCTCCAGATGTAAAAGGTCGAGAACAAATTTTAGAAGTTCATGCTAAAAATAAAAAATTAGATAAAGATGTAGATTTGAAAGTTCTTGCAAAAAGAACTCCAGGTTTTACTGGTGCAGATTTACAAAACTTGTTGAATGAATCTGCCCTACTTGCGGCTCGTAAGGGTGAAGATAAAATTTCAATGGACGATATCGATTGTTCAATTGACCGTGTAATTGCAGGTGTTGAAAAACGTAGCAAAGTTCTTACAGATAAAGATAAAGAATTGACATCTTACCATGAAGTTGGTCATGCTTTGATAGACAAATTGTTGCCTGAGGCTAATGAATTACACAAGGTTTCTATAATTCCTCGTGGTATGGCTCTTGGTGTTACTTGGACAAGACCAAAAGATGAAAGTGTTCACGTAAGCAAGGCAAAACTTTTAGCTAAAATTGCCGTATCATTAGGCGGTCGTGCAGCAGAAGAAATTGTTTATGGCAAAGAAAATGTAAGTACTGGAGCTTCTCAAGATTTAATCAATGTTACTGATATGGCTAGAAAAATGGTTACAGCTTGGGGTATGTCTGACAAACTTGGTCCAATGGCTTACGGTAAAAATCAAGAAAACGTATTTATGGGTCGAGATTTTGGACACCAAAGAGATTACTCTGAACAAGTTGCTTTTGAAATTGATGAAGAAATTAAACATATTGTCGATGAACGTTATGAATTAGCAAAACGTCTATTATCTGAAAATCGTGATATGTTAGAAGCAATCTCAAGAGAGTTGTTAGATAAAGAAACTATTGATGATAAAGAATTTGAAGAAATTATGAATAGAGTTCGTGGCGAAAGAGCTTAAGGTTTTTTAACCAAAAAGATATAAAAAGGTCGGAATAAATTTTTATTCCGACCTTTTGTTAGTTAATCTAATTTTATTATAGCAATTCATGTACAACAAGAACCACGATTTCTCCAGCTTTTAGGGTTAGTGAAATTTTTCCTTTTTTAATATCTGGCATAGAAGATATTTTTATTGGTAAAATATTAAATCTTTGATTATATTTTGGAATTTTCACTGTCGCTTTTTGTGGATTTTCGTAATCTAAATTCCCTATTGTAATAACTCTTTTTACAGAATTCCCAAAAGTGTATGCAAAAACTTTTGAATTTTTTGTTTTTAGAGGGGTGAAGGTGCCTTCATTCAAAACTGGAACAAGAGTTGATTTAACGTTGTTCCCAAGAAGAAAATCATTGTGGATATTTTGATTGTTCCCCCCTGGTTTTCTTGAGTAATTGAAAATATCAATTTTCCCTCTATGGGTAAAATATGTATCATCATCTGTATTTGTGGATGGAGCTAATTTGTTTCCCATTTTGTAATTATAATCGTCCCCTGTTTGGAATCCATCTACAAAATAAGAATCGATAGGTAGTGTCGCATTGAGCCATATTATCATGTCACTCATCTGAGTCCCTTTTAATAAAATTGGACTTACTTCGTCATGAGTTGTAAAGGCTCCGATTGCAGATTTTTTCTCTTTGAATTTTTTTGTTTCATTTAAAGTAAGAGAAACATCTTTATATAAATCCTTTGCGTTTTTCCAATCTTTTATATTGAAAAAAGAACCATAGTATCCATCAAAGCCCGCTTCTAAAAGCTTGTTGTAAGGTGTGAATACTCCTTGAGGAGAAATTGCTTCGTGCCAACTTTCAGATGATTCTGCTAGCCACAAGAATTCAGAATCTTTTTGTCTAGAATAATCTATTAATTCTTTCCAGAAAGCGGATGTTTTGCAATGAGCAACATCCGCTCTGATTCCATCGACTCCTAAATTCATCATGTATTTAACAAAGTCTTTGTACAAGTTATATACATTTGTGTCAATTTTTTCTTCTGTTCCTGTTGATAAAAGTCTAACATCTGTCCAATCAGCTGGAACAATTGGTTCGCCAGATGTTCCACTTACGAATAAATCTGGTTTTTGTAAATATAAATCATAAGAAGCACATGCTGGGATATCTACGATTACTCGGATATTTCTTTTGTGTGCTTCTTCAATGAATTTTTTAGCTTGTTCTTCTATTGTTAATTTTGAAGTTTTATCCTTCAAATCTGGATTTAGCGAATCAAAACCCGAAGCGGAATATAAACTTCCTGCTGTTCCTAGAGCTTTTAGTTTTCCAGTTGGAGTGATGGGAAGAATGTGTAGAGTGTTTATTCCAAGGTGTTTAAGTTCATCAAGTCTATCTATCGCATTGATGAAATTCCCTCGAACTTCTCCAATATCTTCTTGAATAAATCCATCTCCATCTACATCATCAGCATTAAAAGAACGTAAATTTATTTCCATTATGACTGCTTTATTATTTAGAAATTGTGTTCTTAAATCGTTTTTCCATTCCTGTGCAATAGCAGGTGTTGCTGCACAAAGTGTCATAACAATTGCAGTTGTACATATTTTTTTTAACAATTTCATAAATCCTAAGCCCTCAAAATTTTTATAACTTATTCTTCAACAGGAATAATCAATTCTTGTCCGATGTTAATTCTGTCAAGAGAAGTTAAGTTGTTTGCTTTCATTACTTTTTCAGCTCTTTCTGGGGTATAAGCTCCAAAGTAATGTTTGATAATGCCTTCTCCTGTGTCGCCATTTTTAACAACATATTTTTTAGCGTTTTGAAGGTTTAAATCTTTAGCCGTGGTTTCATTTTGAACCTTTGTTGCAGTTTGAGTTTCTTCTTCAGTTGGAACGGATACTCTATTAGATGCAGTATCTTCTGCAATGTCTGTTTGTTCTTCTAGTGTTGGTTCAGTTGGTTTTTTAGCAAAAATGTTTAATTTTTCTAAATTGAACATTTGTTTTTTAGGTAAATTTATATTCTCTGCTGTAATATTTGATTTAGCAACAAAGGTTCCAAGACAAGCTAGGACAATCAATGTAACTACAACTCCAGATACAAATCCCATTGAGATATATGCCATTGGGGAATTTGTGTTAAATTGAGTTGATTTGAATGTTTGCCATAACAAATCAATTTCTTGAGCTTTATTTTCAATTGAATCTGTTGGAGTTTTTTCTTCCTCCTCAGGTCTTACGTATTCACTAGGAACACTGTCATTTTCTTTTGACAAATTTTCAATAACTTCCATTGTTTCTCTTGATAGAGTTGATCTTCTTATTGTCGAACTTTTCATTAAATACCTCACTACCCAAAATTATTTCCTACACAGATAATATCACGACAGATGCTAATATTCAACCAGATGTTACATTTAAGCAAAAAAGAACCCGAAAATACTTTCGGGTTCTTCCTAAACTTATTAACTTTGTAAAAGAAATTACTTAACAAGTTCTTTGAATTTTTTACCAGCTGAGAATGCAGGAACTGTTTTAGCAGCAATTTTCAAAGCTGCACCAGTTTGAGGGTTTCTACCAGTTCTAGCTGCTCTTTTGCGAGCTTCGAAAGTACCGAAACCAACTAATGTAACTTTTTTACCTTTAGAAACTGTTTTTTGAATAGTTTCTAATGTTGCAGCTAAAATGTCAGCTGTTGCTTTTTGTGAAACTTTTGCTTTTTTAGATACTTCTTTTACTAATTCTTCTTTGTTCATTCTGAACCTCCTTCTTCCTTTCCCACGGCGTAAGTTACCATTTCCCCGCAGTATGTGTGTAATCGACAAATTTATTATATCACTTTCTTCAATCCTGTCAAGGGTTTTAGAGATTAATTTTCTCTGAATAATAGATATAGCGTATATTTAAGAGTATATCCTCTTGAAAACCTTGAGTATATAAGGATTATAAGCTGTTATTTAATTTTGCAAATTTAACATTTTGGTAAAAATATTGCAAAATTTGGTATGCGTTATAGCCTTGTTTTGCTAAGTTGTTTGCACCATGTTGTGACATTCCAACTCCGTGTCCATTTTTCTTTACGTTATCGTCAAATGATGGTACAGAGTGTAGATATGGAGCAGAACCACCCCAAACTGATGCACTTGTCATTCCTCCTGCTGAAGCAGAATAATATGCTGAAATGATTTTCATGTCGTATGTAAGTACCAATCCATAGGTTTCTTCTACTGCTTTATTTGTTTTGTTTGTTTCAACAGAAGCTCCACCATATGCTTGGTCTTCGGTGTTGTCTTTCAAATCATATCCATTTTTTGCTTGTTTGCCCAAATTTGCAAGTGCAAAACTTCTTGCAGCTATTGCTTGAGCTTTTAGAGCTTCGTATTCCCAAGATGGAGGCATTTCTGATGGTACTACCCCTTTTATATAGTTTTCTAGGTCAATATCATTGATTACGGTTAAATTCCCATTAACAACTTTTACCATTAGTTTTCCGTGATACCATTTGCCTTTTGTGCTCACATATCCTTTTGAATCTGGGCGTAATACAATTGAATCCGTTCCTAGGGAATAAAAATGTCCACCGCTTTTTACCGCAATTTGGTTTTTATATGGAACAAGAACGTAACCTTTCATTGCATCAGATGTGCATACTGTTTTATTTGTGTGTACATCTATCATTCTTCCATTTACATTTGTCCCAACGCCTGCTTGGTCAACACTTGTAAGTAGTCCGATTTTTATTGCGTAACTCGGATTTGCGATTATCAGATTGATAATTAATATTGTTAATGTAATTAAAATCTTTTTCATAGGTTTTATTTTAGCACTTTACGGGAAAAAGTAATAAATCAAATGTATGATTTTTCGCTATTTTTGGTAAATTCTTGTGTAATTCCAGTAGCTTTTGAATACTTTTTTTACGTAAGTTTTTGTTTCTTCGTATGGAATTTGTTCTACAAATTCATCTGTGTCTGAATATGAAAGAGAGGACTTCCATCTTGTGACAGAACCAATCCCTCCATTGTATGCGGCGATTGCAGAAATGTCTTTGTTGCCAAGCATTCCTCTTATTGTTGAGTAATACATATTTCCTATTTTAATATTTAATTCTGGGTTGAATAAATAGCTTGTGTTAAAAGAAATTCCATTTTTGTCTCCAATGTCGTGTGCTGTTGAAGGCATAAGTTGCATTAATCCGATTGCACCAACTCCACTTTGAGCTTCTGTATTGAAAAAACTTTCCTCTCTAATTAGTGCCATCATTAGGGCATCATTATTTTGATATTGGGAAGATATTCTTTGAACTTGTTTATAATAATTTAGAGGATAAACAAGACGCCATCTTAAATCTGTTTTTGGAGGTTTTACATCTAGTTTTTCCATTGCTTTTTGTGCAATGTGTGCAGATGCCGCATAATTCCCTTTTTGATATTCAACCCAGCTTTTTACAAATTCATCTTTTGACAATTTTGCAACCATGTCGTAGTCTTCTACGTCCATAAGATTGTGCATAATTCCATTCTTTACTGGATTTCTGTATGGATATTCAACTGACTTGTATTCTAACGGTGTTGTGATTGTTGAATTTGGGACTCCTTTGATTATCCAAAAAGCTCTATAAGCATAATAAGAATCTGGGTAATTGTTAATTAGTTTTTGAAAATATTTTGCACTTTCTAGGCTGTTATATTTTTGTTCAAGTTTTCCTTCCCAGAACATAATCATTGGTGCATCTGGAGTATTTGGATATTTTGCCAAATAATCTCTGCCGAGTTGTCTTGCATTTGTGTAATCTTGGTTTGCTATTCTGTTAAAAAATAAGTGAGAGAGTGCGTTTTGAGCGTAATCTCCTTTAGGGTAGTTATTGTATAAATCTCTATAACAAGAGTACTGTTGAGCTGGTGTCGATTTTTCGCATTTTAAAGTCCAGATGTAATCTTTATTTTTCCCTTTGGCTTTTGAAAATAGGTCGTACATCAATTTATTTGAACTATCATCTAATTTTAAATAGTTATCAACAGCTCTTTTATAATCTTCTGGATATGAATTTTCAGAATACTTTTCAACCCCTTCTTCAATTTGAGATTTTACATTTTTATAATCGTGTTTAGCTATTGCGTTTGAAACTTTTATAGCCCAACTGTCACTTTGTTGCGTTTTTGCTAGTGCTTTATTCGTATCATTGTACAAGTTTGCGAGATAATAAGCTCTTGCAACAAGAGTATAATCTTTAGAACTCATTTCTGGATTGAATTTAATCCAATTATTAGCCACATTTACGGCTAGTCTTCCATTAGGGTATTTCTCAAGATAATTTCTGAATGATTTTTCAATATGGTCAGACTTTCCTTTTTTAAAGAGTTTTTTGCTAGAATATCTTAATTTGAGAGCATCAATTCTTGCGATATAATATTCGGATGCAATTTTGTAATCTTCATCCATATTTGAATTTACAATGGTTTTGAAATATCTTTTGGCAAGGTTTGGATTGTCATCTATTAATAACTGTCCAGCAAGATATTTAGATTCTAGGCTCAATCCAGAAGATGGATAATGTCTGAATAAAGATTGGTATCTTTTGAGTTCAGAATTGGTATCTCCAAGAGCTTTAGCACATTGAGCTTGTCTATAAATTGCAATTGGTTTTAAGTTTGAAGTATATCCAACTTTTGAAAATAAATAATATGAATTTGAGTAATTCCCATTTTCATAATCTTTAAGAGCTTGTTTATAAATTCTAACAGTTTTCCATTTAGGTTGGAGAATATTGAAAAAATAAAATCCAGAAAGGAAACAAATGGCAAGAATTGCAACTGTTATTGATTTTTTATTTCTCAAATTAAATTCTGACATAACAATTAAAGTGTACCAAATTAACTATAAAAGTAAAAATTTTTATTAATTATTTACAAAATTCTTTCAAATAATTGTTTACTCCATATAATATAAAGTGACAGGAGAAAGAATACAATGCCAAATTGGGAAAAAGGGCTTATCGCCATAGCTATCAATCTAGTACTCATTATAATTTTGTTCAAAGTTATAGATGTAATAGATAGAAGGGTTCGGTTGAAAATCCAAAATGAAGAATCAAATTCTCCATTGTTGAGATTTATTCCTATCATAATGAAGTTATTGAAAGCTGTTCTATTATTTATAGCTTTCACTGGATTTTTACAAAGTCAAGGTTATTCTGTTTCTTCTATTCTTGCTGGTTTTGGAATTGGTGGTATTGCCGTAGGTATGGCCGCTAAGGATGCTTTAGCGAATATTTTTGGTAGTATTGAAATTCTTTCAGACCATGTATATAAAGTTGGAGATTATGTAAAAGTTGATGGAATAGAAGGTTATGTTGAAGATATAAATATTCGTTCCACAAAAATCAGAGATTTAGATAATTTTTTGATATCAGTGCCAAATAATGTAGCTGCAAATGTTGTGATTACAAATGTTTCTCGTGCTAAGAAAAGATTTATTAATATGATGTTTGGCGTTACATATTCAACGGATAATGACTCCTTGCAAAAAGCTCAAGAGATATTGAAAGAAGTTGCGTTAGCTCATAAAGATATTCATAAGGATTTTGTTGTAGCTATCCATGACTTGGGAGATAGTTCAATAAATATCAGATTTAGAGGATATGTAAAATCTGGTTCTTATGAAAAATTTCTAAAAGTTCGTAGTGAATTTTTAGCTGATGTAATAAAGCGTTATAGAGAAGAAAATATTGATTTTGCATTCCCTTCTCGTTCTGTATATATAGAAAGTGATAATACGAAAATTGAAAATTAAGATAATAGCGTTAGGGAAAATTAAAGAAAAATTTTTAAAAGAAGGAATAAATGAGTTTTTGAAAAGATTAACTCCTTACGCATCTGTTTCGATTTTAGAACTTAATCCTATTGAGATAAAAGATGAAAATTTAACAGCTAAAATTTTATTAGATGAAGGTGAAAAAATTCTTTCAAACATTAAACCTCAAGATTATGTTATTACTATGGAGATTAAGGGTAAGCAGTTCTCGAGTGAGGAGTTTGCTCAAAAGATTGAAGGAATCACAAATGATGGAACTCAAGAAATCGTTTTTGTAATAGGTTCTTCTTGCGGAATTGGTAAAAATGTTTCTGATAGAGCAAATTTAAAAATGAGTATGTCGAAAATGACTTTTTTACACCAATTTGCAAGGTTAATTTTGGTGGAACAAATATATAGAGCGTTCAAAATTATAAAAGGTGAAACTTATCACAAATAATTTTTGTAATATTTCTTTATATGCTAGCAATTTTTATATTTATCTAATTTATATAAATTGTAGTGTTTAAAGAAAGGAATAAAAATATGGATACAAAAATTTCTTCAGGTTTTTCTCAAAACTTTTCTGGTAAATATCAAATTGATGCAAACCAAGAAATGAAAACTTCAGAGGCTTGTTTAGCGAGAGATAAAGCCGTAGGGATGATGTTGGCTCTTAACGATAATGATGTAAATAAAGCTTCTGTTGAAAAGTTGAATGGATTTTTGAAAAATGAATATAAGGCTAATCCATCAGCCCCTTGTAAATTAGATATTTTAGTTGATGATAAATATGATAAAGATTTTGAAAAAGTAATGAATACAGTTGGTCAAAAATTTTCAAAAGTTGGATAAATAAATTTGATAAACAAATCGGTCGGTTTAATTAAACCGACCGATTTTTATTATAAATATAATTTCATCCACAAAGTTTATTGCGTATGAAACAATGTGTGCTATATTAAATTTATAAAAAGTATATAATATAGGAGAGCTTTATAATGGAAAAATTCGAATTTAATTTATCTATCCAAGAATTAGAAAAAAGAACACATAAAGATTATTTAATTCATAAAAAATTTTTGAAGGCTGATGCTCCAGAGTATTTGGCTTTGGCTGAAGGAGATAAAAAAGCTCTTGTTCATTTGTGTAAAGCTGCTGAAATTTTGGAAAAAATTAATATGCAACTAGATTGTAAACATAATTTAGCAGTTAAAGAATTTTTAGAAACGGAATCTGCAAAAGGTAATAAACAGGCGAAATTAACAAAGATTTTATTTGACGCTCAAAAGGGTGTAAATGCGATTGATACAATGTCAAATCCTATAAGACTTATCAAAGGGATTGAAGAAAAACCAGGAAAAGGTGTTTATCCAGAAGATTTATCAAAAGAGGAATTTCATACAGTTCTTTTGAGAATGTTGAATGAAGGTAAAATTGATGAAGTTAAGGCTATTTTAACTCAACGTTCTGTTGTAGTTCGTGCGGCAGAAGATTTGGCTGGAATTGATTATGTTGATTACTTCAGTGATGACTTTGCAAAAATGGCAGACGAACTTGATAAAGCTGCGGAGGTTTCAACTAATGCTGATTTTAATGAGTTTTTACGCCTTCAAGCAAAAGCCCTAAGAACAGCAGACCCAATGTTAGATGCTTATGCTGATAAAAAATGGGCAACTCTTCAAGATACCCCATTAGAGTTTACAATTACTCGTGAAAATTACGAAGATGAAATGACAGGGACAATTGTTGAAAACGAAGAATTGTCTGCAAAATTAAAAGAATATGATATTTCTCCAATCCCTAAAGATTTCTTGGGTGGTAGAGTTGGAATTATCAATAAAAAAGGTACAGAAGCTCTTATGGCAATAAAAAAATATCTTCCAACTTTGGCTGATAACATGCCATACAAAGATGAATATGAACAAACTATTTCAGCAGAAGAAGATGCAAAACAAACAATGGTTGATGTTGATATGGTTATGGCTTCTGGTGATGTTGGTGAATATCGTGGAGGTATTACATTGGCAGAAAACCTTCCAAATTCAGACAAATTGTCTTTAACTATCGGAGGCGGAAGAAGAAATGTTTATCATAGACAAATTAGATTTATCAGTGATAAAAAGAAATTACAAGAAAGATTAGATGCAATTTTAGATAAAGAACAACATAAGTATTATCTTGATGAAGCTGACCACTGGTTCACAATCGGGCATGAAAATGCTCACTCTCTTGGACCAAAAGAAAGTAGTGAAAAATTAGGAAAATATAGAAACATTATCGAAGAAAATAAAGCAGATATGGGTTCTTTAGCTTTCGTTGATTTGTTAACCGAACTTGGTATGTACACTCAAGAGCAACGTTTACAACTTATCGTGACAACTATTGCGGATAATTTCTTGAAATCTAAACCAACAATGTCGCAAGCTCACAGAGTTAGAACAGTAATGCAGAATAAATATTTCTCTGAACGTGGTGGCTATACGATTACAAAAGATGGTAAAATTCGCGTAAATATTGATAAAGCTGTTCCAATTGCAAAAGAAATGTTGGCAGAAATTATTAGAATTCAAATTGATGGTGATTTTAATAAAGCCGAAAAATATGTGATGGACAACTTTGTTTGGTCTGATAATATGGAACTAATTGCTAAAAAACTTCAAAAAGTTTCAAAAGCGTTGAATGGAACATTGGAAACAGAATTGGCTGACAAATTATTAAAAGGAGAAATATAAGTTGGCTTTACACGGTACAGTCAAATATTCGGATATGAGAGAAGTCCTTGTGTCTTTATCTTGGAAATATGTTGTACTTTCTGTTTTAGGTGCAGTGCTTGTTCCTTTCCTTTGTGCTTGGTTTTGGACTTATAATTTTGATGTTAAATTTTCTTGTGAGAAATCTAAAAATTTATGTCAAATAGAAAGGGTAAATTTTGCAAATCAAAAAGTTGTAAAAAATATTTCTCAAACAGATATTTTGAATGTTCAAAGAAATATAGATTTGCCATTTTTATCGGACAAACAAGCTCCTGTTGCAGGTGCAAATCATTCTGTTGTTGTTCGATTGAAAGATGGTAAGGCTATCAAAATTTATGATATTAATACTAGATTTTCTCAGCCAATTGAGGATATGAATGAAAAAGCAAATCAAATAAATTCATATCTTCAAGGTAGTCAAAATGGATATAGCTTCCATCATATCAATCGCTATGGACTATCAAGTATTGGTTTGAAGTTATTTTTTATATTTCTATTGAGTTTGGTTGGATTTTTCTTTTTAATCCCATCTGTTTTTGAGATAGTTTTAGCAATGAATCCGAATAATTTGATTGGCAATTTTATATTTAAAACGAAGAAAATGTAGATTATTTCTTATATTTCTTTATGAAGTTTAACGCCCAAGAAATCATATCTGGGTAATTTTCTATGTGAAGTCCTATTTTAATCCATTCAATAACATTATCTTTTGTTGATTCTAAGTTGTTAAATTCTTTATAAGCAAATGAATATAATCCCGTTCTATCGACTCCAGCCATGCAATGAATGTGGAGTTTGCCTCCTTCTTTTTTTACTTGTTCTGCCAAATTTAGGAATTTTAAGATATTCTGACTCATTGGGTGTTTTGAGCTTGAGGGAATATGGTGATATTTCATTCCTAGACTGTTAACAACTTGTCTTTCGTCAAATTCGTTCACTGTGTGGTGTCTAAAATTCACAACATCAGTTACTCCTTGAGATTGTAACCATTTATAATCGTCTTTTGATGGTTGAGCTGAACGAGAAATTGTTTCATCTACCTTGTGATATTTGTTTGGTTGCCCTAAAAAAGATACCTGTGCGATTTTCATGATTTGATAATACTACAATGATATATTTATAGATATGTTTTTATGATGATTATTAAGATAATTTTAACCTTCTTTTTGGTAAGCCCAAGCAGAGTGGTTGTGAATACTTTCAAACGCTTCACAATCAACTTCAAATGATTTGATAATTTCGTGATTCCTCAATTTTACAACTACTTCTCTTAATACATCCTCTACAAATCTAGGATTTTCCCAAGCGTGTTCTGTGACGTATTTTTCATCTTGCCTTTTTAATAGCGGGTAAACAGGACAAGATGCACAAGATTCAATGAGTTCAATCAAATCTTCCAACCATACGTGTTCTGTTTCGTTGTAAGATACTCTTGCTGATATAACCGCTCTTTGGTTGTGAGCTCCGTTATCGGAAATTTCTTTTGAACAAGGACAAAGCGTAGTAACAGGAACTTTAACCCCTAAGATGAATTTGTAATCATCTCCATCCATAATACCTTCAAATGAGCAATCATAGCACATTGGCGCAGAAAGTTTTGTTACAGGGGCTTTTTTATCAACAAAGTATTTGAAATTGAATTCAAGTTCCCCGCTTTGAGCGTGTAATTTTTTAATAATCTTTTCTAGACAGCCTTTAATATCAACACCTAGAAGATCTTTTGTTCTCCATTCATTTAGAACTTCTACAAAACGGCTCATGTGTGTTCCTTTGTAGTTTCTTGGTAATGACACGCAAACTCTTGCTTCTGCATAAACTGTTTTATTAGAAGCATTTTTACGCTGAATAATTAAAGGTAATTCAACGTGCTTGATACCTACTTTTTGAATATCTACATTTCTGTTATCTTGAGTGTTTTGTACGTCTTTCATTTAATTAATTCCCTAATGATTTTTTTGCTTGTTTCCAAAGATTGTCAAATTCTTCAAATGAGTAATCATTCAGCGGTTTAGTTGCTAAGTCTTCCATTTTTCTGAATCTTTTTTCAAATTTTTTGTTAGCTTTTAGAAGAGCTTGTTCTGCATCAATTTTGTTCCAACGAGCAAGGTTTACTATTGCAAATAAAATATCGCCCATTTCTTCTTCCATGTGGTTTTTGTCTTTTTCAATTTCAGCTTCTTTAAATTCTTCAATTTCAGACATAACGCAATCATATAAAGATTCTTCGTTAGGCCATTCAAAACCTGTTTTTACTGCTCTTTTTGAAATTTTTTGAGCTGAAATAAGAGCCGCTTGACTGCGAGAAAGTCCATCCATTGCAGATTTTCTCTCTGTTTTTTCTTCTGATTTTAATTTGTCCCAAGTTTTTAGAACATCGTCGGCATTATTAATTTTTGCGGTTCCAAATACGTGCGGATGGCGGTGAATTAGTTTTTCTTTTAATTCTTTTGCAACATCGTCAAGGGTGAATTCATTAGATTCTGAAGCAATTTGAGAATGTAATAAAACTTGTAAAAGAACATCCCCAAGTTCTTCTCTAAGATGTGCCATATCATTTTCATCAATAGCATCAACAGCTTCGTATGCTTCTTCCAACATATTTGGTCGAAGAGATGTATGAGTCTGTTCTCTATCCCAAGGACATCCGTCTGGAGCTCTCAATTTAGCGACTACATCAATTAACTCTTCCAAATTCTTATATTTCTTTTCCATATTCTTATTTTAACACAAATCCTACAAAAGGTTGATTTAAAAAATAAGGACTATGATAGACTATATACGTAGAGTAGTAGTAGAGAGGTTTAATCAATGACAGCGATAGAAAGAATAAATCAATTAAGCCACCGTATTTTTAATACGAGCAAAAGTGAACAACAAACATCAAGAACTAGCAATCCATTTGCAGCTTCAAATTTTCAAAAAAATATCTTAACAGAAGATGTTTTTGAATCAAGCAAATCAAAACAAGCAGACAAAATTAGTTTTACAGGTAAATTATCTGCTAGTTCAAAAAGAATATATTCAACATTCGTTGGTTCAATCAACGATTTTGGTAGCAGATTCTATGAAGGAATTGAATCTGTAAAAGCATATTGTTCTAAAATGAAAGAAGGTTTGGTTTCTACATGGAATAAAATCCAAGAAATCGGAAACAGAGAAGTTTCTTTAGATGGTGCAAAAGAAATTTTATCTAGAGATATTACATCATTCTTTATCAATTCTCATGACAGAGAAATTGCAAAGATGTCAAAAATGGATCCTCATTCAGAGGTTAAACCAATGTTTAGAGAAGCCTTGTCAGCATTAGAATCAGATATGGTTCAGGCTGCGTAAGGGAGGAAGGATAGAAAATGGATAACAATATGAGAAACAACAAAAACTTTAACAAAGTAAGTAACATTATTGAGTCATTAACTGTTAACCCAAATCCTGATTCAGTTGCTGTATTGGAAGAGATTGGTACAAACTCTTCTATCGATGAAGTAAGAGAAATGACTTCTCGTGCTTTGGTAAAAAGAAATGAACATGATTCATTAAACGTAGTTATTGCAAACAGAGGAAAAGGTATCAATGATATGTCAACTATTGTTGCAATGAGTACAATTAACGAACTTCTTTCTTTAGAAAACAAAGAAGAAGCAATGAGAGTGTTAGAAAACACAATTTCATCTGAAAGTTTTGATGAAGAAGTGAAAGAAAACGCTCGTTCAGTAAAAGCATTGATGGCATTAAGCTAATAAAAAGATTAAACCTAAATTATATAAAAAGCGAGAGGATTTATCCTCTCGCTTTAAGTTTGTATTTTATTCAAATAAATTTGTGACTTCAAATTTGCCAACGTCAATTAGGCCTTTGTCTGTAATTTTTATTTCTGGAATTACAGATAAAGATAAGAATGCCATACTCATAAATGGATCATTGATTTTACATCCAATATCAGAAGCTGTTTTTTCTAGAGTTTGAAGCTTTTCCATAACAATTTCTGCTGGCTCTTCTGACATTAAACCTGCAATAGGAAGTTTTAGTTGAGCTAAAGTTTTTCCATTTTCAACGATGATTTTACCTCCTTGAGATTTTACAAGTTGGTTTGCTGCATAGTACATATCATCATCATTAGTTCCGATAACAATCATGTTGTGGCTATCGTGGGCAATAGTGGAAGCAATTGCTCCTGTTTTTAGTCCGAAACCTTTGACAAAACCAAGTCCAATATTCCCAGATGCTTTATGACGTTCAATTACTGCAATTTTTAGAATATCATTTTGTGTATCAGCTGTTGCGTAGCCATTTTCTTCGTGTATTTTTTCAATAGAAAGTTTTGTTATAAGTTGCTTTGGAATAACATTTATAACTTTAATTTTAGATTTCCCTTTAGGAATTTTTATTTGAAAATCTTTTTTCTTAATTGGTTTTACGTTAACAGAACCTCTGAGTTCTGGAGGTTGGAATTCAGTCATATCAATTGTCATTTTGCCGTTTTGGGCAACTAGTTCACCTTTTTTGAAAACCATTGTTGGTTCAAAGTTTTTCAAATCTTTGAAGATTGCAATATCTGCATTATATCCAGGAGCAATTGCACCTGCATTTGGAATTTTGAAATATTCTGCAGTATTTAAACTTGCCATTTGAATTGCTTTGATTGGATCAACACCCATTTCTACTGCTTTTTCTACCATGTTTGAAATATGTTTTTTCAAATGTTTTGGGTGTCTGTCATCTGTTACAAATATACATTTTCTAGTATTGTATTCTTTTAGAACAGGGATAAGAGGTTCTAAATCCCTTGCTCCTGTTGCTTCTCTAATCATTATGTACATTCCGAGTCTAATTTTTTCGATTGCTTCTTGAGGAGTTGTACATTCGTGGTCAGAGGCAATTCCTGATGCAACGTATGCATTTAATCCTTTGCCAGATAATCCTGGAGCGTGACCATCTACCCTTTTTTGTTTATCAAGTCCCAGTTTGATTTTACTCAAAACTTCTTTATCACAGTTTATAACCCCTGGGAAATTCATCATTTCGGCAATCCCGAGAACCCAAGGTGCATCTATTAAAAGAGCCAAGTCATAACAATTAAGGTCAACCCCAGATGTTTCAAGTCTTGTTGCGGGAACGCAAGATGGCAACATAATATAAACATCAAGAGGTAAATCTTTTGTTGCCTCTCTCATAAAGCTTATTCCTTGTAAACCCATAACGTTTGCAATTTCGTGCGGGTCTGCTACGACGGTTGTTGTGCCTGAAGGGATAACAAGTTTTGCAAATTCAGAAGGTAATAACATTCCACTTTCAATATGAACGTGTCCATCAATGAATGATGGGCTTGCGTACGCTCCTTTGAGGTCAATTTCTTTTTTCCCTTTGTAACCCTTTGAAATTCCTGCGACTTTTCCGTCTTTGATTGCAATATCTGTTTCGTAAATTTCTTCTGATAAAACATTTACTAATTTTGCATTTTTAAGCACTAAATCTGCTTGAATTTCTTCCGTATTAACTTTGATAATTTCTTCTAAATTTGCCATTTTTAAATACTCTTTCTCTTAATTTGTTTATAAAATATTAGTATCTTCAACAGCAGATGTCAATTAAAAATGTTTATTATTGCTTAATTCCGCATCTTGCATACTTTGAAGTGTCTATCAAGTCGGCAACTTCTTTGGGGGTAAAGTTTTTACTCCATCTTGTTGGACAAATATCAATTCCTCCTCTTCTTGTATATAATGCTGATACAAAAAGTTCGTCGTCTTTGTCTAATAAATCGTATAGCCTTTTATAGATCATTTCGCAACATTCTTCGTGGAAATGATATTCAGAACGAAAAGAACAAAGATATTTAACTAGGCTGTGTTCTTTGATATGTTTTTTTGATTTGTAGTATATAAAAACATCTCCAAAATCTGGTTGATGTGTAACTCTACAATTTGAACGTAGAGAATCAAACATTATTCTATGTTCGGATTTTTGATTATTATCTTCTGCTTCAAGTAGTTCTGGGGATTCTTTAAAATGATTTATTTTGAGTGAATTTTCATCTACAAAGTTTAAGATGTTTCTAAATTGTTGGAATATTTCTATTTTTTTTATGTCATTATCCAAAAATTTTACTGTAACATTGGTTTTTAATTTGTCAGATAAATCTTTTTCAATTTTTTCTTTGCAGATATTTAGGCATTCAGATATATTCTCCCCAAGTCTTGTCATGTTGTAAGAATTGAGGTATAGTTTGAGGGATTTTGATTCAATAATGAATTCACTTGTACAATTATATTTGATTTTGAGTAATCTTGTCACTGGAAGTCCATTTTCTGTAAGGGCAGAAAATTCGTAAGCGTGCCAAATATCCCAGCCTTCAAAAGGAAGGTTATTATTATCAATATTATAATGACGTCTATTGTCAATTCTTGGGACTGCAACAAGTAAATTAGGGTTGTACTGGTCACACATTTCGACTCTTTTCCCCAGATGGGTTGATGCTATTTCTTCTGTTCTATCTTTTTCAATCATTAGTGAAATCCTTTCTAATACCAATCGCAATTTCCAGAACCACATAGAATTTTATCCAAGTCTGCAATGGTTTCTGTTTTAGTCATTTCGTAAGTTACTGGGGTAATTGAAATTTTGTTGTTTCTGATTGCTGCGATGTCCGTTGGGGCATCTACTGGTTCATTTATCAGTTCTCCTGCTAGCCAGTAATATACTTTCCCTCTAGGGTCAATTCTTTTCTCGTATGCGTTTGTAAATAGTTTTCTTCCAAGTTCAGTAATTGCAACACCAGAAATATCTTCTGCTTGTAAGCAAGGGATGTTAATATTTAGGATGCTCTTTTTAGGGAATTGGAATTCTTTAATTTTTTCTAATAAAGAACTTGTAAATTGTGCTGCGAACCTAAAATCTTCATAATCTGAGTGCATACTTGCAAGTGATACTGCAATACTTGGAATCCCTAACATAGCCCCTTCCATTGCACAACTTACAGTTCCAGAGTAGAGAATGTCTGCACCTAAATTTGGCCCATGATTAATTCCAGAAATTACAAAATCTGGTTGTTCTTCTTTTGATAAAATTGCACTAACTCCAATTTTTACGCAATCTCCAGGAGTTCCTGTTGTAACCCAAGTTTTTTTTGCCCCTGTTTGAGCTTCGTCTATTTCTTCAACTCTAAGTGGAGTATGAAGTGTCAGAGAGTGACCCGCCGCACTTCTTTCTCTGTCTGGTGCAATAACATAAACATTGTGCTTTTTCGAAAGTTCTTCTGTTAAAACTCGGATGCCGTTTGCAGCTATCCCATCGTCATTTGAAATTAATATATTCATAAATTTGTATTCTCCTAAAGTTCTATTATAGCTCAAATTTTAGTATAAATCACACATCTTGATTTACCATAGTATGAAGATATGTAACAAGATTTATTTTTTATTAAACAAATATAGCAATTTTATATACTAGAAATACTTTATATACATGTAAACACGAGGAAGTTGCTTAAATTGAGGAATAACACAAGACTTTTAAGCACACACTTCACACTTCACTATTACGAGGAATTGTAAAAAGATTCCAAGAGCCTTTTTTCGAGGCTCTTTTTTTTGCTAATTTTATATGAGAGGGGTTAATATTTATATAAACATATGGTATAATATAAGTAGGGATATTAGGAAATATGGTCAACGTTTACTCTGCAGAAAAAATCAATTCACCAATAACAGCAAATTACAGCAACGCAATGAAATCTCAAGGTGTTGCTCTTCATCGCTTTCCAGAAACTGAAAATGTATCTTCACAATCTTCTCAAGAGGGTTTTTCAAATCAATTTGCTCATGCTGTTTATGGTGATGGTCCATATAGTTTAACTTGCCCAAATCGTACAACTGATATTTTAGGTCAGAATTGTGATTACCTTGCGTAGCAGCGTTTTTGAACAAGATGTTAAGTTCTGTTAACAAAGATTGAACAAAAAAGGCAATTCTCGAAAAAAAAAATACTTTATATAAGTGTATATAGGAATGAGGATAATCGGTAAATGAAAGAACAAGAATTAAATACTTTAATGTCAGTAGTATCAGATCCAATTGAAAATGTTTATAAAATTGAATCCTATAAAGATTTAGCAGAAATTCAAAGAATTATTAGAATTTTTAATATTTCAGAAGAACAGCATAACAAACATGCTATGTTATCAATCAAGAATTTAGCTACATTCCGTTTGGTGTTGAGTAATAACTAATTCTTGTTTGTAAAAAAGATTATTCGGTAAAAGATAAAAAGCCTTTACTTTTGTAAGTAAGGGCTTTTTCATTTGAATTTTATTGAGTTATTAGTTGAATAATTGGAGGTGCAAAAAGTAAAACTCCAATCATAACAGCACTAATTGTAACTAGCATAACAGCTCCAGCTGCAATGTCTTTTGCCATTCCGACCATTCTGCAATATCTGTTGTGGAAAATTGCATCTAGTGAAAATTCTATTGCGGAATTGAACATTTCTGCTGAAATTACACCTGCTATTGTTAAGAGTAAAATGCAAAATTTTACGATAGAAAAGTTTAAACAATAGGCTGTAACCAAGACAAGCGAAGCGGTGAAAAGATGAACTCTAATGTTTCTTTCGCTTTTTATACTCAATCTCATACCTTTTCTTGCGTTTTTAAATGTATTTGAAAAATTTTGTTTTTTATATTTTGTCATACACTATTCCTATCTTTTTAAGAGCCATTTTTTGATGTTTTACGACAAAGTTAAATTCTTCCTCTGTCTGGTGGTCAAATCCCAGTAGATGTAAAATTCCGTGGCTGATTAAAAAGTATAATTCCTCTTCCTTTGGAATTTCTTTTTTCTGAGATTCTTCGATAATCTTATCTAATGCTATTATAATCTCTCCTAAATTAATTTCAAAGTCTAGAATAAACTTTTCTTCCTCTGGAGAATCTGCAAAAACCGCAAATGTAATAATATCAGCAGGATAGTCTTTGTTTCGGTATTCTTTATTTATTACATGTGTTTTTTTACTATCGCAAAACAAAATATCAAATGCAACTGTTTTGAAATCTCTTCCTGTAATTGCACAATGGTCAGCAATTTCTGGTTCTTCCATATAAGAATTAAAGATTTTTTTTGTTACTTCGATTATTTCTTCTTCATTTGGTTTCCAGTTATCAAATTCGTTTTCGCAATAGATGTTTAATTCCATTATAAGTCCTTTTTATTATCTGTGTTTAGGTCCGTGTGGTTTTTATCTTCAAGTTCTTTGATTTTCTTTTCAAAATCTTCATCTAAGATTTTGTTTGGCATCTCGATTTTGTTTTTAGCAAATTCTTCTGCGATATTTTCTTGATATTTGATTCTGTTGTGTTGCATACCTCTTAGGATTCTACTAAATGTGGATGCAATAACTTTTAAATCTTTCAATGTAAGAGGGCTATCTGCTAATTGACCATCGTTTAATCTTTCAACAATAATTTTATCAATGATGTTTTCTATTTGGTCAACAGTTGCACCTTTCATTGCTCTAACGGCTGATTCAACGGCATCAGCAAGCATTAAGATAGCTGTTTCTTTTCTATTTGGTTTTGGGCCTGTATATCTGAATTGTTCTTCTTTTACGTTTTCAGCTCCTTCTTCTTGAACCGCTTGATTATAAAAGTATTTTGCAATTCCTTCTCCGTGGTGTTGAAGAATGAAATCGTTGATAATACTTGGTAATCCGTATTCTTTAGCTAAATCTACACCATCTTTAGGGTGAGCAGTGATAACCATTTTGCTAAGTCTTGGATTTAAAGTGTTATGAGGGTTTTCAATGCTGAAATAAGATTGGTTTTCAACAAAGAATAAAGGTCTTTTTAATTTTCCAATATCGTGGTAAAAAGCTCCAACTCTAGCTAAAATAGGATTTGCACCAATTGCTTCTGCTGCTGCTTCGCAAAGTGTTGAAACCATTAAGCTATGATGGTAAGTTCCAGGAGCTTCAATTTGTAAACGTTTCAATAGTGGTTGATTATGATCCCCTAGCTCTGCAAGTCCATATGGCGTAATAATATGGAAAGTGCTTTCCAATATTGGCGATAAACCAAGTGCTGCAATTGATGAAATTATACTATTTGCAAATAGGAATATGCAGTTTTTCAAGATTAGGTAATTGTTAACGTCGATAAGGCATTTGTCTATAAAGTATAAACTCATCATTGTTAAAACACCCGCTACTCCGAGATGGAAGCCTGCTTTGATTAGATCAAAACGTCTTGTATATTTTATTTTTGAAATAGTTATCATTCCGATAATAGAAAGGATTGTGAAAACGATTAGGAATTGAGTTTCGTATTGCATTCCAACGGTTAAAATGACTAAGGTTAAACTAGAAAGTAGGAATGCGATTCTTGGATTTAAAAAGATTGCAGAAATGATAATTATTGCAGGAATTGGTAAAATATACGGTGAAAAACCTGTTGGTAATAATACCGCAATTGAACAGGCTATAATGGACATCATCGATGAGAGTGCCAAATATCTAGGTTCTAAAAAGTCTTTTTCAAAAAATTTTAAATAAGCAAGATAAATAATTGTAAGGAATAGAACTAGTATATAAACAGATAAAATTCCTTGCCAATTAAGTTCATATACGTTATATCCAGCTTCTCTAAGTGCGTCACGTTTTAATCTTGTTACTGGTTCGCCTTCAAATACGATTTTTTCCCCTTTTTGGAAGGTTACTTTGTATGGTTTAACTGCTTCTTGAGCATTAAGTTTTGCGATTTCGGTAGCAGCTTCATCTACAACAAGATTTGGTACGATGACTTGTTCTAAAAGAGCTGGAATTACAATCATTTGTCTTTTTGAAACATTTGAAATTAAGTTATCTTGAATAAGTGCATTAATATTGTCTTTTTCATAATCTTTTTCTGTGATACCTTTTTGCAAGATATTAACAAGTGATAGAGAGGCTTTGTCAAAAGCTTCTCTTAGGCTGGCATCATCTACGTGCAATAAGAAATCTAAGATGAATGTCTTTTTAGGATTTCCTGACAAATCAAAAAGTACATTTAATTCTTCAATTTTTTCTTTTTCTGAACTGTTTTTCTTTCTGATTTGAATAATTGAATTTTGAAGTGTTTCAAGGTTAGACTTGATGAAATCATCTTCTGCTGGAACAAGAATTGGTTCAACTTTTTGTGCTACTTCTCGTTTGTGTTGCTCCGTTCTTTTAACATCTTCTACGGTTAATGTTTTTTGAGCAATAATATCACGTTTACTTATTCCGTTTTCAATAATAGATTGAAAAAAGAAGTTTTGGGATGCGATAATACACGTAACTAAAACAGTAAATGTTACCAAATAAAATAACTTTACCACTTTTGACGAACTTAAAAATTCTTTCGTCTTTTCAATATATTCATTTTTTTGCATGCAATAATTCCTATACCTTAATCATTTTTTATATATCAATTTTATTACTTTCTAAAAATTTTTCAAGTCAAGCTTAAAATGCAAAGAGCGAATGAACTTTTGCTCATTCGCTCTTAGTTAATTTGTTTTTTAAGAAGTCGGTTTTATTCAGCTTTTGGTTCTTCTGTTTTTTCTTCTGCTACTTCTTCTTTAGATTCTTTTTGTTTAGCAATTAGGTCTTGAATTTTGTCTTTAATTTCTTCACCTTTTCTTTGAAGGTCAGAAACAGCGTCATCTGCTTTATCTTTGATTTGTTTAGCTGTTTCATCAGCTCTTCTTGCCATATCCTGAGCAGATTCAGAAAGAAGTCTTCTTGTTTCTTCTCCAGATTTAGGTGCAAGCAAAATACCTGCAATTGCTCCGATAGCACCACCAACAACAAAACCTGCTATAAATTTTGAAACTGACATATTTAATCTCCTTTTTGTATTCTTACATATTATAAATCTGATTTTTAAAGGTTTTATTACCCGAATGTTTATTTCTTTCTATTGAAGAAAGAGTAAACTGTCATAAATCCTTTTAAGAATCCGCCGAAAATGCTTTCTGATAATGATTTTGTTTTTGTAAGTGCATTTTCAAGACTTATTTTAACATTTCCAACTCCTTCATCTGTGCTTTGAACAAGTGAATTGATTGAATGGATTGTTTCATTAAGTTCTTTCAATGTTGGCTTAAGTTCTGTATTAAGCATAACGGAAGTTTCATTCAGATTTTTTGATAAAACTGTTAAATCCATAATTAACTTAACTAGGAAGTATGCTACAACGATAACTACAATGCCCGTAGCAACAGCAAGGAAAGTTAAGCCGTGATTTAAAATTACTTGTGATAATTCAATACTCATATTTTATTCCTTTATAAATTAATGTTTAGTAATCAAATTCATTATCTGAGCTTTGAGATTCAGAATCTTCTAATTCTTTAGCTTTAAGCATTTTTTTAGATTTTGCAGAATTGCTAAGTTTTCTAATTTGTCTTTCAACTTTATACTTCATTAAGTCAATAGATTCTAGAGCTTGTTTTTTTGCTTCTGCAATTTGAGGAGCGTGTTTTTCATAAAGGTCGCAAGCTGCATCTGTAAGCTCTTTTCTAGACTCTTCTCCTGGTTTTGGGGCAAAAAGAACACCTGCAACAATTCCGCCTACTACTCCTGCGATAACGCCCATTGAAAACATAAATGTTTTGTTTTTCATAGTTGTAAACCTCGTCTTTCAAAATTTCTTCATAATTGTAACATATTTTTCTGCTAATTTCAAGAGAAAACATGGATTTTTATCCCTTTTAACTCGTTGATTTTTTTATTTATTGCAAAAGGTTAAAAAGATTGTTATAATAATATTAAGGATATGAATTAAGGGAATAAAAGGAGTTACAATTTAGTGATTTTTAATTATAAAAGAGCTTTTACGCTTACAGAAGTTTTGATTGCTACGGCGATTGTTGGGGTTATAGCAGCGTTAGTTTTGCCTATGGTTATTACAACATACCAAAATAATATGTTTGAGCATATGTATAATAAGGAGAATGAGTCAATCAAAGCAATAATGGAATCTCTTCCAGTAACAGAAAATAAAAGTCGTTTTGAAGATACAATGATGAGTTCAGATACAATTAGTGATGATACTTCTGGGCTGTTTTTGAAAAAGTATTTTAAAGTTGCTAAATATTGTGGCAATATTACTGACTCAGGCGCTGATTGTTTTGCTCCAGAGTATGCGGTGTATAAAGAAGCCCCTACCCATATAAGGGAATCTGTCAAAGCTGTTGATTTAATCCCTCGTGGTACCTGTGCTCAGTTGAAAAATGGTACGAGTATTTGTATCGCACCTCAACCTAAAACTCATACGGGTGATTGGAAATCTGCTCAAGTTGTAATGGATTTGAATGGTTTAAAAGGTCCAAATGTTGTAGGGCGTGACCTTAGAGTGTTGGAAGCCTTACCTACTGTTTCTGCGGGTTCTTCGGTTGCAGGGAAACAGCAGGGAGTAGAGGGTGTTTTTGCAGAAAATGAAACTCCTATTACTCCAACAGCAATAGAAGAATGTTCATCTTATACAAAAGACTCATCAGATGGTTGTTGTTTGTATAAAAAAAGAAATAATATGATTAAAACAGGAGATATTTGCTGTACTGCAAACTCTAAAATTGGTCCTACTGTTGCAGCTTGTAAGACGACTATTACATTGCACTTGAATTACTTCCCAACATCTAGTAGTTATAAATATGGTGATACTCCTTATACCAGAGCCTCTGGTACTTTTAAATTAGATCCTTCCAATGCAACTTTACCTGATTCATTAGCTGTAAAGATTAAATGTGGTAATGGAACTTATTCTGGTGGAACTTTGAGTGCAACTACGATAATGTCTGCATTAGCCAATAAAAAAGATGCTCAATGGTCTGGTCAAATATATGACAAAAGCTGTGCATATCCTAGTGAAGATTTGGTATGGACTACAAATAGTGGTACGTCTGTTACCATCAATGGTATAACATACAAAATTTCAAAACACTAAAAATTGTATTAATAATCAGAAGGCTTTGATTTTTAAAATCAAAGCCTTTTAGTTTTATAAATTTTAAGCATTTATCTCAAAATAAATTTCTTGATAGTTAAAATTACGTCAAGAGCAAAGAAGATTTTCTTCCAATCATTTGCAAGGATGAAGCTTGCAAGTTTAGTCAAAAAGTTTGCGGAAAAAATCTTTTTGTAATCTTCTTTTCTTTTATCAATAAAACCATGAACACCAGTTATTCTTAATAAAATTGTGTTAATCGCAATTCTAATATCACAGATATTTCTTTCAAGTTCTGGTTTGATATCCGTAACTGTTTTGTTAATTTGACAAACATTTTGTATTGCTTTTTGTATTAGGGCAATTATTTGTCCTGCAATTATTAGTTCCGCTATAAAAATTATTGTAAAAAATAAAACCAACATCTTTCAACTTTTCTTACTTTTGTATTATATTAAACATATAATATATTATTAGCATATTTTTTTGAATACGTCTAGAGGACTATTTTATGAACAGAGTGAGATTTTATATAGCGATTATATTTGCAAGATTAGCATATGTGGCAATTAGGTTGTTGAATCGTTCATCAGGAACGTCTTTTGTCGGTATGATGACGTTGAAAATTTGTCCTAGTTTTTTGAAATACTGCAAATTATATATGAAAAATGCTAAAACCATTGCGGTAACAGGTACAAATGGAAAAACTACAACATCTGGATTGCTTGCTCAAATCTTAGAAACAGGAAAAAATAATGTTATCCATAACGTGAAGGGTGCAAATATGTTGACAGGCATTGCAAATGTTTTTGCCCTTAATCTTTCAATATTGCCTAATAAATTCAATTATGCTGTTTTAGAATCAGATGAAGCATATTTGACAAAATTATATGATGATTACAAATCTGAATATTTGTTAGTTACAAATTTATTCCGTGATCAGCTTGATAGATATGGTGAACTTGAAACAACGGCAAGTTTTATCCGAAATGCAATTGAAAAAAATGATGGACTTACATTACTATTGAATGCTGATGACCCACTTGTTTCTAATCTCGGAAAAGGTAAAAAGGCTCTTTTTTATGGATTTGAGGATGTAGAAATCTGTTCTGATATTCATAATTCAACTTCTAATGCTCCAACCGAGGTGTTTAATTGCGTTTGTGGCCATCCTTTAGAGTATGATAAGCAATTTTTTGCTCAAGAAGGTCATTATTTCTGTAACAATTGTGGTTATAAAAGACCTCCTGTTGACTATAAGGGCTATGTAAAAATATTTGCGGATTATTCCGAATTAAAAGTTGTAGAAGCTTCTACGAACAAAGAATATAATTTTAAAGTTAATTTGGTTGGACTTTATAATGCTTATAACGCTCTAGGTGCGATATCTCAAGCACTGCTTTTAGGGATTGATTATGAAGTAATTAAAGAAGCTGTTTTATCTTATAAATCAATTTTTGGAAGAGCTGAAAAACGAGTAATTAACGGGCATGAAACTCTTATTCAACTAATAAAAAATCCAACAGGTGCGAGCGAAGTTTTGAAAACTGTTGATTTATCCTCTCAAATTTTAATTGCCATCAATGATAATTATGCTGATGGGAGAGATATTTCGTGGCTTTGGGATAGTGATTTTGAACAATTGAAAAATGCTGAAAAACCTATCATTACTTCAGGAATAAGAGCTAGAGATATGGCGGTAAGGTTAAAATATGCAGGAATTCCTGTTGAAAAGATTATTGTTGAAGAGGATATAAAAACAGCAGTTGAAATTGCTACAAAATCTGATAATATAGAAGAGAGGGTTACAATTTTACCTTCTTATACTGCATTGTTGAAAATTAGTAAAATGAAGTTTTAGAAAGGACAGATTATGCTTTTAGGTGTAAATATAGATCACGTTGCAACATTAAGAAACGCAAGAGGAGGGGCTGAACCAGATCCAGTTCAAGCCGCAGAGGTAGCTGAAGCTAATGGTGCAACATCTATTACGACTCACTTAAGAGAAGATAGACGTCATATTAAAGACCAAGATGTAAGAACGTTAAGAAAAATTATTAAGACAAAACTAAATCTGGAAATGGCTGTAACAGATGAAATGCAAAAAATAGCACTTGATGTTCGTCCATATTCAGTTTGTCTAGTGCCAGAAAAAAGAGAAGAAGTAACAACCGAAGGCGGTTTGGATGTAGCTTCTCAATTGACGAAAGTTACAAAATTTGTCCAACCTTTAGTTGAAGCTGGTATTGTTGTAAGTTTATTTATTGATCCATCAAGAGAACAAATCTATGCTGCTGCAAAAACTGGTGCTCAATTTGTTGAACTTCACACTGGTCAATATTCTTTAGCTTTTGGAACTCCTGATGAACAAGAAGAATTTGAAAAAATAAGAGAAGCTTCTAGGCTTGCTCACGCATTAGGGCTAAAAGTAAATGCTGGACACGGTTTGAATTATGAAAATGTTTCAAGAATGCGTCAAATTGAAGATTTGTATGAGTTGAATATTGGACATAGTATAATTTCTCGAGCAATTTTTACTGGTTTGGCTCAAGCTGTAAAAGATATGAATAATTTAATCAAGGACTAAAAAATGACAAAATCAAATGAAGAAATAATAAATGAAATGCAACAAGTTGTTCAGCAAATGGTTATTGACGATTTGGAAGAAAATCCAGATATTGCGAATGATTTTTTCGATTGTGATTGTTGCGGAAAAAACAAAAACCTTGCTGGTTCTATTCAGTATGGTGATTATAGATTATGTAATGATTGTGTTTTACTTGCAGAAACAGGTTTTGCATTAGGTAAAATTAAAGATATTCAAGATTTGATGGATGCAATGGAGGACAAGCGTCTTGAGGAACTTTGCAAATTTATCAAGGAAGAAGAAGTTCGTAAAACTCAAATGGAAAATTAAATAAAACAGGATGCGAGAAGTAAACGCATCCTGTTTTAGTTTTTAATGTTTTTTATTTTCTATTTATTTGTAAAATCTGGAGCTGGAGGTGGGAATAGTGGTCTGCCAGTGAAACTTGGCATAAACAATCCCGCTGGAGTTCCTAGACCTTGGAATGGAGGTCTTGCTGGGTGATTTTTTTCAAATTCTGCGCGTCCTTCAGCTTTCATTTTTGCTAATTCATTTTTTTGCTTTTTAGTCAAGATGCTTTCAAATTCTTGGCTATTTGCTTTTCTAATTTCGTTAGCTTTCTTTTCAAGTTCTCTTATTTGTGTTGTGATTTCTGCAATTTGTTCTTGTTTTGCTCTTTCAAGCATTTTAGTTTTAGAAATAGCATCGATTTCTTGACGTTTATAAATAATCTGATCCATAATAGGTTTCATTTGTTCTCTGCCTTTTTTGTGGATGGCACGAGCTTGTTCTTTTTGTTTGTCTGTTAAGTTCAATCTTTGTTCAAATTTTTGACGCATCATTTCTCTTGATGGATGTTTTTGAGCAAAGTTTGCTGGTGGAGTTTGAGGGTTTGCAAATGTAGGATTCAATCCTGCTGATATGATTCCTATTGCAAATAAGTAAGTCAATACTTTTTTCATTTTTTGTCCTTCCTTATATTTATTACATCAAATCTTTTAACATTTCTGCTAATTCTTTTTTTGCATTGTACAATCTTGATTTAACTGTTCCGACTGGGCAATTCAATTTCTTAGAACATTCTTCATATGAATAACCGTTGATTTCGCAAATCATAATTACTTCTTTAAATTTTGGTTTAAGGCTATTTACTGCTTTTATAATAACTTTTTGCCTTTCTAAACTTGCAACTTTAGATTCTGGAGAAGTCTTTTTGTCTTTCAAGTTTGTCATAACTAAATCGTCAGATGTCGCGGTTGAAAAAACTCTGTGATATGCAGATTTTAGATAGTCCAGCGATGTGTTTTTTGTGATACAAGAAATCCAGCTTTTTATGGAGCCTTTTTCTTCGTATTTTTCAGCATTTTTCCAGATTTTTACATAGACTTCTTGTTCTAAATCCTCATTGTCTTCTTTAGTAATAAGTCTAATTATGTTTTTTATGTTTTGTTTGTTTTCAGTAATTACTTTGTTTAAATCCATCTATTCAACCGCTATAAGTCCATACGAATCTACTGGAAGACCTAAGTCTTCTGAAGATAGTGCCGATCCATACTTCAAGGTGTCAGAAACATCAGTGTTGAAGTTTATAACCCCTAAAGTTGTTCCGCTAAACATAAGCATAAACAAAGCGCATGCAACTTTTATTTTAGCCAGATTTTTTCTTCGTTCTTTAAAATAAGGCTTAACTTCTTGAAGAAGAGATGAAACTTTTTGCATTTTTTCGTGTTCAAGTCTGCAATCTTCGCATTCTTGAATGTGTTCATTCAATTCTTCTTCATCTCTAAAGGTGAAAAGTGCTTCGTATTTCGTACATTTATCTTTCATATTTGTAACCTCTATACTTATACAACGATGGTAATCTAAAAAAGTTCATTTTACTATTTTTAAAGTTAAAATATGTTTCAATTCCTTGTCTAAAGTTTTTTTTTATTGTAAAATATCAGATGTATAAGGGGAGAACTTATGGAATTTTTTAGAAAACATCAAAAAGTGATTATAGGGATAATATGTTTCACATTCCTTGCTTGGACCTTTGGCTTGATGTTACTTCCACTGCTTGTAAAATAGTATAAAAATGAGAAAAACAAATATCTTAAAAAAAATATTAATATGCTGGATTATTCTAGGAACATTCGGATTAGGCGGTGTTTCTTCAATGGTTTGTGCCGCTCCAACATTACGTCAAAAATTAAATCAAACAAATGCGAAGAGAAATTACTTCCATCAAAAGAAAAAGCAAACAGATATTAAATTAAAAAATGAAAAAGATAAGTTGAGCAACAATCAACAAAAATTAGAAGTTGCCCATCAAGAATTGCAAACAACAACTGCACGTTATAATAATTTGGTTTCTAATTTATCATCTATGGAAGCTCAGTTAAATAATGCTATTGCAGAATTTAGAAGTATCGATGCTGCAATGAAATCTAGAATTAGACAGGTTTATAAGCATCAACGTTCTGGCATGTTTGAACTTATTTTGTCTGCAAAAGATGTTAATTCAATGCTTGATATGTTCTATTATGAAAAAATTGTTATCAAAGATGATTATCGTAGAATGCAAGCGGTGAAAGCTAAAGCAAATGAAATTGCTCGATTGAAAGTGCAAGTAGAATCTCAAAGAAGAGCTGTTGAAGCTTCAATTAGAGATATTAACAACCAAAGAGCTGTTATTCAGAATTCAATTGCTGAAAACAAATCAATGATTGAAAGATTGAAAAAAGATAAAAGTTACTACGAACGTTCTGAAAGAGAACTTGCAAGACAGTCTGCAAGTATTGAACATATGATTGCTAGTATGACTAGAAAACATCGTGGAACTTCTACGGTAAAGGTTTCTTCAACTGGCTTTATCAGACCTATTTCTGGCCCAATCACATCTCCTTTTGGTTATAGGGTTCACCCAATATTCAAGAGCAGAATTTTCCACTCTGGTATAGATATTGCAGGTCCAAATGGTGGCTCAATTCATGCTTCAAATGATGGTCGAGTTATTTATGCTGGATGGTATGGAGGATATGGTAAAGTAGTAATTTTGGATCACGGTATAATCAATGGAAAACCAATCACAACATTGTATGGACACATGTCTGCTGTACTTGTAAGCAGTGGTCAAAATGTTAAAAAAGGTCAGACAATTGGTAGAGAAGGTTCAACTGGATATAGTACTGGTCCTCATTGTCACTTTGAGGTCAGAGAAAACGGAAAACCAGTGAGTCCGTTTGGATATATTTAAAAAAGAAGGAATTTGAATGAAAAGATATTTATTAGCAGCAGTTTTAATATTAGCGTTTTCTAATTCTTCTTATGCAGAGGATTTAGCCGATTCCCCTGTGTCTAATGTTCAGGATGTAATATTCCGTTCTTCTTTATCAAATATGATTCCAGATGTAAACGGAACCCCTGATAATTACGACTATTCTTTTGATTATAGTGGTAGTGGAATGGGGATTTCTACAAAAGATATTGATGGCGATAGAATGCCGTTTGTAAAACAAATGCGTCTAAAAATTTCTAATAAGTTGATGCAAGAAAAAGTTCAATCAACAGAGGATAAAAAGCCTTCTGAAAATAAATTCAAATTCTGGACAAAGAAAAAGACCCAAGAAAAACAATCTGATTCTAATGTTCTTCAATCAGAATCAGATTTGGTGAATTCTATTCAGTCAGAAACTTCATCTGAAATTTCTGAAAACACTCTTTCTTTAGAAGGAGGAGTAAATGAGGAAGTTACAGAAAGACAGCTAATTTTGGATGCTGAGAATGTGAATTATGATGAGGATACAGGAGATATGGTTGCGACAGGACGTCCTGTTTTAATTCTTCCTCCTCAAAATATAAAAATTGTTGCTGATAAAATGACTTATAACGATGATTCTAATATCTTAAAGGGTATTGGAAATGTTATTGTATTTAAAGATGGAATGCCAACTAAGGGTAGTTACCTCGAAGTTGATATGAACGAAGAAACAATGGTTATGGATAATGTTGAATCCATAAGTGATACAACTATTATGGATGCGAAGAAAGCTATTCAAAAGGATGGTTTGATTATTCTTCATGATGGCAATTTCCATTCAGAAGAATCCCAAGTATATCGTTTGATGTCTAGAATGGTTGGTCCAAGATTCCAAAATATGATTGTTCCTCGTGAATCTCAAGCGTTATTCTTTGGTGATCCAACTGGTAATAATGTAAGACTTGATATTGATGAAATTTATGTTGATGCTAGAAAAAATCATGATGTGTTTAAAGCAAAAGGTATTAAAGTCTATAAAGATGGTAAATATTTCTTTAAATGGCCAAGTTTAACTGCTTATACAAATAAAGAACACGATTATTTTGAAGCAAACTATCCTGAATTTGGGACAAGAAGAAAAGTAGGTTTGTTTGTAGGGCCTGGGTTTGTATTTGGTGGACCTGGAGGTTCTGTAATCAAAGCTATTCCATTTTTGAATTATCAACACAAGTTTGGATTTGGTGGTGCTGTTAAGTATTTTAATACTTTCAATAAAACGGAACTCGGTTATGCTTCTGCTGCGGATATTTTCTTCTTAAAAGGTATCCAAAGGCTAGATGATCACTTGTATTTGCAATATGCAGCAAATTCGTTCATGGATGAATGGTTTTTAGGTCGTCAAATGCCAAAGTATATGGCGGAAGTATATTATGACAGAGGTTATAATAATAAAGATTTCTTAGCTAAAAATATGGATTTAGGTTTCCGTCATAGATTTGGTGTTGGTTTGATGCAAGATAATGACAGAAACTTCTATGGTGAAAAGTTAGATTCTAATAATATCTCTACAACAAGATTTAGATATATGGCGGAATTGAACCAACATATTTGGCATTATAAAAACGAAGAAAAAAGAATTGTGGCAGATGCTGGTTTTGTAATGCAGGGTTCTGCTGCTATTTATGGTACAGGCGATACTCAGTTTATTGGTAGAGTTGGTCCTAGAGTTCACCTACAATATAAAAATTGGATGCAAGATATTGGATATTTCATATCTGGATATTCTGACCAAACTCCATTGCCACGATATGATGCTTATAGATATGGTCACCAGAGTGTGTATCTGTCAGAAGCTTTCAGAGTTTGTAAGTATTTGTCTGTTGGTTGGGCAGGGAATATTAACCTTTCTGATGATGCTCCAAATGGGAAATTGTTCCAAGAAAATGCTTTCTTGTTTTCAATTGGGCCAGATGATTTGAAAATTAATTTAGGTTATGACTTTGTTCGTCAAACAACTTATTTTGGTTTTAATGTTGCATTTGACACAAAAGGAACAACTGTTACTTATAAAAAAATGGAAATAAAAAATCCAGAAAGATTAGGTAAAAATCAAAACAAAGATGATGAAGGAGAAAAAAGAAAAATAGCCTTTTCTCAATCTAAAAACGATTCAGAAGTTCCCGTTACAAATAAAAAATCAAAAGCTGGAGCAAGCGAAAAACCTAAAGTTCTAGAATACGCAGAAGTAATAGATATAGAAGATCCGGATAAGGAAACTATTCAATAATATGATAGATGTAGTTAAGAATGAATTAATTGAATACGGCAAACTTGCTGGGGTTAAGAATTTTACTCCAGGATTTTCTGGTAATCTTTCTGCTAGATGTGGAAATGAAATTTTGATAACCGCAACAGGTACAGCTAATGGATATTTATCAGAAGATGATTTTGCATTGATTGATTTTGAAGGAAATATAATTGGCGGAAATAAAAAACCTTCAAGTGAGAAAATGCTCCACGTTGAATTTTATAAACAGCGTGAAGATATAAATTATATTTTCCATGTTCATTCTCCATATTTAACCGCTTTTTCTGCTGCTGGAAAAGCATTAGACAAAAATATTTTGGCAGAAATTGTTTATTGCTTTGATTATATTCCCCTTGCTGAATATGCTCTCCCTGGGTCAAAAGAGCTTGTTGAAAATACATCTAAATTCTTCAAAGATTTTGATGTCGTTTTGATGGCAAATCATGGAGTTATTGTTGGCGGAAAAGATGTTAAGGATGCTTATTTAAAATTAGAATTGTGTGAGGCGTATGCTCAGACGGTTCTCTTTTCAAATCTTCTTGGAGGTGCTAAAATGTTACCGAGTGAAGAAGTTAAAAAGATTTATTCATTAAGATAAACAGTAAAAGAGGAAAATTATCGTGACAATTACATTAGATAATAAACAAGGTTTGATAGCAGGAGATGGTATATTGCCAATCAAGATGGCTCAATATGCAAAAGAAAACGGCTTTGAAGTTGTATGTATTTCTCTTGCACATGATAACGAAAGAGAATTGAAAAAATATTGCTCTAAAGTTTATTCTTGCCACCCAGGAGAAGTTAATAAAATTGAAGCAATTTTGAAAGATGAAGGAATTAAACAACTTACTTTCTTAGGCAAAGTTCATAAAAAAGTTCTTTTACAACTTCACAAGTTTGATAAAAGAGCCGTTGATTTAATTAAAGAAGCAACAAGATTGAACGATGACCAAGTTATGTTGATGATTGTTTCTGAACTTGCAAAGATTGGTGTTGAAGTTTTAGACCAAACAATTTTCATTAAGAATTTAATGATTCCAGCTGGTGTTTTAGGTTGCCACAAACCAACTGATGCTCAAATGGAAGATGTAAATTATGGCTTTTGGTTGGCAAAAGAAATGGGTAAATTAGATGTTGGTCAATCTGTTGTAATTAAAGATAAAATGATTATGGCAGTAGAAGCAATTGAGGGTACAGATGTTTGTATCAAACGTGGTGCAAAGCTTGCAAAAGACGGGGCTGTAATTGTCAAAGTTGCAAAACCAAAACAAGATAAGAGATTTGATATTCCAGCTATTGGGATGAGAACTCTTAGAACAATGCGTCACTATCACGCTTCTTTGATTGCGGTAGAAGCGAATGAAACAATTATTGTTGACCAAGAAAAAGTTGTGAACTACGCTGATAAGCACAATATAGTTATAATGGCAGTATAGATGAAAAAGATTTTTATTATCACAGGTGAATATTCAGGTGACATTCATGCTTCAAATGTTGTTAAAGAATTGAGAGCTTTGAATTCTGATGTTCAAATTGAAGGCATAGGTGGAATTAATCTTGAATCTCAAGGTGTTAAGCTTTTTACTAATCAAGATAAAATGTCTGCAATGGGAATCTCTTCTCAAATTTTGATAAATCATATCAAATTGGGTAAGGCTGTTGTAGATTATTTGAAAAATGAATATAAGCCTGATTTGGTTTTATTGATTGATTACGGAGCTTTCAATTTATGTGTCGCAAAATTTTTGCATGATGCAGGGATAAAGATTTTTTATTATATCCCTCCACAAGTTTGGGCAAGTAGAAAATATAGAATTAAATTTATCCAAAAGTTTGTGGATAAGGTTTTGTGTATTTTCCCATTTGAAAAACCTCTTTATGCTCAATATGGGATAGATACTCACTATTGTGGTCATCCGCTTGTTTCTCAGCTTCCTCCTGCTGCTGGAAGAAGAGAATTTTTTAGAAATCATGGTCTTGATGTTGAAAAAAGACTTGTTTCAGTTTTCCCTGGTTCAAGGGAGTTTGAACTAAAAAACTTGATGCCAGTATTTAAAGAAGCTGTTAGAAGATTAAAAGATAGACATTCTGATTTGCAGTTCTGCATATCTCATGCTCCAAATTTATCTGATGAAGTTTATGAAAAATATCTTGGCGATTGTGATATTAAAGTTATCAAAGGCGAGAACCAAGCGTTGTTGAGTGTTTCTGATGCGTTAATTTTAGCTTCTGGAACAGTTGCTTTGGAAGCTTGTTTGTACAAAACTCCAATGATTATTGCTTATAAAGGACCTCAAATTTTGTATTGGTTGTATTTATTAGTAAGATGTATAAAAAGAGTTTGTCTCCCAAATATTATTGCTGATAAGGACATTGTCCCAGAAATTTTACAATCAAAAGCAACTCCTATGAATATTGTTTACGAAATTGAAGAGATTTTGTATAATTCTGAAAGACGAGAACAAATGATTAAAGATTTGGGTCGTGTTAAAGAACAACTTTCAGATAAAAATTCTGCTCTTGAAGTTGCAAAAGTTATCGATACAGAATTGTTTTCGTAATAAAACTTATCAATTCCGCAATTTTTAACCTTCCTACTTGTTATAATAAATAGTAGGTTAGATGATTTCATGATAAATACAGTATCTCAAAATTATAAAAAAGATAACCCATTTGACTTGGTGTCTAAAAGACCTCAACAGTCAAATAGCTATTGGTTACAATCTCAAAATACTATTCAGAATTCAGATATTGTTGAAATTAATAATAAAGATGAGAAAAAGTTATCAATCCCTAAAATTCAAATTTTAACCCCAGAAGAAGCAAGAAAAACTAATAATGCAAAACTTATTGGTTTATCAATTGCAGGTGCAGTTGTTTTAACTGCGGCGGGAATTTTCTTTGTTTTGAAAGGTGGACCTAAAGGAATTTCTAAAGGGTTCAAAAAATTACAAAATCACTTAGAATACAAAGTCCAACAATCAAAATTAAATAATATGAGCGACACTCCGCTTAATCGTTTTTATGTTTATATGATTGGCAAATTGGACAAATTTCAACATCGTTCAGAGGCTATCAATAATTATACAAGTTTAAAAGATTCTGCATTTAAAAAGATAATGTATTTGTCAAAGCCGTCAAGATACTTGCATCAAGTTACAACTAGATTGTTTGAAAAGATTGGTCGTCAAGCTGTTGTAAATGCGTATAAAAAGTCAGAAAAATCCTTTAATTTGGCTCGTGATATGGCAGCAGGAACAAGTATGAAAGCATTCTCTCGTAAAGCTGGGGAAATTGTTGAAATTAATGGAGTTAAAAAGACAAGAATTCAATGGTTAGAGCATCTTCTCAAAATGGATGATGATTTAGCAAAATCATATGAAAAATATTTTGGTGAAGAACCTCGTTCTAGTAGATATTTAAGAATTAAAAAATCTGCAAAAGAATTAGAAGAACATTTCAAAGATTTAAAAACTTTCTGGTCTGCTGATTTGGTGAGATCTTTTATGGCAGAAGATGCTATTGGTGCAGAAAAAACTGCTATTCAAAAATTGGTTAAAGGTCATAGAAAAGATATTTCTTATTCTCTAAAAGATTTCCACACTGATACTGATAAAATGATTATCCAAATGACTCATTCTATCAGTCATAATGATATTGCAAAAATCAATATGCTAAGAAATATTAGGCAATCTATATATAAATATATTCAATCAGGAACAAATGATGGCAAAATTAGAAAAGAAATTTTGTCAGGTGCTGATGATTTCAGAGCAGAAATTGCAAAGGCAATAAAAGATAATTCAATGGATAAGGAAGTTGCAACAAACTTACTTGAAAATATTACTGAGTTAAGAGGAATGGTTGTAAACTTCAAATCAGGTAAGGTCGAAGAAATGTTAGATATTTATAAAAAACTTCTACCAGAATCTGATTATAAAACTGTTGAAAAATTCTACCGTGAAGGTGTAAAAAATCTTGATAAATCCATAAAAATAGAAACAGATGATTTTATAAGCAAGGTTAGAGATTTAGCTCTTGGTTCTGCTCCAACAGATGTTTTGACAATCTTAGGAGGTCTTGGAACTTTGGGTTACTACTTAGGAAAATCAAAAGATTCAGACGAAAGAGTTTCAATTTCTTTGAAATATGGATTCCCTGCAATTGCTGGTTTAGGTGTTTCATTGTATGGTAACGCAAAATTGTATGCAGGAACTAAAGCTATGGCTCTAGGTATCGGTTCTTCAATAATTATTGGTAAAATTGGTAATTTCTTAGATAAAAAATTAAAAGAGTACCAACAATCAAAAAGAGGTTTGCCTCCAAATACTGAAACCTTAGCTAAAACGAAAAAAGATAATAAAGTTGCCTAAAATATCCTCAATTTGCAGTATGGTCTAATATTGCTTTTCTGATAAAATTTGCTATGAGGGGAGAATTATGAGCACATTAACTATAAGAGAAAAATTAGAACAGAGAGAATTTAATAATTTAAGCGATATTGCAACAAAATCAGCAAATGCAACAAGAAAAGTAGAAGAAGAACGTTCAGATTTAAGGACAGATTTTCAACGTGATAGAGATAGAATTTTACATTCAAAAGCGTTCAGACGTTTGAAGCATAAAACACAAGTATTTCTATCTCCATTTGATGACCATTTTAGGACGAGATTAACTCACACTCTTGAGGTTTCTCAAATTGGTAGAACGATTGCAAGGGCTTTGGATTTGAATGAAGATTTAGTAGAAGCAATTTCGTTGGGTCATGATTTGGGACATACTCCTTTTGGGCATTGTGGTGAGAGTGTTTTGAATGAACTTGTTAATGGTGGTTTCCATCATAATATTCAGAGTGTAAGAGTTGTAGAAGTTTTGGAAAACTTAAATTTGTGTAAGGAAACAATTGACGGTATCTTTACTCATACTTGGGGTTATACTCCCAAAACTCCAGAGGGACAAGTTGTTCAATTGGCAGATAAAATTGCATACATAAACCACGATATTGAAGATTCTATAAGAGCAGGCGTTATTTCAGAAGATGATTTGCCAAAGGATTGTATTCAATATTTCTCATCAAATCAAAGTAAAAGATTAAATAAAATGATTCATGAAGTAGTAAATAATTCTCTTGGAAAATCAAATATTGCTATGAGTGAAGAAGCTTGGGGTTATACAACGAAATTGAGAGATTGGATGTTCCAGAATGTTTATATTGATTCTCCAGCCAAGCAAGAGGAGAAGAAAGCTCGTAGAGTTATACAAGAACTTTTCTATCTCTATGTGGAAATGTTAAAGCCTATGTGTCCACAGGAAAAAATTGTTCGTATAGTAACGGATTATATTTCTGGAATGACAGATAGATATGCGGTTGAAAAATTTAAAGAAAACTTTATTCCAGAAGGAATTAAACGTGGAATGGGTGATGAATATTTATTCAAGCTTGCAAATGCGATTAAATAAGAAATATGGATATACAATATTTATCTGAATATCTTGAATTTATTGAAATAGAAAAGGGCTTATCTCAAAATACTGTGGATGCCTATCGAAGGGACTTGTCTGCTTTTTTTGATTTTTTAGAAAAAAAATATGATATAAATGAGGTTTCAGAAATTACAAGAAATCAGATAAATGCGTATATTTTAAAGCTCCGAGAGGATAAATTTACTCCACGCAGTGTGGTTCGTAAAATTGCATCTTTCAGAGGCTTTTTCAAATGGTTGTGTGCTAATGAATTTTTATCCTCAAATCCAGCTCAAACTTTAGAACAACCAAAACTCCCAAAAAGATTACCAAAGGTAATGACTGTTGAGGAAGTTTCTTCCATTTTAAATTCTAACCTTGATAAACGTGAAGCGTTAATTGTTGAACTTTTGTATGATTGTGGATTGAGAGTTTCCGAGCTTGTAAATCTAAAATTGAATAATATTGATATAAATTCAAAGTATATTCAGTGTTATGGAAAAGGTTCAAAAGAGAGAATTGTTCCGTTTGGTAAAAAAGCACAACACGCTTTGAAAATGTATCTAAAACAGCGAGATATGATAATTTTGAGTAATAAATTGAAGGATACTAAGAATTTATTTCTCAAAGATGATGGAACAAATATAACAAGACAGGATGTGTATAATTTTATTAGAAAACAAGGTGAACTTATACACAAGCATATTTCCCCACACACATTGCGTCATAGTTTTGCCACTCATTTATTAGAAAATGGTGCGGATTTAAGAGTTGTACAAGAGCTTTTGGGGCATAGTGATGTTTCGACAACTCAGTTGTACACGCATATTACGAAAAAACGACTTAAAGAGGTTTATTTTGCAATAAATAATGCCTCGTGATAAAATGAAGCTATGCTAAGTGTATTTATATCTGGACTTTCAAGACAATCAGGAAAAACCCTAGTAATCGCAGGTTTGGCAGGAACAATGCAGAGCCTTAATTATTCTACTGGAGTTTACAAACCCATTCAAACAGGGGCAAAGTCTTTGAATGGCTTTTTGCAATCTCAAGATTTAGCATTGATTAAGCGAATTGATTCTAATATAAATACGTATTCAAGTTATGTTTTTTTGAGTGAAAATTGCCCTTTAGTATCTGCTTATGAGGCAAATAATACAAAAATTGATTTGAATGATATTTATAATGATTTTCAATCTTGTATGCAGATGGTAGAATGTCGTCTAGTTGAAGGGGCGAATAGTATTTCATCTCCCGTCGCAGAAAAAATGACAGAAATAAATATCGTTAAATCTCTAGGCATTCCACTTATTTTGGTTATAAATCCAAAACAAGATAAAATAGGTGATGTAATTGCTGGGGTGAATTTTATTTTGTCTTCAAAAGTTAAATTTTTAGGTTTTATAGTTAATAATTATGACAAAGAGTCTGAAAACCCAGAAGAGAAATATTATCCTCAAATGGTAAAAGAATATACAGGGATAAACGTATTAGGTGTTTTACCTCATTATGAAAATTTTGAATCTCTAACTCCAGATACATTGATTGCAGATACCTTGAATAATGTTCAACTTGAAGAGATTATGGGGCTAAAAATCGCAAAGTTGAATTATTAAAACTTATTTTATTATAGATTGTTGCTTTTTTCCAACCTATATTTGCTTATTGTATATTTACGAAAAATTATATTGAGTGGTTAATTCTCCATTAGGTAATTCGAAAATTATCTTGCCATTTATACAATACACATTAGGTATTCCCTTTTTGCGATTGTTTTCCTGTGCTTTTTTTATTGCTCTGTTTCCCAATTTTAATAATTTTTCAGATAATTTTGACATTACTTTAAATCCTTTATAAATTCATTATACAAATTTTCATTAAATATTTCAACATCGTTATTAGAATATTGTGCAACTAAAATATATTCAGAATTTCCATTATAAAATAAATTCCATTCATCTACTAGGTTTTTATAGATATTCCAAAAATTTTTTTTACTACGGTAAAAACGTCTTATAATATCTTCTTTCGGAATATTATGACCTCCATTTAATACTCTTATTTTAATTCTGTTTTCACACAATATTGGGCTATCTAAATAAGAATATATTAAAACGACTTGATATCCGATTTTTTTAGCCCTTTCAATTGTTTTTATATGGTTCTTGCCAGATAAAGTTGTTTCAATCGCAAAAGATTTTTCAGTATTTAGTAATTTCTCAAGTCTAGATAAAACAATTTTACCTGCTTTGATTTTTACACTTTCTATATTTTCAGGGCAAATTTCTTTTGCAACGTCATCTGCATTTAAAAAATCTAAATTTTCAGAAGGTAATAACTCACTTGCCAATGTACTTTTGCCACTACCATTTGCTCCTGCTATAATATATAAAATTTTCTTTTGCATGAAATAATCTTAACATGAATATAATGTTTTATTATTTTTTTATATAATTATTTACCTAATAAATAACATAGTTGACAACAAGAGAATATTCAAGGAGTACAAAGCCCCTGCCCATAAAAAATAACCTTCCTCAAAAAGGAAGATTATCTAAAATAAAAATGGGACCAGAGGGATTCGAACCCACGACCAAGGGATTATGAGTCCCCTGCGCTACCGCTGCGCCATAGTCCCACGGTAGTTCTGTTTGTGTAATATCTCTCTCAAAGATTACACGATGTCCAATGGACATTTGTCCTTTTAAGAATATCATTAAATCTATCAAAAATCAAGAGCTTATGTTTGTTTTAGTTTTTGAAATTTGTTAATTTAAGGATAATTTCTATCGATAGCCCAATTATTTTTTCTTAACAATGCTCCGCATCCTGCCCCAACTCCTAGTCCTAATGCGTCAGTTGAAGCTTTTTTGTTGCAACCATCAAAGAAGTTTTTTGAAATTAATTCATTATATTCATACGTATCTTGTGGTATTCCGCATTTGTCATATCCTCCAAAATGAATTCCGTTTGGAATGCTTTTTTCTTGATAAACCTTCTCATCACAAAGTTTTGGGTGGTTTTCATTGTCGTAAAAAGAGTACACAAATACATCTTTCCCTAATTTGTTTTCGCCTGCTTTCCCATTTGTATCAAAAATCATTGTTATTAAACCCTGACGATTTTTGTGAAATCCAATTGTTCCATTGTCTTCAAGAATAATACTATATAATGACACATCGAATTTTTTTGTATTTTTTAAGTCTTTATATTGTGGAGAATTCCAACAATTATCTTGTTTTCCTTTACAATATTCTGAAATTTGTAGATATGGGGTGAAATAAGTTTCTGCAAATTCATTTATTGGAAGGTTTGTATTATATTTATTCATTGATTCTCCGCTAACAAGGGAGTACAGCCTATTTGCTTGTTGTAGTTGTGCATAAGTTTTTTGATATTTTACAACGGCTATTTTTTGTTTGGATGATTTGTAAAATGGTACCATAATCAACGCAAAGAGTATGAGTCCAACAATTCCGACAATCAAAACTGTTTGAGATAGTGTAATATCTCCGTTTCTTTTATTTTTCATATCCAAACTCCCAATATTTTACCACTCGTTTAGTATATCAATTATTTCCTCTTTTGACAACTTTGGATTGATTTCTTTAATTGAGGTTATTTCGTCTGTTGATACTTTTTCTTTGAATATTTCTTCTAGGAGCTTTTTATCGTAATCATACAAAATTGAACCGTGTTGCAAAATATATCCGTGGCTTCTGCATTGAGCTGAACCTATTAGTTTTTTTTCTTTGTAACAAAGGTCTGCTCCCGTCGAAATAAGCATGCAATAATCAAATCCAGTTTTTATTGGTTTAGAAGCCCCAAAATCCAAATCTATTCCAAGTTTTTTAAATTTATCAATTAAGATTTGAGAAATTTCTTTGTATGAAGAAACGATATGACTTCCGTTTTGTAAAAAAGATTCAGGGCAGATAAAACTGTATGTTATCTCATTGTCATGTAATAAAGCTCTTCCTCCCGTCAATCTTCGAACTACGTCAATATTTTTTGATTTTAGTAATTCGTAATCAAGGAAATCATCTTTTTGATTTCTTCCCAATGATACACACGCTGGTTCCCATCCATAGAGTCTGAAAATAGGTTCTTTTAGTTCGTTTTTTATGGCAAAGTCTAGCAAGTCGCTATCTATTTGCATATTTTCTTTGCCTGTGCGAGTTTCGTATGGAATAATTTTCATAATTAAAACGCCATATCCCCAAAATCGTGTATTGAATATCCTTTTCCATCAAGTGCTGGAGCTTTTATTTCATCAAGCGGAGGAAGATTGTATAGTTGATTGTTCTCTTGAATTTGAGAATTTGTTTGAACAATCGGAGTTAGTGGCAATAAGTTATCTGTGTTTACTTGTGAGGATTGTTTTTGTTGTCTTTGATTTATTGCTTTTTGTTGTCCTTCTGGGTCTGGAAGTGCATAATGTGGAGATTGCTGTTTTGCGGTTTCTTTATCTTGACCGTGTAAAAATATAAATCCCTTTGTTGAGTATTTATCGTGTTTTTTAAACTCAAATTGTGGTTCTAGTTCTTCAGCAGTGGATCTTCTTGCACTTTTTTTCTTTTTTGCAGTTGGTTTAATATTTTTGACTTCTTTTTTTTCTTCTTTTTGCTTAATTTTTTTAGTTTTAACTTTTTTTGAAGGTTGAATTTCCTCTTCAGAATTATCATTTGTTAAAATATGTTCTGTTTTCTTTTTGCCAAACGCAATTTTATCAAGTTCCGAAGTTTCAAATTCTTCACTGATAGGAGCGGCTCCAGAAATCGCAGGAGTTAATTCTGATTTTTTATCTTTTTTTATTTCCAGAGGTTGAATATCTGGCATTTTGTTTAAATTAGGGTCTGGAATTTCGTCGATATATGAATTTTGAGCTTCTTCATTAATTGTAGGAAGAGGCTGTTGTTTTACTTCTGTTGCTGGAGATTGGAGATTTTGAGTATAATTTTCAACGTTTTGAATTGTTTCATTATACTCTTTGTTTTCGACTTGTTCTTCTTGGGTTCCATTTTCTCTTGCTTCCAATTCCTTTTCAAATTGTACAAATGTTTCATTCCCTACAAATTGTTCAAGGGCAGCACGTTTTGAGAAAAAGTCAGATTTTGCGGTTCTTTGTTTGTCAATGGCTGTTCTATAATAGGCATCTGTTATTACAACGAGTTCTCGTGGGGCGTTGTTTTTTTGAGCCAATTCAAATTTTCTTTGTCTCTCTTCAACAAGTTTTGTTGTCATTTCGAGTTGTTTTTTTGCTGACATATAGTCGTAGTATAAATTTACGGCATTTTGCTGAAGGTCTTCGATTTTTCTAATTAAGATAATCATGTCAGCATCATTAACTCTTGTGTATTTGTAATTTAGAGCTTTGGTATCTTGTGACATGATGTTTAAGATATTGCCACCGATAAGTGATGACCCTGCAAAAACAGGGCTAGCCATACTTGCCCCAACTAAAGTGGACATACTTGCAATAGTCGTAAGCACTTTTTTAATAGATTTGCTATCAGGTTTGTCGGCATCTGGGTTTGCAAGTTTATATAATGCAAAATTTATAGTATCGCTTTGAGTAGCTGCACCTTGCCAAAGAAGAGTTAAGTCCGAAACCATATCATTTTCTTCGAACTCTAATTCTTTTCCAATTTCTTTTGATAATTTGCTTATGCTTAAATCCGCATAAGTCATATCTGTAATTGCAGATTCTCGATTATCACCAATTTGAGCATAAGTTTTTTCAAGCGTTGGTTTTTCTTGTTTGGCTTGAATAAATTGAGTTTCTGGCACTTCTGATAGTCCAACTCTGTAAGCAGGAGGTTTTGGAAATTCTAAGTCTTTTAGGGTTAAATTTTCAGCATTTGCACAGTTTACATTTGAGAGTAAAAATGCAATTGTCAAAAATATGAATTTTTTATTTAGCATCTTTATCTCCTCCTATCAAAGCTGAATCATAGTTGTATTGATATAGGTTTAGGTTTTCAACTACTTTTTTCCCTGCAAGTCTTTGAAGTTCTAAGTGGTATTTTTTTGCCATTTGAACGTATTTTGCCTCTTCTATTTGCATATCGTCATATAAAGCGGAAGAAATTGAGATTTCTAAGAAGTCCTCTTCATCCATTGCCTTTGCATAATTTCTGCTATATAAAAGTTCTCTAGAGCGTATTTCTTTTAATTGAGATAAACAACCTTTGTAATTATAATATGCGTTGATAATTTTATCTTGTAAATTTTCAACAAGCCCTGCAAGTTCAATAAGCTCTGTATCCGTAAGTGGGATTTCTTGTGGAATATTTTTTTTGTTTAAAAGATTTTGAGCAATTCTCCCTGCTGCGTAAGAACCAGATTGAACCATATAATCTGCACCAACAAGAGCAGGTGCTAAGGACGCTCCTGATACAATTGCAGAAAGTGTTTTAGCCATAAGAGAAGAATGGATTCTTCGTTGGCTTTCAGGGGTTGCTAATTTTTTCAGTGCAAAACCGATAACTTGATTGTTTTCAACTGTACCTTTCCAGAGATTGTCAATATCTTCCATATCTTTTTCTTTTTGAAGTTTGACAATTTCATCCATAATTTGTTGTTCATTAATTATTAAGGAATCTTTTCCCTTGTAATCAACTTTTGGCAACTCAATTTTTGCTTGCTCAACTGTTCCAAGATGAATTTCACCATCCTCAGTTGCAAGTGCGGGTTGAGCTATAATACCAATTATCCCTAAAAAAATTACCAGCTTTCTCATACTAAATTTATAGCACAAGAATAATAATAAATCCAATGATTGATTAATCTTTAAACCTCTTGATTGTTCTTCTTTTCCTAAAAAAAATCTAATATAGATACGTAAGAGGAAAAAGAGTTGAGCGACGAGAATAGAAAATCTCAATATATGAGTGTACCTATTATTAGGAGAAAAAAAGTTAATAAAATTCAGTCGGAAGCGGATTTATTGAGAACTAAACATTCGTTCAAAGAGGCTGTTTCTGCATATTTAAATTCGGTTCTTTTAGATAGAAGCAATCCAGACACTTATTTAGGATTGGGAATTTGTTATAAAAATATGGGCAAAATCAAGAAAGCTATTGAAAATTTAGAAAAAGCTGCATTGTTAGATTCAGGAAAATTTGATACTTTTTATGAACTTGGTCTTTGCCACTTGAAGGAAGAAACACCTTGTTGTGCGATTAAATGTTTTATAAAAGCTGTTCAGATTGAACCAGATAATCCAGATGCAATTTATCAACTTGGAATTGCCCATGAGCAGTGTGAAGAAGAAGATATGGCTTTGATGATTTATCAAAAACTTATAGAAAATTCTCCAAATTATATCAATGCTTATGTTCGAAAATCTTCCCTTTTGATGAAGATGGAATTATATAGACCAGCTCTTGCTTTGTATAAAGAAATTTTAAAAATTAACCCAAATTATACTCAAGTTTATTCAGATATTGGCTTGTGTTTAGACAAATTGGGAAAACATTCTGATGCAAAAAGATATTATAGAAAATTTTTAGCTTGCAGACCAGATTCTGAAAATGCTAACTTTATTATGCGTAGAGTGGAAAAATTAAGATCGCTAAAAACTAAAACAACAAAACTCTCAATCGTATAAAGACAATTGAGAGTTTTGTTTAAAAATATTTGGTTGTTTTTTTAGATGGATTTGATGTATAAATCAATGTCTTCGTCTGAAATCATTTCAGTTGTTGCAACAAGAATTTTTTTATCATCTAATTTAATTCCACCTAAAATGTTATTGTTTTCTAATCTTGCCAGAAAATCGTCTGCATTTGGAACTTCCAACACAAATTCATTAAAGAAGTTTGTATTTAGAATTTTGTATCCTTTTTCTTTTAGTTTGTCAGCAAGGATGTGTGCATTTTTTGTTGACAAATAGCTAGCCTGCCTAAATCCCTTATTACCCATTACTGATAAATAAAGGGTTGCACAAAGTCCAATAAGAGCTTGATTAGAACAAATATTACTTGTTGCTTTTTCTCTTTTGATATGTTGTTCTCTTGTTTGAATAGTTAGACAAAATGCTTGTTTACCATCTTTATCAACCGTTCTTCCTGCTAGTCTTCCAGGAAGTTGACGCATCAATTTTTCTCTACAAGCAATGAATCCAGCACTAGGTCCTCCAAAATTCATTGGTATTCCTAGGGTTTGAATATCACCAACTGCAATATCTGCTCCCATTTCAGCTGGGGTTTTCAATATTGCTAATGATGATGGGTCACAACAAATTATAGACAGGCATTCAACTTCTTTTGGTTGAATAATTTCTCCATAATAGTTAGGAGTTTGAACGAGAACTCCTGCATAATCTTTTGTTGCTTGTGGTATTTCGTCAACCCAATCAACTTCAATTCCTTGAGAATTAGTGTAAGTTTCAATAACCCTCTTGTATTCTGGATTTAGAGAATTAAGTACACAAACTTTGTATTTTTTAGAAATTCTGCAAGCCATTAATATTGCTTCGGCACAAGCTGTTCCCGCATCATAAACTGTGGCATTAGAAATATCCATACCAGTTAATCTACAAATCATTGTTTGAAATTCATACATAACTTGCAATGTTCCTTGTGAAATTTCTGGTTGGTATGGAGTGTAAGCAGTGTTAAATTCAAATCTGCTTGCAACTTGATTTATACAAGCGGGTACAAATTTATTGTAGATTCCGCCCCCAAGAAAGCTTATAAAATCCGATTTGTTTGATTTTGCGAGGTTTTTAACTTTTCTTTGGGTTTCCATTTCACTCAACCCTTCTGGAAGGTTAAGTTCTGGCATTCTTACAGATTGAGGAATTTGTTTGAATAAATCTTCAACCTTGCTAATGCCAATAGCTTCACACATTTCTTGTGTTGTTTTTTCGTTGTGTACTAAAAAATTCTTCATTCTTATTCCAATTCTTCTTTATAATCTGCGTATGATACCAAATCCTTCAATTCATCTTCTGCTGTTGAAGATTCAACTTTAACTAGCCAACCGCCTTCGTAGCAATCTTCGTTCAATTGTTCTGGAGCATCAACTAATGATTCGTTAATTTCAACAATTTTACCGCTGATAGGCATATAAATTTCAGAAGCAGCTTTTACTGATTCAATGTTTGCAAATGTATCACCTTTAGCAAATTCATCTCCCACTTCTGGCAGTTCTAAAAATACGATATCTCCAAGTTGTTCAATAGCATAATCTGTAAGTCCTATAACATATTTGTCATCTTGTTTAATAACGTATTCGTGCGATTTAGAACATAACATTTCTTCTTTAAAACCCATTTTATAATTTCTCCTTTTTCATATTTTCAACTTTTTGTAATTTAAACCTTGTTTCTTTTTTGAACAAAAGGTCTTTTTACGATTTTTGCATCGTGTAATTTTTCTCTAATCATAACTTGAACGGTAGTACCTGTGCAAATTTCTTTTAAATTTTTAACATAGCCAAGAGCAATATTTTTGCCTGTGCTAGGTGAAACGCATCCACTCGTTACGTGTCCAACTTTTTCTCCATTAAAATAAATTTCATATCCATGACGAGCAATATTTCTATCTAACATTTCTAATCCAATAAGTTTTTTAGAAACTCCGTTTGCAATTTGGCTCATTATGATTTCTTTTCCATTGTAATCAGCTTGTTTATCCTTTGGTACAGACCAAGATAATCCAGCTTCAATAGGAGTAGTGTTTTCGTCCAAGTCATTTCCGTATAAGTGAAGAGCAGCCTCAAGTCTAAGAGTATCTCTTGCCCCAAGACCGATTGGCTTAATTCCGTATTCTTGACCTTCTTCTAAAATTTTATCCCATAAAAATTCTGAATATTCGTTTTCTACAAGGAGTTCAAACCCGTCTTCTCCAGTGTATCCTGTGCGAGAAGCTAGAAGTTTAATCCCTTCTATAATTGTGGGTTTGATTGTAAAAGATTTTTGGTCTGGAAGATTGTAACCCATTTTTCTAACCAAATCAATTGCTCTTGGGCCTTGAATTGCAAGAAGTGAATAGTTATGAGATTGGTTGTCAATTTTGACATTCATTCCTCGTTTATTTCTCACAATCCAATTTAAATCTTCATCAATTCTTGAAGCATTACAGATTACCAAATAATATTCAATCCCTAATTTATAGATAATTAAGTCGTCAATAAGTCCGCCATTATTGTTTGGTAATTGGCAATAAACGGCTTTTTCATAATCAAGTTTTTCAATATTTTGAGGAACTATTTTATTTAAAAATGCTGTTGCATCTTTACCAGAAACAAAAACTTCTCCCATGTGAGAAACGTCGAAAAGTCCAACGGCATTTCTTACTGTTTTATGTTCTTCAATGATTGATGAATATTGGACAGGCATGTGCCATCCTGCAAAATCAACCATCTTCGCACCAAGTGCAACGTGTTTATCGTGTAAATAAGTTTCTTTTACCATCTAAAATCCCCCTCAAAACTATAACTTTATTGTGTTTCTTAATTACGCTTTTGTCAATAACATGTGTAGATAATTTAAAGATGTCAATTTAATAGGTTTGGAAGTTGATACTTCATCCAGACTATTTCACCCCAAAATCCTTTTAAAACTCTATCAAACCCTCTCCCCTACCCCCTCTTCCACTGGAGAGGGGAACAACTTTACTTGCTCGGATTAACCCCTCACACTTTCCCTCAGGCATACGACACGCAGTTTCACTCGACTCAACTTCATTTCGCCGATTCAGCTAGTGACCCAAAGGAGAGGGGATTAGTTGTACCTTCTCCCAAGGGAGAAGGAAGGTTAGGATGAGGGGTTTTACTTGAGCAAATTTAGACTCTTGTCCTCCCCATATGTTGTGGGAGGACCGAAATCTTTGATTTCGAGGAGGGGTAGTTACTTGCAAATTTTTTCATATTCACATCTTGCACAAGAGTTTGAATTCCTTTGATACCAAGAATCTGATGTTATTGCTGTGCATATTTTTAGCAATCTATTTTCGTATTCTTGTTTTAATTTTTCATTAAAATCAATGACATAGTTATTTTTGTCTTTTAGATTTATATAAACAAAAGATAATTTTTCGTATTTTTTTAGGTATTTATCCATGCACAAAAGATAAACCATTGTTTGAAAATCAAATTCTGGATTTTTAGGAGTTGAACCTGTTTTGTAGTCTAAAATATAGTAATTATCTTCATCATGTACGACCGCATCAAGACGGCCTCCAACCCAAAAATCTCCAATTTTTGTACTGATTGAAAATTCAGATTTGAGACATTTTTTTCTATAAAATGGGTTATTTAATAATGAAATCCATATCGCTTTTTCTTCTTCTGTTAAAGCTGTTTCTATTCTCGAAATGTTTATTTCTTGGAGAAAATAGTTGGCTAAGGCGTGAATTTTTTTTCCTTTTTCAAAAGGTAAAAATGAAAGTGGAACATTTATTCCTTCAATGTATCGAAAATAAAATTTTTTTGGACATTTTTCATAGGTTTTCAACATATTTGGAGAAAAGATTTGAATCATTTTATCCTCCTTTCAATCCCTAGAAGTTCTTCAAAAATTATACTTGGGTCAGAAGGTTTTTCTTTCCCAAATGTTTTAATCTTACTACTTGCTGTTATGTATAATTTGTTTTTTGCCCTTGTTATTGCAACATAAAGTAGCCTCAAGTTTTCAGCCAAGATTTCTTGCTTCAACTCATAATCTGATTTTTTCTTATAACTTGAATTTAAGGATTTTACTGTTTCCAAAAAGTCTGCGGATTTTAAATTTATTTTCCCGATTGATAGAGGCAAACTTTTTTCTTGTAGTTCAGGGATAAATACGAGGTTGAATTCGTCCCCTTTTGATTTATGCATTGTCATTATTTGAACTTTTCCGCACAAGGAAGATTTATCTTCTTCATCTTCTTCAGAGAAAAATTTAAATCCACTCAAATTAGGTTTTTTAGACAATTCTGAAAGTCTATCTACTGCATATTCTAAAGAATTATTTTTAATACAAATTCTTTTAATAAGGGTTGAGATTAGGTAAATATTCGCTTTTTCAATTTCGCTATCGAAAAATTGTTTTCCAATTTTTAAAGCAAGTTCGTTTGGAGGAAGATAACATAGTGACATCCAATAATTTACGTCGTAGTTAAATTGTTCAAGGCTTTGAGCTTCGATGCTATCTCCGTTTAGTTTTACAAATGGGTTTTCGTATTTTGAAATTTCACATCCTAACCCTCTTTTGTAAAGTCCTAAATCTGCAAGAATGTCGTAATTTGCTCCAAGATTTTCATTGTCAAAAGGTCGCAAAACTATTTTCATTACTGCAAAAATTGCTTTGAAAATTGCTTTTTGTTCTAAACATTGGTTTCTTGTAATAGCTTTAAGTCCACTATTTTCAATCAAGTCTTGCCAAGCGGCTACTTGATAATTGTTCCTTAATAAAATTCCAACTGTATAATTAGGGTTTTTGGACAACGTATCTTTTATTGTTTTTAGAATGTAATTTTTCTCATCAACTGTGGAATCAAAAATTTCTCCAGTGACAGCGTTTTCTGTTTGAGGGTTTTTGCCTTCGACTGGTTGCATAAACATTTTGAAAAAGGCATCTTTGCTGTCTTGTTTTTGGCTAAACATTTCAACTACGTTATTGGCTGTTTCCCAAACTCCTTTGGCACAGCGTTGAGAACAATTCATCATTACGTTATTGTTTTGTGTGATAAATTTTCTAAATCCCTCAACATCCGCATTAGAAAAAGTTGAAGTAATTGATTGATTCACATCTCCGCATCTTATTATATTTTGGTGTTTCCCTGAAAGTAGAGAAATCAATTCTTGTTGGATAGAGGATGAATCTTGGGCTTCGTCTTCTATTATGTATTCACAAATATCTTGATAATGAGCTAAAATGTCAGGATTTTCTTTTAAGATTTTTACAGAACCTGTTAGCATGTCATCATAATCAATAAGATTAAATTCTTTAAGGTTTGACTGGTAAAGGTTGAAAAATGTTCTGAATTTTTTTAATTTCGCATCTGTTGGAAGGGTTTCAAATTTACCTAAACCCATTTTGAATACCGAAACGGCTCTATCAAACTCTTCTGCTGTTTTTGTATCAATTTTCATAACAGATGAAATTTCTCGGAGCATTCTATTTCTTTGTGAGTCATCACAGATTTCAAAATCAGATGATAATCCTAACTTTTCGTAATTCCCATTCTCTTTCAAAATTCGTAAAGCTAAACCATGAATTGTACTTATATTTGGTAGTCTGGAAGAATTTTTGCGAACATTTTTAATTCTTTCTCTAAAATTTCTTGCAGCTGAATCCATATAAGTTAGGACAAAAATTCTTTCTGGATTAATCCCTCTTTCTAATAGTTTAATAATTAAAGCGAGTAATATTGTCGTTTTCCCAGCTCCTGGAACTGCTGAGATACCCATCTTCCCAGATGAATAATCAAGAACTGGTTTTTGATCTTCTCGAGGTATAATTTTAAAGGTTCTTTGTTCGGTGTCTTCTTGCTCTTGAGGATTTTCAACAACAATAAAATCTTCTAATGCTCCATAGTTTTCTATTCCGTTTGAATCAAACAAACTAGAGTAACAGAATATTTTATCCTTAGCACATAGTGCAAGTTTTCGCATAACTCGAGCATTTTTTTCTCGTGATAATTCTATATTATCATCAATCGTATATTCATCTTTATACCAATTTTTTTGGAAAACCCAAGCGTTGTAAAGAGGCCCAGTATCTGATTTAATCCATTCAGAATTTGAAATATCTAACCATATTTGATATTTTGTCTTTATTTGGTTGTCAATAATCTTTTGGGGTGTTGAAATTATTAGGTCATTTTTCCCAATTTCAAGAACGGAATAAGGGTTTTCAGAAATAATGGAGTTTTCAACTTGTAAGATGATTTCTGACTTTCTGGAGTTGAAGTTTTTGCCGAATACATTTTCAAAATCTGTAATTTGTTTTAAAAAGAAATTAAATTTGTTAATTTCGTGTTTATTCCAGAAATCAAAAGAAAATAACTGGTTGTATATTTTGACAATTTGTTCGGATAGTTTTTCATTACTATTTGTCAATTCTTTGACTAATTCAAGAAAGTCGTTGTATTTTTTGTTGTAATCTTCGTCTTTAAAATCAAATGTAATTAGTATTTTTTGATTTTGGAAGTTTTCTAAAATCTCTTCGCAATATTTTAGAGGAATATGTAAAAATTCTGATAATATAACTCTAATATCAAATTCAGATAATGTTTTTTTTAAATCTGTGTTTAATTTCAATATGGTAATTACTGCGAGTACAAGTCTGTTTTGAATTAACTTTTCACTTCCAGATAAATAGCGTAAGTTTATGTTATTGGGAATATTTTCTTGAAGAGTGAATTTCAACATTTCATCTACAATTGGTGTAATGATTGAAATTTCTTGAGGTGGAACTTTATTATCTAATAATGTTTTGATTTTTTTTATTGTACATTCAATAATTTCAGAACGCTTAGAAAGAGATTCAAAGGTAAAATTGTGCAAGGTTCCGACTTTTTCACTATAAATATTTTCATAGAGGGTTTGAGAATCTTGTAACATCTTAGATTGTGAAGGAATAACAAGGGTTTTATCTCCAAAGATGTTTTTAAGTTTTTGATAATTATTTTTGTCCGCACTCAAATAACCACAACGAGAAGAACCTTGTGGGTCAATTGTAATAAAATAATCCTTTAGTTGCTTTGACAAGTATTCAATAAAGTCAATACAAATTGGTGTGCATTCATCCGCATCATCAACTATTAAATATTTTATTCCTTTGAAATAATTGGTATTTTTATAGACAAAATTGAACATCAAACATTGGCGTAAATAGTCAAAATCTCGAAGCTCCAGTGTTTTTTTGAGAAGTTTTTTTATTGCAATAGATGCTTCATCCGAAAATCCTTCTTTTAGAATTTTTGCTCTTTTATCAATTTCGCTTTGCGAAAGATTATTCTGTACAATAAGAGAATATCTTCTAAAAATCTGTTGCAATAGTGACATTCTTGAGTTGTAACCCCTAAAAGGAACTTCTTTTAAGATATCTTTAAGCAAGAATTGAGAAACTTCTAATCCTGCAAGGTTAGGAAGTATAACAGGGTTGTCAAAAATGTTTCTGTCTTCTAAAAATGCCCAATTATCATTGATTGTGTTATAAACAAGAGAAAAGAATGAGTGAACTTGTAATTTTTCAACACAATCAATTGTCAGCTTTTCATAAGTTTTTTCGATAAAATTGTTTTTTAGAGTTGAATTTTGTACCAAAACAAGAATTTCAGAAGAAGAAATTCCACTGTTTAGTAAACTGGCATATTTTTCTACCAGAAAATCTGTTTTATTTGACTCTATGCTCCCCTCGATAATCAAAGCAATACTCCTTATGGAGTATTTTACCATAAAATAATATACCAAACTACGCAATTAAAATGATGTTTTATATTGTAAAATAAACTATCATCAGAGTATCGAAAAAGTGTGCTCGCTACAATAAATTAGGAGGAAGAAATCATGGCAACAAAAAAAGTTAACTTAACATTAGAAGAACAAATCGGATTTTCAGCAGGAGAAATTTATAACTATTTACACCAAAATGGAACAACTTCTTTTGCTAAAATGAAAAAAGAATTAGATTTAAAAGGAAACTTTGCAGATTTAGGTTTAGGCTGGTTAGCTAGAGAAAACAAAGTTGAAATTGCACAAAAAGGACCAGCTGTAAAAGTTAGCCTTAAGTAGTTTTTAACCACATTTACACATGGAATAATATAAAAGGTGTTACAAATTGTAATGCCTTTTTCTTTTTTGGGGCAATTTTCAAATCCAAAAATACTTTATAAATACATAGGGGATAAAATAAGGGAATTATTATGAAAATTGTACCTAAATTGCTTCAAGGTGCAAAGGCACTTCTTGAAGAAAAACCAATAGCGGAGGTCGTTACAAATCCATTAAAATCTAGCGGTTTAATTAACTTTCATCGTGTGGAACATTCTGCGACGGAATTAGCTAACGCTGGAATTCGGAAATATAGAGTTAAACCAGATATTACAATTCCTGTCAATGTTGAAACTCGGGCTTTAAATAGACCGGCATTTGAGGTTACTGCTGATGCAATTAGATCTGGTGATATTGTTCACCAAGCAGAGATTGGAAACATTGCTCTTCGTTTGAGTGAAGGCTATGAAAAGGCTCTTCCGAGTGCTAAGGCTCAGTTAGACAAAGTCTTTTCTGGTTTTAAAATGGAAGTTCGTTCTAAAGGGTCAAACTCTGTATATTCAAAAGTTTGTAAATGGATGAAAAAATTAAACCAAAATGTTTCGACAGATAAGCAAGCGGGAGAATATATTCAAGATGCTATTGGAGGTAGAATTCAGCTTCCTAATTTGACGAAAAAAGATGTGGTTGATGCTATTGAAAACTTTTCATTTGAGGGAAAAGTCCTAACAAAATCTGAACAATCTATTATTAAAAAATTCTTTAATAATGAAGCTCTGACTCCAACAGAACAAGTTGTTGCGGATAAATATTCCCATGCAATTAAGTGTGCATTAGCGGAAAAACAATCAGACCCAGTTGTGAATAAATTTCTCCTTTCTGGCATGAAAGATGCTTTGGATAGAAAAGTTACGACAATTGAAAAACTTGAAAAATCTGGAATGAGAAAAGATTTGATAGCGGAATTGAAAAATAATCCTAATATTGAACCTTTGCGACTTGGAGATGTAAACAATTACAAGGGTAAAAATGGTATTGCTTATTTTTCAGATAATCAAATTAGACAGTTTGAAAGATTACAACTTGCAACTGGTGAAAAATTCGATATAATAAGTTGTTCTGAGAATATTGACCTAGCAAAATATGGTTTAGAAAATCTTCCAAAATCAGCAAAGGATGCAATTAAATCTGGTGGTTATACTACGGGTCAAATTAATGTCATTTTCAAAAACGGCAAATATGGCGAAATCCAAGTTCGTGGAACTGGCGAATTTGCAGAAGCTGAACACGTAAAATATGATGCACTTCAAGAAAAATTAACTTTAACTCCTGCAAGTAAAGAATATGTTTCTGCGTTGAAGGGTTTGAAACCATCTAGTGCTGAACGATATGACCAATATGGTTCGAATGTTTATGACTTTGATAGAAATGTAGAACTAGGTATTAAATCTAATGCTCCAGAACTTCCAAAAGGTTTCAAGTCAATATTGTCTAGGGATTCAATGCAAAAAATTCATGAAGCTGATGTAGTTGACCAAAAAGCAAAAATGGTTAATTTTGTACCTCATTTAGAACCTTTAAATATGGCATATGTAGGATAGACGGATAAGGATTAATATGATAAAATTTTTAAATATAAAACAGCATAAGGCAGAAGTTAAAAGGCTAAAATTTGTTATGAAATTTCAAGATCAGTTAGATTCTTTAGTAAAGACGGTTAAAGATCGTGCAAGAAATGAAATTTTTGATAATTCTTATTATCGAGAAATAAATGTTCCTATACAAAATAAAGATAAAAGTGTTTATTGTCGCTCTTTAGTTTTGACAATTTCTCAAGATTCAAAAAATAAAGCCAATCATCTTTTGGAAGTTGCAATGCTTCATCCTACAATGATGATTGAAAATAAAAGACCTATTGCAATGGGCAATAAAGCAGAAATTTTGCAAGCATTGGAAGATAAGGATTTTATGAAAAATTTGTCAAAAGATATATCAGAAATGAGTGAAAAACTTAAATCAATATAAAAATAAAATTAAAAAATAATTAAAAAAATCAAAAAATCTCCTATTTTATATTATCATTAGAATAGGAGATTTGATTATGAAATATAAAGATTACTATGAAACTCTGGGAGTAAAAAGAGAAGCAACAGAAGCAGAAATAAAATCCGCTTATAGAAAACTTGCTCGTAAATATCACCCAGATGTAAATAAAACTAAAGAAGCAGAAGAAAAATTTAAAGAAATAAATGAAGCCTATGAAGTTCTTGGCGATAAACAAAAACGTCAAAGATACGATAGCTTGGGTGCAAATTGGCAAGGTGGTGCGGATTATACTCCACCTCCGGGGTTTGAAAACTTTAACTTCGGTGGCGGTCAAGGCGGCGCTTACCAACAATTCAATTTCAATGGTCAAGATATGGGCGGATTTTCTGATTTCTTTAGCTCATTGTTTGGCGATATGATGGGAGGTGCTTCTGCTGGCTCTGCGAGAGGAGGCTTCTCTGGGTTTGATTTCGGAGATTTAGGAGCGGCTCAACAAGGTTATACAAGAAGTTACCGACGTTCTGGTGCTAGAAGTTCAAGAGCTAGAACGCAAAGTACTCCAAAAGAAGATTTGGATATAACTAAAACATTGAACGTAACGGCAAAAGATTTGTTCTCATCTGACCCTATCACCGTAAAGTTTAATGATATGAGAAAATGTACTCAATGCCCAGCAGGGGGTGGTTATTGTACTGCTTGTGGAGGTACAGGTATTATCAATGAGGCAAAATCAATTAAAGTTAAACTTCCAAAAGAGATAAAAGAAGGACAAAAAGTACGACTAAAGGGTGAAGGCAAAGCCGATGCTTATGGGCAAAAAGGTGATTTGTATTTAGTAATCACTCCAAAAGATTCTGAATACGAAATTAAAGGTTCTGATTTGACTAAAGAAATTGAAATTACACCTCCAGAGGCTGTATTAGGTTGCCAAAAAGAAATTTCGACATTGCATGGTAATATTGGTATAAAAATTCCTCCAATGACATCAAGTGGTAAAATGCTAAGATTAAAGAATTTGGGTTTGCCTAAGAAATCAGGTGGATTTGGAAATTTGAATGCAAAAATTAAAATTGTATTGCCTGCAAAACTAACTCAAAAACAAATTGATTTGTATAAGCAATTGTTAGGATAATTTTAATAAAGTCTATAAGGTTGTTTACGTAATGTAGTTAAAACGCCGTCTGAAGTAATTCAGACGGCGTTTCTAGAATAAATTTAAAAAATCGAATTAAACTAATTCTCTAACTTTAACAGCATTTTTGTTAGCAATTTCAACTAGAGATGAAATTGTAGCAACCATAGCCAAGTCAGAAGTTAATTTATTGATACAAGAACCACAACCAATTGCAGAAGCACCAGCAGCAAATGCAAATGGAGCTGTTGTTGGGTTAATACCAGTAGCTGTCATAATTGGCATTTCAACGTTTCTAGCAAGTTCAATTGTATTAGAGATTGTTAATTCTGCTCTATCCATCAAAGCTCTAGCACCAGACAATTCAACTTCTGAAGTATAGTGACCTTCAGTTTGAATTAAATCGATACCCATAGCTTCTAATTTTTCAGCTAATTCAATTTGGTCTGAAGTAGAGATTTCACCTGGAATAGTAACAGAGAAGAACACTTCTCTATTTCCTAACATATCTTTTGTTTCTCTAGCTAATCTCAAAACATCTTGAGCAGAGAAAGAAGTTCCTTTTTTGTAAAGAACATCAAAGTTACCTAATTCAATAGCATCTGCACCAAGTTCAACTGCTCTAACAAGTTCAGATGGAACAATTGAAGAAACGAACAATGGTAAATCTGTCATTGAACGAACTTCACGGATAATATCTTCTCTAGCACAAATATCAACAGCACTAGCGTGAGATTTTTCAGCAGAAGATACTACTTTTTTAATATTTTCAATATCAAAGTTATCAATACCAGCGATAACTTTAACTGCTCTTTTTTCTTCTAAAGCGTGTTTAAATGAATCAATTCTTGCCATAATTTTCTCCTTAATTAAAATATGTGGACTTATCGTCTTCTGAATTATACATTAATATTTTAATATTTTCAAGAACTAACCTTAAAAAAGCAATAAAGAGAATACTTTTTTACCCGAAAGACCAAAATAATTAAGGTAGAAAAAAGAGGTTGATATGAAAAAACAGCTAATTTTAATTTGCCTAATTACAATACTTGGAATCGGTTATACTCCAGCCCAAATGAGCTATGAGCCAGACGAAAGGATAAATATAACCGTTTACGAAAAAATCAGCCCCGCAATTGTAGCGATTGATGCCCAAGTTCCAGATGGCGTTTCCGCAGGAACAGGGTGCATAGTAACCCCTGACGGCTTGATTTTGACAGGTTTACACGTTGTAGAAAAAGCCACACAAATTGAAGTTACAACTGCAAACGGACAAACCTTTAAAGCAAAATTTATTGCTCAAATGGCAAAAAATAAAGACTTAGCTCTAATTAAAATTGACTCAAAAAGACCTCTTAAAACCGTTTCCTTTGGCGATTCGGAAGAAGTAAAGGTTGGCCAAAAAGTTTTGAGCATTGGAAATCCCTTTGGGTTTTCCAATACGTTAACACAGGGAATAATCTCAAGAATTGACTATGTAAAAAACAGATTTCAAACAGATGCAGCGATTAATCCAGGGTGTTCTGGTGGCCCACTTTTAAATTCGACAGGGGAAGTAATAGGAATAAGCCAGTCGATTTATAATCCAGATCATAATATTTCAAATATCGGGATTGGCTTTGCAATTCCATCAAATGAAGCAATCAAATTCATTGCAACAGTAAAAAAATAATTTTGCAAAAAACGGGAAATATCTTACAACACGTGGTTATGTCAAACCCTCTCCCCATCCCTCAGCCATACGGCACGCAGTTTCACTCGACTCAACTTTGTTTCGTCGGTTCAGCTAGTGTCCCTTGGAGAGGGAGTATGACTTGATAAGGTTAGCTCCTCACCCTTACACGCTCTCCTAGTAGAGGGAAATTTGTTATAATTTTTTAATTTAGTCATTTTGAGGAAATTTTATTTAATTTTAATTTCTTGTCCTCCCCATATGTTGTGGGAGGACCGAAATCTTTGATTTCGAGGAGGGGGTCGTTATTTGCCCTTAAAATTTTTGATTGGGATACTTCGCTCCGCTCAGTATCTTTAACGACAAGATTCTAAATTTGTTCAAGTGACACCCCTCATCCTAACCTTCTCCCAAGGGAGAAGGAACAACTTAATTCCCCTCTCCTTGAGGAGAGGGCTAGGGTGAGGTGGAGAACTAAACGCAAAATTTAATTTTGTGAATCTGCGTGTCGTATGGCTGGGGGAAAGTGTGAGGGGTTAATCCGAGCAAGTAAAGTTGTTCCCCTCTCCTGTGGAAGAGGGGGTAGGGGAGAGGGTTTGATATAATTAAATTTCAAGAAGTCAGACTTCTTCTGGTAAAATTGTCTGGAAGAATTCAAAATTATACTTGCACATACATCAGAAGGATGTTTGTGAGAGGGGTAATAACGATTGGCAATGTTTCAATGAAAATTATAGGCTAATAAATTTCCAAAATTTCAAAAACTTATTCCCTTTTTATGGTACAATATAACCCATAAGAGAAAGGGTAATAACTTGATTAGATTTTTAGGAGCTTGCGTCCAAAATTTAATAGAATGTATCAAATATATTTGTGGTGGAAATGTAAGGTTTAGAACTATTGTTTCTCAAGCTGCTGCAATTAGTTATGATTCACTCCCAATTTCATTAGTTATTGCGTTTATTTCTGCTGCTGTAATTGCAATCCAAGTTTCAAAAGAATTCTTGATGACTGGGGCTGAATCATATATTGGCGGAACGATTGCAGTTGTAATGATTCGAGAAATTGCTCCAGGGTTTGTAGCTTTGGCTATTGGGGCTAGAGCTGGAACTGCAATTTCTGCTGAAATTGCGAATATGCAGGTTACATCTCAGGTTGATGCAATTAAAACATTAAAAATTAGCCCTGTTGGATATTATTTTGCCCCAAGGATTTTGTCTGCTGCAATTACTGTTCCAATGGTTGTTTTGATAGCAGAATTTGTTGGAATTTTTGGTGGAATGTTTGTTTCTCTTGAAACTATCAATCTTCATCCTGCTCGATATATGGCATCTGCTTGGGCATGGATGGCAACAAAAGATATTTATATCAGTTTATTAAAGGCATGCATTTTTGGAGGTCTTATTGCTCTTGTTTGTGCTTCAAAAGGCTATGAAACAAAAGGCGGAGCTAAAGAAGTTGGGACTTCAACAACTCAAGCTGCAATCCTTTCAACTATTTATATGCTTGTTGCAGACTTTTTAATCAATTTGCTTTTTTATATCGCTTAAATGCAATATATTATTTTGTTACAGTAAATTTGTTATATTTTGACATTTGATATATAATGCCATGTATAAAATTGAAAAACTGAAAGGATATGGATATGAATACAGTAGTTGTTGTTGGCAGAGTTGGAAGAGATGCTTCTGAAAACTTTAATGCTTACGATTCAGGCAAAACAAAAGCTTCTTTTTCTGTTGCAGTAAACAGATGGGATACAAAAACTAAATCAGAAGTAACTGATTGGTTCAATATTGAAGTTTGGGATAAACAAGCTGAATTTGCCGCTGAGTATATTAAAAAAGGCAGACTTGTTGCAATTGATGGAAGAATTGCAAATAGACGCTGGGTTGACAAGCAAACAAACAACGAAAGAGAAACTTTCTATGTTATTGCAAACAACATTAGACTACTAGGTTCAAAAAGGGATGCTGAAACAGAAGCTGTATTATGATTATAAATTCTAACACTGTCGGCATTATTGCGGATGATTTGACTGGGGCTAATGATACCGCCTTACAGTTTGAATTGAATGGTGCCGATACAAATATTTTGTTAAATAATGAAATTCAAAAAACTCAAACTAACCCATCTCAAGCATGGGCAATTTCGACTGAGTCTAGAAATGTTTCGCCTCAAGACGCTTTTGAAAAAGTGAAAAATGCGGCTCAATTATTTGTGAATGAAATAAATCCAGATTTCTTTTATAAAAAAATTGACTCTACTGTCAGAGGTAACATTGCGGTTGAAGTTTTGTCATTGCTTCAAGTGTTAGAGTGGGATGCAGCTATTGTAATGCCAGCTTTTCCTCAAGAAGGAAGAATAACAGTTGGTGGCTATCACCTGTTGAGAGGGGTGCCGATTGAAAGAACTGAAATGGCAAGAGATCCCCATTCTCCCATCACTGAATCACATCTTCCAACAATGCTAAAAACTCAACTAGGAGAAAATCTGGCAAATTTAGTTGGTGAAATTGAATTGAAAACAATTTTGGATGGTGCAGGCCCAATTTTGATGGTTTTAAATGATTTAATTTCTCAAGGTAAAAAGATTATTGTTGCGGATTCTACTTCTACAACTGATTTAGAACAAATTGTTCTAGCTATGCAAAAGTCTAATTATAAAATTTTACCAGTTGGAACGGCTGCGGCTGCAAAAGTTTTGAGTAATGAATGGTTCCCTCAGGATGAGGAAGAAGAAGTTCTTCCTGTAAAACTTCCAACCCTACCAAAATTTATTGTTTCTGGTAGTGCAACTCATATTACTGCAAGCCAAATCGAAAAACTTGAGCAAAGCGAAAATTATGAAGAAAATTGTTTAATAATTGAACTTAGCATGAACACTATCCTTTCTGGAGTTGAAGATAGTTTAGTTGATAGAATTGTTTCAAATTTGGGTAGTAACAATATTGTACTTGCCCATACTTCTCATTTGCTCAAAAATTTCAATGGTTTTTCGGAAGATACAATTAATGCAGACCTTACAAAATCAGGGCTTGCAAATGTTATCACGGATTTCCTTTCCGATTTAACAAAACGAGTTTTAGCAAAGAAAAAAGCCATTCTTGTTACTCTTGGTGGAGAAACATCTTACAAATGTTGCAACGCAATTGGAGCAAATCAACTTAAACTTGTTGATGAAGTTTTACCTGCAATTGCTTTAGGTAGAAGTGTTAATTCTGACCAATGGATTGTTACAAAATCTGGGAATTTGGGTGGAGGAAACACCCTTATTGAAATTTTAAGATATTTTGAAAAACACGAAGAATAAATTATGGATAAAATTGCAATAACTACTGGAGATCCAAATGGAATTGGAGCTGAAATAACTATAAAGGCTCTTAACGAACTTGATTTGCCACAAGATAAAATTGTTCTGATTTCAAATAAAGATGTTTTGGATTATTATGGAAAACTTGATAAAAAGTACGACATAATTGAAATTCCTTTTGATAAAAGAGATATAAAAGTTGGAAAAGTTACGAAAGAAGCTGGAGAATTTTCGTTTCAATCGCTGTTAAAAGTTTGCGAAATTAAACCAAAAGCAATTGTAACTGCTCCAGTTGCAAAAAATGCGATGTATCTTGCAGGGCATAATTTCAATGGACAAACTGAAGTTTTGCAAAAATATCTTGCACACGATAATCAACTTGCAGAAATGCTGTTTGTTGCAAATAATTTTAGAGTTCTTTTATTAACTAGGCACTGTGCGTTGAAAGATGTGTATTTAACTAAAGAAATTATTGTAAAAAAAATCACAAATTTAGTCAAAACGTTCAATAATCATTTTAATATTCCTAATCCGAGATTCGCATTGTGTGGATTTAATCCTCATTCTGGTGAAGATGGAATTTTGGGTAGAGAAGAAATTGATATTCTAATTCCAGCGGTAAAAGAATTACAAGCTCTGGGTGTCGATATTTCAATGCCTCTTCCAGCTGATACTCTGTTTGTGAAGGCAGGGAATCATTATTTTAAAGGGGAAAAAGATGATTATGATTGTTATATTGCAAACTATCACGATCAAGGACTAATTCCGATAAAAACCGTTGCAGGTGATAAGACTGTCAATATGACTATTGGATTAGATATTATTAGAACTTCTCCTGGACATGGTACAGCTTTTGATATTGCTGGTCAAAATATCGCAGACCCAAATGGAATGATTTCTGCAATTAGAGAAGTTTTATAGTATTACCTCTGGCGGTTTTTCAAAATACGTAGGAAATTTTTTCTTGTATCTATCTAATTCTGTACAGTATGCTTCTAAATCGAGCGAAACACCCTTTGCAAGAGGAGTTGCTTTAATTCCTAGAGCTTTATAAATTGCTCGTATAAAAATATTTGCGATTGAATCACTTCCACGCTCCCAAGGTGTAGAATGTGCCAAAATCCACCGAATTTCAGCGACATTATCATTGATATCTTTCAAATGTTCTGGTTGTACGTCGATTTTTGTATATTTCGCAATTCCTTTCTTGTACAGATCAAAAACTCTATCGAGAGCGGAATTGATTAGGCTTGAATCTCCGTGGCTAAGAAAATTTCTGTCATAACCACATTTAGGGCGGGTTAAACTAACATCTGGATATGGATTTGCTAATGGTCTATCAATACAAATGTTTAAACGTGGAGTATAACCGTGGTATCGCGAGTCTTTTGGAGTGTAATCAGTTACAAGATAATTGTATTTATCCCAATTTGAACCACTTCTCCATCCTTCACGACTAGCACGCAAAATGCCAGTGTGTTCACGTTTTGTCAAGTTTAAAGTAAACTTGTTTGCTGTTGTTATTCCCGCAGTAATAAAACGCAAAACATTTTCACACGAAGTGTCTTTTCTTATCAAATTAACTGCGGTATCTGCTGTATTTTTGACACTGTGAGCCCAAATCCTATTTTTGCCGTATCCTCTTATATTTACCCAAAAATCTGCATTTTTAAACCGTAATTTATTAGATTTTAAATTGGCTTGAAAAGATGGGCTTTGTGTATTGTTAATATATGATATAAACATATTTTGTAAAAAACTCGTGAAAATATTTTTTGCTCAAATCTAGATAGAATTCGATTGATGAGCAGAAAAATCTACCGAGTTCGGCAAACAGCTTTACCATCAAAAAGTTTTTGAGGACTTTTAAGAGTTTTTAATTCTCTCGGGTGTGAGCCTTAACCGATGTTTCTAATATACCATATGTTTCATGATTTTGTAAATATCCGTATTTTTACGTAAGTAAAAATACGACTAGCCAGATGGGTTAATTTGATACTTGACAAGCTTGATATAAAAGGGATAGAGGGAGTGCTGTGCAATGTGAAGTATATTATGCTGACCTCGTTTTGATTAACCCCTCACCTCAATTCTTAATCATTCGGCACGCTGTTTTAGGCAATGGGCTAGGGAGAAAAATATTTAACCCCTCTCCTAACCTCAGCCATACGGCACGCAGTTTCACTCGACTCAACTTCGTTTCGTCGGTTCAGCTAGTGTCCCTCGGAGAGGAATGAAGTTCCGTATTATCCCAAGTCCCGTCATACTGAGCGGAGCGAAGTTTCTCTTTTATTATACCCTCTCCGAGGGAGAGGGATGGGGTGAGGGGTTAATTTAATCAAGTTAAGCTTTTGAATCATTCGGGTAATTGGGAAATATTATTTAATAGCGAATTGGAATATGTTTTTGAACTTAAATTTCATATATGGGAAAATAGTGTAAAAATTTTTGCGTTTGTATTGGCTGGAGTTCTGATTATTATTGTGCATTAAGAGGTCTTTCACCAAAAATTTCATGTGTGTTGTATAATATTATTTGCAACGAGGCGAAATGTATATGAGTGCAAATAAAGTTAGAAGTTTAGACAAACTAGGAATAGGAAAAGATGCAATTATAGAAGCGATTGAGTGTGATGACAAAGCTCTTCGTTCTCATATTCTCGACATGGGTTTGACTCCTGGGGTTGAAGTTACTCTTGTGAAAACCGCTCCAATGGGTGACCCTTTGGAAATTAGAGTTCGTGGATATGAATTGACTTTGAGGAAATCTGACGCATCAAAGATTATTATTTCGGATATTCATGATGCTCATAATTGTCCTCGTAAAAATTCTGAATTTAATATAACTCTTGAACACTCTCAAAAAGGTGAAGAAAAGACTTATGAAACAAGAAAGTTGAACAAGGGTTCTGTTAAAACTAAATTAAAACTTGCTCTTGCAGGTAATCAAAATTGCGGAAAAACGACATTGTTTAATCAGTTGACTGGTTCTAATCAACACGTTGGGAATTTTCCTGGGGTTACTGTTGATAGGACAGATGGTACGATTATTGGACATAAAGATGTTACGATAACTGATTTACCTGGAATTTATTCTTTATCTCCATACAGTAGTGAAGAAATTGTAACAAGAGATTTTATTTTACGCGAAAAACCCGATGGGTTAATTAACATTGTTGATGCTTCAAACATTGAACGTAATTTGTTGTTGACGACTCAGCTTATTGAACTTGATGTTCCAATGGTAATTGCTTTGAATATGATGGATGAAGTTACTCAAAGTGGTGGAACTATTGATATTAATGGTTTAGAATCTGCTTTGGGCGTTCCTGTTGTTCCTATTTCTGCTTTGAAAAATCAAGGGATAGATGAACTTGTTGAACACGTAATAAATGTTGCAAAATTCTCTGAACATCCTGGGAGATTAGATTTTTGCGAAGAGGGTGATGGCAAAGAAGGTGCTGTTCACAGATGTATCCACGCTCTTGTCCACCTTGTTGAAGACCACGCAAAAGATGCGGATATACCAGTAAGATTTGCAGCTTCAAAACTTGCAGCTGGCGATTCTTTGATATTGAAAGAGTTGAATCTTGATAATGATGAAATTTCAACTTGTAAAAGTATTGTAGAGCAGATGGAAAAAGAGTCTGGCTTAGATCACGAATCTGCAATTGCGGATATGAGATTTACTTTTATTGAAAAGTTGTGTGATGAATTTGTTTTCAAGCCTCAAGAAACGGTAGCTTATAGATTATCTGCAAAAGTGGATAAGTTTTTGACAGGAAAATATACTGCGATTTTGTCGTTTTTACTAATTATGTCATTGATTTTCTATTTGACATTTGGTCCATTTGGAACTTTTTTGTCTAATATTATGGAATTTGTTATTCTTCATATAACTAGATTTGCAGATGGCGTTTTAACTTCTTATGGATTAAATCCTGTTGTTCATTCCTTGATTATTGATGGGATATTTTCTGGAGTGGGTAGTGTTTTAGGATTTTTGCCTGTAATTGTTGTGTTATTTTTCTTTCTTTCAATTTTGGAAGATTCTGGATATATGGCAAGAGTTGCTTTTGTAATGGATAAAATTCTTAGAAAAATCGGACTTTCTGGTAGGAGTTTTGTTCCTATGTTGATTGGTTTTGGGTGTTCAGTACCTGCAATTATGTCAACTAGAACATTGCCATCAGAACGTGATAGAAAAATGACGATTTTCTTGATACCGTTTATGAGTTGTTCTGCGAAATTACCGATTTATGCAATGTTTACTGCCGCATTTTTCAAATCTCATCAAGTTTTGGTTATGCTGGGTTTGTATTTGACTGGAATTGTAGTCGGGATAATTTTCGCGTTCTTTATGAAAATATTTGTTTTCAAAAGTGAAACTGTTCCATTTGTAATGGAGTTGCCTAATTATAGAATGCCAGGGCTAAAAAATGTTTATAGGTTGATTTATTATAAAGCAAAAGGCTTTATGACAAAGGCTTTCACAATAATATTCTGGGCTGCAATTGTCATTTGGTTTTTACAAACTTTTGATACTAAGTTGAATTTGGTTACGGATTCTTCTCAAAGTTTGTTGGCTGTTTTGGGTAATTTTATTGTTCCAATCTTTAAACCTTTGGGGATTTCTGATTGGCGTATATCTACCGCATTTATCACTGGATTTATGGCAAAAGAAAGTGTTGTAAGTACATTGACTGTGTTGCTAGGCGGAGATGTAACAAAACTTCCAGTGTTATTTTCTAAATTAACAGCGTTTGTATTCTTGATATTTTGTTTGCTTTACACTCCTTGTGTTGCGGCAGTTGCAACTGTGAGAAGAGAACTCGGCAAACGTTATGCTTTTCTTGTAATTCTTATCCAGTGTTCAATTGCTTGGATTACCGCATTTGCAGTTTATCATATCGGTCGATTGTTCATTTAATCAATTTTTTAGCAAAAAAAAAAGACCTTGTTTTTAGTAATCAAGGCCTATCCGTTTAAATAAGAAGAGAGAGCTTTATATATTTATATAAAGTATTCTGAAAGTGAAAAATTGCTAAATTTGATAGAGTTAGTTTACAAAAATTAACAAACTTTTGTTATACCCCTCATCCTAACCTTTTCCCTCGGGAGAAGGAACAATTTATTCCCTTCTCTTTGGGGAGAACGATGTCCTATTATTTGATATTTCTCCTTAGAAAATACAAATTTATTGTAATCTTCTTTCATTTGTGTTTGTGGTAAAATTTTCTCATAGGTAAAAGTTAAGAGTTGGTATTATGAATATAGATAAAGAAAAATTAGTATCTTGTATAAAAAAGATTACAGAACCAAAAGTTCTTGTTGTGGGTGATTTGGCCCTAGATGAAATGATTTATGGTGATGCTGAAAGAATTTCTCGTGAAGCTCCTGTTTTGATTTTACAACATACGAGAACAAAGTTAATTTTAGGCGGTGCATCTAACGCAGCTCACAACGTGGCAACTTTGAATGCTGGAAAAGTTGGTGTTATTGGTGTTTCTGGTGATGATTATTATTCAGAGTTGTTGTTTGATACTTTTGAGAAAGCTAATATTGATTGTTCAAAAATTGTTAAAGATAAATCTCGTAAAACTATCGTAAAAACAAGAATTTCTGGCTCTATTACAACTTCTATTACTCAACAAATAGTTCGTGTTGATAGACAGTCAAAGGGTAGAATTTCTGAGGAAACAGAAGAAAAAGTTATCAAAAATATTGAAAAAGTTTTGCCAGATTATGATGCTGTAATTTTGTCAAATTACCATATCGGCTCATTAACAGATAAGATTATCAAGTTTACAACTGATTATGCAAATAAGTTGGGTAAGGTTGTTGTCGTTGACGCTCAAAGAGATTTAGGAGATTATAAAAATGTTTCTTCTATGACTCCTAACCTTCCTGATACTGAAAAATCTGTTGGGTTTAAAATTGAATCAGAAGAAGATTTGAAACGTGCAGGCTCAATGTTGTTAAAAGAAACAAATGCGAAATCTGTATTGATTACTTGTGGTGCAGATGGAATGTTTGTTGCAAAGCCTAATGATGATTATACTAAGATTCCTGTTTTCAATAAATCAGAAGTGTTTGATGTTACTGGTGCAGGTGATACTGTTACTGCGGTTTATTCTTTGGCTTTGGCTGCGGGAATTGACCCTGTATATTCAGCTATCATTGGTAATGTTGCAGCAAGTTTGGTTGTTAGACAGTTCGGTTGTGCAACGACTACTGTTGACGAACTTTTGACTGCTGTTGAAAAATTATAAAAAAGAGTTCGGTTTTTGTTCATAATCAATCTTTCAAAAATCGGCATAAAGAGAATTTCTTAAAGAAGGAGAACTTTTATGGAAAAATTAAAAGAACTGATAAAAAAAGTAAGAATTGTTGATTTTATTATTGTTGCATTTGTTATTGTTGCATTGGCTGTTGGTTTTTGTACTTACAAAGGATATAGACAAACTGCGGACAAACAAATCGAAGCTACTTCTAAAATCGTATTCAAAATATACATGAGAGGGGTAACTTTCTCTGGTGATAGTATTCCTATCAAAAAAGGTGAAAAAACATTCATCAGTATTAGAAATGTTCCTTATTCTGATTTGGATATTGTGGATGTTAAAGCGGATAGAAGAAAAATTGTTCTTCCATCTTTGAATTCTAAAAAGGTTGTAATTGTTGTTGAAGATGAATCTCAACCTGATTTATATGATGTTGTTGTAACTTTAACTGATACTGCAAAAATTACTAAAGACGGTGCTGTTGTCGGTGGAAATAAGATTAAATTAGGTTTGCCTATCACATTAGAAGGTGCTGATTACAAATTTACTGGCTCAGTTTCTGATATAAAAGTAATTGATGCTGTTGATGATGAAGTTGTTAATAAAGAGATGAATACTACGGACGATGTTCAATAGATTTTTTAAATTTTCACAAGATAAATTAAGTTTTTTATACGACAATAGTTTATTTTTACAACACATAGACAAGTTCATTTTGTTCTTTATTATGGTGACTTTTTTGTCATCTACATTTATGAACTCTGATTCTATCGGCTTTTTTGCCTTGATTGCAATGTTTTTGACTATTGTTAAAATGCTCACAAAACCAAATGAAAAACTGAGCTTCAAGCATTTTGAAATTTGGTTGGTTGCTTATTTTATGTTAGTTGTCGTGAGTCTTTTTGGCTCTACATTGTTTGAATTGAGCTTGAAGGGCTTTTTTAAGACTTTTGTTTACTTGGGTTTTTATTTTTCTGTTGCTCAATATTTGAAAAATAATACCTCAAAAATCCCAGTAGTTATGGGTACAATGGTTTTGTGTATTTGCGGTGAAAGTATCGTTGGATTTTTACAAAGTTTCTTACACTTAGATGAAATTTCAACATGGCAAGATACTTCAAACTTGAATCCAGAAGATGTTTTGTCACGTGTTTATGGAACTTTGAAGCCATTAAATCCTAACTTGTATGGTGGTTATTTAGTAGCTGGTTTGGGTTCTGTAATTGGTTCAGTTTTTTATTTCTTGAATAAGAAACAATTCAAGTTAATGCTTGTTGCTGTGGCTTTTGCATTGCTTACGGTTTATACTATTTTGCAAACAGGTTGTAGAGGTGCATATTTGTCAATGATGTTGATATTTGGTTGTGTATTTCTATTATCTGCAAAATTTTTCTGGAATACTTATAAAAAAATCTATTTATCTATTATTGGTGGAGCATTTGCGTTATTTGTGTTTGCGATGACTTTTGTAGGTGCTTTAAGACATCGTTTTATGTCAATTTTTGCAATGCGTAATGACTCATCAAATTCATTTAGATTTAATGTTTATCATTCTTCATTGCAAATGTTAAAAGATAATTGGTTATTAGGAATAGGTGTTGGGAATAAGAATTTTAGAGAAATTTACGGCTTGTATATGAAAACTGGCTTTGATGCTTTGAGTGCTTATAATATTTATCTTGAAACTGCGGTAGAAAGTGGAATATTCGCACTTGTGGCTTTTTTAGGCTTTTTAATCACAATGTCAAAAGATGCAGTGAAATATATTTTGCATTCTGAAAATAGAGAACAAATTATATTTATTGCGGCATCAATAATTTCTATATGGGCAGTTATGTTCCACGGATTAGTTGATACGATTTATTTCAGACCTCAATTGCAATTTATGTTCTGGACATATGTTGCGGTGATTTCAACTGTATTGAACGATAAATCAGTAAAGACTCCAGTCATTGAATAAGTGGAGTCAGTAAATTCATTTCGTGTTTTTATAAAATAACAATGTTGTCTAGCAGAAAAATCCTGGACTTATTCCATAACCAAAGCCCATATTAAAGCCACCGTATGGCATTCCCATTCCGAACATTCCTCCTCCATAACAACAAGGGGTCATCCCACAGTATGGAGAGTTGAAAAACATCCACGGACTTGCAACGGATAGCATTGCCATTGTTCCATATGTGTTTGCAACAGGGTTTCCGTAACCGTATGCCATATTTACATTAAATCCCATTGGATTACCGCATTTTGCCATATCGTAAGCAATAGCATTTCTTACAACCCCGTTGCCTATATTGTTAAATAGGCTACAAGTTGCTATGCTAGGGTCAACACCTTGTTTCCGCTGTTCAAGATATGATACTCCCGAACCCAGAAAGCAGTTAATGTTGCTCAATATGTTCATCGTATTAGCAAAGCTCATTATAATCCTCTCTGATTTGTACTCTTATTTATATAAAGTTTTTTTTGAATAAGAAATTGCTAAAAAATATTACTTTGTAACGATATATTAAGTATATACTTTTTAAATAAGCAATTAGTTTAATTATTTTTTATACATTTTGGCGATTATATTTTTTGACAATGTTAGTAAAATTTCAATATACAGATTTGTAGGGAGTAAATTGTATGTTTATTGGTAATAGTTGTAATGATTGCAATAGGTACAATCGTTTGGAAATGAAAAATGTTGACCAGAATATGCTTGCGTGGCTAGAAGATATTATTGAAGAGAACAATAGTCGAATAGAACGTAAAGAGTGGAAAAGTAAGTATAACAGTTATGTTGTTTATGATTACGAGCCATTTTGTACTGAAGGTTTTGAAATCAATCTTGTTATTTCTTCTATCGATAGTTCGTATTTGAATTTCATTAAATATTTATACGATGAGAAGATTAGTACAATTGAATATTTGAATAATTGTATAATGATATGATAGCAAAAGCGGAAGAACTTATGCTCTTCCGCTTTAGTGGTTAAAACTTTTTATATATTAACCTTCCTGATTTTCAGAGGAAAGTTTTTGAAAACATTCTTTGCAAAATACTTCTCTTCCTGGTACAGGTTTGAATGGAACTTGAGTTTGTGCTCCACATTTTGAACAAACAGCATCATACATTCTTCTGTTTTTTCTGTTGTTTTTTCTACGTGCGGATCTGCATTCTGGACATCTTTTTGGTTTGTTAACGAGACCTTTTTCTGCATAAAATTCTTGTTCGCCAGCTGTAAATACAAATTCTTTTCCGCAGTCTTCACATACTAATTTTTCATCTTCGTACATTGTTTTTCTCCTGATTGTGTACTTCTGGCTATATTTTATTTACAACCATCCCTTTATTGTACACTATTTTCAGATTTTTGCAAGTGCCTATGCTATTTTTTAGCCCATTGGTGGAGGTTGAATGTATAAAGGCTTAAGTTCTTGCCATTTTGCAGATGAGCTTTTTAATTTTTCGTATGCTAATTTAGCTAGAATATCTCCTAGTGGATATTCTGCTTGTTGGTATGATGTTCCGCCAAGTTCTTTTTGCATTTTATCATCTGTAATTAAATAATAATCAGCTTTTTCTAATTGTTTTTTTATTTCGTCTAATTGGATTGCACCTTTAACTTCTTCATCATAATAAAGATATGCACTATTTTTTCTTGCATCAAGAGCAACCATTGTTGGTTTGTCAGTTGGGTTTATTTTTGACAAGATTTCAAGTGATGAAACTCCGACAGCTGGCAAGTTCAATTGTTGTGCTATCATTCTTGCAACAGTTGTACAAGCTCTTATCCCTGTAAAACTTCCAGGTCCGATATTTGTACCTATGGCATCAATGTCTTTAGGTGATAAGTTGTTCTTTTTCAACACATCCTTGATTGTTGAAATTAAGAATGCTGAATGGTATTTATTATCTTTATTTGTCACAACTTCAGATGATAAAATTTTGTCATCTTCTGATAGTGTAACGTACATTTTGTCTAAGCAGGTGTCAAAAACTAAAATCTTCACTTTTCTAATCCTTTAATAATTTCAATACAATCTTTTCCATAACCTGTAAAGGTATATTTTCTATCATCATTATCTTCATAGGTTACGTTTATTTTTATGTGGTTGAATGGAAATTCATTTTGAGAGAATTCTGCCCATTCTACAAAGGTGAGTTGCTTTCCTTCGGAGTATTCTCGAAGTTCATCCATAATTGTTTTGACGCCTTCGTTTTCCAATCGATATAAATCAAAATGATACATTGGAAGTTTTCCTCCGTGGTATTCATTTAGAATTACAAATGTTGGGCTTGTTACTTTTTCTTCAATTCCAATTTCTTTTGCAACTTCTTTTACAAATGCTGTTTTCCCAGCTCCAATTTCGCCGTACAAATTTACAAAACATCCTTTTTCTTCAACAAGTTTTGCAAATTTTTTTGCTAAATCTTTAGTATCTTCTAAATTTTTGCATATTTTTTCATATGTTTCAATCATTGTTTACTACTACCTTGTTCCTTCCAGTATTTTTGGCTTGATAAAGAGCTTTGTCTGCTTTTTTCAATAGTTCTTCTTCGTTGTCATCTGCTTGCATTTCGTATATGCCAAGGCTCAATGTTACTTGAATTTCTTTTGTTTCGCTGTCAGGGTTAACTTTTGAAATATCAATAACCTTGTCTTCAATTGTTTTTCTTAGACGTTCTGCAACCATTTGTGCTTCATTTATTTTGGTGAATGGGAGGAGGATTGAAAATTCTTCTCCACCATATCGTCCAGCAATATCGTATTCTCTTAACTGGCCTCTAATAATTTTTGCAATTGATTTTAATACTAAATCTCCGACTGCGTGTCCGTATGTGTCGTTAACTTTTTTGAAAAAGTCAATGTCTGTCATAATTCCGCAAAGAGGAGCTTTTTGACGTTTCGCATTTGATACTTCTTGTTTTAAACGTTCTTCTAATTGTCTGCGGTTGTAAAAACCAGTTAAAGCATCAAGTGTTGCGTGTTTTAATATCTCTGCATAAACATTTGCTCTGTTTATTGTTGTTGCGATTTGTTTTGAAAGTTGTTGAAGATATTCTCTATCTTTTGGTGTAATTTCTTCGTTATTTGTACTTTTTGCAACTAGTGTTCCTACGTTTTTGGATTCACTCATTAAAGGAATGAGAAATGTTTTTTTGTCGCTAGACAATTCTTTGGAATGATTTCTCGAAACAATTTCTAGGATATTTTTGTCATTACAAGCGGTAGGCCAAGCCAGTGCGTTTACTCCAACATTTTCATCTCTGATAAAAATATAAATCAAGTAATCAGTAAAGAATTTATCCAACATTTCACCCACAATTGGGATTACGTAGTTTAATTCGTATTGTGTTTCTATGATTTTTGCAATATTTTTCATCGTATCGTGAAAATCAATGTCTTTTTGCATTTTTTCAGAAAGCAAAATGTTTTGGATTTTCAAGGAAATAAACGGTGCTGTAATATCTAAAAATTTTTCAAGTTCAATGGTTTTGTTCGTAAATTCTAAATATCCGATACATTTTTTATGTTTGAATACGGGATATCTGTATTCAAAATTGTTAGGGATATTATCTGTGTTTATAAAAAAATCTTTAATGCCAAAGTTTTTGGCAAAAAAAGTTCCCAATGACGAGTTCAGCGTTTTTTCGCTGTAACTTTCATTAAGAACTTTTGAAAGTTTTTCTATATTACTAAGCAAACTTATTAAACCTCAACTTGATCCGCAATTTCATCTGGAATGTCGCAATTTGCATATACATTTTGAACATCGTCCAACTCTTCTAGTCTTTCGATTAATCTCATTACAGAAGTTGCTGTTTTGACGTCTGTAACTTCAATTGTGTTTTGTGGAATTCTAGTTAATTCTGCGGTTGTGCTTTTGAATCCTTCTGCTTCAAGACCTTCAACTACTGCTTGGAAATTTTCCACAGAAGTTAAAACTTTGTAGCAATCTTCTTCTTCAGTAACATCCTCAGCATCAAGATTGATTGCGGCTTCAAATAGTTTGTCAAAATCAACAGTATTTTCAAATTCAATACTACCTTTTCTGTCGAACATCCAGCTTACGCAATTTGTTTCACCAAGGTTTCCGTTGAATTTTGTAAAGATACTTCTAACATCTCCAGCTGTTCTGTTTCTGTTATCTGTCATTGCTTCTAAAACAACTGCAACTCCACCAGCTGCGTATCCTTCATAAGTTAATTCTTCGTAGTTGTCAGCAGCACCAGCTCCCGCACCTTTATCAATAGCTCTTTTGATATTATCGTTTGGAAGTCCTGCAGCTTTTGCTTTTTCAATGGCTGTTCTTAGACGGAAATTACCAGCAGGATCAGCACCTCCAAGTCTTGCTGCTACGATAAGTTCTCTTGAGTATTTTTGAAATACTACGGCTTTTTGTGAATCTGTTTTGGCTTTTTTGTTTTTAATATTTGCCCATTTTGAGTGTCCTGACATATTTATTCCTCTTACTTTATCTGTATTTCTTCTGCCTTGATGATAACAAAAATTTATTTCATTTTCAACATGGGGATTGATTGAAAAAGTCTATAAGCTAATAAGTGGATAAGTTTTTTACAAAATAAGGCACAGGGTAAGAAGGAAACGGGTTCGGAATGACTATTGCACACAACTCTCTCCAAGGGTAGAGAGAAAATTGTCTTTGAGCTTATGGCGAAAAGTAACAATTTCGAGAGAGGTTTTTTCTTTTTTCATCATCCCCTCTCCTAAATCCTCTCCCTAGGAGAGGACGTAATTTTAAAGAGATTCTTCGGAATAATTTGCGGGTTTGTATCAAAATTATAATTACAAATTCCTCAGAATGACGGATATTGAGTAAAAATCTTACAAGCTTTATATACTAAGCAGTATCTCAAGCTAACTTGTAACCCCTCATCCTAACCTCAGCCATACGGCACGCAGTTTCACTCGACTCAACTTCGTTTCGTCGGTTCAGCTAGTGTCCCTCGGAAGAGGATGAAATTTAACAAAGAGATACTCCTCAATACGCTATGTAGATTGAGTCTTGAACAAACCTTTTACTTTTATTATCTTATGTTCTCCATTAATTTTTTTGTTAAGTACGTCCGTCATTGAATCTAAAGAATTCACCTCAGAAGATGGATTTGCCCCAACATAAGAAGATGTAGGTAATCCCGTCTGAACTTTTTTTGCAACTTTCGTCTTATTATCACCTATATATTCTAAATTCTTCAGAATTTCATTTTTTAATACTTTGCTTGTTCGTTTATAAATTTCTGATACCAAACCTTGACTAGTTATATTTTCCGAACCTGTCATATATCTTTTTACCGCATCCCCAGCTGCGTAGGCACGAACTTCATCATCTAAAGTATTCTTAACTGTTACTAAATCAACAAAAGAATCTTTATTTTTAGGATTAATATGACGTCTAGTTATTGCTCTGATATAGGCATCAACACGCTTATCATCAGTCAAACCAGTAAAATTTTTACTTTTCAAAAGTTTTGTTACCCCTTCTGCTGTTGGTTCAACCCCTTTTAGGCCACCTGTCTTAGCTAAATATTCAATACCGAAATATTTTATTAAATCCATTTGAATATCTGACTCCAGTGCAATATGTTCATGGGTTTCAAACTTTTCAATTGGAGTTGAAGGTTTTACTTTTTCTTTTGGACTTGATATTTTTTGAACAAGTTTCAAAAAGATGCTACGTTTTGGGGTATGTTCATTGTACATATAATGTTCAAATTCATGTGCAAAAGTTGGTATTGCTTTCGAATTGGGATTAGAACCATTAAGGCTAGGAACAAAAATACCCTTGGTTTTACCCATATTAAAATACATAGCTCCATAATCAGCAGTTGCAGAGTCAATAGCTTCAAAATTTTCACCAGCTGTTTCCAAAAGCTGTTTAAACTCATTTTTATCCGTAACAATCCTTACGTTAGCTTTCGGAACTTGTTTTTTTATTGTTGATTGAATCAATTCTTTAGTAATGGGTTTGCCACTTTTAGATAAATCTACTAATTCTTTTCCAATATTAATAGCGGCGTCAACGGATTGCTGCTTTGTATAATAACCAAAATGATTAGTCGTTTTTGAAACAATAAACCGTGCCATTTTTGATATGAACATTAGTTTTCCTTTATATAATATCCCCTTATGAATATAAAGTTTTTTCATTCCCAATAATTGCGTTGAAATTTTGTTTTGTTAAAAAATCTTAACTCAGGCAAATTCTGTCATTCTGAGCGAAGCGAAGAATCTCAAAGTTAACAAATATGTCACTCCGAACTGGTTTCAGAGTCTCTGTCCAAACGCACCAGCTAGAGATTTCGAAACGGGTTCGGAATGACTATTGCACACAACTCTCTCCAAGGGTAGAGAGAGAAATTGTCTTTGAGGCTATGGCGAAAAGTAACAATTTCGAGAGATGGTTTTTTTTTTCATCATCCCCTCTCCTAAATCCTCTCCCTAGGAGAGGACATAATTTTAAAGAGATTCTTCGGAATAATTTGCGGGTTTGTATTAAAATTATAGTTACAAATTTCTCAGAATGACGGATATTGAGTAAAATTCTTACAAGCTTGGCATTTTGAGTAAAGTATCTCAAGCTAACTTGTGTTTAGCTTAACCCCTCATCCTAACCTTCTCCCTCGGGAGAAGGAACAAATATTAAGGATATTAAAAAAATCCCGACATTGTTTTTCAATATCGGGATTTTTTATTTAATCTATGTTAACTAATATTATTAGTTTTCGTAAATCCAACCGTTTGTTAGGTCGATTTTTAATGGTTTTAGCAAAATCATTCTTGCTGTGCCATCTGCTGGAACTTCAAGTTTTTCGCCTTTGAATGCCCATCTTACGAATTTCATCCACCAATTTCTATCTTTGTAGATTTCAGCAGTACCGTCAAATGCTGTTGTTTGATCGTTTTCAGTTGTAATTAATGCGTTTTTCAAAACCAAAACACCATTTCTTACAAAATATTGTCCAGGTCTAACGTCAAGTAATTGCCCATTCAACATTGCACCTTCTCTAACAAGGATGAATTTTTCTTTTGTTACGTAGTTTTGTGGAACTCTTGCAGTGTACATTGCTCCGCCTTCTGAAGATTGTGAGCTAATGTATGTATTTAATTTGATAGGTACAACTGAACCTGCTGGAATTATACCTACGCTACCTTGAACGGTTGCTTCATCAATAACGTATCCTTCGCCTGTTTTCTTTCTCATTGCTTCTGCAAGTTTAGCGTTTGGATTAAGTTTTGCTTGTTCCATCATATTGTACAAGATTGCTGCAACTTCTGCTCTTGTTGCAGGTCTTGAAGCTTCTAATTCAGCTTTTTTAGCACTTGGAGCAACTACAACCATTCCTAAAATTTCTGCTTTCCCTGCTGGAATAATAAACCATTCTGGAATAGAGTTAGCATCAGCGTATTTTCGAGATAAAACTTCTTTTGCTTTTGCAGGGCTGATTTGTTCTGTTGTTAGTGCATTAACTGCAACTGATAGAGATTCAGCTCTTGATACAGAATCTTCTGGTCTAAATAATTCACCTTTTTTGTCACAAGAAATTAGGTCAAAATATAGTGCTTTTTGAATATCTTGATATGCCCAATAATCTTCAGTAATATCTGAGAAGTGTACTGGTTGAGCTACTTTTGTGTGTTGTTGACCTAACGCTCTAATTGCCATTGCTGCAAATTCTGCTCTTGTAACGTTTGCATCTGGTTTGAATGTTCCATCTGGATAGCCAACAATAACACCTTGTTCTGATAACAATTTGATTTGTGGAGCTGCCCAGTAGTCATTAGATACATCAGGGAATGCAAATGCTGGTGCTGTCATTAAACATAACACCGCAACTGATAAAATTGATTTTAATAAATTTTTCATTTTACCTCCTTAACTAATAAACTAGACTTATTCAATTTAACATGCTAATTATCTTTTTTATAGCTTTTTGTAAAAATCTGTTACAAGGTTAAAAATTGTTTTAGCACTTAAACCTACTCACTTGTGCAATGATTTTACTCTTATTTTTTCTGATTATTAAACTGTTGATTATATATTTTAGGATTTGAAAATGCAAAAGAAGAGTTTTACTGTAATTATTTTGTTATTTTGTTTATTTAGCCAAAATTTTATTGTTTTTGCTTCTGAAAATAAATACCCCGATTATGCTTTTGAATATTTAGGAGAAGATAGGTTTGAAGCCTATAATAGAAAAATGTTTAATTTTAATTTGGGATTGAATAAATATGTAATTCGCCCAATTCATATTTTGTGGTCATCAATCATGCCAGAATACGGAATGGATAGAATTCAATCTGCTACAAATAATATTGAATATCCGATAAGACTTTTGAGCAGTTTAATTCAAAGAGATTTTGAAACTTCTAAGAAAGAAACCATTCGTTTTTTCACAAATACGATTTTAGGACTGGGAGGAATGTACGACCCAGCTAAAACTTTATTCAAAATTGAACAATCTACTGAAAATATGGAGCAAGCTTTAGCAGGTTGTAAGATGGATAATGGAAAGTTTTTTGTGTTCCCTCTGTTATCATTCACGAGCTTTAGAGGTTTATTGGGGCGGGTATTGGATACGGCGTTGAATCCAGGTTCTTATATTGCAACTCCAGTACTTGCAATTGTGAAAGCTGGATTAACTGTAAATAAAACATCTTATATGCAACCAATTATTCAAATGGTTGAATCAAATTATGCTGATCCATATGAAATTGCGAAGAAAATCTATGGTTTAGAGGGTTATATAAAATGTAAAAATCTTGATAGGGTTGATATAAAAAAGGAAATGGATTTTGTTAAATCAAATGATGATAAAAAAGTTGCTCAAAAACCAGTTATTCTGAAACAAAAAACTCCAGTTCAAGTTGCAGAAAAGAACGATAAAATTGTCAAAACAGAAGTTACTTCACAAATTTATATGCCATCTTTTTTGAAAGGAGGTGCTAATTTAGATGATTACAGTACTGAAAATTTTAAACTTGATGCGGATATAATTCTTCCAAATTTTAATCCTCAAACTCCTGTTGTGGATTCTATGCGAACTGCTTTATTTGACCTCCCTGGGGTTGATGAATCTATTTGGAATGAGTTATCTGTATGGAATAGAAGTTTCAGTCAACGAATAAAAACTTCTTATGTTGGGGTAACTGAAGGTCGTGCAGATTATCGTTTTCGCTATATCTTGCAAAAAGATAAATCTTCTCCTTTAGCAATAATTTATCCTTCGATTGGGGAGGGAATTATGTCCAGTCATTCTGTTTTATTGGCTAAATTATTTTATGATGCGGGGTATTCTGTTGTTATTCAAGGGAGTCATTTTCAGTGGGAATTTGTGAAAAGTATGCCAAAAGATTATCACCCAGGGCTTCCTGCAAAAGATGCAATCGCTCTTCGTTCTGTTACTTTGAAAATTATAAATAATCTTCAAAAAAGATATTCTTGCGAGTTTGGGGATAAAGTTTTTATTGGTACTTCTTTTGGGGCTTTAACTTCTCTTTTCTTAGGAGATTTAGAATCAAGGGATAATGTTTTAGGGGATTCTAAGTTTATTTCAATTTGCCCTCCTGTGGATTTGATTTACGCAATGAAACAGATTGATAAAAATTCGGAGGAGTGGAATAAATCATCAGAAGATTTAAAACAGCGTGTAGCATTGACTGCGGCAAAAGTATTGAAATTGTACCAATCAAACGACGATTCAAAAAAAGACATAAATTATCTTCCTTTTACAGATGAAGAGGCAAAATTAATTACGGGTTTTGTTATGCACCAAAAACTTTCAGACTTGATTTTTACGATTGAAAATGCTTCTAAATCGGCGAAAACAGGTATTTATCATGTTATTGATAATATGGGGTATCGTGATTATGCTGAAAAATATCTCCTTGGTTCAACTGATAAGGATAGTGATGATTTGAGTTATGAAGTGAGTTTGTATTCAATTATGGACTATTTAGAACGAGCAAATAATTATAAAATTTATCATTCTCTGAATGATTATTTAACGAATACAACTCAGCTTAAAAAATTAAAAGAATATACTGGTGCAAATACTGTTTTAATCGACAATGGTTCGCACTTAGGTTTTTTATATCGTCAAGAATTTATTGATAATTTGAAGAATACAATTTCAAATTTGAGGGAATAGCTTTAGGTATGTTGTAGTAATGCTAATTTTTTTATAATTAATTTTAAGTCTTTTTCTTCAATAATAATATTTGCAGCTTCTTTTAGGATTGGTTTTGCACAAAAAGCTACTCGAGTACTGGCATGCTGGAACATACTCAAATCGTTTGCACCATCACCTATTGCAATAGTATTTTCTGGAGTTATTTTCATTATGTGTTGCAAAGTTTGTAGCATTTCTCCCTTGCTGGTGTTGAACATCATTTCTCCTCCGACAAGTCCTGTCAAAACTCCGTCTTTTGAATGCAAGGTATTTGAAAAATCTCCATCAAGTCCTAGTATAGAGGCAAAGTAACTTGTGGCGTTTTTGAACCCTCCAGAAAAACAAACAACAGTATATCCAAGTTTTTTTAACTCAAAGATTGTTTCTTTGGCTCCGTTCATAATAGGTAAATTGTGACAAATTTTGTTAACTTTATCGACTTCAAGACCTTTCAGAAGGGAAACTCTTTGGGTTAAACTTTCAAAAAAATCTAATTCCCCTCTCATTGCACTATCTGTTATTTTTTTTATTTTTTCTCGGATTCCTAGTTCCTCTGCGAGAAATTCGATAGTTTCTCCGTCCATCAAAGTTGAATCAAAGTCGAATACTGCTAATTTCAAATTATTTGCTCCTTTTTAATTATGTTTAATATCTCACTCTCCCCCTCTTCTGTAAAAGTAGAGAGGGAGTGAGATAAAAGTGTTTGTTTATTCTTCAGCGTTAAGGCTGACATATTTAGGATTATGTACTCCATCTATTTTTTCGATTTCTGAAAGTACGTCATTTTGAACTTCTGTTCCTGTATTGATAACCATTATTGATTCTGTTTCGTGTTTGTCATTTTTTTGAACAACGTTCATTGAACCAATGTTGATATTGTTTTCACCAATCACTTGTGCAACTTTTGCAATCATAGACGGTTTATTAACGTGAGGAACTATAAGCATATGTCGTTGTGGACGAATACTTGTTTCATAATCATTTATTTTAACAATTCTTGGAATATCTTTTGCAACTAATGCTCCAGATACAGTTGTTGTTTCTTTGTTTGTAACAAGTTTTATTGTGATAAGTCCTGCAAAATTACACTTTACATTTGACCTTGTTGAAATAATGTCAATTCCTCTTTTCTTTGCTAAAATAGGAGCGTTTACATAATTCACTCCTACAAGGATTGATGATAAAGCCCCTTTCAATACTGCAACTTCAAGAGGTTGAATATCGAGATTTGCTAAATCTCCTTGTGCTGTAATTTCAATTGATTTTATTGTACCTTCAGTAATTTGCATTGCAAGTTGTCCAGAATTTTCTGCAATTTGCATATAATCTTTTACTGGTTCAAGTTTGTCTGGACGTAGAGATGGAATGTTTACAGCTGAAGAAGCTGAACCCCCAGATAGAACTTGTTTAATTTGTTCTGCAACATCAATTGCTACATTCATTTGGGCTTCTTTTGTACTTGCTCCAAGGTGAGGAGTTAGTACGATGTTTCCCTTGCAATGAATAAGTGGACATTCTGTAATATTTGGTTCTTTTTCATAAACGTCAATTGCTGCGGATGCAACTTGTCCATTTTCTATTGCATCTTTCAAATCCGCTTCGTTAATAATTCCACCTCTTGCACAGTTAACAAGTCTAACTCCTTGTTTCATTTTTGCAATAGTGTCTTTATTTATAAGGTTTACTGTTTCTTTAGTTTTTGGAACGTGAACCGTAATATAATCGCATCGTCCCCAGAAATCATCAAGATTTTCGACATACTCTCCACCCATTTTTTCAACAATTTCTTTTGATGTGTATGGGTCAAAAACTACAATTTTCATCCCAAATGCAAGTGCAACTTCTGCAACATGAGAACCAATTTTTCCTAGACCAATAATACCAAGAGTTTTTTTGTACAATTCGCAACCTGTGAATTTACTTCTGTCCCATTTCCCTTCTTTGGTAGATGTTGCCGCTGGAACAATATTTCTTGACATCGCTAACATTAAAGCTACGGTGTGTTCTGCGGCTGCCATTGTATTACCATCTGGAGAGTTAACTACGATGATACCTTTTTGAGTTGCTGCTTCAACATCAATGTTGTCAACTCCAACTCCTGCTCTGCCGATTATTTTTAAATTTGTTCCTGCTTCAATAATTTTTGCTGTTACTTTGGTTTGACTTCTTACCATCATTGCATCGTATTGAGGAATAATTTTTATGAGTTCCTCTTCTGTCATTGTTGGTAAAAAATCTACTTGTGCGGTTTGTTCTATAATTCTACCCGCTGTTTCATTTATTTTATCTGTTACTAAAACTTTCATTTATTCAATCTTCCTTTATTTCCTTAGCTCTTCAATAAGTGTTTGAACTCCTTTTCCAAGTTCAAATTTGTGTCCTAGTTTTTTCAAAACTGCTTCTAATGCTCCTACGGATGCGATTAAATCTCTTTCGCATACAAAGCCTAGAGTTCCTATTCTGAAAATTTTGTCTTTAAGTTGATTTTGACCATTTGCAACTACAATATCAAAATCTTCTTTCAAATATTTTCTGATATCAGGTACGGAAACTCCTTCTGGTGGAAGAATAGAAGTTATTGAATAACTTGCATTTTCGTCATTTTTAACCAATAAATCTAAGTTTATTGCTCTTAAGGCTTTTCTTAAAGCAAGTGCGTATTTTTTGTGACGAGCATTTACGTTTTCAATTCCTTCATCTTTAATCATTCTTAGAGCGGTGTTTAGACCTGTAATAAGGTTAACTGCTGGTGTGAAAGGAGTTGAATTTGCACGGGTAGATTTTCTGTATGCTCCCCAATCGAAATAAAAACTTGGGTACTTGCATTCTTCGTAAACTTTCCATGCCCTTTCGTTTGCCGTAAGAAAAGCTAATCCTGGTGGAACCATAAATCCTTTTTGAGAACCAGAAACGAGAACATCTATGCCCCATTCATCTGGTTTGCAAGGCATAGCACATACACTTGTAACTCCATCAACAACAGATAATGCTCCGTGTTCTCTAATAATAGAACATAACGTTTTTATGTCATTTGCAGCTCCCGTAGAGGTTTCACTGTGTGTTAGGGTGACAAGTTTAATTTCCTTGTTAACATCTTCTGCCAGTTTTGCTCTTAATTCTTCTGGGTCTATAATTTGACCTGCTTCAACTTCGATTTTTTCTACGATTGCTCCTCTAGATTGTGCAATTTTTGCCCAGCGATTTCCAAAGTTTCCAATAACTAAGCATAAAACTTTGTCTCCTTGGTTTATTAGATTTTCTAGTGCTGCACACATTGCACCAGTTCCGCTTGCAGTATAAATAAATACGTCATTTTGTGTTTGGAATACGTATTTTAAATTTGCATATACTTCTTCTAAGATGGAGGAGAATTCGGAGCTCCTATGACCTATTGGATGTCTTGCAATGTCTAGCATTACAGACTCTGGTACAGGTGTAGGACCTGGAATCATTAAAAAAGTTTTGTCTTTCATTCATTTCCTCCTTTTATTATTTAACATGCTTTCATGCTCTCCTCTGGCATGAAATTTTTTCTTTTTTTAAGTATATGTATTTTGAATAATAAATACTTCTTTATTAAAAAAGACCCCCAGCCATTCTGAGGGTCTTTTCTAAATCTCTTTTCTTTGTGACAACGATTAGTTTTTCTTTCCGTATCTTTTGTTGAATCTTTCAACTCTACCTTCTGAGTCAAGAATTTTTTGTTGTCCAGTATAGAATGGGTGGCAATTGTTACAAATTTCAACTGTTAAACCTTCTACTACCGAGCCTGTTTCGATTTCGTTTCCACAAACACATTTGATTGTTGTTTTCTTATAATCTGGATGGATTCCGTTTTTCATTATTACCTCTTTCCTTCAAGATTCCAAACTTGAATATTTATTTACATATCGACTATTGAAATTCTATAACACTAAATATCTAAAATCAAGCTCTTTTTACAAATGTTTACTCCTACCATTTTTTGAAGATAAAAAATACCGCTAAAATGATGAAGCAAAAACCTACTAGGTAATTCCATTTAAATTGTTCTTTTAAATAAAATACAGAGAAGAAACTAAAAACAATAAGGGTAATTACTTCTTGGATTGTTTTTAATTGGGCAGCATTATAAATTCCGTAACCAATTCTATTGGCGGGAACTTGAAAACAATATTCAAATAATGCGATACCCCAGCTTGCTAAAATTACTATCCAAAGAGCTGATGAACGAAATTTTAAATGACCATACCATGCGAAAGTCATAAAAATATTAGAAATAAGTAGTAAAATTATAGGTGAAATTGCTCTAATCATTAGTCTAAAATCCTTTTGTTATCTATTTTCTGTCGATTTTTATTATAACTCAAAATAAACTGCTTGACAGTAAAAATTTTTTTGCATATAATAGTTCACATAAGCACTTGCCGGTATAGCTCAATTGGCAGAGCAACGGTTTTGTAAACCGTAGGTTGTAGGTTCGAGTCCCATTACCGGCTTTTTTACTGAAAAAAGAGCGTATGCAAGTCTTGGAAAAGTAAAACGGACTTTGTAAAAAGAAAGTTAAACCGAAAGGTGCTTGCCAATGACTCTCAGTAAAAAAAAACTCAAGCCCTTGTGGCTCAGAGGTAGAGCACTCCCTTGGTAAGGGAGAGGTCACGAGTTCAAGTCTCGTCAAGGGCAAATTTAAAAGCCCAAGGCAAGCAAAATGAAAATTAAATATGGGTAGGTGGCCGAGTGGCTAAAGGCGACAGACTGTAAATCTGTTCTCGCGAGAGTACGGTGGTTCGAATCCACCCCTGCCCAAACTTTTAATCCCTCTTTAGCCAGAGGGATTTTTTAATGCTAACTTTATTCTTTTGTTGCGAGGTTTATACACTTTCCTTCAGGGGTATTTTTGAAAAGGTTTTGTAATATCTTTTTTACATCTAGTTTATCAAGAGAGTTTTCTGTCGGATTTTCTATTATTTTTCTTAAATTGAATCCCATATCGGCTTCTCCAATTTTTGTCACGTTCTGAATTGGTATATCCCCTTCATTTATATATTCAATTGCGTTTTTCTTTCTTGTGTAATGTTTTTGATTTGTAGCAAAATCCCCGTAGATATTGTGTGTTTCACTATCTGTAAGTTGGTTTCTGCATTTTAATTTTCTTTGACTAAGTGTTCTTGTTGGAATTTTTAATACAACTATGTTTGAATCATCTTTGGCAGCTTGCATAATCAAACCTCTTGCAAATGTAAATAATTTACCCATCCATTCAATGCCCATTGTTGTCCAACGTTTGGAAAAGTTATTTAAATCAAACATGAAAACTCCGCTCAAGTGGCTACTTGAATTTAAGTCGTGATGACCTTTAATATATCCATCTTTGAGCATTTGCTGGTAGTTGTTTTCTGTTGTGACGTGGTACAAATATCTAGGAAGGTTTCTTCTTCCTAGTTGAGTTCCAGTAGCTTGACAATTTGTTAAATCATTTGCAATTTTTGTTATATTTACCATATTTCACCTGTATATTAATAAACAATTTTAGCTGGCGAAAATTGCGTAGTGTAAATAAATGTTACTCTTCATAATAGGCTTGGTCTTGCTGAACTGTTTCAATTTTAGAGTTTTCTTGTTGGTAAGATTTGTGGTTTGGGTTATGGATAGTACTTCCTAAAAAAAATGCGAAGAAATAAACACATAAAGAAAAAATAACAGGGCTAAGTGCTCCTAAATATAACAGTGAAACTTGTTTTTTATTTATTTTAAAATTTGTAGGGGTTAATAATTTTATAAATGCTCCTATTGCATAAATAATTCCAGAAACAACAAGAGAAATAAGTATTGATACAAGTCCCCAAACGAATACTGTTACGACTCGTAATCCGTTATCTCCAAAATTCATCCCCTCGTCAAAGAGTTTCCATGCTGTATATATTGCAATAAGTGTATTTACAATCGGAATGATAATAAAAGCGATGTTTTTAATTTTTATTTTTTCGTTGTTTTCCATTGAACTTTTTTGCATACTACTAATAATATTATATTTAGTATTATTATGCAAGAAAAATAATAAATTAGATATTTTTACAAATTGCAAGTTGATAGTAGTTAAAGTCGTTCGGGGTAGAATATCTATCCCGAACGCTTAAATAAATTATATTTATCCCTTTTTATATCCACATTTTGGACAAATTCCATCTTCAGTCAGTGCGATTCCGCATAATGGACAACGTTCTATTGTTTTATCAACTTTATAATCTTCTGTTGCAACATTGCCTCCACTGGTGAAGGTTAATTTGGAGATATTTAATTTGTCTTTTAATAATTCATAAACTATTTTTATCATACCTTCTGTGGTCATTGATTCTTTCGTAACAACGACCCTGCAATTTGGATATGCTGTGGCTAATTCTGTTTTAAAAGCTTCTCCGATATTTGTATTTTGTGGAGCTCCATCTTTTATTCCCTGTTCAGTATAGACATTAAATATTGCAGGTAATAAAGGGTCATCTTTTCTTAGTATGAGTGCGTGGTCAAAGTTTTTTAGGACCTCCCAAGCTGTTTTCTTTATCTCATTACAAGGAAATACCATATTTACACCCGTGTTAATTGAATCTTCTACTTCAATTGTGAGAGTTCCAGTGTGTCCGTGTAAATACTGTGCTTCTCCTTTAAAATTTAAAAATCGATGTGCGTATTGTAAGTCAAAAGTCGTAACTGATTTCATTTGTTTTCTCCTTTCTTTGTTATGTTAGATGAATTGTTGAAATTTTAAATTGCTAATGCTGGCAATATTTTCGTGAAGAGAATGTTACATTTCTGTGTAAAGTGGCAAAAGTTTGGTTTTAGTGTTTTTGTTACTTTTGTAGAATCATTGGAGAAAAGTTATTAATGAAGATTACACCTATTTCAGACATTAAAAGAAGTGCTAGAGTTGAAATCCAAAAGGTAGTTGAAAAAAATAGAACCTCAGAAGTTGAAGCTTATAATCAAGATAATAATTCTGATGCAGAAAAGAGTATTCCCTCAAAAACGTGTGCATTTCCTTCTTCAGAGCTACCTTCTAATAGGTTAACCGTCAATGAAATCAAACTTCTACAAACTCCTATTGATTCAATCTGTGCACAATATTCTAATATGTTAGATCTTATTCATAACGAAAAGGGTATTCCTGATGGGTTGTATTCTAAATTAAAAGCAGAATTAGATAGTGGCAATCTTAAAATTGGTCCGGCTTACAAAGAATATTACGAGTTATTGAACCTTTGTGAAACGGAAGAGGATATTGTTGCGAATTTCCCAGAAATTACTTTCCCTCAAAACCCTGTTTCATTAATAGGTAAAAATGTTAGGACAACACCTGTTATTAGATGTCAAAAATCTGTTTACAAGCCTGTAAATCCGGATTGGAGAAAATATCATTCTCAAGAAGAACTTGAATCTGTAAAAGATGCTTTACAGTCATTTGATGTTCCTTCATCTATATCAGATGAATTTTTAAAGCTTGCAAATTCTCTTAATATTAAAGTTTCTTTATTAGATATTGCAAAGTCTGCAGTTATACTTGGTCAAAATAAAAATCTTCCTAATGATGGAATGGTTGAATTTATTAAAACCTTAAAATGTTATAAAGATGATAATAAAATTAATAATTTAGTAGATTTTAATTCCTTTTTAGCAAATAAAATAAATAAAACGAAAAACGAAGAACTTATAACCTCAGACCGTGAATTGCAAAAAAGATTGTTGGGTGGCGTGAATAGGGTCACAAACTATATAGCAGCGAAGCCTAAAAATTTATCTAACGATGACCTATATAATATAATTAAGAGTACCAAAAAAGAAAAATGCTTAGCAGATATTCCAAAAGAATTATTATATCTTTACACTGAAAGTAACGAAAATAAAAAGTTGATTAGTGATTTAACTTCAACTTTTAGCCCTTCGGAGATTAAGATTATCGTTAAAGCTCTTGGGGATATTGATAATCCTTCAGAAGTTTTGAGTTCGTATGGAAAAAATTCTGATGAAAAAGCATCTATGGAAAAAATATTGTCAGATTTGAAAGTCGAAAATAATTTCCAATGCGTTGAAATGTATGATGAAAAAAGTAGTAAATACGTAGATAATTTAGACCCGAAAACATATGCTCATAGACTTAAGGGTGTGAATTATGCAGATGTCTTGAAGGATGTAATTAAAAAAATATATGTGAAATTCGAACCAGTGTCTAATGTTGAAACTACTCTTCCAAACGGTGATGTTGTTTTGGCAAGGGGATTATCGCGTTACGGTCGTGGAGATTGGAGTGCTCCTGATCCAAGGATGTATAAATTATTAAGAGGTTCATATTTACAAAGAAAAGCCTTATTGAATTTGTCTAATGAATTATCAAAAATGACCCCAGATGAACTTATGGATATTGCAGTCAAATCTTCTACTTCAAGATTTTGGAGCGATTACACTCGATATACTTCTCATAACTGGTTACCTATGAGATTAATTAGGGATAGGGAATCCAGACCGAATACAACTTTATATACATTAGATAATCTTACAACTGCTTATTTGTATAAATTGTATCAAGAATCTCAAAAAGCAGAAGGGGATGTTAGGTATCCTTCTAATCCGCTTGCTTCATTAGAAAATAGTACTCATTTAAGTAAATATTTGAAAAATGTTATCGATTCTTCTTATAGAACAATATATGAAGATAAATACAAATCGTTCTCAGAAAAGGTGTTTTATAGGGATGTAAACGCATACGAAAATGATGAGGGATTCCAAGAATTCTGCCAAAATAATAATTTTGATAAAGAAGCAATAAAAAAATCTTTTGAAAAAATAGAAGCTCTGTATAAACATAGGTTCTTTGGAATATATATAACTCAAGATAGAGTTGATATGTTCCGTGAAGATTTGGCAAATGCTGTTGCAAATATAAATGAAAAATTGGCTTATAAATCTTCAAGAAAAATCACTCAACTTTCTAATCCTTCACCAAAAGAGGCTCAAGAAATTGTTGAAACGTCTCTTCCTCGGGCAGAAGTAGATCAAGACAAGTTAAGAAAGCTAAGTTTCATTACTCAAAAAATAAATAACCCCGAATTGAAATCTCGTTGTGAAATTTGTTTGTCAGATTCAAATGTGGATGGAAATTATTTTAACAACGTATATTCTGCAATAGAACAGTCTATTGATAATGACGAAACTTTGGATGAAACTAAAGCTCTTACTATATTACAGTTAGGGGATAAATATCAAGAAGTATGTAATCAAGGTATTTCTTTCTCAGAATTTGTAGCAAAAGAATTAAAGAATTATAAGAAAAAAGATGGAACATTTGATTATTGTCAATACTCTGCGGATAAAAACACTGAGTTTGAATTATATTCAAAATTGGATAAGCTAGAAGAACAAGGTAGTTTGGAATTATATAATTTTGTTCTTGATTTGGTGGATAAAAAATCTTTGGATTTGCCAGAAATTTTATCGTTAATAAATGATTTTGAAAAAATTCCAAGTCAATTGAAAAAGAATGTAAATTCTAAAATTGCTCAGATTATTTCATCTGGTGATGGTGATGATATTGAACCGTTATTTTCGGAAATTTCTAATCTTTTAAATAAAGTAAATTCTTGGAAATTTGATAAGCCAGAGATTATCAATTCGAAGTTTGTTGGTAAAGTAGTAATAACTCCAAACGCAAAAAAAGAACTTTGGGATAGTACAAAGGGTAATTTTTCATTGTTTGACAGATTGATAAAGAAATATTATACCGCAGCTACAAAGACCGCCGCAAAGGATGGAGAATCTGGGATTAAAGTATTAAAAGGTCGAAATATTTATGAATTGAAAATTGTAGGCAATGGCGGTGGAATGCGTATGTATTCAAGACCTGTAACTAATGAAGATGTTGAAAAATATAAAACACTTGAAGATGATTCTGACGTGAAATATATATTCGATTCATATGGTGATCATTTATAATCGTTTGTAATTTAATATTCCTTAATAAAAAGCAATTTTTTTTGTTGAAAAATCCTTTATAAAGATATAGGGGATAATTTAAGAGGAAATTTTTATGGGTTTAATTTCATCAATTGAACGTGGCTATAAGTATATGCGGGAAATTCTTCCTTCTTCTGGGGCTGCTAAAAAAGCTGCAAAAGTGGTAACAAAACCGTTTAAAGCAGAATCTTCGGCTACGGCTAAAGTTGATTCTTTCGTACATGTTGCAGATAATGCTGTCCCTTCAAAATTGCAAAAAGCTCTTGATTTAGTTGGTCCGTATGAAAGGGATAAACAACAATTTTTAAAAGAATTATACTCTACTGGTTCAAATAAATTTGATTTTATTTATAACCATAAATATTTTAATGGAGGAATGCCATATTTTAATGATAAGGAATTTATTTCAGCAATAAAGAAAATGAGCGAAAAAGAAATAAAGCAAACTTTTGATGATGTTACAAAGTTGTATGAATCATTGCCTAAGGAAGGTGTTGAGTATAACCAAGCGACGAAAGAAATTATATATAAGGCTCAAACTCCAAGGGCAACTAATCTTGCACAACTAACTATTTTAAGGGCAAATAACAAAGAAGCATATGATTATATTTTGAAAAATCCAAATAAAGAAGCGGTAAGTTCATTATTAAGTAATTTTGATTATCGTATAAATGGTTCGGCTTTGGAAACTTTGACTATTCCTCAAATTCGTCAAATGCAGGGTTTGGGACTGGCAAGCCGTTTACATTTTCCAGAAGACCGTAAGATTATTATGGAGGGAAATGCCGCATTAACACGTTATGTAGAATATAGCGATATGTTTTGCCAACAACCCGAAGATGTTGCACGCTTGAGTAAATATCTTTCCAAGAGTACTATAACAGAACCATTTACGGCTTTTAGAGCTGAAAAAGATACTGGCATGTTTAGTTCTATTATTTTAGATAAATCTATGGCAAGGAAAGTTAAATTTATAGTATTAAAAAATATGTTTAAAGCAAAGAAAGTAAAAGTTCATGAATATAATGGAACTTTTGATAATTTTAATCATACAAATTTGTTTTCTCATATTATGAACAGTAAAGAATTGACACTTGCAGATGCAATGCAGGTTGCGAAATATGGGGGCAAAAAGTATCAAGAACAAATTGCAGATTTAATTAAAAATTCTCAAGTCAAAGATAATAGGTTTAAATCTCTAACTTTTGATTCTACATTTGCTCGCCAGTGGGCGGGAACTCAGGATGGTCATACCAAAATTCTTCACAATATGTCTGTTGATTCTGGGTTAAATGGGGCTTATTCAGGAGTTAATAATAGGCAGGCTGAATTTATTTTGAATAATGATGACAAGGTTATGCGTTTTCAAAATGTAATATATGACCCAAAACGAGATATATTCTGCTTAGATACATCTGTTTCTGTGAAATAATTAGTTGTTTATAACAATTCTGTGGGGATATGCTTAAGCTCTTCTTTTAGTATTCTCCCTTCTTTTTTGTATTTTTCTTCTGCTCTAGCTCCTGCATCGAATGCTTTTACTTCAATGTAATTTTGTCTATATCCATTGTAATCTTTTTCTGCGGGGATGTAGTTATCTATGGATTCGGTGTATTTGTCTGCTTCATATTGAAGTTTTGGGTCTTTTAGCTTTCCATATTTTTCTCCAATCGCAAGCATATTATCTCCTCGGTCTTGACCATTTCTTGCATCAAGATAATATTGCCAACCGTGTTCAACTTCGTGCCTTGATGTTGAGACAAAATCTGCTTTTGATTTAGGAACCCATGTTCTTCGGAATTTGATATATCCGTTACAAAATAATCCCTTCCAAGTTATTTCCTTCCCATCTGTTGGCATGTAGTTTGGGAGGATTTTGTAACCCAGATGTTTAATCCCTCTATCGCATAAAAATCTTTCAGTTATTGGAATTTTAAAATCTTCAAGGCTTAATGCTCTAAAACCAAGAAATGAATCAAATTTTGGTCTTTTCATGTTTATTGTATGAATAGAACTTTTTAAGGCTATAAATTTATCGTTAACAATATATTCGATATATTTTATTGGACTATTTTTGCTAATTTTGTTATTTACTATTGGTTTATATTGGGTGAAACTGTGTAAATATTCTTGCTTCAAGTTTTTCAAGTTTTGAATCCTTGAAATTGTAAGGTTTATTATATCTGTTGGGATGTGTTTTGCTACGTGATTGGTTTGAATTTTTTCTTGTTCCCATAGCGAAGTTTGTACATTCCATTTGATAAAGTCTTTTATGTGTTTTCTATAAATATCTATAAGATTTCGTTTGAGGGTATATTCTTTTATTTGAGTGGAAATAACAACTTCATCAGAACCAATATGATTTTTTTGCGAAGTATAGATTCTATTTTTTAAAGGTTTATCTTTAATATTAAAAGCTTTTTCTATAACATTTCCTTCTTTGTCTAGAAATGTTGTAATTTTTCCTCGAACTTTCCATTTTTTATTTTGAATGATAACTTCTTTTACCGTATATGGAGTTTGGTCAGATAAGCGGATTGTTTGTGACATATAATCCGCAAAGTTTTGGGTCGTTTTGGATATAATATAGAAGTTGTTTTTCATATGTGTAGTATAAACACTTGTAATATAAAATTTTTGCTAGTTTGTAAAATATATTTATGTTGTTATTTTAAATCTTTACTCCAAAAACCTGTTAAGAATTTGAATTTAAGTAATCCGCTAATTATTGGGAATTCAAGTTCTTTATTCAATCTGTGATCAAATACATAAAATTTGTTATTTTGAATATCAACTTTAGTAATTCCGTAGCAGTGCCAAGAAGGTAATCCCTCAAAACTAATTCCCGTTCCTGCAATAAATGTTGAATCTTTATCATTCGCAATTTTTTTTAAAGTGTCGATAGCCTTAGATATTTTGTCAAGTAATGACATACTTAAGTTTGATTCATTGATTGTTTCTGGGGTTATCCCAGTGAATAATTTCAAAAAGTTTGATGGTTTGTTGTATTCAAAACGTTCTTGAGTTTCGAGTGCTCTGCAAATTAATGGCTTTTGGAAAGGGTGTTTTTTTATGAGTTTATTCATTGCGAGTTCAACAGACTTTACTATTGGGATGCTAGGATTTGAGAATATCGGTTTTGAGTCAATGTATTCAAGATTATTAATTTCGCTTTCTGAGATAAAATAATCTTCTGCTTTCCCATTTACATTTTTGAATTTGATATTAAAATCTTTGCCATTTGTGGTGATATTATTTTGCAGAATTTTTTGACCTTTTTTACTTCTGCTGAGAATTCCAAGGGACGATAAAAGGTAGCAGTCGTGAAAATACTGTTGTGCAGTTGAAAGAGATGCAATTTGTTGTGGGGTTATTGGTTTCATTATATATCCCTTTTATGGCAATATTTAAGTACAAAATGGAATATTTGTCTAGTTTTAAAATGATTGTTCTGCGTATTTAATAACTTCGGGTTTAAGAGATAGAAATTTTGAAAGAAGATTTGTTTTGTCTATTGTTATAATTTCGATTACCCTTCTTGATTGAATATTTGCCTCTTTTAAACCAAAGCTGTCTTTTCCTCTATGTCCTGTCATTATTGTTAATTCAAAAAAGTCGCTGTTGCTTTTTTCAATTTCGTTAATCTTTTTTATTACATCTCTTGTGATTGCGTTTTTTCTATCGTTTCTTGCTCTAATTTTTGCACTAGGAGTTTCTAGCATCTCAAAGAGGCGATTCTTTACTGTTTGTGGAATTTTGGTTCCGAAAGTAGTGACAGAATTATAATTGTTGCTGATATCCATAAAGTTCATCCTTTTGAGAGAATGAAGTCTCTTCAAGATTTTTTGTTGCTATTAGGATGTTTTTTTGTAAACTTTTATTATGAAAAATTAAAAAATTGGCAAATATTGTTTTTTAGGTATTTTTTGTATATTGTAAAAGTAGCGAAAGGAAGTAACTGATATGGCTTGTGTTCAAAGAATAAGTCCACGCATCGATTTTACCAAATATGCAGCCAAAAAAGGCTTGAATGTTGCAACTATTCCCTTGAAAGATAAATCAACTGTAAAAATTTTGTCAAACGATACAAAATTTGAAGAGTATTATTTAAAAAATGGGGAAGTTATCAATTCGATGAAAAAAGATTTGCCGAAGTTTGAAGATTTTAGCATCTTTGTTGCAGATAGATTAGCGAATATTCAAGAAAATGCTGTAAAAGGCATAAATGTTGTGGCAGAGTGGACTAAATCGTTAATGAAATAAAATGATAAAATAATAGAAATAAGGTTTTGATATTACTTCAAAGCCTTATTTTTTTAGCGTATAATTTATATAGGAGAGAATTTGTAAATTCAAAAAGGTGTAATTGTATGATTACGGATATGACGAGTGGAAACCCCTTAAAACATATAATTTTATTCTCTATTCCTCTTTTAATAGGGAATATTTTTCAACAGTTATATAATATTGCAGATTTGGTAATTGTTGGTAGAACTCTTGGGGTGGAATCTTTTGCTGCTGTTGGTGCAGTTGCTCCATTGTTTTTCTTGATAACTTTTGTGATTGTCGGTTTGACTAACGGATTTGCGGTTGTAACTGGGCAAAGGTATGGTGCTAAAGATATTTCTGGTGTTAAAAATTCGGTTATTGTATCTATTATTTTGAGTTCAATTGTTACGTTATTATTTACTGTTGTTTGTGTCTTTTTAATGAATCCTATTTTGCATTGGATGAATGTTCCTACAAATATTTATCACAATGCGTTTTGGTATATAGAAATTATTACAATTGGGTTGATTGCAACAACAATGTACAATATGCTTGCAAGTATCATTAGAGCGTTAGGAGATAGCAAAACTCCATTATATTTTTTGATAATTGCTTCAATTATTAATATTGTTCTTGCTTTGATTTTTATTCAGTGTTTTCACATGGGAGTTTCTGGGTCTGCAATTGCAGTTATTCTTTCTCAAGGAATTTCTTTTTTATTATGCTTGTTATTTATCAAATATAAATTCCCGATTTTACATTTAGCAAAAGAGGATTTTGACTCTGTCAAAGATAAAAAAGAATTTTGTACATCTGCTTATGAACATTTGAGAGTAGGTGTTCCAATGGCTATTCAGTTTTCCATAATTGGTGTTGGTATTTTGATTATTCAAAGTGTATGCAATAGTTTTGGCTCAAATGTAATTGCGGCCATTACTGCGGCATTGAGAATTGAACAAATTGCTACTCTTCCGATGATGTCTTTTGGGGTTGCATTAGCTGCTTATGTTGCTCAAAATTATGGTGCTAAAAAGTTCAAAAGAATTAGGCTTGGAGTAATAAACACGTCAACTATCAATATTGTATTGAGTATTTTGATGGCATTTGTTATGCGATTGTGGGGAACTGATATTATTAGTGCATTTATTGGTTCAGCGACAAAAAATATAATAAATATTGCTCATCAATATTTGTTAATTAGTACAATTTACTATTTCTTCTTAGGTCAGATATTTATTTATCGTAATGCTTTGCAAGGTATGGGCGAAACGGTATTCCCTCTTCTTGCTTGTACGGCAGAACTTGTGATGAGAGCATTTGCAGCAATTTATCTTGCGATAAAGTTTGGATATGTTGGAATGTTTTATTCTGGTCCAATTGCGTGGATTAGTGCCTCTTCTGTTTTGTTCTTCGGTTATTTGTGGAGTATAAAACATATTATTTGGAAATTCCGTTATCAATTAAATATTCCTGTGGATGATGAAAATATTTAGTTGGTGGTAGAATTAACTTTGGAGATAATGGTATGTATGACGAAATTTTTGATAGATTGAGTAAATCTGATTTTCGCAAAAAGTTTAAACTAAGCCAAAAGGATAGATTGTATTTACAACAAAAGGGCTTTGATACAATTAAAAGTCATGCTGTTGATTTTATTGCAAAAAGAATTGCTCCAGCGGATATCCCAAATGACGGGAAACAAACTCCAATGAGGGGACATCCTGTTTTTACTGCTCAGCATGCAACGGCGACTTGTTGCAGAGGTTGTATAAACAAGTGGCACAAGTTCCCTAAGTATGTTCAATTAACAAAAGAACAGCAAAAATATTTAGTTGATTTAATTATGGAATGGATAAAAAGACAGGTGAATTAATTATGGATTATAAAACAAATGTTATGAGAATTTTAGATAAAGCAAAAATAAGTTATAACCATTATTCTTATGCTGATACAGATGCAATTAGTGGTGTTGAAGTTGCGAGTGTTTTAAATCAAAATCCTGCTCAAGTTTTTAAAAGTCTTGTGGCTATTGGAAAATCAAAAGAACATTATGTTTTTATGATTCCTGTTGCAGAAGAACTAGATTTGAAAAAATCAGCTCACGCAGTTGGAGAAAAATCCGTGGAAATGATAAAACAAAAAGAACTTTTACCTTTGACAGGGTATATTCATGGCGGGTGTTCCCCTATTGGTTTGAAAAAGCCTTTTCCTGTGGTGATTGATTCAACGGCCAAAAATTTTGATACAATAATTTTTAGTGCTGGCAAAATCGGTTACCAAGTAGAAGTAAATCCAGAAGATTTGAGTAAGATTTTGAAGAGTGTTCAATTTGATGATATTACTGCTTAATTTTTGTGACGGATGTTAAGAGTTTGCCCAAAGGTTCTGGCATGGTATATTCTTTATAAAAAGGAAAAGAATTGGAGAGATTTATGGAAGGGAATAATAAACCAATTGTTCATTTGATTTCAAAGCCGAACAATATGTTAAAAACTATTTATACAGCTTGTAGAACTTGTTATAGTGCAGATAGTCCTATAAATATTTATGAAAATGCTGTTGATGAAGAAAAAATGTTGAAATTGATAAAACGTGTTGTTGGTTCTGGACATTATTCAACTATTGAGCACATTCAAGTAAGTTTTGCGATTTCAAATGTATCAAGAGCTTGTACGCATCAGCTTGTACGCCATAGACATATGTCTTTTTCTCAAAAATCTCAACGTTATGTAAAAGAAAAAGGTCAATTTGATTATATTATTCCTCCAACAATTGAAAAAAATCCTGAATTGAAAGAGAAATTTATTGAATTTATGGGTAAAATTTCTGATCAATATCAGGAGTTTGTAGAGGCTGGAATTCCAGCAGAAGATGCTAGATTTGTTATGCCAAATGCAGCTGCAAGTTCTCTTGTGACAAGTTTGAATTTGCGAGAGTTAATTCATTTGGCAAATTTGAGATTGTGTACAAGGGCTCAATACGAAATTCGCTGTATGGTAAAATCAATGTGCGATGTTTTGATTGCGGAAGAACCTTGGTTAAAAGAATACTTAGTTCCAAAATGTGAAAGACTTGGCTTCTGTGATGAAGATAAGTCTTGTGGCAGAAAAATTACTAAAGTTGAATTGTTTGAAAGGGCTGGTAAATAATTCATGAAAGCACTAATTCAAAGGGTTAAGCGAGCTTCTGTAACTATTGAGAATGAATTGTATTCAAAAATAGGTGCTGGATTACTTGTATTTCTTGGCATCGAAAAAACAGATTCAGAGGAAAATGCAGATAAACTTGTTGATAAAATCTCAAAATTGAGGATTTTTGAAGACGAGAATGAAAAAATGAATAATTCAATAATGGATGTTTCTGGTGAAATGCTTGTTGTTTCTCAATTTACGCTTTGTGGAGATTGCAAAAAAGGAACTAGACCGAGTTTTGATGCCGCAGCAAAGCCAGAAGATGCAGTAAGATTATATGAGTATTTTGTGGAGAAAGTTAAAAGTCTTAATATTCCATGTCAGACGGGTAAATTCCGTGCTATGATGGATGTTGAGCTTGTTAATGATGGACCTGTAACCTTCTTGGTAGAGAAGTAGTGACTATTGGGACTTGCGTATATTCAAAATCCATGTTAGAATAATGGTATAAGTTAGAATTTTTATTTGAAATCGATTTTGTATTGTGAGGATGTTACCTTAAATTTATTTTTTATTATGAGTTATTTTTTTATTATTAATTAAGAGGCTTTTAAATTATGTATGTAAACAAGTGCATTAAGTGCGGTCGCGAGTTTGAAACAAAGAACCCTAAAAGAGTAATCTGCCCTGATTGCTTATATCCAGATAAAAAGATGATGGTTAATTCTTCTGAATCTGGGGATAGTCCAGCTACTTCTCAACCAGCGGAACAAACCCCAAGTTATTCAACTGAAGAAAAACCTCAATTCTATAATAGTTATTCATCTGGAGGAGATGATAACCAAAGACCATATAATAGGCCTCAAAGACCTTATAACAACCGTCCTCAACAAGGTGGTTATAATAACAATTACAACCGTCAAGGTGGTTATAACAGAGATAATAGACAAGGCGGATATAATAATAACTACAATCGCCAAGGCGGTTACAGCAGGGATAACAACCGTCAAGGTGGTTATAACAGAGATAATAGACAGGGTGGTTACAATAATAATTACAATAACCGTCAAGGCGGTTATAACAATAACAGAGCTGGAGGTTATCAACAACGCAGACCTCAAGGTCAAAACAGATTCAATAATAACAGACGTCCAATGAACAACCGCAACAAAGCTCCTAAGCAGTTGCTTGTAAGTAAGGAACAGTTAGAACAGATTGAATTGCTATATAAGTTGATGTTGCCTCTTCCAAACCCTGATGCACATGAAGTTATTGGTGAAAAAATCGGTTTGGAACCAAGAAAAGTATTTTTCGGTATCAATTTAGTAAGACAAAAAATGATGCTTCCTAAATTGCCGTTCCCTAAACGTAAATTGGCAATTACTCCAGATCAATTAAATGCTATCAAAATGCTATATGAACCATTGTTGCCGTTACCTCCGATTGGTTGCCATAAAATTATTGCAGCACAATTAAAAATGGACGAATGGCGTGTTCACGTTGGTATTGGTTTGGTTAGAGCACAAATGGGTCTTGAAAGATGGAACCAAGATAGACCAGATGCTCCAGAAGAGTTTAAAAACCAAAAAGCAGAAGAAAAATCTGAAAAAGCTGAAAAGCCTAAATCAACTAGAAAGAAAAAAACAGAAACTCCTGTTGAAGAAGTAGCAGAAGCTCCAGCAACAGAAGAAGCAGTTGAGGTTGAAGAAGCTCCAAAGAAAAGACGTGGCAGACCTAAAAAGGTTGAAGCAGAACCTTCGGAAGAATAATGATGACCAAATATATTTCAGTTGGTAAGATTGTTAATTTTCATGGTATTAAGGGTGAAGCTAGAGTTGGTTATTCTAAAAATCAACAAGAGTTCTTTCTGTCTTTGAAATCCGTATTTGTCAAAACTGGCAATGAATATCGAGAATTAAATATCGATTCGGTTCGTCAAAATAAGAATTTTTTAATTGTGAAATTTGAAGGAATTGATTCTATCAACGATATTATTCCATTGAAAGGTTGTTTACTTTTCGTGGAAGAGGATGTTGTTCGTGAAAATCTTGATGAGGATGAATTTCTTATAGATGAGCTTGTTGGTTTGAGTGTTTTTGATAACGAAAATGGCAAAAATTTGGGATTTGTAATTGGTGTTTCAAATAACGGTGCGAGTGATTTGATTTCGGTTAAGACAAATTCAAAAAAAATCTCTCTAATTCCGTTTGTAAAAGCGATTGTTCCTGTTGTCGATATTAAAAACAAAAAAATTATGATAAATAATATCGAAGGGTTGTTGGAATGATTTTTGATGTTTTGACATTGTTCCCAGAAATTATACAATCCTATTGCGATGTAAGTATTATGAAAAGAGCAAAAGAGGGTGGTGTCTTTTCTGTTAATGCTGTAAATCCACGAGATTTTACTCTTGATAAGCATAAAAAGGTGGATGATACCCCTTATGGTGGTGGAGCTGGTATGGTTTTAGCTCCTCAACCTTATGTTGATGCTTACGATAGTATTGAAAAATTAGAAAACTCAATAACTGTGATGTTATCTCCTCAAGGTGAACCATTAAGTGAACAATTGGTTTTAGACTTGGCAAAGTATGACCAAATTATTATGCTATGCGGTCATTATGAAGGTTTTGACGAAAGAATCCGAGAAATTATTAAACCTAAAGAAATTTCTATTGGGGATTTTGTTCTTACAGGAGGAGAGCTTCCTTCGTTGTGTTTGATTGATGCAGTTAGCCGAAAATTGAATGGAACATTAGGTAAAATTGAATCTGCGGAAGAGGATAGTTTTTCAAATGGATTACTTGAATATCCTCAATATACAAAACCTAGAGATTTTAGAGGCTACAAAGTTCCAGAAGTTTTACTCAACGGCAACCACAAAGAAATAAATGAGTTTAGGCTTCAACAACAAATAGAGCGAACAAAAACTCGTCGCCCTGATTTGTATGAAAAATATTTAAAAAATAAAAAATAGTTTATTTAAATGTTCCGCCTGGAGTACCCCAGCCAAAGAAGTTTTTAACAAATTCGTAACCAGCGTAAATTCCTAAGCCTCCAGCACAAATTTTGCTTGGTAATCCTTTTGATAGTAACGCTCCTAATCCTAATCCGAATGGAACGATGTGGGATACGAGCATTGATGTAAATCCTTTAACGTATCCAACTCCTTCATTGATGAATCTTTTCCATCCACAATCTAGTTCCATTTCGTATGAGGCATCTTTTATTCCTTCTTGGATTTTACTCATGTTGGTTGAGTACAATGAGTTATTCAAATAATATCCAGTACTTGCAGCATCTTTTTCACTAGAATATAAATCTGCTTGAATTTTTCCAAGGTAATGAGCATCGTACGCAACGGCTCCGAGAGCAACTGCCCCGATTCCTTTTGTTACCCATTTCGCAGGGTTTTTAGGTAAAACTTTTTTTGCTATATGTCCTATTCTCATAACCTATTTGCACCTTATTTTTTAATACTGCTTTTTGATTCTTCTTTTTTTGTTTCAGTTTTTTCTTTCTTTGCAGGTTTTTCTGTTATTGGAACTTCTTTTTCTACTTGTTGACCTGACATTTGAAGTAAGATTTTACTTGCATCTACTGCATCCATTCCGTAGTGAGCCTTGTCATTTTGCATTCTTGTTAGAACGTTAACAGTAAAGTCATCACCTGTTACTATTCTTCCTTGTAATGCTGCCATTGCAAGAACTCGGATTTCTTCTGATGGGTCTTGTAACATTTTGTTGATGAGAGCAGTTAAGGCCTTGTCATCTTTTCTAGAAGTATCTTCTTCTAATCTAGAGTAAACTTCTTTTGCGGCTGATAATCTAATATCTTTCTCTTGGCTATTTAAGTAATTTTCCAAGTTCCTGATATAATCATCTGTCAATTGAACAATTTTTTTCTTTTCTGTTTTCTTGTCGTCTTTTGTTTCTGTTTCAGAATTTTTCTCTGAACCTGTATTTGCACCGATTGCAGAACCCTTTCCTCCATTTCCAGTCTGTCCAGCTCCGCTCATTGCCCCAGCACCCATTGGATTAGTATAATAATTTGATGGGTAGCAAGGAGCATTTACGTTATAAGTTGGAGGAGTTGCTCCAGGAGGAGTTACTGAAGGGTTAAAGATTTGGATGTTAACTCCTGACGTAGAAGCAGGTACTTGTACATTTTGTGGTTGTTGAGCTTGTGGTTGAACTGCACATTGGTTTTGTACAGTTTGTGCTTGTTGAACTTGAGATTGAGTCTGTGGTACGTAATAATTTTGAGGGTATGAATATTGAACAGGTGCTTGTGCTGGTTGTTGAGGTTGTTGCACTTGTGCTGTTGGAGCTGCACTATTATTGTAATTGCAGTTATATTTTACCTGTTGTGGAATATTCTGTTGCTGTACGTTTTGACTCGTAACTTGCATGATACAATTTCCCTATTTTCTACACCTAATATAATAAAGTATTTTTTTTGTAGAAATTTGCTTTTTTATTAAGGAATGTAAACAAAATATTGCTAAAAAAACACACCCTAATTTTTTTAGGATGTGTTTTCTTTGTTTTTATTTATTATTAAATTTAGCAGAAACCTAATTTTTCTAGTTTAGATTTGTAGAACCCTACGTTGATATTAAGTTTTTCTCCTATATTTAATAATAGTTTGATGAATTTAATATCTTTATCTCGAGGTTCTTTTTCGTTGTTTTCTAAAATATCACCTATTCTATGATAGATTTTGTTATAATAAATGTTTTGAGCTTCTGAAATATCTATTTGTAGGTCAAGTTTCTCAATCATTTCAAACAGTTCTATGATTGTATCCGCTTGTTGAATTTCAAAACTCTTTGTCAATCTATTTAGGTTTGTGATGATTCTTTTTGCAAAGTTTTTGTTAGAAGGAGTTTTATCAATATCGATATTCATTCTCTTTGCTTCATAGTTAATATCTTTGATTTGTTGAACAATAGGATCTTCTACAAATCCATCACTGCCTGCTAATAAGTCATTATATCTATGGCTTAGAGCATATTCAGCAGAAATCTTAAATTCTTTAGGGATTTCTAATCCAAGATTTTGCATATGATAGATTGAACCTTTTCCTTGGTCATACATTTCTTTGTATGTATTTCCAAATTTTTCAAGCTGGTCTTTTAGAAGAATTTGCAAAATTTTCTTTCTTTCTTCGATAAAAATATCTTTCAATGTAAAGTATTCTTTCCCAAATTTTTCATCAAGAGTTCTAATAATTTCAGTTATTGGATTAAGTGCAAATGTTTTTATTAGAGTTGTTTGTAGTTCATTGAATTCAGCATCATTTGAGAATTCTTTTATTGCACAGTGGAAATCTCCTCCAGCGTATTGCATTAGTGCAAACATTAAATCTGCTTTTTGTAATGTTACTTTTGAACTTATTTCAATATGCCCTACAAGGAAATTAGAACTACCTTTTTGTACTTTTTGGTAACTATGGCGTTTAACTGTGTAGCAATAAACGTCTTCTTCGTCTTCAAAATCTTGATACAATGAAGAAATTGCCCACAAACAAGCGATTTGTTTTGCTGTTACAACAGATGGTTTTACAAAACGCTCGTAAATATCTTTTCCTGTCCCAAATTCTGCAATGTTACTTTTTGCTTGAGATAGAATGTCTTTGAAATGAGTTTCAAAGTCTTCGTTTGTGAATCTTGCAACGAGTTGCATAGCTCTTGCTGCATATTTCATAATTTGAACAGTTTCAATTCCAGAAATTTCTGAGAAGAACCATCCGCAACTTGTGTACATCAACATTGCTTGTCGTTGAATTTCAAGAAGTTCCATACCTTTAACCTTTTGTTCTTCTGTTAGGTCTGGTTTAAAGTTTTCTTTTTGAAATTTTCTTATTGTTACATAATTTCTGTCTAAAATTACGTCAATATATTTGTTTCTGATAGTCCAAGGATTATCGTTGAAATATTTTGGCCCTTCTGCTTCAAATACTTTTGCAAGTCCATCACGAAGGTAATCAAGTGCATTTCTTAGAGGTTCTCTCCATTTTTGATTCCATCCAGGATGGCCTCCAGTTGAACATCCACAATCTTCTTTCCATCTGCCAACGCCGTGGAAACAGCTCCAAGAAGAAGCTTGTTTAATATCAACTTCATAGTCGCTTTCATATTTGTCTAGATACTCTGCGTAGTTTGTGATTTTAAAACCTTCATCTTCTGCTTTAATTTTTAAAACGTATGATAATGCCATATCTCCGAATTTTGTATGGTGTCCGTAGCTTTCGCCATCAGTTGCAATGTTAACTAATTGAGGATAATTTCTTGTTTCAGAAACACCTTCTTTTAATCTCTTGATAAACCTGTTGCCATCTTTTAGTAATTCGTCAAAAGCAACTGATTTTGAGATAGCACCATCATAGAAGAATAAAGCTATTGATTTTTTTGAATCGCTTTTAAGGGTGTATTTGTAAGATCTTGCAGGGTCAATATTTCCCCAGCTTACATCTTGCCATTCTTTATCGCCAGTTTTTCTTATTTTTAGAGCTTGGTATGGTGAAAGAATAGTAAATTTTATGCCGTTATCTACAAGAACTTTTAATGTCGCATCGTCAACAGCTGTTTCTGCAAGCCAGATTCCCTCTGGTTTTCTACCGAAACGATATTCAAAATCACGGATTCCCCATTTAACTTGGGTTTCTTTGTCATGAGCATTTGCAAGTGGCATAATCATATGGTTATATACTTGAGCAATTGCGTTGCCGTGTCCAGAGTGTTCTGAAATGCTGTCAATATCTGCTTTAATAATTCTTTCATATGTAAGAGGTGCAAATTCTTCCATCCAAGAAAGCAAAGTTGGACCGAAGTTGAAGCTCATGTATTGGTAGTTGTTTACAATATCAAGAATTTGGTTTTTGTTATCAACAATTCTTGATACAGAGTTTGGATTGTAACATTCTTTGCAGATTCTTTCATTCCAATCGTGGAAAGGTAATGCACTATCCTGCAACTCAATAGCTTCAAGCCATGGGTTTTCTCTTGGCGGTTGGTAAAAATGACCGTGTATTGTTAAAAATTTTTCTGTTGTACTCTTTTCCATAATTTTATTCCATCTTTTGTTTTGTTATCTAGTTCTCAGCAGATTCTTTTTTAGGCTTTTTTACAGTTAGGACTTTGAAAGAATCTACATCCATCCAAGGATCTCCAAGTGCTGTTGAGAAAACTTTTCCAGTGAATTCAATTTCATCTCCAGCATCAAGGTCAATATTTTTTTCAGCAACTTCTTTTTTTAAGAAGATTTTTAATTCTGAAAGTGGGATGTCGTGGCTTGTCATATCAGGCCTTTGGATAAGGAATGAGATGTATTTTTCAGAAGATCTCATTGCAGGAGAATAATCCAGACCTAAAGTTGAAAACTTGTCAAATTTTGCTTTGATTTTAATATTTCTTCTCAAATATCTGTAAGGATTTGCAACAACGTCAAGTGGATTAACTGAAACATATTCAATCTGAGCTTGTTGTTGAGGAACGGCAGTTCTTACAATTGTTGGGGTTGTTGTTTGAGAACAAACTTTGTTTATAGTTAGCCCTGTTCCAAGAGAAATAATCAGAGCTAAAGTAATTATTTTAAATTTTTTCATTTCTACCTCTTACTTAAACTTTTAACACCTACATTTTAGCACATAATTCAAATAAAATAAACTATACGAGCTGGTATAAATGTATTATTTTTGTTAATAATAGAGTTGAATTATTAATTAAAAAGTATTATAATAGAAATATACATTTAGAATACATTTCTTGATGGATGAAATTTTATATTTAGGCATTATATCATATTAATATTACACTAATTTATTTTTTTTATTTTACATAAATGTCACGGAATTTATAAAAAGCTCGGAGTAATTGAGATGAGAAAGTCTAAAAATTTTTCAAAAAGAACTACTAAGCCCAATAAGAATGCAATCAAAGCTCTATCAGTAGCAACAATTGCAGGACTTGCTATGATTGGAGGAACTGCACAGGCACAAGATGTTCAAAAAGCCCCAACTCCGACCGTTCCTACTTATACACTAGATGAAGCAAGCAAAGCTTCTGATACTTTATACATTCCTAATTATGATACTGAAACAGGAACTGTTACTGATGCTTATTACAAGGTTAACTATAAAAATACTCAGTTTGGTACAGGTACAGAAAATTCAAAAGACTTCAACGTAAAAACTTCTGCTGGAAATATTGATGTCAACGTAAAATATGACAATTCAGAATTGACAAATCGAACTGAAAATTATTCTCCAGTTGAAAATATAGGGGGAACATTTGTTGATAATAATATAACTGATTCTGCTTACGCTGTAGGTGGAGCAGTTAGAAATGAATCAACAATTACAAATATCAATGCAGGCTTTGTTGGAAACTCTTCTAATTCAACAACTAACGCCGAAGGTGGAGCTATTTTCAATAAAGATGGTGCATCTATTTCTAATATAAATGGTTATTTTATTGGTAATACTCTTGCTCCTATAGATTCTGATAAATCTGCTTATAATATTGGTGGAGCTATTGCAAATAACGGTATTATTGGTGATGTAGTTGCCGATTTTATTGGAAATAGTATTAACGGAAATAATCGCACAACAGCATTAGGCGGTGCTATTTATAATACAAACACAATAAATAGTATCACGGGTGATTTTGTAGGAAACTCCGCAACTGGTAGTTATGCGGTCGGAGGAGCTATTTATAACTCTGCAAATGGTTCTTCAAATGCTCCTTACATTGGTGCAATAAATGGTAATTTTATAGGAAATTTCGCATCAAGTGATGGCGGTGCAATATACAACAATACTTACTATAATTCAAGTAGCATTTCTAAAATAGGTTCAATAGAAGGTGATTTTATCAGAAATACTTCTGGACGTTTTGGTGGTGCAATTTGGAATAATGGTACAATTGGTGATATTAAAGGAAACTTTATAGAAAATACCGCTCAAAGGGGTGGTGCAATATACAATTTCAATCAAGGTGCTTCCGCTCCAGTAATAAAAAGTATTACAGGTGATTTTATTGGTAATCATATAGATAGAAGTGATTTTGGGGCTGCTATTTATAATGAAGGTGTAATTACCGATGGTATCAAAGGTAATTTTATCGCTAATACTATAACTGGTTCTGGAATGGGTGCAGGTGTTTATAATGTGGGTCCATATTCAAGTAATTATAAAACCTTAATAAATGGTATTCAAGGTGATTTTGTACAAAATAAAATTACTGGAAGTGGTTATATCTCAGGAGCAGGGATTTATAATGAAAGAGCAATAATAAATAACGGAATTATTAGTAATTTTATTCAAAATGAGTTGGTAGGAAACGGTGGAACACTTGAAGGTGCGGCTATTACAAATAAATCTGGAGCGACTATTTCTGCGAGAGAAGATGGAATAAGTATTTCTGGTAATTTTATTGGTAACAAAATTTCTGGAGCTACTTATGCTGATGGTGTAGCTATTTCAAATAGGGATGGTGCAAAAATTGACGGCGAAATTGTGGGTAATTTCTCTCAGAATAGTGTAACTTCGGATTCTGTTGAAGGCACTGCAATTGCTAATAAATACGCCACTATTGGTAAAATAACTGGTAAGTTTGTTGAAAATACTGCTCAAACTACTAATACTGCTCAAGGTGGTGCTATATATAATGAAGGCTCTATTACAAATGGATTAGGTGATTCAACTTTCATAAGAAACTCAATAACGTCTGAAAATGGCTATGCAGGTGGAGGTGCTCTTTATAACTATGGAAGTATTCAAGGTGAATCTGCTGTAAAATTGTATTTTGAGGGTAACTCTGCTGTTTCAAAAACATCTAATGCTCAAGGTGGTGCTTGGTTCAATGGTGGTTCATTTGCTAGTAAAGATATTACTGCTGATTTTATTAATAACTACGTTGAAGGTAAGTCAACTTCTGAAGGTGGTGCTTTTCATAATAGCACTACTCTAGGTAACTTGACCGCAAACTTTATCGGCAACTACGTATCTGGTCAAGAGTTTGTTGCTGGTGGAGCATTATATAACAGAGGTAGTATCGAAAAGATTTCTGGTTTGTTCCGAGATAATTTTGCAAAAACTGTTGGAATAGGATACGGAGCAGAAGGTGGAGCTTTGTATTCTTATAATGCAAATGTTGATGCTGACTTCTTAAACAATTACGTAGAAGCTGATGGACATGTTAAAGGTGGTGCTATTTACTCTCGTAATTTGACATTGAACGGAGATCATTTATTTTCTAATAACTATGCAATTTCAAAAAGTAAAAACGCTTCTGGTGGTGCTATTATGGTTGATTATGGTTCAGCTGAAAATTTAAACGGCACATTCTCAAATAACTATGTTGAAGCTGGCGAATTTGCAATGGGGGGAGCTGTTTATGCTAGTGGAATTAAAAATGTAGATGGCACTTATGTAAATTCTTATGCAAAATCTGCAACTAAAAATGCTCAAGGTGGTGCAATATATGCTAGTTCAATCGATAGTTTAAAAGGCTCATTTGGTAACAACTATGTTGAAGCTAAAGAATATGCACAAGGTGGTGCGGTTTTTGCTAATTCTATAAAAACAATTAGTAATGCCACATTTGATAATAACAAAGCTATTTCGGCAGAGAAAAATGCTGATGGTGGTGCTATAAATTCAACTCATATTACTTCAATTGAGAATAGTACATTCTCAAACAATTCTGCGACTTCAAAGAGTTCTGATGGATATGCTCATGGTGGAGCTATTTATACTGGAGGAATTGAGTCTATAAAGAATTCAAACTTTATCAATAACTCTTCTTCTTTTGCTGGTGGTGCAATTTATTCATACGGAAAAATTGATACAATTGAAAACTCAACTTTTGCAAATAACAAAGCAGGAGAAAATGGCGGAGCTTTGATTGCAGAGGCAGGAATTGGAACAATTACAAATTCATCATTTATCAATAACACTTCAGCTAATGGTAAAGGTGGAGCAATTTATACAACAAAAGATTTGAATATTGTATCTAAAAATGGTTACAATTCTTTATTCACTGGAAACACTGCAAAGATAGACGGCAAAGTTGAACAAAACGCAATCTATATGGAAACCCCAGAGGATGAGGGTGATGTTACTTTGACTCTAGATGCCCAATCAAGTGGTAGATTTGTCCTAAACGATACAATCAACGGCAATAGCTACAACTTGAAAATGACTGGTGACAAAACAGGAGAAGTATATTTCAACAATAAAATTGTAAATGCTAATATTACTCAAAATAATGTAACAAGTTATGTTAATGATGCTTCTCAGTTGAACTATAACAATAATCTAGCTATAAATAGCGGAATTATGAATATTAACAATATGGGATTAGCTCCATTGCATTTGAACTCTTTTGTGAACGATGGAACAATCAATATTAATTCAGTTGATATTAACCCAGCAACTGAAACTATGGGTAAAATAACCGCAGATAGTTATGGTTCTCAAACAGGTACAATTAACGTTAATGGTTTAAATGTTTTGGCTGACCCTAATCCAGACAAACTTCAAACGAATGTATTCTTTGCTGATAGTGCATTTGCAAATACCGTAAAATATAATGGCTCAAATGAATATATGGGCAAGATATACAAATACACCGTAGGATATTCGCCAGAATCTGGTGAATTTCAATTTGTTCGTGGAGGTGGCTCTAGTGGTGCTGATTCCTTCAACCCATCTGTATTGAGTTCATCTGTAAATGCTCAAGCAGGTACTAACGCTACTGTTAACGAAACATTCCATTATGTATTTGAACACGCAGATGCGTTTACTCAATTACCTTCAATGGATAGATTTGCTAAAATCAATGAAAATAGATACGCATTAAGTTCTGATTTCAATAACAATATACCAGGAATTGCCCCAGAATTTAACAATAAAGCTGGATGGTTCAGACCATATGTTACATTTGAAAAAATGAACTTGAGAAATGCTGGTGCAGTAAATGCTACAACTTACGGTTCATTAGTTGGGTTTGATAGTGATTTTCAAGATTTAAAACACGGATGGACAGGTGTTACAACTGGTTATATTGGTTATACTGGTTCTCAGTTACGATATTCAGGAGCTGATACTACAATGAACGGTGGTTTGATTGGTTTCACTCAAACTTTTTATAAAGGCGACTTCTGGACAGCGTTGACTTTGAGTACAGGTGCTAGTGCTGGGCAAACTAATACAATGTACGGCAAGGAAGATTTTACAACTCTATTTGCTGGTGTTGGTTCAAAGACTGGTTATAACTTTGAATTTAAAGAAGGTAAATATATTATTCAGCCTGTTTGGTTTATGAGTTACACAATGGGTAAAACATTTGATTATACAAATGCGGCAGGTGTGAGAATTGAATCATCTCCAATGCATTCAATTATGTTAAATCCAAGTTTGCGATTTATAGCTAACACTAAAAACGGATGGCAACCGTACGCAAGTGTTGGAATGGTATGGAATGCGATGAATGAATCAAGTACATCAGCAAATGGGACTAAGTTGCCAGAATCAAGCATAAAACCATATGTGGAATATGGCGTAGGGCTACAAAAACGATTTAAAGATGACTTTATTGCATTTGGACAAGCAATGATAAGAAATGGCGGTCGTAACGGTATATCTTTAACCGCAGGTTTCCGTTGGGCAATCGGACGAGATAAAGAAAAACCATTAGAAAAAGTTCAAGGTGTAAATAATAAGACTATTGGCTCTGGAACTAAAGCTGGCGACAAAACTGTTTCAATGAAGAAATTTCTTCCTCCAACAGTATCTATAAAAGTTGGGGATAGTAAGGTTTCACATACAACAGACGGAAGAAAAATTGTGAAACAATTATCTCAAGCTCAAAGAGAAAAATTAGCAAAACAATACCAAAATACGACAAGAACAACTTCTATCGGTGATATGAAAAAATTATAATTCTTAAGTACTTTAAAGAATAAAGTTTATGGGCAGAGATATTTTTTCTGCCCTTTACTTTTTTAATTTTCTCTTGTATAATCTTGGTGTGAGGGTTAAGGGGGTTATAGATTTAACTCTATTGGAAGTTTGTCCCCTTAAAAAAGAAAGAGATATGCTCTATCGATGAGTAAAGCAACAGAATTTAATTACAAGTTTATAAAAGAACAAGCGGGCGCTGGAAACTGGCGTAGAGGCTATGAATACTATTTGAAAGACATGGTATTTGATAATTATCCTGAAAAGAATTTCTATATGGGAAAAGTTAAAGGTAATTTTCAAGACCATTACAATACAGATTTAATTTTTAAGAAAAATAAAGTCGAAGCTCGTTGTAGCTGTCCATTAAAAGATGAATGGTGCAAACACTCTGTTGCAGTTGCACTTAAAGCTATTAACGAACATGCTTATGAAGATTGGCTAGAAACAAAGTTTGGAATGGAATTTGATTTTCCAGATGAAAATACTGCTCTAACCGAAGAGCCTCAAGGTAATTATATTTTTCACTTTAACCCTAAACGTAAAGCTAATTTTTTCTCTATTCTTGTTCGTTCAAGAGATACAGGAAAAATTGTCCGTCAAATTGAACCTATTTTGCGTGGGGTGATTGAGGCTCAAAAGCAAGATCCTAATTTTGATTTAAACAATTCTCAAAAAGTTGAGTTGCTAATCTTTCAACAATTATTAAAGATTTCTAGACAAGATAAAAAAGCTGGTTGGTACGATATTCCAATTGCTAAATTTGGACAAGTTTTTTCTTTGCTCTCAAAAGCCGATGAAGTTTTAGACGAGAAAACTAAAGACCGTTTGAAATTTGCGGATGATGAATGGAAACTTGTTTTATATGTAAATTCTTCGTCTGTTGCTGGAACATTATTGTTATCTCTTGAATGGCAAAGACCAGACAAGGATGATGTTTATCCATTTGAAGAAGTTAGATATTTTTCAAGACATTTAAAATGGGGTAGATACAAAAATGTTATTTTCCCTACAAATGTTGCTATTCAATCTATCCCTCAAAATATTACAAAATCATCTTTTACAGATTTGAAAGATGCAGAGTGTGGAAAATTTATTTATGAAGATTTACCAAAGCTTCGTCAAGTAATGGATGTTGTTATTGATGAAAAAATTTCTAAATTGATGTTGGAAGAACGTCCTCCAATCAATGTTGTAACAATGGGTATTGATTATGATCAATCGTTGAAAGCATCTTTGGATTTTGAATATGACGGAGTTAGAGTTCCTTATTCAAAATCAACAAACGAAAAACCACCATATATTACAATCAAAAAGCCTGATGAGGATATGATTTATTGGGTTAAACGTAATATAAAACACGAAAATGAAGCATATGCGATGCTTTTGGCTTGTAAATTTGTTCCTATGCAGACAAATAACCTTGCCTTAGAAAAAGAAAATGCAATTGATTTCTATAATTATTATTTAAAACAAGCTGGCTCTGGATGGAAATTTGAAGAAAAAGATGATATGTCATTTTTCAAGATTATGGAAGATCCATTTAGATTATGTGCCGAAATTGATTTCTCTGATGAACAACCAGATAGTTTTGACATTAAAATTTATGGTAAAGTTGGGGATGAAGTTATCGACTTTGATGAAATTTATGACACAATTCAAAGTGATGAAAAGTATGCTAGAATTAGAAGTTTAGGTTTTGTAGAATATCCAGCTCAAAATATTTATTCAATGATGAGATCATTCAATTCATTTGATGTTTATAGAAATCCCGACAATCGATTTACTGTTAAAACTTATCGTGCTGGTTTGATTAATGAACTTAAAAACCTTGGTGCAGAACTGATTTTAAGTGATAGATTTAAAACGTTCTGGGAACAAATGTCAACTTTCTCAACTGCGGAGGAAACAACTCTTCCTCAAGGTATTAATGCTGAATTTCGTGAATACCAATTGAAAGGTTTTGGCTGGTTATGGTTCATGTATAAGTATGGGCTAAATGGTATTTTGGCAGATGATATGGGGTTAGGTAAAACTCTTCAAGCCTTGACTGTATTGCAAAAGGCGAAGGAAGAAGACGGACCTATGCCAACACTTGTTATTGCCCCAACAACGGTTGTATTTAACTGGGAATCTGAAATTCAAAAGTTTGCTCCGACGTTATCTTGTTTGAAATTGCAAGGAGGAGAAAGAAAACAATTTTTCAAAAAAATCCCAGAATACGACGTAATTATTACTAGTTATGCTCTTGTTCGTCGGGATATTGCTAAGTTGAAAGATATTAATTTTAGATATGTAATTTTAGATGAATCTCAAAATATCAAAAATGCAACTTCTCAAACAGCTCAAGCAGTTAAACAGTTGAACTCTCAGCATAAGTTAGCTCTTTCTGGTACTCCAATAGAAAATAAATTGGAAGAGTTGTGGTCTGTATTTGATTTCTTGATGCCAGGATTCTTGTTCTCAATGGCAGATTTTAATTCAAGATATGTTAATCCAATTATGGAACGTCAAGACAAAATTGTTGAAAAACGCTTGAAATTACAGATTTATCCATTCATCTTACGTCGTATGAAACGTGATGTAGCGAAAGATTTGCCAGATAAAGTTGAAAATATTGCGTACTGTGAATTAACTGATGAACAAAAGGATTTCTATTTACAAGTTCTTGATAGTACAAAAGAAGAATTGTTCAAATCTATTGAACAAAATGGACTTGAAAAAAGCAGATTGTCTATTTTCTCTGCGCTTCTTCGTATGCGTCAAATTTGTTGTCACCCAAGACTTTATGACAAAAATAATGTTAAAAATGTTATTTCTTCTGGTAAGTTTGAAAAACTTAAGGTTATGTTGGAAGAAATTATTTCAGAAAAACACCGTATTTTGTTATTCAGCCAATTTGTTGACATGTTAGATATTGTGAAAGCTTGGTTGGATAAATCTGGAATTAAATACGAATATTTGACAGGTAAAACAAAAGACCGTCAAGGTGCAGTTGAAAGATTTAATAATGACCCGACTATCCCAATTTTCTTAATTAGTTTGAAAGCTGGTGGTACTGGTTTGAACTTGACAGGTGCGGATTATGTAATTCACTATGACCCATGGTGGAACCCTGCGGTTGAAGATCAGGCAACTGATAGAGCTTATCGTATTGGTCAGAAAAAGAAAGTATTTGTTTATAGACTTATTACACGTAATACAGTTGAAGAAAAAATTCAAAAACTTAAAACAATTAAGAGAAACCTTGTTGATAGCGTAATTTCCGTAGATAGAAATATTACAAAATCGCTTACAATGGATGATATTAGAGAGATTTTCTCTGTTGATTAATCAAATTGTTTTCTGAGTGATGCCCTTTCTTCTTTTAGTAATGCGTTAAGTTTTTTATTTGCAAATTTTAATTTGTCTTCAAATTTAAAATTGAGTTTGTAACTGAGTTTAAGGTTTAAAGCATCTATAAAGTCGTCAATGTTTTTGATGCCTTTAAATCTAAAATGAATTTCATCGCTATATGCGTTAATTTCAGTTATTAAATGTGATCTGATTTTTTGTAGTGTTTCTATCGCTATATCTCTTGGCAAGATATCTATGAGATCACTTGCTTCTTTTCTAAACTCTTTCATGTTCGTTTTGGAGGAAATTTCTTCCATAAAAAATTTATTAATATAATCTGTTGCGTTGGAATATCCTTCATTATTTATAAGATTATTTATTCTGTGCATTTTTACTTTTGGATTGTAAAGGTAGTCAATCATATGTCTGACTTCGTGGAATAAAGTGTATTTATTTTCAACTTCAGTTTTGTTCTTTTTAAGTGGTAAGAAAAGAGCAATTCCATCATATTGTAGAATTTGTTTTTCTTTATCGACAGATAGGATATTAGCAATTGAGCCACTAAATTGCTCTCTTTCTTCGCTCTTGATTGTGTAGTTAATCTTATTTGGGGCAAAAAGGTTATCTATACATTTTCTAATCCTAGAAATTGAATAAACCCCATCCTTACATTCGTTTGTAATATTTTTATAAAACTCTATGCTCTTTTGTTTTGCTATTTTATTCCTTTTATCAAATGTGTTTTTTACATATTCAAGGGGTAATTTAGCATTGGGCATTATTTTAGAGGTAACGTTATATATCATTTGTTATTTATCCTATTTTACTTTTGCAAGAAAACGTGAAGGAAAAATTTTTTGCTATTAAATCTCGCAAAAAGTTCTTTGTTGATTTTTTATAATATGCGTGTTAGCATAAAGCTCGTAGATAAAGGAAAAGTAATTTTAATGCTAAATTCAAATTTAAACACTCAATCTTGGTGGTGCCTGTTGAATAAGACAGGTCTTTTGAGTTGGCGTTAGAGCTGATAATTTTATAAATTAAGTTTAATTATAAATGACCTGATCTTGTGTGTTCAGGTCATTTTTTGTTGTCAGTTTATCTAAAAAAGGAAATTACTTATGGAAATTAGAAAAATAAATAGCAATACTCCGTCATTTACAAATTCTGGAAAAATTGGTTTAGGGTTAAAAACAGCAAGTAAAATTTGCTCCATTCAAGAAGGAGGAGCAGGATTATCTCATATAAAATTTATTCAAGATTGTGCAACGTGTTTACTGCCTAAAGTTGTATTTGCTCGTAGCAAGGCTGAATTGGCAGAAAATTCGTTCTTGGAATTTACTGAGTCTATTTTAGTTTATTATTTCCCCGCATTGTTGGGCGAAAAAGTTTTTAGAAATATTTTCTCCAAAAAACTTCCAAAAGATTTAAAATCTCAAGTTTCAATTCCAGCACCTATCCTTTTGAAAAATAAAGCTATTAGTAATAATAAAAAAATCATGCCAGTAAAAGCTGCTCTTGCTTTGGCTGGTTTAGTTATACCGTTGACGGAATTTGTTTTGAATTATGCCAAAAATATTATGACTTTGAAAATTTTCAAGCAGGCGAATTTTGATAATATTGCGAATTTAGACAAAAATAAAAAGGTGGAAGATAAGGCACAAGCACAAAAAGTTGAAAACAGTGCGAAACGTAATATAAAAATGGCTGGAGGAGTTTATGCTACCTCTTTAGGGCTTGCAGGGTTGTTGCTTGCAAAAGGTGATAAGTCAAAATTATTACAACAGATTTCAGAATTGATTGTTGCTCCTGGATCAAAATTATTTAAGAAAAATGAAAAGTTGAAAAATTTCTTTAATAAATTTTTCAGTTTAGATTTCGGGAATGATAATGGGAAATTATGTTTATCTCGAGGTCAATTAACTTCTTGTGTTTTGATTGGAGGGGCTGGGTATTTTGGTTCTTCAAAAGACAGAGGGAAACAAAACTTCTTAGAAACTTTGTATCGTTATCCGCTTGTTGGTTTTTACATAATTTGTGGAAATGAGTTATTAGAAAAAGGGTTTAAAAAACTGTTGTATAAAACTGGGCACTGTAAAGAAGTCTTGAACGAAAAGTTGGAAGTTCCAAGATTTGATGAGTTGAAAGAATATGTTAAAAAGTTTGAAGGAAACGAAAAAGAATTATATAAGAAAATGCTTAAACAAAAGGTTTTAATTTCTGGATTACCATTGTTATTTGGTATTGGAGTTATGGGATTTTTTATTACAAAATCCTCAAACCTGTTTACAAAATTCAGATATGATAAAGACAAGAATGAGAGTTAATTGTAATAATTTTTTTAGAGGTTATACTTACGGTGGAAGAGGTATGATATGAAAGTCCCACGTATAAATTTTATAAAAACATCTTATAACTATGTAAAAACAGCTTGCAAAAAGGGCGTAAAATATATATCGGAGCCTCCGTGTTACGATGAATTTATGAAGAAAAGTCCTCATACTGGTTTAACGACAGATGAGTTTATCGATTTAATTTTAAAGAATATATAATTTTTATCTGCAGCGACAACTTGGGCTTTGAGTTCCATCATTGCAAATGTAGTAACCGTTTTTCCCACAATATGCTACTCCTCCATGGTGCGAACAACATCCAGAGCGAAAGTCTGTTGGTGTTGTTGCAATTTGTGAATATGCAACACTACTAATACTTACAACTGCACACAAAAATCCTAAACAAATAATTACTTTTTTCATAACACCCCCATAATTAATTACAAATTCTATATAATCATGGGTTTTGCACTCATTCTATTAGCCATATTGCTAATTTATTTAAGGCATGATAATTTTAGCTTCAACATTTTTTACTCCTTCGAGTGAATTGTTGAAGCTATTTATTAGTTCTGCTGATGTTTGAGCATTATAAAATTTCCCACTTGTTACAAGAGCGGTACATTCAAGTTGTTCTAAATCCTCAGAATCAGAAATATTAAATGCGATGACATCTATTGATACGTCTTTACGAATTTTGATTAAATTCATAACAAATGTACAAGGGCTTTCATCACAGTTTTCGCCACCGTCTGTGAGCAGAATTATATGTTTCTTTCCATAAAATCCCATAAAATCATATTTAATTGCCTGTTTTAAAGAATATGTGATTGGGGTCATGCCTCTTGGTTTTGTTTTGGATAGTGCGTGTTCAATGTTATTTGTATTGTGGGTTGAAATTGGGGACACAAGAGAAGATGCTCTGCATGCTTCCATAGGAGTAAATCCCATTCTATGACCATAAACCCTTAGCCCGACCCAAGTATTTGGATTTATCTTAGGTAAAATTTCTCGCATCGTATTTATCATCAAGTCAAATTTTGTTGAACCCTCCAGAGATTCTTCCATGCTGTTTGAAAGGTCGAGGATAAATAAAATCCGTTCCCCTTCGGGGTTTGAAGAAAAGTTTTTGTTGTAATTTTGTGGGCTATATACTCCGTATTGTTCCGAAAGTACTGGACATCCTATAAGAGTACAAAATGTCAAAATAATAGGTAGAAATAATTTTTTCATATAGAAATTATAAATAGATTTTTGTTGTTATATATTCCCTGCTTTGCTAGTTTTTCATGCTTGTAATATCATGTGTACATATTATAGGGAAATAAGGAAATAACAATGAAAACAAGTAAAGAAATAATAAAACAAGCAGAACGAGATTTGCGTGAACAATTTGAAAAGATTGATGATATAAGAGATTATAATCAAGAAAAAGTATTAAATGCTTTTGTTGAAAATAGAGTTGCTCCAGAACATTTTTATACTGTTTCTGGTTATGGGCATGATGATTTGGGTAGAGAAGTTTTAGATAAAGTTTTTGCTCAAGTTTTTAAGGCAGAAAAAGCTTTGGTAAGAATACATTTTGCTTCAGGTACTCACACTTTAGCTTGTGCGTTGTTTGGAAATTTAAGACATGGTGATAAATTGATATCCGCTGTGGGAACTCCATATGACACAATGCAAGAGGTTATTGGAACAATGGGAGATGAAGAAACAAGACGTTCTTCTCTTATTGGAAATGGTGTTTTGTATGATGAAGTTCCACTAATTAACGGGATGGATGTTGATTTTGAAAAATTAGAAAAAATGGTTGATTCTTCAACAACAATGGTTCTTATTCAACGTTCAAAAGGTTATTCTACGAGAAAATCTTTAACTATTGAAACTATTGAACGAATTTGCAAAATTGTTAAATCAAAAAATCCAAATTGCATCTGTTTTGTTGACAACTGCTATGGTGAATTTGTTGATACGAAAGAACCTTTAGAAGTTGGAGCAGATTTGATTGGAGGTTCATTGATTAAAAACCCTGGAGGTGGGATTGTTGAAGCTGGAGGTTATATAGCAGGGAAAGAATTATATGTAGAAAGAGCTGCAAACCGTTTGACAGCTCCTGGTATTGGTTCAGAAGGCGGAGCGATGTTTAACCAACATAGACTAATTTTCCAAGGTTTATTTATGGCACCTTCTGTTGTTTCAGAGGCTGTTAAAGGGGCTGTTTTAGCTTCTAAAATTTTTGATGAAATTGGTTTTGATTCATCTCCAAAATATAATGAAAAGAGAACCGATATTATCCAAAATATCACTTTTGGCTCTCCAGAACCATTGGAACATTTTTGTCGTACAATTCAGTCTTTATCCCCTGTAAATGGCTATGTTACTCCTATTCCTGAGTATATTCCAGGATATGAAGATCAAGTTATTATGGCTGGAGGAACATTTGTTGAAGGTTCTACGATTGAACTTTCTGCGGATGGGCCAATGAGAGCACCATATGTAGCTTATATGCAAGGCGGATTGAATTATGCACATGTAAAAATTGCGTTAGAAAAAATATTAGATAAAGTTAATAAATAATAATTATTAACAATTGTAAACACGATTAAACTCTTATCCTACTTGATTTTTAGGATAAGAGTTTTTTTGTAGAGCAATTTTTTAAGCTGTAAATACTTTATATATATACGGTATATAAAACTAAATAGATGTGCTTAAAATAAAGTGAGGATGATTGCATGAGTGAAGACTACAAAATCAATGGTTCATCTTATGATCTTTCTAAAGTGCCAAAGAAAGCTCTTGAAAAAGATGATACTATTAAGAAAAACAAAGCGTTTGATTTAATTTTTGATGCCTTAGATAAAAATAAAAAGGATGCAAAATTAGATTCAAAAGAACTTGCTACTTTCTTTTCAAATTTGAAAAAGGCGGATACTGACAAGAATAAAGACATTTCTCAAAAAGAATTAGAAGCCATTACAAAAGAATTGAATAAGCAAAATGCTGGCGGAACAGAAATAAAAGTGGCTGATGTTGAGGGATTTTTCTCTCATGTGATGGCTGAGGCTTCAGATATTGATGATAAGGATAAAATTTCTGTTGAAGATGCCTTAAAAGCTGAAGATTCTGATAAAACTGATACCGATACTGACACTGATACAGATTCAGATGATTCTTCTGGAACTCATTCTTATACAGTTCAAATGGATGAAGATTATACAGATATAATCAAACGTTCGCTGAAAGCAAAAGGTGTCGAAGAACCAACTGAGGAACAAATTAAAACCGAAAAGGAAAACTTTGAAAAGAATAACCCAGGAGCGGTAAAACGCAATAAGAGTGGTGTTGAGTATTTATTGGTTGGAGCTCAAGTTAAACTTGAAGGAAAACTAGAAAATAAGGATAACTCTCAAGAACAAATTGATCTTTGGGTTGATAAATATATAAATAAAAAGGATGTATCTGATAGAGTTAAAGGTTCAGATGATCCCCAAGGTGCAGGAGCTTCTGCTAAAGATATAGCTAAAAAGGCCGAAGATTCCGGATATAGAAAGACATATTCTCCAGATTTCTTCTATGATGAAAAAACTAAAAAACACATGAAGTATAATTCAGAATCTGGGAAGTTTGAAGTTGTTCCAAATTTAACTTATGTTGATAAGGAAGGGAATCAAACTTATAGAATTCCTTTGGAAGGAAATTTTAAACGTAAAGAAATAAGAGATAAAGAAGGACATATTCTTTCGTTACAGTTGCTGGCATCTTCTTCTAATAAATCCCAAAATGTAGAATCAGCTGCAAATAAACTAGGTTTATCCAAAACTTGGGGTTCTAAAAAAGGGGTATATTATAATAAAGCGACCAAACAACATTTCGTCTGGGATAGAGCAAAAAAACAATTTGTTGCAAGAAATGACATAAGAACTATGTATGAGGATGGATCGTATATAGATACTAAAGGTAAAAAACATGATTCATTATAATTAATACTTAAGAGGTGTTTTTAACACCTCTTTTTAGTATTTTGTAAAGATATTTTACTCGCTCAAATTCTCTATTGATAGGGGTTTTAGTATATATTAACAAAGGGGGTATTCAATTTCTATTTTGTATGTTACAATGTCAAGGCACAATGTATGTGCACATGAAAAATTTGGTGTATAGAAGTTATATTAAAACAGAAGAGAGGTAAAATTATGTCATTACCAAACGTAGCATATTTTTCAATGGAAATAGCTATGGATCAATCTTTAAGCACTTATTCAGGTGGTTTAGGTTTCTTAGCTGGATCTCATATGCTTTCAGCAGGTTATTTACAAATGCCGATGGTCGGGGTTACTATGTTATGGTCATACGGTTATTATGATCAAAGAATTGATCATTCTGGCAATGTTGAAGTTGCTTATATTAGAAAATATTATGATTTCTTAACTGATATTAATGTTCAAACTGAAGTTGAATGTTTTGGTGAAAAAGTTAAAGTTAAGGCTTATAAAGTAGAACCAGAATTATTTGGAACTTGTCCTGTATATTTGTTAACAACTGATATCGAAGGAAACAGTGATTGGGCTAAGAGCATTTCATACAAATTGTATGATGGAAATGAAAAAATCCGTATCGCTCAAGAAACAATTCTTGGTATTGCTGGTGTAAGAATCTTGCAACAAGTTGGATACAATTTTGATGTTATCCATATGAACGAAGGTCATGCTCTTCCTGCTGCATTTGAATTGTTAAGACAATACAATGGGGATTTGGAAGAAGTTAAAAAACGCACAGTATTTACAACTCACACACCAGTTGCTGCTGGTAATGAAGTTCACTGGGTTGATAGATTACTTGAAGGTGGATTCTTTGCTGGTGCAAGCCGTGACACAGCAGTTAATTTAGGTGGAGAAAACTTCTCATTGACAGTTGCTGCTTTGAGAATGTCTAGAATCGCAAATGCTGTTTCTCAATTACACGGTTTAGTTGCAAACAAAATGTGGGAATGGGTTGATGGAAGATGCCCAATTAGAGCAATCACTAACGCTGTAAATCTTCAATATTGGCAAGATAAGAGAGTTAAAGATGCTCAAAATGATCCAGAAAAATTATTAGCTGTAAAACGTGAAATGAAATCTGAATTATTTAAATATATTGCTAACGTTGCAGGTAAGAGATTTGACCCAGATGTTTTAACAATTACTTGGGCAAGAAGATTTGCAGACTACAAACGTGCTTGGTTAATCTTGATGGATAAAGATAGAATTGGCAAGTTGTTAGATGAAAATAAAGTTCAAATCATTTTCGCTGGAAAATTCCACCCAGATGATGTTATGGGTAAAGAAATGTTTAACAAATTGTTGAATAGATCTCACTCATTGAAAAATGTAGTTGTTCTTCCTGGATACGAACTTCAATTGTCAGGCATGTTGAAACGTGGTACTGATGTATGGTTGAATACTCCACTAAGACCATTTGAGGCTTCTGGAACTTCAGGCATGTCAGCTAACGCTAATGGTGCAATCCACTTATCTATTTATGATGGTTGGACTGTTGAAGGTACATTCTCAGGTATCAATGGTTATGCTATTGAGTATCCAGAAATAGATGATGAAATGTCATGGGAAGAAAGACATTGGAAAGATCACAAGTGCTTGATGAGCATTATTGAAGATCAAATTATTCCAACATACTATGATAACAAACCAGAATGGGCTAGATTGATGCGTCAAGCTATCAGAACATCTGAAGCTTACTTCAATTCTGACAGAATGGTAATTGAATACTACAACAGATTGTATAAACCAATTGCTCATGATGATGAATGCTCTGGTGGTAAAAAACAAGAAATGAATATTAAAGAAGCTCCAACTTTTGATGCTTGGACATTCTCAAATATTAAATAACTTGTAAAATAGATGAAAATAGAGCACTTAGTTAATTTTTAACTAAGTGCTCTTCTTTTTGTAGGTAAATATTATTACAGAATGTTACGGAAATTCCAATTTCTGAAATTCCTAATAAAAATAAGCCTTTATTAATATGAGAGCTAATAAATCTTAAGGAGTCAGAGATGGCATTTCAAGTTCGTAATGACTTGTTTATTAAAAACAACCAGATAAAACGTCGGGATACAGAGAATAATGGACAAGGGGTACAAGCACCTCACAATGCCCAACCTCAATCTTCTGCTCAGCAGGTTGTCATTATTCAACAGGTACAGCCTAATATGGCTACACAATCAACGTCTGGTGGTTGGGGAGCGAAATTGAACTCGGTTCTTTCATCTTTAGGTGTTGGTTCTACTAAAGCTGCTAAATCAACAACTGCTACTCCAAAAACAACATCTAGTTCTTCAACAAGTTCAACTGGAGCTACAAATTCTACTGGCTCATTAAACTTGTCAAAAGAAGTTTCAATGGATAATTTGAAAACTTTGGATGGCATGGTTAATGATTGGGATGCGAAGTTAAAAGAAAATGTTGCTAAACAAAAAGAACTTGGTGATACTTCTGAATTAAAAACTCAAAATGATGATTTGAAATCCGAGACGTCTCAACTTGAATCAGATTTGTCCGCAAAAGAAAAAGAATTAGGCGAAGCTGGTAAACAAGTTAAAGAAAAAAGTTCCGAATATAGTAAAGCTCAAAATAAAACGAAGAGTATTGAAGGTAAATTGAACTCTAAAAAAGCAGAGCGAGATAATGCTCAAAAAGGTGTTGATACCGCTCAATCTGCTGTAGATTCTGCTCAAAGCGAGCTTGATGGCATAACTGGACAAATTTCAGATTTAGAATCTCAATTGGGGTCTTGTTCTGAAGAGGAAAAATCTGCTATTCAATCTAAGATTGATGCCTTAAAGGCAAAACAAAGCAAGGCTCAAGAAAAATTAGATAAAGCAAATGAAGATTTGGCTAAGGCACAGGAAAAACTTGACAAAGCAGAACAAGAAGTTGATTCTCTTCAAGAAGAATATGATACTGCAAAAGCCGATGAAGATACTGCTAAAGAAGCATTGGATGAAGCAAAAGATAAAGAAACCGAAGTAAAAGACGAAAAACAAGATATAGAAGATAATATTGATAAAAATAAAGAAACGATTCAAGAAAACGAAAAACAAATTTCAGAATCAGAAAAAACTTTAGATGAATTAAAAACAGAATATGATACATTGTATTCTCAATCCCAAGAAATTCGTTGTACGGCACAAGAAGTTATGGATAAATTGAGTGAAAAAGAAGGGAAAACACCTGAACAAATTGGTGCTCAATTGAATAAACCAGGGCTTCCAACTTATCAAACGGATGATATTATTAAAAATGAAAATGGTACATATTCATCTCAACCACATAGTCAACTTCAAGGTGGAGAATGGGTATATTATGGAAGTAAATATTCTAAAAAATATCCAGAAGATAAAAATTAATTTTACCCTTCAATAATCAATATAGGTTAAAACCCTTAATGTGCAATATATTTCCGTCATTGTAACGAAATATTAAATTAATAAAACAAAGGGGTTGAAATCAAAATTTTTTAGATGTACTATATCAAATGTGCAGCGAATGAGTTGCACTTCAGAAATTTTTAAAACCAGATACTTAGATTTTTTCTAACAAACGAAAGTTTTATAAAGTTAAAGAAAAAGATAAAAATTATCACTTGACATTAAAAGTTTAGATGGTAAGATAAGGAAACCGACAGAGTTCGGGAGAGAAACCCGATAGCAAAGCAATCTATGAGATTGCAAAGCGTTGGAGTCAAGAAATAAATCGGACATTGAAAATAGAATAGCTGAAAACGAGTGTGAGCAATATGAAAATATTGCAAGCAAAATAAACTTGTTAATTTCGAAAATGATTCACAAGACAAAATGATAGCGAAAGCTAGTAAAACGAAGTCGAGCTGATTATTTAGTTAGCCCTAAATA
>DAAY01000004.1 GCA_002103105.1 Candidatus Gastranaerophilales bacterium HUM_1
AAATACAATTCTGACAACTATGCGACTAGTACTATCAACTGCTATTCTATTGGTTCTACTACAAAAACTAAAGAAGTTTTAAATCAAACTGGTAGAGTTGAAAAAGATTCTTCTGGTAGATATATTTCTATCACTATTTGTCAAACTGATGAAAATGGCAACATTAAATACGACGAAAACAACAACGAAATAGCTACTACTTACACTTTAACGACTAACACTTCTACGGACGAAGATGCTTATAACGATGCTATGAACAAATACCGTTATGAACAAAACCAATATGACCAAAAAATTCAAGAAATTAACTCTAAACTAGAAATTATTCAACAACAAGATAAGAGTTTAGAATTGAATTTGAAACAACTTGATACTGAAGAAAATGCAATTTCAACTGAAATGGAAGCTGTTAAAAAAGTTATTTCTAAGAACGTTGAATCTTCTTTCAAGACTTTCAATGCGTAATGTCAAATACACAAAATAAATTAAAAGTTTTAATAAATTTCCTTTCCCTTTTTCCTATTGATTTTCCAACGACTCGTCAAACAGTCGTTTTTCTTTTTTTTAGGGGTATTTAGGAAGTTTAATCCACCCTATTCACATGTTCCATTTTTTAAGATATAATCAATATATGAATGATATTTTAAATAAAATTAAGGGAACAGTTGTCGTTTCAGTTCAAGCAATGCCATCAGAACCGTTGTACCAAGAAGAATGTATCAACGCAATGATGAAATCTGTTGTTACAGGCGGAGCAGGAGCATTAAGAGTTGCAGGAGCAAGAGATGTAAAAAATGCGAAAAAACTTTTCAATATTCCTGTCATTGGATTAACAAAACCAAATGTTATTCCACAAAATTGGAAAGAAATTGTTTACATCACACCGACAATCAAAGAAGTTATTGAACTTGTTAACGCAGGGGCTGATATTATTGCAACAGACGGAACTCAAAGAAAACGCCCTAATAGAGAGAAGTTAACAGATTTAATAAAATACATTCATATAAACAAAAGACTTGCAATGGCAGATATTGCAACACTTGAAGACGGGTTAAAAGCAAAAGAAGCTGGAGCAGATATTTTATCAACAACTCTTGCTGGATACACTTTAGAATCAGCAAATTCTCCAGCGAATGAACCTGATTTTGAACTTTTAAAGCAACTTGTAGAACAAACAAATTTACCAGTTGTATTAGAAGGAAGAATTTGGGAACCAGAACAAGTTGATAAAGCCTTTGAACTTGGAGCTCATTGTGTTGTTATTGGATCTGCAATTACTAGACCACAACTTATAACTAAAAGATTCGTATTCAGAAAAACAAAATAATTATATTTTTAGGGTAATAGAGGAGTTTGTAATGAAAAAAGCACTTGCATTAGATGTTGGCGGAACAAAAATTTATAATGCAATAATCAACGAAAACGGAGAAATTATTAGTGAAATAGAAAAACACTCAACTCCGAAAACCTATGAAGAAATCAAGCAAGTATTCACAGAAATAATCAAAAAACACGAAAAGGATGTTGACGTTATCGCTTTTTCAACTTGTGGAGCGGTAAATAACGAAAATACACAAATAATTGGTTCGACTGGCAATATTGCAAAAGGGTATCCAAATATGCCATTTAGAGAACTTTCAACAAAGCCTGTTTTTGTTGAAAACGATGCAAATTGTGCAGCTTGGGCTGAACACGAAATTGGCTCATCTAAAAATTGTGCAAACAGTATTATGTTGACTTTAGGAACAGGTGTTGGTGGAGGTTTCATAGTAAACAATCAACTACTAAAAGGGAAAAATGGTGCAGCTGGCGAAGTTCATTTTAAAATGTATTCAGACAAAAGAAGAAAATGCACTTGTGGCTCTTGGGATTGTTTTGAAATCTATACATCTGGAACAGGGTTAAGAATTACAGCTCAAGAAATGCTGAATAACCCAGAAGTAACAACCTATGACGTTATAGATGGAGTCAATGCAGGTGATTCAAAAATGTTAGAAGTTTATCATAGATGGGAAGAGGATATAACCAACGGAATTATTGGATTAGCAAACATTTTTGACCCAGATTGTGTTGTATTATCAGGTTCTATGGCTCAGTTTGTCGAAACCGAAAAAATCGAGCAAAATGTAAATAAAGAAATCGTAACCACACCTACAAGAGTAGTTAAAGGCTCTGCGGGAAACTATTCAGGAATGATTGGGGCAGCTCTATTAGCCTTTGAAAAAGGGGTAGTTTAATGGGGAAATCAAAAGCTAGGATATTCAGAAAAGGTATCAATGACCAAATACCAAGAATTAGCCGTGCTGATGCTATTTCTGAAACAGTTAAGCACCTTGAAACAAAAAATATAAATGATGCCAAAAACCTCATCACAATGTTTGGACTATCAGCAGAAGAAATTCTGGAAGCCGGTGGGAGTTACGAAGCTGTAATTGCAATAAAAAACATCCTTAATCAAGGTTAATAATGTTAAAAAAATTATTTCAAAAAACTATATTTTGGCTAAAAGCAGCAAGGCTTTATTCTGCACCAATAACACTGCTTAGCTGGCTTGTAATATTTGTTTTCGCTCTAAAACAGGGCGGAAATATTTTAGCAGGAATTATTTCACTCTTTGGAATAAGCCTCGTTCACCTTGCAACAAACCTTATTGATGATTATATTGATTATAAAGATTTGCAAAAAGAAAACAGATTTATAACAGCAGGTAGAGATTGCAAATGTGCATACATCCGTTCAGGAGAAGCTACAACGAAAGATTTACACAACGTTATTTTAATCTTTCTATCCATTGCTGCATTTTGTGGAGGAATATTATTTTTCTTATCAGGTCCAGCAGTCTTTTGGCTTGCAATTATCGCTCTTTTTATTGCTCTAAGCTATCCGCATTTATCAAGTAGGGGGTTAGGCGAAATAGCAGTAACCATTGCATATGGGCCATTGATGTTTGAAGGAGTTTTTTATGTTATGACCAAAAACTTCTCCCTAGATGCATTTATACTATCCATGATTTGTGTAATGTTTGTAAACACCATTTTATATTCTCATATGCTTATGGACTATGACGGAGATAAAAATGCAAATAAAACAACCCTTTGCACAAAATTTAAAAATAAAGATAACGCATTAAAATTAATATTATTTTTCTATGGATTTAGTTATATTTTATTGGGATTTTACATTTATAAAACAGGAAATTATTTATACCTGCTAAACTATATTACAATTCCACTTGTTATCGATTTGTATAACATGCTAAAACAATATATCCAAAACCCAAAGAGTTTACCCAAAGTTCAGTTTTGGCATCAACCTCTAGAAAACTGGGATAAGGTCAAAACAACTTCTAATGCCCCATTTTACTTAAGGTTTTTCTTTGCAAGAAACATTTCAACAATTTTCATGCTTTTGACATGTGTTGCGATAATTGCTCATTAAAAAGTTTTATTCTATTTTAAATTTTTATAATTTTCTTTTGTACCTTGCGACAACTCGATTTTGCCCTTTGAATCAAAGTAAAATTGACAAGCAGAATTATTTACATATATATAACAATTTTGCTCATTTATGTCGCATTCTCCCAACTTACGTATTTTAAAATTTGACCCAATATGATTTATTATTGCATGAATTTCAGGGAAAAAGTCATTACTATTGGCAGGTACTAATACTGATGGATTTGTAATTAAAACAGTAATAAAATCCTCGTTACTAAAACCATTACCATACTTACTATAAACTTCCCTATAAGTATCCATTAGAATTTGACAATTTTGTTGCTTTAGTTCATTTTTCACAATATTTGCTTGTTGTTGCTTTTTGGCAGCCTTTAAAGATAAAAACCTACTTATACCTAAGTAAATAGAAAAAACAATTAAAAAAACTAATATCGCAATTTTATTCCATTTATTATTTCTTTCAACTACCAATTCTATATCTTCATTTCTTTTAGTTGCATTTTTTAGAACCCATTTATTTGCTCTAAATCCTACAAATATAGAGAAAACAAGTAACCCAACAAGGAAAAGTTTCCAAGCGTAATAACCCCACATCATTGCAATCACAAAACTTCCTAAATTCTCACTCGGTCCAAAAATAATTATCAAAAAGAAACCCGCAACATACAGAAAAAGAGGAATAGCGACCGCTAATAGAGCAAACATTGTAAAGTATTCTACTTGGCAATTATTCTTGAAAGACCAAATAAATCCAAGAAAAGCAGCACCAAAATTAAATATTCCAAGTTTTTTATCTTTTTCCATGTGAAAATTATAGCATGAAATAAGAATGGCTAAAACGCAATCCGATAAATAAGCATGGTTTTGGCATGGATTTTACTTCTGAAATCACAAATATTAAGAAATATTAAATTGAATTATCATGCTACAAGTCAATAAAATCAACTGTTTTCAAATTTATATATAATTCCTCAATACAAAAATAGCACTTTTTTATATACAAAATCCTTTATATATATGTAAGCGATTAGAAAACCACATGAGAAAAAAGGAGAATATATGGCGAGAGTATTAATTTCAATGCCTGAGGAATTTTTGAACAGAATTGACCAAGTTGCAGATGGAGAAAATCGTTCAAGAAGTGAATTAATTAGAGAGGCACTAAGGACTTACATTTACAAACAAAAAATCAAAGAATCAACAGGAGCGTTGCAAAATGCTAACTTGTTAGAGTCATTGTTGAGTTAATCTGCGGTAAGGAAAAAGGCGAAAGATTTGGGAAACTTTTATAGAAGCCCTTGAGGAATCAAGTGCTTCTATATTTTTGTATATTCATTTTTGTAACTCTTTTTATATTTGTTATATAATAAATCTGGATGAAATTATTAAAACCCAGAGGAAAATGGAAATGCAATTAGAATTTTTATACTCAAAAATACATAGAGCAACAGTTACAGATGCAAACCTTAACTATGTTGGCTCAATTACTATTGATGAAACACTTTTAAAAGCTGCAAATATTAGAGAATGGCAAAAAGTTGAAATCCTTGATGTTAACAATGGCGAAAGATTCCAAACTTACGTAATTAAAGGAAAAGCTGATTCTGGTCAAATTTGCTTAAACGGAGCAGCCGCAAGAAAAGTTCAACCAGGAGATAAAGTTATCATCGTAACTTACGGCCAATTTGAAGAAAAAGAATTAGAAAACTTCAAACCAACAATCATTATTGTTGATGAAAACAATAAAATTATCGAAAAGAAATAAATGTAAAGATATTTTACATTCCAGATTTTATAAAAAAGGACCTTGAATTAGTAACAGTAAATAATTCGGTTCTTTTTTTATACAAAAAATCAAATAAACATTTAATTATTAGAAAAATAATCAATAAAAATTTTCCAAATTGTTTTACTCTAAAAACCTCTTTACATAATCTTTACACCGAAAAACTTGACCAAATCAGAAAAATTTTTTATTCTTGTAAAGTAATCTTTATTTAAATAAGAATAGATTTGAAAGACAGAAAAGAGGTATTATGACAGATTTCAAACACATGAGATTAGATGGTAAACAATTTACCAAAGACGAAATTAAATCTCTTATTAAAGAATACAACATCAGATTTATCAAACTTCAATTCGTTGATATCAATGGACAAGTTAAAAATATGTCTGTTCCATCACAACAAATTGACAAAGTTTTAAATAACGAAATTATGTTAGATGGTTCTTCTATTAAAGGTTTCAGAAGTATTGAAACATCTGATATGTTCTTCCACCCAGACATCAATAGTTTTCAAATCTTGCCTTGGAGAAATAAAGAAGGTATTAACGCAGCAAGATTGATTTGTGACATTTATAACGCTGACGGCACACCATTTGAAGGTTGTCCAAGATGTAACTTAAAAAGAGTAATGGAAACTGCTGAAAAAATGGGATTTTCAATGAACGTAGGTCCAGAAGCAGAATTTTTCTTATTCTCTAAAGATAAAGAAGGTAACGTAACAACAGACACTCAAGATAGTGCTGGATATTATGATGTTGGACCTGAAGACTTAGGCGAAGATGTTAGATCTGATATTGTTTTAACATTACAAGAAATGGGTTTTGACATTGAAGCTTCTCACCACGAAGTAGCTGATGGTCAACACGAAATCGATTTTAGATACGCCGATATTTTGACAGCAGCTGATAACGTTACAACTTTCAGAGTTGCAGTTAAAGCAGTTGCAGCTCAACACCACCTACACGCAACATTTATGCCAAAACCAATCTTCGGAATAAATGGTTCTGGTATGCACTGTAACATATCATTATTTAAAGATGGCAAAAACGCATTCTTTGATGAAAAAGCTGAATATCAACTTTCTGAAACTGCAAAATACGCAGTTGGGGGTATTTTGAAACACGTAAAAAGCATTACTGCAATTACTAACCCTGTTGTAAACAGCTACAAACGACTTGTTCCAGGATACGAAGCACCTGTTTACTTGGCTTGGTCTTTAGCAAACAGAAGTGCATTAGTTCGAGTTCCTGCAAAACGTGGAATTTCAACTCGTGTAGAATTGAGATCTCCAGACCCATCTTGCAACCCATATTTGGCATTTGCTGCAATCTTAGAAGCAGCTCTAGATGGTATCAGAAACAAAATTGATCCACCAGCTCCTGTTGAAAGCAATATCTACAAATTAACAACAAAAGAACGTAAAAAACAAAGAATTGATTCTCTTCCAGGAAGCTTGTATGAAGCTCTAGAACAAATGGATAAATCACTTGTTGCAAGAGCGGCGTTGGGTGATCACATCTTCTCAGAATTTATGACTGCGAAGAAAAAAGAATGGGATTCATTCAGAACATATGTTTCTCAATGGGAACTTGATAAATACTTAGAAAGATACTAATTTAATTTCAAATCTATAAATATTTTGAGCCTCAATATGAGGCTCTTTTTTTATCTCAAACTAAGCCACTTGGGTTAAGTAAGATAACCTAATTTACAGATATTGAAAAATATGATATATTAGAACAATCGGTTAAGACTCACACCCGAGAGAACAAAAACTCTTAAAAGTCACAAACTTTTCGATGGTAAAGTTGCTTGCCGATATGTTTTTGGGAATGTTATGCCTATAAATTTTCTAAGGCAGCAATTTTCATATCCTTAAAATCAGGAGTTCTGCCTGTCCAGATTTGTTCTGCGGCAAGAGCTTGGTGAATGAACATATCAACTCCATTGATTGTTCTGTATCCATATTTTTGAGCAAGTTTGAGCAGAATAGTCTTTTTAGGGTTGTAAATAACATCATATACAACCGCTCCTTGTTTCAAAGTTCTTAGCTCATTTTCTTCAACAGGAGTAAAATCAGCCGCACGACCAAGCATTCCAATCGGAGTTGTATTTACAAGTAAATCAATATCTGACAAATCACGAATTCTTTCAATTTGATAAGTATTAAACTCAACATTCGGGAATGTTTTACGCAAATAATTCACTAATTCTAAACTATTTGGAACATTTCGAGTGAAAAGCTTTATTTCCTTCATTTGAGCTTGTGCAAGAGCAGTTATTGCAGCACGAGCAGCTCCACCAGTACCTAAAACACCCGCGACCTTACCACACAATGTCACATCTTCGGGAATTGCATTTCTAAACCCAAAAACATCGGTATTGTAACCTCTCATTTCTCTGGTTTGAGGGTCAATAACAACTGTATTTACTGCATTCACTATATCAGCAGAAGCATCAACTGAATCCAAAAACATAGTTATTGGTAACTTCAAAGGAATTGTGACATTAAAGCCTCTATAACCTTGATATTTGAAAAATTTAACCCTATCTACAAGTGTTTCTGGAGGAGTCTCTAAAATTTCATAACTTGCCTTCAAACCTAAACTTTTAAACCCAGCCTCGTGAATAAAACTAGATAAAGAATGTCCCAAAGGATAACCAATCAAAGCATACTTTCTAGTTGGAGCATTCACGGCATCAGCCTCATAAGTTTGATTTGTCTCAGACTGAGAGAAAGCTGGAACTTGTTCATTTACCACGTTCGGTCTAAAAAACGAACTATTTACTGAAACATCAAAACTATTTGAAAAAGATTGAGATGAATATGCTTCAGGAGAAGTTTTTTCTAAATCATTCTGCGGGATTTCTGGTTCTTGAACAGAAGAACTTGAAAAAGATGAAGAAGAAGGCTGGTCATCCCAAGAATTTGAAGGTTCAACCACTCCATAAGACGACTGACCATATGTTTGTTGGCTATAAGAAGGTTGAACGTGTTGTTCGTAAGATGGCTGAACGTGTTGTTCGTAAGATGGTTGAACGGGTTGTTCGTAAGATGGCTGAACAGGCTGTTCGTAAGATGGATGAGTTTGCTGTTCGACTGTTTCAGAATAATTATTATTTGAATAAGTCGTAGTCCAAGTATTCTCAGATTGAGTAGGATTTGATTCAAAAGCTTGAGCGGATTCGTTTGAAGCTTGCTCAATAGGAGAAGAAGTCATATTTTCCTCTTCTTCCATTTGTTTTTTTAATTCAGTTAGGGTAATATTTAGACCCTTAGCCTTCATTTCCTTGTATCTTGCCAACAACTCTTTACTTACAGCCATAAATCAAGCTCCTTCGTTATTCTTGCACTTGTTCTGGTTCTTTTTTATAACCGCATTTCATATTTGAACAAGCAATAACATCACCTTTTTTAAGAACTTTTTTGACCAAAAGACTTCTACAAGTTGGGCATTTTTCACCAGTTGGCTCATTCCAAAGAACAAAGTCACAATCTGGATATTTATCACAACCGTAGAATACCGTTCCTCGTTTTGATTTTCGTTCAACAATCGTACCTTTCCCACATTTTGGACAAGTTACACCAGTTGATTTTCTATAAGGTTTACGATGTTTACACTCTGGATTTGTGCATTCCATATATTTGCCATATGGTCCAAGTTTGAATACCATATCAGAACCACATTTTTCACATTTTTCTTCACAAACTTCTTTTGGTTTATCCGCAACTTCGCCAGATTGCTCTTCTTCCATCTCCTGCATTACATTCAAAGACATTGTCGTCTTACAATCAGGATAACCAGAACAACCCAAGAATTGAGAGCCTGTTTTACTCGTTCTTAATAGCATTGGCTTTCCGCAGTTTGGACACTTAATTTTTGTTTCAATATTAACTTTCTGTGCTGTTTTCATCACAGAATTAACATTTTCGATAAAAGGTTTGTAAAAATCTTCTAACACGACATTCCAAATAGCTTGTTTTTCCGCAATTTTATCCAACTTTTCTTCCATGCCAGCAGTGAATTGATAATCCATAATGTTAGGGAATTGAGAAACTAACTGTTTGCAAACAGTTTTACCCAAAAGCGTAGGATAAAGAGCCTTACTTTGATTTTTTTCTACGTATTTTCGAGTTTGAATAACCGTAATAATAGTAGCATAAGTAGATGGACGACCAATACCTTTATCCTCCAAAGCCTTGATTAATGAAGCTTCATTATATCTTGGAGGTGGTTGAGTAAAGTGTTGTTTTGGATTAACTTTTTGGCAAGCAACTAAATCACCTTTTTCCAAATCAGGAATTTTTGCATCCGCAGATTCATTATTCCCATCATTTCCATCGTCTTCTGTGTCATTGTAGAGCTTTAAAAAGCCGTCAAACATAATTTTACTTGTTCCAGCTTTCAACGTATAATCGCCAGAATTAATTTCAATAGTTTTGTTTGCAACTTCAGCAGGAGCCATTTGAGATGACATAAATTTCTCCCAAATAAGCTTATACAATTTGTATTGATCATTATCCAAATATTGTTTGATACTTTCTGGAGTTTTATCTGGATAAGAAGGTCTTATTGCTTCGTGAGCATCTTGTACATTTTGTTTACCTTTAACATAGACATTCGCTTTTTCTGGGTAATATTTTTCTCCATAATTTTGAAGAATAAAATCATGAGCCATATCTCTAGCATCATCAGAAACACGAACACTATCAGTTCTCATATATGTAATAAGACCGACAGGAGCTCCATCAATTTCTACCCCTTCATAAAGCTTTTGAGCAATTTGCATTGTACGAGATGCTCCAAATCCATATTTCGTACTTGCGGCACGTTGCATTGTAGAAGTAATAAACGGAGCAGTTGGTTTCCTTTTAGTTGTTTTCTTTGTAACTTTTTCTACCGTAAAATTGGTTGATGGATTTGTTAAAAATTCAACAATTTTATCTGCATCTTCTTTTGTTTTAATAGTTTTTTCAACAGCTTTACCCTTAATTTTAGATAACTCAGCTTCAAACTGCTTTCCTTCTTTATCCATTAGGGTATGAATAGTCCAATACTCTTGAGGAACAAATGCTTCAATTTCTTCTTCTCTTTCACAAACCATTCTAAGAGCAACAGACTGAACTCTACCAGCTGATAAATTTCGATTTCCAATTTGCTTCCACAAAACAGGACTCAATTTGAAACCTACAAGTTTATCAAGAATTTGACGAGTTTGTTGTGCTTGAACCATTTCCATATCAATAGAACGTGGATTTTCAATAGAATGTTTTACGGCTTTTGGCGTAATTTCGTTAAAAACAACTCTATAAATCTTGTCATCAGGCACTTTCAAAACTTGGCGAACATGCCATGCAATAGCTTCTCCCTCACGGTCGGGGTCGGCTGCGAGATATATTTTATCCATTTTCTTCGCCAAATCATTTAATTTGGTTACGACTTTTTGTTTTCCTGGAATAATTTCAAATTTAGGAATAAAATGATTTTCAACATCAAAACCTAAATTTTGAGTTGCAGGGTCTTTTGTTGGCAAATTTCTAATATGCCCCATACTCGCTTCAATTGTATAACCATCACCCAAAATTTTCTTGATAGTTTTTGATTTTGCTGGTGATTCGACTATTACTAACGCTTTTTCTTTCTTCTTACTTGCCGTTGCCATTTATTACCAATACCCTATATTATTTATTAAACCTTCTTATATCTATCCCCATTATACTGTTTTATTATCCCCTTAAGCTCCATTGTTGTCAAGTTCATAAGCAAATCATCCAACTTCAACCCCGTCAAAGCTAACAATTCATCTACTCCCTTTTCTTCAATTTGAAGATTGTCAAAAATCTTTTCTTCATCTGGAGTCAACATAGGTAGTGTTAATTGTTGTTGAGGATTTTCTCTTTTTATTTCCCAATTCAAAGCATTCAAAATATCTTCACTCTCAGTAACAATTGTTGCACCATTTTTGAGGAGTTTATAAATTCCTTCAGTATTTGGGTTAGAAATCTCTCCAGGAATACACATCAATTCCCTTCCCTGTTCTAGAGTTAAATTTGCAGTAATCAATGCCCCACTTCTTAATGATGCTTCTGCAACAAGAGTTCCATAAGAAAGCCCTGACACAATTCTATTACGTTGAGGGAATCTGAATTTCATTGGCTCAAATGTTGGGTAATATTCACTCACCACAGCACCATAACCATTTTCAATATTTTGGTATAAAGTTTTATTGCTCGTCGGATAAATATAATCAAACCCACTAGCAATTACACCTATTGTTTTTAAATTATTTTCAATTGCTGCGGTATGAGCAACCGTATCTATTCCAGAAGCCAAACCAGAAACAACACAAATATCAGTATTGCCAAGTCCAGAAATTATTTTCTTTAAGTTATCCCTTGCATAAGTACTAGCTTTCCTTGAACCAACAACCGCAAGAGTTTTTTCTAAATTACACTCAAATAATTTGCCCTTGTAATACAAAACAGCTGGAGGATTTTCAATATTTTTCAACATTTTTGGATAATTTTCATCCTCAAGAGTTAAAAAGTTTACCCCACGAGTTTCCACATTTGTATAAGTTCTATCTATATCGACTTTATCACGATACTTTAGAAAATTTTCAGCTTTTCTAACACTCAAACCTTCAATATTTTTTAATTCGTTTAAATCAGCGTTGAATGCAAGCTCAATATTACCAAAGTAATTAAATAATCTTTGGATAAATTTACTGTCTATTTGTTCTATTGAAGAAAACGCAATCCAATACTTATTCTTCATTTGCCCCTATTTTCTTTTTTATAGAAGCTATCAAAGCATTAACTTTTGTTTTTTCTTCTTCTGGAATATCAAAATTCATATAGTCTTCCAAATATTCAACAGCATCTTCATAATCCCCTCTTGCCATAAATAATATTGCAACTTTTTTATAAGGGATAGGAAACTTATTATTTGTCGCAATTGCCTTTAAAAAGTTTGAAATAGCTTTATCAATCTCATCATTTGCTTGATAAGCTTCAGCAAGATAGTAATAAATCCATTCATTATCTTGTTTAAACTCAAGAACATTTTCTAAATTTTCAATCGCAGAGTCATAATTACCTAAGTCAAAATAGACTCTTGCCAAATCATAATATGCATCAAAGTTTTCAGGTTGTTGATCAAGTATAAATTCAAGCTCATCCACCGCCAAATCTCTTTTTGCATCTTCAATATAAAATCTTGCCAAATAGTGTCTGAAAATTAAATCTTCAGGCAACATATCGATTGCATAAGACAAAATATTTATACCTTCACCTAATCTATGTTGTTTGTAATAAATATCTACCAAATTGATATAACATTGAGGAATCTTAGGATTTAACTCTATACACTTTAGGTAATTTTTCTCAGCTTTTTCATCATCACCTAAATTTGCATAGCAAAGTCCTAAATTGTTATAAATTTCTGCATTGCTTGGTTCTACTTCCAAAATAGAAGTAAACAAATCAATAGCACCATTCCAATCTTTTTTCTTGAAACATTCAATAGCTTTATCTAATTTTTCTTTCATAATCTCTATAACCCTAATGTCATATTATCATCTGAACCAGAACCAATATTTTTAATTACAGTTCTAGTATTACCTTGAGCATCAAAGCTCTTAGGCTTCATTGTCATTTTAATTCTATCAGCAAAAATTGTTCTCACGCCTTGTGTAATACTTGAACGTCCAGTAAAATAAGCTTCATTTGGTTTTGAAGAACCTGCTGTTGAATATAATGTAACTTTTGGACCAGCGGCATAATAATCTTGGTACCAAATCCTTACATTTCCACTAGCATTAAAAATTGAACGCTTTTGATTATATTCTTGGTAAGCAGATTTTAATACAAGTTTTGAACCATCATCCATTATCGCATTTGACGTTGTATGACCATAAGCTGTCAAATTACCAGAAGCTGCTTCATAAACAAATCTATCAGCAAAAGATTCATTGTTTTCTTGTTTTACCCTTGCATTACCTGTCAAAACAAGACGTTTCAAATCGCCATTTTTATCAGTGGTAATTTGTGCAGAATTTGAATACGTTTCAATTTCTTTATAGAACATTGTAACCGAACCAGTTGCAGTCATTACCCCAGTTTTTGTATCATATTCTTGAGTGTCAGAGTTAATAACAACAATCGGTTTTTTACCCTCAAACACTATTGATTGAGTGTCACCTTCAGCTCTAATTATCTTCGTAATTAGAGATACTTTTAAGATATTTGCTTTAACTTCTCTTTTTTTGTTTTTCTTTACTTCAAAAGCATAAGGTTTTTCATAAAAAGTAGCAGTATCGAGTTTTTGATCCTTTGTAATATTTACATCTGCACTATCACCAACAACTTTTAAATCGTCAACAGTAACCTTTACATTCCCGTTGAATTTAATTTTATTATCAGCTTCATTGTATGATTGATTTTTTGATTCAATAATCAAATCAGACGCTTGAACTGCAAGCCCTGTCAACAACAAAGATGATACTAATATTGCAAATATCTTTTTCATACTACTTTTTATCCTCATAAACTTTAGATACGGTGTGACCAACGATTTTAAAACTACTATAATCTGGATTGATTATAATTTTATCTGCGGTAGATAACAATTCCCTACCCTTTTGAATTTTTATGTGACCTTCGGCAACAATCGGAGAATGCGAATTGAGCCAATGTAATTTATCTGCCTTTAAAGTAATTCCATCTTTCAAAGCAATAAATGTATCTGAATAAAGAGTTATATCACCCTCTTTAGAATTATAAGTGCCTTTTGAAGATTCAAAACTCATTGAAACTTCATTATCTTTATAGAAGTTACCTATAACTCCATTGAGCTGAGCAACACCATTAGCACTGTCCCATTTACCAGTATCACCGTAAATTTCCCAGTATTTCTGTTCTTCTTTTGTTTCGGTCAAAATTATCCCTTGAACAACGGCTTCTTGTTCATCACCTTGAGCTTGGACTTGTTTTCTATTGAAGTCATGAGTAATTACTCCAGCAGTAATAAATGCCCATGCCAGAATTCCAACTAAAACTAAGATTACAGCTATATAAGTACGTTTTTTCTTTTGAATGTTCTTCCAATTCATACTAAAAATTCTAGCACAAAATAAGAAAAGTGAATAGGACATACAAATTTCAAACGTTGATAAGGGTTTTGAAAATTCAATATTCTTAATAATTAGGCATAATATTTGATTTTGTAATATAATTACGAGTAAGGGATATACAGACTTAGAAAGAGGGAATGAACATGGCTTTAAGATACGACTGTGGAGAAATTATTACCGCAATGGTTACACCTATGGAAAAATCAGGTGCAATTGATTATGACAAAGTTGAAAAACTTGCAAAATATCTTATTGATAACGGTAGTGATGCAATCCTTGTTGCAGGAACAACAGGGGAATCTCCTACATTAACAAACGAAGAAGAAATTGAACTTGTAAGTACTGTAAAAAGAGCAGTAGCAAACAAGGCAAAAATCATATTAGGTGCAGGCTCTAATTCAACAGCATCTGCGGTTGAATACTCAAAATTCGCTCAAAAAGAAGAAGTTGACGCAATACTTTCAGTTGTACCTTATTACAACAAACCAAACCAAAGAGGAATGATTGAACATTTTTCTACTATTGCAAATTCAACAAATCTTCCAATCATCATATATAACATTCCATCAAGAACTGGGGTGAATATAGAACCAAAAACAGTTGCATATTTGGCTAATCAATTCAAAAATATTGTAGGTATCAAACAAAGTTTCCCTGATATGGATAAAATTACTGAATTAAAAATGTTATGTCCAGATGATTTTGCAATCTATTCTGGAGATGATAGCCTTACACTTCCAATGCTATCTATTGGAGCTCACGGAGTAATTTCTGTTACTTCTCATTTATTTGGTTCAGAAATGAAATCTATGATTAGAAATTACAAAACAGGAGATGTCGTTGCAGCTAGAAATATGCACAAAAAGCTTTATCCTGTATTTAGAGCTTTATTCTCAGCTCCAAACCCAACTCCAGCTAAAGCAGCATTGGCTTACAAAGGAATTATTAATGAATATGTAAGACTTCCACACGTAACTCTTACAGAAGAAGAAAAACTTTCATTGTTCAAAGTTCTTGACAATGTTAAAAAAGAATTAGGCGAGGAGGACTAATTCCTTTTTCGTTATTTGAATTTATAATCAAATATAAAATATAGTTGTAGATATAAAGAGGAAAAGAAATTGAAAAACAAACTTATTATGTTTTGGGTGATTGTAGCCATCGTAATTGCATCAATATTTACGATTTACAAAAAGCCAACAAAACTAGGACTTGATCTTGTTGGCGGTTCAAGAATTTTACTTGAAGCTAGAACAACAGATACAGTAAGAACTATTACTCCTGACGTTATGAGCAGACTTCAAGTAGCAATAGAAAGCCGTGTAAATAAACTCGGTGTTTCTGAAACAAGTGTTGCTCAAGTTGGAGATAAAAGACTTTTAGTTGAAATCCCAAACGTTACAGATTTGAAAGAAGCAGAAGCTTATTTAGGTAAAACAGCACAATTGGAATTCAAAAAACCTGTATTTGATGCAAATCATCAACCAAAAAGAGATTCAAAAGGATTAATGATGTGGGAACCAACTGGTTTGACAGGTGAAGATCTTAAATCCGCATCTATCGGAACAGACCAATCAGGTCAATGGACAGTTTCTCTTGAATTTAACGCATCAGGAGCTAACAAGTTCGCTGAATTAACTCAACAATTAGTTGGTCAACAAATGGCAATCTACTTTGATAATGAAGAAATCTCAGCACCAGTAATTAGAGAAGCAATCTTTGGTGGCAGAGCTGAAATCTCTGGAGGTAGCAGCGGATTCCAATACGAAGAAGCTCAAAAAATGGTTAACTTGTTGAATGCAGGTGCTTTACCAGTTCCTTCTGAAATCATTCAAGAAAACACTGTTGGACCTACTCTTGGTTCTGACAGTATTGAAAAATCAAAATTCGCAGCTATCATCGGTATTGGATTTGTAATGCTATTTATGATATATGCTTACAGACTTCCTGGAGCGATTGCTGACATTGCTCTTATTGTTTATGGATTAATCTTGTTTGCATTATTCAAGGCTATCCCTGTAACATTAACCCTTGCTGGTATCGCTGGTTTCATCCTATCAGTAGGTATGGCAGTTGATGCTAACATCTTGATTTTTGAAAGAACAAAAGAAGAATTGAAAGCTGGAAGAAACTTGTTCACGGCAATTAACACTGGTTTTGACAGAGCATTTACAAGTATCTTCGATTCAAATATGACAACAATCCTTACCTGTGTAATCTTGTATTTCTTAGGTACAAGCGTTGTTAAAGGTTTTGCTTTAACACTTGCAATAGGTGTTCTTGTTTCAATGTTTACAGCAATTACAGTTACTAAAAACTTCATGCACTTAATCTTCGGTACTGGAGAATTAAAATACCCTGCATTGTTCGGTTTATCTAAAAATGAAATCGGTAAGGGTTATGAAGTTACAGAAACAAAACGTGAAAAAGCTCGTTTTGGTATTTTAGACTAAGAAAGTATGAGGTAAATATAAAATGTTTAATTTCAAGAAAAATGGAGTACACGTAGTTAAATACAGAGTACTATGGATGTGTCTCTCTGCGTTGCTATTAATTCCAGGAATTATAGCAATGATATATTCAATGATTACATACCCAACTCACTCTCCAATGAAGGTTGGTATTGATTATACAGGTGGAACAATTCTTCAATATGGTGTTCCAGAAGCAGTTTCAAGTGATGACCTTGCAAAAACAAGAGAAGACCTTGATAATATTGGGGTTACAAACACATACCTACAAGTATTAAATGTTAACCCAACAGCAGAAAATAATAATATTAAATCTATTATTTCTATCAGAACAAAATTCATTGATGAAGGTTCTGACTTATCTAACCAAATCTCAACAACAATCAAAAAAGAATACAAAAATGCAGAACTTGTTCAAGTTTCATCAGTTGGCCCAACTCTTGGAAATGAATTATTCAAAATGTCTATCATTGCATTGTTATTAGCAATTGTTGGTATGATTGTTTATATCTCATTTAGATTTAAGTTAGAATACGCAATTGCCGCAATTCTAGGTTTGGTACACGACGTATTATTCGTAATGGGTGTGTTCTCAATCCTTGGTATTTTCTGTAACGTGCAAATTGACGGGTTGTTCTTAACCGCAATTCTGACATTGATTGGTTTCTCTATCAACGATACAATCGTAACTTTCGACCGTATCAGAGAGAACTTAAGATATTATGGTAAGAAAATGACATTTGGAGAAATCGTTGATGCTTCTGTTAACCAAACGTTAACAAGAAGTGTAAACACTTCATTAACAGCATTCATTACTCTAGCAGCATTGTACTTCTTTGGTGGTGTTACAACTAAAGATTTCGTTCTAGCAATGATGATTGGTGTAGTTGTTGGTACTTATTCTAGTATTTTCTTCTGTTCAATGTTAGTTGACTTCTGGGAAGAAAAGAAAGGTCAACCAAAACACATGGCTGTTGAAGGTTAATAATTTTATAAAAAATTCAAAAACAAAAAGACGAATAGAATATATTCGTCTTTTTTGTTTTGTGTTTGTTTTCATCTCTAAGTGTAAACTTAGCTCTGCTCATTATGAGAGAATGCGATTTGCACATAAATTATATGTATAAACAAAAATATTGTTGCATTATTAGCGTATAATGCTAAAATAGTTGTGAAGAAATTTATTTTCTCAAAAGGCTTATATTAGCGATTAGACGGGGAGGTAGTGCATGATAAGCTCTTTTATTTCTTCTCATAGTGTTTTAGTTTCTGCAAGTTTGTTGATTCTTGCGTATATTTTTATTGCACTAGAGAGAATTCCAAAAGTTACAATTGCATTGCTTGGTGGAGCTTTAACTATTGTGTTGGGGTTGGTTAGCCAAACAAAAGCGTTGGGGGATGGTATAAATCCTCATTATTTTATCAATTTTATTGATTTTAATGTAATCTTTTTACTTGTTTCAATGATGGTAATTGTGTCCATTACGACAAGAAGCGGTGTTTTTAATTGGATTGCAAATGAGCTTTTAAAATTTACAAAAGGTCATCCAGTAAAGGTTCTTTGTGCTTTAGGTGTGTTTACTGCTGTCACAAGTGCTTTTCTGGATAACGTTACAACTGTAATTTTGATTATGCCAATTACTTTTGCAATTGCTAAAAAGCTTGATATTGACCCTATTCCATTTTTATTAACTGAAATTTTTTCATCTAATATCGGGGGAACTGCAACATTAATTGGGGATCCGCCAAACATTATTATTGGTAGTGCTGGAGGGTTGTCTTTCATTGATTTTATAAAAGAGTTAACTCCCGTAATTTTGGTTATTATGTGTGTTGTTCTTACGATTTTGGCATTTATTTTCAGAAAGAAACTTCACGCATCGCAAGATAAGATGGATGAAGTTGCGAAAATCGATAATTCTCATACCATTACAGATAAAGCTTTGATGATTCGTTCAACCCTAATTTTGGCATTTGTGATTTTAGGATTTATGTTGCACGATGTCACTCATATTGAAACTTGTGTAGTTGCTATGTTAGGTGCAAGTATCTTGTTGATTTTTGAAAAGCCTAATGAAATATTGCAAGATGTTGAGTGGAACACAATATTTTTCTTTATTGGTTTATTTATAATTATTGGAGGCTTAGAAGCTTCTGGCGGTATAAAACTAATGGCAGAGTGGATTTTGAAAGTTACACAAGGTTCTCAGGCTGCAACTTCAATGATAATTCTTTGGGCTTCTGGCGTAATTTCTGGAATTATTGATAATATTCCATATACAGCGACAATGGCCCCTATGCTTGTTGAAATTGAAAAGACTATGGGTGCAACTTATGCTTATCCTTTGTGGTGGGCGTTGTCTTTGGGTGCTTGTCTTGGTGGAAATATGACAATAATTGGTGCTGCTGCAAACGTTATTGTGTCTGAAAATGCTGCAAAATCAGGACATCCTATTTCATTTATGAGATTTTTGAAATATGGAGTTGGAGTTGTTGCAATATCATTACTTATTTCAACCGCTTATATATACTTAAGATTTTTACATTAAGTATTTTTATAGAATAAAATCAGCTCTCTCATTTGAGGGCTGGTTTTATTTTGCAAATAATCAAAAAAAAGTCCTGCAAATTTTGCAGGACACGATTTCTACACTACTTTACTAACCTTTAGGATATTTATTCACATTTCTCATATTGAGGAATAAAGAGATTTTTATGCGATTATGATATTTTTATCATGCTTATTTATTAGGTGTTGCATATTTTGCATACTCGCCGCCCATTTTCTTTGCAATGATTTCAATTGCTTTGTTGAAAGCTGGACCTGCCTTGTAATTAAATACCATGCATTTGGAGTTCAATTCGTTATCTATTTTTGCAAATGCTTCTTGAAGAGCTGGGTCTTGAGCAATACCTAATTCCATTGCTTTTTGGCGTAAAGCTAATGAAATTTGTTTTCCATATTTTATTTTTTGTGATCTGTCAGCATCCCATAAGAAAGCATCCATAAATGATTCACCTTTTTCTTTAGATTTATTGGCATTCCAAGAAATCATCAATGGCATTACTGTATCTTTGTTGATTTGATCACATACAGCGTTGAATGTGTCATTATCAGTTGACCAACCACCGTATGTTGCATCATAGAACTTTTGAACCCAACTAAATACATTCACATCATTTGCAGGATTTTCTATTTCTGGAGATGATTCGTCAGTTGATGTTGTTTCATCTGTTGAAGCACCTTCTGGAGTTGTTGCTGAATGAGTAGCAGCAGTTCCTGATGTTGCTGTTGTTGTAGTTTCACCAGCAGTAGTTGTTTCGCCAGTAGAAGTTGTAGTTGTTTCTCCTGTTGATGAAGAAGCTGGAGCGTTAATATCTTTAATCAATTTAGATGTGTCAACTAAAATTTGTCTTAAAGCTTTTTCTTGTTCTCCAACTTTTTCGTATGCTGTTTTTGGGTCAAGATCAGAAGATTCTGCGATTTTTTTCAATTCTTCTTCTTGAGCCTTAACTTTATCTAACATATCGTTAACTTGTTTCTTTTGCTCATCAGTGATATTTGTATTAGTCAATTGAGCTTCTAAAGCTGTTTTTGCTTGTTGAATGTTAGCTAAACAACGGTTCAAGTTTTGGCTTGTCATAGCGTTTAATGTATTTCCAACTATTTGAGCGGCTCCTCGACGAACTGCATCATTGAATCCTTGAGTTCCTGGTGTGGGAATTCCTGAAGAAACAGGAGTAGATGAACCTCCACCATTACTAAATGGGTTAGCTGCATAGCATGTTGCTGCTTGACCTGGATTGAAAATGCTTCCGCCCCAAGTTTGTTGAGCTACAGGGTTAAGATTATAACCAATATTGTAACCAGCGTATGGTTCAATTGTACATAATTGTAAATCTCCACCGAAATTAGTTTGCATCATTGGTAAGCAACCATAATATGGAATGTTCGCAAATGTATTATTAGTAGCGTGCAACATAATTTTCCCCGTTTCTTTATTTTTCGTTCCCCGTACTTATATAAACAATTTTTCTTTTCAAGAATTGCCTTTTTATTTGTATAAAATATATATACAAAAGTGGGAATGCTTAATTCTATTGAGTTTACGTTAAATATTTCATTGTTACATTTCTTAATAATTCTAAAATTTAACTTATTTCAATAAAAAGTATTCTATATTTATGCTATTATTTTGCCATGCAAACATTAGCAAGATTTATTCAAAATAAAAGAAACGAATTAGGTTTAACACAAAAAGGCTTGGCTATTGCTGCAAACATTCCGCTGGAGGATGTTGAAGAGGTAGAGGCAGGAAAAGAGTTGTTTTTACCTGTAACGGTGCGTCAAGCTCTTGCAAAAGTCTTAAAATGTGAACCGTCAGAGATTAAAAAATTAGAAAAAGATATTGCGAGTGATATTGTTTCTCCAGAGATTATTGAAAGTTTGAAACAATTAATATTGAATGGTGCTGGAGGTTTGAAATGCCCTCGTTGTGGAGCTCCTCTTGATACAAGAATTGCAAGAATGTATGACTTAGAGGATAATCTTGTTCTTCATCCGAAAGCTCATTGTACAAAATGTCCGTTTCAAATTCATTCATAATGCTTATTTATAATAATGGTTCAAAATCTGATACAAAGACTTGATTTTTTTTCTTCTACATATTATTATTACCCTTGTAGAGTGCTTACGCCAATAATCACTCAACAAGAAAAGGAATAACTAAAATGTCAATTAATTTAAAAAACAAATCTGAAATTGTTAAGGCTTACGGTAAGAACGAAAAAGATACTGGTTCTGCTGCAGTTCAAATCGCAATGATGACTCAAAAAATCAGCGAATTAACAGAACACCTAAAATCTAACAAAAAAGATTTTGCTACAAAAAGAGGTCTTTTGATGATGGTAGGTAAAAGAAAGAGATTATTAGCTTATGTTAAATCTCAAAACCTTGATGAATACAGAGAATTGATTAAAAAGTTAGGAATCAGAGGTTAATCTGAAAAAGCTTTAAAGACCAGTCTTTAATAAGGCTGGTCTTTTTTAGTATCTGGAGGTTGTTATTTTTATGAAAACATTAAAATCAATGCGTTTACATATTGGAATTTTCGGGAAAACAAATGTCGGAAAATCTTCTTTACTTAATAGAATAACAAATCAAGATGTTTCAATAGTTTCAAATATTGCAGGCACTACGACTGATGTTGTTGAAAAATCAATGGAACTTTTACCGATTGGACCTGTAAATTTTCTGGATACTGCGGGGATAAATGATTCTACCGCATTATCTTCTGAACGTATTGAAAAAACAATGAAAATTATAAATAGAACTGATGTAGCAATTGTTGTTTGTGATTATAATGGAATTGATGATTATGAGAGAAATTTGATTGAAAAATTTAATGAATTAAAAATTCCTTTTATGATTTTTATAAATAAAACGGATGAAAAATATCCTTCTGATTCTATTATTGAGGATTTGAAGAATTATACAAAATATATTTTACTATCTTCTGTAAAAACAGATGATTTGATTGTTTTCAAGATTAAGGAATTATTGGTTAAATTGTTGCCAGAGGATTTTGTAAATTCTCCAAAAATTGTTGGGGATTTAATACCTCAAGGAAGTACGGTTATCCTTGTTATTCCTATTGATAAGGAAGCTCCAAAGGGTCGAATAATTTTGCCACAAGTTCAAACTTTACGTGATTTACTTGATAATAATTGTGTAAGTGTTGTTGTGAAAGAATCAGAGCTTAAATCTGCTATCGATAATTTAAAAATTGCTCCAAGTTTGGTTGTTACAGATTCTCAAGCTTTCAAAAATGTATCGGAAATTGTTCCTGAGAATATTCCTCTAACTTCTTTTTCTATCCTTTTTGCTCGTTTAAAAGGTGATTTAAATACTTTTTCACAAGGTGCTAAGTCTATCGAAAAATTGCAAGACGGTGATAGAGTTTTGATATTAGAAAGCTGTACTCATCATGCAATTGAAGATGATATTGGGCGTGTTAAAATTCCAAATTTGTTGCGTAAAAAAACAGGCAAAAACTTAATTATTGATAATATTGCAGGTCACGATTTCCCAGATATTTCAAAATATAAATTGATTATTCATTGCGGAGCGTGTATGACTAATAGGCGGGAAGTTCTATCCCGAATTTTGTTGGCGTCGGAAAATAATGTTCCAATAACAAATTATGGTATTTGTATTTCATATTGTTTAGGAATTTTATCAAGAGCTTTGAAAATTTTTGAAGTATAATAAAATCATGGACGAAAAGAAGAAAATATTAGCAATAAATTTTGGTGGAATCGGTGATGAAATATTTTTCTTGCCTACTTTGATTTCGCTAAAGAAACAATATCCAAATTCAGAAATTACATTAGCTCTTGAACCTCGTAGCAAGGGCGTTAAAGATTTAACTGATGTTATTGATAATTTAATTTTAATTGATGTAAAAGGAAAGAATAAGTACCTCGAGATGTTTAAATTGTTGAGGGCTGCTTGGGCTGGTCATTATGATTTGGTATTGTCATCTGGAGGGAATAAACTTATAAGTATTCTTCTTTTCTTAACAGGAATAAAAGTTCGTTGTGGCTATGATACAGGATTTTTAAGCAAAATTTTATTAACTCATGCAATGCGATTGAACAAAAAACAATATGCCTGTAAAATGTATCATGACTTAATTAGAAATATAACTGATTTTAATACTGAACTTCCAGAAATAAATGTTCAGCCAAAGGAAAAAATAGCTAATTCTGTATTGATTCACCCTGGAGTTAGCAAATTGAGTGTTCAAAAAGGTTGTATAAAAACAATTACGCCAGAAGTATGGGCAAAAGTCATAGATCTGTTAGTTGCAGAGGGTAAAAAAGTTCGACTTGTCGGTGGCCCTGATGATAAAGAGTGTATAGAAACAATTATGCAGAATGTTCGTACCCAAAATTTTGAAAATTTGTATGGTACAACGAAGAATTTAAGAGATTTGGCTGAATTGATTTCTTCTGCCGAGAAATTTTTATGTTCAGATTCTGCTCCTTTACATGTGGCGGTTGCGTTACATACTAAAACGTATGTTATTTTTGGACCTACTGATGTTGAAGCTTTGATTCCTAAAAGTGACAATGTTGTTCCGATAATGGCAAATGATAATTGTGAGTTAAAACCATGTTTGTGGGCAAGACGTCAAACAACTTGTGAAAAATTAAGTTGTTTAAAAATTTCAGCCTCTCAGATTGCTTCTGCTGTCTGCAATTCATAATTTTTTTAACAAATGTAAAGATATTTCCCTCTTGTGCAATTTCACATTCTAAAAATACTTTATATAAATGTAAGGTATAGTAGTGTGAAAGGTTAACGCGTTTTATGTCATTTAGTGATGTAGCAACAGTTGGATTTGCAATAAGAAATGTCGATAAAACAACCTCTGGCGACTTAGGCAGATTACCCGTTGCCGTAGGTCAAACTGTTAATGCCATAAAAGCAGGAGCGGAATATAATTCATTTCTTAAAAGAGGCGTTAATGTTGTTAAAAAAGTCGCAGAAAGTGATTCAGTATTTAAGGGAATTTCAAAAGGCGTAAAATTTGTTAGTAATAACATTAATCCTTTGATTGTTGTTTCAAGTGGCTATAACGTTCTTACTGCAAAGAAAGAAGAGCGAAAGAAAACGCTATTCTCTGAGGCAGGTTGTATTGCAGGTATGTTTTTAGGTGAAGGTTGGATGAAAAAGAATTTGAATCCAATTATTGAAAAGCTTCCAGTATCAAATAAATGGAAACCTGTAATTAAAGGTTTGATATTTATTGGTGGTTCAATTGGTTCATCTACAATTGGTCAAAAGTTAGCTGAAAAAGCTTATAAATACTGGGATAAACCTCTAAAACAGCCAGAACAACATGTTTATCAACCAATGACTTTGAAGGCATAGATTGCACTTACTTTGTTGTTATTGTATAATTTGCCCAAAAGAGAGGTAATTTATATGAAAACAATTAAAATAACAAAAATGCAAGGCTGTGGAAATGATTTTGTTGTGCTAGATTATTCAGAGTTTGAAAAATCTGGCTTAACAATGTCTGAGCTTGCAAAAAAAATATGCGATAGAAATTTTGGTGTTGGTGCAGACGGAATGATTATTCCAGATACAAAGCCAAATGGCGAAACTGATATTGCGTGGTATTTTTATAATTCTGATGGTTCAACAGCTCAGATGTGTGGAAATGGGATGAGATGTTTTGCAAAGTATGTTTACGATAAAAAACTTGTTTCATCAAAATCTTTTAGTGTAAAAACTCTTGCTGGAGTTATAAAACCTCAAATTTTAGACGATGGCAATGTTAAAGTGAATATGGGAACTCCTATATTGGAAGAATCAAAAATTCCGTTCAAAGGGGAAAAGATTGTCCATGTGAAAGATAAAGAATTTCATATTACCCCTGTTTCAATGGGAAATCCACATTGTGTAATTTTTACTGATGAGGACACTCTTTGTATGGCAAAAACATATGGTCCAGATATGGAAGTTCATCCATTTTTCCCTGAAAAAACGAACACTGAATTTGTTAAAGTTATTTCTGAAAAAGAGATAGAAATGAGAGTTTTTGAAAGAGGTTGCGGAATAACTTTAGCTTGTGGAACAGGAGCTTGTGCAAGTGTTGTAGCTGGTGTTTTAAATAACTTAACAGAAAACACTGTCAAAGTTAACTTGCTTGGAGGAGCTGTAAATGTTGAGTGGAGCGGTTCTAAAGATAATCCGAATGCGGATATTTTCTTAATCGGTCCTGCTAATTATAGCTTTACGGCTGACTATATATTGTAAAATTTTATGTTTTTATGATACTATTAGGATATATTCAGTATGAAAAATAGTAAAAGGAGATAAATTACATGAGAAAATACGAATTAATGGCAATCTTCAAGCCAAATTTAGATGTAGAAGAAGTTGATAAACTAATCGAAAAAATCGGTTCTGTTGTTTCTGATTTTGGTGGTTCAGTAGAATCAACTGATAAAGTAGGTAGAAAAAAATTAGCTTATGAAATTCAAAATTTCAGAGATGGTTATTTCTCTACAACAGTTTTAGCTTTACCTGCTGATAAAGTTGCAGAATTCAAAAGACAATTAAGATTGAATGACAATATTTTGAGAACTATGTTCTTAGAAGTTTCTGAAAAGGCTTCAGTTTAGTCAGACGTGTCATTCCGAACGAAGTGTTTGGAATTTTGAATGTAAAGGAATAACAAAAAATGACATTAGCAAAAGCAGTAGTTACAGGTATAGTTTATAAAGCACCAAAAACAGGTTTTACAGCAAATAACGTTGCTGTTTCATCATTTGTTTTGAATATTGGAACTCAAGATGAAACATTGATTAGAGTTATCTCAAAAAGACAAGCTCTAGAATCTGTCGTTGCTGGTCTTTCAAAAAATCAAAAAGTTTTGGTTGAAGGAAGATTGCAATGTGGTGTTAGCAAAATGGATGACGGTACAGATAAGAAAGTTTTTGAGATTGAAGCTTCAACTATCGAATTGATGGGTGGTGCATCTCAAGCTCCTTCAAATTCTGCTAATCAAGATGGTGATATTTTAACATTTGGAGAAATGGAATCATCTCCTGAAGCTAATGCGGATGTTTTGTTAGATGATGAAGAAGTTCCGTTCTAGGAAACATCATCGATTGAAATAAATAATGTAGTAATAATATAAGGCTAGAAAGGCAAATTAAAACAAATGGCAAGACAAGACGATAAGAAAAAACGTAAAAATTGTAGTCTATGTGCTGATAAAGTAACATCAATTGATTACAAAGATGCTGCTAAATTAAAAAGATATTTAACAGAAGCTGGTAAAATCATTCCTAGAAGAATTACTGGTAACTGTGCAGCTCACCAAAGAATGATTGCAAAAGCAATTAAAAAAGCTAGAGAAGCATCTATTATTAGTTACGTTTTTGACTAATTAAAATATTAATAGATAAAAAGCGGAGGTTGGATTTCCAACCTCCGCTTTTTTATTTTAAATTTCTATTTAATTCTTTTTATAAATCCTTTAGCAAAATCAAAAAACTTGCCTAAAATCCCTTTTGTTTGATGTGGTCTTTCAAAAACATCTGGTCTAGTGAAGATAGGTGGAGTCTTTTTTAGTTTTTTAAGATTAGGATTAATTAGTCTATATTGATTTAAACCTCCTCGTTTAAGTCCATGTTCTTTTTCAGGTAAAACCTTTTTAATTATAGTTGTTGGATGAGTAGTAGTACTTCCCATTTCTAGTGTCATTTTTTTCTCCTATGATTTATTTCCCCTATATACTTATATAAGGATTTTGTAGCATAGAAATTGACTCAGAAATCTATATTATACTTTCTTTATTATATAATGTAGCACACTCTCGTTGCTTTTTAGCGATTTATAATTTGTTTTAATATTTTGTAATATTGTGTTCCCCTCCTTGTGGGGAGCTAAACGCAAAAACTTGAGATTCTTCATTTTTCTCAGAATGTCCGCTATTATTTAATCATTTTGAGCTATGTTAGTTCTTATTCAGAAATAAACAAATTCTGAGTGATAAAATTCTTATATTCATCGAAATCGATATATTTGTTATGGTCAAGGTCGTATTTATCAAATTCATTTGATAAATCTTGGATTTTATCCATAATAGAATCTAGACCTTCTTTATTAAGAGCCTCAATGTCCTCGCCAAGAAGTTTGATAAAGCTTAACATCCACTCATTTTTAGATATAAAATAGCTTTTGTCCATATCAAGAGCCTTAAAATCTTTAGCAATTTCTTCGTCTGTAAGGCTTCTAAAACCATCAGGAATTTCAATAGATTCTTTTTTGAAAATGTATTTCATTTGTTCTTCTCCTATATTGCGTTAATTATGTTCTTGATATTACTATCTGTAACGAGTTTTAATGCAGAAATTTTGTCGTTTTGGGTTAAATTATTTCTCTCTTTTAATGCTTCAATTGCTTTCAGTACAAGCGTTTGGTTTGTTGCATTAAATAGTAAATTCCTTATTTTGTCAGTTGAAGTTGTTAAATCAATTGCCGTAAACACAAAAGGGCTGTTTTCTGAAATTTCTTCTTCAATTATTTGAGAAGCTTTTACTTTACTCAAAAGTTTTTTAATTTCAAATATCTCTTGCTTCACTTCTTTCGTTTCATCGAATAGGTATTCATCATTTTCTGTTAACGTTTCAAACTTTTCTTTTGCGTTAAGCAAAACAACTGCTGATTCAGATGTTGGAGCTTCAGACAATAGCATTTCAAGTATTTCATATAGCTGAAAATCAAATACTTGTCCTAGTCCTAAGATTTCACCTAATCCGTTTATTATTTGGTTTAAAACTATTAATCCATCTGTTTTATTGGTTTTTAGTAATTCAAATAAATTTGACAAATAAGGGATTTCTCCTGCAATATTTTCTGGCATAGCAGATGTTTTCATTGCTTTAATTATTTCTTCTGTTGCTTTTTTATCTCCGTAAGATACAAGGAATTTTACTCCATCAAGTTTTTCAAATTCGTCGTTGGATTTTAATTTTTCTAAGGCAACATTGAATATTTCTTCATCTTTCAAAAGAGCGAGGGTAGAAGCACAGTTTGCTCCTAAACAGCTATTTTCGCTAAAAGCATTTGCTCTCAAGAATTCTAAAGCAAGTGGATCTTGAATGTATGAGAAAAACTTTGCACAGTATGTTTTTTCATCTTCTGTTCCGTTTTTAAATATTTCAAGCATTTTATCTGTTAAATCTTCATCTGCAAAGTTTGCAAGTGTAGAAACAATAAATTCTTCATATGATGGAGAATAATAGCCCAAAAATTCAATTAGGTTTTGATAATTTTTTTCATTACAATTTTTAACAAGTCGTTTTGCGACATTTTGTTTAACAAAATCAAATAAAAAATCATCGTTATCAACTAATTCTTTAAATAGTTCAATATCTGGCTTATTTATAACATCAAAAGCCACAGGTTCAAAATCACGAGGATTTTTGCCCGTTAATTTTTTCAATCTATCGCTACTCATAAAAGAGATACCTTTATTAGTCTAAGTAGAATACTGTAATAACTTTGTGGCCTTCTTCTGCGTATTGAACAGCATTATGAAGGGTTTTACTTGTGTGAGATAAGAAACAAATCAATTGATTACATTCATCAATAATCTCACGGTTACAAATTCTAGAGGCATCAGCAAGAGTCATCATTGCTCTATCAGCGTGTTCAATGATGTTAGGAACACCAATTAATTGGTCTTGAACATCGCTAGGTTGTTGACCGATAGTTTGAGGTAAAACAACGCTAAGTTTATCTGGGTTAGCTTTCATTGCACCACGAATAGCAGCAGCGTTTGTACCAGAAGAACCACCAGAAGTAATAATTGTATTTCCTTGCATAACAAGAGCTGTTGCAAGAGTTTCAATCATTTGCTGATGAGTGATAGGAAGATTACGGCTTCCGATGATAGCAATCTTTTTAGCTGATTGTTTGATTGTAGCTAATTCCATTGCCAATTCATCCACTGTGTTTGGAGCATCTGATTTAACAGTATCCATGTCTTCATCAATAGGCACAACTATTGATTTTTGAATATCGTCTCCAGCATCGCTTGAATTTAAAATAATTTCCTTATCACTTTCTGTCATTTTTTCATTTACCTTCTAATTGCATTAATTACGTTTTTTGATTATGCTAATTATATCATATTTTTTTTTATTTGGGAAGAGGGTCATGCAAAATCTATTAGAAAATCTTAATAAGGAGCAAGTTGAAGCTGTTAAAACTACAAAAGGACCTTTGTTGATTTTAGCAGGAGCAGGTTCTGGAAAAACAAAAGTTCTTACTACTCGTATTGCTTATATGATTCAAAACGGAGTAAGACCTAGAAATATATTAGCCGTTACATTTACCAATAAAGCCGCTAAGGAAATGAAAGAACGTATCGGAAAAATTATTGGAGAAGATACGGTTAAATATATGTGGGTAGGTACATTCCACGGCATTTGTGGTCGTATTTTGAGAGAAAATATTGACAAATACAACACTGCAACTGGCAAAAATTTGGATAAAAATTTTACGATTTATGATGATTCTGATACAAATCAAATTATTACAAGAGCTATCAAAAAGCTAAATTTAGATGATAAGGTTTATCAAACAAAGTTAGTAAAATCTGTAATTTCAAATGCGAAAAACAAAATGCAAGATGCGACGACATTTGCAACATTTGCGAGAGATTTTAAATCTCAAAAAATAGCTTCTGTTTATGAAGAATATGAAAAAACTCTAAATGCAAATAATGCAATAGACTTTGACGATATGTTGATGCTGACGGTTAAGTTGTTAGAACAAAATGAAGAAGTTCGTCAGCAATATTACGACAGATTTCAACATATTATGGTCGATGAGTACCAAGATACAAACTTGGCTCAGTATAAATTAGTAAATATGCTATATACTAACTTGAAATCTGAAATTCCAGAATCTCGTTCATTGTGTGTTGTAGGTGATGTTGACCAATCAATCTATTCTTGGCGTGGTGCGGATTTTACTATCATCATGAATTTCCAAAAAGATTATAAAAATACAAAACTAATTAAATTGGAACAAAATTACCGTTCAACTGCTCATATTCTGAATGCAGCAAATTCTGTAATTGAAAATAATGATGAACGTTTGGATAAAGTTTTGTATTCAAATAAGGGTGAAGGTGAAAAATTAAGCTATTATATTGCGGATGATGAAGCCGATGAAGCAAATTATATTGTGAGTAATATAAGACGTACCGCAGGCGGGAATTATAATAAATTTGCAATTCTTTATAGAACAAATAATCAATCCCGTGCGTTAGAAGAAGCTTGTATGGCAACAGGTTTGCCATATAGAATTTACGGTGGAACAAAGTTCTATGATAGGGCAGAAGTTAAAACTGTTTTGTGTTATTTAAAATTAATAAATAATACCAATGATTCTCAGAGTTTGCGTCGTGTAATAAATATTCCAAAACGTGGAATTGGTGATACGACAATGCAAAATTTGACAAAATTCGCAAATGAAAGAGATATTAGCCTTTATGAAGCAATAAAAATTTGTGAACAATCAGAGTTAAATTCTAAAACTCAATCAAAATTAAAAGATTTTGCAAATTTGATTTTGAAATTCCAACAAGCAAAAGACTCTTATACATTGAAAGAGTTTGTAACTTTGGTTATTGAAAAATCTGGTTATTTAGCAGAATTACAAGCTAAGGCTGCGACTGATCCAGAATTTCAAGATGATATAAACAACTTGCAAGAACTTGTTAACGTTGCAGAAGAATTTGTTCCAGAGGAAGAAGATAATATCTTGGGTGAATTTTTGCAACAAGTAGCATTGGTATCAGACCTTGACTCAATGGAAGAGGAAACCAATAATATTACGATGATGACTCTTCATGCCGCTAAAGGTTTGGAATTTCCTGTTGTTTTTATTGCTGGGATGGATGAAGGAATTTTCCCTTCTCAAAGAACTCTTCAAGTTCCGTCTGAGGTAGAAGAGGAACGTCGTTTGATGTATGTAGGGATAACAAGAGCAGAAGAAAAGTTATATCTTGTATCCGCAAAACGTCGTCAAACGTGGGGTGAATATAGATATTATAACCCTTCTCGATTTATTGAAGAAATTCCTCAAAACTTGATAGAATCTTCAGAATCTATGGGTGGAGGAGATTCATCATCCTCAACATTCAGAAGTGCTGTGTCAAGAGCGAAGGCTAATTCTGCAAAATCAGATAGTGATGGTTATATTAAACCTTCTTCTGGGTTCGGTGCTAATTTTGTAGCTCCTCAAAGAAAAGGTTTGGCAAGTGGAGGAAGAACTCACTCTACATCTTCTTCATCCTCTTCTAGTTATGGCTCAAATTCGTCATATTCAAAATCATCGTATTCAAAACCTGTTTCAAATAGAACTCCGCATAGAGCAATGGTTGTCAAGTCTGCAATAAACAAAAAACGCCAAGAAGAAGCAAGACGTGCAGCTGGTTCTGATGCAATTAATGCTCTTCGCAAAATGTCAGCTCAACGTCAAAATGAAAGAAAGTTAGCAGAAGAACGTGAAATTCAGAGAAAAGCTGCTCCTGTAATCGATGATGTTTTTGAAGTTGGACAAAGAGTTTTCCATGGACAAATGGGTATAGGACATATTACAGATGTCATGAATATTGGCGAAAGTATTATGTACACTATTGATTTTGGTGCAAAAGGCAAAAAAGCCATGGATGCAACTTATGCAAAATTGAAAAAGTTTTAGACCTAACGAGTTTTGTGGGAGATACTTATCTGTATGACGATTGCGAGAATATAAACAAATGTCGAAGTGGTGGAATTGGCAGACACGCACGATTCAGGTTCGTGTAGCGAAAGCTATTGAGGGTTCGAGTCCCTTCTTCGACATTTTTCTAATTAATGCAAAAAGCTTATTCTTGGAACTCTCACTTAAGTTTTTCTTGTTGAGAAAAACTTAACGGTTCAGCCGACTACTCGGCATACCTTCCTTGTACGGCTCGAATTTCACATTCTCGCCTACAATCAGGCAGAGTCCCTTCTTCGACATTACTTCTCTTGAAAAATTTTAAAAAGTTGGAAGGGTTTAGGTGACAGTAAAATCAGTCCTTTCCCAGTCATAACTTTTCAACTACTTCATTGACAAAGATTTCAAAACTGTTTTAGAGCCAATATGTTGAAATTCCTTCACTTCTTGAGTTTTTTTATTTGAAGTAGTTGTTTTTTTAATTTGGGAAGCATTCGCTTTAGGAGTTTTGTTAGATTTTGGACTAAACCAATCAAATGTATAGTTCAAGCCTAGTTGGAAGCCAACACCTGTTCTACCACCATTTCTAAATACGATTTGGAAGAACGAGTTCAATCTATCTTTCCATGTTTTAGTTACACCTAAGCCATATTGAATATATCCGTGTTCCATTTTTACACTTGCTAAATCAACATTTCCTGCTCTACCACCAACTTGCTCATTGATGTTATACATATATTGGAATGTTGCATATACACTCCACGTTTCTTTTGCATAAATAAAGTTCATTCCAGGAGCGACGTTAATTCCATTCAACAATCCAGAATTCATACTCATAGAACCAAAATCCGTTCCCCAATTTTGACGACCGAAAATATTATATGACATAAATGCTGTTGGTTGGATAGTGAAATGCTTAGTTGGATGGAAGTTGTAAGCTAATTTTGCAGCAGTACCAGCGAACCAATTCCCTGCTCTATCTGTATTCCCAGCAACAGACATTTCATTATTATATCCTCCGCCATAAGCAACAACAGAACCAATGAAATCATTTTTCATAAATGTTCCCATCAAGCCACCTTGACCGCCGTTTTGATACATCCCAACACCATTAAATGTTTGGTGAGCACCATTATAGCCAATATAAGCTGTTGGCATTAATCTCCAACCATGTTTCAATTTGATAACAGGGAAATCTGCACCAACTAATGAACCATATGAATTATTACCGACTTTTAATCCTTGAGTTAAGGACAAGTTTTCAAAGTTTACATATGATTTATACCACAATCCACCATCTTCCTTTTTATATTGATAAGGTGCAAATTGAGGAAGTGTTGAGGCATAAATATTAGCATTTTTACTTTGAGCTAATAATCTTTCGCTATCAAGTGTCACGTGATTTAACAACATATCGTCAATCATCAATTGATTGTTGAAAGACGCCAAAGTTGCAACTTGCCCTCTAAATACTTGAGGATTGTAACGAGTCATATTGGAGGTGTACCAACCGCCACCAGCTGATTGAAGATTATAATAACCTATTGGAGTAAAAATTTCTTTATCTGTTGAAGTAAAATTAACCTTATCATTAATTGAATTTGCATCAAATACTCTAATTTTGAACTGTCTATCTATTGGGGCAAGACCAATAAAATTAAAATCAGCAACATTCAATGTTCCATTTGTATTTGAGGTTAAATTATTGATAATAAAAGCATCTCCAACTTTATTTCGTCCATCAATATCGATAGAAAGGTTGTTCTTGCCTTCAACAATCATATCATTTGAAATCTGATATTTGTTTAATACACTGTTCATTGCATTTAATGCTGAATTATTTGTCATATTCAAATCACTTAAAAAGAAATGATTATCTGCAACACCACTACCAATATTTAATGCAGAACCATTTTTAATTTCAACCGTTCCGCCTAAAATATAACTATCTTTCCCATCAATAGTAATATTTGAGTTGTTATCAAATATTGAAACGCCTTTATTTTGTTGCAACATTCCACCAAAAGCAGAATTATTTACATTATCAGTTTTCAAAATTCCATCGAGTTCATTCTTAATCAAACCATTCCATTTATCATTAGAGTCAAGATTAAATTCTGCACCATTACTAATTTCAACAGTTGCTCCTTTTTGAATATCAACAGAAACAGCTTGTGCAATGTTACTTGGTGATTTGATGTTTATATAAGAATTTTTTAACAAGTTTAAGTTTCCGCTTGTAGCAATCAAATCGCCAGTCATTGTAGAATTAGTACTTTTAGTCCTTTCATAATTTAAAGTACCCCCAGCTAATGAAACTTCACCATTCCAAATATCATTATCTCCAATAGTTACCCAGCCATTATCTGTAATTTGTAATTTTGAATTTGAATCAATATTTGTTTCAACACTACTATTGATAAAACTATCTTTTCCAACAGTAAATGTAGAATTTTCTAGCATTAATTTTCCGCTATTAGCTTGGAATATTCCATTAGAGGATGCAAAATCTTTAACTGTTAAAGTTCCATCAGTAAGAAGAACTCCGCCCTTAGAAGCCCAATCAGTATTTGCACCCAATGTTACATCTCCGCCACGAACAGCCAACAATACATCATCTTTAATTTTTACTGTTGTTGCTTCTTTTATCACATCTCCTGCAGAAGCAGTCAATCTTCCACTAATAATATCTATAGTTCCACCATTAGCAAAAATTCCACCATTTGAAGTCAAACCATCAATTGTCAAAGTTCCACTTCCAACGGTATTTTCATCTCCGATAGAAATATTTCCAGCCCAAATATCATTATTATCAAGAGTTATACTTCCACCGTTTAATTTAATTTCTCCCTTTGAGTTAATATTCACTAAAGAGTCTTTTTTAATATAACTATTGCTATTCAACGACAAAGAAGCCTTATTAACATTTCCGATGTTCAATGAACCTTTTTCTACTTTCAATGTACTATTGTAATTCTTCAACGTATTCCAATTTAAAACACCATCCGCAATTGTTGTTTCACCTCCAAAGAATGTTGAAGAAGCATTGACATCAGTTTGACCTGATTCTTGAGTATAAGTTCCTGTATAACCAGAATTATCCGCATTTAAAATTAAAGTTCCTTTATTTTTTATTTCGCTAGTTGCATTTTCACTACTAATACTTCCATTTAATATATTAGTGCCACTAAAATCAGCGAAAGAGTCATTTGCCATATATATCGTATCAGTAGATTGTTTAAATTCTGTTTGGTTTAAACTTATATTCCCTGCGTTATAAATTGCACCACCTTTTCCACCATCATTAGTTTTGTTACCATCAAATGTTGTATTAGAGATTGTTAGGTTCTTAATCCCATTATAAATCGCCCCACCGTTATTTGCAGTGTTATTTGTAAATGTACTATTAATTATATTGCTGGTTATATTCCCTTTTTCATAAGCAATAGCTCCTCCATCAGATTCAGATTGATTGCCGTTAAAAGTTGCATGATCCAAATTAAGGGTTACATTACCAGTGCCACCAGTGTCACCAGTTGTAACATCAATTGCACCACCATAACCAGTAGATTTATTTTCTGTAAAAGTTGTATGTTTTATCTCAATTTTAAAATCTGATGGTCCTAGATTATTAACTCCGATAGCTCCACCAGTTTTATTTGTATGGTTTGATTCAAAAAGAGAACCACTTATATTTAAAGTATTATCTCCTACCTGCCCAGAAGATCCATAAACATATATAGCACCTCCGTTATTCTTAGCACTATTACTGGTTTCAGTAGAATTCTTAGTAAAAGTAGAATTTTTAATAGTCGTAGAAACAGCATTTCCCTTTGTCGCAACAAGAGCCATAGCTCCACCACCAACAGCGTTTTTAGTTTGTGCTTTATTATTATTAAATGTTACATTGTCAAGAGTTAACGTACCCTCATTATACATTGCTCCGCCCCAACTCGAACCGTGTTGAATAGTATCCAATGTAATGTTGTTTAATGTAAGTGCTGTATTTTTTTGGACGTCAAAAGCGAGAGTAGGACTTGTATATTTTTTATTCTCACCCAAAATTGTAACAGATGTTGGAGTATTCTTTCCTATTTGGATACGATCATCAGCTGATATATCACCACCCAATTTTACAGTAACAGAAGAATCCGTTGCATTTTTTAGGGCATCTTTTAATCCGCCAAAATCAGTAATTACATCTTCTGCCAATACAATTTGCGTACTTAATACCATCGCAACAGAAATTGCAATCAATTTAATCTTTTTATTATTCATAATATCCTCAAATTCCAGCCTACAAGTTTATTAATTTTATTATAAACAGAAACCTTTAACAATATTTTGATAAAGTTTTGTTAAAAAAAATATATAAATTTTTAGCGGATAGAACTGTTATTATAGAAAGACATATTTTCAGCTTTCAAAGTTCCTTCATTATAGATAGCTCAGCCCCATTTGGAAGATTTAACATCCTTAATAAGTAAGAGTATTCCTAATATTTAACTCCGTCCCTGGCTGAACATCAAAAAGAGCCTCCTTCGGTGTAATACCCAAAGACAAACCATTGGAATCCAAAATAGATTTAACAAAAATTAAGAAATAAATGGGTAAATGCTTATTCCTCTGAGGAACAATGAATATTACTGAACTTCCAACCACCATCTCGAAGAACAATAAATTGAGTTTCTCGCCCTTCTGTATGAATTTCATCATTTGTATCTTTCATCATTGCAAAAAAATCCCAACGGAATTCTAAAAATGCCGTATTACCATAATATTTTATCATTATGTCTTTTATTTTAAAATTCCTATTTGAAAAATTTGTACTCATTCGCCCCAAGCGAAAATGCTCAACTATCTCATCAAATCCAATAGCATACCCCCTAGGATGGATAAACGATATTGAACCCTCTCGATCCCATATTTCTCTAAAAAGTTTTTCATCAGAAGTATTAACTGATTCGATATATGATTTTAGTAAATCATCAATTCTTTCCATAATTCCAGTTTATCATAAATAAACATAAAGACCCTAAATAGGGTCTTTAGTGTGAATGAAATCATTCATCTTCTTTTTTCTCTTTGTGTTCTGCTAGTTTTTCATCTAGTTTTTCTTTTGCTTCATGTGCCTTTTCTTTTAACTCTTCAGCACCTTCTTTTATATCTTCTTTGAGTTCGCAAGCTTTTTCCTTAACTTTTTCCGCTGTATCGTGAAGTTTTTCCTTCATTGTTTTTTTATCGTCATCTTCGTGCATAATTTTAACTCCTTTCGTTTTGTTCAATATTATTATTTACGAAGATTTAAAAATTTTTATGCGAAAAATGGGTAATAAAAAAAATAAAAATTTGAAGATAATAATTATTAAACCCTCTCCCTTAATCCCTCTCCATCGGAGAGGGAAATTTCTTTTAAACAATGCCCCTCGTCAAAATTGACGAGGGGCATTGTAAGTTTTTTATTCTCTAAACGTTTCAGATAGAAAGGCTGAAACACGTTCAGCATGACTATTTACAACAGATTAATTTCTACCTGTTTTGTTCAAAGTTTCAACATCAGCTACCTTCATAGCGTAATATGGAGTTTTTTGACCTTTTTCTGTTAAGAACAATACAAAATTATCAGTAAAGTAGAATTGACGACCATTATCTGGACGAAGCGAAGTCATTCTTACAGCAACAGCCGCTTCACTTTTTAATTTAACACCTTCATTATTCATTTTGAAATCTACTGTTTCAATTGAACGGTCAATTCTGAAATTTGTTCTTCTAATATCTCGACCTTCTACTTCTGGGAAGTTTGTTTCTTGATACAAGCTAATTTCTGGAATGATTAACTCATCATCTTTAACAAATTTTCTATTTCCATGATATTTTGAAGTTTTTTCCTTCATTTCTGAATAATATTTCAAGAATGTTTTATCATCATTTGTTCTATACAAAATAACTTCATCCTTATCTTTTGTGAATAATTTAACAGCAAAATCTTCAGAATTATTATAGAACAACACTCTTACATTCTTATATAACTTTTTATTACTTGATTCGTTTATGCCAAAATATTGAGCATTATAATTGTAATTTTTTGCAAATGGAGCTTCTGCAAGTTTGTCAAACGCTTGTAAAAATTTAAAATCTTTTTTCAACATTGCATAAACAAATAATTTTTGAGAATCTTTTGCCCAATCGAATGAATCTAAAATATCACTGGTTTCATTAAACTTTTCTTTTATGCCTTTTTCAATTTCCTTTTTCAATTCTGGGGAAACTGTTCCATATTTTGTATAATAAGCATTTTCACTAACATTTGATTTTTTGAAAGATTGTTTATTTAATTCCTTAACTACTTTTGGAGTATCTCCAACAAAACGAATAGGTCCATATATAATATTATCCATCAATTCGTTCCAAACAAGTTGAAAAGTTCCCACCCAAATTCTATTTTGAGCCTTACTTTCAACAGACATTGTTGGAAGAATTTCTATTGGTTTTACAGTTTCTACGGATTCTGTTTGCTCAACTTTAACCTCTGATTGCTCGAGTTTGTTTTTTTTGTCAGATGCAACAACAGGCAAACTTGCAAGAAGAACCGCTAAAACACCTAAAGCTAATAACTTTTTCATTTTTTTCTCCTTCTATCAATATTTAACATTTTAAAAAAACTTTTTAAAAACCCACCTGCCGTATTCTTGTGAAGAATAGGAGCAGATTCATAGAAATTTTTATAGTTTTCTATAATATTTTGAGGCAAAGATTCCCCTTTTTCAAGGGTATAAGACAAAAATTCAATATAATCATCCTGCTCTTCTTTATACAAAGCATCACGATTTCTTAAATCTTCATCAGCTTCATAGTGAATTAAAGCATGATACGCCGCAACAAGACTCTCATCCTCTGTATCTTTTGGATAAGCAAGCATAGCTTCCCTAACACAAAGCTGACCAACCCGCACAAGCCTCAATAGCCGTGCTACTTTTTGTCTATCTTCAATATTTTCAGACATAACGTTATTTTACAAGAAGTTCTGACATTTCTCGTTCAACAAACTTTACCATGTCAGCATAATCACCATTAAAGAAATTATCTGTAAATTCCTTTAACATATCTAAAGCCATCTCTCTTTTATCCATAGTAGCTTTATAGAAAAACTTCTTTCCAACCTTATAACGAACTAAAATACTCTTAGATACCAATCTATCCATAACGGTTTTGATTGTTGTATAAGCTCTTTCTACACCATTTGAAGAAAGTTCATCTACAACATCTTGAATAGAAATATCTACATCTTCGTCTGTGGCAGTTAAATTCCAAAACGTATTTAAAATTTCAATTTCTAAAGAGCCGCAAACCATGATTTCCTCCTGTAACTGTCAACTATTACTATAATTGTAATATAAAAACTTTAGATTTCAATAGCTGTTACATAATATTTACAAATCTGTAAAATACTAAAAATCCATATTCATAAAATCTTCTGATTTTTTGTAATCTTTTTTGCTAGAGCGAACTTTTGCGTTCTTTTTCTTGGTTTTTTCTGGAATTGAACGATAAGCATTATCCAACGAAACCTTTGCAATTACTTCTTTTGTTCTTCTATCAAAGAACGTCAACCAAAATTTTCTATTGATATTATCGACAGCAAATGACACATTTGCAACAATTTTATCCCCAGGTCTGATTTGACGAAACATAAGTTTTGTATCCCCAAAAATAGATGGACTAAATTTTGCGTTGTAATCATTCATCAAAACCATGTCAAAACCTGAAAGAGTCTTGTCAGACATATTTGAAATCAACACAGATAAAGTAATCGTATTAACCTCTCCGAAAGGATCTTTCTCATGTTTAATATTATTTATATTAACTGTCAAACCATCATAATGAACTTCTTCTTGTTTCAAAGCTTCTTCTTTATAAACTGGCAAGTCAACTTGAGTATTTATTTTTACCTTAATTTCATCCCCAGGAGCAATCATTACATGATTTCCTTTTCTAATTAAAGCAACACCAAGACCAGCAACTCCTCCAATTGCAGCACCTCCAGCCAAAGTATAACCTTGAGAAGCAATCGCAGCTTCTAAACCTAACCAATTTAGAGCCATTAAACCGCCGACTGCTCCACCAGCAACAGTATAACCAACATCTTGAGCAACTATTTTTGCTCCCGCAGTAATTGGGTGAAGCTTGGTTGTCATTTGACCTTCAATAGGAATCTCTCTGCCATCTGGAGTAACTAAATAATCAAAAGACAAAGACATTGATGCTTCACGCCCCAAACGTGTTGGTTCGGTTGTTCCAGTCAATTTGCCATGAGCAACAGTTCCCTTTGGGATAATAATCCCTTTGTCGCCATAAACATCAGATGTTACCTCTGCAAAAAATTCATCTCCTTCCACAGAAATAGAAGAATCTAATACTTGAGATACCGTCATATTTATTACATCTTTGCGATTTAGTGATTCAACTTTTCCAGTAAAAATGTCATCTTGCGTTTGCTTATATTCACTTGACTCTGATACAGAACCTTTCAACGGCTCTGCAACTGACAGCAAAGTAAAATTCATAAAGCAAATCATTATTGATAATATAAAACTAGCAATCTTCTTCATGACAAAATTATACAACACAATTAAAAGATAGAGCAAATGTTAATCTTTTTGTTCTTCAACTTCTTGTGCCATCTCTTCAATAAAATTGTTTACTTTTGCAGGTTCAAAACATGAACAAGAATTCCAAATCAATGTTGGTCTAGGCTCAGTCAACAAAGGACTTGGAAATTCATTATGGCATTTACCTTTCAACATATTAGTTGAACCATCTGGACAAGACGTAAACATTGAGCAACAGCTACAAATTTTCAAGATTAAACCATAATCTTCCATTTTTGATTTCAATTGTTGCAAAGCATCAATCATTCTCAAATGAGATGAAGTAGTATATTTTTTATTTTTATAAATAAATCTAATTTTTGACAAACCACTTTCTGTTGAAATAAATTCTAACTTACAAGCTCTATCACCATGTTTTGTCTGTACCATAACATCAATAGAAAGTTTATCGACCTCTCTATCTGTATTCGCACCCAGTTTCTTTAGTAACACTCTTACTGGAGGGAAATTCTTAACAATGTGACAGATTGAGTAAATTGGATACAACATTAATAGCATTATTTCTTTGAAATTTAATTTTGCATTTACTAAACTCAAAGCAAAAATTGCTATCAAAACAAACGCAGTAAAAATCACCACGCTACATTTCACAATAAATTGACAATGATATGAATACGCTATTAATAATGCATAAATGGCAATCAATGTCCAACAATTAGGATTTAACAATGAACAAATATGTTCAATATAATTAAAATTAACGTTTTTTAAATTTTTAAAATTATTTTTCAATAAATTAAAGCGTTTTGTTAATCTTGGCTTTTTAAATGAACAATCTTGCCCAAGAATGAAAGATTGAATATTAGGATTATAAACGCATTTGTGTCCTGTTTGTGATAACAACAAACTAAATTCTAATTCTGAATTAATATCTTTAAAATTAATATCTTCAGCATCTTCCAATGCAGATTTTTTTATTATAAATAAGCCAGAATCAACATTTGTAGCCAACCCTAACAAAGAACGAGATTGTTTGAAGAAATTAGCTTGATATTTTTTATAAACAGCTTTAATCCTATCTACTATATCTAAATTTTCTCTATTGATATTCAATTCGCCAGTAACAGCATCATATTTTTTTAATGCCGCATTAGCCAATGTTAAAAATTCTGGAGCAATCCTTCTAGTACTATCAATAAACACATAGGCATCAATAGTTTCATCTTTTTTAAGTTCTTCTAAAAGCATTGATACGGCTTTGTTTTTGCCCAAAGTACCAACATCTTGAATATTTACAACATGTACGAAATTGTCATTTTCAAAAATCTTTTCAGAACCGTCATTACAATCATCCAAAACAGCATAGACCTTGAAATCAGCAAGAGGATAATCTTGCATCTTCAATTCTTCAACAAGTTCTTCCAAGCACTCTTTATGATTATGGCTATATATTATTACAGCAAAACTCGCTTTTGAATCATCATATCTTGAATATTTTCTTTCGATAAAAAATGGTCTGTCTTTCAAGTTGCGAATAGACAAAATCAAAAGATACAATGAATAAACTAATACGTATAAATAAAGTAGATATAATATAAATTCCATATTTTAATCCTCGTTTCTATAATCTTAATAAAAACCAAGATAAATTTCAAATTTTTTAAATATCTAAATGAATTGCACCTTGTCTAAAGATTCTCAATTCGTTATTCATAACCCCAACAACTGTTGATTCTAGCCCCTTTGCGACATATCCATAATCTTCAATTATTAAATCCGCAAGACCAGACATATTTTCTAAAGCTTGTTCATAAGTTTTAGCAGAAGGTTGGTGTGAAAGGTTTGCACTTGTGGTCGCTAAAACATGCCCAGGAATAATTTCACAAATTTCTCGAAAAACTTCATTATCAGGAACTCTTATTCCAACAGTCGGCATAGAGGAAGTTATATAATCTGGAGTATTCTCACTTTTATCAGTCACAATTGTCAATGCTCCAGGGAAATATTTCTTTATTAATATCTGTCCAATTTTTGGAATCGGTTTAACGTAGTCAAGCAAAGGATAAATGTCATTAGACATTAAAATTAAAGGTTTTTGAGCCTCTCTTTTCTTTATTTCATAAATCTTTTTGACAGCAGATTCATTATTAGGAAGGCAACCTAACCCCCAAACAGTATCCGTAACATATGCAATTACTCCACCATTAGTCAAAACATTTATAATTTCATCTTTATTTTTTAACATAATATAATCCTCGCTATTTTTATTTAATATATTACCATATAAAACAGAATAAATAACGGGTTGACAATTTTGAAAACATCATTATTATAAAGATAAAGGTATTATAGAAACAAGAAGGATTTATATTATGGCTTCATCAGGTGCATCAATAATCACAAATATTTCGTCTGGACTATCAAATACATATGCTTATCTTGCATCACTTTATCCACAGGACGGAGTGACTTATAAAAATATCACAGCAGCAAGAAACGACCAAACAAATTATTTAACACTAAATCAATCTTTTGCATCTTATTTACAAAACAATTTTTCAACAATAGATAAAGATGGAGATGGAAAAATTAGTGCTGATGAAATGAACAAAATGACTAATACAATTTCTACATCAGGAGTTTCAAGGGAAGAGTTATCTCAACTTGCAGCTTCTGGCACCTATTCTAGCGAAATGATTTCTAAAATCCTAGAAAACTTTGACGAAATGGACACAAACCACGACGGAAGAGTAACAAGTGCAGAAATTTCTAGTTACACTTTTTCTTGCAACAAACAAGAAATGATAGATGAAGATAACTACAAAAAAGCAACAAATATGTCACTATTTTACGGAGATGACAATTCTTCAACTGACGTATCAAGTTACAGTATTTTGAGTTACAAATACAAGAACTTTACAAACTCAAAAAATTAAATAAATTACTTTCCGATACAAAAATGATCAAAAATATTGTTCAAAATATCGTCAGTAATTACTTCACCTGTAATTTCATCCAAAGATAAAAGAGCTGACTTCAAATCGATATAAATCATATCTTGAAGTTCGCCTAGTTCAGCTGCATCTAAAGCTCTTTTTAGACTCAATTTACATCGTTCAAGGCATCCCTGTTGACGTTTATTTGTAATAAATTCAGTATCTTCAAGAGAAAATTGGCAAATTATGCCTTTCATCTTTGCTTTCAAATCATCTAAACCATCTTTTGAATAAGTAGAAAGTTTAGCCGTATTAGGAAATACTTCCTTAAATTCTCCCGACTTTAGCAAATCAATTTTATTAGCGACAACAATATGAGTTTTATCTTTAATAATATCGTAAATCTGAGAATCCTCATCAGTTAAACCAACAGATGAATCATACAAAAACAAAATCAAATCAGCATCTTTTGCCGATTGTTTTGAATACTCAATACCGATTTCTTCAACCTTATCAATATTTTCATCTTCTCTAATCCCAGCGGTATCAATTAAGGTAACGGCAACACCAAGATCAATGTTTTCTTTAATCACATCTCTTGTTGTGCCTGCAATATCAGTAACAATTGCTCTATCTAAATTCAACAAAGCGTTGAATAAAGAAGATTTTCCAACATTTGGACGACCAACTATCGCAACTTTAACTCCTTGCCTTAAAATATCAGAAGATTTAGCACAGTCTAAAATTTTATCAATTTCTTTAATAGAATGTTTAAACCTCTCTACCAAATACGAATATTCTGGTTCAGCAACATCCTCGGGGAAATCAATTCCAGCCACAATTCTAGATGCGGTTTCAAAAATTTCTCCCTTTATCTCATTTATTTTATTTGCTAAAACACCAGACAAATTTTTTGCAGATTGAATTGCAAAATTTGAAGTCTTTGCGTGAATCAAATCATCAACAGCTTCAGCTTGAGATAAATCTAACTTTTTATTCAAGAATGCTCGTTTAGTAAACTCTCCACGTTCAGCCATTCTTGCACCATTTTTAAGCACAACATCAAGAATATTTTGAACAACATTTATACCGCCGTGACATTGAATTTCAATTACATCTTCGCCAGTATAACTGTTTGGATTTTTGAATGGAAGGATGATAACTTCATCAATTTTTGTATCTCCATCAACAACCCAACCGTGACAAATTTTTCCAACGGGGAAATTATTTTTATCGGTAATTTTTTTCGCTATCTCAAAACTTTTATCGCCAGAAATACGAATAACCCCAACTCCACCAGTTCCAATTGGAGTAGAAATAGCTGCTATTGTTTCAAATTCTTGTGTTATATTCATAACATCATTATACACAAAAAACAGAATTTACCCTTATAATAAAAAAAAGCTATGTACTGAGGTGCATAGCTGTTGATTAGGGATATGTGTATCTTAGTCTCTAAGGAGTATATTGTTATATTATCATTTTCATTTTATTTGTAATCATACAAACTAATGAGATTTTATAATATCAATTGAATTTTTAAAAAAGTAAATAATCTTTACTCTTTGAGAATTTTTGATATAATGTAGGTATTCAATAGACGAAGGGAGATGAAGAGAATGAAAAAATCTACAGCAGTTACTTTAGGACTTTTAATTGCATTAGTTGCTGGTATGTCTTGTGTCTTTGCAGCAGAATTTACAAAATTCTCATCTAAATTTATAAAGAATTTTAAAGATTGTGATGCTTACGAAGAATCCATCGTATCTGAATATGAAGGAAAACAATTCACAACCAACAGAAAAATTATCGGATGGCGTAATAGTTTTTGTAAATATCAAGAAACAATTAAATCTCCAGACGACGAATACCAATTGAATTGTTCTTTTTCAAACCTACAAGTTGATGAATTGTATGAATCAATGAAGGATAGAGCCAAAGAACCACAAAAATACGATTTGGATATTTTCTCTGAGCAAACAGATAAAAAAGGTCAAACTAAATACGTTGTTGTTGGAAGCCAAACAATTAAAGGAAATAAAGCATACATTACTTGGGCAAAATACCAAAACAACCCTTATTTCTGTAAACCTCAAAAAATCAAATAATAAATATTAAATGTTTAATATAAAAAAAATGGACACCTTCATTGAAGATGTCCATTTTTCATTAACTTAGAATTTATGCTTTTGCATCAACTTTAGTTTCTGGTTTTACTCCTTGTGCTTCTTGAGCCTTTTGAGCCTTTTTATCATGGAAGTAATTACCAATCCAGTTAGCTGGTTTCATTACAAGTACAGGAACTAGATATCTATAAACCATACCGAATACGAACAATGATTTCATTGCTGACAAACCATCTATCTGATGAGTGATTTTTATATCTTTTAATACATCAAGATTAAAATCTCGAATATTAGAGTATGATTGGTTACCTAATTCTTGAAGAAGTTTTTGACCTTCTTTTGAATCTGGTTTAACATGTTTATACCATTCTTTCATCATGATTTTCAAATTCTTAGGATCCCAATCTCCAAAAATTTCAGTTTTCTTTGATGCTGGATTATTATTTAGATAATTTGCAACAGCTCTTGTGGTTGCATTATTACATTTCTTTGCTAACCAGCCATCTAGACCATAAGCACATCCAGTAGAAATTAACCAAGTTAACCCATCGTTAATCGCTAAAGTCTTGCGTTTTTCTGGGTCCAATTTATCATTTTCTAATGTTTTTACAACATACATACCAGAAATTAAAGTTGAACCTAACGCTGACATATGTGCCGTCATATTATTCCATTTTGGGCTATTTGTATGGTCAACAATAAACTTTGCAACTTTACTTTTATAAAATCTTTTGTAGTAATTATTTGCAAGCCATTCAGTAAATTTACCGTACAAGCCTTCTGAAGCTTTTTCAGTTGCGGCAGTAGCCACGCTTGCTACACCTGTAAATTTTGGTTGAGCAACTGTTCTTTGGTTTGTTACATAAGCTCTTTTAGGAGTATTGTTATAATTTTGAATTGAACTAATTTGCATTATTCTTTTCCTCCTTGAACTTCTTTAAATACAGGGCTATTTACCAAGTTTTTAGAATAATCATTCGTTGGTTGCTGTGTTTGTTGTTGAACAGGAGCAGAGTCCTTTTTCTTTCCTTTTTCCATATGGAAAACATATTTCAAAATTGGAGGGATTAAAGCAATTGTTAACATTGCTTTTGGAATACCTAATACGATTGAATCCATTGCAAATTTTGCAATATCACTTAACTTTTTATATGCCTTTGATTTTTCAAGACGTCTTTTACCTATTGATTCAACACCAAATAGCTTTTCTAAGCCTTTTAGATATTTTTCTGGATTGCTACTAATTTTTTTATACGCAGAACCAAATGGAGCCATCACAATTGAAGCAACAATAAATCCGATAACAGCGGATGATATTGCGTGAGATGCAGCGTATATACCATCTTCTCTATCTTTCTTACCCGTTGTTGCTAAATTTGTTGCAGGTCTTAAAACACCTGCGGCAACAAGAGAAACTAAACCCGCCCCTATCGGACCTTGAGTTCTAAATATTTCACGTAACTTTTCAAATTTCTTTGAACCAGAAATTTTATCCCAAGTACTTTTGCCTAAGTTTTCGAAAACATCAGCGGCAGCCCCGTTTTTCCCTCCGGTAAAGCTGCCGCTATAATATCCTCTATTCACATTTTTTTTGTCACACACGTCCGCACTCTTATTCTCTGCTCCGTTCTCCAGCCCGTACTTTGGCTTATGCTTGAGCATGACACCTGCGGAATAATTTCTAATTGAGTCTATATTCATTTCACACCTTATAATAAAATAATGAGTCTTACTGTACATGTATTTTAAATCAAAGGAAAATAAAATTTGTTATATAGTTACGAAAATGTTACAATTAATTTTATTAAAAAAGAGAAGGCTTAAACCTCCCTCTTTTTTTAACTTAAGAACACCCCGAATATCCACAATTCAAACAAATAAAACATCCTTCCGCCATTTGAATTTCGTTTCCACATTCTGGACATTTTATTGTTTTAATTTCACCAGTCGGGTTGTATTCTTCCCTATCCTCTTCAACTTTTGGTTCTAAGTTCTTTTCTATTGGTTTTATTTCAATTTTTGGTTCTTTTTTCTTGGTATCAAGATTCATCGGCTGGAACTGTCGAGAATTATTACGGTAAACAGTAATTCCCTTTAAATTATTTTTATATGCCAATATATAAACCTCTTTTATATCCTCTCTTGTTGCGGATTCAACAAAATTAACAGTTTTAGAAACCGCATTATCAACATGCAACTGAAAAGCGGCTTGCATTTTTACATGCCAGTATGGAGCGACATCATGTGCAGTAACAAAAATACGTTTTATCTCATTCGGAACACCTTCGACATGGGAAAGTGAACCATCTTTTGCAATTTGTGCCATCAAATTATCAGAATATAAATTGTGAGAAAGCATGTAATCTTTAAATATCGGATTAACCTCAAGCATTTCAGTTCCATCCATTATAAGTCTTGAAAAAACAAGTCCAAACAAAGGTTCTACTCCGCCAGAAGCTCCAGCAATCATAGAAATTGTACCAGTTGGAGCTATACATGTAGTCGTTGCATTTCTCAATCCATATTTTTGGATATCTGAATCTAATTTTGCCCACATATCATCCGAAATTTTCCCAGCAGATTTTCCTTTGAATTTGTTAAACAAATAATTAGGCCGATCATAAATACTGCCTTTGAAATTGTTAAAACGACCTCGTTCCTTCGCTAGCTCTATTGATTCTGATTTTGAAATATAATCAATAAATTCCATAACTTGTCCAGCAAGTTTCGTTCCTTCTTCTGAGCTATAAGAAATTCCAGCTTTCATTAACATATCCGCCCAACCCATTACTCCTAAGCCAATTTTTCGGTTATTACTAACTAGTTCAGATATTTGAGGTAATGGGTACTTATTAACTTCAATTACATTATCCAAAAATCGCATTGCTGTTCTTACGGTCTTTTCTAATAAATCCCAATCTACATTCATAGAACCATTTTCTTCTTTCATCATCAAACCAAGATTTATTGACCCAAGATTACAAGCTTCATAAGGAAGTAGGGGAACTTCACCACACGGATTTGTAGATTCAATTGCACCAATCAATGGAGTAGGATTATCTGCATTCATATTATCAATAAATACAACCCCAGGTTCTCCATTTCTCCAAGCACAATCGACAATTAAATCGAAAACATCTTTAGCACACATCCTTCCAACAACTTCATTGTTTTGCGGATTTACAAGGTCATAATCTTCGCCTTTTAAATATGCATCCATAAATTTATCTGTTATCGCAACAGAAATATTAAAATTGTTTAATTTATCATTATCAGATTTACAATTAATAAATTCTATTATATCAGGATGGTCAACTCTCAAAATTCCCATATTTGCACCTCTACGAGTTCCACCTTGTTTAACAGCTTCTGTTGCTGCATTAAATACTTCCATAAAAGATACTGGGCCAGAAGAAACACCCATTGTTGATTTAACCACGCTATTTTTAGGTCTTAATCGAGAAAAAGAGAACCCTGTACCCCCACCAGATTGATGAATTAACGCAGTATTCTTTATTGTTTCAAAAATTCCTTCTAAACTGTCTTCTACGGGAAGAACAAAACACGCAGCTAATTGCCCCAATTCTCGACCCGCATTCATTAAAGTTGGAGAATTTGGCATAAAAAAACGATGAGTTATTGCATCATAAAACCTCTTAGAAAGTTGATTAACTTCTTCTTGTGACTTTCCAAAATTCAAATCACCTTTCGCAATAGTTTCTGCCACTCTCTTAAACATATCAGATGGAGTTTCAGTACAATTTCCGTCTTTATCACGTTTTAAATATCGTTTTTCTAAAACTTTAATTGCATTTTCTGAAAAGTTTAAATTTTTATTTGAATTTTCTAACACATTAACCTCCAATCTGGATTATATTAATATTTTTGCCATTAATCATACATGCTAAAAACCGTTAATCTTGTCCTAATTCTATCACAAAACACTATCCAAATTGACAATACATTTAACTCTTTTTGTGATATTCTAAAAGCATGACATGGAGAGGTTTTAGGGTTTTATTAATAACGTTATTTTTGATTGCACTAACTTGTAAAGCGTGCTTAGTTAAAGATGTTCCGCCTAAGAAAAAAACTTTTACGCAAGAACAATCGCAACTTACAACAATAAAATACCCCTCACCTAAAAATGTTACAATAAAAGGAACTGATTACTTAGAATCTCAAGCTCCTATTGGAACTTTCGGAGGGGAATTGGTTTCCTCAACCATAGGAGAAGGACCAAAAACATTCAATCCATTTAACTGTAAAGATAACATTTCCGCTCTAATGTCTGGAATTATGTATGATGGACTTCTTTCTTCTGACCCAATGACAGGTCAACCGACCCCAAAACTTGCAAAATCATTCTCCATTTCTCCAGATGGAACAACATATACAATCAAACTTCGTCACGGAATAAAATGGTCTGATGGAAAACCAATAACAGCGGATGACGTTGTTTTCACGTGGAATGATATTATTTTTGCAGGACTTGGAGATACATCTACAAGGGACTCTATTGTTATTGATAATAAATTACCAACAGTAAGAAAAATTGACAATTACACAGTTGAATTTATTACTCCAAAACCATTTGCACCTTTTGTAAGAATGCTATCAACTCCAATTGCTCCTAAACACATATTCATGCCCGCAGTCAAAAAAGGAAATACTTATTTTGATTCATTCTTATCTACAAACACAAAACCAAAAGACTTTGTTGTTTCTGGAGCGTTTAAATTAAAAGAATATGTTCCAGCTCAACGTGTTGTTTTTGAAAGAAATCCTAACTATTATGAAATAAATACCAAACAACAAAAGCTTCCATATTTAGATAAACTGGTTTACTTAATTGTAGGAGATTTGAATAACGAAGTTTTAAAATTTGAAGCAAAAGAATTAGATGTTATTTCACTACAAGGCTCAAAAGTAGCAAGATATAAATCACTAGAGCCTCATTCGGATTTCAAATTATACAATCTTGGACCTGATACTGGAACAATGTATCTATCAATGAATTTAAATAACCGAAAAGATAACAAGGGAAAATATTACGTAAATACTGATAAACAAACTTGGTTTCAAGATTTGAACTTTAGAACCGCAGTTGACTATGCAATAGACAGAAAAAATATGGTTCTAAATATTGCAAATGGTATTGGAGCTCCTTTGTTTACTCCAGAAAGTTTAAATTCAATTTATTTGAACAAAAATTTAAAACCATATGATAAGAATTTAGACAAATCAAAAGAGCTTCTGAAAAAATCTGGATTCTATCTTGATAAAAAGGGAAAACTATATGACAAACACGGACACAGAGTAGAATTTGATTTATATACTAATGCAGGAAATACAGAAAGAGAAGCCATCGGTGTTATGGTAAAACAAGACCTTGAAGATTTAGGGATGAAAGTAAACTTTAAACCAATTGAATTCAACTCTCTTGTTAACAAACTAGTAAGTACATATGACTGGGATATGGTTATTATGGGACTTACAGGTTCTCCGCTAGAACCAAACGGAGGGAAAAATGTTTGGTTGTCAGATGGAAGACTACATATGTTCAACCAACGAAATCCACAAGAAGGGAAAGCTAAAATTCTCCCTTGGGAAAAAGAACTAGATTACCTATATACCCAAGGAGCATTAGCTACAAAATTTGAAGATAGAAAAAAATATTATGATAAATATCAAGAAATTGTCTATAAAGAAAAACCGATGATTTATATTTATTCACCAATAAGAATTGTCGCTCTTAGAAATAAATTCAAAAATATTTATCCTTCTAGCTTGGGCGGTATTACTCATAATATTGAAGAAATATACATAGGAGAATAAAAAATAAGTGGAAGCTTTCAAATATATAATAAAAAGAATACTTCAAACAATACCATTACTCATAATGGTATCATTGATTAGCTTTTTTATAATTAGATTATCTCCTGTTGATCCATTAGCAGAATTAAAGTTAAACCCTTCTGTTTCACCAGCAACAGTAGAAAGAGAACGTCAACGACTAGGTTTAGATAAGCCAATAATAGTTCAATATGGGAAGTGGGCTTGTTCCTTTGTTCAAGGGGATTTAGGCGTAACATCAACAGGCGAAAAAGTAAGTCAAAAATTAAAAGAAAGAATTCCTAACACACTACTTTTAACTTCTATTGTAATTCTCTTAACGTGGCTAGTTGGAGTTCCCCTAGGAATTATTGCCGCCGTAAATTGGAAAACACCTTTTGACAGGATATTAACAGTTCTTACAAGTATCGGAATGGCAATACCATCATTTTTCTTTGCAGTTTTATTGTTAATTTTTGCGGTTAAAACAGGATGGTTCCCTATTGGAGGACTAACAAGTCCAAACTTTGCAGATATGAGTTTTATCGGGAAATTATGGGATATAACCCATCACTTAATCCTTCCTGTAATTGTACTCTTCACAATCTCTCTTGCAGGATTACAAAGACAAATGAGAGCAAATATGCTTGATGTTTTGGATAGCGATTACGTAAAATTTGCAAGGGCAAAAGGGCTTTCAGAATTTTCTGTAATATATAAACACGCACTCAGAAATGCAATAAATCCAATGATAACTTTACTAGGCTTTGAATTTGCAGGATTATTAAGTGGTGCAGCTTTAACAGAATATGTTTTTCAATATCCAGGACTCGGAAGACTGATTCTTGAAGCCGTTATGAAATCAGATATAAATTTAGTTATGGCATCATTGATGATGGGTGCTATTATGCTTGTACTTGGAAATTTAATTGCGGATATACTTCTTATCATCACAGATCCGAGAATTAGGGTGAAATCATGATTAAAGAAGTTTTAAAACAATTATGGAAAGACAAATTTGCAAGAATCGCACTCATTGTACTTGGGATAATTTATCTTGCTTTGTTTTTAGCAGATTTTATCGCACCATACACAAAAGATTTTTCGGATAGAACAATGGCTTATGTCCCTCCTTCTAAAATTTTCACCATTGACGAAACTGGACATATTTCAAAACCATATACATATAATTATATAAGAGATTTCAATTCTCAAACCTTAGAAATTGAATACAATTTAGACCGAAGCAAAAAACATTACGTTAAATTTTTTGCACAAGGTCAACCTTACAAATTTTTAGGACTAATTCCAATGAAAAGACATCTTATCACAACAGATTCAGATGGAAGATTATTTCTCCTTGGAACAGATATTAATGGGCGAGATGTTTTTTCTAGAATCCTCTTTGGAGGAAGAATTTCTATGACCATCGGATTTTTAGCCTTATTTGTTTTATTTCCGATTGGACTATTGTACGGAGGAATTTCTGGCTACTTTGGTGGAAAAGTAGATATGCTGATGATGAGATTTGCAGAAGCAGTTATGTCAATTCCTAGCTTTTATTTACTGATAATTCTTGCATCTATCCTTCCTTCTGGAATGACCAGTACTCAAAGATTTTTGCTGATTGTAATCATTTTGGCTCTAATCGGTTGGGCAGGATTTGCAAGAGTTGTTAGAGGGATGGTTTTATCTATAAAAGGCCAAGAATATATTCAAGCTGCACAATCTATCGGAGCTTCTAAAATGAGAATTATCATTAAACATATCCTTCCTCAAACAACCAGTTTTGTAATTGTGGCAATGACATTATCAATTCCTTCGTATATTTTATCAGAATCAGGATTGAGCTTTTTGGGACTAGGAATTCAACAACCAGATGCAAGTTGGGGGAATATGTTGAAAGAAGCACAAGAATTCACAAATATTTTGTATCGACCTTGGCTTTTAACTCCAGGATTCTTAATTTTTGTATCAGTTTTGGCATTTAACCTAATCGGTGATACCATAAGAGATGTTTTAGACCCACAAAGCAAAGTTAGATAATAAGCAGAGGAAAAAATGGAAGTAAATTTAGAACATTTAACACACATAATAAACCTTGATTATATGCTAAGAATCCTAATCGCAGTAATTTTTGGTTTTTGTATTGGATTAGAAAGAGAATTAACAAATAAATATGCAGGATTAAGAACCCATATATTAGTGTGTCTTGGAGCTTGTGTATTTACACTTATTTCTATATATGGTTTTCCAACTTTCGCTCCTGGGGATAATGTTCTTATCGACCAAGCAACAGGGATTAGGGATACATCTCGTGTTGCCGCTCAAATTGTAACAGGTATCGGTTTTATTGGTGCAGGTACGGTATTAAGAAATGGGCCAATTGTACTTGGATTAACAACAGCAGCTACCCTATGGATTGCCGCAAGTATCGGTATGGCATGTGGTGCGGGAATGTTCGAAATTGCATTTGCAGGAACATTGCTTTCTATCTTAACTCTTGTGTCTATCAGAGTTTTTGAAAGAAAAGTTTTACCAAACAGCACAAAAAGAACTAAAAGAGTTAAACTTGTAATTGTTTGCCAAAATCAATTTGCAAACAAAATTCACGAATATATCATTGAAAAGTATCAAGATATTAGCGAACTTTCAAAAAAACAACTAAAAGCAGATGAAAATAGTACAAAAATCACTTGTGTTATGGATATAATTTCAAGAAAACCAATCAAAGATTTATACAAATCCTTCCAGACTTTAGATGGAATTGATTCTATTTCAATACAAGAAACTATTGATTGATAGTGCTTTACATTGAGGTTGGTTTAAGATAATATTACATAGAATATAAGTTTTTTAAGGGAGAATTAAAGTTGAAATATAAAAGAATTTTGCTAAAAATTAGCGGAGAAGCATTATTAGGAGAACAACAATTTGGAATCGACCAAGCTCCAGTGAAAATGATTGCTAATGAAATCAAAAAAGTTACAGAAGAAGGAGCTCAAGTTGCCGTTGTAGTAGGTGGCGGAAACATCTTCAGAGGGATGAGAAACAGTGCAAAACTTGGAATGGATCAAGCTTCTGGGGATTATGTTGGAATGCTTGCTACTGTAATGAACGCTATTGCATTGCAAAGTGCTTTAACTCAAATTGATGTACCTTGTAGAGTTCAAACAGCAATTACAATGAACCAAATTGCAGAACCATATATTCGCCATAGAGCAATTAGACACCTTGAAAAAGGTAGAGTTGTAATCTTTGCAGCTGGTACAGGAAACCCATTCTTCACTACCGATACAGCAGCAGCTCTTAGAGCATCTGAAATCAATGCAGAAGCTATGCTTATGGCTAAAAATGGTGTTGACGGGGTTTATACAGATGATCCTAATACAAATTCAGAAGCTAAAAAACTTGATAAAATCACTTATGACGATATTATCAAAAACGGATTAAAAGTTATGGATACCTCCGCTTGTGCATTATGTAAACAAAACAACATTCCTATCGTTGTATTTGATTTCAAAAAACAAGATGGAATTAAAGAAATCCTAAATGGTAAAGAAATAGGAACATACATTAATTAGTTAATAGACAGACGAAAGAGGTAAGAAATGTCAGAATCTTTAGATGAATTATTTTTATTCGGTGAAGAAAAAATGGAAAAAGCTGTTGCCCAGCTTCAAAAAGAATTTGGTTCTATCCGTTCTGGAAGAGCAAACCCAGGAATTTTAGACAAAGTTCTTGTTGAATATTATGGTGCTCCAACTCCATTAAGACAAATGTCACAAGTATCAGTTCAAGACGGTACAACTCTTGTTATTACGCCATATGACAAGACTATTATGAAAGAAATTGAAAAAGCTATTATTAAGGCTGAAATCGGTATCACTCCAAACAGCGATGGTATTTGTATCAGACTTCCTTTCCCTCCTCTAACAGAAGATAGAAGAAGAGAAATTGCTAAAGACGTAAAAAAACTTGGTGAAGATGCTAAAGTTGCAGTTAGAAACATCCGTCGTGATATGACTGACAACCTTAAAAAACTTGAAAAAAGTGAAAATCTTCCAGAAGATATGGTAAAAGACAACCAAGATAAAATCCAAAAATTGACAGACAAATATACAGCAAACATTGACAATGCAGTTTCTGTTAAAGAAAAAGAGGTTATGACAGTATAATGATTAATTTAGGCTTGAATAAAAACGCAACAAGAATGCTTACAGGATTTGCGATGGGTACACTTGTTATGCTATGTATTATTTTAGGGGATTTGGCTCTATTAATAATGCTTGCTGTAATGCTAATCTTTGGTTCAAAAGAATATGTTAAAATGCTAAACCACAAAGGTTTTTATCCAAGTTTAAAAGTTATTTATTTTACAGAAGCGATTTTAGCATCCGTAGTATATTTCAAAAGAGTTGACCTTGTTGCAATAACACTTACAATTTGTGCAATGTGCTCGTTTATGTGGGTTTTATTCAGAGGACGCCAACCATACATCGCCAATGTTGCAACAACACTTCTGGGGATGGTATATTGCGGATGGTTCCCGCTTCATTTAATCTTTTTAAGAGATTTATCTTGTGCAAAATATGACAGCGGTCTAGCATTTGTCGTCTTGATGTTTACATCTATTTTATTAACAGATGTTGGGGCATACTACATCGGAACAAAATTTGGGAAGCACAAATTAGCACCAGTAATTAGCCCAAATAAAACAATTGAAGGTTCAATTGGGGGGATATTCTTTGCAGTTCTAGGAGCCTTGGTTATTTGGCTATATATGAAAACTTTATTATTAATTGATATTCATTGGTATATTGCAGTTTGTGGAGCTTTAATTTCAACGATTTTTGCCCAAATTGGTGATTTATGCGAATCTCTAATCAAGCGTGATGCTGGAGTTAAAGATTCTGGAAATAGTCTTCCTGGACACGGTGGATTTTTAGATAGAACTGACAGTTTTATCCTTACAATTCCAATTATGTACTACTTCTGCAAATGTTTTGTGTTCCAAACTGAATGGATACATACACTAACTCACTTTGTGAAAGGATTATTCTAATGAAATCTGTTGCAGATATTTTTGGAATAGAAACAATTACAAAAGATGCTTATCGATACGCATTAACTCATTCTTCTTTCACAAAAGAAAAAGAGTTGCCATACAATGAATGTTACGAAAGACTTGAGTTTTTGGGAGATGCAGTTTTGAAATTAACAATTTCAGACGTGTTATTTAAGATGTTTCCAGATTTTCAAGAGGGGCAATTATCTAAAATTAGAAGTATCGTTGTATCAGATAACACGTTAGCAGATATTGCAAAGAAAAACGGATTACAAGACCTTATAATAATGAGCAAACACGAAGAAAAACAAGGATGCAGAAAGCTTAATTCAATCTGTGCTTGTGCTTTTGAAGCAACCCTTGGAGCTTATTATTTAGACGGGAAATACAAAGAATTAGAAACGTATATTGCAAAAACATTCACACCATATATCAATGATGTGAAAGACCACTTTGAAAAATTTAATGCAAAAGCAATTTTACAAGAATACACTCAAGGAAAAACAAAAAACACCCCAGTATATACTGTTTTACGAGAATTAGGACCTGAGCATAAAAAAGAATTTGAAATCGAAGTAAAATATAATGATGAAGTTCTTGCAGTAGAAAGAGGGCTTTCCAAAAAAGAAGCTGAACAAAAATGTGCATATTCTGCGTGCAAAAAATTAGGAATTATCTAAAATGGCAAAAATTATCGTTTCTCCATCTATTTTATCAGCAGATTTTGCAAACCTTGAACGAGATATAAAACTTGTTGAACGGAATGGAGCAGATTGGATTCACGTAGATGTGATGGATGGACATTTCGTACCTAATATTACGATTGGAATACCTGTTGTAAAATCGATAAAAAAAGTTACAACATTGCCACTGGATGTGCATTTGATGATTGAAAATTCAGAAAAATATATTGAAGATTTTGCAAATGCAGGAGCAGACATTTTAACATTCCACTATGAAGCAGTAAAAAAAGAAAATATAAAACCACTCATAACTAAAATTAAGAACTTAGGAGTAAAAGCGGGATTATCAATTAAACCTAAAACTCAACCTGAAGAAATTCTAGAATTTTTACCAGATTTAGATTTAGTTCTTGTTATGACAGTAGAGCCAGGGTTTGGAGGTCAAAAATTTATGGCTGATTGTGCTGAAAAGATTAAAATAATTAAACAGCACGCTACCCAAAATTTATTTATCCAAGTTGATGGTGGAATTAACGCAGAAACAGGGAAAACATGCACAAAATATGGAGCAAACTCTCTTGTTGCGGGAAGTTATATCTACAAAGCAGAAAATATCAAAGAAGCAATCTCAAGCCTTAAACATTAGCACCATCAACATACTGACCTTCTCGAATTTTCTTTTTCAAGATTTCATCCAAACTTGCAGTCTGATTATTTGCTAAATCAGTTTTGTCACTATTTGAAGTTGAATTATTTTGAGTTTTTCCTGCTTCTTGGCTATTTGAATCTGAATTTTCATCAGAGCCAGCTTCACCTTTCAAAACTGGAGCCGCAGCAACGCCAGTTTTTGATTGAACTTGAATTTTAAAACTTGATGCTGTTGATTTATTCGCATTATTAATATCAAGAGTCTCATTTTGTAAATTTAAAGTATTATCAGAGGCATCAACAGCACTATTACCAGCGTTAATAGTTGTTTTAGCGATTGGCATATAATAAAATATGCCCATTAAGCCACTTCTTTTCGCAACATCCATCAACTCATTACCAACAGTAACAGTTTCTCCTCCAAAATCAAGAGCAGAATCAATAGTTGGAGTTTGAGCATTAATTAAGGAATCAAAACCAATCAAGTTCGCTTCTGTTGCAGAAATTTCTGATTGACCTTGAGTTCCCATTTTCTGCAATTCTTGTTGTAATCTATTTATTTTTGCGAAAGTAGATTTGTCGCTTTTATCTTCATTTATTTTTGAAACTTCATTTTTAAATTCATTTTGAGTTTGTTCCGCTTTAGCAAGAAGCTCATCCATATAACTTTCTAATTCTTGAATTTCATTTACAGAAGCATCCTGAGCATCCGAAATTATACTAGCAGATTCATTCACCGCCTTACGTCCAGCATTACTATCGGAGGTAAAAGAAATAGCCTGATCAACAAGACTTACTCCATCTTGTTGTAGCTGTTCTCTTTTTGTTTGAGCCTCAGTTTTATTTGTTTCCTCAGTCGTTGTATCACCAGATTCGTCAACTGGAGCCGTTTCTTCGGTATTTTCAGATGCCACATCAGAGGTATTAGTTGAAGTTTCAACAGAGGACGAAGATGTAGCCTTTTCATATGTTGTCACATCGTCAGAATATATAGAATTGACAAAATTCTGAGCCCATTGAATATATTGGCTCGGAACATCAACTCCTTGTTCTTGATATTTAATTATCTGATTTGCCGTTAACCTCCGCCAATCAATTTGGCGAGGAGATATAGCTTCTATTCGTGATACGTCCATAGTAAACCCTTGTTTTTTAAATATATATACGGAATAAAATATAAAATCTTTAGCCCCTAAGAGAAAATGTTAACAAATTTTACGTTCATCTATTAAAGGGATATAATTTTACAAATTAGGAGTATAATAGAAAAGCAAGAAAAGAGGATTTATCATGGTTGATTACAAAGAATTGATGGATAAAGCAATAGAAGTTTCTAAAAACGCTTACGTTCCTTATTCCCATTTTCCCGTTGGAGCTTGTGTTTTAACAACGTCAGGAAAAACATACTGTGGATGCAATTTTGAGAACGGAAGCTATGGACTAACAATTTGTGCAGAAAGAAACGCTATTGGCAGTGCAATTGCCGATGGAGAAAAAAAGATTAAGGCTATTGCAATTTATTCCCCAAAAATGAATAAGTGTATGCCTTGCGGAGCTTGCAGACAAGTTATAGCAGAATTCGCAGAATCAGATACGGTTGTACTTCAAAAAATTGGAGAAGAAATTCGTCCATATACAATAAACGAACTTCTTCCAGAAACATTTGTTTTATAAAAATGTATATTTTAGAACTTTTATTTAACGCATTCAAAAATAAAAAAATCAAAAAACAAACTTATGACCCAATGGAAATAACAGGTACAGAATTGGAAGAAGATTCTGATGAGTGTGAACATCTTTTTCTCCCTCTTGATTCTTCAAACGAATACTTTGCCTGTAAGTATTGCGGTCTGGTCGTACCAAAAGAAAAACTTAAAAATAAAAACATCTTTGAAAATAAATCATTCTAATAGAAACTCGGAGAATTAAAAAACTTCTTTCACTTAGTAAAACTACTAAAAAGAAAGGAGTTTTTATTATGAAAAATTTAGGTGAAACAATTAACAACATAATGGAAGAAAATTCAAGCAATAGAATTCTTATATTGACAAACCATTTACAAATAGTAGGGACTATCCATGAATACAAAAACAAATGCGAAAATTGCCACAATTGTCTAATCGCACTTAAAAATGTAAAAATCGCACGCATTGAGGATCTTTTGAACTGCGAAGAAAGTTGTGAATGTAACTTACACATATTTAAAGAATACGATTGGTTTAATATCTGTGTAGATGCAATTGTCGGATTTTCAATAATTTAGGAATTAAAAAAGGTGTTCTGATTTCTTTCAGAACACCTTTTAAATTTATTATTAAATCTTACACTTTTCTCTTACGAGCAGCTTCAGATTTATGTTTTCTTTTAACGCTAGGTTTTTCATATCTTTCACGTTTTTTAACTTCTGAAAGAATGCCAGCTTTTTGAATTTTTTTCTTAAAACGTCTCAAAGCACTTTCAATGCTTTCGTTTTCGCCAACTTTAACTTCTGCCATTTATATTTTCACCACCTTTATAGCTTATTGTTATGTACCTAGTATAATATAAAAGCCTGAAAATAGCAACTTTTGCCTGTTTTGTTAACAATTGTTACAGACAAATCCTAAAAAGTTATTTCTTCTGCTAATAAATAAAAACCTTGAAGTAAATATTCTCCAAGATTTTTATTCTAACTAGTCAATATTTTAATAATTATGACTATCTACCTCTAAAATAGTCACAAATCAACTTCTCTTGTCGAGGAAGCAAATGTTTAATACGATTCACCAATGAATTATTTTGTAAATCATCAAGTTGTTTTTTTAAAATTGCTTTTTCCAATAACATTTTGTTGTACAAATCTGAACACACTTCACTCTTATCAATATGTACTTTCAATTTCGCCAGTTGTAATTCCTTTTCACGAATAGATGCAATAAGTTTTCGTTTCACCTTGAATAAACCTCTCATATATCACATTATTAGAATAAACTGTTCTGACAAATTTAAAATCAACTTTTTAGGTGATTTTGAACTATACGTTCAATAAATCATACTCATAACCGAGTTTTAAAGCTTCAACATTTTTTGGAATTAAGTGCTTTCTATGAGGCGGAATCACATTATACAAAGCTTTTTCGAGAGTTTCTAAAGAAACCAATCCACAAGCTTTAGCTAATAAACCTAATGCAAGTATATTAGACATTTTAATATTTCCCAACTTTTCCTCAGCCATTTGAGTTATTGGAGCGAATACATAATTTATATCATCTCTTTTTTGAATTTTTTCCGCTAAAGAAGTGTTCACGATGATAGTCCCACCAGCTCTTACAATTGGCGTAAATTTATCAAATGAAGCTTGATTTAAAACAATAATATAATCAGCATGAGATTTTTGAACAGCACTTACTTCTTCATCAGCCATTGAAATAGAACAATTTACTGTTCCTCCTCTCATCTCTGCACCATAAGAAGGATACCAAGTAACTTTTTTATCATCAAGCATAAAAGCATTTGCTAAAACTTCCCCAGCAAGCAAAACGCCTTGTCCGCCAAATCCTGCAATTATAAAATCTTTTTCCATAATTTTTATCCTTAATTATTATTTTCTGTTATATCTTTATAAACACCAGGTTTAAATACTTCCATCATCTCATTTTTTACTCTGTCATGAGCTTTTTCTGGAGTCATTCTCCAATTTGTTGGACAACTTGAAAGAATTTCTACAAAACCAAAGCCTAAACCTTTTTCTTGAGCTTCAAAAGCTTTTCGAATAGCTTGTTTTGCTTTTCTAATATTTGGAACAGAATCCAATGAAACTCTTGCACTGTAAGCAGTACCATCACACATTGCGATATGTTCTGCAATCTTAATTGGATAGCCATAGTATGGAACATTTCTACCTGTTGGAGAAGTTGTTGTTACTTGACCTAACAATGTTGTTGGTCCAAGCTGACCACCTGTCATACCATAAGTTGTGTTGTTGATACAGATAGCAGTAATTTTTTCACCTCTCAATGCAGCGTGCATACTTTCAGCCAAACCAATTGATGCAAAGTCCCCATCACCAGAATATGTAAATACACATTTTTCTGGTTTTGCTCTTTTTACACCAGTTGCAACAGCTAAAGCTCTACCATGAGGAGCTTCAATTGAATCAACATTGATGAAATCATAAATTGTAACAGAACAACCAATAGAAGTTGCTGCAATTGTATTTTCAGTTAAACCCATTTCATCCAAAACTTCTGCAACCAATCTTACGGCTACACCGTGATCACATCCAGGACAAAATGTATATTTTGCATCTTTTTTCAAAGATTTTGGTAATTTAAAAACTTGAGTTTCCATTATAATAACCCCTCCACTTTAGCTGCAATTTCTTCAGGAGCAGGAGGAGTTCCAACCCCTTTATGAAGTAATTCTACTGGAACTTTACCATTCACAGCCAATCTAACATCATTGACCATTTGTCCCATATTAACCTCTACAACTACAAACTTTTTAGTTGTTTGAGCCAATTCTTGTAATCTCTTATTTGGGAATGGGAACAATGTAATAGGTCTAAATGTTCCAGCCTTGATACCTTTTTGTCTTAGCATTTTTGCTGCTGTTCTAACATTTCTTGAAGTTGAACCGAAACTTACTAATACAACATCAGCGTCTTCTGTTCCTATTTCTTCCCATTCTGTTTCTTTTTCTTCAATTTCAGCATATTTCTTGTACAAATTGTCTAAAAATTCACATTGTTTATCCGCTAATGGAGCATAAGAACGAATTATACGAGCATCCCGCCCTTTTGCACCAGTTAAACACCAAGAAGAATTATCTATCTCTGGATATGGATAAGGCTTGAATTCAACAGGCTCCATCATTTGTCCTAACAAACCATCCGCCAAAAGAACAGTTGGGTTTTGGTATTTGTGAGCCAAATAAAATGCCTTGTATGTCAAATCAACACATTCTTGAACAGTAGATGGAGCAAGAACGATAAGTTTGTAATCTCCATTTCCACCACCTTTTGTAGCTTGGAAATAATCTCCTTGAGAAGGGTAAATATTTCCCAACCCTGGACCACCTCTCATAACGCTAACTAATACGATAGGTAATCTATCAGATGTTGCATATGACAAAGCTTCTTGCATAAGAGATACTGCACAAGAGGATGAAGAAGACATTGCTTTTACACCTGTTGAGCATGCACCCAATGTCATATTGATTGCCGCAAGTTCACTTTCGGCTGAAACATACGCTCTGCCAAGTTCTTGCATTTTGCCACTCATAAATTCTCCGATTTCACTCTGCGGAGTGATAGGATAACCAAAATAGCACTGACATCCAGCTAATACAGCAGCATTTGCTATTGCATAGTTACCTTTCATTAAAACTTTTTTACCTGTTAAACATTCAACCATATAATATTATCCTTTATAAACCTCTGTTATAGCCAAATCTGGACATCTTGTTGCACACATTGCACAACCTAAACATTCATGATTTGGATCACAAAATTCAACAACTCTATCGCCTAACTTGTTAGTTTTTTCACTAATCTTAATCAAATTTTTCGGGCATTCTTTTATACATAAGTAACATGATTTGCACTTGTTTTCATCAATTACTATTCGGCTCATTGTATCCCCTCTTTCAAATCTATTCCTCAAAAACATTTTAACACTAATACTAAAATTGAATAACTTATTTGTTTTATTCTTAACATTTGTAATAAATACACGTAATAAAATTTACTAAATTATCTATGCTTGGTAAGATTAAATTGTAGGGATATATATTTTAAGGACTAAGAAATGGCTCAAGAATTAGAATTAATTGTTGATTTACTAAAGGAGATGAAGAGAGTTAATAGCACTAACATGGAGGGTTTTGACCGTTTGCTTGCAAATATTAGCAACAGACTTGATTCTCTCGATGGGAACGTTGCTTCTGCCGAATTATTAAAAGCTTATTTGGGAGAATTAACAAAGAAAGTAGAAGAAAAATATTCTACAACAATAACTAAATTTTCGGATATAGAACAAGCTTTGAGATCAATATTCTTAGACCAGCAAGAGCATGTCCGCAATAAAGACATGAAAGAATTGTTCGATATTTTTTCTAAGAACATGAATGGATTCTACACAGAAGCAAAACAACAAAAAGCCCTACTCTCTGGAATTGAATCTAGATTATCAGACTTGAGCAACAATAAATCAGATAAAGAAGACATTCTTAGAACTATAACCCTACTTAGAAATGATTTTGAAAACCTTAACCATGCCTACAAAAATACAATTGACGAAGTTAATTCAAACTTAAAAGGAATCTTAACAAATCTGATTAAGATGGATCAAACTGCAATTAATACAGAAATGAAGGAACAGCTAGATATCCTTTACAAAGCAACAAGCGATATTGTAAACGTTCTAAAAGCAATTGATGAAAAAGATGCACAAATTGAAAAGGTTTTGGCAAACGTTGCAACAAGCGAAAACTTAAAAATCGCTCAAGGAGTTTTAGACTCAATAATTGAAAAAACAATAGATATTTCATCATCTATTGGAAATCTTGCAGACAAAAAAGATATTGAGGGACTTCAAGCGGCTGCTGTTATTATGAACAACAAACTTGATGAAACCTCAACAAAAGAAGATTTTTCAAAAATTAACCTTAAAACAGAATCCTTACTAACTCAAACAGAAGAAGTTAAACAAACACTAGCAGACGTTACGAAAAATATTGAAAAACTTCCAAATACAACTCAACTTGAAGAAGCTTTGGCTGGAATTTTTCAAGATACAAAAAAACTTCAAGAAGATATAGAATCTGCAAATATAAAAAACGAAGTAAATAGCATTGAAGAAAAGGTAAACTCATTAACAGACGAACTAACCACTGTAAAAAACATTATTGAAGATATAAGTGAAATATTAACTTCAAAAATCCTTTCTTCAATTGAACAAATATCATTTGAAAATGAAGTATATGATATTAAAGAACATGTGTCAAACATGGTTGCTCAATTACCTCAAAAAGAAGACATTGAAAGAATTCTAGAAGAACATCATGCTCATAACAAAGCTCTTAACTCTATTTTAGAAAAAACTGATGTTATCCAAGATAAGTTAGATAACCTTCCAACGCACCAAGATATGGAAATTCTTAACAACAATCAACTTGGACTTATTGAAAACCTTCAAGCCGTTGCGACAAAAGAAGATTTTGAAGCGTTATCTACGAAATCAGATAATCTTGAAGAAAAATTAGAGAACCTAAATTTTGATAACGAATTTGAAAACATTTACGATAAAACATCTTCCATTGAAGAATGGCTAGAAAAGTCAAAAATCAAAGAAAAGACAGAGGAAATAACTGAAAAATTAGAAGCAAAATCAGAACAGAAAGATTTGCTAGAGCTTTTAAACTTGACTAAAAATATAATTAAAGAACTTGAAGAACTATCTGAAAACGCAGATGTAAAAAAAGTTAATAGAACTGTTGCAGATATTTACCAAATGATTGATGAATTAAAGACAGACTTGATGAACACTCAAGAAATGCACAATGATTCAATCATAGTACAACTTTCTGAATTGCAAAAAACAATTTCAAATGTAGTAACAGCGGAAGAATTTTCAAAATTCATCGATGAACTCAAAGATTTTATTCAAAGAATTTTAAACCATACAGAAAAATTAGCATCTGATTTTGGAGATGTTAAAAAATTGCAAGATGATATCATATTTAAACTTGATAATATTGATATTTCTAACATTGAAAACACAATTCAGAAAAATATTGAATCAGCATCTAGCAATTTGAAACAAACAATTGAAAAAAAACATGAAGATTTATCAGAAAAAGTTTCAAATATTGATACAAAACTGATTACTATTTCTGAATATCTAAACAACGGAATTAAGCTAGACGATGCAACTTTAAAAACAACTATCAAAGAAATTCGTGAAATTCTTCAAAATAAAAAATCTAGTTTTGATAATATAGAAAAGGATACAAATAGTGTTGTTGAGGACGTTCATAAATATGTTAACGAAATCAAAAATTTATTAGGTTCTTCAAATAAAGATATTTCAAACGACGTAAAGGAAAAATTAACAAACCTAGAAAATCTCATTGTTAGCTATAAAGCTTTCAATGAAAATCATTTTGAAAAAATTCTTGATAGACTTAGTGCTTATGAAAACCTTGCAGGAGCAACCAGTCTTCCTTCTAGTGAAATTGCTGGTTCAATTTCAGAATTGGGCGAAATTAAAGACCAAATTATTCAACTTGGAGAAACCTTTAATTCTTTGACAAAAGTTGAAAATATTACAGACAAAGATATTTCCTCATTCATTTCAGATAAATTGAATGAACTTGGCGAAAATTTAAACGAATTATCTAACAATGTGGAAAATGGAATTCAACAAGGTTTTGCATATAATGCCGAGCTTATTGAAGAAAAAACAACAATTATTCTTGGATTTATCAAAGAACTTCGTCATGCCAGCACTGAAGATATTGATTTGTTTGAAAGATTAACTGTTACAGACAACAAATTAATGGATTTGCAACAGGAATTAGAACTAATTAATACTGACGTTATTAATGGATTAACTTCTAAAACAACAACTTTAATTGAAGAACTAGCTCCAATTAAAGAATTGATTAGAGTCCTAAAACAAAATAACGATCAAATAACAAAACAAGAAGTGCATGAAAAACTTACCGATTTGCACGACTCAATCCATGAGGATTTAACCAACAATCCTAAAATTACAAGAACTTCTTATGAAAATTTTGAAAACACATATGACAAAATTTCTGAAAGATTAACCTCAACAGAAAATAATTTGAGAGATTTTATCTTAGGAGATGTTGATTCTATAATAATTAAAATTGATTCTCTAAAAACCGAATTAGAAGACCAACTAAATAGAATTGCTCCTCCAGATGCTGCTCATATGGCAGAATTCCACAAATTTATTGATGAAATAAATGTTTTCAAACAAGAACAAAAAGATTTACTAGCAAATACAGCAGAAGACATCAAAACATCTCTTGCTGAAAAGATGGAAGACCAACACGACGAAATAAAATCTCTTTTGACTGTTGCCGTTAACAATGAAGAAATCATCAATGCAATTGAAGATTTAAAAAAATGTTTCAAATCACGAATTAAAGCACTTGCAGAAAATAAAGAAGAAGAAAAATCTGATGAATTTGCAACAAATGAATTTGAGGAAGCTTTTGAAGAAAATACCAAAACCGCTCAAGTTATTGCTGATATTAAACAAGACTTCAACAGATTTTCGGATTTAATTAATGATTTGTCTGGAGAAAATCCAGAAATAGAGGACGTTCTAAATACTATTAAAAACAAAATCGACACAATTACTATTGTTAGACCCGAAAAAAATGACGATGAGAATTTAACAGATTTTGACATTATAAGAGATGAAAATGATGAAGAACCTCTAGAAGAAAATATTGAAACAATTATCGGAGAAAACAATTTTGACTTCATCAAAGCATTTGACTTGTTAAAACAAGATATTACAAAACTTCGTACAGACGTAGAAAAAGCAATTCCTCAAGATGGGAATAAACCCGCAATTTCTTCTCTATCTTCAATTCCAAAACTTGGAAATGACAATCTATTAATTAATCTTAATAACAAAATTGATGATTTATCTAAAGAACTTAATAAAGATTGGCTTGAAGAAATCAAGGGATACATTGCAGGTAGTGAAATTCAGTCAATGTTAGAAGATATTAGTGGAAAAATTGACATACTTACGCTAACAGATAATTCTGAATGGATTGAGGACATCAAAAATACCCTTCAAAATTTAAACACATCAGAGATTTCTGGAGAACCAAATAAAGAAATCCAAGAGATGCTTAAATTGATAAGTCAAAAAATTGATATTTTGGCATCTTCAGACGATTACGAACTTATTGAAGATGTTAGAGATTCAATTGAAACCTCAGAAGAAATTAAAGAAACATTAAATCTTCTAGATAAAAAAGTAGATATTATTGCAACGTCAAATAACAACGAGGAAATTGAAGATATTCAAGATTCCTTAGAAAATATTGAATCTAAAATCGATATTATTTCTCAAACTGACAACACTGAAAGTTTTGATGATATTCAAAACTCTTTAGAAAATATTGAATCTAAAATCGATATTATTTCTCAAACTGACAACACTGAAAATTTTGATGATATTCAAAATTCTTTAGAGAATATTGAATCAAAAATTGATATAATTTCTCAATCTGAGGACAGTACAACTTTAGAAGAAATTGATAATTTGAAACATCAACTTACAAATTTAAGTGAAAAAGTTGATATTGTTGCTCAAACTGATTATTCAAACGATTTGGACGAAATCAGAGATTATATTTATGGATTAGAAGACAAGCTTTCAGATATTTATACAAAAACAAAACCTATTGAAGAAAACGTTAGAAAACTATCAGCGTCAGATGCAAAATTAACATCAATGCTTGAAACTCTTAATCACAAAATTGATGAGATATTTACAAATAACAATGCAAATTCTCAAAAAGAGTTTGAAGACATTAAGCATTTAATCTTCGCTCAATCTGATTTTATCAAGAACTTTGAGAATAATAGCAAAACAGAAGCTTTCAAGAAATGTTTGAAAGAGTTAACTCTAGAAGTCAACAACTTAAACATAAATTCTCACACCGAAACAAAACAAGTTCAAAAATCATTGAAAGAAATGAAAGAATCAATCATGGCAGCAGTTGTAACCATTTTCAACCAAGTTTCTTTCATTGAAGAATCCGAAGATATTAAAGATTTTGTAGAAGAACGTACAGACGAAATCAATCAAAACTTGGAAGAAGTTACAAAACAATTGAAACAAATCACAAGTTCAACTGATGAAACTGATTACAACTACTCTATGCAAGATATTGAATCTGATTTAGCGAAACTTAGATTGGCTCTTAATGAACTTCAAAATAATGAACTTGAAAATCAATCAAGTGAACTTGCAAATATTGCAGATAATGTCTATAGAATCACTTCAACCGTTGAAGAACTTCAAAATTCAATGACTCAAGATGAAATAAAAGATATTAAATCTGAAATTTTTACCTTGAGAGAACAAACTCAAAAGATTTTAGCTTCGTCTGATGAATCGTATAATGCAATCAATACTGGACTTGAAGGCTTTAGTAAAGTTATTACAAATCACTTAACTGATAAAGTCGATAAAGTTACTGAAATGTTAGAAAAATCCTCTGTATCTGATAAAGTTATGCGTCAAGCTCTTATCTATATGGGAGAATGGATTGATTCAGCAAGCGAAAGTATTGATAAAATTTCATCAAATGCTGAAGAAATTGTTGATGTTAAAAATACAATTGAGAAATTGAAAAAAGAAATCCCAGAACAAACAGATATTTTAAATTCAATAGAAGAAAAGTTTGATGAACAACAAGAAAGATTAAGTTACTTTGAAAAACAAATATCTAAACTTGGAAATCTTGAAGAAAAATTTGAACAACAAGAAGAAAGAATTGATAGATTAGAAATGACAATTGAAAAAATCCTTTCTGCGGTCGAAGATATTGATGATTCAAAAGTAAACAAGAAAATCGATAAACTAGACAAACAATTAGCAAAACTAAGTATTAATATAGAGAAACTAACAGCATATGTTGACTGATAATTTGATAAAAGAATTGAATAAAGCACTACCGAAAGAAAATATACTCTCAGATGAAGCAGAACGGTATGTTTATTCTTTTGATGCGTCAAATAATCAACAAAATAAAGCTCTTCCCGATGCGGTTGTATTTGTTGAAAATATTGAACAAGTGCTAAAAGTCGTAAAAATTGCAAACGAACAAATGACACCTATAATTTGTAGAGGGGCGGGAACAAATACCGTTGGAGCCTGTGTTCCAACACACGGAGGGATTGTTCTAAATTTCTCTAAAATGAATAAAATTTTAGAAATAAATCCAGAAAATATGACCGCAAGAGTTCAACCTGGAGTTGTCGTTGGGGATTTACAAAAAGCAGTAGAAAAACAAGGACTTTTTTATCCTCCAGACCCATCAAATCTTAAAATTTCAACAATTGGGGGCAGTATTGCACAAAATTCAGCAGGGGCAAGATGCTTTAAATACGGAGCAACAAAAGATTACATAATTGATATGCTTGTTGTTATGGCTAACGGAGAACTCATACGAACAGGTTCTAATACCATTAAAAATGCCACTGGCTACAATTTAGGAAGTATTTTCATTGGTTCTGAAGGGACTCTTGGAATTGTTGTTGAAGCAACGATTAAATTAATTCCCAAACCAGAAGAAACACAAGTAATTATGGCATATTTTGATACCGTAGAAGATTCAATTTATGCCGTTAATAAAATCATCGAAAAACAAGTTTTTCCTGCAACGATTGACTTTATGGACAAAAATGCAATCCAAACAGTAGAAAAATTTTATCCAACAGGATTACTTTGTGATAAAGAATCGGCATTAATTATTGAATTAGATGGTTACAACACTGAAATATCAAGACAAAGAGAAACTATTTGCGAAATTCTTAGGACAAACAATGCCGCAAACATTCAATATTCTCGAACAAAAGAAGAAGCAGAACATATTTGGGCAGCAAGACGTTCTTCTATGGCTGCTTGTACAAAACTCAAGCCGAATGTAACAACAGACGACATTATTGTTCCTCGTTCAAATCTTGCAAAACTGGTTAAAGGTGTCCAAGATATTTGTACAAGACACAATCTTACAGTTTGCCTTGTTGGACATGTTGGAGATGGCAGTGTTCATCCTCAAATACCTATTGACTACAACAATAAAGATGAATACAAACATTATAAAATTGCGAAATCCGAAATTTACCAACTAACAGCAAGACTTGGAGGAATTATTTCTGGAGAACACGGAATAGGTTTAGAAAAAAAAGCTTACATTTCTCAAGTTGTTGATGGAGGAGCGTTAGGTTATATGCGACAAATCAAAAAAATCTTTGACCCTAAAAATATCCTCAACCCATACAAAATTTTCTAATTATAGAGAAAACGTCAATAATTCGGACAAATTAACTCCTAATGCCTCCGCAATTTTTACCAATGTAGAATATTTTGGGTCAATAGTTCCGCATTCAATACGACTAATTGTTCTTGTCGTCAATCCTGTTTTCAAAGACAAATCCAATTGAGATAAGCCCTGTTTGCTTCTCTCATATTTAATCTTATATCCCAATTTCAAAAAATCTGCCTTATCCATTTCATTATGATATATTATTGACAAAAATTAAGCGATATACTATACTTACTTTATTAGACATAAAGTATATATTATAGTAAGGTTTTATATGAAGAAAATTAGAGCATTCACACTTGCAGAAGTACTAATTACCATTGGAATAATAGGAGTTGTCGCAGCAATGACAATTCCAAATCTTCTAACAAAAATGGATAGAGATAAAAAAATTGCAACAGTTCGAAAAGCTCAATCAATTCTAAGCCAAGCAATAAAACTATCGACAATTGACAATGAAGATTATGAAGCTTGGGATACAAGCCTACCTCCAAGGGAATATTTGGACAAATATTACACCCCATACATGAAAGTTATTGCATATTGCGACACATATGCAAAGTGCAACTATAAAAGTGCGGATCCATGGTCCAGATACAATGGAAGTAATTCATATATTGGATTTAACGCATATAGCAGAATTCCAATATTTACTCTCGATGGAATTTTATATTCAATTTCCCAAACAGGAGGAAGCAATGATCAAGATGACAATGGAATTTATGATTTTAACTATATTGGCTCAAATGGTGTTTTTATCGATGTAAACGGACCTAAGAAACCTAACAGATTTGGAAATGATGTTTTCATGCTAGTAAGAAACCAAGATGGCTCTGTTATGCCTTTAGGCTATAACCTTCCTGATAGCAAAATTAATCAAGATTGCTCCAAACAAGGAAAATGCTTATATTGTGCAGAAAAATTAAGAAGAAATGGATGGAAATCAACTAACAATTATCCTTGGTAAAATCCAACCAAACTCGCAAACTTGAAAACCGTTTATCCTTGTGTTATCCTTATCTTGCTAAAAATTTTTTAAAGAAAGAAGGCTAAAATGTCAGAAGTAAGAGTAAGAATTGCACCATCCCCAAGTGGTAATTTACACATCGGGACTGCAAGAACTGCACTGTTTAACTATTTATTCGCTAAAAAAATGGGCGGAAAATTCATATTAAGAATTGAAGATACTGATGCTGAAAGAACTTCTCAAGAATATATTGATAACATTTTTGACAGTTTGAAAGCTTTAGGTCTAAATTGGGACGAAGGTCCAGATGTTGGTGGTCCTTATGGTCCATATACTCAATCTCAAAGATTTGATATTTATCCAAAATATGTTCAACAACTTCTAGATTCTGGATTTGCTTATGAATGTTTCTGTACTCCAGAAGAACTTGAACAAGAAAAAGAAGAAGCAACTAAGGCGAAAAAACCTTATGTTTATTCTAAAAAATGCGAAAACCTAACAGAAGAAGAAAAAGCAAAATTGAGAGCAGAAGGAAGAAAACCGGCAATCAGATTCAATATCGCTAAAGCTCAAAAAGCTTTTCACGATTCTTCTATTTTAAAATTTGACGATGTTGTTAAAGGTGAATTACATATGGATACAGACCTATTAGGCGACTTTGTAATTCAAAAATCAAACGGAGCACCAACTTACAACTTTGCAGTTGTAATTGACGATGCGTTGATGAAAATTTCTCACGTAATACGTGGAGAAGACCATATCTCTAATACATACAAACAAATTTTAATCTTTGAAGCTTTAGGTTTTGAAGTTCCTAAATTTGGACACTTAGGAATGATTTTAGCACCAGATAGAAGCAAATTGTCAAAACGTCACGGTGCAACAGCTGTTTCTGATTTCGTTAAACAAGGTTACTTAACAGATGCATTGATTAACTTTGTTGCGTTATTAGGATGGTCACCATCTGATGGTGAAGAAATTAAGTCAGTTGATGAAATCGCAAAAGATTTCAGACTTAATGAAATTTCTTCTTCTAACTCAATTTTTGAATATGATAAATTGAAATGGATGAACAGCCACTATATCAAAATGCTTCCAATGGAAGAATTGAAAGAAAGATTGAAACCATATTTATCTCAATACAATTTGGATGAATTGACAGATGCTCAATACACAAAAATGGTTGAAATCACAAGAGAACCATTAACATTACTTTCAGATATTACAGATGCTGTTCCATATTTCTTTGGAAAAGATGTTCATATTGACGAAGAAACTCAAACAAAAACTCTTGATACTGAAGTATCACAAAACGTATTGAAAGACTTCGTTCCAAAAGCTCAAACTTGGGATTGGACAGACGAAAATATTCACGAAAAATTGGCTGATTTCAGAGCTGAATGGAAAGAAAAAGGTGTTAAACCAAAAGTTACAATGTGGGCAATCAGAGCAGCAATAACAGGTAGAACTTGTGGTGCTGATATGGTTGGTATTCTTGATATTTTAGGAAAAGAAACATCTTTATACAGAGCTCAAAAAGCTATCAAGTAAAACATTACAACAATAATAAAACTCAAAAGAACCAAATCTAAATTTTAGACTTGGTTCTTTTTTTAAGTGAATTGTGACGAAATGTAAACATTTTCCTTTAATCTTTAAAGTTTTGATTACAAAATGTCGTTAACAATTATGCGGTTACGAAAAAGAAAAGAGGTAAAAAAATATGGAATTTAAGTTCAATGACTCAACATTATGGGAACACAAAGAAAATTGTGACAGAGAAGCAAACTCCTATATGATTTTATCAAAATCAGATGATGTCAAAGATGTTGACATTCAGAATATAATTCAAATTGTCGATGAATCAGGCGAAGAAGTAAGTTGTACTTATGACAAATTCGTTGAGATTTTTGACAATGAAGGACTTGCTGGATTTATAATGTAAAATAGCTGAAATATGAAAATAGCAAAGAGTCACCCGATGGTGACTCTTTTAGATTAATCATAATATTATCTTTACATCTAAACTTAGTAATTTATGATATTATATTTGTATGGGAAATTTCAAACACTATACCGTAATGAAAAATGAAGCTGTTGATGCTTTGGACTGTAAAGATGGTCTTATATACGTTGACTGCACTCTCGGAGGAGGAGGACACAGCGAACTCATCTTAAAAAGAATTCAGCCAAATGGAAAATTAATTGCGTTTGACATTGATCAAGATGCAATTGATGCAGCATCTGAAAGACTTAAAGATTATAAAAACTTAACAATAGTAAAAAGTTCTTATACAAACATTAAACAAGTACTAAAAGATTTAGGTATAGAAAAAATCACAGGCGGAATTTTGTTTGATCTAGGAGCATCATATCACCAATTAACAAAACAAGAACGAGGTTTTTCTTTTTCAAAAGAAGCTCCTCTTGATATGAGATTCAATATGGATTCTGATTTTTCAGCATATGATATTGTCAATGGATATTCCGAAGAAGAATTAGTAAAAATCTTTTCAGAATACGGAGAAGAAAGATTTTCAAAAAGAATTGCAAAAGCGATTGTCGAAAAAAGAAAAATTAAACCTCTTCAAACTACAACTGAATTAGCAGAACTAATTGTAAATTCAACACCAAGAGTTAAAACCTCTATACATCCCGCAACAAGGGTATTTCAAGCTATTAGGATTGAAGTAAACCACGAGTTACAAAATGTTAAAAACACATTAAATGATGTATTGGATTTATTAGACTTTGGTGCTATAATAAGTGTAATAAGTTTTCACTCTTTAGAGGATAGAGTAGTGAAACAGACATTCAAGTATTATTCTACTCGTTGCCATTGCGAAAAGAATCAAATGATTTGTCATTGTCCACCTCCAGCTTTGGAGTTGATAAACAAAAAACCGATAATGGCATCAGAAGAAGAAGTACAAGAAAATCCACCTTCAAGAAGTGCAAAGTTAAGAATTGCAAGGTGTATCAAAAAGTAAGAGCAATATCAGAAGTTTATTGGTAGGTAGTTTAGGGAATGATTTATAATACAGCGAGAGTAAAAATTGAAGAAAAAGATGAGTTACTTTATCAGGGAAGTAACTACACTTCTAATCCTGTTAAAGAAGAGAATTCTGTCATTGAAGGTTCTTTTTATCAAGCAAAACCGATGACAATTCGTGAAATGGTAACAAGAAAGATTAACAAATCTCTTTGTTGCTGTTTAATGATTACAATTGCGATTACTTTTGTTAGTTATTATATCGCAATGAACTACGAAGCAAAAATGAATAATCTTGATAATGAAATAGTAAGATTAAACGCTGAAAATCAAGATTTACAAGCAGAATTAGATAAATATAAATCATTCAATAATGTAGATAGTAAAATTGGAGAATATAATCTTCTTCAAAAAGCGGATAAAGTTATTGAAGTTACAGCTTTAAATAATACAAATAAAAAATCAGTAATTAATACAACTAAAACAGCTTCAAGCGGTTTTAACTGGGCTATTGGTTACTAGTATTAAAAAACAATTTGTCAAAACAGACCTTGAGTGAAATTTCTCAAGGTCTGTTTTTTTATTAAATACTTAAAATATGCCTAAAAGAAAAGAAGAATTATCTTTTGAGGAAAAAGCTAAAAAGTGCTATTTCTCTTTTGAAAGATGGGCTCATTCATATAAAACCCCTCTCCCTAACCCTCTCCCTCGGAGAGGGAAATAAATTCAACACTTACTTAACAAAAACGAAGTATATCTAGCTTAATGCGTACTATTTAAACATCCAATTACCAAAGAATAAAACAGAATTTTAAAAATTATTACAAGTTTTAAAATACTTTTGAATGAAAAATACCATACTTTAGTATGAATTTTTTAAATTTAGACTAAAGTTATTAAAATTTATGCCGTAAATATAAATAAGAAGGCATGTATCAAAAAGGAAAAATTATGGATAAAGAAGAGAAAAAGCAAACAGGAGTTTCATTATTCGGACAATCTGAATATTTAGTTGGAAGTGATCCGATAGAAGAAATGTTTGCATTAAACCTTGGAGATTTTATATCTGAAAATTTGATTTCAGAAGATTTAGCAAAAAAAATCAGCTCAAAATCAAATAAAAAAGAACGTCTTAAAAACCAATTGAAAGAATTAACAGACATATATTCTTCAAAGAATACTCTTTGCGTGCTTAATTTTTCTAGCAATGAAGAAACTGCTATCTACACATCTATTGCAAAATCAATTGTGCAAATGATTGAAGTAGAAACTTGCAGAATTTATCTTGTTAAAGATGGAAACAAATTAGTTCTAACTGGAAATTCAACAGATAATGAACAGCATTGCAATATTGAACTAGACGAACTTACGCATAATGAACTTATTGAAAAAGACGGATTTACATATATTCCAATGAGAAGTTCATCTGTACCAGTTGGTGTTATTGAAATTTTGACAGAACGCAAATTAGACGAAGATTTTCTAGAACTTGTAATGAATATTGCCAACCTTCTTGGAACAACAATTACATTACAAAACGAAATTGAACACACAAATAAATTAATCGATAATGAATCTAGTGAATTTGAACTAAAACAAGCAAGAGCAGAATTGACAGCTCTAATCGGTGATTTATGCGATTATCAACAAAACTTTGTAGAAGCATTAGCAAATGCAGTTGACAAAAAAGGTCAATACACAGTTTCTCATTCAAGAAATACAGCAAAACTTGCTAGAGGAATTTGTAAAAAATTAGGATTAAACGAAAAAACAACCGATTTAATTTACTATGCAGGATTATTGCAAAATATCGGGAAAATTACACTTCCAGAAAAGATTTTTGCTAATAATGGGAAATTATCTCCAGAAGAATTGCAGAAAATCAAAAACCATACTAATGTTGGTGTAAACTTGCTAATGAATATAAACTTCTTATCAGAAGTTGTACCTTACATCACTTATCAAACAGAAAGAGTTGATGGTTCTGGAACTCCAGAAGGATTGAAAGGTCAATCAATTCCTCTAGGTTCAAGAATTATTGCAACAGCAGATGCGTACTCTGCAATGACATCCGACAGACCATACAGAAAAGCAATGGACTCAGAAAAAGCAATTGAAATTATCAAATCAGAAGCTGGAATAAAATGGGATAAAGATGTCGTTAACGCTTTAACTCAGATTGTTTAATAAATACTATTGAATTAAGAGAAAAAGAGAAAAATCTTTTACCAAGATTTTTCTCTTTTTGAAGAACTTATTTAACATTTACTTATTAATTCATTGACTTTGTTTCAATAAATTCCGTATTTGGAGAATAAGAACCTTCTTGTTGATTCATATTCAACTTATTCACGATACTTGCACGTTTTTTGCGGAACAACATATCAACAAACGCTTCCAAACGAGTAACAAAACCAGCTTCACCAGTTTGTTCATCTATCGTCAAATTCAATAACGGTTTGTTAAATTGTTTTGCTCGTCTAGTAATTCTTTCTACCATCAATGAATCTGGACCACAACCAAACGCTGTAATAGTAATAACACCATCAACTTTATTATCTTTCAAATAGTGTCCAGCACTACCAGTCATTTCATCTTCATTTGCCCAGTATTTTTCATTTCCTAAACTTGCAATACCTTCATCTAACTGCTCAGCAGATAATTGAAGAGATGTGCAAACTTTTACATCCATCTTTTCAAGTTTATCGAAAATCTTCATACAAACACGTTCGTCATAAATGTTATAACCATGACCAACTAAAGCAATTGAAATTGGATATTCTTTTGTAGTGTTAGAAATAACAACTTTTCCTTGCAAAGCATAACTAAGAGCTTTTGAATAAGGAAGTCCAGATTTTGTCATTACATAGAAATTGTTGTAACATCTCCAACCAGCTTTTGAAGCTCGTTTGATAACATTCATATCTGTAATACCAAAAGGTCTAACAGCTTCTGACAAGAAATGATACAGACCTTGATTTTTTTCTGATTTATCCAAAGTTGCTTCAATCATCGTAAAAGGTTGTTTTACAACATTTCTCACTAAATCTGGCAACCCTCTAATTTTTGAACAATTGTATATTTTGTTATCAACAGATTGTAAAGAAGGAACAAGAATCTTATCTACGCCCTTGTTGATTAAATTCAAAATATGTCCGATATAAACTTTAATTGGCAAACAAGTTTCAGTAACAACCAAAGCCGCACCATCAGACATAGTTTGCTTTGTAGTTACATCTGACAAAACTATCTTAATTCCTAAATCATTAAAAAATCCATAATAGAATGGATAATTATTGTAAAAAGACATTGCACGAGGAATGCCGATTACCTTTTCTTCACATTTTGAATTTGTCATGCTATTTATCCCTAATATAATTCTACTATATTTATAATAGCTCAAAAAAATATTTTTTGTCAGCTAAATCAATATTATTTACGTTAGTTTATATATTTTAGTTAATTAACTCTATAAGCCAATAAATTGATTAGTCCGTTTCTAGAAAAAAGTAAATAGGATCAAATTCCCATCCCAAGAGAGAAAGAAGAAAGGGAGATTGAATTAATTTTTAAATTTAAATTAATATTTCTTAACAATTAAGCAATAAAAAGGCAATTTTATATATCTAAAATACTTTATTAGTATATAAGGAATATCTAGGATATATTTTTTACAGGAACAGGATACACAATTTAAGAGAAATCAATGGGAGGACAACGAATGGGCGTTGGTGCTGATGATTACATCGATAAGATGCTAGTACAAAAATATCAAGAAGAACGTGTTGATAATCACGACAACATGGAATCAATGGTCGATCCAAACAAAATGTTAGAAGCTATGAATGATTACGCTGCAACAGTTCGTAACATGATGGAGCTTAGACAAAGATTGAACATTGCTTGTTATGCAATAAATGCAAGAACTGCTAGATACCAAAAATCTTTGGGACAGCGATAAAAAGTTTTGTGTCTAATTGTGCCTATTTGAGATAGAATAAGGTAAACAAGGAGACAACACCATGGGAAAAATTATCCTAGGTTCTTCATCTCCCAGAAGAGCCGATATTCTGAAAAAACTAAAATTGGATTTTGAAATCATTCCGTCTTCTTATGTGGAACCACATGACCAGACGGATTTCTCTTATGCTTACGTTGAAAATTTAGCTTACAACAAAGCTCTTTACGTAGCAAAAGAATTACACCCAGAAAAACATCTTGTTCTTGGGGCAGACACAATCGTTGTAATAGATAACAAAATTCTTGGAAAACCTAAAGATTACGCAGAAGCAACAAAAATGTTACACGAACTATCTGGCAAAACTCATTTTGTCGTTACTGCAACTTCTATAATTGATTCTCAAACAATGACCTCAAAAACGAAATCAACCACAACTTATGTAACATTCAACAATCTAACTGAAGAACAAATTGATTATTACATCTCTAATTTCAAACCGTTTGACAAAGCTGGCTCATATGGAATCCAAGAACTTCCAGAAGGATTTGTAAAATCCGTGGAAGGCGAATTAGATAACGTAATTGGGCTTCCTTCAAAAACAGTTTTAGAACTCTTAAAACATTTTGAATAACAACGTTAAAGGCTGACAAATTATGTCAGCCTTTTTTTGGTTAATGAATAATAAACACATAAAGTAAATTAGACCATTCCCTCTTTTACCGCTTTAACCGCAGCTTGAACTCTATCGTTAACACACATCTTTTGTAAAATTGAACAAACATGAGCTTTAGCGGTGTGAACACTTACAATTAATTCTTTTGCAATTTCAGTATTACTTTTACCAGCGACAAGATGTTTCAAAACCTCACATTCTCTCTCTGTTAAAGGAATTCTTGCATGGTCAGACATTTTTGAACCAGTAATAGCAGAATTATCAACTTTGGGAATAGACTTTAATGCCATATTCGCAACAACAGAATCAATCCAACACACACCTTGATGAACATCTCGAATTACATCTGCTAATTTTGAAGGATCAATATCTTTCAAACAATACGCATTTGCACCAGAACTCAATGCTGCAAGAACTTCTTCTTCTCTATCGTGAGAAGTCAAAGCAATAATTTTTATATCCTTTGAAAATTCTCTAATTTTAGCCGTAGCTTCAATCCCATTCATTGTAGGCAAACCCAAATCCATCAACACAACATCTGGCTGAAGTTTTTGAATTTGTTTAATTCCATCTATTGCATTTTCGCATTCTGCAACAACTTTTATATCAGGATTAGAATTCAATGCACATCGCAATCCTACACGAGTTAATTTAAAATCTTCTACGATTATTACTGAAATTTGTTCTTGCTTAGTTTCCATAATTGATTCTCCATTGTCTTGTTGGCGTTAACATCTTTATCCAACAATTTCAATTTAGTACTTTAACTTCAAGATACTATTACCTAGTTAGCTAATATTAAAATCTTTACAATTCAAAAATTTTCTTATGGTATAATCTTTATATAATAGGGAGATATTTATGTTTAAATTTTTATTTGCGAAGAAAGAGCAGCACTCTGCAATTACAGAAGCTGAACTAAACAAAGTTTATTCAGAATTAAAAAAGGCATATCCAGCCGATAATATTCCAGAAATCAGGAAGAAATATTTGTCAATGCATATTCAAAAATATGGATACTTAACATATTCCTTCCAAAAAGCTCTTGATGAATTAACAAATGAAGAAACATTATTTGCACTAGAAGAAAAGTGGAAGCAAAATAACACATTCAAAAATGGAGAATTTACATTCAAACCTAATCAAATCAGCCCTCTTGCAAGAAACCACGAAAAAAATTCTGATTGGTTCAAAAAAGAAGGTCATGACATCAAATTGATTAACCTTGCCGCACTTGGCAATGGAAACAAATCAGAGGAAACTGGAAAATTTTTCGACTGGTTGAAACAACTTCTAATTCTCCCAACAGGGTGTATTGAAAATAAAATTTATAACACAACAATCTACCTAATCCCATTCCACCCAAGAGAATTCGGATGTGCTTATCTTCCAAAAAGTAGCGAAGTAAGCGAAAAATTAAAAGATAAACATGTTGAAGAATTAACTGGGATGAATGCTAAACAACAATTGCAAACATTTATATATCTTGCACAATTAGCAGGACACCCAGTAATTTACGATATCCTTCCTCAAACAGGAAGATTTTCAAAATTTGTACTAGCAAACCCACAAGTTGCACGCTGGTACGACATTACCGAATTACAAAAACAATTAATGAATAAAATCAATGAAGTGGCAGAATTTTTGTCAAAAGACCACGACTCAGACGATATTCAAATTGTTAAAGATATTTATATACAAAGACTTCAAGGAAATTCTGGTGACTTAAGTCCCGCATTCCAAGAATTGTACAACAGTTTCGACGGAATTATGATTGAACACAAAAAAACTTTCTCAAACGCAATGCTTGAAAGAAGTTATCAATTGAAAATTCAAAAAAGAGTTAAAGAACTTGTTGCCAAAATTCACGGATTTAAAAACGATAAAAAACAACTTGAAGAAAAAGACATTATAAAACAACTCGATACAATTCAAGCATTGATGACAGAAGGATTATGGCCAGCACCAGGCGGAGCGTGGTGTTCAGCTGGCGTTCCAATTTATGACGGAATGAGCGAATGTGGAGGATACCCAACCTTCAAACACTACGATTTCAAAGGTGATGATGTTACTGCTCTAGCAAACCTTGACTGTCAAACCCCATATTACTTCGTAAATCTTGAAAATGGAAAATTCAACGAAGATGTTATTGAACTATTTATCAATAGCATGAAACAACTACAACAAGATTATAACTTTGATGGATTTAGAGTTGACCACATCGACCACATTGTGGATGAAGTTTCTGAACAAAATGGAAGACCAATAAGTTACAGAGCTCCTCGATACGTTTTGAATAAATTAAATACTGCAATGAAAAAGAAATTCCCTTATTTTGCAACACTTGCAGAATACATGTTATGGGATAACTTCTATAAAGAATACCACCAAGACATGAAATTTGATGTATTGTGGGGAAATGATATTATTTCACAATTTGATAAAACTCCAGAAAGAATATCAGAAGATAACCAAAACTTATCAAACTACAATACAAAATTCAAAAAAGGTAACATGTTATCTATTTTAAAAACATATAATAACCAAGATGGAGAATTTCATTGTATAGACCAGTACCCAGCACAATTGGGAGAACAGGGAGCGTTGTACAAATGGGCAAAATATAAACTTCTTCCAGGGGGTAAATTTGCACAAAGACCAATGATGTACGTAGATGGCGACGAAAGTTTTACTCAAGGTGGAATTGAATACACTATTGGCGAAGAAGTTGCGATGAAACGAGCTAATAACGAAGACTTCTATACAAAATTTGATGCAATTGATAGATTTGTAAAAAGTAATAATGTTATTACTGGTGGAGAAGCTCAAATTATTGTAGATGATGAAGACGGTTATAGTGCTTGGTTAATAACAAGAGAGCCGTTAAGAAAAGCTTTTTTGGTTGTATCAAACCATAAATACCCAACAGAAAAAGTGACAAAAACAGCCGCAACAGGAGAATCATATAAAGAAATTGTTGAAGGTTATACAATTTTTGATAAAGAAATTCCAATCCCTGGAGATTACACGTTAAAATATGAATATTCACTAAACGAAAAAAACTATGAAGCAAGAGAAATCGAGCATACAGATAGACTTCATTTTGAAAAAATCGAACCAAGTGAATTTAGGATATTTGAACTTGAACGAGGCTAGTGACTAGCCTCGTTTCCGATATTTTCTGCCTCTCCTTGAGGAGATAGCTATCTTTTCCTTCTCTCTTTGGGAAGAAAGAGTGGAATTTCATCATTGTTCATTCCTCCCCGAGGGGGAGGCTAGGAGAGGGGTTGAACAGAACAAGGAACACATTGAAGAATTAAATACTCAATGGACCACCTCACCCTTCCCTCTCCTCAAGGAGAGGGATATTTGTTCCTTCTCTCTTTGAAAGAAAGAGTGGAATTTCATCATTGTTCATTCCTCTCCGTGGGAGAGAACTATTTATTCCTTCTCCCTTGGGAGAAGGTTAGGATGAGGGGTTATTAAACAGAACAAGGAACACATTGAAGAATCAAATACTCAATGGACCACCTCACCCTTCCCTCTCCTCAAGGAGAGGGCTATTTGTTTCTTCACCCGAGAAAAAGTATCAACCCAAAATACAAATACGTTATTCTGAGCAAAGCGAAAAACCCCAAGCCTAACGTGCTCAACAAAACCCTTCATTCAAACCGTCCGCCTTAGGATAATTATTTCCCCCTCTCCTTGAGGAGAGGGGTAGGGGTGAGGTGGAAGCTCTTACGCATTTTACACTAACCTACTTATCCCAAAAAACTTCTTGCAACTGCAAATAAACACCCATCAAAATCACCCAAAAGAATTAAATATATTAACAAAAATTAAGCAAAATAAAGAAAAACCAAAATTTATTTACAAATAGTTACAATCCCTTAAACACTCGTCACACAATACATTCAGCCTTATCAAAACGAACAATCTAATCCAAAAGAATTAATTTTTTAAAATTAATGTTATCTCACTAGTAAATTTGGGTTTAATAAAATTGTAAAGCGATGAGGATTACTTACATTTTGAGAATTCGAGAAGTTATAAATACTGAATAGGATATTAAAAGTTTGGGATACAATTCAAAATACTGAAGAGTATCCCGTTGCGGTTTTCAAATGTCGTTTGGGACATAAAAGCAACCCCTCTAAAAATCCAAGCAAACACGTCATTCTGAACAAAGCAAAGCATCTCAAGCTTAGGTCCAGAGGCCAACCCCTCTCCCTAGCCCTCTCCCCATCGGAGAGGGAACAAGAGGTAAAGCTAATCAAACCTCAATCTCTCACTGAACTCAGAAAAACAATTCCTTCTCCTTGGGGACACCAGCTGAACCGACGAAACGAAGTGAGTCGAGTGAAACTGCGTACCGTATGGCTGAAGGTTAAGATGAGGGGATAACCCAAACACAACTCCTCTCCGAGGGAGAGGTTGGGAGAGGGGACAACAGGACAACAACAAACAAAACCCACAACAAACGGCAAGAAACCCCGATATTTCAAGCAAAATCATCCAAACGGTTGACAGACTTTAAAAAAAATAGTAATATAATCGTTATGTAAAGCGTATGTTATAGTTTTATTTTAAAAAGAAAGGCGAAAAGATTATGACAAAAAGATTCGGTTTTACTTTGGCAGAAGTTTTGATCACATTAGGTATCATTGGTGTAGTTGCTGCCATGACTATCCCAACATTGATTGCTAATACTAACTCAGCAAAATTTAGATCACAATTTAAGAAAACATTATCAACATTGAACCAAGCAGGTTTGATGGCTCAAGCACAATACGATTTTGACTATGCTGGTGCTGATACAGCTTGTAAAGAAGCAACAGGTGGTACTGAAAACCCAGAAGATATGATGTCATTCTGTTCATTATTGAACGGTACATTGACTGGTCACACTTATGTTGGTAAACCATCAAAACTAAAAAGAGCTAACTCTGGAGCTACTAGTGCTGACAAAGCAACAACTTACTCTATCAACAAGGCTACGACTGGTTTCACATATACTTTAGCTGCTGGTTCTCATGATGAAATGATTGCTTACCAATTAGCAGATGGTTCAATCGTCGCATTCCCAGCAACAGCTACTGGTTGTACTCTTGAATTAGGTAAACAAGTTACAGCTAAAACATTAGGAGAGACTCCATTGAATGGATGTATTGGTTTCATCGACGTAAACGGTACAACATTACCTAACAAAGAAGTTACTTGTGGTACTGCTGCAACTTCTGGTATAGCATCAACAAAAGTTGAAACACCTTGTACTGTTAAAAACGATGCTAAACACATGACAGACGTATTCCCAGTAGTATTCCACGATGCAACAGTAGAACCAGCATCAGATGCTGCTAAATATGTATTAACATCAGCTAAATAGTTAGTTTGATATAAAAACTTTTTAATTTAAAAGCTTTTGATAGTGGAGATGTAATCTCCACTATTTTTTTGTAATTATGAGCTTTAATGTTTTTTTTAGAACTTGTTCAACATCATTCCTCCCCTAGGGGGAGGCTAGGAGAGGGGTTGATTTTATAAATATACTCATCTCAAATTTTTATCATTCCAAACAAATCCAACTTGTTTTATATTTAATTTTATTCTACTCATGACCTCTATTCAGAATAACCCTCTCCCTCCCCCTCTCCCTTGGAGAGGGGTTGAACAGAACAAGAAATATGTTGAAGAATTAAATACTCAATGGTCCACCTCACCCTTCCCTCTCCTCAAGGAGAGGGATATTGCTTCTTCTCCCTTTGAAAGATGTCATTTCATCATTGTTCCTTCCTCTCCGAGGGAGAGGGGATATTTGTTTATTCACCTGAAAAAGAAGTATCAACCCAAAATGCAAATACGTTATTCTGAGCGAAGCAAAAAAAACCAAGCCTAACGTGCTCAACAAAACCCTCCATTCGAACCTTCAGCCTTGAGATTTTCCCTCTCCTTGAGGAGAGGGGGTAGGGGTGAGGTGGAATCTCTTACGCATTTTACATTAACCTACTTATCCCCAAACACTTCTTGCAAATGCAAATATACACCCTCAAAATTATTATCTATTTCATTATTCCAAAACCTTATAACCCTAAATCCTTTTGATTGTAAATATTTTGTTCTTTCATTATCTAATTCTATCTCTTCTGGTTCGTTATGCTGGCCTCCATCAATCTCTATGATTACTTTGTATTCTAGACACACAAAATCAACAATATAATCTCCAATATTATATTGCCTTTTAAATTTTAACCCTTGAAAGTTTCTATTTCTCAATAAAGACCAGAGTTTTAACTCTTGTTTTGTTTGGTTTTGGCGTAATTTTTGAATAAGGAACTTATATTTATTCATAGCCAAATTTTAACATAAAGAAACTTAAATTCTTTGCGTTTAATTATCCACCTCACCTAACCTCTCCTCAAGGAGAGGGATATTGCGTATTCTCTCTTTGGAAAGTGCCATCTCTTCTTTGTACCTTATTCTCCTTTGGGAAAGAACTATTTATACCTTCTCCCGAGGGAGAAGGTTAGGATGAGGGGTTGAATAGAACAAGGAGTACGTTGAAGAATTAAATACCCAATGGTACACCTCACCCTTCCCTCTCCTCAAGGAGAGGGATATTGCGTATTCTCTCTTTGGAAAGTGTCATCTCTCCTTTGTACCTTGTTCTCCTTTTGGAAAGTGTCATCTCTCCTTTGTACCTTGTTCTCCTTTTGGAAAGAACTATTTATACCTTCTCCCGAGGGAGAGGTTAGGTGAGGGATATTTATTTCTTCACGAAAGATTATTCTTTACATCTTTTCAAAAAAATGAATTTGATGTATAATACTATCAAGCTTTGTTTAAAAAGGAGAAAGAAATGGGATATAAAATTTTATCTAAAAAAGAAATCTGTCCGAACCAATTTGAAATCTCTATCGATGCACCTTATGTCGTTAGAAACGCTCAAGCTGGACAATTCATAATTTTCAGAGTTGAAGAAGAAGGCGAAAGAGTTCCTCTTACTATCGCTGATGTTGATAAAGAAAACGGAATTCTTACTATCGTTTATATGGCAGTAGGTCATTCTACTAAAAAACTTGCTCAACTTGAAGTTGGAGATGAACTTCTTGACATCGTTGGACCTCTTGGAAAACCAACTGATATTAAAAAATATGGTACTGCCGTTTGTGTTGCTGGTGGTTACGGTGCTGCACCTTGTTATCTAATCTCTAAAGCTCTTAAAGATGCTGGTAACAAAGTTTACATGATTGCAGGTGCAAGAACTAAAGACTTATTATTCTGGGAAGATAAAATGAAAGATGCTTGTACTGAATTATACCTAACAACTGATGATGGCTCTTATGGTATTAAAGGTTTTGGTACAACAGTTCTTCAAGAAATTATCGACAGAGAAAAAGTTGACTACGTAATTGCTGTTGGTCCTATGCCAATGATGAGAGCAGTTGCAAACCTTACAAAAGACAAAGGTATCTACACTGAAGCTAGCATGAACCCTATTATGGTTGATGGTACTGGAATGTGCGGAGCTTGCAGAGTTACTGTTGGCGGTGAAACAAAATTCGCTTGCGTTGATGGCCCAGACTTTGATGCTCACAAAATCGATTTTGATGAAGTTATTAACAGAACAAGAATTTACAAAGACCAAGAACGCAAACGTTGCGAAGGTTGTAACTTGTTAAAACAAGCAGAGAAAGTATAGGAGAATAGGTAATTATGGGTAAAAATGATATTCCTGTATGTCCATTAGTTAGTATCGGTTCTGGTATCGATATGGTTTGCAGTCAGACAAAATGTGCTTGGTATGTTCCAAGTGTTCAAAAATGTTCTATGTATTTGTTAGCTTACAATGCATTATTAGATGCTAATGCTAAGCAAAGAGCAGCTAAACAACAGCAACAACACTAATTGGTATATATGAAAATAGCGTTATGTATAAAACAAGTTCCAGATACCACGGATATTCGTTGGACGGAACATAATACAATTCAAAGAGAAGGGGTTGAGAGTATAATCAATCCTTTCGACGTTTACGCAACAGAATTTTGTTTGAAAATAAAGAAACTTCATCCTAATACGGAAATTACTGCTTTCACAATGGGACCAGCTCAAGCAGAATCAATGTTACGTAAAGTTATGGCTTTAGGGGTTGATAATGCAGTTTTAATCTCTGATAAAAAATTTGCAGGCTCTGACACCTACGCAACTGGTTTGACAATTTCCAGAGCTATACGAACTGCATTACCCGATTTCGATTTGATTGTATGTGGACAATTTGCAGTAGATGGAGATACAGCACAAACTGGACCAAATATTGCAAACTTCTTAAATCTTCCGCAAGTTACTTTTGTAAAAGATTTTAAGTCGTTAGAAAACAAAAATCTAACAATCTCAAGAGAAATGGAAGATGGTATTGAAACCGTTAGGGTTGAACTTCCAGCTTTAGTTTGTGTTATGCAAAATAATTTTGAACCTCAAAGACCAAAAATTAACGGAATAATTTCTGCAAATAAAAAAGAAATTAAAAAATTATCAATGGAAGATATTGGGTTGTCGCCAGAAAAAACAGGACTTAAAGGTTCTCCAACATACGTTAGCAAAGCGTTCAGAAACATTACAACACACAATGCACAAAAATTTAAAATGAATCTTGCTGACAGTGTTAATCTTTTAGAAGAAAAATTAAAATCTTTGGAGGTTCTAAATAATGCCGAATAATGAAAACTCTGGAATTTTAATTTATGCACAACTCACAAGAGAAGAATACATTCACACCGTATTTTTTGAGCTAGTGGATAAAGCAAAAGAATTAGCTCAAAAACTCAGAGGAACTGAAGTTAAAGCCGTTTTAATTTCTCGTCCACATTTGATTGACTCATTCAAAGAATCTTTTCAAAATATGGGATTAAGCAAGGTTTATTACTTTGAATCTGAAGAATTAAAAGAATATTCAACCGAATATCACTCAAAACTAATTGTTGATTTAGTTCAAAATATTAAACCCGAAATTTTACTAATCGGAGCAACTAATCAAGGGCGAGATTTAGCTCCCAGAGTTGCCAGTGCATTGGGAACAGGTTTAACGGCGGACTGTACAGGATTAGATATTAATGAAAAAGGACAACTTGCAGCCACTCGACCAACTTTCGGAGGTCAACTTATGGCAACAATCCTTTGCAAAAATTACCCACAGATGGCTACCGTAAGACCTAATGTATTTAAAGTTAACTCTGTATCAGACCAAGCAAATACTGAATTTATTCCTTGCCCTACCAATATTATAGGAATGAAAAAACACATTCAATTATTATCATTCCAACGCACGGTTGAAAATGTTATAAATGACTTAGATAGTGCTGAAATTATTGTTGCAGGAGGAAAAGGACTAAAAAATTCAAAAGGTTTTGAATTATTAAAAGATTTTGCAGACTCTTTGGGAGGTACAATCGCAGCAACAAGAGGAGCAGTAGAAATGGGGCTTGCAACTCCAACGATTCAAGTTGGTCAAACTGGGAAAACAGTACACCCGAAAGTTTATATAGCTTGTGCGATTTCTGGAGCAATTCAACACACCGTAGGAATGACTGATTCCGATTATATTATTGCTATTAATAACGATGAATCAGCCCCTATTTTTGATATTGCGGATTGTGGTATTGTTGGAGATGTTTTTGAAATTTTGCCAGAATTTATCAAAAGAAATCGAAAATAAATACCTTTTTAACTTGCAACAACAACCTAAAAAAAGTATAATAGAACTATGATAAAAATAAGAAGATTAACGTGTTTTGACCATCCAAAATTAAAAAAGCTTATTTCGTATCTCTGCACAGACGACAACGACAAATTGGCAAAATCATTAGCAGAAGAACCAATTGGATTTCTTAATGCAATGTTGCCGTTAAAACTTAAGTTTAAATCTGAATCATTTATTTTGATAGATAAACACGAAATTCTAGGGCTAATTACAACAGTTCGAACTCCAGGAAACCCATATAAAATAAATATTACAAGACTCATTTTTAAAGACAATATGTACGAAATCGGGAAAGGTCTTGTTAAATATATTATGGAAAAATTTGGAGAAAAAGGAGCAACGTCTTTTACTGTAACAATTGATGAATGCCACGATGAATTATTTAATCTTTTTATAAATGGTTGTGGTTTTAGGCAATGTGCATCAGAAACATTGTGGAAAATAGAAAAACCAACACCTCAAAAACCTCATCTACACTGGCGATATGCTCAAAATTCTGATTCAAAAGATATTGCACAAATGTATAATGATGAAGTTTTAAATATTTATAAACCATCACTTATTAGACAGCCCCAAGAATTTCAAGCTCCAATTTTTGGAGGTTTTTGTGATTATTATAAAACAAGATATTTAATTGAAGAATGCGAAAAAATTCTCGGATATTTTTCAATTACAACAAGCGATAATCTGAATTATATTCTAGATATTACAACCAACAGCGGTTACGACTTTGAATATTCCGAAATAATAAATGTTATGCTATGTGAAATTGCGAGAAAAAAACGTGCTTTTTATCCACTAGTAAAACAAAAAAAATATATTAAAAATGCTGATAAATTAGGAGAATATTTAAAATCTCAAAATTATAACCCTATCCAAACACAACAAATTTTAGTCAAAGATTATTACAAGCCAGTGAAAGAAGAAGCTTCTGATTGGAAAGTTTTCATCCTAGGGGAAAACCAAATCACAACGAATTAGTATCCGACAACTAGCAATAAAAACCTCTTCGTGATACCATAATGTGATAGAAAGAAATCGAGGTGGATATGGATAATCTAAAAATTTATCTTGATAAAGATATTAATCAAGAGCTTATTAAGTCTAAAAAAATTGCGGTAATTGGATTTGGTTCTCAAGGCTACGGGCAATCAATGAACCTTAAAGATTCTGGATGTGATGTTGTTTTAGGACTTAGATTAGGCGGTAAATCAGACGAGAAAGCAAAAAAATACGGTTTTAAAACAATGTCAATTGAAGATGCCGTAAAATATGCTGACATTGTTCAAATTCTAATTCCTGATGAATTACAAGCCGAAGTTTACGAAAAACAAATCAAACCAAACATGAGAGCTGGACAATATTTAATGTTTTCTCACGGATTTAATATTCACTACAAAAAAATTGTTGCACCTAAGGATATTAACGTAATTATGGTTGCCCCTAAAGGTCCAGGACATACTGTTAGAAGCCAATATGTTGAAGGAAAAGGTGTACCTTCTTTAATTGCTATCTACCAAGACCCAACAGGTGATTCTAAAGAAGTATCTTTGTCATATGCATCTGCAATTGGAGCTGGCAGAGCAGGAATTATTGAAACTACTTTTAAAGAGGAAACAGAAACAGATTTATTTGGAGAACAAGCTGTAATCTGCGGAGGTGTTTCAGCCTTGATGAAAGCTGGTTTTGAAGTTTTAACAGAAGCTGGATATTCTCCATATATGGCATACTTTGAAGTTCTACACGAAATGAAATTAATTATTGACCTTGTAAATCAAGGCGGTTTAGCTGATATGAGATATTCAATTTCTAATACCGCTGAATATGGTGATATGACTAGAGGTCCAAAAGTTATAGGTGAAGCATCGAAAAACGCAATGAGAGAAATCTTGAAAGAAATTCAATCAGGAAAATTTGCAGATGAATTTACGAATGAAATGCACTCTGGTTGCGAAACATTCAATAAATTGAGAAAAGAAAATGCAAACCACCCAATAGAAAAAGTCGGAGAAGAAATTCGTTCTTCTTTCGTTTGGGGCAATGATGACAAAATTATAGATAGAAACAAAAACTAAGACTTTCACTAACTTGAAATTATTATAAAGGAAGAAAAAATGTTCAATACAGAAGATACATACGAAGTTGTTATATTTTCAATCGGAGACACAAAAGCTGGGACTAAAATGGGTAAATTACAGCTCAAAAATACAGTAGATAATTCCGTTTTAAACTGTATTTTATGGGAAGAAACACTAAATCGATTTGACAGCAAAATATTTAGAACAGGGAATTTAGTCAGAATTGTATCAGCAAGTTTTAATGAAAAATTTAACAATTGTTTAATTTCAGCACTAGAACTAATTAAAGAAGCAAAGCTAGGCTTAGATGAAAACGAAATTGAACAATATTGGGCAAAACTTCAATCATATATTTCAAAAATTAAAGATGAAAAGTTAAGACAATTTGTCGCAGAACTATTTGAAAAACACGCTCAAAGTTTTAAAATTATGCCGGCTGCAAAACTTATGCATCACAATTATATCGGGGGACTACTTGTTCACACTGTTGAGTGTGCAGAATTTGCAGAACTAAATATGAATAAGTTTACATACCAAGCAAATGAAGATGAAATTTATGCAGCGTGCCTATTACACGATTTTGGCAAAATTTTTGAATACACTATCGATATTGAAACAGGACTAATTGATTATGCTCAAGGCTTTAGAGAAGAATGGATTTCTCACTCTCAATATGGTTTTTGTATATGTATGAATGCAGGATTCAAAAAAATAGCAAAAATGATTGCTGCTCACCACGGAAGAGCAGAATGGGGAGCTATTATTGATTTAGATCAAAAAGATTTAGAACCTGAATTGTATTTAATCCACTTTATTGACAATCTTTCAGCAAAATTCGGGAAAATAAGCACAAGATTATTGGAAAAGAAAGAAGGGTAAAGACTTGTCAAAACTTACAGAAAAACATCACTACGACGGAACCCTTGTTTGTGTTGAAGGAATTGATGGTTCTGGGAAATCAACCCAATTGGCTCTTTTACGTGACTGGTTAAAAGATATTAATCAAGATGTAATTTATACAGAATGGAATTCATCTGAATTAATTTCCCAAACAACCAAACTGGCAAAAAAGAAAAATATGCTCTCTCCAAGAACATTCAGCTTGCTTCACGCCGTAGATTTTGCAGATAGACTAAAACAAGTCATCGCTCCCGCACTAAAAGCAGGATTCATTGTCCTTGCGGATAGATATGCTTATACAGCATTTGCAAGAGATGTGGCAAGAGGCGTTGACCCCAATTGGGTTCGAGGAGTTTATGATTTTGCAATTAAACCTGATTTAGCTGTATATTTTGATATTGACCCAAAAACTTCGCTAGAAAGAATCTGTTCAAACAGAGCACCTAAATTTTACGAAGCTGGAATGGATTTAAAAATAAGTAATGACCCGTATGAAAGCTACGTAATATTCCAATCGAGAGTAATTGAAGAATATAAAAATATGCTAGACGAATTTGGAATAGTGAAACTTGATGCAAATGATACTATTCACAAAAAACAAGTAGAAATAAGAAAAATGTTGAAAAAAATTCTACAAGATAAAGGAGTTAAAATTTAATGGAACAATTCAAAAGAAAACACAACTACAATGGACTTTTGGTTGTTATAGAAGGCACAGATGGTTCTGGAAAATCAACACAGCTTGAACTCCTAAAAAAATCACTTCAAGATCAATGTTATGGAGTGATGGTATCTGAATGGAAAACATCTAGACTTATTGCAAACGTAATTGACGATGCGAAAGAAAGAAATCTTTTAAATGCAACAACATACAGTCTTTTATACGCTGCAGATTTTGCAGATAGACTAGAAAATCAGATTATACCCGCATTGAAATCTGGATTTGTAGTCCTATTAGATAGGTATTATTACACCGCACTTGCAAGAGATGTTGTAAGAGGGCAGAATATTGAATGGGTAAAAAACCTTTATGATTACGCCCCAGAGCCAGATTTAGTATTCTACCTTGATATGCCGGTTGATACTCTTTTGAAAAGAATTATTGGAACAACTGGTTTAGATTTTTACGAAAGTGGCCGTGATGTGGGTTTTTCAACAGACTTTTATAAGAGTTTTGGAATCTACCAAAACAAATGTCTTGAACAATACAACCAGATGAAATCAGAATATGGATTTATCAGCATTGATGGAACAAAATCCATCGATGAAATCCACGAAATTATGTCAAATGAAGTACAAAAAATTCTTGATACTGGGATTTTAGATTAAGCACTACAACAAATAAAATCAATACTTTCAGCTTAAATGTTAACAAAATAAATAAAAATTTACGTTGCGAAACATTTTAAGTCATGGGGCATGGTTTATGCTAAATTAAAGGTTGTAATAAAGGATATATTTAGGAATAGTTGAGTAAGGAGATAATTAATGTCTGAATACTTGAGCAAAGAAGAGATTAAACAATGGAGAAGCTCATTAGAAAAGATAACGTTAGAGGAGTTCGCTGCTAGATTAGGGAAAAAAGTAGAAGAAAAAAAAGAAACTAACGACCTTATTGACATTGTATTACACGGGAAACCAGTAGTGTCAAATGAACCAGAGTGGAACGCAAAAGCTGAAAGACTTAGTACAATTGCAGATAGAGCATACGAAAAGGAAAAAGAAATTTACATTTCTCCATTCTCTGCTAAAAATTTAAAACTAGATACAAAAGAAGTTGAAAAACACGAAGTAAAAAAAGAATCTAAACCTGCAAAAATCACTCATAAAACTGAAGCTAAAGAAACAAAACCAGTAACACATAAAACAGCCAAAACAGCAACTAAGAAAACTTCACCACACAAAGAAATCGCTAAAGCAGAAAAAGCCATTATGTCAGAAGAAAAAACTGGTGATATTGTGAGAGATGAAGTTAGAGTTGTATTCAAAAAAGCTTTGACTGATAGAGAACAAAAAGTATTTGATTATTTTGCAGCACACAAAAATAAAATTGTTTACGCTAAAGACTTGGCAACTTTACTTGAACTTCCAAGGGATTACGTTTACAAATACATCAAAAATCTAAGAGCAAAAATTGAGGGAGAATCCTTAAAAAATGCTGATAAAGGCGGATTTGTTCTTACAATAGACTAATTATTATTCTTAAACTATATACAACTAAAAAACCTCTTAGATTCAACTAAGAGGTTTTTAATTATAATTAAAATAATAAATTTTACTTAATTTCTACTTTTGCACCAACAAATTCTAATGCTTTTTTAGTCAAATCCGCTTCTTTATCAGAAATTGACGTCATAAAAGTAGTAGGAATAAATTCAATAACTTTTTTCGCATCTGCATACCCAAGCCCCGTAATTTGACGCAATGTCGCCATTACAGTTGCCTTATTAGAGCCAGCATCGATTAAAACTAATGAATTATTACCAGTTCCCTTATCAATTACTGGAGCTTTTTCTATATGGATTGAATTTTTTGAAATAAGAATTTTATCCATATCAATATTATAATTTTTCTTTAAATATTCACGAGCAATCATAATAAGCATTATCAAAATACCGCATATTAAAAAAGTCATATTCATATTAAAGCCCTCATTTTAAATTTTATGGGCGGTAATTAACCGCCCACTCATAATAACATGTTATTTTTTGAAAATCAAATTTATTATCATTCAAAACTAAAAAACGAGCGGTTACAAAGTAACCGCTCGCTAAACTTGTTATTGATTAAAATCAAACTACTTGATTTCAACAACAGCACCAGCTGCTTCAAGAGTTTTCTTGATTGATTCAGCTTCGTCTTTTTTGATGTTTTCTTTAACTGCTTTAGGAGCTGCTTCAACTAAATCTTTAGCTTCTTTCAATCCTAAACCTGTCAAAGTTCTAACTTCTTTCAATACAGCGATTTTCTTATCAGCTGGAACTGAAGCTAATACAACAGAAACTTCTGCATCAGCATCATCTGCTGGAGCTGCTGCTGCTGGAGCTGCTGCTACTGCAACTGGAGCTGCTGCTGATACGCCGAATTTTTCTTCCATAGCTTTAACTAATTCAGCTGCTTCTAATAATGTTAATTTTTCAATTGATTCTAAAATTGATTCTACACTCATGATTTTCTCCTTTATTATTATTTTTGAGTTTTCTAATACATTGTTAAGCACAACGGCTTAAATAAAGTTGCTGCGAAACTATGCAGCTTTTTGATCTCTGACTGCTGCCATTGCTCTTGTAAGTTGAGAAAGAACAGCGTTGATAGAGTTTGCGATACCTGATGCTGGTGAATTGATAGAACCAAGCATTTTTGCATAAAGTTCTTCTTTTGAAGGAAGAGCAGCCAATGCTTTTGTTTCTTCAACTGTTAATAATTTACCATCCAAAACTGCACCAAGGATTTCACCTTTTTTAGTTTCTTTGATAAATTTAGTAACAGCTTTCGCAGGGCTTACAGGATCATCAAAACCGAAAGCTAAAGCGATAGGACCTGTTAATTTTTCAGTCAATGCTTCATATTCAGTTCCTTTTACAGCAATTTTAGCCAAAGTGTTTTTAGTAACCATGTAGTCACCGCCGTCTTTTTGAATTTCACGTCTTAATTTAGTGATTTCTTCAACGGTCAAACCTTTGTACTCAGTGATAACTGCAACTTGAGCTTTTTCAATTTTTGATTTAATCGCATCTATTTTTTCTGATTTAAATGCTTTTGTTGCCATTTTTAGCTCCTTTGATTTCTGCGACGAAAGGAAACTTTTCCAATCGTTGTTTTTATATCGACCTATAAAACTAAAAAAGACTTTGCTTTTCTAGTTTTACCGCAAAATCTTACACATAAGTCTATAAATGCTATTTACTTTCGTGTAACCTCGATTAGCTGATTTCTCATTTAACCTTGGTGCATTTAAAGAAGCCTCGCCCCTTTTACGCACTTTTGGACTAATTGTCTGCGGCTATGGTTTTACTTTATATGAAACACATTAAAAAATCAAGCCATATAATAAACTCTAACGAGCTATAGTAATATTTATTTACAAATAGAGCTAATTATCACGCAATTTTTTATCACAAGTTGTTTTAATTAATGTATGGTAGATAAACTTCAAGTAGATAATCCTGCAAATAAACAGATGCACTATGGACAAACTTCGGTTGGAATTTTAACCCCTCCCGATAGATTGCCCAAAGTTTTGGTTTATTCAGGAATTGAAGCCCAAAAACGATATGATGACATGCAACATGATTTATACGTTTCAGAAAAGAAGGCTAAAAAATATGAAAAAAGAGGGTTCCCGACTATTTTGAAATATTTGGGTGTTGGCATTATTGCTGCAGGAATAATTAAATGTCGAAAAGACATCGTCAAAGGATTGAAAAAACTACTGCACTTTTAAAATTATTCTTCAACTTTAAACTCTCTTAATTGAGAATAAATAATTGGAGAAAAATCTTTTGTTGTAACTATGTCAATGACTTTATATGACTGCGGAATTGAAAGAATGGACGGAGAAGAAATGTGATAAACTCCATTTTCCATCGTTTCACTATTTATATGAAAATGCCCAGTAATTATTGCTAACACGTTATTATGTTTAGCTAAAACTTCTTTGTAATCCTCGACTCTATATGTTTTATGAGTTTTCAAATCCACACCATCTGGATAGATTACAGGAAAATGCTGAAAAATAATAACAGATTTTTTTTCATTCTTAGTCAACTTTTCATCTAACCATTTCAAGGTATCTTCTCTATAATATCCAGTTGAACCAGGAATAGCTTCTTTTGCCCCATCTACAACTAGAAATACAAAACCATTTTTCTTAAATTCATAATTTGGACGTTTTTGAGGATAGAATATATTTCCTTCTCTTACAATTTCAAAATATCTTACCTTCGACATTCCTTTTGATTTATATACGTCATGATTTCCTAAAGCAAGATAATATGGAACTTTTAATTTATTCGCAACTTGAAGAAAAGCTCTTAAATTTGTTTCTGAAGGGTTATTTATATTATCCCCAGTAAAGATTACAAAAGAAACATCTGTTTGATTGTTTATATCGTCAACAGCACTTTTCAAAACTTTTTGAGAATATTCAGAATCCGCAGACAAATGAGAATCTGCAATCTGAACAAACTTGATATTTTCTGCACAAACCTTTTGTGCAAAACCAACAAGTAAAATAAATAATCCCAAAACTAAAGAATAAATCTTTTTCATAAAAATAATATCTCCCTTAGACAAAATTATATCATGAAATCTAAATATGTGATAAAATGTTGATATTATGAGATTAGATAAATTTTTAAAAGTTTCAAGACTTATCAAACGTAGAACCGTAGCAAACGAAGTATCTGATATGGGAAGAGTTTTAATCAACGGAAACCCAGCTAAACCAGCAAAACAGATTAAAGAAAACGACATTATTACAATAGAATACGCAAACCGCACAGTTAAAGCTCAAATTTTAAAAGTACCAACAACAAATGTTAGTATCCAAGAAGCTCCTAGCTTGTACAAATTGATTGATTAAAATTATATTAACTTTTGTAACAAAGAAACAGTTCTCTGAAATTATCAAAAATCAAAATACTTTATTAAAGTATAGAGAGCAATAAACAACGGAGAACACAAAATGAGCGGAGTAGAATTTAACGGTAATGTTGGTGGTATTAAAGGAACACAATCATTAACTAATATTGGAAAAATAAGTAAAGCAATGAACCTTGGAATAATGGGTTATGGTCATTCTGGTAACGCTGAAGGATTTGCCGTTGAAAGAAATATTCCAGGATTGCAAGCTGTAGCACAACACTTTGAAGATGTACCTCTAATGGTATATAACAACAAAGGACAAACAAATCTAGACCTAACAGGAGCAACACTTATCCCTGACTACGAAGCAGTAACAGCGGAATTATAAAACAAAACCCAAGACGCATGTGAGAATAAGTTGGAAATAAAGAAAAACATAAGGAAATTAAAAAAGAGCTAAAGTTGATACTTTAGCTCTTTCAATATTGTTAAGTGAACAACCAAACTAAACTGAATATACACTAACTTGTTTTCTGTCACGTCTGTGTGGTTCAAATTTAACTGTACCATCAATCAAAGCATACAATGTATCATCAGAACCGATACCTACATTGTTACCAGGATGGATTTTAGTTCCTCTTTGTCTAACAAGGATGTTACCAGCTTTAACAGCTTCTCCGCCGAACTTTTTAACGCCTAAACGCTTAGCTTCGGAGTCACGGCCGTTACGGGTAGATCCCATACCTTTTTTGTGTGCCATTTTCTATTTCTCCTTTTTACTATTTGTTAATAACACGAATTAGGCTACTTATTCAGCAGCTGTTTCTTCTGTTGCAGACTTTTTAGCAGAAGTTCTGATTTTTGAAATCATAACTCTTGTAAAACATTGTCTGTGACCTTGTTTTTTTCTATAACCTTTTTTAGGTCTTTGTTTGTAAACAATAACTTTTTTAGCTTTGTCATGTAACATGATTTTGCCTTCAACTGAAGCACCAGCTACATAAGGTTGACCAACTTTTGACTTTTTACCGTTAACTAACATAACGATTTTGTCAAAAACGATTTTTGCGTCTTTTTCGCCTTCTAATAATTCAACATCAACGTAGCGTCCTTCTTCTACTTGATATTGTTTTCCGCCTGTTTCGACTATTGCGTACATCTTTTCGTCCTTTCAATTGTGGGTTTCGTAACCCTTGTGGGGTTTTATGAACGATTGACCCGAGTAATCACGTATAGTCATTATCACCCAGAGAGAAATTGATGTCAAGTAGTTTTAATATTTATTAACGTTGTTGTTCAGCCAAATTGTTTGAAGTATGATAGAAATATGATGTTTACGAGGGATGAATTAATAAATGCAACAGGGGCAGTTGTATTAAGAGATAGCTTGGATAACAATGCCTCAATGTTCAATATATCAACTGATACAAGAACTATTAAAGCCGAAGATATTTACTTGCCATTAAAAGGAGAATCTTTTGATGGGGAGAAATTTATTGACAAAGCAATTGAAGCAGGAGCAAAAGCGTATTTTACAACAAATGACACACTTATTAAAGGTGCCGACTTAGTATTAAAAGTAGATAATACGTTAGCAGCCTACTTAAATATTGCAAAATATTATAGAACTAAAATTAACCCAATCACTGTTGCTATAACAGGAAGTTCTGGAAAAACGACAACAAAAGAAATTGTATATTCCGTTTTAAGTCAAAAATTTAAAACACAAAAAACCTTTTCTAATCACAATAACGAAATAGGATTTTGTCAAACAGTTTTGGGCATGAATGAGTCAACTCAAGCCTTAATCGTAGAAATGGGAATGAGAGGCTTAGGAGAAATTGAATTAATATCAACTCATCTTGAACCTGATTATGCAATTATTACAAATTCTGGGTCTGCCCACGTTGGAAGACTAGGAAGCTTAGATAATATTGCAATTGCAAAATGCGAGATAGCAAAAGGATTAAAACAAACTGGAACTTTTATTGCAAAAGACCAAGACATTATAAAAAAACATCTTAATTTTAATGGAGAAAAGATTTATTATTCAATTGAAGATGTTGACGTTATTGACAAAAAACAAGCTTATACTAAATTTCAATATAAAGGAAACACTTACGAACTAAATGTCGAAGGTGATTATAATATAGAAAATTCCTTAGCTGCAATTGAACTAGGATTTAAAACAGGATTAACCGTTGAAGAAATAAAACAAGGACTTTTATCCTATCATCCAATTGAAAAAAGATGGGAACTTGAAGAAATAAACGGGCTAAAATTTATAAATGATAGCTACAATGCAAACCCTGAATCAATGAAAGCATCAGTTAAAACTTTTATTGATTTATACGAAAAACCAGTTGTTGTTCTTGGTGATATGGGAGAACTCGGAGATAATGAAAGACTTTATCATCAACAAGTTGGAGAATACTTAGGACAATTAAATAAAAATGTTAAGTATCTAACTGTCGGAAACCTTGCTAAAGAAATAGGAAAAGCTTTAGAATCTCAAGGTCTAAATGTAAATTATTTTGAATCTAATGAAGATGTTTCTCGTTACATTCTTGATAATTTAAATGATAGTTATACAATATTTTTAAAAGCATCCAGAGCGATGAAATTTGAAGAGATTTTAGAATACGTAAAAAGAGGGATATGTAAATTATGATAATGATTACAATAGCATTCTTGCTTGGAATGATTTTGTGTATGCTTTTTGGGGTACCATATATTGATATGCTAAAAAAGAAAATGATAGGTCAATATGTAAAAGATTTAGCTCCAGAAACTCACGCAAAAAAACAAGGAACCCCAACAACAGGAGGAGTTTTTATTATAGTCGCTATAATTATGACATCTGTTATAACGTTGTTATTAGCTCAAAAAATGACAACTATTGCTCTCATTACAATTATGACACTTGTATTTTATACTTTTGCAGGATTTCAAGATGACTATATTAAAATCAAAGACAAAGGTAACGATGGTTTAACAGCTAGACAAAAATTATTTAGACAAATTGCTATCGCACTGTTACCAACCTTATTCTTGGTAACAACTAATCCAACAGCTTGCACTTTTGAAATCGGGAATTTGGTTTTAGATTTAAAATGGTTCTACCCATTCTTTGCAGTATTCATTATTACAGGAGCATCTAACGCATACAATTTAACCGATGGATTGGATGGGCTTGCTGCTGGTTGTGGAGTTCCTGCATTTATTGCATGTGCAATTATTTCGCACGCATTAGGAGAAACCGAACTTGCAATAATTTCATCAGCAGTTGCAGGTGCTTTACTAGGATTTTTGAAATTTAATAAACCGAAAGCAGAAGTCTTTATGGGCGATACAGGTTCTTTAGCGATTGGAGGACTTTTAGGAACACTTGCGGTTTTAGGAAAATTTGAATTCTTATTAATATTTATCGGAGGCGTTTTTGTTATTGAAACTTTATCTGTAATAATTCAAGTTACAAGCTTTAAAACAACAGGGAAAAGAGTTTTCAAAATGGCTCCTATTCACCATCACTTTGAATTATTAGGATGGAATGAAAAGAAAGTTGTTACTGTCTTTTCGATAGTTTCATTAATTTTATCAATATTTGCAGTTGCATTATTTGAAATATTTAGTAAAGGAATTTTATAATGAGTATATCTGGAAAGAAAGTTCTTGTTTTAGGACTATCAAAAAGCGGAATTGCCGCAGCTAATTTTGCCAAAGAACATGGAGCTGAAGTATTTCTATCAGAAGGAAAAGATTTACAAGAAAACAAACTTGAACAAGTAAAAACGCTCCAGAACAATAGTATTAAAGTTGAATACGGTGGTCATAGTGATAATTTTATTGACAGTGCAGAAATAGCAATTACAAGTCCAGGAATTCCTCCTCATAGTGAAATTATTACAAGATTAAAATCAAAACATATTCCAGTAATTTCAGAATTAGAATTGGCTTATAGAGAATGCGATATTCCATTCATTGTAATTACAGGAACAAATGGGAAAACAACAACAACAGCTTTAACAGAACATATTTTAGGGGGAAAATTAAATGTAAAAGCTTGTGGAAATATAGGAACACCTCCTTGCAGTATTGCAGATGAAAATTTAGATTATTTTGTATGCGAAGCAAGCTCTTTCCAACTAGCAATGAGTCCAACTCTTAAACCATTCATTGCTGTATGGACAAATTTTACTCCAGATCATATTGATTGGCATCAAGGTTTAGAAAACTACTTCAAAGCAAAAGCAAGAGTTTTCCAAGACCCTCAAACTGCTAAGTATTGTGTCCTTAATGCAAAGGATTCTAAACTTTTAGAATTTTCAAAACAAGTAAATGGAACTGTCTTTATGTTTGCAGGAAATATTGGAGATAATTGTTGCTATGAAGAAAATGGAGCAATTATTTATAAACAAGATGGAAAATCTGAAGAAATAATCAAACTTTCAGAATGTCCACTAATAGGGGAACATAATTATCAAAATATTATGTGTTCGATTATCTGTGCCAAATTAACAGGAATAGATAACTCTACTATAAAACAAGCAATTATGACATTTAAAGCTCCAGAACACCGATTAGAAAAAGTTCGAGAATTCAAGGGGATTACATTCTATAATGACTCTAAAGCAACAAATCCTGAAGCATCTATTGTTGCAATTAATTCTTTTAACAATATGGATGTAACATTGATTGCTGGCGGAAGAGATAAAAATACAGACCTAACAGAATTCTGTGAATCTATAAAAAAACACATAAAAACAGTAATTTTGATTGGAGAAGCAACAGATAGATTTGAAGAAAATCTTATCAAAAATGGTTTCACCAATATTATTCGAGAAAAAACAATGGAAAGTGCAATAGACAAAGGTATAGAATTAAAGCCTGACGTTGTTTTATTATCCCCAGCTTGTGCAAGTTTTGATATGTTCACAAGCTACGAACATAGAGGAGAGGTATTTAAGGAATATGTCCTATCGAGAGTATAGATCCCCACAAAGAACAATTGATGAGAGAAGACGCCACAGACGTCACTCAAATTCAAACATAATTTTATCAGCACCAGACAAATCCTTGATTATAATAGTAGTTTTTCTTGTAATCATTGGTTTTTTGGCAATATTTTCAGCAACCGCTCCAAAATGTATGAGAGAGGGAACAAATCTTGCTTCTTATTTAATTAAGCAAGCTATATTTGGAGGGGTAGGATTTTTTGCAATGGGATTTTTTGCAAAATTTGACTATAAAAAACTCGAAAAGTACAATTTAAAATTTATGTGGGCTGTAATTATAATGCTCTTCATTGTAAAATTTACCCCACTAGGGATGGAAATTAACGGAGCAAAAAGATGGATTAACCTTGGATTCATGCAACTTCAACCATCTGAATTTGCAAAACCTTTGTTTTGTATGCTTTTAGCCTCAATGTTTAAGGATAAAATTGACATGAGTACTGTCAATAAAAACATGCCAGTAATTTTTGCAATGCTATTTATCCTATTTTTAATTCTAAAACAACCAAACTTGAGTATGGCAATCATTCTATGTGTAACAACTTTTGGCCTATATCTTGCAGGGCGTGGACCTTGGCAACCAATTGCAGCAGGTGCTGGAGTTATGGGTTTAGGCATTTTAACAATGCTACCAAAACTATTACATGGTTATCAAATGGACAGAATTACGGTTTGGTTAAACCCAGGAAGTGATGCTCAAGGGAAAGGTTATAATATTATCCAATCAATGATTGCATTCGCCTCTGGAGGATTTAGTGGAACTGGTTACGGTGGTTCAATCCAAAAATTAGCGTACCTTCCAGAATGTCATACAGACTTTATTTTCGCAATTATTGCAGAAGAATTTGGATTTTTAGGATGTCTGTTTGTATCAGCATTATTTGTTGCACTTGTTCTTAGAGGGTTAAGAATTGCTAAACGATGCCCTGATATGTATGGGAAATTGATTGCAATAGGAATCACAATTATTTTTGGATTCCAAGCATTTTTGAATATGTCTGTTGCTAGTTCTTTCTTACCTGTAACAGGGGTAACATTACCATTCATCAGCTATGGTGGAACATCTATCATTGTATCTCTTGCAATGGTTGGAATATTATTAAACATTTCAAAACAAAGAATTCAAAGAATAAGGACAGAAGCTCATGGACAATAAAAAAACTTATTTTATCACAGGCGGAGGAACAGGCGGGCATATTTATCCCGCAATAGCAGTCGCAGATGAACTTTTACAACAAGATGATACCGCAAAAGTTTTTTATGTTGGCAATCCTAATAATTTAGAAGCCGAAATAGTTAAGGATAAAAATTATCAATTTTTACCTGTTATATCCTCAGGAATGCCAAGAAAAATAAGTTTGGATTTGGTTAAATGGACTGCAAAAATGTTTTTTGCATGGATTAAATGTTGCAAATATATTAAACAATACAAACCAGATATTATCTTTGGAACAGGAGGATATGTATCAGCTCCAGTGTTATTGGCAGGTTTAACAATGAAAGTGCCTTTTGTAATGCACGATTGCGATGCAAATCCAGGACTCGTAACAAGAGAGCTATCTCCTTTTGCCAGAAGTATTTCAATCGCATTTGATGTCGCAAAATCAAAACTTAAAAACCAAAATTGTTTTATAAACGGAAATCCAATAAGAACAAAATTTGCAACTCTCACAAAAGAAGAAGCAAGAAAAAATTTAGGACTTGAAGATAAAATTACACTTTGTATAATGGGTGGTTCTCAAGGAGCAAAAGCAATAAATAATGCCACAGCAGAAATTCTACAAGACTTATCAAAAAAATATGACTTGCAAATAATTTTCCAAACAGGAAAACGAAATTTTGAGGAAGTTTCAAATAAATTAAAAGAAATCTATCCAGAATATGAGCAAGATAAAAATTTAATAGTAAAACCATACTTTGAAGATATGGTTACAGTGTTAAAAGCTTGCGATATTGCAGTTTCAAGAGCTGGATCTTTGAGTATTTCTGAACTTTGTGCAAGTTCTATTGCAACCATTTTTATTCCATACCCATATGCAGCAGCAGATCACCAAAGAAAAAATGCTAAATATATGGTTGAACATGGTGCAGGCTTATACTTGGAAAATGAAGATACAACTCCTGAAACGTTAAAAAAAGATATTCTTCAATTGTTAGAAAACAAGAACGAATTACATCAAATCCAAGAAAATGCAACTAAACTTGCCAAATTTGATGGAGTTCAAAAGATTGTCGAACAATTAAAATAATTATGATTCAACTAAAGCATCCAAAACTTCTTTATTTGCATCTAATGAAGGTTTTGTTGCCGTAATTGAATAGATTGGTTTTGATGAAAATACGTTTTGAGCGGTATGTAAAATATCATCAGCTGTAATACTGTCAATCAGTTCCAACTTTTTGTTAATATATCCTAAACCGTAAGGATTTTTTGCAGAAGAAAGAAGAGTTGAGGTTTTAGCTGAAGACATTTCCAATGGAGAAAGAATTGCTGTTTTTAGAGCCTTCTTTGCCGCTTCCAATTCTTCTGGAGTAACTTTCTCTGTTTTTATCTTTTGAATATTTTCATTAAAACCATCTATTGATTTTTTGATATTATCAAAAGTTTGTTCTCCAGATTCTTTGTTTTCCGTAGTTGTACCAATCGTCATATACATTGAACCAATATTATCAACAACATCCCAAGAAGAAGATACAGAATAAGCTAAATGGCGTTGTTCTCTTAAATCTGAGAATAAACGAGAAGAAGGAGAACCACCCAAGATTTCATTCAATAATTCTAAACATACAGAATCTTTTATATTTTGTGAATACTTGAATTTAAAACCTTCTACAATTTTTGCTTGGTTTTTCTTGTTTTCAGCGGTATAAACTTCTGTTTTTTCTTGTGGGATATAACTGTCTTTAAGCTCAATTGTTTTTGGTTTCACTGCATTTAAAGAACCTATATTATTAAAAATTTGAGCTTTCAATTCTGGATGTTTTGAAAATGGTCCAGAAACAACAACTTGACCTTCAGATTTTTCAATTAATTCTTTATACAAGGCTTTAACATCATCTAAAGTTACAGACGGAAGTGCTTCTTTTTTATCATCAACTGAAACTTCCCAAGAAGTATTTTTATACATAGCCTTGTCAAATTTGTCAAAAGGAGATACTTCATGAGTTGAATAAGTATCAGAACATCCTTTTACAGCTTTTTTAAAATTATCTTCTGATAAATTTGGAGTTAATACATTCTCTTTTGCTAATTCCAAAACTTTTTGCAAATTATCTTTAGGGAAACGAGCAGAAAATCCTATACCTCCAGTATTTGCAGAAATATCAGTTGTAGCACCTAAAGTATCAAAAGCCGAAGACATTTCTGAATGAGATTGTTTTTGCGTTCCACCATACAACAACATATAGTCAAGCACATCCGCAACAGCAGAACGCTTAGGATTATAATCTTTATTATTCAAAATATAATGAAAATCAATTACATCCGAATTTGAATCATTTAAAATTACATCATAATTATTTGGAAGTTTATACTCTGAAACATTTTCCATTTTGATTGGAGTTTTTTTATTTGCTCCAGTAAAGGAAATACTTTCAGTTGCTTTGTAATTATTATTTATATCTTCTGGTTTTGTATTACTTGGATGAACAACGGTTAATGCAACCTTATTCAAGTCAAGATATTTTTTTGCAATATTAGAAATATCTTGAGGGGTAAGTTTATCAATCATTTCATTATATTTTGATAAATATTCAGAACGACCATCTAATATTGAAGAACCAACAGCATGATTCAATGCGTGAGAACACTCTAACCATCTATCATGTCCCATTTTCATTTTATTTTTAATTGCGGTTAACTCTTTTTCTGATGGAGGAGTTACTGCAATTTTAGAAATATTAGAATATAAATCTTTCAAAAATGGTTCTACATAATCATCTTTAACTTCTGTTTCAAAAACAAGTATTGAATTATCATTCGGTTTTGAACTTATACGTTCTTTTTGCAAAGAAACCCCAGTAGAATACTTTTGTTCTAAGGAAGAAAACCTTGAATTTGCTAAATCACCTAATAAAGTATAAAGAGCGTTCACCTTAACTATATCTTCACCATTATTATTTTCGGGACCAACAAAACCTAAGAATATACTTGCCCCTCCTTCGGATTTTGAAGAAATCAAATCTTGTCTAATAGGTTTATCAATAGGAGTCATCGTTTCAAAATGTCTATTTAGGTTTGGCACTTTTTGAGAATTAAAATATTTTGAAACAAGCTTCATTGTTTCATCTGGATTAACTTCGCCAGTAATAACAGTGGTCATATTTGCAGGATAATAATTGTTGTTGAAATAATTTACAACATCATCTCTTGTTAACGCAGTAATATTATCAGTTGACCCCGCAACTAAATCATTTGAAGAAGATTTAATATTAAATAAATTTTTAATAGTTTGAGTAAAGCCAATATTTTCATCTTCAGACAAACACATATTGATTTCAGAATTTACAATATTCTTTTCTTTTTCTAATTTATCAAGTAAAAATTTCGGAGATTGAATCATTCCAGCATGAAGCTTAATCTTATTTTCTAAATCAGTATCATCTAATAAATTTGAACTTATATAATAATCAGTTACGGAAAACGAAGTGGAAGCGTTTGTATTCGCACCCATTTTATTTACTTCATCAAAGAAAACCTTATCGCCCAAATCTTCTGAGCCATTAAACAAATTATGTTCAATATAGTGACTGATGCCACGTAAGTTATCTGGTTCATTCATTGAGCCAGTATTTACATATGTTTTAACCACTGTTGTTCCATCTTTTGGCACAATAACGACTTTTTGACCGTTTGCTAATTTATAACATTGAGCAGTCAAATCATCCGAGATTTTTAACTCTCCTGTTTTGGTATAAGACATAGGAGCCTTAACACCATAATCTGGAGTTACGTTCGAAAGACTTTTAATCTCTTGCTCCTTTGATTGAGGCTGAGATTCTTTTCCTGCAACTGGATTTGATGCCCCAAACTTAGGAGCATAGACAGAATTACTTGAAATTCTATAATTTTGGATATAATTCATAAAACAACTACCTTTTATTGTATAAAAAAACTACAAATAAAATTTATTGCCTATTGTTTAAGAAATATTAACAAATATATAAATTCAAAAATATTTAATTACTTTTTGAAAATTGTTTGATCTCTATCTGGTCCAACAGAAACAATCGAAATCGGAGTTTCCAAAATTACCTCTAATCTTTCAAGATATTTTCTTGCGTTCTCTGGCAATTTTTCATATTCTCTAATGCCTGTAATATCAGTGTTCCAACCTTTATGCGTTTCATAAACAGGTTCCAGATATTTGTGAATAAATACATCTTCTGGATATGAAGTATAAATTTTTCCATCTCTTACATCTTTATAGGCTGTACATACTTTGATTTCATCAAAAGAATCAAACACATCAATTTTTGTCAAAGCAATAGATGTAATTCCACCAACAAGACACGCATATTTCATTGTTACCGCATCAAACCAGCCACAACGTCTAGGACGACCTGTTGTAACGCCAAACTCGTGTCCAACTTCACGAATTTTATCACCTGTTGCATCTGTCAATTCCGTAACAAAAGGACCTTCTCCAACTCTAGTAACATAAGCTTTTGCAACACCTATAACTTCATCAATAGTCGTAGGTCCATAACCAGAACCCGTTGCAGCTCCACCGCCAACAGGATTTGAACTTGTTACAAATGGATATGTTCCGAAATCAACATCTAACATAACACCTTGAGCTCCTTCAAAAAGAATTTTTTTCCCGCTTCTTTTTGCATCTCTCAACATTTCTTGCCAATCAAAACAAACATATGGCTTGAAAATTTCTGCATATTTTTTACACAAATCCAAAACTTCTTCTTTTGAATATGTTTTCAAACCATAAACTTCTTTTAACTGTTTATTTTTCAATGGCAAAATAATATCTAACTTTTCAGCTAGAGATTCTGGAGAATATAAATCTCCGATTTTTAAACCAATTCTATTCATTTTATCGGTATAAGTAGGTCCAATACCTTTTTTTGTTGTTCCAATTTTTCCTTTTTTAGAAGCATTATCTTCTGAATACCCATCAACTTCTGTATGCCAAGGCATAGTAATTGAGGCAAGAGGACTAACTTTTAATCCTGATAAATCAATATTTTCTTTTTTCAATCCGTCAATTTCTTCTTGAAAATATTCAGGAAGAACAACTGTACCATTACCAATTAAACAAATTTTATCCTTATACAAAATCCCAGAAGGAATTAAATGAAATTTAAAAGTCTTACCATGTGCAACAACTGTATGACCAGCATTACATCCCCCTTGATAACGAATAATCAAATCCGCATCTTGAGCTAACAAATCAGTAATTTTAGCTTTTCCTTCATCACCCCATTGAGCACCAATAACAACTCTATTTGTCATATTTAATATCCCTTCATTTTATGTACTTGTGCAAGGATATTTTACCATAAAAATTTTGATTAGATATTTTATAATAAAAAAAAGACCTCTTTCGAGGTCTTTATAAATCAAACAGAAAATAACAAAATTATTTTTCAGTTTCTTTTACAGAAACTTCTTTTACAGGAGTTTCTCCATTATCAACTTTTCCTAAAATTTGAGGAAGTTCGATTCCTGCTTGTCCAGCCAAATCGTGCATTGCAGGAAGTGATTTGATTAAATCTTTCATAAAGTTTGCAGTTGTAGAACCTTTATCTGAACCAGTTCCACCATCCCAAACAGTGATTTTATCAAATTTAATATTCTTGATTGCGTCAACTTGTTTTTCAACAATTTTTTCAATTTTTTCAATCATCAAGAAGCTTGTAGCAATTTCTGGACGGTTGTTAGAAATTTTAACTAAATCTTGATAACCTTTTGCTTTAGCTTCCAACACAGCTTTAACACCTTCAGCTTCAGCAAAGTATTTAGCTTTGATTGCATCAGCTTGACCAGCTGCAATACGTCTTAGTTTTTCAGCTTCAGCATCTGCTTCAACTTGAACCTTCAATTTCTCTACTTCTTGTCTTGCAAGTTCTTCTTTCTTCAATTTTGCTTCTTCTTGTTCTTTTTGAGCAAGTAATACATCTCTTTGAGCATTTGCTTTTGCAACTTCACCTTCTCTAAATGCGTCTGCTTGTTTTACCGCAAGAGTAGCATTGTAATCAGCAATATTAGCCTTTGAAATATTTTCACCTTCAACAGCTTGTGCTTCAAGTTCAGCAGTTTTGATACGTTGTTCTCTTTCTGCATTAGTTTTACCAATGAAAGTTTGAGCTGTTTGTTCTGCTACTTGAACTTCTTTTTCTTTATTTGCAGAAGCTTCACCAACTGCACCTAATTTTTCTTGTTGTGCAACTTCTACTTTCGCTTTGTTAATTGCTTCTGCTGCTGCTTTTTTACCAATAGCATCAATATATCCAGATTCATCTGTAATATCTTTGATGTTTACGTTGATAATTTCTAAACCAATTTTATTTAACTCTGTATTTACGTTTGCGTTAATTTGTTCCAAGAATTTTTCTCTATCTTGGTTAATTTCTTCAATTGTTAAAGTTGCAATCGCCAAACGTAATTGACCAAGAATAATATCACTTGCTTGAGTAATTACATCTGGTTTTGTTAAACCTAATAAACGTTCAGCAGCATTTATCATAATTTTTGGATCAGTTGAAATACCAAAAGTGAATGTTGATGGAACAGCAACACGGATATTACCTTTTGACAATGCACCTTTAAGGTCGATGTCAGTTGTCATCGGTTCTAGAGAAAGAACTCCAAAATCTTGAATCAATGGAATAATGAATGTACCGCCACCGTGTACACATTTTGCAGTTTTTTCACCTGAAGTTTTACCATAAACTACAATAATTTTGTTTGAAGGGCATCTTTTGTACTGATTAGCAATAAAGATAAATACTGCTAATAAAATCAATGCTCCTGTAATCGTCAATCCGAACATATTTTTCTCCTTTTTATGTAATACAAATTATTTTTTAACTTTCTCAATATATAAAAGATCATTTTGAACCTTCACAACCCTTACCAAATCAAAAGAGTTTATAGATTCTTTGGTTGTATTTACCGCATTTACAACTTGTAATTTCCCATTAAATTCAATCTCCACTTGGCCATTTGAACCTGGGTGGAAACTTGTATAAGCTTTTCCAATTTTATTTAAAGCATCAGCCTTATCGTTAGTAACTTTCTTTTCTAATTTTTTTGCCCAAAACATTAATGTTGCACTCATGAACATAAACATAAAACCAACCGCAAACGCTAAAAGAAAAGACATCTTATGTCCAAACGAAAATTGAGTTAATGCAGCATAACCCATCCAACCAAAACCCATAAAAAATGCGGTTATTGATTGAAAAGAGAAGAAACCAAAAGATGGATCCGTATCAGTTTCAGTATTAAAATCAGCCATTACTTCACTTTCTCCACCCCCAGTAAATGAAAACAATATCAATTTAAAAATAAACAATATTGTTGAAAATATTGCAATATAATAATAGACTTTCCACGGATTTGCAGCCGCTTCTGTTAATAAATTATTTATGTTACTAATCATATATAAAACTCCTATCTATATTCTCTAACCTTCAGTCTTTTTAGGGCGTCTTTTTTGTCTAAAACCTCTTGATGTTTTGCTTGCAGAAGATTTTTTAATCATACTTGAAGATGTTTGAATTCGTTTTACGCTGAAAACATCTGGCAAGTTTTGAACACAAGTAATAACTTTTTTCAAGGTATCAATATTATCAAGTTCAAGCCCCATTTCAATAATACCGACATGGTTTTTTGTCTTAATATTTGCATTGACAATATTTGCATTATTATCTGAAACAGCAGCAATTACATCTTTCAAAAGACCTAGTTTTTCAGCTGTTTCAATTCTAATGGTTGTTGTATATGTTTTATTTGTATTAACACCAGCCCAATGAATATCCATCAGTCGTTCGTGAGGAATTGTTTCAAGAGTTTTACAATCTACTCTGTGAACAGTAACTCCCTTGGCTCTTGTTACAACACCAACAATTGGCTCTCCTGGAATTGGAGAACAGCAATGAGCAAAAGAATACAATAATCCTTCCAACCCAATAATATCTTTATGTGAGCCTTTTCTACCAGAAGCGTGAAATGTTTCTTCTGGTTTCTTTTCAACTGGTTTTTTAAGTTTATTTAGAACCTTTGTTATAGTTGTTTCACCATAGCCCAGAGCCGCAAATAAATCTTCAGCAGATTGATAATTCATAGTTTTTGCGACTTTATCAAATTCTCCAGATTTTACATAATCATCAAACACTGCCTTTGTAAGTTCATGTTCAAGATTAGTTTTCCCAAGGTTAACATGTTCTTCTCTATTATTCTTCTTGAACCATTGTCTAATTTTTTGAGAAGCTTGTTTTGTAACAACAAACGTTAGCCAATCTAATCTAGGTGCAGGAGTTTTTGAAGTTAAGACCTCCACAATATCACCGTTATTTAGTTTTGTATTTAAAGGAACAATTCGACCATTAATCAAAGCTCCAACAGTTCTGTGACCAACGTCTGAGTGAATTCGATATGAAAAATCAACAGGAGTTGCATCTTTTGGTAAATCTATAACATCTCCATTTGGAGTAAATGCAAAAACTTGGTCAGAGAATAAATCAATTTTTACACTCTTAACATAATCTTCTGCATTTTTCATTTCCTTATCGTATTCAACAAGTTTATGCATCCAAGAAAATTTCATATCAGAAGCATTGTCTGCTTTTTGAGAACCTTTTTCTTTATATCTCCAATGAGCAGCAATACCATATTCTGCAACTTGATGCATTTGCCAAGTTCTAATCTGAACTTCCAAAGGTTTTGAACGAGGACCAATTACTGAAGTGTGCAAAGACTGATACATGTTGCCCTTTGGCATTGCAATATAGTCCTTGAATCTTCCTGGAATTGGTTTAAATTGGGAATGAATTAAACCCAAAACCTCATAACATTCTTTCACTGTATCCACAATTACACGAACAGCAGTAATATCATACAAATCATGGAACGCAATATTTTGACGTTTCATTTTTGCATAAATACTATAATAATGTTTTGCCCTTCCAGTAATTTGTGCATTTATACCACTTTTCTTAACATCTTGAGAAATCTTTTCAATTAAAGCATTAACAGTTTCTTCTCTATCAGCTTTTGTTTGAGCAACAAGCTGAGCAATTTCATAATACTTTTCTGGCTCTAAATACCTCAACGACAAATCTTCTAATTCTGCTTTAATTTTATAAATACCTAAACGATTTGCTAAAGGTGCAAAAATATCTAACGTTTCTCTTGCGATTTTCTTCTGCTTTGCAGGTTCCATAAAATTAAGAGTACGCATATTATGAAGTCTATCTGCAAGTTTCAAGAAAATTACACGAATATCATTAGCCATTGCAATAAATAATCGTCTAAAGTTTTCGGCTTGTCTTTCTTCTTTTGACTTAAATTGGAGCTTGCCAAGCTTTGTAACTCCTTGTACAAGAGTTAAAACATCTTCTCCAAAAAGTTCTTTTATAACCTCTGGCTTGGTATCTGTATCTTCCAAAATATCGTGTAAAAACGCCGCAATAAGAGTATGAGTGTCAACCTCTAACCCTGCGAGAATTTTTGCAACCTCAACAGGATGAATAATATACGGTTCACCTGATACCCTAAATTGACCTTCGTGTGTTTTTTTTGCGAATTTATAAGCCTTCTCAACCTGTGCAATATCCTCTGGTGAATGCTGTTGAGAGATTAGTAATTCTTTTAATTCTTTAAATAATTCTACGTCTGACATAATAGATTTATGATACAGATTATAATTATAAATCGCAAGGGAAATTGAAAAATTTCATATAAAGAGTTTAGAGAAAATTTTATGATAAAATCTAAATATGTTGAAAGAAACTAAAGATGGACTAATTGCACATATAAAAATCTCCCCCAATTCTAAAAAAAACGAAATTATTAATGAAGGAGATTTTACTAAAATTAAAATTACAGCCCAGCCAATTGATGGAAAGGCGAATAAAGCCTTGATTGAATTTTTATCTAAAAATTTCAAAATACCAAAAACATCTATAAAAATTTTAAAGGGTGAAACATCCAAAGAAAAAACTGTACTTTTTGAAACAAAAGACGAAGAAAAATTACAAAAACTTAAAGAAATATTATAAAATAGCAAAATTTATTTTTAGGATATTTAAAAAATAAAAACATAGGGGGATAAATGCAAATTTCAAGACTAAATCCTTTCGGATACGAGGCAACAACAGAGAAAGGAAATAAATATAAGGCAACAAATAAAATAGGTGCAATATTAGGAACAGTAGGAATTGCCGTAGGTGGAATTGATTACCTAAGAAACGAGTCCGAAATGTGTTCAAAAGAAATAAAAGGTGAATTTGGTCTTCCTCCGCTTAAAATAAACAAAAAAGAAGCGGGATTATGGAAATCATTAGGGGTATTAGCTGTTATTATAGATGCAGGAATAATGATAGGTATTGGGCACTGGATAGACAAAAAGACAAACAAAATACGTGCTTATAAAGCAGATGAAAAAGCTGAAAAATTAAACACAAATGCATAGCTTTACAAATATTACTTTTGTAATATAATAATAACAAAGGAACAATTAGACAGATGAAACAAAAATTTTTACAAATACATCATCATCACATTCATATCAACCTGAAGAGGTTGTAGAATTGGTGGTACGCTTGTAAAAATAATTCAATTCTTATAAACAACTTCTTCAGGATACCCCAAAGCGAAGTTGTTTTTTAGTATTAAGAATTGAGGAAATAATAATGACATTAACAAACATAATATCTGCCATTGGCAACAACAGTAGCATTTACCCATTAATTGTGAGAGATTGCGGAATTGAAGCACCTTCCAAAATTCTCATTGCTAGAAATGAGAACAAGAAAGAATCTAAAGAACTCGCCAATGATGCAACAAGAGAAAAAATAATTGACGAATATGCGACATCCGCAATTTGGTTGGGTGGAATTCCTGCGGTTGAATGTATCGCCGACAAATTTATCTCAAAAAAAGGATATAACCCTAATGTTAATATTAAGCTATTCAAAGAAGAACAAAATAAAAATGCTGGTAATATTTTCCAAGGAATTGAATACAATATAAACAAATTTAAAAACATTCAAGAAAAAGATGTTCAAGAAGCAATTGCAGATTTAGTCAAGGTAAAAAACAATAAACCATTGTTTGAAGGACTTTTAACAAAAAAATTCTTTGCGGCAACTATCATCCCAACAGTTATAATGGGGTTTATCCTTCCAAAATTAAATTTTGCACTTACTGCAAAGCTCAGAAAAAATAAGAGCGAACAAAAAAGCTCACCTCAACCACAAGCTCCAAATTTATTATTAAATAAGAATATCAACTTTACAGGAAACATTACCTCAACAATTGCAAACCTTAGAACTGTTGATAAGATGGCTATTTCCGATGGAGGATTAACAGTAGGAAGAGTTTCAACTTCAAGAAATAAAGATGAAGGATATGTTAATGCTTTCAGAATGATAGGTTCTATGATTTTGAATTTTGTAACTCCTGCATACATTGCAAAAGGACTTGACAAGGCCTCTAATAAATTATTCAAAATAAATGTAAACTTAGATCCAAAAATTTTATCAAATAAAGACTTTATTTCAGCAATAAAAGAGAACAATTTTGAACTTCCGAAATCAAATTCCGCAAAAGATTTATTTGAATTTATAGATTCTAAACCAACGAGTTTATTTTCTCAAATGGCACAAGAAATGAAAAAAGTTTCATATCTAGAATCTGGATATAGAGACCCTAGAAAATACGTAGATATTAACGACTTAGCAAATTTCAGAACAGAAGTAGTGAAATTTATTGAAACAGCTAAAATTTCAAAAAACATCGAAAAATTTGCACAAAAAGCAAAATGGATAAAATGTGCAAATATTTTAGCAAATGTTGGGATTTCTAGTTTCTTACTTGCGGGAGTTTTGCCAAAATTGCAGTACGAATTTAACAAACTTATAACTGGTTCATACGCAGACCCAGGACTTAGAAAACAATAAAAAACTTATTAAAAATCTCCTCTCAACATACTATACAAAAATTCAATTACGTGGTATCATGTTGGCAGATGTAGTAGGAAATATTTTTTAACGTATATGCAATAATTTTTATTTAAAAACAACTAAATAGAAGCATTCGGGTAGGATATATGTACCCGAAATTGCATGTATTATAAAAAAATAGAAAAGGATAAGGTATTACTTTATGGAAGCAAAAACCTTGTTATTAGTCATTGCTATTATTACGGTAATAGTTTTAATTGCGGTGCTAATTATTCAAAAAAACAAAGTTAAAAGTGCTCTAGAATCCTTGGAAAAAGACAAGAAGGCTCTTGAAGACAAGGAAAAAATTCTCTACAAAGAAGCTAAAATTAAAGCCGTAGAAGAACTTCAAGAAGATAGAGAACAACTTAATGAAGAAGAAAGAGAACGCAGACAAGAAATCGCTAGACAAGAACAAAAACTAGCAAAAAGAGAGGATGTACTTGAAGATAAAATTCAAGAATACACAGAAAAAGACCTTCAAGCTCAAAGAAAAATGGATCAATTATTAGAAAAAGAAGATTACTTAGCTGAATTGGTTCAAAAACAAACAGAAGAACTTGAAAGAATTTCTGGAATGTCTTGCGAAGAAGCAAAAAGAACTCTTTTAGAACAATTAAAAAACGATTTAGCTCAAGAGCAAATGCAGTTAATTAAAGAAAATGAAGCAAAAATAAAAGAAATTTCTCTTGAAAAATCGAAAGAAATATTATCAACCACAATGCAAAGATGTATGATTGAACAAGTTGTAGAAACAACTGTTTCAGTTGTAGCCCTTCCAAATGATGAAATGAAAGGTCGTATTATCGGAAGAGAAGGACGTAACATCAGAGCTTTAGAAACTTTAACAGGCGTTGATTTAATCATTGATGATACTCCAGAAGCAGTTGTACTATCTAGCTTTGACCCAGTTAGAAGAGAAATTGCAAAACTTGCATTAGAAAAATTGATTGTTGATGGACGTATTCACCCTGTAAGAATTGAAGAAATGGTTGAAAAAGCTAGAGAAGAAATCGACAAAAAGATTTGGTCTGAAGGTGAAAATGCAGCTCTTGAAATGGGAGTTATGGGACTAAACAAAGAGCTTATCAAAACACTAGGAAGACTTTATTACAGAACCAGCTATGGTCAAAATGTTCTAAAACACTCTTTAGAAGTTGGTCATATTGCAGGAATGTTAGCGGCCGAACTTGGAGCGAATGAAAAAATTGCAAAAAGAGCTGGCCTATTACACGATATAGGAAAAGCTGTTGACCAAACTCAAGAAGGAACTCATATTCAACTTGGGGTTGAACTTGCAACTCGATACGGAGAAAGAGCTGAAGTTATTCATGCAATCGAAGCTCACCACGACGACATTGTTGCCAATACAATAGAAGCGGTTTTGGTTAAAGTTGCAGATGCAATTTCTGCAGGCAGACCAGGAGCTAGACGTGACACTTTGGAAATTTATATCAAACGTTTACAAAAAATAGAAGAAATTGTAAATAGTTACGAAGGGATTAAACAATCATTTGCAGTTCAAGCAGGTAGAGAAGTTAGAATTATTGTCCAAGCAGAAATGTTTGATGATCTAGCTTCTGGGAAACTAGCAAGAGATGTTGCGAAGCGAATTGAAAACGAACTTGATTACCCTGGACAAATCAGAGTAACCGTTGTTAGAGAATTCAGAACAACAGAAATTGCGAAGTAAAAAACTTAAAAGCATAAGACTCTAAATTAGGGTCTTATGCTTCTCATATAAAACAGTTTAGGAATATAAAATGTCAGACGGAAAGATTATAAAAGTTATATTTTTTGGAGATATTGTCGGGAAACCAGGAAGGGTTGCTGTTCGAGATTTTTTGCAAAACAATGATACCTTCAAAAATTATGATTTTATAATTGCAAATATTGAAAATGCCTCACACGGCTTTGGATTAACAGAAAAAAATTACAAAGATTTTCTTGAATATGGAGTTAATGCAATGACTTGCGGAAACCATATTTGGGATAAAAGAGATATTTATAACTACATCGATTCTGCGGATAAACTTTTAAGACCTATCAATTACCCACAAGGAACAAGAGGGGTTGGTAGTAGAATTTTTGATATGGGTGAATTTAAGATTGGAGTAATCAATGTTCTTGGTAGAGTGTTTATGAACTTAGTTGACTCTCCATGGCAAATGGTTAAAGAAGAAATTGAAAGAATAAAACAAATTACACCAATCGTCGTAATTGACTTCCATGCGGAAGCAACAGCAGAAAAGATTTGTTTTGGGAAATTCTGTTCTGAACTTGGAACAAGTGCCTTTTGGGGAACGCATACCCATGTTCAAACAGCAGATGAAAGTATTATAAACGGAATGGGATACATAACAGATGCAGGTTTTTGCGGAGCATCAGACGGTGTGATTGGTATGGATTACCAAACATCACTCGCAAGATTTTTAACAGCTATTCCTGAACGTTACGAAGTAGCAAAGGGTGAAACAACTCAGGTTAATGCCGTAGAAGTTCACATAGATTCTTCCTCTGGGAAAGCCCTTTCTATTAAAAGAATTTTTTGTAGTAGAAATAATTTAGAAGAGGAAAGTGGAAATGAGGACTGATTTACATATTCACACATATTTCTCTGATGGAGTTTTTTCTCCAGAGAAAATTGTGGATACGGCAATAGACGTTGGTTTGCAAGCTATCGCTATTACCGATCACGATAATGTTTTAGCTTATGATGTCGCCCAAAAACACATCAAAGATAATCATTTAGAAGATAAAATCGAAGTTATACGAGGAATTGAAGTTAATACCTTGTATAAAAATCACGAAGTTCATATCTTAGGATATTTTATGAATACTAAAGATAAAGACTTTGTTGAACTTCTAAAAAATCAACAACAAGCAAGAATTAAACAAACTAAAGAAATCATCTCACTTCTTTCAAAGAAAGAAGGAATCAAAATTAAGTTTGAAGATATTAAAAAACTTGTAGCTGAGGGTGGAAGTATAGGACGTCCACACATTGCAAAAGCTATAACTAATGCTGGCGGAACAAACAACGTTATGGATGCTTATGCAAAGTATATCCATGATGATTCACCAGTTTATGTTCAAAGAAAAACAGTAACCCCTTTTGATGCAGTAGAAATAATCTACGATGCAGGAGGAGTACCAGTAATTGCACATCCACATGATTTGGAAATTGCAGAACCATTGATTAAAGAACTTATGAACTATGGGCTTAGAGGAATCGAAGCTTATCATAGAAAACATTCACCAGCTTGTGTTGAATATTTTTCTTCAATGGCTGAAAACCTAGGGCTAATTGTTACTGGAGGATCAGATTTTCACGCTCCAAATATTATGAATGGACAAATTATTCTTGGAAAAAACTTCGTTCCAGAATGGGTATATGAAAAACTTGTAGCAGAGAAAAAAAGAATTGATATGGCGTAAGGAATCATGAAAAAACGATTTTGGAAAATTGAATATTCAATAACAATTTTTGTTATTTTTGCAATTATACTTTTATTGTTACCGTCATCTTTTATTTCTTCAAAAGAAGCTGCTTATATCCACAAATGGAACGAAACTTACAATAAAGTTGATTATATGTTCACGGCAATGACTGCACAAGCAAGCGAAAACATTGTCAAAGGTTTTCACCGAGCAAAAACAAACGAAGAAAGAGAACAACTAATGATAACATTAGTAAAACCTTATCTTCGAATTCAGGAAGAAGATGCCTTGAAAACAAAATATAAACAATATTACATGAATGGAAACAAAGTTAATCCTAAGGATCAGTTCTATTTTGATAAATTATACAATTCCAACAATGGACAAATTATTGGAATTAAAGATATTAAAGACGAAGATATATACCATCCTGGATTTTTAATGCTGTTTGATATGAACGGATTGAAAGGACCCAATACTTGGGGGAAAGACATTTATGGAATAAATATTTTTGTAGATGGGAAAATTACTCCAATAGGCTCAGGATGGAGCATTGATGATGTAAAAAAAGACTGTTCTGAAACAGGAACAGGAGTTTCTTGCTCATATTATTACAGAATAGGCGGAGAATTTAATGAATAATAATATAAAAAGCGTTTGTGTTTTTGCATCCTCTTCAAATTTTCTTGATGAGAAATACTATGAGGATGCGAAAGAACTTGGAAAACTTTTAGGTCAAAACAATTATGACATCGTATATGGAGGTAGCAATCTCGGATTGATGTGGGCTTGTGCTTCTCAAGTGAAAGAACACGGAGGAAAAATCTCTGGAGTTATGCCTGAAAAACTTCATAATTTGGGCGTATTTACTGAAGGTTGCGATGAATTTATCATAACTGCAGGAATGAGAGAACGCAAAGCAAAAATTGATGAGATTTCCGAAGCGGTTATAGCTCTTGCTGGAGGTTTTGGAACATTGGAAGAACTATCAGAAATGATTGTTCAAAAACAATTGGGGTATAACAAAAAGCCTATCATTATTTTAAATACAAATGGTTTTTACAATAAACTTAACGAATTTTTTGAAGAAATTATTGAACAAAAATTTGCAAATAAAAATATGAGAAAAATATACTTCATTGCTCAAACTCCAACTGAAGCAATTGAATATCTAAAAAACTATGAACCATCAGTTCTAGATGTAGATAAAAACGCAATTTACGCAAGATAAAAACTAAAAGAGGCCTAATTTTTCTTAGACCTCTTTTTAATAATATATTATAAATTGTTATCAACTATTTATTAAATCATCTATTGATTTTTGTAAAGCTGAAGTGTCCGAATCCAATTTATTTTTCGCTACTGATTCAGCATTTTTTTGAAGTCTCTTTGCGGATACTTTTTTTGATTTTTCAGCTAATTCTGATTGAATTCTTTCATCTGCCAATTTTATATGAGAATCAAGCAAACCTCCAGAATATTTTGAACCGAGTTTTTGTTCAGGTAAAATTGCAGTGATTAAACTTTTCGTACTTTCTTCTAAACTTTCAGGACAAGAATACTTATTTCCCCAAGCATAAATAACAACTTTGTCATCAGATTTGCCCAAAACATTCTCGAAAAATTTACGAACTTTACTTTTTGCTAGGTTTTCAAAAAAGATATTTACGGAACTTTGCACACAATCATTCCCCTGCTTTATAGCATGAAAAACAATATCTACATTATATTTTTTACAAAAATCCATTGCAACTGGATTTTTTTTAAATGCTTGAACAAGGCCATTAGCAAATTCTGGATATTTTTTGTACAATCCCTCGCATTTTACACTTTTGATTGAAGTAAAATTTGGATTAATCGAATTTTTATTATTAAAATTTTCATATTGTGATGAAGTTACTCGTTGAATTTGCATTGATAATCTCCTATATTTTATATCCGTTTTTAGAGTAAAACCTGTAAATATTTTTTTTGCTACTTTCGGCAATTTATTAGCAATATTTAGGCATTTGTGGTAGAATTATCTCAAATAAGGAGATAGTATAACAATGGATCAAGAACTAAGAGACAAATACGAAGTCGTGATAGGCTTGGAAGTCCACGCACAATTAAAAACAAAATCAAAAATATTTGCACCTGATAAAAATGAATTCGGACAAGAACCAAACTCTTTAACAAGTCCAATTACATTAGGAATGCCAGGAGTTTTACCAGTATTAAACAAAGAATGTGTTAATATGGGTATCTTAACAGGTTTAGCACTAAATTGCGAAATTCCTTCTCGTTGCAAATTTGACAGAAAACAATATTTTTATCCAGACCTTCCAAAAGGTTATCAAATTTCACAATATGATGAACCAATTTGTGTAAATGGTCACTTAGATATTAACGGAAAAAGAATCGGTATTACAAGAGCTCACTTAGAAGAAGATGCAGGCAAACTTGTTCACGCAGGAGCGAATGGACTTGCAGGCTCAACATATTCTCTTGTTGACTTGAACAGAGCGGGAACTCCATTATTAGAAATCGTGTCTGAGCCAGATATGAGAAGTTCAGAAGAAGCTAAAAACTACATGGAAGAACTCAGAAACATCGTTAGATATATTGGAGTTTGCGATGGAAACTTAGAAGAAGGATCAATGAGATGTGACGCAAACATTTCAATTATGCCAAAAGGCTCAAAAGAATTCGGAACTCGTGCAGAAATCAAAAACGTAAACTCATTTGCAGCATTACAAAGAGCAATTGAATACGAAATCGAAAGACAAATTGAAATCGTTGAAGAAGGCGGTCAAGTTGTTCAAGAAACAAGATTGTGGGACGATAATGCTCGTGAAACTCGTTCAATGAGAGGTAAAGAAGATGCTCACGATTACAGATATTTCCCAGAACCTGATTTGATGCCATTAGAAATCTCTAGAGAATGGGTTGAAAAAATCAAATCAGAAATGCCAGAATTACCTAGTCAAAAACGTGCAAGATACCAAGAAATTGGTCTTAGCGAATATGATGCTAGTGTAATTGTTGAACAAATGGGCTTGGCTCTTTTCTTTGATAAAGTTCTTGAACTTGGAGCTAATCCTAAAACAGCAGTTAACTTTATTATGGGTGAAATTGCTGCATTCTTAAAAGAAGACCATATTGAAATCACTGATACAAAATTAACTCCAGAAAATTTAGCTGAGTTAATTGCGTTAATTGAAAAAGGAACAATTTCAAATAACATCGGTAAACAAATCATTATTGAAATGTTAAAAGAAGGAACAAAAGCATCTGTTATCGTTGAAAAGAAAGGCTTGAGCCAAATTTCAGATGAAGGAGCTATTAAAGAACTTGTTCAAAAAGTTGTTGATGCTCATCCAAATGAAGTTGAAGCTTATAAAAACGGTAAAACAAACCTATTAGGATTCTTCGTAGGTCAAATTATGAAAGAAACTAAAGGTAGAGCTAACCCTAAAACAGTTAACCAATTGCTTAGAGAAATTATTGGCTAATAAATAGAGTAAATACAAAAAAAGGTCATAGTTCTCTATGGCCTTTTTAATTAAAAAAGGAAGAGAAAATGCTTTTTAATTTTAGAAAAAAAAGAAGTTGCATGGAACGAGAAATTTTAGAACAATCAGAAATTTCACAAAGAATTATTGATGCTTACGTATCTTCTGACGGAAATATTTCTATTGATTTACCACAAAATATAAATAGAATTATTCTCGTTGCAAGTGGATCATCATACCATTGTGCAAGATACGCAGCAGAACTATTTGGAACAATCTCTAAAATCGAAGCTAGTGCTGTATATTCAAGTGAATTTTTACTAGAAAATACAATTGCTCATGATGAAAACATACTATACATTTTCATAACTCAATCTGGTGAAACAACAGATACAAATAGTGCGTTAGAAAAAGCTAAAGAACATGGAGTAAAAACTCTTTGTATCACCAACAAGGAAAATTCAACTATCTGGAACGCATCTGATTACAAAATTGCTTGCCTTGCGGGAGAAGAAAAAAGCATTGCAGCAACAAAATCTTTCACATCGCAACTGCTATGCTCAACACTTTTAGCTCTAAAATTTGCTCAAAACAATGGAATTGATGTTTATGACTATGTCCTAGATTTAAAGACAATTCCTTCATACATAAATAAAACGTTTGAATTAAAACCAAAAATAAAACAACTTGCAAGATTTTTATCTAAATTCAAAAATATAATTATGACAGCCGATGGCCAGTCTTATGCTCTTGCAAAAGAAGCATCTTTAAAAATCAAAGAAACATCCTATATTAGTACAACTTCTGCGATTTTGGGAGAATTTATGCACGGACACGTTGCTGTTCTCAATAATAAAAATGCCGTTCTTGTTTATATCTTGAATGATGATTTAACATATACGGCAACAAAAAATCTTAATAAAATTAAAGAAAGCTACAATCCACCAATTTGTGTAATCGGGAACAGAACAAACCAAGTTAAATCTACGTATAATATTAATATTGATTGCGAAAAACCAATTGTAAAAACGTTCTGTATTGCAATTATTATACAGCTTTTAGCATTGCAAATTGCATTGAGAATGCACCGAAACGTAGATAAACCACATGGTTTGAATAAGGTTGTAAAATAAGGAAGTATTGGACTTCCGAGTTACATGACACTACGGTTTTGCTTAAGTCTAATTGAACACATGAATCTTTAAACATGACTTCATGTCGTTTCGTTCACTGTTCCTGATGTTCAGTGTGACAGTTGAGTGTTATTTTACCTGAATATTCTCTGGGGTTATCATAAAAGTTGTCCCTAATCCCGTTTTATTAGGAATAAATTCGACAGGAACAACTACATTTCGACCACAGGCATTAACCACCCAATCTTCTTTCCATTTACTACTGGCATATCGTTTTCCTTGATATACTTTGTTATATTCAGGTTTTGACTTTAATATCGTATTAGTAATATTAAAATTAGAGCAATTAGATTTCAATACAAAAGAAGATGCTGCATATACTGTACCAATTGTATCTGCTTGCAATTTTGTATCAGCAATAGATGAACCTGGAAGCCTACCGTCATTTGCGAATACAGAAAGTCCTAATAGTATCATTGTTGAAATTACAACATATTTTTTCATAAGATAAACCCCTTTTAAAAAATGATGAACAGACGAATAATATCATATTATGCAAAATCGGTCAAGATTAAATATCTTGACCGATTTTGTAATTTCCAAAATTATAAAATCAATTATAATTTTTCAGCAACCATCAATGTAGTTTCAGCTAATCTTGTAGAATAACCACATTCGTTATCATACCAAGAAATAACTTTAACCATGTTGTCGCCCATAACTCTTGTTAACAATGAGTCAACAGTTGAAGATTGGTGAGAACCGATGTAGTCAGTTGAAACTAATGGTTCATCTGAATAGCACAATACGTGACCATCAGCAGCTTCTTTCAAAGCAGCATTAACTTCTTCAACAGTAACTTTCTTTTCTGTTTCGAAAACAACGTCAACTAATGAAACGTCTGGAGTAGGAACTCTCATAGCGAAACCATCTAATTTTCCTTTTAATTCTGGAAGAACTAATGCAACAGCTTTAGCAGCACCAGTTTTTGTAGGAACAATGTTCAAAGCACCAGCTCTAGCTCTACGAGGATCTTTGTGACCAGCATCTAAGATTCTTTGGTCGCCAGTGTATGAGTGAACAGTTGTCATCAAACCTTTAACGATACCGAATTTGTCATTGATAGCTTTTGCAACTGGAGCTAAGCAGTTAGTTGTACAAGAAGCCATTGAAATAACGTTGTGTTTAGCTGGATCGTATTCTTTTTCGTTAACACCTAAAACGATAGTTTTATCTTCGTTTGAAGCAGGAGCTGAAATGATAACTTTTTTAGCACCAGCATCGATGTGAGCATGAGCTTTAGTTGCATCTGTGAAGAAACCAGTTGATTCAACAACAACTTCAACACCTAAATCTTTCCAAGGTAATTGAGCTGGATCTTTTTCAGCGAAGAATTTAATTTTTTTACCGTTAACGATAATACCTTCTTCATAAGCTTCAACAGTACCATCAAATTTACCCATAACTGAATCATATTTAAAGATTCTAGCAGCATCTTCAGGTTTTAGACCTGGGTCGTTGATTGCTACATAATTAATTTTGTCAAAAATACCTTCTTTGATAGCGGCTCTTAAAGTGTTACGGCCGATTCTACCAAAACCGTTAATTGCTACGTTTACCATAAGTTTTTACTCCTTCTTTATGTGTAACATATTATACTACTATAACATGCAGATATTACCATCAACAAAAAAACTAATCAAGTATTCTAACTCATTGAATAATTAAGAAATAGTTAATTTTTAACAAAAAAAATGAGCAAAAAAAAAAACCCTTTCTTTTGGAAAGAGTTTGGAATCTTTTTCAATTCCTCGTGTGTAGAAGGTTAGTGTGTAGTAGGTAGTGTATAATTTATGTCTCGTGTTTATTTAATCTTTTTTATTGTTTGCTTATCGCTTACATATTAATAAAGTATTTTTAGAGTATATAATTGCTATATCTATTGCACATCGTTACATAACTTTACAATAGAGGGAAATACACACTATACGAGTATCACAAGGAATTTCTATTTAATAAAAAGAAAAATTACTCATCAATTTTTTCGAATTTTATATCATAACCCAAGACTTTAGCAAAAAATTTCATCTCATCATATTTTATTGAATTACGAGCCAACTTTTGAGAAATACCGAAAACAGTATATTTCTTGCCAGATTGCTCACTTGCCAATCTAGCAAACTCCGTTATCGTTAATTTTTCTTTTATCAATAAAATTCTAAAGTCTTCATTTACACTCATAACTAAATTATATATTTTTGGAATTATATTGACATCTTTTTGATTACATGTCATAAATATTATTATTTGCAATAAATTTTTATTGTTTATAATAAATGTTTAATAATATTACTTTACAAATAGAAGGAGATTTTATGGTTTCAAATGACAGAAAGGCAAAATATTTAGCCTTCACTCTTGCAGAAGTTCTTATAACTTTAGGAATAATCGGAGTTGTAGCAGCAATGACAATACCTACATTAATCTCCAAAACTCAGAAAAAAGAAGCCGTAACTCGGTTAAAAGGGGCGTATTCTCAAATAGCACAAGCAATTAGGATGTCAGAAGCAGATAATGGCGATATATCAAATTGGGATTTTTCAGATATTAACTGGTTCGAAACATATTTAATCAACTACATAAAATATCAAAAGGTTAGTTTTAAAGATGTTTCCAATGAAAAAGCCATTCCATACAAACAAATATCTGGGAATAGAGAAACTGGTCTTGCATTAGTTCGACCAGGATTTGGCGGAAGTAAGGTATATACATTATTAAATGGAGTTGACATTATTGCAGGAGGAGATGGCAACGTGTCAGAGGGTCGCCGAGGATTTATTATTGATACTAATGGAGTAAACTCAAAACCAAATCAATTTGGGAAAGACACTTTTTATCTAGTCCTTGATTCTGAACATGGGTTATATCCTATGGGAAGATGGAAAACTACAGAATGCACACCACCAGCAGATGGCAATCCTGATAGAAATTGGTATAAAAACACAAGTTGCTATAATTATGGATGTAACAAAAATGGAAGAGGAATGTATTGTGCAGGTTTAATCATTGCAGATGGATGGACAATAGCAAATGATTACCCTTGGTAATAAATTTTTGTATATTTTTCCCTTTGTAGTAGAATAATGTTATGGAAAAGAAAACATTATTTAGCGAACAAACAGTAAAAATTGGTCCTGATTCAGGATATGATAATTATATTATGGCGATTGAATCAAGTTGTGACGAAACAGCATGTGCAATCGTAAAAAATGGGAGAGAAGTAGTCGCAAATGTCGTTGCTTCTCAAATTAAAACTCACGAAAAATTTGGCGGGGTTATTCCAGAAATTGCAGCAAGAGAACACCTTGATGCAATAAATATTATTGTCCAAGAAGCCTTTGAACAATCTGGACTAAAACCAGAGCAAATTACTGCATTTGCAGGAACAGTTGGACCTGGACTCGTTGGCTGTTTGCTAGTCGGACTTAATGCCGCTAAAACTTTAGCACTTGTTCATGACAAACCGTTTATCGGAGTTAATCACCTTAACGCACACCTTTGCGGAAATTATATTGATACCGATATTAAGCCGCCATTTATGGCTCTTTTGGTTAGTGGTGGACACACACAAATTATTGATGTTGAATCTTATTCAAAACAAACAATTCTTGGTGAAACAATTGACGATGCAGTAGGAGAAGCATATGACAAAGTTGCAAGACTAATTGGACTTCCATATCCTGGAGGACCAAGATTAGATAAGCTCGCACAAGTTGGAAATCCAAAAGCTTACGAACTCCCAGAAGGGAAGGTTGATGGTTACAACTTCTCTTTCAGTGGACTTAAAACGGCAGTACTTCGTCTTGTAAAGAAATTAAAGGCTGAATATTGCACCGAAGAATGCCCAGAATTACCAGAAAACGTTATCCAAGATATATGTGCAAGTTTTCAAGAAGATGTTTCTAAAACTCTTGTTAAGAAATTAAAGAAAGCAACTCAAGAACGTGGCTACAAACAAGTAGTTATTGCTGGTGGAGTTGCAGCAAATTCAGAAATTCGTAAAAAAGTTTTTGACCTAGAAAAAGAAGGTTATAGAGTAAATGCTCCTGCAATGAAATTCTGCACAGATAATGCTGCAATGGTTGCATCTTGTGCATATTTCAATACAAATACTTTTGATGATATTGATGTTGAAGTATTTTCTAGAGTTAAATAAAAAAGGCAATTTCTTTACCCTTTATGTTTTTATAAATAAGTAAAGGGAAATATAAATGTCTTTAGTAACTACAATATCTAGCTCTGCATTAAAAGTTGGGAAACACAAAATTCCCAAATACCTGTATCATATTACTCCAACTAAAAACGTCGAAAACATTCAAAAAAAAGGCTTGCAAATGACAGAAGATGACCTTTTTGGCGAAGGTGTTTTTATGTTTGATTTAGCAAATCTTACCAAATTTTGGACAAAAACAAACAACAAACAAAAGACTAATTTTGCACAAACCTTGATAGACTATGTTACAAGGCGAAGCGGAAATTTTTCTATTTCCATATTTAGGATACCAACAAAAAACATACCAACAGATGCCTTGTCAATAAGGCGACAAGATAAATTATTTGAAATCGTTAACAAATACGAAACCACCTCTGATATATACAATGCTTATGCAAGAAAAGAAATAACTGAAAAGGTTATGGATGAAATTACTATTGGCTCGCCAGCAACTCTATCAAATAAATTTGACAGAAAGAAAATCCCCATTGAATATATTCTAGAAGAAAATATTCCAGCTAAAGATATAGAACTCTTTGGAACTGCAAAAGTAGATTTTAATAATTTAGACTTAAAAAGCATACTCAAACAATTATTTGCAGACAAAAAAGAAAATATATTTTTATATAAATTTTTATAATTTATACCACTGCAAGCATACGCTTTTCTGCCATAGAAAGAATATAATCCGCAATTTTATCTTCTAAATGACAACCAAAATGATTGTTTATTTCTTTAATGAAATAACAAGGACTAGTAACATTGACTTCAATAATTTTTCCATCAATTACATCTAAACCAGTCATATAAATACCCATAGAAGAAAGCTTTTCTGCAACGGGTTTGAATTTTGCTTTTTCCTCTTCTGATAAAAGAGCCTTCTTAATATTGTTATCATTATGCTCGCAAAATTTAAAGTCATCATTACTTGGAGTTTTTTGAACACAAAAATCTAAAACTTCATCACCTAAGAATAAAACCCTCTTATCACCATTGACAGCTTTTGGAATATATTTTTGCACCATAATCAATTGTTTTCTATTATTAGTCATTGAATTTATGATTACAGCAGTATTCTTATCGCCAGCCTTCAAATACATAACCCCTCCGCCAAAACATTGGTTTAAAGGTTTCAAAATAATTTCTTCATTTTCAGCCAAAAACTTCATAATATCAGCTTTTTGAGAAGTTACAATATTTTTAGGCATCAAATCATTAAACATTACGGCGTGTAATTTTTCATTAAAATTCCGTATTGCAGTCGTATCATTCATAACAAAAGTTTTTGACTTATCGACAAAATCAAAAACATATGTAGCGTTAATATAGTCCAAATCAACTGGAGGGTCAGGTCTAAACATAACAAGATTAAAATCTTCTATTTTATATTCAGACAAACTTTCCTTGTCATAACAGATTTCTTCACCTTCAATATATGAATTATAGCAAGAGGTATAAGCCATAGCCGATTTTAGTTTTAGCATATCAATTGTTGCAATTCTAACCTCATGCCCTCTTTTTAAAAAGCTTTTAATAAGCCAAAAATTAGTAACAAGATTGTTAAACTCAAAATACTTCAACTCTAATCGATCTATAACAAATAATATTTTCATAATACCTCTTTTTATAAATTATTATTTAATTTCAGCAGGATTTAAAATTTGACAAGCAGTATTGCCCATAGAAATAAGTCTTGTGAATTTTTCTAAATCAGCTTGAATTTCTGGGAAAGTACCATAGTGCATAGGAATTACAGTTCTTACGCCCAACCATTTTGCAGCCATAGCAGCGTGTTCAACATCCATTGTATAATTTCCACCAATAGGCAAAAGAGCAATTTGTGGAGCATATAATTCTTTAATAGTCTTCATTTCACTAGACAAGCAAGTATCACCAGCATGATAAATTCTTACACCATCAACATCTAACAAAATACTTGCAGCATTTCCACCATATCTTCCATCTGGCAAAGAGCTTGAATGAAATGCAGGTAAAAATACCGCTCTACCCCAAGAATAATTAATCCAAGCACCCAAACCAATAGGCTTAGATTTTGCACCCTGTTCTTTAATATAATAAGCAAGTTCTGCAACAGCTGTAACTTCAATATCTTTTTCTTTCGCAATTTCGATAGCTTCACCAAGATGATCGCCGTGAGCATGAGTTAATAAAATATCTTTAATTGGTTCTTCATGCCAATTGTACTTTTCATTTACAGATACAAGCGGATCAATTAAAACAGCGTTATCACCATTTTTAATTTCAAATGCACTATGACCAATATATTTTAAATCTACCATCACTAACCTCTTCTCTTTTTCCTATTACGACTATTTCAATTTATCATAATTTAATATAAAATACAAATATGAAAAATTATATTACAGAGATGAATAAGTGCATAGAACTAGCTAAACAAGCAGAGGGAAAAACTTCTCCTAACCCAATGGTTGGATGCGTAATTTTAAATGATAAAAATGAAATTATCTCAACTGGGTATCATAAAAAATACGGAGAAAACCATGCAGAACGAGATGCACTCTTAAAACTAGAAAATGCGACTGGTTGCACACTTGTCGTAAATCTTGAGCCATGTTCTCATTTTGGGAAAACCCCACCTTGTGCAGATTTAATAATAGAAAAAGGAATAAAAAGGGTTATCTATGGGATGAAAGATGTTAACCCCATCGTTGCAGGAAACGGACTAAAAAAACTTCAAGAAGCGGGAATTGAAATTATTGGACCAATTTTAGAAGATGAATGCAAAAAATTAAATGAAGTTTTCATAAAAAACCAAACGAAGCATAAAACATTTGTAGCTCTAAAAACAGCAACAACTATTGATGGAAAAATTGCAACACAAACAGGAGATTCTAAATGGATAACGTCTGAAGATGCAAGAAGAGAAGTTCGCAATATTCGAAATAGATATGATGCAATTTTAACATCTTCTGCAACAGTTATTGCAGACAATCCTACAATGGAACACAAATGCAAAATTATTTTAGATAGAAAATTAAAAACAGACATAAATTCAACAATTTACAAACAAGGAAAAATTTTTGTTTTCTATGATGAAAATATAGACATTGAAAACAACGCACAGGGAAATATTACATATATTCCAACAAAAACCGAAAATAATAAGCTAGATATTGAATTTATACTAAATAAGCTTTATGACTTAGGAATAATGAGTATCCTCGTTGAATCTGGAGGAAAATTAAATGGTAGTTTTATGCCTTATATTGATAAACTTTATCATTTCATTGCTCCTAAAATTTTGGGAGATAATAGCGGGAAATCCTGCTTTGACGGAAACAAAATAGACAAAATATCAAATTGTACTAATTTATTATTTGAAAATTCTATAAATTTTCCACCAGATATTTTAGTAATTTATAATAAACAATAACATTTTTGGCATTAAAAAAGGAAGCTCAAACGAGCTTCCTTTTTTCAAAACATTCTGATTCTGTTACTAACCTTTAACTTGAGCCATAACTTCTTCAGCAAAGTTATCTTGACGTTTTTCAAGACCTTCACCTAATTCATATCTAGTGAAAGCTTTGATTGTCAATTTACCTTCAATAAGTTGAGAAATTGTTTGGCTAGGATCTTTAACGAATGGTTGTTCAAGTAAGCATCTTTCAGCCATCAACTTGTTAACACGACCTTCAACAATTTTAGCTCTGATATTTTCAGGCTTTTTCAACAAATCTTCTTTACCCATTTCGATTCTAGTTTCTTCATCAATTTCAGATTGAGGAATTTCTGCTCTTGAAACGAATTTTGGTGCAGAAGATGCGATGTGCAAGCAAATATCGTTCATCAAATCTTTATCTTCTTTATCAGTTGATAAAAGAACACCGATTTTTCCGTTGTGAATATAAGTTGCAACAGGTCCTTCATATCTAACAAATCTTCTTACAGTAATTTTTTCACCGATAGAAGCGATTTTTTCTTTTAATGCTTCACCGATTAATTTATCGCAAGATGGGCAAGTTGTAGCCAATAAAGCATCCACGTCAGCAGGTTTTAAATCTTCAACGTGTTTAGCCATATTTGCAACTAAAGTTTTAAATTCATCGTTTTTAGCAACGAAGTCAGTTTCACAGTTAACTTCAACCATTGCACCACCGTTAGCGTCAACGAAAGAATCTACACGGCCTTCAGCAGCAATTCTGCCCATTTTCTTTTCAGCAGAAGCCATACCTTTTTGGCGTAAGAATTCAGTTGCTTTTTCCATATCTCCGTCAACTTCAACTAATGCTTTTTTAGCATCCATCATGCCAGCACCAGTCTTATCACGAAGTTCTTTAACCATTTGAGCTGTAATATTCATGTATATTTTCTCCTTCTCTTTATAAAAGCTACTAAGGCACTAAGTGAATATTCTTAGTGCCAAAGTATCTTAAAACCTTATGCTTCTGTTTTAGCTTCTTCAGCAGCGTTAGCATCTTCAGCTGAAATTTTTTCAACTTTTTTTGCTTCGTTTGCTTTGTTTTCTCTCAATTGTTTACCTTCCAAAACAGCATCAGCCAATTTAGAAGTAATCAATTTGATTGATCTGATAGCATCATCATTACCAGGGATAATGTAGTTGATACCATCTGGGTTAGCATTTGTATCTGCTAAACAGATAACAGGAATACCTAATTTGTTAGCTTCTTTAATAGCAATATCTTCTTTGTCTTGGTCAACAACGAAAATCAATTCAGGAAGACCTCTCATTTCTTTGATACCGCCTAAAGTTTTAGACAATTTAGAAAGTTGTCTGTTCAATTGAGCAACTTCTTTTTTAGGTAATTTATCAACATAACCATTGCTGATAAATTCTTCCATTTCTTTTAGTTTGTTAACTCTGCCTCTGATAGTTTCAAAGTTAGTTAACATACCACCTAACCATCTTCTATTGATGAAATAAGCACCAGATCTTTTAGCTTCTTCAGCAACTACTTCAGCAGCTTGTTTTTTAGTACCAACAAAAAGAATATTTTTTCCTTTTGCAGCATAATCTCTAACTAAAGCATATGCTTCGTCTAATAAATCAGTTGTTTTTCTTAAATCAATTACATAGATACCATTTCTTGCACCATAAATATATGGTTTCATTTTTGGGTTCCATCTTTGTGTTTGGTGTCCGAAATGTACACCTGCTTCTAAAAGTTCAATCATAGATGCTACTGGCATCGGTTTTCTCCTTATGTTAAATGTATTGTACTACGGGCTGCATAGCCTCATCTTAGTCATGCTAAAGACTAGGGCGAACCTATCAGGCTAATGTAACCAATAATATAATAGTATAAAAATACCGATATGCAAATTTCTACGATACAAAACTTAATTATGGCATATTGTGTAAATAATAATAAGAGCAACCAAAACCATGGTCATTCTTTTCTTTTTTACAAGTTCCATTTCCAGACGTTAAACCAACCTTAACACCATCAGCAGCACCCCAACCTGTATGATAGCCTTTTGCGGGATTAACAACATACTTATCAAAATCGACTAATGCTGCAAAAACATCTTTTCCAGCTACATTTGGTTTTGAATATCCATTTACGTCAATGTACACAATAAAAGAGTCAAAACAAATTAAAGCTCCATCTAAAGTAGAAGAACAAGAAGAACCACCACCTAAACCAGCCATACTTTGACCAAGATAAAGACCATTTAAAGCTTTTATAGGATAATCTTTAGGAATACAACCCTCTTCAACAGCTTTTCCTTCGTGACAAATTTTGCCCAACTTCATATAATGTGAAAGAGCTGTCAAATAAGCGAATTCTTGCTCCCCTTGAGTATTAAAAGAAGTTACAAAATCATCAGGAGTTGCTTCATCAGCTTGCATTAGCCGAACACCTTGAGCTAATGCAGAATACGCTTTTCGCCAAGACACAACATGTTGACGTTGTTGAGATTTTGAAACTAAAGTAGGTATAGTCATTGCCGCAACGACACCTATAATGCCTAAAGTAATCAAAACTTCCGCTAACGTAAAACCTTTTTTCATGTCAAACAACCTCCAGTTGAAATAAGATTATCACATTTTAACTACCAGTGCAAGAATTTATTTATCATTACTGTTTTACTTCTATAAGTTAACATTTAACTAGGATTATTATGAAAGATAAGATTTGTAGCATTTTAGGGAAAAATATCAAAAAATATAGAAAATTACGTGGGCTTACACAAGAAAAAATGGCCGAACTTATAGAAATTGAAGTTCGGACCTTGAGTTTGATAGAAACAGGAAACAATTTTGTTACATCCAAAACACTTGGCAAATTAGCCGAAGTTTTACAAGTTAGTCCGTCAATACTCTTAGAAGACGCAAACTCTAATAATACAGAACAATTATATTCCGATTCGTTAAAAGCTCTTGAAATTCTAAAAAATAACCCCGAAAAATTAAAAGCCCTCAATTACATCCTTAATGGGCTATTATAATAAAATTTAACAAATACTATCAAAATCTTGCAAAAAAATATTTTTTTATGTATTAATATAGATACTCACATCCTCAATAGAGTACGTGCAACGTCATTGGTTGCACACAAATTATAGGAAAGGTAAATTCAATTATGGCAAATATTAAATCTGCTAAAAAAAGAGTGTTAATTGCTGAAGCAAACAGACAAAGAAACGTTGCATTCAAAACTTCAATCAAAACTGCTGTTAAGAAAACATTAGAATTAGCAAAAGGTGAAGATAAAGAAGCATTAAATGCAGCTCTTTCTAAAGCATACCAATTATGCGACAAAGCTGTTGTTAAAGGTATTTTGCACAAAAATACAGCTGCTAGAAAAAAATCAAGATTAACTCTTGCAGTTAAAAAAATCTCAGCTAACGCTTAATTGAAAACTTATATTGAGAAACAAAAACCCGAAAGTCAAAATCTGATTTTCGGGTTTTTGTAATAAAAATTAGCTGAAATCTTCGCTTCGCTCTGAATGACGTGACGATCATTTCCTCCCCAAGGGAGGAGGGTTAGGGAGAGGGGTTGATAAAAGAAAAACCTCTCTAGAAATTGTAACTTTTCGCATCAACATTGTAAAAAATATATTAAGATAGCGAATATTTTTCTTTATGTTATATAATATAAAAAGATATTAGATTAGTAGAGATTAGTATTATGCAAAATGTTTTAGAGAGAAAATCAATTAAAAATATAGATTTTAACTGTGACTTAGCACAAAGCTTTGGTATATATAAAAACAGCTCAGAAACAAGACTTCTTGACTATGTTAGTTCTGTAAATATTTCATGCGGATTTCACGCAGGAGATCCTCTTACAATTAAGGATGCCTTGCTTGAAGCTAAAGAAAAAAATGTTGTAGTTGGAGCTCACATTGGTTTTGACGATATTCAAGGTTTTGGTTATAGAAAAATGGATTTAGCTTCTGATGAATTGGAAGCTCTTGTAATGTACCAAGTTGGAGCATTGATGACTTTTGCAAAAGCATACCATATGGAAATTGAACACGTAAGACCACATGGTGCAATGTACCGTCAAGCAGCAGAAGATTTAGAAACTTCTAAAATTATAGCAAAAGCGATTAGAAAATGTTCTAAATGGCTTGTATATTATGGTGCAACAGGAGAAAATCTTGCAATTGCAGGCGAAGAAGAAAATATTCAAGTTTGTCACGAAGTTCACCTTGAAAAAATTTATGACGAAAATGGAAACATTGATTTCGGAGCAAGAGATTTAGAAAACACACAAATTTCTATCCAAAGATTGAAAGACTTGTTAGCACATTCTCAAGTGACAAATAACGCTGGAGGGAAAACAGTTGTTAGAGCAGATTCTATACACTTCTCAAACAAATTATCCAACGCTAAAGAGTTAATAATTCAAGCAAGAGAAATTGTAGAGCCATTGCCTTACAATTATAAAAACGCACAAAAATCAGGCTGGGTTGACTAATATTTAATTTAAAGATAAAGGGAAATAGATAAGTATGATTAAGAAAATAAAGATGCCTAAACAGGCTGGATGGTTATTACCAGGATTACAAGTAAAAAGATGGTTTGCACTAATTTTTGTTGGGGCAGTACTTATTACCGTAGGTATTTTAATTCTGTTTGACCTTAAACCTATTTATAATACGATGCAATTCATTCAACAAATTGCAACTCAAATTTCCACTGAATGGTTAGCTTTTGGTATCGTTATGATTGGTGCAGCAATATTTTTCAAAGGCTGGCAGAAAACAAACTTATCTATATTAGATATTGAAGATGACAGAAATAATGATGTTTTATTAGAAAATCTATATAAAAGAAGAAAACTAAACCGAGGTCCTAGAATAGTTGCAGTTGGAGGCGGAACAGGCTTATCAATGTTGCTAAGCGGAGCTAAAAACATTACTAACAACCTTACAGCAATTGTTAGTGTTGGAGATGATGGTGGAAGCTCTGGAAGACTAAGAGAAGAAATGGGTATTTTACCTCCAGGAGATATTAGACACTGTATTACCGCTTTAGCTGATGATGAAGATTTAGTTAACAAATTATTCAAATACAGATTCACAAACGGAGAAGGACTCGAAGGTCATAGCTTTGGAAATTTATTCTTAACCGCACTATACGATATTACTGGAGATATGGTTTCAGCTGTTAGAGCTTCATCAAGAGTATTGTCTATCAGAGGCCGAGTTTTACCTGCAACATTAGATGATATGAAACTTGTTGCTGAAATGGAAGACGGAAGAATTATCCACGGAGAATCAACTATCCCAGAAGCGCATGGAAAAATCAAAAGACTATTTACTGAACCTGCAAATTGTAAAGCATTACCAGATGTAATCCAAGCAATCAGAGATGCTGAACTTATTATCTTAGGACCAGGAAGCTTATACACTAGCGTAATTCCAAACCTTTTAGTTAAGGAAATTTCAGAAGAAATAATAAAATCAAAAGCAAAGAAAATTTATGTATGTAATATTATGACTCAACCAGGAGAAACTGACAATTACACCGTTTCAGACCATTTAAAAGCTCTTATTCAACATGCAGGTTCAAACAAAATTGTAGATGCAGTTTTAGTAAATGATTATCTTCCAGACAACTTAGCTGGAAAGTATCAAGAAGCTGGTTCTTATCCAGTAAAACTTGATATTCCAGAAGTTAAAAAACTTGGAATAAAAATATTTGCAAAAAAACTTATCCAAGATAGCAGAGAAGGTCTTGTAAGACACAGCTCAACAAGAGTAGCAAGAGCGGTATATTATTGGTTTAAAAAGCAACAGAAAAAATCTTCTGGATTTTTCAAATAATTCAAAGAGAAGAGGATTTTGAAAAATGGCAACTAAAAAAGTTACAGTTAGAACATTACGAAAAATCAAAGATGCTGGCGAAAAATTTTCAATGCTAACAGCTTACGACTATTCAACAGCAAAATACTTTGATGAAGCAGGAATAGATGTTATCCTAATCGGTGACAGTCTAGCAATGGTTGCTCTTGGATATGAAAATACCAATTCTATCGGTGTTGAAGAAATGGGAATTTTTACCAAAGCAATAGCCAAAGGAGCAAAAAATGCAATGGTTGTAACAGATATGCCATTTATGAGTTATACAATTGATATTCCATCAGCGTTAAAAAACATCGGAAATATGGTTAAACTTGGAGCTAATGCAGTTAAACTCGAAGGTTGTAATGACTATATGATTGAACTTATCAAACGCACAACTCAAATGGGCGTACCAGTTATGGGACATATTGGTTTTACTCCTCAATCTCAAAATGTTATTGGCGGTCATCTAATTCAAGGAAAAACAGAAAAAGCAATGGAAGAAATGCTTAAACAGGCAAAAAGACTTGAAGAAGCAGGCGTTTTTTCTATTGTACTTGAAATGACACCTCAAGATTGCGGAAAATATATCACAGAAAATATCAATGTTCCAACTATCTCTTGCGGAGCAGGAAAATATTGCACTGCCCAAGTAATGGTTTGTGATGATTTGCTTGGAAAGTTTTCAGATTTCAAACCTAAATTCGCAAGAAGATACGGAGATATGAAAAGCTTAATCTTAGATTGTGCAAAAAAATACAACGAAGATGTAAAAAATGGGAATTACCCTAACGAAGAAGAAATTTATAATTAACCCCAGATGAAGCTAAACAATTAAAGCTCCACCGACGAAATTAAACAAAGGAGAAAAGGATGTTAGTTCATACAATTAAAGAAGTAAGAGAACAAATAAAAGAATGGAAAAAAGCAGGTTTAACAGTAGGACTTGTTCCTACAATGGGAGCCTTGCATAACGGGCACTTGAGTCTTATAAAAAAAGCAGTAGAAAAATGCGACAAAGTAGTAGTATCAGTTTTTGTTAACCCTATCCAATTCTGTCCAGGAGAAGATTTAGACAAATACCCAAGAACCCTTGAAGCAGATCAAAAATTATGTGAAAGCAATGGTGTAAATATAGTTTTTGCTCCTACCCCAAGTGAAATGTACGGAGATTGTCAAATGAGAACCAACGACTTTTTGACATACGTTATACCTCCATTTTTCTACGTAAATAAATTGTGCGGGAAATCCAGAGTCGGACACTTTGACGGAGTTTGTACAGTTGTAAATAAACTGTTCAATATTGTTCAACCAGATTTTGCATTCTTTGGGCAAAAAGATGCACAACAACTTATCATTATCAAAAAAATGGTTAAGGATTTAAATATTCCAGTAGAAATAATTCCTTGTCCTATCGTTAGAGAAGAATCTGGACTTGCCTTAAGTTCAAGAAACAAATATTTATCTGAAGAAGACAAAATTCAAGCTCTTGCTTTAAGTAAGATTTTGAACAATATTAAAAATTGCTACAAAAAAGGTATAACCGATGTAGAAGCGTTAAAAGAAACAGCTTATCAATTCTTAAATGACCATCACGATTTAGAATATCTTGAATTTATGAATGAAGAAAATCTAGATGAAATGACAACTGCCGATGACCATACAAGAGTATTTATAGCTTGCAAAGTTGGCGGAGTAAGATTAATTGATAATATTCTTTTGGGAGAATAATATCGCTGAAAGTACAATTGTTTTAATAACAAATTCAGGATAAACTTTCATTATGGAGAAAAATCTAGTTACTATTAAAAATTTATCTGTGGAGTACAAAACTAAAAAAGGAATTTTAGGAACTCCACGGATTGTTCATGCCGTAAATGATATATCTCTTGATATTAAAGAAGGAGAAATTCTTGCAATTGCTGGAGAATCTGGGTGTGGGAAATCAACGCTAGCAAAAACAATTATGAAGCTTGTAGAACCATCAAAAGGAGATATTTTACTTAATGATAAAAACATCCTTACTCTTAAAGGTAAAGAAGAACTAAAAGAGTTTTATGAACAAGTTCAAATGATATTCCAAAACCCATATTCAAGTCTTAATCCAAAAATGAAAATTGGTCAGATTTTGAAAGAACCTCTTGAAATAAATACAAAAAAATCAAAGGCAGAAATTGAAAAAATTATAGAAGAAAAAATATCAAAAGTAGAACTAGATAAAAATTGTCTTGATTTATACCCTCATGAGTTTTCTGGAGGTCAAAGGCAAAGAATAGCAATAGCCCGCTCACTTGTTCTTAATCCGAAATTCATAATTGCGGATGAGCCAGTAAGTGCTTTAGATGTGAGTATTCAAGCCCAAATTATAAATCTTTTGAAAGAATTAAAAGATGATTTTAATTTAACTTTTCTTTTTATTTCTCACGACCTAAGCGTAATAAAGTATCTTTCTGACAGAATTGCAATAATGTATCTGGGTGAAATTATAGAAATAGGAAAAACAGAAGAAATTTTTTCCGATCCAAAACATCCATATACAAAAGCATTGCTAAGTTCTGTTCCAGAATTAAATACCAACGAAGACAAAGAAAAAATCCAATTACAAGGAGAATTACCTTCTCCTGAAAAGTTACCAAAAGGCTGTAAATTCAATACCAGATGTCCATTTGTAATGAATAAATGTCAAGAAGAAAAGCCACACGAAATTAATTTTACACAAACTCACAAATGTAAATGTTTTTTATATAACTAGCAAATTTTATTTTTTACAAATTTTTAAAGAAATACTATGATAAACGTAAATTTAAAAATTAACCATGCAATGTCGCATTTACCTCTAAAAGTGGCAAAAGGAACAGCAAAACAAAGATTAAACAAAGCAATTTCAGCAAGTGATGAGTTTTTCGGGAATGTAAAGTCTTTATACCTAAAATATGGAGATATTACACCAGAATTATTTGCAAAAACCCTAAAACACACAGCAAAAACAAAAGATATCCGAGTACTCACAGAAGAACTTCCAGGGTTAAAAAACAGTAGATTGTCATATAATCTCAATGTTGAAAATTCAACTCACGAAGGCTATGTTTTATTTCTCCCAACGGCAAAATACTCTGATAGATACACAAGAGAAGGTGGAATTCCTAAAACAACCACTCCTTCATTTATGAAAACAGTTTTTTCTTTTATGAATAAAATATTTAACCCTAAAGTTGCAAAAAGAGAACTTACAGTCAATAAATATGATTACACAACCTTTAAAGATTTCTATCAAAATAACATTACAGGTTTAAATAGTTTTACGCAAAAAGATTTAAGTCAAATTTTAAAAGGACGCCCAGCTCAAGAAAAAATAGACATTTTACAATTTTTCAGATATAGCATGACTGAACAACTAAATGGAAATAGAATTGCTAACAAATGCAAAACAGACATGGATAGAAAGTTCAGAACTGACACTCTAGAAAGAGTTCCGAAATTCAAAATAAAAGCCTTTGATTTTCCAAACAAAATTAAACTTGTAGAAGCAGAATTAGCTAAAATCTTGAAACAGGAAAGAGCAAACATCGCAAATTCTTAATTCTATGGTATAATCAAGCTATGGATAAAAAAGTTGTAACCACAAATAGAAAAGCTTTTCACGACTACACGATTTTTGAAAAATTTGTAGCGGGAATTGTTTTGACTGGAACAGAAATTAAATCCATTAGAAAAAATGCAATAAACCTAAAAGACAGTTTTTGTAAAATTGAAGACAACGAAATTTTTCTTTATAACTGTCACATTTCCCCATATGAACAAGGAAATAGATATAATCATAAAGCAGAAAGAACAAGAAAACTTCTTTTAACAAAAAAAGAAATTCTTAAAATGCACTCAAAAATAAAAAAAGATGGTTATACAATTGTTCCACTAGAAGTTTTTATAACAAAAGGATTTGCCAAAGTTGAAATAGGTCTTGCAAAAGGTAAAAAATTACACGACAAACGTGATGATATAGCAAAAAAAGACCAAAAACGAGAAATGGATAGAGCTTCAAAAGGGAAATATAACTACTAAATTTCCAATAAAAAAAACCTGACTTCGATTGAAATCAGGGAAAAATTTGTAGGGGAAAAATTAAATTGGAGTTAAAATATAAAATAAAACTTGTTATGCAATATGTAACATTTGTTTATTGTATGCAGCAATAAAATTCATTTGCATAAATAACAAATCTGATTTATCAACAAATGGCTCTTGTGGAGCAGCAGGAACTGCATTTGTAACTTGATCTTTGTATAAATCCTTCAATTTACTATCAATTTTTTTTAAATTTGCAACTGCCATTTTAAAGCCTCTCTTGTTTATTCATCTCTCTTGTATATATAAAGTATATACAAGATCCAAAATTTCAGTTTTGTTTCAGTTTGTTACATATCTTTACATTAGAAAAATTTTGTAATATTTTAGCAACTTCTCGACGTAAAATGTTTTTATATACTTGTAGGGAAATAAGGAAGTAGAATACACATGTCCGATACAGCAATCAATCCAATAAATATACCAAGTTTACAACCCAAAAATCAAGTAAACTTTCAGCAAAACCCAAGTTATACACAACCTCCAATGCAAGGAACAGGGAGCGAACAGATTAGACAATCTGTTGATAATTCTTATCTTGCAAATAGAGCTAAAGCTTCAGGGGATGCAACTCCTGAGCAACTATTACCATTTTGGCTTGCATCTTGGTATGGATTAGGTCAATTAATGGACAAGTTCAACCCTTTATGCCGTGGAGAATACAAAGATAGTATTCTTGGGAAAATAGGTGGATGGGGCGACAAAGTTTCTACTGAAACAAGAGTTGGCAGAGGAATAGAACATGGATTGCAATGGATTGACAATAAAACAACAGCTCTTGCTAAAAAGAATAAAATTGTCAATGCGTTGAAAAATTACTCTACAAGACCAGAATGGAGTTTTGCAAAAACTCCAGGAGCTGGGGTACATGGTTTCTTAGCCACAGATACAGAACAATTATTCGAAAATTTCTTAAATCCATTAACCAACAGACAAGTTAAGAGTCCACTTTTTGGAATTCCGCTTTCTGCTAAAAGTAATTACTACCAAGGGCTAGAACAATATGGAAATATTACTCAACAAGAAATCAATAACTTTGTTAAATCTCTAAAAGGAAAAACTTTTGCAGAAAAAACTCTCGCATTACAGAAAAAAGAGCTAGAATTACTTGGAGCAAATGCAGACATTGTTGCAAAAATTGAAGGAAAAACAGGACTAAAAGGACTTGAAAAACTCGCAAAAAGTTTGAAAGTTAAAAAGTTAGGTTTCAAATCTATTAGAGAATTCAACGAACTAAAAGGTAAATTCTTAGACAATCCAGACAAAATTATGAAAGCATTAGAAAATGCAGATAAAAAAATCAAATTCTCTGTTTGGAGAGGAAACGACAATATTTTAGGGAAAATAAAAAGCCATTTAATTGGTAGAATTGCAACCCCACAAGAATACCTTAACAAATACAAAGCAGTTTTAGGTAAAGGTAACACATCAAGATTAGGAAGATTCCTACCAGCGTCACTTGGTTGGTTAACAGAAGGAACTACAAGCAGATTCGCAGGGGGTAAACTTGCAGTTGCAATGCAATCATACTTCTTGGCAGATATGTTGTACCACACGATTAAAGCACCTAAAGGCGAAAAGACTAAAACTTTCGCAGAAAGATTTGTGAATGACTTTACATACTTTATGGCAATGACATTTGGTATTAAAGCAATGCACAAAGTTGGAGGTCTTAAATACTTAGGTATAAAAGACAAAGCTGGAATTGAAGCATATAGAAAAGGTGTTGAGGTATTCAAGGCAAAACACGCAGCTGGTCTATTAAAGAACAAAAAAGCATACAAATTTGCACAAAAAAGACTTGATGTTCTTCTAGGCAAACAAAATGTCAAAGGATTTTTCAACAAATTATTCTTCAAAGTTGGGAAATTAATCAACCTAGGTAACGAAAGAATACCTGCATACAAATCAACAAGCAAATATAATTTGAACTGGTTAAGAAAATGTGCAAATGGAAACATTCTTGGAGTTCCTTTAAGATTTGCAATTCCAATGCTAGTAATTTCACCATTCCTTGCAAAACTAACAACTAAAACAGCACATAAAATATTTGGAAAACCAACAAACTCTGTTTTAGATGAAGATAAAGAACCAGAAGAAGTTAAAACCGCACAACAACAAACCCAACCTCAAAATAATAACATTCCAGAGGTTAATAAACCTCAACAACCGCCAAGAAATCCAAACCAATACGCAGATTCAAATTTAATTAAACAAAGAACCAACGCTATTAATGGTCAACAACAAGTAAATAACGTTAATCCACAACAAGCAACACCAAACGCAACCAATCCAAATGTGGCTCAACCAACAAAGGAAAATGAAGAAAAAGAACCAGTGAGAACATATATTCCTTCTCCAGTTGGTATGGTTCCGCAAACACCTGATATGAGCGGAATTAACCAAGCAATGTCACAAGCAGATGCAGCTGAAAAATATGCTAACAGTGTTCTAAAAATGAGTTAGCCAATAGATTAGATTGTCAAAATATCGAAAATATGATATAATAGAAGAAGCTCGGTATAGGCGTTAATTTTGTTCCTACATTTATATAAATAGGGAGAGTTAACTCCAGAGTATTTGAAGTACACCCGCCGATATACTCTATCGCCAGCGGGAAACGGATGAATTCGGGTTCTCACCCACCTGCGAGTCCAAGCAGGTAACAAAATCCGCTTATACGGGGCTTTTATTATTTAATAAAAAAATCTATTTGCGTAAAAACCTCTTCATATGCTATACTGAAATTAGGGATATATACCTAAAGGATTGATATGAACAAAATTTTTACAGTAATATTATCAGACGAATTTTCGACATCTGAAGTTATTAAACTTTTTGCGGGCGAATTTGATAACCTTGAAATTTGTCAAGAAAATGATTATTCAGAAGCATACAAAAAGATTGCGAATTATCAAGGAAAATCAATTCTACTTGCAGACTTATCAACTTACAAGCAACAAAAACTTGAGCTTATTCTAAAAGTGACGAAAGAATGCAAAAGCTGTAAAGTTTTGGCACTATCAGACAATCCGTCAGTTGACTTAATCATAGAAATAATGAGAGCCGGAGCAAAGGAATTTGTCCCTATTCCAATAATTAAAAGTGAATTTTTTGAAAGTGTAAATAAACTTTTATCAGAATTCAACGAAACTAAAAAAACAAATAATTGCAAAATTATTTCTGTATTCTCTAATAAAGGCGGAATTGGAAAAACCTCTCTTGCGACAAATTTAGCTCTTGAATTATCTAAAATAACCAAAGAAAATATTGCCTTGATTGATTTAAACTTTCAAATGGGGGATATAACGACATTTTTAGATTTAAAACCGTCTTTCAACATTTCATATATGCTTGAAAATCTAGACAAGATTAACGAAACATTTTTATTAAGTACACTTGAAAGATACAAAAAAACAAGCCTATATGTCTTAGCCGATCCGCCATATTTCAAACAAGCGGACAATATTCAGCCAAGACAAATTACAAAATTATTCAACACTTTAAAAGAAACATTTTCTTATATCATTGTTGATGCCGAAGCAAGTTTTGAAGGGAAAAACATTGCAGCACTAGACAATTCAGACTTAGTTTTGCTTGTTTCAGTTGCAAATCTTCCAGCACTAAGAAATACTCAAAGATGTTTGGAACTATTTGAAAAACTTGGCTATGACAAAGAAAAAGTAAAAATCATCATAAATCGTTATATGGAAAACGACGAAATAAAAGAAGCTGACGTTGAAAAAGTTCTCTCAAAAAAAATATATTGGAAAATTCCAAACAATTATTTTGCAATTATGACGGCTATCAATAAAGGGATTCCAGTTAGTGAAATCAACGATTCGACAAATATTGCACGTAGCTATAAGGATTTGGCACAATATATTTCAGACAATTTATACAAACAAAACATGGTAGAAAAATTTGAAAATATTTTAAACAACTAAAGGAGCAAAATGGGATTAGCAGAAAGATTTAAAGAAGAACTTAAATCAAAAAATATCTTTGAAAAAAGTAATATTGAAAAGAACTTAGAAAAAGAAAATATTCAATTCATTTCAAAACCGATAAATAATATTGTTATCAAACCAGAAAAAGAAGAAAGGGGAAACTCAATCGGACAAACAATAAATAATAATATTGTAAAAACTGTTGATAATGATATATATTCAGTACCTAAGTTTGAAGATTTAGAAACACAAATAATTTCTAAAATTCGTAAAACTCCTTATTGGGAAGAATATTCATTTGATAGACAAAAGAATATGGTAGAAAAATATTTCAATTCAAAAACAAAACACATCAAAGTAACAAACGCAGATAAAAATGAATTTATAAAAAGCATTTTAATTCTATCAAATAACAAATAAGAAAAAACTGGGGAATGAAATTCATTCCCCAGTTTTTCTATCTTTCTAAATTATTCTTCTATCAAAAACTTATCAACATAAATTTCTTCCAAATTATCCACATATGCTAAATTAGTAATCCAGCGAACATATGCAGGAATTATAGCCACAACAGAAACTAACATTACAACAGGAATCGCCCATACTGAAGAATCAAACATATGTTCATTTACCATTGCAAGAATAATTACAACTGGAATTGCAATAATTGCAAGTACCATTAATAAAAGACACAGAATTATTTGTGCTCCCATCCCCGTAACCATTCCAACTAGAATAAATTTTAAGGCTAAAAATACAGAATCTTTAAACGCTTTTTTCATATATCTAAATGGCAACAAAGGATTAAACAATTCTTTTGAATACTCAAACTTTTCACAATATTTCATAAATACCATATTTACAAATGGAGAAATAAGAAACAATGGAATAAACAATAGCATTACAGCCAAAAGCAATCCTAATACAGCAACAATTATTATTACAGGGTCTTGACTAGAAATTGTAAGCCCAAACCCAAGGAAAACAAGAGCCAAATAAAGCAAACTCGGAATTCCAATATATAACCCCCAAACTAAAGTTAGAGGAAACATTTTTAACCCTTGAGATAAACAATTCCAAGATAATTTCGGAATACCATAAGCTTCACTAAATCTACGATTAACAAATTTTGCCCACAATCCTTGCAAAACAAAAACAGGTACAATCGACAATAAACCAACAATAACTGCACTAACTAAGATAATAATAACCTCTTCTTTTTTAGACTCCTTGTCAAGAAATTGTAAAATCGTACTTGCTAAACAAGGCAAATAAAATAATAATGCAATATAAATATGTTGTTTTACTACATTTTCACCTTTGTATAGATTTTTAAACGACTCAATAATTTTATCCATAACATATTACTCCTTTATAGTACTGATAATACACTATTTTTTAGAGGAAAGCAAGAAGACTACAAATAAAATAAATTTGTACTAAAATATAAAATATGAGAGAACATCACGAATTTAAAATAGTTTCCAAATACAAACCTTCTGGAGATCAACCAAAAGCAATTGATGAACTTGTAGAGGGAATAAATAAAGGTTACGATACCCAAACTTTACTCGGGATAACTGGTTCTGGTAAGACATTTACGATTGCAAATGTTATTGAAAAAGTGCAAAAACCGACACTGATTATTGCTCACAATAAAACCCTAGCCGCACAATTATACAACGAATTTAAAGAGCTATTTCCGAATAATGCAGTTGAATATTTTATCAGTTATTATGATTATTACCAACCAGAAGCATACATTCCAAGAACAGATACCTACATTGAAAAATCCTCTTCTATCAACGAAGAAATCGACAGACTTCGCCATAATACAACAAGAAGCCTATATGAAAGAGATGATGTAATTGTAATATCTTCTGTTAGTTGCATCTATGGTCTAGGTTTACCAGAAAACTATTTTAGAGGTGCAATTGAAGTTAAAGTTGGGGACGAAATTGATAGAGATGCACTCCTTAAACATTTAGTTGAAGTTCGATATGAAAGAAACGACTTAGAGCTAAAATGTTCAACTTTTAGAGCTAGAGGCGATATTGTAGAAATTATGCCTGCTTATGAAAAAATCATAACTAGAATTTACTTCTTTGGAGATGAAGTTGAAAAAATTGTAAAAATTGATAATGTTTCAGGAGAAATTATTGAAACCCCAGAATCTGTTGTAATTTATCCAGCCGTTCATTACATTTCGTATGACGAAAACGAAGAAGAAACTTTTGATATGATAAGACAAGAACTTCAAAATAGACTTGTCGAACTTAATAATGAAAACAAGCTTATTGAAGCCCAACGTCTTGAACAAAGAGTTAAATATGATTTAGAAATGATGAAAGAAATGGGGTACTGCACAGGTATAGAAAATTATTCCAGAATAATTGAACGCAGACCAGCAGGCTCTGCTCCTGCAACACTACTAGACTACTTTCCGAACGATTTTCTTACAATTGTAGATGAATCCCACGTAACTCTACCACAAATCAAGGGAATGAGCCACGGAGATGCAGCGAGAAAACAAGTTCTTGTGGATTATGGATTCAGATTACCTTGTGCAAAAGATAACAGACCTCTCAAAAATGAAGAATTTTATTCTAAAGTCCGCCAAAAAATTTATATTTCCGCAACTCCTGGAGATTTTGAAAAAGAAAATTCAGAACAAATTGTCGAACAAATTATTCGACCAACAGGGCTTCTTGACCCTAAAGTTTCAGTTCGTCCAATTGATACACAAATTCAAGATTTGAAAGAAGAAATCAAAAAACGCACGGATAAAGATGAAAGAATTTTAATTACAACTCTGACAAAGAGAATGGCAGAAGACTTAACAGACTTCTTCTTGCAGGAAGGTATTCGAGTTAGGTATTTACACAGCGAGATTAAATCAATCGAAAGAGTAGAAATTCTTCGAGATTTAAGACTTGGAGAATTTGACGTCTTGATTGGAGTAAACTTACTCAGAGAAGGTCTTGATATTCCAGAAGTTTCACTCGTTGCAATTATGGATGCAGATAAAGAAGGATTTTTGAGATCAGATACAAGTCTTATCCAAACAATAGGGCGTGCAGCAAGAAATGCTTGTGGTGAAGTTATTATGTACGCAGATAAAATCACGGATTCTATGGATAGAGCAATTAAAGAAACCGAAAGACGTCGCAAAATTCAAATTGCCCACAACCAAAAATACGGGATTATCCCACAAACAATTAAAAAGCCTATTGAAAATAACCTACTTTCTCTCGTTGCAAGTTATAGAGATTTGGAAGATATTGTTGCAGAAGAAATGGTTGATATGGGCATAGATAAAAAAGACTTGCCAAAACTTATTGATAAGCTCGAAAAAGATATGCACAAAGCGGCAAAAATATTAGATTTTGAAAGAGCCGCTAAAATTAGAGATCAACTTAAAAAACTTAGAGAAATGAATAAATAAGACTTACTACTTACCATTCATTCGTTCTGCGGCTTCATCAATCAAGTCTATTGGAGCATCGTAATTATTATCGTATTCTTCGTTATTGCCAGGAATACATTCGTACGCAATTTGTGCTAAATAATTTGCAGTAATAGACAAATCGACAACTGCAACAATTGAAGAATAGAATAAAAATGTCCAATGAGTAAATGGGACTCTAAAGAATGAATACAAATACGCTACTGGTCCAAACAAAACAACTTGAACAAGAGCTAACTGCAAAACATAGAAAAATAAAGCTATCAATACATCAACACATGAATCAAAAATAACTTTATAATTATATGCTTGAACAACTTTCATCGTTTTAGCAAATGACAAATATGAAGTCATTACAATCGCAAAAACGATAGAAAATAAAACCCACGTAAAAACTTTTTGAGCCCAATCAACTTCTACAGGGATAGTGACATTTTGAGATATTAAATAAGCTGCACCAAACCATACAACTGCATTTGGGAGAACCGCAACAATTGTTTTAACCAAATCCTTTGCCAATGCCCAAGGATTCAATGATAAAATTTCACGCTTACTTCTACGAACATTATATATTCCCTGAGTCAAAAGAGCCAAGAATAAAAGCGATATTACACCATACCACAAATAAAGCATAGGGAGATTCCCATCCATGAAAGACACAATAGCGAAATAAACAGGGATTGCAAAACCCACTAACTTTAAAGGAGCAAAAGTGTCTAAAAATGCTTCACTTAAAGAATCTACTATTGATGCCATTACTTGGGAACCTCCAATATACCTTTATCTTTTAAACCTTTGACTAACCACCTTGAATTAATCTTTTCAATTCGTTTGGTTTAGATGATTTTGACATTGCATCATCCAACGTAACAAGTCCTTTTTTAAACAATGCTGCAAGAGAAGATTCAAGAGTCTGCATACCAGCACCTGTACTTGTTTGGATTGTTGAATAAATCTGAGCAGCTTTTGATTCACGAATAAGGTTAGCAATCGCAGGTGTAACAACCATAATTTCTTGAGCCATTACACGCCCTTTTCTTGAACCATCAGCTTGACGTTTTGGAAGCAATGTTTGTGCAAATACTGCAACCAAAGAGTTTGCCAATTGAACACGGATTTGTTGTTGTTGCCCTTCTGGGAAAACGTCAATAATACGGTCAATTGTTTGAGAAGCTGAAGATGTGTGCAAAGTTCCGAAGACCAAGTGACCAGTTTCAGCAGCTGTTAGTGCCAAAGCAATGGTTTCATGGTCACGCATTTCACCTACAAGTATGATATCAGGGTCTTCACGGAGGGCTGACTTAAGAGCATTTGCAAATGATCTTGTATCCATACCCAATTCTCTTTGGTGAATAACCGAAACTTTTGAAGTGTGAACAAATTCGACTGGGTCTTCAATTGTCAAAATATGTTCTGCTCTTGTTCTATTGATATAGTCAATCATTGCCGCCAATGTAGTTGATTTACCAGAACCAGTAGGACCAGTTACAAGAACCAAACCTCTTGGCTTATCTGCAATTGTTGTAACAATTGGAGGCATACCTAATTCTTCCAATTGAGGTGCGGTTGTGGCAATCGTTCTGAATGCAGCAGCGTATGAGCCCTTATCTTTATAGAAGTTCACACGGAAACGGCCGATGCCTTCAACACCGTATGAAAAATCGAGTTCCCACTCTTGTTCTAATTTACGTCTTTGTTCATTTGACATCATTGGGAATAATAATGCTTCTACCCCTTCTGATGTTAATGGTTCATAATCAAGTCTAACTAGCTTACCATCAAGACGGATAACTGGAGGTAATCCATTTGAAATGTGTAAGTCGGACCCTTTTCGGTCCATAAGTTCTTTCAATAAATCTTCAATAATCATAATCCGTAACCACCATTTTTATTATTCTGTGTAATTCATCATTGCATCATTTTCTTTTGCTGCTAATTCAATCATTAGATAAGTCATATACGCACCCAATGCGACTGCTTTAGGATCCAAATCAGTCTTATTTGCAGCTTCAATAATTGCAGTATTTATTTCAGGATTTTCCTCTTTAATATAGTGAATCATCCTTTTTCTCCACGCAGGCATATCTTCAAAGATTTCACTGAACGCAGTATTTGCAACATCTTCCGAAATTACAGGTAACATTTAAACCTACTCTCTTCTTATAATACATACAACAGAAGTATTATACACTAAATTCCGCTTTAAGTCCATTTTTCAATAAAAATCATATGTTTGAAGTATAATAAACGTATGAATTTGGAGAAACTTAGACTTACAAATTATAGAAATTGCGAGGAGTTAGAATTAGATTTTGATAAAAATAAAATTCTAATCATTGGTAAAAATGCTCAAGGGAAAACTAATATTCTTGAAAGCATTTATTTCCTATCATGCCTGAAAACCCCTAGAACCTCAAACACCTCGGAACTTATAAATTTCAATAAAGATTTTTTTAAAATTGAAGCGGATGTAATAAAATCAAATACAGATATTGATTTATCATATTCGTACACAACCGACAAAAAACGAGAGCTAAAAATTAATGGGACAAAATCGACTATTAAAGATTTTAAAACCGTATTGAAAACAGTACTTTTTTCAACAACAGATTTATTACTTTTAAGAGGAGCTCCACAAGATAGAAGAGATTGGCTAGATAGAGCAATTTCACAAATTTATCCTGCTTACGATGACAGATTAACAAAATATGATAAAATCAGAGTTCAAAAAAATAATTTCCTCAAAGAGTGTGCAAAAACAGGTCAGACAAACGATGCACTTTTGGATGTATATAATGAACAGCTTTCAATTACAGGTAGTAATATAATCTACATAAGAAAAAAATTTCTTAAAGAAATCGAAAAAATCGCTCAAAACAAACATAGAACAATTAGTGAAACAGAAAACTTATCAATAAAGTATGATTCAAACTTTCTTGGCATCAATAACGATACAGAAAATATTGAGGAACTTCAAATTGCGTTTAAAAACTCCTTAGAAGAAAGACGAATTGAAGAACAAAGACGATGCCAAGCTTGTGTTGGCCCGCACAGAGATGACATTGTTTTTTATATCAATAACCAAGAAGCTACAAAGTACGCATCACAAGGTCAGCAAAGAACGATAGTTCTAGCCTTAAAACTCTCAGAACTCGATATTATTACAGATAAAACAGGAGATGAGCCAGTATTATTATTAGACGATGTTTTAGCTGAACTAGATGACCTTAGACAAAATTACCTTTTGAAATCAATCAACGCAAATACTCAAACAGTTATCACCTCTGTCGATACAATTTTATTTGAAGAAGAATTTTTAAAAGACGTCGAAATATACAAAATTGAGAGTGGACATTTAATTTAAAAAACTATAAAATCAATTCAAGAACACCATGTCCAAGAACTTTAAAATTAGAATCTCTTGAAAGCACCATTTCTTTTTCTGGCGTATGTGTTAAATCCCAGAATGGAGTACCTTTCGGCAATCTTATTTCATACGTAAAATTATCTGCTCCGTTTGAAATAATGCCCTCCATAGATGCACCTTTTTCAGTAGATGTTGAAATATAAGCATTATCATGAAGAATGCCACCTTTTACTGTATCCATCCACGATTTTGGAGCATCACGAAAAACAACCATCGGCTCAGTTGTTTTAGAGTTAAATTTTGAATCTAATATCGGAATACTTTCTAAAATTATACGATTAAATTCCTTTTTCTCTTCATTTTGACGTTGAAGTATTGGTTTTAAAACCTCTGGAACATCATCTGTTATTATTAGGATATTATCAAATTTTCCACTTCGTAAAAATTTATTCACTTCTTTACCATTTTCTAAATAATAACCAAGAGGATTTCTCTTCAAGAAATTATATTCTGAAGAATTAACGGGAATATCCTTTGAAATGTATGATTCTAAAGATTTTAATAGAGAGGTTGAAACCTTTTCTACTGGACGGTTCAAACCAGCAAATGATACCATACCAGAATACTTTAAATAATCCATAAATAGATTTTTACAGTCTGGTTTTATCGATTTTTCATCAAAAGAAGAACTATTTACTCTTTTAGAATAGTTGTACTGATTATTATATCTAATATTACTAATTGCTAAATTACTAAGCATATACCACCACTCGCTGACGTTGTGCTGCCATAAATGTAATAAAAATCGTAAAAATTAATTTTTGCCTCACTTCAACAAAAATTTATCTAATAATTTAATATTTCTAAAAAAAAAGAATCCACTTTTTTTATTACAAGTGAATTCTTTTGATTTAATATATAAAATTTCAACCTTATTCTTTAATAAATTTGGTAATGATTGCAGCTATTAACAAACATAATGCACCAATAAAGAAAGAATATTCATAATGGTTATTATACATTTCGTTTGTATAAAGAACAGATTTATTGATAATCCAAGCAACTAAAGTACATACAAAAACTTGAGGACCAGCAATAAAGATATTAAATATACCCATCACAGAGCCTTCTGTTCCAGCTTTAATATATTTAGATAACATAGCAAAAGGCAAAGCACAAACACTAGCCCAGCCAATACCAGATAAAGCCATACAAACAGTCACAACAGGTTTAACTGTACAGAAAAAGCCCATTCCTAAGTACGCAATTACCATAGAAAGTAAAGAAATAATATGAACTTTCTTATTTCCAAATTTTCCAGCCAAAAATCCAATTGGAACAGCAATTACGAAACAAACCAAATTAAAGATTGCAAAACAAATTGAAGAATAATTTGTAGCTGATGTCTGAGCAGCCATAAATGTTTGTTGCACATCTGCTGATAATTTTGTCAAATCTGGAACACCATAAACCGTATGGATAGCAAAATTTGTAAAGAAAATCATCATACACATCATACCTATCCAAGTAAAAAATTGCATTACACAAATTTTTGAAACTTCTGGAGATAATGCAAAAAATTCAACCATTGATTTCCAAAATCCAACTTCTTCTTTTTTCTCTTCAACAACTTCAGCATTTGCAGTACTTTTTTCTTTAATAGTCAAACACGTCCACAACATTGCAAGAGAAAAAGCCAAAGCAGCCATTATAAATTGAGCATTAACAGACATTTGATAATGGAAAACCAACTTCAAAAATGGTGCAGTAGCGGCAGCGATAACAGAACCCAATCCAATCGCCAAACTAATATATGAATTTGCTAAAGAATGCTGTTCTGGGTGAACAACATCTGGAATCAATGCACGATATGGACCTTGAGCAATATTGATACAAGCATCAATTATCCAAATCATTACAGCTGCAATCAATAAACCAGACCAAGTTGGTAAATTCATACCTGTAAAATGAGAAAATCCATTCGCAATATTACCAGAATTTGGGAATAACCATAAAGCGATAGAAGCAATAATTGCTCCCCCCAACAAATAAGGTCTTCTTCTTCCAAATCTTGATTTTGTTTTATCTGATAAAGCTCCAATTAGTGGTTGAACAACCATTCCAGTAAAAGGTCCTGCCAACCAAATTAAACCATACAAAAAAGCATCTGCTCCCAAATTTTCAGTAACAGGTCCAGACAAAATAATTCTCATTTGCCACGCAAACTGTAACCCTAGAAAACCTAATGCAAAATTCAAAAAGTTTACAGTCGTAAATTTCTTTAAACCCTCATTATTAGTCATTATATCTCCCCCATAAAACTATGTTCTATTAAAATACAAGGAAAATAAAACCTCGTCAATGAGAATTTTATTTTCCTCGATAAAAAATTATTTTTTCTTTTCAGAATGCTTTAAAGCTGCATCTATCAAGCCTTTAAATAATGGATGTGGTCTGTCAGGACGTGACTTAAACTCTGGATGGAACTGACAAGCAACAAACCAATCTAATTTTGGAAGTTCAACAACTTCTGCTAACATTCCATCTGGTGACATTCCAGAAAATACCAAACCTGCTTCTGAAATTTTTTCAATATATTCATTGTTAACTTCATATCTGTGTCTATGTCTTTCGGAAATAACTTCAGCTCCATACGCTTTTGCAGCAATAGAATTTGGTTTTAAGTGACATTCATAAGCACCCAACCTCATTGTACCGCCATAACCTTTTACATTTTTCTGTTCTAGCATAATATCAATTACTGGATATGTTGGATTTTCATCGAATTCCTTAGAATTTGCCCCTTTCAATCCAACAACATTTCTAGCATACTCAATTACCGCACATTGCATACCTAAACACAAACCTAAAAATGGAAGATTATGTTCTCTTGCATACCTAATAACATTTAATTTTCCTTCAATTCCTCTTACTCCAAAACCTCCAGGAACAACAACTGCATCCACATCAGACAGAAGTTTTTTACAATTAGCATAATCAACACATTCTTCTGAATTTATCCACTTAATTTCAATAGAAGAAGAATCGGCATAACCTGCATGTTTTAAAGATTCCACAACAGAAATATACGCATCAGAAAGTTTTGTATATTTACCTGCAATTGCAACTTTTACAGAAGTTGTTGGATTTTTAATCTTCGCAACCAATGTTTCCCAAGAAGTTAAATTTGGAGTTCTATCATCCATCCCTAACATTTTCAAAGCAACAGAACACATATTCTGAGCCTCTAAAGCCAATGGAACTTCATAAATTGTTTTCATATCACGACACTCAATAACTGCGTCTTTAGGAACGGAACAGAACAATGCAAGTTTTTCTCTTTCCGTCTTAGGAATAGGTTTTGATGTTCTACAAACCAAAATTTCTGGTTGGATGCCATAACTTCTTAACACTTGAACACTGTGTTGAGAAGGTTTTGTTTTTAATTCCCCTGAAGTTGATAAATAAGGAAGCAATGTACAATGAACAGAAATTGCATTTCCTACACCAATTTCAGTCTTAAACTGTCTAATAGCCTCAATAAAAGGTAAACTTTCAATATCACCAATTGTTCCACCAATTTCAATAATATGAAAATCTGGATTGAATTGCTTTGTCGCTGCAACAATTTTAGATTTAATTTCATTTGTAATATGAGGAATAACTTGAACTGTTGCACCCAAATAATCCCCACGTCTTTCTTTATTGATTACTTCTTGATAAATACGACCAGAAGTTACATTATTAACCTGACCAAAACTTGTATCAGTAAATCTTTCATAATGCCCTAAATCCAAGTCTGTCTCAGCACCATCATCAGTAACAAAAACTTCACCATGTTGAAAAGGACTCATTGTTCCAGGGTCAATATTTATATATGGGTCAAATTTTTGAATGATTACAGAATAATCTCTTGAACGTAATAATCGACCTAAAGAAGCTGCAATAATCCCCTTGCCTAAAGAACTAACAACTCCACCCGTTACAAAAATATATTTTGTCATTAAAAAACTCCTATTTTATAAGTAATAAAGCCCATGAGCTAAAGAAAACATCAATATAACTCATGGGCTTAAATAAATCTAAAACTAATTAATTTTTGGAACTTTAAAGAATCCATTTTCTTCATCAGGAGCATTAGACATCAACGCTTCTTTTGAAATTTCTTGATGAGGAACATCTTCCCTCATAACATTAACAAAATCAATAACTTGAGTCATTGGTTTAACATTAGAAGTATCAACCTCATTCATTTGGTCAACATACTTCAAAACATCACCTAGTTGTTTTGTATATAATTCTTTTTCTTCTTCTGTCAATTCTAATCTTGCTAATTTTGCAACGTGTTCAACATCTTTTACGGTAATCATATTTTGCTCCTATTCATATTATATATAAGATAATAATAGCACAAAAAATCCACGCACAAAAGTTTATTAAATAAAATTAAATTTTAGATAAACCGATATATCTGTGTTATAGTAATAAAAGAGGAGTTTTAATAAAAAGTGGAAACCAAAATGTCCGAGTTAGAAAAACTCGAGGATTTAATACTTAGCTATAAAGAAGAGAAGGATGAAAAGAAAAAACGCATCCTTTATTTGAACTTAGTTCAAGAATCACTAAAACTCGTAAAAAGAATTGCACTTGGAATGTATCCACTCCCAAGTACAATATCTAAAGATGATTTAATTCAAGTTGGAGCTGTTGGAGTTCTAAAGGCTATCGAAACTTACGAGGTAAACGAAAGAGGTAGTTTTAAAACTTACGTTAGTAAATTTATCAAGGGAAAAATTCTTCACTACTTGAGAGATAAAGCTAATATAGTAAAAACGCCACGAGAAACTCTTACCAATTTATCCAAAGTTAAAGAGGCAATTGACGACTTGTCAGAAGGAGGAACAAAATCCCCTTCAGCTCAAGAAGTTGCAAATTATGTGAATCTTCCAGTGGATAAGGTTGAAGAAATAATGAATATTGAACTTATCAAGAATATGGTTTCACTTGATCAAAATATTTATTCATCAGAAGGTACTGAAACTCTAATGGATAGAATTCAATCAGACTCTGACACTTGGGAAGAAACATATGAAAATAAAAAAGTTATTGAATTTGCACTAAAAAAACTTCCAGAACCAGACAAAACCGTTGTATTCAAATATTATATGGAAGGTTCTTCAAGAAAAGAGATTTCAGAAATTATACATGTTTCACCAACTCAAATTTCAAGAATTTTAAAAAGAGCCTTAAATAGACTCTATAACATTATAGAAAACGAAATGACAGATAAAAATAAAAAGACCGCAAAGGAGGCAAAATGATTTTTTCACTTGTCGTATTAGCATTCATATTTATAACTGGATTGGTTATAGGAAGTTTTTTAAACGTTGTAATTTTAAGAACAGTAAGCGAGGAATCAATAGTATTTCCAGCTTCAAAATGCCCCAAATGCCAAACTCCGCTAAAATGGTACCATAATATTCCGTTATTTTCATACTTATTTTTAAGAGGGAAATGTGCATTTTGTCACGAACATATCAGTTGGCAATACCCATTTGTAGAGCTTTTAACAGGTGTATTATTCGTTGGACTATTTTTGAGATTTTGCACTCCATTTGACCCATTATTTGGACTAGAAATGATGAATCCAATCGGATGGGATCAGATTGGAATATACGTATTTTCTTTAATCGTTTCTGGTTTATTTATCGCAATAGCAGGAACCGATATTTTAGAAAAAAAAGTTGCAGATGCCCATACTTTTTCACTAATTGGCGTTGGAATTTTATATAGCATAATTTATGCAATCCTAACATTTGTTTTATATACCAAAGCAAACGGAATGCCAAAATTAGACTTAAACTTTTTCTTAAGTTGTCCAATTTTATATTCTTTAGCATCAGCAATTCTTGGATTTTTAATTATGGAAGCAATTTCAAGACTTGGACTTGTTTTAGTTGGAGCTAGAGCTTTTGGAGAAGGGGATTCATATATAGCAGCAGGACTTGGAGCTGTTTTTGGCTCAATGCTAGGATGCTCTCCTATGTACGCAAACTTTTTACCAATCTTTCAAGTTTTAGTAGCAATTCTTGTATTGAGTGGAATTGTACAAATGTTTATCACTTTGCCTATGTTTATAAAAAAACTAGTTAATAACAAAAACTGGATGACTTTAGGTGCATTAGTTGGTTTTATTGTTTATACAATCGGATTTTTGACAGCACAAAACTTGGGATGGTTAACTCATCCAATAGCATACTGGGCAAGCACAATTGTACTTATAGGACTTGGACTTTTTGCTTGCAAGGAACTAATCTGGGGACTAAAAAATAACCAAGCAGCAAATGGTTTATACTTGCCATTTGGACCAGCAATGATAGTTGCAGGATTTATTGCAATGTTCACAATTGGATTTTAGAAACATAAGATTTAAGTATAAGAAAAGGGCTGGAACATATGTTCCAGCCCTTTTTTCGATACATTCACTAATTTAATTTTTTAATTTCGCCATTTCTCAAAGCTTTAGCTTCATTGCTAAGTTTTATAGCATCTTCAATTTCTTTTTGACGTTTATCGGCGTTTTCTTGTTCAAATTTTTCGAACTCTCTAAATTTTGCAATTAAAATTTCTAAAAATGGAGTAGTTTTCGCATAATCCCACCAAATATGACCATAATACATATTTGGATATTTCCAAGGTTTAATTTCTGACAAGAAATGCAGAACGTACTGATTAGCAATACCTTCAACAAACTCAACCGCTAAATTTTTAAAATAATCATCTTGCATAAGTCGAGTATTTGTAATAATAACGTAATTCCACGAATTAGGAATAATTTTAATTTTATCTTCGCAAATAAGGTTCAAAATATCTTGATCTGGATACAAAAATTCTTTGTAATAATCAAGAAGGTCGAAAATTTTCTGAGTCATATCGATTTTCAACATTTCTTGAATATTCATCAAAAGAACGCCAGAATTCACATAGTTATTAATATCTTTTAATTTTAGATTTACAGAAAAATAAGTTTTAACATTCGGGAACGCTCTATAATTCACAATGGTATTATAATCCCTAACCGCAGCGACATAATTAGTTTCCAAATCAACATCCATCAACTTGGAAATATCACCCGTAATTAAGGTATCACAATCCAAATAAATAACCTTATCATAAGCAGGCATCATTTGCGGAATAAATAATCGCAAATACATTTCTTTTGAAAAATGCAAATGGCAAAACAACTTGCTTGTATCAATCGTTTCGTAGAGGTCATTAGAATTAACAAACCTAATCGAAACCTTCTCACTATCACACATTGAAGCAATCATTTCTTTGTTGGCATCCGTTACCCCAGCTTCAAGAATAATAATGTCATACAATTTTTCAACATCTCTATTATCTAATAAAGATTTTAATGCTACTGCCATATAACAAGCGTAATCATCATTTGTGGCAAAAACCACATTCACAGAATCCTGTTTAAAAGCTCTCTCAATTTTAATATCCATAATACTAATTTTATAGCATATTTTTAATAATTTTACAAGATTTTTTTTGATTAAGACTTGAATTATTAATAAAAAAGTATTATAATAAAAATGAGGTTGTTATTAGAAAGAATTAAAAATCTTAACAATTGTAACATTTACCAAAAAAAAATTAAAGATACTAGCCAATTCTGTCGATATGAAAAATATCGATAGGTAAAGTATGAGGATATTCTAACATGAAAAGAAGAAGTATGAAACGTGTTAATGTAAAAAAAGAAAATAAACCATTTAAAACCTTAGCAATTGCAACAATTGCGGGGTTGTCTATTATTGGTGTTGGACAAGCTCAAGCTACAACGCTTGATGAAGTTGATTTATCTCAAAAACCTATTGATACCCCAACACTTGACTATCTACATAATAACGATGTTCAAATCAAATATGAAGACGGAACAGAAGTAGCTATTCCGCAAAGTAATTATACTATGACTGAGGTTAAAGCTAATGAAGATGGCTCAAAACCTGATGGCGATAATATCATCACTCAATATGATTATGACAAAAACACAGGTTCACTTTCTCCTCTATACTATGAAATTAACTACCAAACACAATTTGGTAACCCAGATGGCGACACGACTCTAACATTCGGAAAAGTAAACACTTATGGGTCAAATTATACATGGGAATTAAATGCGGAAAATCCAACAAGAACAATTATCTATAAATATAATCAAGGTGACACCATAGATGGTTCAATCACTAATGATGGCACTTCTGCAAATATTGCTAGAGATTTTGTTAATACAGATAGGGGGGAAAACCCTTTAATCTTAAACAATAAAAATGCTACTATTAACAATATTTCAGGCAATTTTATTGCAAACGGCTCATCTTCTTATCAATGTGGCACAATAATCGATAACAAGGGACACATTGATAATATAAAAGGAACTTTTGCAATAAATAAAGCATACAGTGGACTGATATATAACAATGAAAATGGAACAATCGATAAAATCGAAGGTCTTTTTGTAGATAATAAGATCGATAGCGAGTACTCTGGTGGAGCAGTAAACAACAGTGGAATAATAAAGTCAATCCTTGCGGACTTTATAAATGGAAGCGGAATTTCTAACAATTATGGAGTTATTACTAATATTGTTGGCTCATTTATTGATTCAAGGATATTAAATCGCGGAGTCGCTAACAATGAAGGAGTTATTACTAATATTGTTGGGAATTTTGTTGGGTCAAGTATAGTTAATACTGGTGGTACTATTGATAAAATTGAAGGGACATTTACGAACAATAAACAAAGATTATACGACAGCAAAGCCGCCATTATTAATTACGAAAACTCTAATCCGACACTAATAAAATTAATTCTTGCTGATTTTATAGCAAATCAAGGAGGCGGAATTTCCAACATTTATGGAGTAATTACAGATATTATTGGCTCATTTATTGGAAATGGGGGTTCAACTGAATATGGTAATGGCGGAGCGATTTGTAATGATGGAATAAGCTCAAGTAAAATTTCCTATATTGGTAATATCACAGGAACATTCTTAAACAACCACGTACGATACCGTGGAGGTGCAATATACAATAAAGGAAGAATAGACAGTATTACAAACTCTCACTTCCAAAATAACTATGCAGAAGCAGAAAGTGGAAATGCATATGGTGGAGCCATTTATAACTATGACTATGCAAATCATGCTAGAGTTAAGTCTATGGAAGCAGGAATTGGAAAAATACAAAACACCTCCTTCATAGGTAACTACGCAAAATCCCAATCAGGTACAGCTCAAGGTGGTGCCATCTGGAGTAATGTAGATTTGAATATCGTTGCAGATAATGGAGAATCCTTATTCTCTGGAAACTACGTTCAAAATGGAGACAAAAAAGACCAACAAGCTATCTTTGTAACCAATATAATTGAAGAAAAATACCTTGGGTATAACGAAGAGCATTCACATAGTTTTTATCAAAATGAACCGCATAAAACAACAGTAACACTTAACTCTATAAACAATGGTAAAATTATCTTCAACGATAAAATTACTGGTGATACAAAAAAGATTCCTATTAATAAATATTATAAAAAATGGAATTATGAAGATTTTAAATATATACCACAATATGTAGATGATGACTATAACGACATAGATACTCCAACAGAAGAAGTTTCTCTTACTCCAGAACTAAAAATCACTGGTGATTCTTCTAGTGTTGTTCAATTGAATAATAATATTGAAAACTTAGATATTTCATTAAGCGGTACAAATCTACATCTTGGAGCTAGAGATAATGTTCTTGACGGCAACAATCTAGATTTGCAATCTGGTACTTTATCTATGGTGAACAACCAAGTTGGTGTTGCTTCATTAAACAACGTAACTCTTTCTGGAAATACCAACTTCGTTGCAGATGTTGACCTAGCTAACGAACAAATGGATAGAATTACTGCAAACAATTACGGCACTCATAATGGCAACTTGAATGTTGTTGGTATGAATTTGTTATCTGATTCAACAAAAGATGTTACTGAAATCTATTTTGCACAACCTGGGTTGAAAAATAATGTTGTTAACGGTATGCCAGCTAACGGAGGATACAATCTTCCAAGCACTGCTCAAACAACATTCTATACTCCAATCTACAAATACAATGCAATTTATGACAACAGAAATGACGGCGGATATTTCATGTTCACCAAAGGAGATAAAATCCTTACCGCTAATGGTGGTGGAGGAACAACTATTACTCCTACGGGCAACCCATCTGATGCTTTTAACCCATCTGTTCTAGCCCCTTCTGTTGCTTCTCAAGCTGGTGCGAATGCTACAATGAACCAAACATTCAACTACGCATTCCAAAACGCAGACAACTTCATGACTATTCCATATCTTGAACGTGTCGCAATCAAAACTGCTAACAGATACGCTCTTTCTCCAACTGGAGATGCAACAGATGTTGGAACTTTCTCACCACTATTCAACGCTCAAAATGAAACATCTAGTGCATGGGTTAAACCTTATGCAAGCTTTGAAAATATTCCACTTAAAAACGGACCTAAAGTTTCTAACATTACTTACGGTACTTTAGTTGGTTTCGATACTCCAATAAAATCTCTCAGACACGGTTGGGATAGAGCTTGGACTGGATATATCGGTTACAACGGTGCGAGTCAAAGATTCTCTGGAGTAGATGCTACTCAAAACGGCGGTCTTGTTGGTGGAACTTTAACTCTATACAAAGGTAATTTCTTCAACGCTACAACTGTTTCTTCTGGTGCTATCGTTGGCGACAATAGAACCATGTATGGTACAGATAATTACACTATGCTTATGGCTGGTGTTGGTAACAAAACTGGTTACAACTTTGAATTTAAAGAAGGAAAAATTATCATACAACCTAGTATGTTATTAAGCTATACCTTCGTTAATACTTTCGACTACACTAACGCTGCTGGCGTTAAAATCAAAAACGACCCTCTTCACGCAATCCAAATTGCCCCTGGGGTTAAATTCATTGCTAATACCAAAAACGGTTGGCAACCATATATCGGCGTTAACATGATTTGGAACCTATTAGACAAATCTAAAGTTTCAGCAAACGACGTTAGACTCCCTGAAATGAGTATCAAACCATATGTTCAATATGGCGTTGGGGTTCAAAAACGTTTCAAAGACAGATACATGGCATTCGGTCAAGCTATGATTCAAAACGGTGGACGTAACGGTATTTCTCTAACTGCTGGTTTCCGTTGGGCTATTGGCAAAGAAGGAAAACCTCTTGAAAAAGTTCAAAGAGTAAATATCAAAGTTTCTAGCGTTACTCCTAGAGCAGAAGTGAAAGTTGCAAATAATTCAACAGTTCAACCTGAAAGAAAAATTATTAAACAACTTTCTCAAACTCAACGTGAAAGAATCGCTAAACAATACCAAAACACAACCAGAACAACTTCAATCGGTGAGATGAAAAAGTTATAAATTTTAATTATTCCAAAGAATAAAAATAGAGGGCAGAGATACACTTCTCCGCCCTTTATTTTAGTGCAAGGATTTAGTCTGTTTTCCCTCTCCTAGGGACACTAGCTGAACCGACGA
>DAAY01000007.1 GCA_002103105.1 Candidatus Gastranaerophilales bacterium HUM_1
TGTTTATCTTCTGCTGTTTTATCCATTGCTTTATTAAGTTCTGTAATATACAATTTTAGCCCGCCAAATTCATTTATTAAATCTTTTTTATTTTTTATATCATCCATTATAGTAAAATTATCCCAAGTTGAATCTGGTTGTTTGCAAGTATTTACAAAGTCCTTAATCTTATAATTTTCTTTATTGTCTTCTAATTCTTTAACTTTACTTTTTGTCCCAGAAACACTAATGTTTTCATATGGAGCTCGCATTGCGTGAAACTCTTCAAGGGTTAGAGGTATAGATTTTGAATTATCCCAAGGGTTTATAACCTCTACTTGAACGATGTTCTCATTCTCATCTAATTTTACATTTTTTATATAATACTCGTGACCATCATCAGCTTCAGGGAGCTTTTTGTTAAATGGTTCTCTTTTTTCTATGTCATAATAAGAACCAAAATTTATAGCAACTTCATTTGAAGATTTTGCTTTTTCAATTAGCGCACTTTCTATTCCCGAAGTAGAATCGATTGAAGTTTGTTCACAATCAGCACCTAAAAGATATGCAATTTCATTTCCTTTATCGGAAATACTGATAGAACCCGCTCCACCTTCAATAGATTTTATTTTATGGTCTCGTTTATCCATTAGTTCGGATATTCTATGTGCAGAATTTTGTGCCGCTTCTTTAAATCCATCTTTGCTCAGTCCTTTATTAATTTTTAGTTCTTTTTCAATTTCTTTTGGAATTTGTTCATCATAAAGTTTTTCTACACCCATTTCAATCAATTTGTAATCTAAATCACCCTTAGAATATACATTTTCATCTATTTTAGATTGAATTTCTTCTGCTGAAAAGGTATAAGATTTATTTACACCTTTGAATTTTACAGTGTAAGAGCCATCTTCATTTTTTTGTATAGCATTTTTGATTGCATCTTTTCCAAAATCCGTATCTTTAAGTGCATTTACTTGGGAATGTAGCCAACAATCACCAATACGACCTTGCTCAGAATTTTCTAGCACCCCATTGGCCACAATTTCTTCGCCATCTTCATAGATTTTATTTTTATTTTCAGGCTTCATGAGATTAACTATTTTGTTATAAATATTTGTAAAAAAGCTAACTTGTTCTTTATCTGCATTTCCATCACTGAGCATCTTGTTATAGTCGCTCATAAAACCTTCAAGCTCATTTACTCCCTTTGCATTAGAAGTATTTATTTTGCCATCACCATCAGTATCATACTTGGCAAAAATTGATTGCATTTGCTTATCATTTTTCCCAAGTTGATTGCAACCAATGTTATAATTTTGGTCAAGCTGTGGTTTTTGGATTTGATTATCGTTATTTACTTGCATCTCTCTAAAATCTATAAAATGACTATATATAATTAAAGGTTTTAAATTAATGCAATATTCAAAAATCCAAAATTATGTTACATTTGTTTACTCAATCGGATTTAAAACAGGTTTAAAATTCTCTTCTATTTGATTTAGTCTCTCATCATTTGGAAAATGTTTTGATAACTTTTTAATAAAAGACCTTATGCTTCGAATATCTTGTTTTTCTAAATACTCTAAATATTCTTTCTGACTATATTCTAGAAATGTTTCAAGACTTTTTTCATATTCCTTCTTTTTAAAATAACAATTCGCAAGAACAAATAGTGCATATATATTCACTTCTGACAAATCTTTCCTTATTGGCTCTAGAATTTTTACAGCATCATCGTATTGCTTAAAGTGACCCAAAATCATTGCATTAGCTTGTTGAACCCAAATATCATCTGGAAATTTTTCCAATGCTTGCTGTAACAAAGTTCGAACCTCTTCATATTTTCTCTGTTTATAAAGAATGCTTATTTTAACAGAACATAATCCGAGATTTTCTGGCTGTATGCTTAACCCCATTTCCACATATTTTAAGGCTTGAGCATATTTTTTCATCGAAAAATAATTTTTTCCTACGTCATAATACACATAAATATCAGTTTCGCCCATTTTTAGAGCAAGTGCCTTTTTGAAATATTTTGCGGCTTCTTTATAATTTTTATCTGCGTACAAATAGATACAACCCATTCGATACTGTGCAAAGTCATAATCTGGCATTATATCAATCGAAATTTTGCCATACTTTTTAGCATTTTCTATATCGCCCTTAATATTCTGATAAATCCAAGAAATTCGAGGATACATATCATACACTTCTGCAGCCTCTTCTTTTATTAAACTTACAGCCTTTAAAAAATTTTCTAGTGCTTTTTCATATTTTTCGGACATATAATAGACAAAGCCTTTTCTATAATAACCATAGAAATTATTTCTATCAGCAATTATTGATTTATTTGCATAAGCAAGAGCTTTTTTATGATTTTCTAACTCACTATAACAATATGAAATTTGGTAAAAATTCGAGGTATCTCCAAGTTTTTCAGCTTCCAAAAAATATTTTAGGGCTTCTTCATTGTTATTGTGACTAAAATATACCCAAGCTTTTCTTCTATAACAGTCAATTTCGTTTGGATATTTCTTTATCGCTTTAGATGCGTAGGCAATAGACTTTAATTCTTCTCCAATTTGCTCATAGCAATAAGAAATTTTTGTATATAAATACGGACTATCATAATGCAATTCTTCAGCTTTCAGAAGGCAAGAAAGAGCTTCGCTATACTGCCCTATACTTTCAAGAGTATAACCTTTTAGATAATGAGCATAACTATTTTCAGAATCTAATTCGATTGCTTTATTTATATATTCTAAAACTTTATCCGTTTTTTGTGAATCTCGGCCAACTAACCACGCCATACAAGCATACATATCATCAGTTTCAAAACCAAATTTTTCTGCCTCTAAAAATTTCTTAAAAGCTAAATCATCTTTATTTTGGTTATACAGACATTTCCCTTCGTTATACAACGCATATCCCTTACTTAGAGATTGTTTAGGTTTAATAATCTTTTTAAATTGGATAATTTTGTCTCTTGCCATAATACTACCTTATTTTATTCTAACGAAAATTAGGATATTTTCAATATTTAAGAAAATTCCAATTCTATTTATTGTAGAAGCATTAAGAAATGTAACGAATATATAAAAATTAGATACGATTTAGGCAATTTTTAAATCTAAAAATACTTTATATAAATGTAAGGGAAATGAGATAAACAAAATTAAGGGGAACAGATTATGAGAAACGATTATGAAATGATTACAGTTAACGATTATGTAAACGAATTAGACAATGTAAAATGCTTATCTACTTCTGAAGTAGAAATCGCTTTACAAGTTGAAAGATATATCTTAAGCCAAAAAAGATCTGAAACTAACGCTAAAATCGTTGAAGCTCTTTTAGCTTAATAAAAAAGATTTATATTCTGAAGAAAAATGAGATTCTTCGCATTCTCCAGAATGACAATAAAAACTATTCAAACAATAATTTAAACTAGGCAAAATAACAAATATAATCAACATACTCATAATCACTCATCTCTCATACTCTTTTACAATTTGTTTTAGAAACACAAAACAATAACAAAATCAGGCGGAATTGATTTCATCAACTCCGCCTTGTAGTATTGTAAATGCGAATTTTTTATAATATCTTAAAATTGTAAATTATTAAAAACGGAGAATTACATATTATGAAGATATTAGTTGGTATGTCAGGCGGAGTAGATTCTTCTACAACGGCATTACTATTAAAGGAACAAGGGCACGAAGTTATTGGTGCTACAATGGCAATTTGGGGCAAAGGCGGAGTTTATGCTGAAATTCAAAAGAAAATAAATTCTATGCCAAACAAACATTCTACCCACGGAGCTTGTTTTGGCCCAGATGAAAAAGAAGATATTGCAGCTGCTGAAAAAATTTGCAAAGAAATTGGTATTGAATTTCACGTCTTTGACTGTGCTAAACAGTATGAAGAAATTGTTTTAAATAACTTTAAGAAAGAATATTTATCTGGAAGAACTCCAAACCCTTGTATTTGGTGTAATTCACTCATAAAATTTGACGTTCTTCCATACTTGGCAAAAGAAAACGGAATTGAATTCGACAAATTTGCAACAGGTCATTATGCAAGAATTGAACAAAATGAAGATGGCAGATACATATTGAAACAAGGATTGAGTCCAAACAAAGACCAATCATATTTCTTGTATCGACTAAAACAAGAACAACTTGCTAATATTATGCTACCTCTAGGAAGTTTTTCTAAAGACGAGATTCGTAATATCGCAAGAAGTCACGGTTTAGAAGTTGCTGAAAAACCAGATAGCCAAGATTTTTATGAAGGCGATTACAATGAGCTTCTTCAAGTTCAACCTAAAAAGGGTAACATCGTAGATATGTCTGGCAAAATTCTTGGAGAACACGAAGGAATCTGGAATTACACAATCGGCCAAAGAAAAGGAATTGGGATCAGTGCTCCAGAAGCTCTTTACGTTGTGGAACTTCGAAAAGATACTAATGAAGTTGTTGTTGGCTATAAAGATGCAACAATGAAAGACGAATTAATTGCGACAAAAATGAATTGGATTCCATTTGATAATTTGGATAAAGAAATCAGCTGTAAAGCTAAAATTCGTTCTACCCAAAAACCAGAACCCGTAACAGTTAAACCTTTAGAAAATGGAAATATCGAAGTTCATTTTGAAAACATGCAAAAATCAATTGCTCCAGGACAATCTGTTGTTCTTTACGATGGAGATGTAGTCTTAGGTGGCGGAATTATTGATAGAGTTGCATAAAACTTTATAGTTTAATTTTCAAAAAAAAGGAATGGTTAATGCTAACCATTCCTTTTACTTTTCGAGGTTGCTTATTATTTAACTTTTTCAAAAGTTAAAGCATCATCTTTTACATCAATTTTAATTTTGTCACCCTTCAAGAAAGTTTGAGCCAAAATCAATTTTGACAATGGATTTTCAACTTGTTGTTGAATAACCCTTTTCAATGGTCTTGCACCATATACAGGGTTGAAACCTTGAGTTGCTAGAAATTCTTTAGCATCCTCTGTGATTTCAAATTCCAATTCTTGATCTTTTAACAAGTTTCTCAAATAATCCATTTGAATATCAACAATCTTGCTCAATTGTTGTAAAGTCAAAGCCTTGAAGAAGATTGTTTCATCTATTCTGTTTAAGAATTCAGGTTTGAAACGTTGTCTTAAAACAGCAAGAACTTTTTCTTTTGTATCTTTGAATTGTTCAGGTGAAAGCATTGAATTTAAAGAATCTTCAAGAATAATATCGGAACCGATATTACTTGTCATAATAATTAGAGTATTTTTAAAATCAACAGTTCTTCCTTTAGAATCAGTCAAACGGCCATCATCAAAGATTTGCAACATGATATTGAATACATCTGGATGAGCTTTTTCAATTTCATCAAACAAAATTACTGAGTATGGTTTTCTTCTAACAGCCTCTGTTAATTGACCGCCTTCTTCATATCCAACATATCCTGGAGGAGCTCCAACAAGTCTTGCGACATTGTGTTTTTCCATATATTCAGACATATCAATACGAACAAGAGCATCCTCATCGTTGAACATGAATTCAGCTAATGATTTTGCAAGTTCTGTTTTACCTACACCAGTTGGGCCTAAGAATAAGAAAGTACCAATTGGACGTCTTGGATCTTTCAAACCAGATCTCGCCCTACGAATTGCATCTGATACAGTATCAACTGCTTCATCCTGCCCAACCAAACGTTTGTGCAAAATATCTTCCATATGAAGTAATTTTTTCATTTCAGATTCAACAAGTTTTGTCACTGGAATACCTGTCCATTTTGAAACAACTTCATCAATATCAGTAGCTGTAACTTCTTCTTTTAAAAGTTTATTATTTGAATGTTCTTTTGTTTGGCAAGCTTTTAATTTCTTTTCTAATTCAAGAAGTTTGCCATATTTCAATTCAGCAGCTTTTTGAAGATCAGTATTTCTTTCAGCTTCTTCTATTTGAGTTTTAACTTTGTTAATCTCATCTTTAACATCTGCTTCTGATGTTATAGATGCTTTTTCCTTTTCCCATTGAGCTTTTAGAACATCAATTTTACTTTCAAGTTCAGATACTTGTTTTGTAATATCTTCAACTTTTGCTTTTGCTTCTTCTGATTCTTCTTTTTTCAAAGCTTCACGTTCAATTTCAAGTTGAATTTTTTGACGCATCATAGTATCAATTTCTTCTGGCATTGAATCAATTTCAATACGCAAAGAACTTGCAGCTTCATCAATCAAGTCAATTGCTTTATCTGGCAAAAACCTATCAGTAATATATCTATCAGATAATTTTGCAGCCTCAATGATTGCACTATCCAATATTCTTACTCCATGGTGAACTTCGTATTTTTCTTTCAAACCACGTAAAATACTGATTGTATCCTCTACTGATGGTTCATTAACCATAACGGGTTGAAAACGTCTTTCTAATGCTGGGTCTTTTTCAATATATTTTCTGTATTCGTTAATAGTTGTAGCTCCAATTGTTCTAAGAACACCACGAGCCAACATTGGTTTTAACAAATTACCAGCATCCATTGAACCTTCTGTTGAACCAGCCCCAACAACTGTGTGCAATTCATCAATGAACATTACAATTTCACCATTTGAAGATTCAACCTCTTTCAATACAGCTTTCAATCGTTCTTCAAATTCTCCACGGAATTTAGCACCAGCAACTAATGCACCTAAGTCCAAAGAGATAAGTTTTACATCTTTCAAACTTTCTGGAACATCACCACGAATTATACGTTGAGCCAAACCTTCTACAATAGCAGTTTTACCAACACCTGGTTCACCAATTAGTACTGGGTTATTTTTTGTACGTCTATTTAATACTTGGATAATTCTTCTAACTTCTTCATCCCTACCAATTACAGGGTCTAATTTACCTTTTCTTGCTAAGTCTGTTAAATCAGTAGAATATTTTTCCAAAGCTTTCATATTTTCTTCTGCATTTTTTGTATCCACTTTATTATTACCTCTTATATCTTTCATAACTTTTAATATAGAACTTGATGTTACTCCGTTAGAGTTTAAAAGAGATTTAATATTACTATTATCAAGTTCAGACATCGCAAGAAGGATAGATTCAATACTTACAAATTCATCCTTCAATTTTTTACTTTCATCCATTGAAAGTTCCAACAACTTCATTGTTTCTTGGCTTAAATATAGCCCTTGACTATTTACAGGTCCAGATAATTTTGGAAAACTTTCAATTTTTGAAACCATCTTGTTAATAAATCCTTGATTCAAAAGATTTAATTCGGTCAAATAATCTTTGATTATCCCATCAGCTTTAATCATTGCAAGCATAATGTGTTCTGGGGTCATTTGAGAATTTTTGTATTCTCCCATAAGAGCATTGGCACTTGAAATAATTTCTTGAGAATAATCAGTAAATTTATCGAAATCTAACATTTACACCAACTCCATTCATAATAATATTTTCTATTATTATTTTAATAGTATTTTTCGTAAAGTCATCAGAAATTAACTTTTATTTAATTATTTTTTAAATTATTTTTCACTGATTTATAAGCAGAAAAGATTATGTCACGAGCTTTTATAGCTTCATCTTTTGTTGTTGGAGGAGTATTTTTTAAAGGATAATCAATCCCTAAATTTTCATATTTTGGAATAGCCATATCGTGATATGGCAAAACATCAAGAGCTTTAATATTGTTCAAAGTTCCTAAAAATTCTCCGAGTTGAGTTAGATATTTTTCGTTCAATGTAATATCTTTTACTACAACATGTCTTATCCAAACAGGAATATTTTTATCCGATAGATATTTTGCAAATTTTAAAATATTTTCATTTGGAAGCCCTGTAAGCTTTATATGTTCGGCATTATTAATATGTTTAATATCCAACAAAACCAAGTCAGTATATTTTAACAATTCATCTATTTTTTGAGTATTTTCTGGATTAAACAAAATTCCAGAAGTATCTAATGCGGTATGAATATTTTTTTCTTTTGCTTTACTAAATAATTCAGATACAAAATCTATTTGTAAAAGGGGTTCTCCACCAGTCACAGTAATCCCACCACTTTTTACAAATTCTTTCACCCCATCATATTTTTCTAAAATTTCATCAACCGTCATTTGTTGATTTTTTTCAACAGACCAGCTATCAGGATTATGACAATATTGGCAACGCAATGGACAACCTTGCATAAAAACTACAAAGCGAATTCCTGGGCCATCAACGGTCCCACAACTTTCTATTGAATGAATATTGCCAAAAATTTGTGCTGTCATAATCTCATTTTATATAATTATGTTAGCTTTTGCAAATATTATTAACACCTTTTTGGATAAGTTTTACAGCTGAATAAGTTCCAAGAGATAAAAGCCCCACTCCAAAAGCCACACGACTTTTATTTTCTTTCATGCCAGATAAGCCAAACTTTTTCAACCCTGCAATCATCGAGCTAAACCTATTGTTATAAACCTTTATTTTTTCTGGGGATTTCAACGCAATATCATCCGCATCAGGAATAAATTTTGTATTGAAATAAGAATCTGTACCTGAAATACAGAATTTTTTAGTTCTGTTATGAAGAATACTATTTTTAAATTCTTTTGCCATATTTATAATAAAGGCTTTTTTATCTCCTTCAACAAAACATTTTTGAAATTTTTTAACATCTATATTTCCAAATGTCTTATACATAAGGCATTGTGTTTTTCTATAAAACATACGAAGAGGTGCGGTAAATTTACCAAAAAGAGGTTTTGTGCCAATGTTATCCTTATGTAACCCTGTGATATGAACATAGTTTCTTGAGCTCTTTACATAAGATGCGTCTTCTGCTTTTTCAGCCCAACCATTTTTACCTCCGCATGCTGGGTCCAAAATATTCCCAGCCTTTTTGATTAAATCTGCATTAGTTTTACTTGTCGTGTGATATTCTGTTCTTAAACCTAATGCTCTAGGCAATCCATGCTTAATACCTTGATAACCTAAGTATGTACCGCCAACAACCTGTGCTGCACCTATAGCATTTTGCCTATCAATTTTTCCTACCTTTACTTCCATATTTATATAAAAACTTTTTGGAGAAGAAAATTGCTTTTTATTACAAAAAAATTACTGCAATTTAAATAAATTGCAGTAATTTTAATCTATTTAACGGAATTAGATTGCACTGTGGAATGTTCTTGAGATAACGTCATCTTGTTGTTCTTTTGTCAATTTGATGAAGTTAACTGCATATCCAGAGACCCTAACTGTTAATTGAGGATATTTTTCTGGATGAGCTTGAGCATCTAACAATGTTTCTCTATTAAATACGTTCACATTCAAATGGTGTCCGCCTTTTTCAACATAACCATCTAAAAGATTTATTAAATTTTCTTCTTGTTGTGTTGTCATAATTTTGTTTCCTTTTCTTTTAAATTGAGTAATTACCCATTCTCGAAATCCAATATTTCGAGACTCCTTCGATTTGAAGGAATCTAAATATTTGATTCGCAACATCCTGCATCAAGTTGAATATTCAAATCACCCATAAAGATTTCATCTTTTCCTAATGCGTTAGGAATGATTGAGAATGTATTTGAAATACCATCTTGAGCATCGTTGAATGGAAGTTTCGCAACAGAAGCTAAAGATGCAACAGCACCGTTAGAATCTCTTCCGTGCATTGGATTTGCCCCTGGAGCTAAAGGAATACCAGCTTTTCTACCATCTGGAGTATTACCTGTTTTCTTTCCATAAACAACGTTTGATGTAATTGTTAAAATTGACATTGTTGGAATAGAGTTTCTATATGTATAATGTTTTCTAATTTTTGACATAAAGTTTTTAACTAAATCAACTGCAATTTGGTCAACTCTATCATCATTGTTTCCGTATTTTGGATAATCTCCTTCAACTTGGTAATCAACAACAACTCCATCTTCATCACGAATAGCCTTAACTTTTGCATATTTAATTGCAGAAAGAGAATCTGCAACGACAGATAAACCTGCAATACCAGTTGCAAAATAACGTTTTACGTCTCTGTCGTGTAACGCCATTTGAGCTCTTTCATAACAATATTTGTCGTGCATATAGTGAATGATATTCAAAGTATTTACATACAAACCAGCAAGCCATTCCATCATATCGTTATATTTATCCATAACTTCATCATAATCTAGGTATTCAGAAGTTACAGGACGATATTTAGGACCCACTTGAACTTTAAGTCTTTCGTCAATACCACCGTTGATTGCATACAACAAACATTTTGCAAGGTTTGCTCTAGCTCCAAAGAATTGCATTTCTTTACCTACAACCATTGATGATACACAACAAGCGATTGCATAATCATCACCGTGTGTAACTCTCATCATATCGTCATTTTCATATTGAATAGAAGATGTTGTGATTGAAATATGAGCACAATATTGCTTAAAGTTGTGAGGCAATCTCTTTGACCATAAAACTGTTAAGTTTGGTTCTGGAGCTGTACCCAAATTTTCTAATGTGTGCAAATAACGGAATGAGTTTTTAGTAACCAATGTTCTTCCGTCAATTCCCATACCACCAATAGATTCAGTTACCCAAGTAGGATCACCAGAGAATAATTCATTGTATTCTGGTGTTCTTGCAAATTTCACAAGTCTTAACTTCATAATAAAATGGTCAATTAACTCTTGAGCTTCTTCTTCTGTTAATACGCCTTCTTTCAAATCTCTTTCGATATAAATATCTAAGAAAGTTGAAGTTCTACCGATACTCATCGCTGCACCATTTTGTTCTTTAATAGCGGCTAAGTATCCAAAATATAACCATTGAACAGCTTCTTTTGCATTTCTTGCAGGTTGAGAAATATCAAAACCATAAATATTACCTAATTCAATCATTTCTTTAAGAGCTTTAATTTGTTCAGAAATTTCTTCTCTTAATTGAATTCTATCAGGAGTCATTTCGCCTTCAAGAGATTTGAATTGTTCTTTTTTATCTTCAATAAGTCTGTTGATACCATACAAAGCAATACGTCTGTAATCACCGATAATTCTTCCTCTTCCGTAAGCATCAGGAAGTCCAGTAATAATTGCAGAGTGTCTAGCAGCTTTCATTTCTGGAGTATAAGCATCGAAAACACCTTGGTTATGAGTTTTTCTGTATTTTGTAAATACTTCAGAAACTTCAGAATCCACTTCATATCCATAAGATTTACAAGCTGACTCTGCCATTCTAATACCACCAAATGGTTGCATTGAACGTTTTAGCGGAGCATCCGTTTGCAAACCTACAATTGTTTCTAAATTTTTATCAATATATCCTGCTCCGTGTGAAGTGATTGTAGATACAACTTTTGTATCCATGTCAAGAACTCCACCATTATCACGTTCTTTTTTCAATAAATCACAGCATTCTTGCCACAATTTTGTTGTAGCTTCTGTTGGTTTAGCTAAAAAGCTTGAATCTCCTTCATATGGAGTGTAGTTTTTTTGAATAAAATCTCTTACATTAATTTCTTGTTGCCATTTTCCTAAGATAAACTCCGTCGTTGGATAAGTTTTCTTGTCCAAAGTTGATTGCATTTTGTTTTCCTCCTAATTGTTATAAATAGCTTTGATAAATATTTGTCTAAAAACACATAAACCTATCATGGGTAATATACTACATGTTTAGTTAAAATAAAAGTTTTTGATTAAAAACTTATACATTCGTTACGTAATTTATTTTGAATATAATGTTTAACGTGATATAATTGAGTTATGAGAAATTGGCGGATAGTTATTGGTTATGTATGTTTGGTTTTAATTGCAATAAGTATGCTATATCCGTTTTTTGCAATGATTAATCTATCACTTGTTCCTAATGGAGAAATTTTTAACCAAGGAGGAAAGCTTATTTATTCTCCTATAACCATCGATAACTATATCAGTGTTTTCAATAAAATTCCATTATGGAAATATTTTATAAATAGCCTTTTTGTAGCAATTGTAACAACTCTTGGACAAGTTATAATCTCAGCCCTTGCAGGATATGCATTTGCAAGAATGACTTTCAAATGGAGGGATGGATTGTTTTTACTTGTCTTAATTACAATGCTCGTACCTCCTCAAGTTAATATTATCCCATTATTTTTCTTAATGCGACAATTTCATTGGATAAATACATACCAAGCACTGATTTTGCCAGGACTATTCGGAGGTTTTGGGATATTTATGATGCGACAATATTTTTTAGGACTTCCAAAGGATTTGGAAGAATCTGCAAAAATTGATGGCTGTAATATTTTTTCAACCTTTTTTAAAATAGCATTACCTCTTGCAATTCCAGCAATAGCAACTCTTTCAATTTTTACATTTGTCACAACATGGAATAGCTTTATGTGGCCTTTGATTGTAACAAATACTGAATCTATGAGAACACTACCCGTAGGTTTAGCAATTTTCAAAGGAAGTTTTAGAGAAATTACCCTATGGGGAGATTTGTTAGCCTGTTCAGTAATTTGCACAATTCCTGTAATTGGAGTATTCCTTTGGGGTAAAAAATATTTTATAAATGATATATTGCAAGGTGGAGTTAAAGAATAAAGGAATTTATAATGACAATTCTTATTATAACAATTGCGGTGATGGCCTTAATTATTTTTGCGGTCTATGGAAAACCAAGTTCTAAACCTTCTAATCAATTAAAATTTGAAGATATAAAAATTGATAAAGAGAAACAATGCGTTATGATAGGTGCTTCTTTTTATAAGTTTTCAGATATTGAAAAGGTATATGTTTGGCAACGAGGAAGACAAGCGAATATTTTAAATTCAGTAGAACGTCCTTCTCTTTTTAATCTTTTTACTCCAGAAGAGAGAAGATTTTATTATTTAGCTGAGATTAGTTTTTATTTAAAAAACGGAGAATGCATAAAAAAAGAACTCCATACTAAAGGAGATGTCTATGAACTCTTACTCCATCTAAACCCATATGTAGAATTAGATGACTCTCCAGAAACATTCAAACCTACATTCATGGATAGCCCTTTAGCAATATTAGTAAGATATTTATTATGGGGATGGTATTAATCTAAAAAATCCAAGCATCACTAATTTTTTGAGCAACTTTTGAGTACCAACGAGGTTGTTCAGGTTTTAGGGGAAGAGTTAAAAAATCAACATATTTAGGATAATCTTCTCTATCTAAAGCAATAAAATTCGACACCTTGCACTGAGCGGGGTCCTTTTTTATCAAATTTACAAATCCGAGTTTTTTATAAAACCCCAAAGCCCCTTTTTCGCCAACTAAAAATACATCCGTAAAACTTGAATTATCTTTATTAGCTTCAATTGTTTTTTGCATCATCTTTTTGCCTAGTTTAGCACCTCGGAATGTTTTATTTACAGCGATTGAATCCACATAAAGAATATAATCTTTTGAGCCGTCAACTAAATCATACCCATAAGATAAGCAAGCTCCTTGAATTTTATTTCTTTTATCTTTCGCAAGAAGCAACGTCATATTACCATCATCATTTTTAATAATGTGTCTTAAATAAGAAACAAAGTTTTCAATCATTTGATTTTTTATTCTTTTAGGAACTGTATTATACATAATCCAAGAAGGATCGTCTGTACAAGTTGAAAAATTAGCACAATAAAACTTCGACAATTTCTCTAAAAATTTCGGATTTGCCAAATCTGCTTTTCTCACTTCTCGAAGATTTAATTTCCCATATTTTGTCCTAATCACAGTAGGATTAATAGGATTTAATTTAGAAGTAAATTGAGGAGCATAAAAATTATTGTTCTGAATATTCATAACAATAACAAAACCTCTAAAAATAAAACTTGCTAAATTATTTTTTTAAACTTGCAAACATTTTTTCAAATTCAGGGAAAGAAATATTCACCCATTCAAATCCGTTTATTTTTATTTCTTGTTCAGTAATTAAACCCGCAACAAACAAACTCATTGCAAGCCTATGATCATGATACGTTTCAACGTCACATTCACCTTTTAGAGATATTTTACCAGAAATAATCATACCGTCTGGAGTTTCTTCAATTTCAGCCCCAAGCTTTCTTAGTTCTGTTACAACAGCTGAAATTCTGTCTGACTCTTTATTTCTTAAATCTTGAGCATCAGAAATTACAGTCTGACCATCTGCTTGAGTTGCCAAAACAGCAATTACAGGAATTTCATCAATTAGTCTTGGAATTATTTCTCCAGAAATTTTACAAGCTTTTAAGTTTGGAGAATACTTAACTAAAATATCTCCAACTCTTTCACCACAAGTAATTCGTTCAGAAAGAAGCTCTATATTCCCACCCATAGATTTTACAACATCTATAATTCCAGTTCTAGTTGGATTTAAACCGACATTTTTCAAAATTATTTCAGAATTTGGCACAATTAAACCTGCACAAATAAAATATGCAGCAGAAGAAATATCTCCAGGAATTTCAATATCAATCGGCTCAAGTTCAGATTTTTCAATAGAAACTGTTGTTTTTTCAACTGATAAATTCGCACCCATAGCTTTTAACATAATTTCTGTATGATTTCTTGAAGTATAAGGCTCAGTAACTGTTGTAATTCCATTTGCATTAAGCCCTGCCAGAAGAATACAAGATTTAACTTGAGCAGATGCAATCGGAGAATTATAATTTATCGCTTTTAATTCTTTCCCAGAAATTATTAGAGGAGCTTTAAAATTATTTGATTGAATATCCCCGCCCATTTGTTCTAGTGGAGCTATAACTCTTTTCATTGGTCTTTTAGAAAGGCTGTCATCTCCTATCAGAGTTGAATTAAACTTTTGACCAGCTAAAACGCCAGCCATAAGCCTCATTGTCGTTCCAGAATTTCCACAATCTAGAGGGCTATTTGAAGATTGTAATAATCCAGAAGAATTCACAACAACAGTTGTCCCTTCTTCCTCAAATTGAACCCCTAATTGTTTGAAAATATTCAAAGTGGAATGAGGATCTTGCCCATTGGAAAAATTTTTTATAATAGATTTACCTTTGGCTAAGGCAGAAAAAATTATTGCTCTATGCGAAATTGATTTATCAGCAGGAATTGTTACCTCACCTGACAACATTTTAAAATCTTTTTTAGTTACTATATCCATACACTCGATTTTAACATAAAATCATCTGTTTATATCATTTATTCATCGGGAATATTTATGCTATTCTGTAAATATGTATTACAGAAGCAGATTTAGTTTTACGGGATTTTTAATAGCAAGCATATTTGCAGCTTTTTATTATCATCCTAAAATGATTGTGCCAATGCTAATAACAATGGCATTACTTGCACTGCCTGGATATATAATTTACACAATTATCAGAGATAATGCTTATAAAAACAGCATTAAATACGTACATAAACGTTATGTTTTCAATCAATATACTCTTACAAACGACCATTGTACAGTTAAATATACTCCAGATGAAAAGCTTGTTGTAACTGATAACATAAACAAAAATACAAGACGAGATATTAGAACATTTACAATTTCAAAATCTCAAAATGTAAATGTGAACAAATTATGGAATAATGTTTGTAAAGTGTTTGATGATTTTGTATGTTTAGACTCGTTAGTATGTTTCTTTAATTACGACACAACAGTTAACGTTAAAACTATCAAATTAAAAGAAGGTCCAAAATCTCCAAGAGAAGAAAATATCACAATCGACACATCTAAAAATGGTCCAAAATTTGTTGATATGAATAATGTTCGACCAGATACATTTGCAGAAGGTTCAGCAATAGCAAACAAAGGCTCTGAGCATTTTGTAAACATGGAAAATATTCAAGAAGCTCCTAAAACAATTGAACGCCAAGTTGATGCCCCAGAGTTTGTGGAAATGGGAGAAGTTCTTTCAAAAGAATCAAAACAAATTGACGTAAACAATGCAACTGCCAGTGAAATTTCAATCCTTCCAGGAATAAATATTGTAATGGCGAAGAAAATTGTTGAATTTCGTGATACAAACGGATTATTTAAGAGCGAAGAGGATTTTTTCAAAGTTGCAAATGTAAAAGAACATTTTATACCTAAAATAAAAGCAATGATTAAATTTGGTAATAAACCAACACCTAAAAATGACGATGATAATGACGAAGGTAGAATTATAGATTTTTAATGGTTAATGTTTATAAAATTTTAAAAGAAACAACAGTTGAAGGGCCAGGAAATCGATTTTGCATATGGGTTCAAGGCTGTAAAAAGCATTGTCCAGAATGTTGGGCAAAAGACACGTGGAATTTTGGGTGTGGAAAAGAATATTCAATAGAAAAACTTTTTAAAATGATGGATAAATCCAAAATTGAAGGGATAACTTTTCTTGGAGGAGAACCATTTGAACAAGCAAAGGAATTATCAAAACTTTCCCAAATGGTTAAAGAAGTAGGATTATCAGTAGTTTGCTTTACGGGTTACACAATAGAAGAACTTCAAGCTAAAAAAGACATTGCAACTAATTCATTCTTAGGAAACATTGATTTACTTATTGACGGAGGTTTTGAAGTTGAAAAATATGACTTATCCAGACCTTGGATTGGCTCTTCAAATCAAAGATATTTATTTTTAACAGACAGATATTCATTAGAAGAAATTTTAAAATACAAAAACAAAATCGAAGTTAGAATCTCACAAGACGGGAAAACTGAAATCAACGGAATGGGGGATTTTAGCAGTATAAATAAAAATTTCTGTTTACAACTAGGGAAAGATAATGTAAAATAGTATCAAAAGAGGGCTTTTTAATGGATACAAAAACAATTACTCAACTATCAAAATTATTTAGAGCAAGATTCCCTTACATATACATAACAACTTGGGAAGAAGATAGAGCAATTTCTCTAATAAAGAAAATGGCAAAATCTGAAAAACTAATAAGAATTCCTAGAGAGGTGTATATTTGGACACAAACAAACGGCTTTATGCTTGATGGTCAAAAAATTGAAGGAACTCAAAGCCCAGACAAAGCAATTGATTTTATTAGTGAATGCAACAAAAATGCAATTTTTGTGATGTGCGATTTTCACATCTATTTTGGAGTAAAGGGTCGCCAAGTTGACTATAATGTAGTACGTAGATTAAGAGATAACATTTCAGACCTAAAAACAAGTAAATTTAGAAAGAATGTAATTTTCATTGCATCTGAATTACTAATCCCAGAAACAATGCAAAAAGAAATAACCATTCTTGATATGCCTCTTCCAACTCTAGAGGACATAAAAGCAAAATTAGATAAAATGGTTTCTCAAAACAAACAAATTGACACATCAGAACTCACCCCAGACGGAAAAGAAAGATTATGTAAGGCCGCACTAGGTTTAACGCTCCAAGAAGCAGAGAATGCTTTCGCACTTGCAATGGTTAATGACGGAAAAATTGATGGAAAAGATTTGAATGTAATTTTAGCTGAAAAAATGCAAGTTATTAAAAAAACTGGGATTTTAGAATTCATCAATACTGACATCAAAATCTCCGATATTGGTGGACTGGAAAACCTTAAAAGTTGGCTAAATAAAAGAAATAATTCTTGGTCCGAAGCAGCAAAAAAATATTGTCTTCCTGCTCCAAAAGGAGTTCTAATTACTGGGGTTCCTGGTTGCGGAAAAAGTTTAACAGCAAAAGCAATGAGTGCAGCTTGGCAACTACCACTTCTTAAACTTGATTTTGGTAAGATTTTTTCAGGCATTGTAGGTAGTTCGGAAGAAAATATGAGAAGAGCTATCAAAACCGCAGAAGCTGTTGCGCCTTCAATTCTTTGGGTTGATGAAATCGAAAAGAGTTTAAGTGGAATGAATTCAAACGGAGATAGCGGAACATCCTCAAGAATTTTCGGAACATTCCTTACTTGGATGCAAGAAAAAACAGCTCCCGTGTTTGTTATTGCAACAGCAAACAATATCAGTAGCCTTCCAGCAGAACTTTTAAGAAAAGGGCGTTTTGATGAAATCTTCTTTGTAGATTTACCAACAGAAAGAGAAAGAGAAGAAATCTTTAAACTACACTTAATGAAAAGATTAAAAAACTCTGATGTTGCAAGTAAAATTGATTTAACAAGTGAACTATTTAAAGAATTAGCTTCACAAACAGAAGGTTTTGTCGGTGCAGAAATTGAACAAGTTGTAATTTCCGCATTATACGAAGCATTTTTCAACAATAGACCATTAGAAGTTCAAGATTTGATAAACACAATTAAAAATGTAGTTCCTCTTTCTGTAACACAAAAAGAACAAATTTTATCACTTCGACAATGGGCAAATATCAGAGCCGTGGCAGCAACAAGAAAAGATGATATGGCTCATTATGGCTCTAAAAATGATAGCGAGGAAGACGTAAACGCTTCTCGTGGTGGAAGAGCCTTAGACGTATAAAGAAAGGATTATATAGACAAATGTCCATCACTCTTATGGCTTATCCTATGGCATTTTTAATAAATCCAGAAGAGGCTAAGAATGAAAAATTAAAAAGAGCATCCGATGATAAAGTTGTAAACGAAGAAGTTGCGACTGAAAATCTTCGTGCAATTAGGGTTTTGACAAATATCAAATTAGAAGAACTAAATGGTATTATGTCAATGATAGATTGCCAAAAACACGATTCTTATACATATAGTTTCCAAAATGGACTGCGAGTAAACTGGGTTCCAAATGGTAAATATTGTTCAGCCGTTCTTTCTGGAGGAAAAAACGCTAAATTTTTGCAACAAAATGGCGAAGATTTTTTCAAACAACTTGACGAATACGCAATGCGTAATGTTAGGTTGATTGAGTCTAATGAATTTTTTTATTATACATATGACACTGCATACCAAAATATGCGAGATATTTATGCAAAACTTAAAGACCAAGGAGCAAAGCATATTTATTCAACCGAAGATGACGAAGTTGTTGCAGAAGTAGAAGGTCAGAATGTAAAGTATTTCAAGCCTCAAAATGAATCCAATTATATATTAGAAGTTGAGCAAAAAGTAACTATTATGAATATTGGAATGTCTGGAGATTTTGAAGGTACAAATGTTCGCTACGGTTATCTTTCTAATTTAAAAATTCAAACAAATATCAAACAAGAAGAACTCAAAACTCTTTTAAGAAAAGCAAATTACCTATATTATTCTGGAAATTCATCAACTCCGTTAAAAAATAGTGATGCAACCCTAAATTGGGTTTATAAAAACGGATTTTATGTCGCAGAATTTTCTGGAACAAACAATGCAGCAATAAATCAAGAAGCAGAAATCATTTTCAGAAAATTAAATATTGCAGCAGGACGAGATTTAAGACTTATCAACGACCAATCAACAATCGTATACACATATAACACGAATTACACAGACAAAGGAATTTTGCTCAATACCTTAACAGAACACGGAGCAACAGAATTAGTTGAGAATGGTGACGAAATTTCTTGCAAACTGTTTGGGATGGAAATGGTTTATTATAAAAAAGATTCTAATGGGGGCTACGTATTAGACATAACGCAAGTTTCCAACAAAGGAGAATGTGAGGACGTAATCAATGACTTGAATGAAGAATATGGTCTAAACATTCAAGAAATGACGTATAACAAGATTAAGGAACGATTAGAGCAAGAGAATATGCGACTTGAGAGCGAATCCATAATGGACGACAACTCAATTGTTTTGACAATAGATATATAAGAGAAAAATATATGGGTAAGATGAAAATTAGACTGTTTCCAGACGGAACAATACAGATGGAAACAGAAGGAATAAAAGGTAAAAGATGCATGGATTACGCTAAGGTCTTGGCAAAATTAGCAGATGCAAAGATTTCAAGCATAGAAAAAACTGACGAATACTACCAAACAGAAGTTCTAAGACTTGACGAAACTCAGCATTTACAGGATAATTAAAACATTAAAGAGAGGTGTCCGAGAGGTTTAAGGTGCAATCTTGGAAAGGTTGTGTGGGGGTAACACTCCACCGTGGGTTCGAATCCCATCCTCTCTGTTTTTAATATTTAAGGTCGTGTTAAACATATCTAGCACGACCTTACTATATTTTTATAATTTGACTTGTAGTTTGAGAAAATACATTAGGTAAAACGAGAAATAATTACATATTTGTATTATAATTAACACATGCAGAAGTTTTATGAAAAAGAAGATATAACTTTATTTCAGGGTGATTGTATTGAAATTTTGAACAAGGCAACTCCTGAATCTGTTGATATGATTTTTGCAGACCCGCCATATATGCTTTCAAATGGTGGAATAACTTGTCAATCCGGCAAGGTTGTTTCTGTTAACAAAGGGAAATGGGATAAAAGCAAAGGATTAGATGAGGATTTTGAATTCCATCAAAAATGGATTAATGCTTGCAAAAGAGTTTTAAAACCAAACGGTACAATTTGGATATCAGGGACTTACCATTCAATCTATGCTTGCGGTTTTGCTTTGCAAAAAGCAGGGTTTAAAATTCTGAATGATATTTGCTGGTTTAAACCAAATGCTTCTCCGAATATGAGTTGCAGATATTTTACCGCAAGTCATGAAACTTTATTATGGGCAAAAAAAGACCCAAAATGTAAACATACTTTTAATTACGAAACAATGAAAAATGGGGATTGGGGCGATGATATCCTTAAAAAGCCTAACAAGCAAATGCGCTCCGTTTGGCAAATAGATACTCCAAAACCTTCAGAAAAAGAATTCGGCAAGCACCCGACACAAAAACCTTTAGAATTGTTAAGACGCATAATCCTTGCGTCAACTAATAAAGGCGATTTAATACTCGATCCATTCACAGGAAGCTCAACTACTGGTATAATGGCATTAGAGTTAGGTAGGAAATTTATTGGAATAGACTTAGAAAAAGAATACTTAGACCTTTCTGTTAAAAGGTTTGAGCAAGCATTTTCAAAGAAAGATAAAGCATGGCAGTAGTTTTAGAACAATTAAAAAGTGAAACATATCCAATTGTTAAATGGGTTGGCGGCAAACGTCAGCTTATGTTTGAACTAATTAAAAATATGCCAAAATCTTACAATCGCTATTTTGAACCTTTTATTGGCGGTGGGGCTTTATTTTTTGAATTACAACCAGATCGGGCGTATATTTCCGATATGAATGAGGAGTTAATTAACCTTTATTCGATTGTTCGAGATAATGTATATGAACTTATTGAAGATTTAAGTAGGCACGAGGTTTCAAAGGAATATTTTTTAAAAATTCGAAATATTGACAGAACTGAAAAATATGCAGAATTGTCAGATATTGAAAGAGCAAGCCGTTTTATTTATTTGAATAGAACTTGTTTTAATGGAATGTATAGAGTTAATTCCAAAGGGGAATTTAATGTTCCGTTTGGACATTACAAAAATCCTCGTATAATTGACGAAAACAACCTTTTGAATTGTTCTGAACTATTAAAAAAGACTGAAATTAAATGTGCTGATTTTTCAGAAATTTTAACTAAGGTTAAAAAAGGTGATTTGGTTTATTTTGACCCACCTTATGTACCATTGAATGAGACTTCAAGTTTCACTTCTTATACTAAAGATGGTTTTGATATTAATATGCAATTCAAACTGCGAGATGTTTGCGATGAATTGGACAATAAAGGTGTTAAATTTATGCTTTCAAATTCAGATACTAAATTAGCAAATGAATTATATGCAAATTACGAAATTAAAAAAGTTTTTGCATCTCGCCAAATTAATGCAAATGCAGACGGTAGAGGCAAAATTACTGAAGTTTTAGTGAGGAATTATGACTAGAGATTTTAAAGAATGGTTATCTACATTTAGACCGTGTATTGCAGATTATTGCTACTATGTAGATTTTAATAAGGTAAATAACAATGTTGATAATATTAAACTTGAATTAAATATTTTAAATTCACTAGTTGGTTCGAAAAACATCGAAAAAGATTTTGAGGATGTTATTACTAAATATCCTGAAACTTTAAAATGCATTCCATTGCTATTAGCTGTTCGCTCTAACGAAATTTCTGTTACAGATGCTGATGGAGAATATAATTTCTCATTTAGAGAACAAAACTACAGCATAGATGATTATAAAATGTTTATGAGAAAAACTAAATTGTTTGATTTATTGGAGAATCATATTGTCAGTAATTTAGTTGACTATGCAACTGGTGTTGAAACGGGATTAGACAGTAATGGTCGTAAAAATCGTGGCGGACATTTAATGGAAAATCTTGTCGAAGATTACATTCAAAAAGCTGGATTTATTAAAGGGCAAAACTATTTCAAAGAAATGTATATCCACGAAATTGAAGATAAATGGAATGTTAATCTTTCTGCTATTTCAAATCAAGGCAAAATGGAAAAACGTTTTGATTTTGTAATAAAAACTGATAATCAAATTTATGTAATCGAAACAAATTTCTATTCAAGTGGCGGCTCAAAACTTAATGAGACGGCAAGAAGCTATAAAACCTTAGCACAAGAAGTTGCTACAATAGATGGCGTAACGTTTATTTGGTTTACTGATGGCTGTGGTTGGAATAGCGCCAGAAACAATCTTGAAGAAACCTTTGATGTTTTGGATACGGTTTATAATATTCAAGATTTAGAAAATGGTATATTACAAAATTTATAATAGGTATAATATGGATGATTTAGATAAATTTTGTAATATTGTAAAAAATCGTTCAGAAGAAAATGCAAAAACGATAAAATTATTGTATGAAAATAAATTATATGGTAATTGCGTTAGTATTTTAAGACAAGAACTTGATTCGATGGTTAGAGTTTTGTTTTTATTAACATGTGAACAGGTTAAAAGAATGATGTTTATAAAACAAACTCTAAATGATGAAAAATGGCATGATGGTAAAAGAACAATCACGGATTATTTATTGCTTAAAAATGTTCTAAACATGTATGGTTGGGCTAGAAATGTATATTTATTTGGCTGCTCTTTTATACATCTCTCAGCTTGCCATAATTATATGCAAGAAGATCCGTTTTTAAAGTTATCAATAGAAGAATACAACGCAATTAAAAATTTTATGGTTCAATATCATAATTTCCCAAAAGAACAAAATATAACTTTTATTACAATACAACCTTATTTACTAAAAATTTTTGAAAAAATAAGTGATAATTTAAAATGTCACTTAGAAAATTTAAATAAAAATCCTAGTGAAATAAATATAATGTAATAATTATCTATTTTGTATATGTCCGAATGTAACTTTTTTCCTCTCTTTACCAACTTTCCTCTATTTTTACTGGTAGCCAGTAGGGTGCAATTGGTTGCCCCAAAAACAGTTATATAACGTTAATTTATTAATTTGACAAAACCTCTTCCCACCACTCGGAAGTTTTTATCTTATTTCTATCCTTATAAAAATTCAAATCCTGTCCAAGTTTAAGGCTAATTTTCCTAAACAAACAGGGAAAAAGGATAAATTTAAGGATAAATAAAGGATAAAAAGGATAATTTTTCTTAAAAGCTAGGAAGTGGCTTGCATCTAAACAACGCCTAAATTATACCAACATTCCCTATTTTAAATTTATCCGTCAGGTTGTAATTTTTAAAATTTAAACTAACTTTAATAATCTATGGGATTAAAAAAAACGGACAGAAAACTGTCCGCTTATTTCATTTCTGAAACAAAAAAGGATTCACATTAACCTAAACTTTTTAGTACATAACCCAATTTGTTATTTAAACTTTATATAAAAATGATAGAACAAAAGTGATTTTATTTCTCAACTTTTGTCCTATCCATGCTAAACTTTTTACAATAATTTACTATTGAAAATTTTATCACTGAAATTTAACCAGCAAAACCGCTTTCAGCAAATGAATTAGCCCTCATCGTGTTCATCTGTATTGTAATAATGCTTATCATCTGGAACATTATAATTGTTTTTAACTAAAGCATTAAAACATTCAGACGGAGTGTCACATGTTCCAGCACCAGTAGATACATTTCCGCTAATGACACCGTCTTTTGAAATAAAAAATCCAAATAAATCTCTACCAACAATGTTTGGTTCATCAGGTCCATTTACATCAATAAGTACTTCACACAAAGCCTTTTTGCTTGCTTCTGCAGAAAGATTCAATTTACCATTCAAGTAAGCAATTGTCGCCCCATTTTTTAAACGAATTGCAGCTGCAGGAGGAGTTTCTTCTGCGAGGGAAAAATTTCCACCACCAATAACTCTATAGGAATCCCCCCAGCACTTTGTAGTTGAAGATGCCGAACATGTTTCACCTTTTGACGATTGGAAAAGGGCATAAAAATCTGTTTCATTCGCAAACGCAGTTTCTGACATGTCTTTAGTATTTTTGATAATTTTTTGGTTTGCAATTGCCTGTTGAACAGCTGCGACATTGTTTTGCAATTGTATTGCAAGTGATTTGTTATTGATTGTAGTCATAAGACTCGGAATACACAGTGCCGCAATTGTACCAATAATTCCTAGTGCTATAAGTAATTCTGTAAGTGTGAATGCTCGTTTTTGCATAATTTATTTTTCCTTTTTGTTGTTTTAGGAGTTTGATTGACCCCTCACCCTGCCTCTCCCTTGGAGAGGTGTGATGTTTTGTTATATCTTTGCCTGTGGTAAGACTTTTTAATTTATTTGTATTTGTTTTCTTGTTCCCTCCCCTAGGGAGGAGGGTTAGGGAGAGGGGTCTATTCCCCTATTACCCACATTTTTAGAATTCTAAATAATCCTAATACCGTATTTTCCAACCGTCATCAACTACCGCTCCAAAGCAAGCATAAGCATCACCTTTACATGCTTCTTGTTTTGTTGCAAGCGATATATTTCCCTTATTATAGTATCTATCAACAATTTTACCTTTATCTGTTACATAAAAAGAAAAGAAATCCCTTCCTGCAATATTTGGACCTTCATTTCCATTAACATCTATATCAAAAGCACCAATTACTTTATCAATCGTTCCCTCGTATGTAAATGGAGCTGAAGTTGTTGGGAAATATGCAATTAATGCACCACTTTTTAATTTCAACGTCAACGAATCATTCATTCTTAAATCTGCACCAGTTAACCATTTGTAAGGAGTTGCATCTGTTGTAATTTTCCAACAGTTTGCATGAGCTGTTCCAGCTTGACAAATTTTTGATACTGAAAAATTTGATTCAGATAACAATTTATTTGTTGAGCTGAAATCAGTATCAGACAAGCTCGTTGTATTATTTCTCGTCAATTGCTCATCTATAACCTGTTGGATTCCAACAACAGTATTTTTCAACTGAGATGCGAGAACTCGGTTATTGATTGTTGACATCAAGCTCGGAATAGATATTGCAGCAATTGCACCAACAATACCTAAAGCTATAAGTAATTCTGTAAGTGTGAATGCTCGTTTTTGCATGTTTATTTTCCTTTTTATTATCTCGTTATATTTGTTATTAGATTAGAAAAAATCAAATTATTATAATTTCTTCCAGTAGTTGGGATCAAAACCAGATTGCTCAGCTTGTGAATAACATCCAAGAGGGGAATATAAAGAATTGGTATTACAAGATTGGCCTGCAGGTGTTTCAATTGGAACGCCTGCAATATCACCAGGATGAGCAGCGTTTTGGCGATTAAGTATTGTTACTGGATAAATATATACAGCATAAAAATCTGCCCCAGCAACATTAGGTTCTTTTGCGCCATTCAAATCCATATATACTGTTGCAACCTTTCGAGAAACAAAACCAGAAGAAGATATAGTGGGTTCAAATGTTGACATACAAAGAGCCACACCATTTTTCAACTTTGCAGATGCTTTACAATCTTTTTTTATTGCTGTTAAATTTGTTCCACTAAGAGTTTTATAGTTATTTAAATTAGGAAAATATTTTGAATCAGAACTTGCATTGATAACATCAAGAGTTCTGAAAAATTGTTCAGGGTCTTTTTTTATATTTGTTGCATCTAAATCAGTAGCTCCTTCTTTTGTCAATTCGGTTTGAACTGCACTTTGAAGGTTCGCAACCATGTTTTGTAGCATTGCCATATTTGCTTTACTGTTGTAATCCTTGATTAGACCAGGGACTACAAGTGCCGCAAGTGTTCCTACAACCGCCAAAGTTATAAGTACTTCACTTAGTGTAAAAGCCTTATGTTTAATCTTAATCATAACCAATCCTCATTTATGTTTGCTGTGTAGTTGTTTTGTAAGGGCTACTCCCTCTCCCAGCCTCTCACTATGGAGAGGAGTGATGTCTTATTGTTCCTTCCACTTGGGGGGGAAGGTTAGGATGAGGGGTTTACCCTCACGCACTGTTATTTAGTTGTTTCCCTCGCCTATGGAGAGGTGTTTTTTCCTCTTTGTCTTAGCTAGAAAAATTTTTCATAGGTTTGCGTTTAATTAAACTCGCAAGACCATTATTATATATCTATTTTAACATTATTTTGCAAAAAGTTCAATTGTCTTGACGGAATATTTTGAGCAAGTTAAAATTTAGTTGTATATAAGGTGAAGGGAGTAGAAAATGACTAATATACAAGTTTCACAAGAAATTCAAGAAAAATGCTGCGTTGCTCGTGGCGTAAAGGGTTCACCTGCCCCAATTCCACAAGAAGGTGAATGGACAAAATGTAAAGAAATCAAAGACATCTCAGGTCTTACTCACGGTTGTGGTTGCTGTGCTCCTCAACAAGGTACTTGTAAATTAACTCTTAACGTTAAAAACGGTATCATTCAAGAAGCATTAGTAGAAACTATCGGTTGTTCTGGTATGACTCACTCTGCTGCTATGGCTGGTGAAATTCTTCCTGGAAAAACTATCTTAGAAGCTTTGAACACTGACCTTGTTTGTGACGCTATCAACGTTGCTATGAGAGAATTATTCTTACAAATCGTTTACGGTAGAACTCAAACTGCGTTCTCTGAAAATGGTTTACCAGTAGGTGCTGGTCTTGAAGATTTAGGTAAAGGCTTATGCTCTATGGTTGGTACAATCCACTCTACTAAACAAAAAGGTGTTAGATACCTTCAATTAACTGAAGGTTACATCCTTGAATTAGGTTTGGATAAACATGATGAAGTTATCGGTTACAAATTCGTTAACCTTGGTAAAGTTATGGATGCTATTAAATCTGGTGTTGATCCAAAAGAAGCTTACGAAAAGAATATCGGTACTTACGGCAGATTTGCTGATGCTGTTAAAACTATCGACCCTCGTAAACAATAGTTTCTTTCTTTAATCAAAGGGGTTATCCCTTTTCTATCACTTCATATGAAGTAGGTAGTAGTAGATAAATAACATGTAAGATAAAAATAAGGAAAATAAATTATGGCAAATTTTGAAGGAAAAGATAGACGTGAAGCTACTTTGAAAAAAGTTTTACCAGAATACGGGTTCAAAAACTTAGACGAAGCACGTGAATTATGTTTATCAAAAGGAATTGATGTTGATGCGATTGTTAAAGGTATTCAACCTATCGCATTCGATAACGCATCTTGGGCTTATACTCTAGGTTGTGCTATCGCTATTAAAAAAGGTATTAAAGATGCTGCTGATGCTGCTGAAGCAATTGGTCTTGGATTACAAGCATTTGCAGTTCCTGGTTCTGTTGGTGATACAAGAAAAGTTGGTATCGGTCACGGTAACTTAGGTGCTATGCTTTTAAGAGAAGAAACTAAATGCTTCTGCTTCTTAGCTGGTCACGAATCTTTCGCTGCAGCTGAAGGTGCTATCGGTATCGCTAGAAACGCTAACAAAGTTAGAAAAGAACCTTTAAGAGTTATCTTGAACGGTTTAGGAAAAGATGCAGCTTATGTAATTGCTAGAATCAATGGTTTCACTGCTGTTGAAACAGATTATGATTACAAAACTGGCGAATTAAAAGTTGTTAAAGAAACTCCATTCTCTGAAGGAGAAAGAGCAAAAGTTAAATGTTATGGTGCAGATGACGTTAACGAAGGTGTTGCAATCATGATTAAAGAAGGCGTTGATGTTTCTATCACAGGTAACTCAACTAACCCAACTAGATTCCAACACCCAGTAGCTGGTACTTACAAAAAATGGTGCTGGGAAAACGGTAGAAAATACTTCTCAGTAGCATCTGGTGGTGGTACTGGTAGAACTCTTCACCCAGATAACGTTGCTGCTGGTCCAGCTTCTTATGGTATGACAGATACTATGGGTAGAATGCACGGTGATGCTCAATTCGCTGGTTCATCTTCAGTTCCTGCTCACGTAGAAATGATGGGTGTAATCGGTATGGGTAACAACCCAATGGTAGGTGCTACTGTTGCATGTGCTGTTGCAGTTGCTCAAGCAATGAATAAATAGTTAATCTAATAATTATTTATAATTTTTTAAAACTCAGTTCTTATTTTATATGAGAGCTGAGTTTTTATATGTTAAGATAAAATTTAATTTTTACATGCAATATATTTATATAGTATATACTCAAAATATACGCTAGTAACAGCTTTAAGAAATATTAATAACATTACAACGAATTAGGCAATTTTTGCAAATGAAAATTGTTTATATAAATGTAAGGGAAATGCAATAAGCATTAAGAAAAAGAAAAGTTAAATTTCTAAACGAGTTAATAATTTAATATTTGAAAAAGGATTTAAGTAAAAAAAGTTTTTTATACTCTCTCTCTCTTAATATCCTCGTGTTTATTTAATGTTGCCATAACTTGGCAACTTTTTTTTTGCAATTGTACCTAAAAAAATCGGTCATAGAGTTTTCTCCAGACCGATTTTTAATCTTTTATTTCGTTTTTGATTTACATACCCATATAAGATGCGAACAATGGCAAATATAGAGCTGCCGCCAAAATCAATACGATTGTACCGATTACAACCAACATGATAGGTTCAATCATTTTGGTCATAATATCAATAATTGTATCTAATTGTTTATCAATATAATTAGTTGCCTGACCTAACATATCACCCAAACGACCTGATTGCTCACCTGTTGCAATCATGAACAAAATCATTTTAGGCATTGTACGAGTTTTTCTCAAGGCTGCTGATAAGTGCTGACCTTGTTGAACCATAACAGTTGACTCTTCAACCCTTGTTTCTAAAGTATGGTTTGTCAATGTCATATTTGCAAGATACAAACATTCCAAAATCGGAACACCTGCGTCATACGCAACTTGCATTACCGCAATAAAGTTAGCAAAATTTGAGAACTGAATCAAATCTGTTAAAACAGGAATTTTTAAAGATATATCATCAATTTTCCATTTACTAGGTTTCCAACGGAATAAGAAGTTGATAAATGCACCAATTGCCGCAAAACCAATCGGAATTGCATACCAGTTTTTCTTCATCCATAAACCCATATTCATCAAAACTCTTGTAATGAATGGCAATTGCATACCCATTGAATCAAACATTTCTTTGAATACTGGGAATACGAATACCAACATGACAATTACAATAAACACAGCCAACAAGATTACGAAAACCGGATACATCAATGTACCAACAACTTTTGACTTAATAGCTTGTTGTTTATTCAACAATTCTAACAAACGGTCAAGAGTTTTTTCCAATTCACCAGAATCTTCACCAGCTCTTACCAAGCCGATATAAACCTGACCAAATTGTTCTGGATATTTTGCAACAGTACCAGCAAATGTACCACCGTTCATAATTTGTCGTCTTAATTCAGTCGCAACTTGACGAATTTTCAACTTTGCAGCATCATTTTCGATGAACAATAAGGATTCAATAATCGGAATACCAGCAGCTGCCAAAATTTGAAGAGTTGATGTGAAATCAATTTGCTCTGCCAAACCTAATTTCGGCATTTTACCAGTTGGTTTCTTTTTGTCTTCCTTTTTTAGAGCTTGTTCTTCAACAATATTAGTTGGAGTGAAACCTAAACGCCTAACCGCAGCACGGGCTTCTCGAAGGTCATCAGCCTCAACTTTACCTTTTACAAGTTCATTTGTACCATCTTTTAGTGCTGTATAATTATATACTGTCATAATTCCCCTATTCGCCTGCCATACCAAGTACTCTCACGAATTCATCAATCGTTGTCCAACCTTTCAAGATATGGTTAAAGCAACATTTGTTTAATGTAGTCATGCCGTTTGAAACTGCACTTTCTTCAATTTCCAAGTCGTGAGCACCTTGAGCAATAAGTTTTTTAATTTCTTTAGTAATTTGCATGATTTCATAAACCCCAAGACGTCCTTTGTAGCCTTGGAAACCACACTTGTTGCAACCTTTTGCCCTATAAATAGGAGTTGCCATAATTTTCTTAATTTCTTCTTCATCATGAGTAACAAGCATTGCTTCTTCTCTTGTGCAATGATATTCTTCCTTACAATCATCACATAATCTTCTTACAAGACGTTGAGCGATTACACCAGACAAAGTAGAAGATACCAAATAATCTTTTGCACCCATTTCAATCAAACGAGTAACAGTTGCAGCAGCTGAGTTCGTGTGGACAGTACTTAATACCAAGTGACCTGTCAATGCAGCTGAAATCGCAATTTCAAGAGTTTCGTAGTCACGAATTTCACCGACAAGGATAATATCAGGGTCCTGACGTAAGATAGCTCTCATACAAGATGCAAATGTAATACCCGCTTTGGCGTTGATTTGAGATTGGTTAATACCTTCAAGTTTAATTTCTATCGGGTCCTCAATTGTTGTAATGTTTACAGATTCATCATTCAAACTCTTCAATACAGAATATAGAGTTGTAGTTTTACCAGAACCAGTAGGACCTGAAGTTAGGATAATACCGTTTGGACAAGATACCATCTGTTTAACTTTTTGAATATCAGCCTCAACAGCACCAACAAGTTTAATCTCTTTATCATTAGATGCAAGAGAAACCGCAGGAGCTAAGATACGGATACAAACTTTTTCCTTACCAGATACAGGCAAAGTGTTGATACGGAAGTCATAAGAACAACCATTGTAAGAAATCGAGAACGTACCATCTTGAGGTCGTCTATTTTCTGCAATGTTCATTCTCGCCATAACCTTAAAACGAGCAATTACAGAAGTTTCAACCTTGGCAGGTACATCCAAAACTTTTTGTAACATACCATCTTTTCTGTATCTAACGATATATCCAGACAATCTAGGTTCAATGTGAATATCGGAAACCTTGTTATCAATACCGTTTGTAATAATTTGGTTAACAAATTTTGCAACAGAACCAGTAGAATCTTGAAGTTCGGCATCAACTTGTTCCCACAAGGTTGCTTCATCTTCAGAATCAACAGTTTCTTCTTTAATTTGTTCAATAATTTCATCTGTTTGACGTTTTTGTTCTGAGAAGAAAGTATTTACTGCTGTCTTGAACTCATAATGAGTCATCAAAATCTGTTTTGGATTTTGACCAGTCAAATAAATAATTTCTTTTAAAACATCCATTTTTAAAGGTTTTACAACCCCTAAAACAAGTGTTTTACCATCTGATGAAATTGGAATTACTGAATTAGCTTTGATAAAATCTTCTGGCAAAATGTTAACAAATTTTTTCTGTTCAACTAATTGATCTGCTGAAACTAATTCATAACCCGTTTGGTCATGCAAAACATCTTTCAACTGTTCAAGAGAAATAGAACCCAATTCAAATAACATTGAACCAATTGGAACACCAGTACGTTTTGATTCAGCCAAAGCCTTCATCAACTGAACTTCTGAAACAAGTCCTTTTGCAAGTAGAATCTCACCTAACTTACCATGTTCAACTTTTGGTTTTTCAGTTGAATTTGGAGTTGATTTAGCTGGAGAAGCAGTTGAACTAGCAGCTGGAGCTTCAGCAGATGCTTTGATACTTTCGGCAGGAACAAAATCCGCTAAAAGTTCTCTCAAATCATCTTCACCAACAAGCATAAACTTGATTGATTGAGTAAAAGATTTTTTTAAAATTGCATTAACTTCATCTTTATTAGAAGCCTTTGAAACTGCAACGAAAAGGAAATTATCTTTCACACTAATTGGAACGAATAAATGTAATCCCATTAGATTCTTATCGACACTGTCCAGTATCTTTTTATCTATGCTGTTTTTCAATCTTAAAATTAGTGCGTTCATCTATTTTATAATACTTTTCTTTGCTTATAACAATATCAACCAAAAATTTATTTAATTATTATTTCCAAATTTTGGGCGACGAACCTCTATAAAGAGGTATCGTCACTTACTGCATCTTCTGTATCAACAATGATTTGAGGAGTAATCATCATAACCATTTCTTCTTTCTTTCTACCAGTTGTTGTGCTTCTGAAGAACATACCAACTACAGGTAAATCACCTAAGAATGGGATTTTAGAAACGTTTTTAGTTTCAGTTTCTTGAATCATACCACCAACTACCATTGTTTCACCATCTTTAATTCTTATACCTTTAAGGTCTAAGTTACGTCTTTGTAGTAATGTTGCTGCAATATCTCTTTCACCTTCAACTTCACCAGGGGTTGTAAGTTGAGATGCAATAGTTGCATATTGAGGTTTAAGGTCAAGAGTTACGTAACCATCTGGACTGATGAATGGTGTAATCTCAACTTTGATACCGTTATCATTGTTAATTGTATATTCTTTTTGAGCTTGAGCTGAACCTGAACTTGATCCATTATCCAAATATTGAGATGTTACTTTAGATACATAGTCAGAAGTCAAGTCAATTGTTGATTTTTGTCCTGAAGTAATCATGATTCTTGGGTTAGCAAGGACTCTACCTTTTTCATTTTCAACTAAGTAGTTTACAGAATAAACTAATTGAGGAGAGCCACTCCATTTTCTAACTTCACCGATTTTTTTATATTCGCCTTTTTCTTCATCCCAATCACCTACAAGGTCATATCCATGACCTGCAAAGAATACTGGATACATAGAGCTTGAAGAAATACCTTTTCCTCCGCCAGCGTTGAATGAGAAGTTTTTACTCAAAAATTGCCAAGTATTATCAAATGTTTTACTACCAGATTCAGATAAAGCAATAATTTGAACTTCCAAATATGCTTGAGGAGTTTTCTTATCGTTAGCCAAGATGTAATCTCTAATCATATCAAGTTGAGATGGAGAACCTCCAATAACTTGGATAGTACCCAAAGTTGGGAAGTAAGATACTGAAAGAGTTTTCAAAGCTAATCCAGCCATGCCATCTCCAGATGGAGCAGAAGCATCTACTGAACAAACTAACTTACCGCCACCAACAGAAATGCCTGATGAGCTAGAATCACTTGAAGATGAATCACTGCTGTCGCCACCATCTCCGTCGTCGCCACTATCATCTGATGCGAAACCAGTAGGAACACCAGCTGCAAAACCAGCAGGACTTCCGCTGTTATCAGAAGAAGCACTATCAGAAGAAGATGATGATGCAGAACCACCTCCACTACTACCAGAAGCTCCGTTTGAAGCAGTTGATGGTAATAATGAAGAACAAATCATATTAGCCATTTCGGCAGGAGTTGTATGATTAACTTTGAATGTTGTAATTTGAGGTTTAATATCAAATTGAGCAACAATCTTTCTAGCCATTTCAGCATCATTTGCTGTACCCATAACAATCAATTCGTTTGTTGCAGGGTTGGTAGTAACAACTGGTTTTGTTGACAATCCAGGGTTAATACCGCTTTTATTGAAAATATTTGTATTCAAAAATGTTGCAATAGCAGTAGCACTTACATATTTAACAGGAATCAATGTCATGCCTTTTTTAGCCATAGACAATGCTTCATCTTTTTTAGAAATAATCAAAGTATTTGCTTCAATATCATAGAACAGATCATTTGTTGTGATAACCAAATTTAAAGCATCTGCTAATGGAATGTTAACCAAATCCATAGTTACTGTAGATTCTTCTATATTTGGAGAGAAAATAATATTCATACCCGCTTGATCCGCAAACATTCTCAAAACTTGTTTAATATTCGCATCTCTCAAGCTTAAATTTACAACTGAATCTGCGTTAGAAATCTTCAAATTTGAACCTAAATCCATAGGTGCACTTTCTGTTGATCTTATTTGAGGTCTTGATGAAGCATCATCAAACCCACCGTAAATACCATCTAATGCAAATGCAGCGGTTGACAAATTTGTTACAGCGAAAGCTGATAACATAACACTTGCAATAATTTTTTCTCTGATTCTATTTTTCATATCTGCTCCTGCTTATATTTTCTTCTTATTAATTAACCTTTTCTACCACCAAATCTGTTTTTCAAATTATACAAATCATTAGCCTTGCCATTCAAATCTTCTCTAGAGAATAATTCCCCTATACTTGCAGAATATACGTTTGAGCCTAGAGTTACAGTAATAATTGAAGGATTAATTGTAACAACTTTATATTCTTGACCAATAATTTTATCCCCTTGCCTTACCAAGTAATCTTTGTTATCGACATTGATTATCGCAGAAGGATTTGTTCTATTATACATAATACCAACAACTTTGGTTCTTGTAATTTTTGCTGCTGCCGCATCTTTTGAAGCTAAAGATGTAGGAGGAACAGGAAGATTAAAGCTATATGGGCTTATATCATCTTGTTCTCTAATTGAAACATTTTTCATCTTCTTCAATTGAGCAATATGAGAGTTATAAGCATTAGCTTCTGCAATTGCAGATCTCTTAGCTTCTTCAAATGCTCTAATTTCATCTGATGGCATGAATGGGTCTGAACGTCCAACAGAAGTAACATCATAAGAAATCAAGTTACTTGCTTGATTATCTTTAACATCTATACCAACACTGTTATCAGAAGGCACATTCACTTCTTCTTTTGGAGCTGGATTAGTATCTTCAATTGGAACTTCTTCCTCTTGCTTTGCTGCTCCACCTAGATTTTGTAAAACACCACAGCCACAAGAGATTATTCCCACAGATAGAACTGCAATAAGAAGACCTAATACAAATCTTCCTCTCTTACTGAATGTATTGTTTATCCAACTTTCATTCCGATAATAATTTGTGTTCACGTTATTCCCACCCATCTTAGTCTTTGATAATAACATTATATTAAAGCTCTTCATTTTGTGTATCAACTATTTAGTGTATTTCACAACAATAGCTCTCCTTAAAATAGTATCATAATTTCATGTTTAAGGCAAAAAACAGAATTATAGTGCAAATTTTAACCCGTATCATCTGAAACTACGGAATATTAAAGGGTTTAGGCTTGTTTACATTTCGTAAAATGAGCAAAATGAGTAAAAAGTTCAATCTATTGATGTAGAACTTTTTATTTACGAATACTTAATCTTTCTAAACATCTTACAAATCTAACGAGCTTAGATTCTGTATCGCACGTAATAGAATCAACCAAAATAGTTTTACAACCAAAATTTTTGCCACATAGAATATCTGTTAATGGTCTATCACCAACCAAAACACACTCACAAGGAGTAAAACCGTGTTCTTTAACAAACTCAGATATTGCACAAGTATCTGGTTTAGCAGCTTTGAATAGCAATGGAAAATCAGAAATTTGACGAACTTTTTCTATATACTCTTCATTTTTATTATTAGAAACAACTCCAACAAAAAAATCTTTGCGAACATTTTCTAGCCACGCAAGAACCTCATCAGAATACATTCCAGATTTAGATGCCATTAAAGTACTATCTAAATCAAAAAGCATAGCCTTAACACCTTGAGATTTTAATTCTTCTAAATTTATATCAAAAAGTCTTTTCAAATTGTAATCTGGCTTAAGAAACATGCTCTTTTACTCCAATTGTTCTTGCAAGTGCGATTGAATAATCCACAGGCTCTCTATCAAATTTCAAATAAACATCTGCATTAGTGTTTGCCAATTGTTGATTATCGCCTTTTTCATCAAGAATTTCAACAATTTTTGCCGTAAATTGTTCTTTAGGTGTGATAATTTCAACTTCATCATTTAACAAAACTTTATTTTTTACTTTTACAAAATAAAAATTTTCATCAGCACTTGAAGAAGCATCAATTTCGGAATGTTTTTTCTTAATTCCTTTAAATTCAAACAAGAAATCAGCTCCAGCTAAGCCTTTTGAAATATCATAACTATAACTATCTGGTTTATTTTCGCCCAAAGCAAAACCAGTTGTATAGCCTCTATTGCCAACTTTTTTAAGTTCTAGAAAATACTTTGACAAATCCGCATTTGGATTTTGTAAAATTTCATCAATTGCATTTCTATATGTTTTTGCAACAGCTGAAACATAATATAAACTTTTTGTACGTCCTTCAACTTTGAAAGAATCAACACCAGCGTCAATCATCTCTTTCAAATGTTCAACAAGACACAAATCTTTCGGACTCAAAATATGAGAACCACGATTATCTTGATTGATTTCATAATATTGCCCAGGGCGAGTTTCTTCAACAAGCTTGTAACTCCAACGACAAGGTTGAGAACAATTTCCGTGGTTAGCTTTTCTTTCGCCATTCGTAAAGTAATCACTCAACAAACATCTTCCAGAAAAAGATACACATTGAGAACCATGAATAAAACATTCAATTTCCATATTAGGAACTTGTTTTTTTATTTCAGCAATTTCTGGAATTGATAATTCACGAGCAAGAACAACACGAGTTGCACCCATATCTTGCCAGAATTTTACACATTCATAATTCAAAATATTAGTTTGTGTACTTATATGAATATCAACATCTGGTAAATATTTCTTTACCAATCTCAAAATTCCAAAATCACTTACAAGAACAGCATCTGGATTAGCATCTTTGATTATATCCATACTTTCTTCTAAGTGCTTAATATCTTCATTAAATGCAAATATATTAAGTGTTAAATAAGCTTTAGCACCTAACTTATGAGCCAAATCAATTGCTCTTTTAAGATTTTCAAGAGTAATAATTTCGCCTTTTCTCATTGCTCTAAGACTGAAATCTACAACTCCAAGATAAACTGCATCTGCACCATATCTTACAGCATATTCTAATTTTTCCAAATTGCCAGCTGGCATCAATAATTCAACATTTCGCATAAGTCAATAATAAGCTAAACGAAATTAATAATCAACCAAATAGGTGATGTCTATTTTTGATAAATATGGAGAATAGAATATATAAAACATTAGGTTATTTTTTGGAGAATAAAACATGCGAACTATTTCTAACGCAACTAGCACAATTAAAGAAATTTGGTCTTATCAACACCCTGTAATGCACACTTGGTTTCTATTCAGTGCTGCATCTTTAGGTTGCATGTTTACTCTATTATTTTTCGTATTATAAATTTTGATAGGCAATATATAATTACAAATACCCCACAAACAAGGAACAAGAACTATTTTTAAGGTTCTTGTTTTTAGTTTATTGATGAACTGGCTTAAAATATTTTTTCAATTTTACAAGCATTATCATACACAATAAACATGCTGCTGACACCAATCCCCACCAAAAACCTTTCAACATAAAGCCTACGTGAAAAGCTAAGAAACAACCCAATGGGATTGATACGCACCAATATGCTATAAAATTCGCAAATAAAACAACATTTGTTTGTTTAATTCCCTTACAAACCCCTGCAAGAGATATTTGTAAACCATCAAACACTTGGAATATAGATAAAATGTACATTATTGGAACTGCAATTTTCACTAAAGAAGCGTCTGAAGTGAAAATTCTAACCAAATGAGGCGCAAATGAAGTAAAGACAATTGCACTACAAATCATAAACGATACAGAAAGCACTGTTCCAAAGAATGAGTACTTTTTCAAATCTTCATAATTATCTGACCCATTTGCAAAGCCAACTTTTACAGCAATAGCATTAGAAATTGCAAACGGAACCATGAATGAAATCGTTGTTAAAGTACATACCAAATTTTGAGCAGCGGCATACAATCCAGATACTCTACCCATCAAAATAGCAATACTGTTAAATGCAACAAACTCAACTAATACAGCTAGAGATATTGGCATGCCGATTTTTAACATACTCTGATAATATTCCTTTTCCTTATAATTTCTAAAGGTCATATTTATAAAGCAATAAATCAACAAAGCAAAGCCCATAAAATAACGAACCAACAAACTTGCAATCGCCAAACCTATTACCCCTAAAGAAGGAATAGGTCCAACACCAAATACAAATGTTAAATTCAAAACAACATTTAAAAATACACAGAAAAAAGTCACAACATTCGGAAATACGACAATTTCATAAGCTTGTAAAAACTCTTTCAAGCACGCATGCAAATATGCCCCGAACGTACTAAACGCCGTAATCAACATATAGTCTTGAACTGGTGCAATTAATTTTTGTTCAAATCCCATTTTAGGAATTAGCGGAACAACCGCAACAATTGCAAGCGAAGTTATCAATGCCAACAACATTGAAAATCTAATAGATGGATAAAAATATTTCTTAATAGATTTGTTTTGTCCACGATAATTGGACAATAAAGGAGAAATACTTGAAATAAGTCCAATCCCAAATGTAAAAATACAATTCACAATAGCAGTAGCAATACTAATCGCTGCAAAAGCATCCGTTGAATATCGTCCTGCAATCACAACATCCCCAACACCAATCAATATGAAGCCTAAATTACCCATAATAATTGGGGCTGCTATCGTCATCAATTCCTTAATATAATATTTTATCCCTTTTTCACACATAATTTAATATTACCATGAACAAAATAAAGTTTAAAATTTGTTATATCTAACTAGAATTTTGTTCAAATATACGTTATAATTAATACCGTTACAGATATTAGGAGTTTTCGAGGTGAAAAGATTTTTATTATCATTTGTACTAATTTTGTGTTTAGTTTTTGGAATAAATAATGATGCAATAGCAAAAGATAACATTGAAGCAATTGAAACAATCAGCCAAATTGGTTCTCTTGCCAATAGTGGGAACTACATGCAAGCGTTGGACAAATGTAATCAAGCCCTAAAAAAATATCCAAAAGAACCAGATTTGTACTACTGGAAAGCATCTATCCAAAGTTCAATTAACCAAAAACACGAAGCCTTAGAAAACTTTAACAAAGCGATTGCTCTTGATTCAAAAGAAGCAACATATTACGTCGTTAGAGGAATTTGCAAGATGGATTTGAACGACTATACTGGTGCAGAAGCAGATTTCAATAAAGCAATCGAACTTAATCCAAACGATGCAACAGCATTCACAATGAGAGGATGTGCAAAACTTGCACAAGGAAATATTGATGGTGCAAATAAAGATTTAACAAAAGCAAACGAGCTTTTTGACGTACAAGAAGGAATTAAATCAAAATAATTATCTGACATTCAAGAATTTATGCACTTGAGGGATTAACCTAACATTCGGATAAATTGACGAGAATTTATCCAAGATTGAATTGCAAAAATCAGAACTTACACTCATTTTATCACCGATCATTTTCGGTTGTAGAACTAATTCTATCCCAAAATCTTTACCTATATTTGCACAAGTTTCAATTTCTTCATTAGTTATATTTTTATCAAACACAATTTTTGCAAAAGTCTGAACTCCATCAACTTTTTCAAAGAATTTTCTATGCAAATCAAAAGTATTTTTCCCAGTGGATGTCGGTAATTTTATATCCGCAGAAATTATATCAATATAATCTTTTATAATTGGCAACTTATCGAACAAAGTTGCATTTGTTTCTAAATAAATCTTAGTTTTACCTTGTACTAATGGCAAAAAATCTTTTAAAAATTCAACAGAAATTAAAGGTTCTCCACCCGTTAACGAAATAGAGTGAAATGTACTTAAATCGTACTCTGAGACAATTTTTGAATATAATTCTTGAGGAGAAAAACAAGTACCTTGTTGAAATTCGGTATCACAATAATCACAGTGCAAATTACATCCGCAAAACCTTATAAACAATTGTTTGTAACCTACAACGGGTCCTTCTCCTTGAATAGAGGAAAATATTTCATTAATTTTAGCTTCCATATCCAAAATTCTTTCTCACATCATCTTTTGACAAATTCTTAAGTCGTTCATACAACTTAATTTCATCTTCTGACAAATCATGAGAAAATTCAATACTTACGCAAATAATTAAATCACCAACCTTGCCATTTTTTTTAATACCTTGGTTTGCAATCCTAAATTTTTGTCCTGAGCAAGTGTTTTTAGGAAGTTTCAACTTTATTTTACCATCAAAGGTAGGAATAGATATTTCTTCCCCTAAAGCAGCTTCAAATGGAGAAATTGGAACAGTATAAAAAATATTCAACTTATCAAAATGTACTTGAGTTTTTGTTTCAATTTTTATATTGATATACAAATCACCACAAGCACCACCATTTTTACCCATTGCACCTTCACCTTTCAAGCGAAGTTTTGCACCATCTTTTATTCCTTTCGGAATAGTTACTGTAATTTTTTTTGTCTTTACAATTTCTCCTTTACCATCACAATTTGAACATTTTCCTCCATTTACAAACTTATGCCCCCAACACTTTGGACAAGTTTGAGTGGTGCGAACATTAATAATCCTTTTACTCCCAGTAATCACCTCATCTGGAGTAATAGAAATATCAGTTGTAATATTTTCACCTTTCCTAGGTTTCTTATTATCACGATTGCGTTTGTTTCGCTTTAATTGTGCAAACCAAAATTTAATAGCTTTTGAAATTGTTTTTTTATTGGATGTTTTAGATTGAGAAGGGGAAGTTTTTTGTTTTATTTCAGAACTTTCAAACTGAGAATGATAAGAAGTATTTTTTGATTGACCTTCTTTATAAATCTCTTCTGCTTTTTGAGAAGAAGTTGATGTTTTTTCTGATTTAAAAAATCCTTTCAAGGTATTATACTTAGAACGTTCCGCATCATTTGAAAGAACTTCATAAGCCTCAGATATATTTTTAAAAATACTTATAGCATCCTCATCTTTATTGATATCTGGGTGATATTTTCTTGCGAGTTTACGATATGCAGATTTAATTTCTGCATTTGTAGAATCAACCGAAACTCCGAGGATTTCATAATAATTTTTTGTACTATTAAACACCATACTTTTTATCTAATGATAAAAATAAAAATTTCAACATCTGCACTTAGGTAAATTTTTCACATATAAAAAAAGAGCAAAGATTAAAAAATCTTCGCTCTTTTTTAACTTTTATCTTGAAACGACTTACTTAGAAATAGTTTCAAAGATTACATTAAATGCTTCTGGATCTTTAACTGCTAAGTCAGCAAGCATTTTTCTGTTTACAACAATATTAGCTTTTTTGCAAGCGTTTACGAATCTAGAATAGCTCATACCACGTTGTCTTACAGCAGCATTGATTCTAACAATCCATAATCTTCTCATATTACGTTTTGTAGTACGTCTATCTCTGTAAGCGTATTTAAGAGCTTTCATAACAGCAATATTAGCAACTTTGAAGATTCTGCTTCTAGCACCAATAAAGCCTTTAGCAAGTTTTAATATTTTTTTGTGTCTTTTAACACCTGCATTACCACGTTTAATTCTCATTTTCTATGCTCCTATCTTGAATACTTCTTGTATGGTAACTCTTTAGATACCAATGCTACATGTGACTCAGAAACGCCAACCATCTTGAAAATTCTGCGTTTTCTAGATGCTGACTTGTGTTGGAGCAAGTGGCCTATACCTGCTTGTCTTTTCATAATTTTACCAGATGCTGTTACTTTGTAACGCTTTGCAGCTGCTCTGTGTGTTTTTAATTTTGGCATTTTCTTCTCCTTTTTCTTAAAGTAGTAACTAAAAAATTACAGGCATACCAAAGCCTATAACTTTCGGCTAAGAGTATTGTATTATGAATTTTCTATATTTGCAAGTCAAAATGTAAAATTTGTAACGAAAACAATGCAATTTCGAGAAAACTTGTGGAGTGCTTATGTAAAAAATCGGGATGACAGGATTTTGCGTGGCTGTTGATGAAGAATGAGTCTTACAGCCATACATCGGGAAATCTACAATTCTTAATATCCAATTAATTAGAATTGTGATTTCGTGAGAACCTGCGGAGCTACAAGTTTGAAAAAATTCGGGATGACAGGATTTGAACCTGCGCCCCCTTCGTCCCGAACGAAGTGCACTACCAAGCTGTGCCACATCCCGAAAGAGAATAGAATTCAACTAAATTAATTATATTCCAAACACCTTTTTTGAAACAAACATTCTAATCAATTAAAAAATTCTGCGTTTAGAAACTAACCCGTCTTTTTTACTTTTTTAATTTTCAAGAAGAATAATAAAGGTAATATTGCAATACAAAGGAATGCTAATAGTGCAAACACATCATAAAAAGAAGCCAACCTAGCTTGTTGCAAAAGTTGTTTATACAAAAGTCCATTTGCTTTTCTTACTGCAACAACATGAGGATAATGAATTAAAAATTTGTTAGTAAAAGCGAGCAATTTATATCTAAACATCGCATTATGATAACCTAAATCACCAACAAGATAATTTTGATGAACCTGAGAAACTCTTGCAATAAATGTTGCAGACAACGCCGTAGATACAGCCGTTACCAAATTTTTGAACAAGGCATGGAGTGCAGCAGCATCAGCATTTTTAGAAGCGGGCATTGTTTGAAAAGACAACGCCGTAATTGGTACAAATGCAACTGGAACCCCAATACATAATAAAATATTTGGTAAAACAACACTTTCCATAGAAGAAGTTGTATTCATAGCGGTCAGCATTAGTATTGAAATAGCCATAATCAAAAAGCCAATAACGGTTAACAATCTTGGCTCAATATATTTTGAAATAGCACCAACTATAAGCAATCCAGCAAAACAAATTATTGCTCTTGGAAACATTGTTAATCCAGACATTGAAGGACTATATCCTAAAAGACTTTGTACAAACATTGGAACAAGTAACAATGTAGAATAAAGCATAACATTGATTAAAGAACTTATTGTTGTCCCGAACAAAAAATTTCTATCTTTAAATACCCTAATATCAATTACTGGATTATCATATTCTAATTCCCAAACATAAAAGAAAATAAATGAGAATATACAAATTCCAGTCAAATAACAAATCCACGGAGTATCAAACCAATTGTACTGTTGACCTCTATCCAAAACGATTTGCATACAAGCCATCGCAATAACAATTGAAATATATCCAACAATATCAAATTTCTTTTTCTTCACACTTTTTGGAGGTTTATCATCTGGAACAAACAATTTTAATAATAAAAATGACAACATACACAAAGGTATATTTATGATAAATACCCACTGCCAAGACCAATTATCAGTCAAATATCCACCCATAAAAGGTCCTGCTAAAGGTGAAAACATTGCCGCTACACCAAAAAGGCTCATTGCAATTCCTCGTTGTTCTTTTGGAAAAACTTCCAACAAAATAGCTTGACACAATGGTAAAATACATCCACTTCCAACCCCCTGAACAACACGAGCACCAATCAGAGCTTGAAGATTTGGGGCAATAATGCAAAGCAAACATCCTAAAGCAAATATCCACAAGCTATAATAAAACAAAAGTTTTTTACCAATAAGTTGAACCAAATACCCAGTAACAGGAAGCATTAACCCTGCAGAAATGATATAACAAGTAATTACAGTATTCGCTTCATATTGTGTTGCACCATAAAACCCCGCAATATTTGGTTGACAAACATTGGTTGCAGATGAAGCCGCAAGTGATAAAAATGACGGCAACAATACTGACATTGCAACAATATACGGATTTACTGGGGTATTATTATTTGATTTAGCCATGAATTTCTCTTACTTTTGTTATCATGATAACAAAAACAATTTGTAATTCAAATAATATATTCAAAAATATTAATTAGTCTTAAAATTAAATTTCTTTCTTCCAAGTTTGCAAAAAATAAATAGACAAGACAAAATAAGTAGCCCACATTAAAACAGTTGCAAAGCAATTTGAACCGTGCAAATAAGCATTTATCCACATAATTGTAGATAACCCATTCACGACAAACCATATATGCCATTGTTCGATACATCTTTTTACTGTCAACAACAAACCAACTATTGAAAACACCGATGTTACAGCATCAATCATTGGACTTTGATCATTAACATATTTCAAAACTAAATACAATATAAATGACAAAACAAGAGATACTAAAAAGTAAACAACCCTTTCTTTTGTAGATAATTTAGTTTTAACGATTTCTTGACTATCATCTTTCAAATGCTGTTTCCACTTAAAAATACCAAAAATTTGCATGGGGAAATAATAAAACAAATACAAACATAAATTCCCAAATAAATTATTTTTATAAGACAAAAATGCGTAACATAATGTTCCGCATAAACCAAATAGGTAACAAGAAATCTTCCCTTTTCCTGCCAAAATAGTATAAGTAATCCCACAAATCGCAGAAATTAACGCAATTTTGCTATCTTTCATGTACAAGGACAACAGGATTATTACAACAATACCAGCAGGGAAAACGACTCTTTCGTATTTACCCCAGCCACAAAATTCTTTTCTTATAAATTCAACGACATTCATTAGAGGTATTTTACAATAAAATTATAAATATTGAAATATTTTAAGATTTCTAAAATTTATTTTACTTTTACCTTTGTGTGCGTTCTACTAGAGGAAGGGAAAGATTTAAAAATGCACATACAAAATATAAGTCAGCAGAACTTTACTACCAGATTATTAAAAAATAAAACAGTATTAAAAACATTGGAAAAAATTTCTGATCACGGAACATCTTTCTGTGCAGGAACATCTTTGGCTCTATCTCTTGTAATGCGTCCAGTTGCAATCTTTTCCACCCCAAAAGTAGAAAAAGAAAATAAACAATATGCAGCAACAAATTCAATCTGCTCTGGGCTTATAAAATTCGGAATAGTCGAAGCCGTAGCTCTTCCAATAGAAAAAGCGGTAAAAAATATAGACAAATATTCTGAAAAATTTCTTGATAAAAAAACAATAGAAAATTTAACAAAAAATACTGGAACATTAACAGATTCCAGAAGTTATAAACTTATGACACAAATAATCAAACTTAGCACTGGATTTTTCACAGCTATACCAAAATCAATGCTAACACTTGCTCTTATCCCCGTGTTAATGGGTTCAATATTCAAAACAAAAGTTCAAAATCCAAAAGAAGAAAAAAAGGTACAACAAATTACCCCATTTACTGCATCAAATAGAGAAATAAAGGAAAAATTAAACTTTACAGGTAATATCGATAAACTTTCAAAGGTTTTAGGAAAAATTATTGATAATAAACATTTCCAAAATTTCGCAAAGAAAAACGAAACCAAAGACAAAAATATTGCTAAACACATAACAGCAGCGACGGATATTCTTTTAACAACCTCTTTTGCCGTTCAAACAAACAATAGCAAAAAAATAAAAGAAAATCGTAAAAAAGCTCTAATTTATAATAATGTAATTTCAACGGCAATTACACTAGGAGGAGGCTATTGGCTAGACAAAATGATAGCCAAAGGTTCAACAAATTTCATAGAAAAATTCAAACACATCAACGCAAAAGACCCAAAACTCAACAAATATATTGAGGGAATAAACATTCTCCGTCCAGCACTAATCTTTGCAGGGATTTACTATTGCGTATTACCAATCTTTTCAACATACTTGGCTGAAAAAGTTGATAAATTTATTGAAAAACAAAAGAAGTCATAAATGTAAACACCACAACTAACCTCTCTTTAACAAAGAGGAATTTATTTACTTCGTCATACTGAAAAACATCTCAACCAGTACGCTCTGAAGCTAAACATTTTTAATAAGCAATTTAACAAGTTCTTTAAACTTAGCCTTAACTTTTTCCGCAGTTTCAATAACTTCTTTGTGGTCAAGTTTTTTAGAAGAAACACCACTAGCGTAATTTGTAATGCAACTAATTCCTAAAACCTTCATTCCACAATAATTCGCAACAATTGCTTCTGGAACAGTTGACATGCCAGCAGCATCTGCACCCATAAATCTAGCCATACGAATTTCTGCGGGTGTTTCATAGCTTGGACCAGAAGAAGCGATATAAACACCGTGTTTCAAATCTATCTTCAGCAATCTACCAGCAGCATCTGCCATTTTTATCAAATTTTTATTATAAACTTCTGACATATCAGGGAATCTTGTGCCAAAGGTTTCATCATTAGGACCAACAAGAGGATTTGCTCCCATGAAATTTATATGGTCAGTAATAACCATTAAATCTCCTGGGCGAAAGCTTTTATTCACTGCCCCAGCAGCGTTTGTTAAAATAACAGTTTCAACGCCAAGAGCTTTCATAACTTTTATAGGATAAGTAATATCCTGCATAGAATGTCCTTCGTAAAAGTGACTTCTACCTTGCATCATAACAACTTTTCTATCACCAATAGTCGCAAAAACTAAATTACCTTTATGCCCTGATACTGTAGATTTTGCAAAATTAGGGATTTTTGAATAGGGGATAGAGATTTCACAATACTCATCAGCCAAATCTCCAAGACCAGAACCTAATACAATACCTATTTCAGGTTTAAATTCATCTGTATAAGTTTCAATATAATCTAAAGTATCTTTTATCATATAAACCCCACTTTCAAAAAAAATACGCAATAGCCCCTATGGGTTTTGCGTATTTTTTGAGTTCTAAAATTATCCTACCAATCTGTTGTCATCAGCTTCAGATGCTTTAACCATCAAAGCGTGTTCAACAGGATTTTCTTTTGTATAAGTAGTTTCGTGTGTTTCTTCAAAACCAAAATCTTCACGAGCTTTTCTCGCTTGATTTTCATCAACAATTTTTTTAGCAAGTTCAGCGATTTCATAAACTAATTTGTATCTGTTATCTGTATTTTCGTTTAAATCCCACGCTACTTTAATTATTTGCTCCATTCAATAGTCCTCACTTTTCTATCTATAAAACTATAATATAATATAAATGATTTTTTTACAAGTAGCTTGAAAATTTATTCATAAGTGTCTTTTTGTTATCCCTAGCGACTAAATTCAACAGGCAATTTTATAAACTTTCGTAACAATCACCCATTATTTGGGCAAATATAAACCTTTACAGGATTTGTAACAATGGAAACTCAAACAAGGAAAAGACATGAACAATACAATTACCCCAACTTACAGCAATTCACTGCTCGTTACAGACAAACTTTCAAATGATTTAACTGAAAAGAAAAATAAAATAACTAGAAGACAGGGACTTATTGGCAAAGGTTTTGATAGTGCAAAATCAGCAATTGGAGTAGGTAGAAATAGCAAAAAAGCTACTCAAATGATTCAAGACTATAAAGCTGGGAAAGTTGATTATAATACTGTAAACAAATACCTTGATGATTTCCAATACACCCAAAGAGATGCAACTGAATTAGTCCTAGATAGTGCAACTGGTTTGGGAGCTTTTGGAGCTTATGCAATGGCGAAAAAAGGTGCGAAATTTGCGTCTCCATTTTTAACAGGTGTAAAACTTAAATTTGATGTAGCAAAAGTTGCAGGTCCTATCGGAACAGCCGCAGCCATTCTCACGGGAATATCTATCAAACCAACCCTAAGATTTATTGATAGAATTTATTTGAACAAAAATGAAAAGAAAGATAACAAAACATTCTGGAAAGATAATTTAACAGGTGCAATTGATGGAGCATTAGCACCAGTTGCAGTTTTGAAAGGTGCGATTTTAGGAATTCCTCTTGTGATGGGTGAAAACGCACTTCAACGTTATATGTTTGTAAAAACAGATGACAAAAAATCAACAAAAGATTTCTTAGAAAAACAAAAAGATAATTTAGCAGTTAAAGCAGTTGCAACAGGAGCTGTTGCATACAAAGCAAGAAAATTACACACATCATTAGGAAATTGGGATAAAGCAATTGAAAAGGCATTGAAAAATGTTAAAGATTTAAAACCATTTGAAAAAGTTTCTATTGATTCAGATTTTAATATGTTGCAATCTAAAGCTCAACTTCTACTTAATGACCCTAAATTTGTAATGGATATATTTAGTAGCGGAAAATCTATTGAAGAAAAAATGCAACTTATTGAAGCAAAAAATATTTTCTTGCCAAAATTTATCCAAACAATTCCTGAAAACATTCTTGGAATGCTAGGGAAAGAAGAAATTAATTTTGGAGGCTTTAAACTTAATACAAAAGAAATTTCAACAATTATTACCAGATTTAAAAGCGACTGCCCTCAATCACGAACAATCGAAGAAGCTCAAGATTTCATTTCAAAAACTTACGGCGACAAATACACAATCATCAATGACAAAGCTCTTGGAGTTGGTACAGTTGCAGAAACATTCCTCGCTAAAGACAACACCACAGGAAAAGAAGTTGTTATCAAGTTATTGAAAAAAGGAATGTCCTCTGAAAAAATTGAAAACGATAGAAAAGCATTTATCGATTTAGTAAAACAAAATTCAACAGATGATAAAGAAAAAACAGATTTCACAGTGAGAAAAATAAATTCATTATTTGATGCTTGGTCAAAAGAAGTTGACCTTTCAAAAGAAATGGAAGCGACTCAAATTTTAGGTAAAAACGCAAGAAATTATCACGCAGTTAAACCTATTGAAGTAAAAGATAACATCTATGTAATGGAAAAAGCCCCAGGAATTCAATTCAATGAATTTATTGACCAAATGTTGAAAGAAAATAAAACAATTTCTTCAAGAGAAGCTATGAACTTGATGAGAAATTATTTCCAAGTATTTTTTGAACAGTTGCTTTCTGTTCCTCCTAAAGGACAAAAAGTTATGCACGCAGACCCTCACCCTGGAAATATTTTCATCAACCTTGCAGATAAAGAAAAGCCTTTCACATTTATCGATACAGGGAACGTGTTGAGATATACCCCAGAAGAAGCAATTGACAATGCTTTAAATCACTTAGATTACTTTATCGGGAATTCAAAAGGAATTGCAAAATCTCTATTGAGAGAAGCAAATCTTCCAGAAGGAATGACAGAAAAACAAGCACTAGAACTTGTAACAAAAGGATTAAATGAAAAAGTTTATAACGGACATACAAATCTTGTTACGGGTGGAAACTTCTTTAAAGATGTAAATGATGTTGCATTAAAAATTATGTCTGACAACGGAATTATTGCAAACCAAAACAATACAAACTTGTTGAAAGCAGAAACTACATATTTTATGAACTTAACTTGTTTAAAAGACATTCAAAAAATCATGGATAAAAATAGCGACATTTCTGCTATTAGTGAAGAAGATGCAAAAAAACAAATGGAACTAATCTTGAAAGAAATTGGAGAATCAATCAAAAATTCTGCAATCAATAATAAGAGATATACAACTAAAAAACTCAAAGATAGAATGGATTTCATCAGCGAAAACAAAGAGCAATTTTACTCAACAATTCTTTCATTTGCAGAAAGAATTAAACCATAAAAATTTTTCAAAACGCTGAATTTATGATATTATTTAGCTATGAGTATTATTGCAGACGATAATGATTTTGAAAAGCCAAAAATTGAGAAAAAAAATCCTGTTGTAAAACCAGAAGCCGTGGATTGCGACAAGAATTTTGAAAATTGCATCCGTCCGAAATCGTTTGACACATACATTGGTCAAAGTGCATTGAAAGACACTTTAAAAATCACAATCAAAGCCGCACAAAAAAGAGAAAAGCCATTAGACCACTTGCTTTTTTATGGGCCGCCAGGGTTAGGGAAAACCACTCTTGCTGGGGTTATTGCCCAAGAAATGGGAGTTGAAATAAAAATCACTTCTGCCCCTGCACTTGAACGACCTAGAGATATTATTGGGATTTTAATGTCACTTCAAGGGGGAGAAATTTTATTTATTGACGAAATTCATAGACTTAATAAAGTCGCTGAAGAAATTTTGTACCCTGCAATGGAAGATTTTTATCTAGATATGACAACTGGCAAAAGTCAAACCGTAAAAACGCTTCGAGTTCCGTTGCCAAAATTCACCCTTATTGGAGCAACAACAAAAGCGGGAGAACTATCTGGACCATTGAGAGATAGATTTGGAATTATCCATAGACTTGAATTTTACACAGATGAAGAACTTGCACAAGTTATTAAAAGAACGGCTGGAATTTTAGAAATTGAAATTGACGAAAAAGGAGCATTAGCAATTGCAAGACGCTCAAGAGGCACTCCTAGAATTGCCAATAGATTAGTAAAAAGAGTAAGTGACTATGCCTTGGTTAAACACGATGGAAAAATCACAGAAGACATTGCAAATAAATCACTTGATATATTAAAAATTGACGAATTTGGGCTTGATACAACAGATAGATGCTTGTTGAAACTAATTATAGAAAAATACGAAGGTGGACCAGTGGGCATTGAAACAATTGCCGCAGCCATTGGGGAAGACGTACGAACGCTAGAAGACGTATGCGAACCATTTTTACTTCAAGCAGGCTTACTTCAACGAACACCAAGAGGCAGAAAAGTTTCGCCAGCTGGATATAGGCATTTGGGATATAAAACAGGGAAATTCGATACCAACCAACAAACTTTATTTTAAATTTTAGTTATGGGGTTCTTTGCAATACGAATAGTTCTTCCTTCCTCTCCCAAAGGAAAGTGGTAGGGTGAGGTGGTGAACCGAACGCAAAATTTAATTGTGTGAAACTGCGTACCGTATGGCTGATTAATATCTGTCCTCCTCTCCTTGGGGAGAGGATTGAGGTGAGGGGTTAATCCTAACGAGCATAACATGAGATACTTCGCTTTGCTCAGTATAACAAATACAACAGGGGGTTCGGGGGCAAAGCCCCTGAGGACTCGAGCCATTTAATCATTCGTGTTTTTCTTTTCATAACGATTCTCCCTCGCCCTTTTTAAAGGGAGAGGGGTAGGGGTGAGGGTTTTAATTCTTTTTTCATCGAAATAAAAAAGAAAAAGTGAACATAAACCCCTCTCCCTAACCCTCTACCCTTGGAGAGGGAATGATGTTCAACATTTCCCAAGTTGCTTTGTTTATCTGTCGGCGTGGCAACGCCGACCTACGTGTTTCTGATATACATTTCTTTATTTAATCAAACCCTTACCCTCTCCCAAAGGAGAGGGAATTAATTTATTCCACGCAAAAAGGGAGAAGGGCTAACTGCATTTACTCAGATTCACCCCTCATCCTAACCTTCCCCAAAAAGGAAAGGAACACAATATTCCTGCATGAGATACTTCGCTCCACACAGTATGACAAAATTTGACAAACCAATTCTCCTCTCCGAGGGACACTAGCTGAACCGACGAAACAGAGTTGAGTCGAGTGAAACTGCGTGCCGTATGGCTGAGGTTGGGAGAGGGGGCGATTTTTTCGTTAAATTTTAATTCCTTGTTCTCCCCATATATGTGGGAGACCCGAAATCTTTGATTTCGAGGAGGGGGTTTAATTTTTTCAAGAATGAATTATATTTCTAAATCTTACTGCTTTCCAGTAATTTCTCTATACATATTCATATATTCTTTTGAGCTACGTTTCCAAGAAAAATCAGCTTCCATTGCAGATTTTCGCATTGCATTGAATACGTATTTGTCACCATAAACATACAATGCACATTTAATCGCATTCAACATATCCCAGCCATTATAACTCCAGAACTTGAAACCATTGGAATTATCAAGTGGATACCCTGTAACAGTATCTTCCAACCCTCCAGTAGCTCTAACAATTGGCAAACTACCATAACGCATTGCAATCAATTGACTCAATCCACAAGGCTCAAATTTTGATGGCATTAAGAAGAAATCACTACCTGCATAAATTAAATTTGCAAGTTTTGCATCATAACCAACAAACGTTCTGATATTTGGAGTATTATTTGATAACCAGATGAAAAGATTTTCATAACTATTATCACCACTACCCATAAATATAAAATCTGCATCTAATTTCTGCAATTCATATTGCATATCTCTGATTAAATCAATACCTTTTTGATCTACCAATCTTGAAATTAAAGCAATCAAAGGTCTATCTGGATTGTATTTTATAGCAAAGAATTTACAAACAGCTTTTTTATTTTCTTCTTTTTTATCCAAAGATTTAACATCATAATTTTTAGCCAAAGCCTTATCTTTTTTAGGATTAAATACAGTATAATCAATACCATTCAAAATTCCACGAAGCTTATATTGAACCCCTCGCAATGTATAATCCATATTCTCTCCATATTCTGGAGTTAAAATTTCTTTTGCATAAGTAGGAGAAACAGCCACAACTCTATCTGCATACTGAATTGCACCTTTCATCCAGTTTACACGGTCATAATGTTCACAACCCCATTGATTATAAACAATATCTTTTCTCATATTTGCAAAATCCAAAACATCTTGGAACCAAATTCCTTGATATGCAAGATTATGGATTTCAAAAACGCATTTTGTATCCTTCCAAAATTCATCAAACTTGTAATTAGAATGTAGATATAATGGAAGCATAGCAGTATGCCAATCATTTGCGTGGATTACATCCGCTCTAAAATTCAAAGCCTTTGCATACTCCATAACCGCAAGAGAAAAAGAAATATATCTTTCATGTTCATATCTTGGATCTAAATATTTTGGATAAACTTCCTTAAAACAAGAAAAATACCAATCATTTTTAATAAAAAATACATTTATTTTTGTATCTGGAAGTTTTGCCATATAAAGATTAAATTTATGTGGCTGATTGCCAAAAGTTAACCACATTTCAGAGTTTTCAAGTTCTTTGATTTTATATTTATCTTTATCTATACAACCGTGAAGAGGAGTAAAAATAGCAATCTCAGCATCTTTTTCAAGTTCTTTGGGCAAACTTCCTACAACATCAGCTAACCCACCTGCTTTTGAAAATGGTGCAACTTCCGCAGACGCAAATAAAATCTTCATTTTTCCTCTCTTTCCGAACATAAGTTTTATCCCTTTTGCTTAAGAGAAAAAGTCCTCGGGATTTACAAACCCATCATCAGAAGAATTATCTTCTTCTGGCGAAGTTTTTGTGTCTATCTTTATATTTTCCTTTTCTGATAAGCTCTCTTCTTGTAATTTAGGGGTTGTATTTTCTGGTTTAAATTTCTGAACAACCTCTGCATTTTGATTTTCCACCATAAGTTTTTCAATGTCAATATTTAGATTAATATTCAATCCATATTTTTGAACAATTAATACAGCTTGATTCATACAAATTTGAGCTTTTTCAGGTTCTTTAGATGCCATTAAAACTTTATACATATTTACTTTATCAAGCATTGTTAAGTATTCACTAATTGGAGTTTTTTCCATAAAGATAGTTGAATTATTCAAAACTCCATATGCAATATCAAATTTTCCTTGAGCAATATCCAAAATACTCATAACATACCAACCAATATGTTCAATAGAATTCATACCGTGTTCTTTTGCATCCATAATTACACGATATACAATAGCGGATGCTTTTTTGAATGAATTTAACCTTGCATAAGAATACCCAACAAGCAAATCCGCAAACAATTCCAACTTATACAATCCCATATCTTTTGCAATGAGTTTTGTCTTATAAACTTCTTTCGCAAACTCTATCGGCTTATTTCGAAAATAAGCATAAGCTTTTATTATGTGATAAATAGAAGCGGTATATACATTCTCTTCAGGAGGTTTTGGAGGAAGTTGAACATTTTCCCCCTTCAATAAATTTTGCAATTGAATAAACAAAGAAAATTCTTGCGGAATAAAATCAAATAATTTGCTAGAAATATCCAAGAATTCGCTCACATCTTCCTTCATTGAAACAACATCTGAAATTGCTATACAAGCAATACATTCAACAAGCATTTCCTTGAATTCGTCAATCGTCAGCATTGAGAATTGAATATTGTTAATTTTTCCTAAATCCAAGGCATTTAATACATTATAACCAATATCTAAACAATCATCATATGCTCCAATATTAAACAAAATTTTAATATGCACCATAGAAAGAATTAAAAAGTGCAAACTAAAATTCTCTGCCGTTGGGTCAAGAGAAACTCCATCCATCACAGATAAAACTTTATGAGTAAGATTTAAGGCATACAAATATTGACCGTTATAAAATGCACCTTGAATCATTTTTGTTCCAAGTTCAATAAAACTGGTAATATTGTTATTATCTTTCAAACTCGTTAAAGTTTTTTCAGCAATTTCTCGTGTTTCATTTGGCTCATATTCAAACATATTATTTGAAATATTTTCATAGATAGATTTTTTATATTGAGAAAGCTCCTCTTGTGACCAGTTTGAAGCGTATTTATCAAGACACTTAATAATTTCGCCAGAACAATTTAAATAAGAAGAAAAATCACCCATAGAAAGATTTATATTTGCTAAACTTTCCCATTCATAAATAACTTGTTCATTCAAATCCATCATTTCATAAAGGTTCGCTCTAACAGGACTTGCCATACCTTCAACAAATGCAATTTCTAACAATTCTTTTGCGATATTTTTCAATTCTTCTGGCTTTAAAATATCCAGCAGATTTTCTCTCAAGATAGCGTAATTAGAGAAATACATGCAATTATTATAAGCGAATACATACCCCATGCCTGCCAACTTATCAACAATTACTTTCCAATTTGCAAACCCAAAAGATTCTAAAGTCTTTTCATCAACTCTTGTACCCAATAGCACCGCCATTGTCAAAAACTTAATTGCTCGAGTATCATCTTTCAACAAATTCAAACGGCGTTTCATCAATTGGCTCAAACTTGATGGAATCATAATAGTTTTTGGATTAACCATTACAATTGAATATTGAGTCAAAGAATAAACTCCAGATTCTAATAAATATTGGATAGCAAAATCTAAAAACAACGTGCTTCCGCAAGCATATTTCGCAATACGTTGAAAATAGAAATCATTTAAAACATTTTTATAAAATTCTTTATTTGATGCAATAATTCCTTCAAAAGGAGATGGCTTCAATGTAATTTCGGTATAATAAGGTCTTGATAACAAGAAATGATTTTCTTTGTGCAGTGCATAATCCTTGTCATACGTAATTAAATAACTTACACTAAAATCTTCAAAATGGTCAAAAAGTTGACTTAATGCTAACATTGAACTTGAATCCACTTTTTCAAAATTTTCAATATAAATTAAGGAATTTGGGATCGCCTCCATTAGACGAGCAAAAACTTGGAAATATTCATCACGAGTTTCTTCAAAATTTCTCATTTCTCTCTGATTACAAGTAATCAAATCCTTTACCAAACCAGATGAATCAATATTGTTAAACATTGAAAAATCATTTGTATCAAACAACTTTTGAGAAACAGCATATTCAAAAATTGTAGAAATCAATTCTTTAAAAAATGAATACGGGGCATATTTCATCCCATCATGACAAGTAACAGGAATAATATCATTGTAAATACCTGTTTCTTCAACAGCAGACAATAAACGCAGAGTATAAGGCTGGTACATATTAGAACCTTTTATTGCCAAAATTCCACGTGGAACTTCTTGAAGAACATCAACTACGTTATCTAAAACACGAATATTTTCGGTCATATAAAAAGCGCAGTTAACTTCATCAAAATTTATCAATTCTCCACTGTACAATTCATCTTCAGAAACATTATTTTCATCATCTAAAGTTTGCTTTGTAATTTTTTCTTGATCAACTAATGCGGACTGTACAAATTTTGGAACCTCTATCTCTTCATCGGTTGAAAGTTCTACAGATTCTTGGACAAACTCATTTATTTTTATAAAATCGGAAAGATTAATTTCATAGAACTGTTTCATTTTTCCATTAACTAACACTGCATTTAAAGTTTCCAATTTATATTTATCGTTGTAATACTCATAAAAATCTTCATCGGTCATCAATTGAAAATAACCCAGAGCTTTTGTTTCGATATTATCTGAAATTTGAACCATATCCGCTTGAAAACCAGTTGCGACATCATAAGGATTATCTTCAACATTCCGTTTTAAGATAGTCAAATTACACTTCAACCCAATACCCTTTTTACGTAGAAGTTTAACATTCAGACGAGTAAACATATTCGCAAGTTCAATTGAAGACATTATAGCTGAATTTGCAGAAGCAGAAAGGGTATAAACATTGTTAAACCTGATAATATAGGTATTATCTTTAACGATTTGCAGACGAACACCCAAAGAAGACATATAATTCAAAATCATATTGTCAAGATTGGCTTTAAACTTTGTCAAAAGTTGATTTGAACCGAGCTTTGCTTTAACAATATCCAAATTTGGGAATTCAATTTTTAAAACAGCAAAATCTTCTGTATTAGATTCCCCTTGAATTGCACTTTTTTCAGTAGAATATCCACATTTTACACACTTTGAATGCTTGGTCAAATTTATTTTCCCACATTTTGAACATTTGACAACCAAAATTTCCCCGCATTTTCGGCAGGTATTTTTGGTATTAACCGTACGGCAAACAGGACAAACAATTTTCAAGACCTTTTTGCAATTCGGACAAACCATTGCACTTTTATCAATTTCAGCACCGCATTTTGGACATTCCATACCGAAATTATACCATAGCACACAAGTTTTAAACTAATTCAAACAGATGATATTATATGGTAAATTTTGAATATAACCGATATATTCACTAGAAGAGTCGCTTGCTAGGATTGATTGAGATACTTTGCGTTACTCAGTTTGACGAAAATTGAGAAACACTTCCTCCTCTCCGAGGGACACTAGCTGAACCGACGAAACGAAGTTGAGTCGAGTGAAACTGCGTGCCGTATGGCTGAGGCTGGGAGAGGGGTCGATTTTTTAATTAATTTTTAATCACTTGTCCTCCCCATATATTGTGGGAGGACCGAAATCTTTGATTTCGAGGAGGGGTTTTGAGTTTTTCCATAAGAAGAAAGGTTTATTCTTGTTTGAGATAGTTCGCTTTGCCCTGTATGACAAATACAACAGGGGGTTCGGGGGCAAAGCCCCTGATGACTCGAGCCATTTAATCATTCGTGTTTTTCTTTTTCGGTTCTGCTTTTTCTTTTTTCATCGAATTAAAAAAGAAAAAGTGAACATTAGTTTATCTGTCGGCTTAGCAAAGCCGACCTACCTGTTTCAAATATACATTTCTTTATTTAATCAAACCCTCTCCCCTACCCCCTCTCCCAAAGGAGAGGGGAATTGCTGTACTTGTTTAGATTCACCCCTCATCCTAACCTTCCCCCCAAGGGGAAGGAACACTACATTCTTGCTTTAGATGCTTCGCTTTGCCCTGCATGACAAATACAACAGGGGGTTCGGGGGCAAAGCCCCTGATGACTCGAGCCATTTAATCATTCGTGTTTTTCTTTTTCGGTTCTGCTTTTTCTTTTTTCATCGAAATAAAAAAGAAAAAGTGAACATTAGTTTATCTGTCGGCTTAGCAAAGCCGACCTACCTGTTTCTGATATACATTTCTTTATTTAATCAAACCCTCTCCCCTACCCCCTCTCCCAAAGGAGAGGGGAATTGCTGTACTTGTTTAGATTCACCCCTCATCCTAACCCCAAACCTCTCTCCGAGGGGAAGGAACATAATTTTTTTACAGGAAAAAAGCAGCCTTTAAAAATAAAGACTGCTTTTATTATTTATTAGTTAAAAACTAAAATTAGTGGCAACATCCACTGCAAGCACCACAAGCAGAGACTAAAGCTTTTTCAGCTTCTTCCATACGAACTTTAATACGTCCGTCAACTGCGATACCTTCACCTGTTTTTTCAGAAATCAACAATGGGTTAATATCTAACTCATCGATGAAGCTGAAATCGTGAACTAATTGAGATAATCTCAATAAAGTTTCTTGGATTTGATCCATTTGTGCAGGAGTTGTGCCTCTAGCACCTTCTAACAATTTGTATGCTTTTACTGATTTAATCATTTCAGCAGCATCTACGTCTGTTAATGGTGCAATTCTGAATGTTACATCTTTCATAACTTCAATGAATACACCACCTAAACCGAACATCATCATTGGTCCGTATTGAGGGTCTGTTGCGATACCGCAAACCATTTCTCTGTTACCTTTAACCATTTCTTGGATGATAACACCTTCCAAACCGTCAATTAAACCTTTTTCTGTTAATTTTGCAATTAAATCTTGATATTCAGCTCTTAATTGATCTTCTGATTGAATGTTAACTCTTACACCACCAACATCTGTTTTGTGAGATGTAGTTTTTGAAGTCATCTTCATTACAACTGGGTAACCGATTGAATTTGCAATTTCAACTGCTTCATCTTCAGTTGTAGCAAATCCAGATTTACATACTCTGATACCATAAGCATCTAATACATCGATTGATTCACGAGTTGTTAATTGAGCTCTACCTTCAGAAATTGATTTTCTGATAATTTGTTTAGCTTTTTCGTGGTCAACATCAAATACAGGGATTTTACCTTCTGGTCTTTCCATCCACAATCTTTGTTGATTCAATCTGTTCAAACCATCAGCAGCTTCTTCAGCATACATAAAGAATGGCATATTAACATCCATATTTGAAAGTTTTGTGAAGAATTCGCTCTTAGTCATGAATACACCAATAATTGGTTTTTCTGGGTGTTGAGCTTTGATTTCCATTAAAGCTTGAGCAACATCGATATCTTTCAATCCTAAGAATGGTAAGTAAATAGTGATAATCATATCAACGTTAGGATCTGCAATAACTGTTTCCAATGTTTGCTTGTAGTGTTCGATTGGAGCTGATGCAATCATATCGATTGGGTTTTTAACTGATGCAGCAGATGGTAAGAAACTTCTTAATTTTTCTTTTGTTTCATCTGTAATTTTAGCCATTTGCATACCGTATTCACTGATAGCATCTGTTGCCATAATACCAGGGCCACCTGAGTTAGTAATAATTGCTACTCTATCGCCTTGAGGAATTGGGCAGTTAGCAAAAACTTTTGCTGTTGCAAACAAGTTTTTCAAAGAGTATTCTCTGATAACACCAGATTGTTTTAATAATGCGTTTGCAGCTTTGTCAGCACCAGCCAATGAACCAGTGTGAGAAGAAGCAGCAGAAGCACCAGCAGCTGATCTACCAGCTTTTAATGCTAATACAGGTTTCTTTCTAGAAATTCTAGAAGCTAATTTTCTAAAGTTAGCTGGATTTTGAATTGATTCCATGTAAAGAAGGATTTGTTCAACGTCTTCATCATTTTCCCAATATTCAAGAGCTGTTTCAGCGTTAACATCAGCTTGGTTACCAATTGAAATAAATTGAGCAAAACCTAAGTTTAAGTCTTTCAAAATATTCAAAATACCGCCACCTAAAGCACCTGATTGAGAAACGAAACCAATGTTTCCTCTTTCTGGAAGAGATTCAGCGAAACATCCGTCCATTCTAACGTCAGGGTGAGTATTAACAACACCTAAGCAGTTAGGACCAACACATCTCATACCATAAGAGTGGATTTTTTCTACTAATTCTTTTTCTAATTCTGCACCAGCAGCACCTGTTTCTTTGAAACCAGCTGTAATGATACAAATACCTTTAATACCTTTTTCGTTACATTGATCAATTGTTGATAATACAAATTTAGCATTAACAACGATGATAGCTAAATCAACTTCGCCAGGAACTTCTAAAACAGAAGTATAAGCTTGTAAGCCTTCAATAACTCCACCTTTTGGGTTTACAGGATAAATTTTTCCGTTAAATTTGTATTCCTGCAATCTTTTCATAATATCAGAACCGATTGTGTGTTCTTTGGTAGAAGCACCAATAACCGCAATGGATTTTGGCTTCATAATTTTGTCTAAAATACTCATTTTTCGTCCTTTCTTTTTCCGTGAGTTTTATTATCTTAGATTGTCTTTTCAAAATTTTTCTTTGGCATTGAAGAAAGCTTTCTAAAATTCTTCATTGCATCACCAACTGCTTCATTCAAAATAGAAAATTTTTGTAAAAAATCTCTAACTAAAACAGTATATTTTTCATTTGGGGAGTTTGGATTTTGAGAAACGATAGATAAAAATTTATTATCTTGTACATTCTTAATTTCCAAATCATAAGGTTTTTTAGAAATATCAACATCCTTCAAAATTTTATCAAGTTGTTGTCTAATTTTAGGAGCAACGTTATCAGAAATTTTTATAGCTCCAGTGAAAGATTGTTGATTAAAATTATTTGAGATAGTTTGTACTTGCATAATACTTTCCTCTTTTTACGAATACCCGTTCACAATCCACTCTCTCACTCTCAACTTAGCTCCAAGACTTTCAGCAATTTCTCTACATTTTTCAACATCAAGTCTTCTACCTTTATAACCGTCAACAATAGAAGCTACGGTTTCAATTCCAGCATCAGCGGAACATTTGATAAATTTTTTCACTTCTTCATAAGCATTTTCAAACTTAGGTTGAGATAATTCATCATATTCTTCTGAATTTGAAGCATTCAAACTAACAGAAAATTCGTCCACTAAACCAACCAATTCTGGAACAACATTTTTCTTATAAATAAAGTTTGCATGCCCATTTGTATTCACTCTAATTTTAATTTCAGGATAAGTTTCTTTTATATACTTAGCAACTTGTCTAAGAACTTCGAATTTGAGCATAGGTTCACCATACCCACAAAAAATAACTTCTGAAGACAAATTAAACTTTTTCAACTGTTCAATAACATCTTCTGAAGTAAAATCTTCACTATCAAGCCATAATTCTTGACCACAAACATCGTCTTTGTCTTGTCGTAGGCAAAAGATACATTCGTTAGTACAACGATTAGTCAAATTTATGTATATTTTTTTATCAAGTTCGTAAACTAAAATATTAGACATGTCCTATCCTTCAACATCAATATTATCGTACGCACAAAGTTATTTTACAAGTAGATAAATATTAAATCTTTCTTAATGTTTCAATATTTAAGACACTTTTTCAAATAAAAGGTTACGATATGTAACAAATATATATTTTTTATATCAAATTAAGCAATTTATTATTACAAAAATTGTTTATTATAATGTAACGAGGTACAATTAAAATCATGGTTGAGAAGACTGAACAAAACTTAGAATTAATTAAAGACGCTATCGAGACGAGAGAAAATGAAGTTTCTGAAAAACATCAGGCGACTCGACAAACAAATCCTATCCAACGGAAGTTGCTGGACTTTAGCCTGTCTAACAAAACCCGCAAATTTTCAGTGAAGGACTTGTTCACACGATAGGCACGAGTAGCACGGTTTTATGAGGACCGAGACGCACGTTTTTAGTGCGGGTTGTGAAAGACCGAAAATAATTATACTTCGTTACCCTCCTATGGAGGGTAATTTTTTGCGTAGAAGAAGGAATAACAACTTGAAGACACATACGTCATTCTGAAGGAACATGTAAGTGTTTTTGAATAAAAACAGACAAATTTACCTAAAGAATCTCTTTGTAGTGAAGGGTCAAATATTCTTCTCCCTCGCCCCTTGAGGGAGAGGGGTGGGGTGAGGGGTATTGCTGTGCCTCGCCAGATTAACCCCTCATCCTAACCTTCCCCCCAAGGGGAAGGGAAACAACATTCTCTAAGGGGATAATAAATATTTGACCAGATGTGGTTCTTTTTGTAAAATTGAATTGCAATGTACGAAATTAAAAAACAAATTTATTTAGATTTCACAAAAAATCAAAAGTCTGCACTATGTAACTATCTCCGAGCATTAGTCAAAAAATCTCCAGATTGGTCAGTAGAAGAAATTTGGGAAAGTTTTGTTGCCGATGAAAAATATTATTTAGAATTAAACTGTTCACGATTTGAATTTTTGGCAGAGGTTATAGATGAACAATGGTTTGAATCAGATTCAATCAAGTATTTAAAAGAATGCAAAAAATATTATGACTACAAAGAAAAACAACGTCCTATAATAGAAGCCAACAAAGAATTTGAAAAGAAAAAACGCAAGTTTCTGCAAGAAGTTAAGATGTCAAAAGAAGCTCCAACAAAAAAACAGCTTTATTATTATGATAGGCTATGCAAAAAGTACGGGATTGAGAAAAAAGAACTTGAGTCAAAACTTGAGGCTCGAAATATAATTGATAAAATTATCACTGAACACAGCACTGGTTACAAAATCGATATAGATACAACGGGAAATGAAGAATGCTAATACCTGATATTGTAAAAATACTAACAGATTCTGGGATTGAACCAAACGAAGCAAATGTTGAAGTAAAATTACTAATTGAACATTTTGCAGGATATAGTTTGGTTGATATTTTGATGGGTAAAAAGTTGGATGAAGACAAACTTAAAATCGTAGAAGAAAAAGCAAAACTTAGAGCAAAAACTCATCAACCAATCCAACATATCATTGGTTTTGCAGATTTTATGGGCGAAAAATTTGTAGTAAATTCTGATGTTTTAATCCCGAGAGATGAAACCGAAATTTTGGTTAGAAAAGCTATTGAATTAATTAAAAATAACAATTACAAAATAGCCCTTGATATGTGCACAGGTTCTGGATGTATTGCGTGCATGATTGCAAAACTAACAGATTGTCAGGTTATGGGCGTAGATATTTCAACAGAAGCTATTCACACTGCATTCAAAAATATGGAAAGATTTGAACTTTTTAATAAAGCGATGTTTAGGAAATCAGATTTATTCGATAAAATTCGAGAAGATGAAAAATTTGATTTGATTGTTTCTAATCCTCCATACATTCCCCCAATTATGAAAAAATCTATTCAAAAAGAGGTATCTTTTGACCCAGAAATAGCTTTATATACAACAGATGACAAAGGGCTAGAATTTTATCAAAAAATAATTGAAAAAGCTCCCGAATTTTTAAATCCAAATGGCCATATTTTATTTGAACTTGGTATTGGGCAAAGTCGAGATGTTGCAGAGATATTAAAGACTAATGGATTTAAAGAAATTCAAGTTATTAAAGATTTAGCAGGAATAGACAGGGTTATTTTTGCACACATTTAATGTGTTACAATTTGTAAAAATAATTAACAAATCCATCGATTACACTAAAGATTAATCACTATTTAGCCGACAACAATATAGTATTATCAATTGTAATAAGGCAAAAATAGTGAAAGTCAATTCAAAAAAAACAGGGTTAAATATTGATTATTCTCAAAATACAACTGGGATAACACTTAGTGACATCCCAGAGGATAAACTTGCCTTATATTCACAAAAAACAATTGAAAATGCTTGCCGTTTAAAAGCTAAATATGGGAACAAATATTCAGATGAATATTACCTTAATTACTCTTCCAGAGATTCTTATATAAGAATGGTAGAAAATTTTAGCGAATCTAAAAGAACAAATGCTGCAATGTGTGCAGTCCAAGACCCTAACTGGCAAGGTTATTCTTATGAAGAAATTATTCAGATGGAAAACAATGGGGTAAAAATACCTCAAGAAGTTTTGTTATGGGCTCACGCACAACAAGAATCTGATATTGTATCTTATGAAATTATTGAATCCGAAGCATTGAATGATAATAACACGTCAACTGGTGAAATCACAAATAGTTCAGATATCAATACCCTATTAAAAAACGCACAAATATATACCGTAAAATCTACATCTGCTCAAAAAACAGCAGAAGAAGATGCTGAAAGATACTCTGAATTATCAACTCAAGCGAAAAAAATTCAATCTGAAAACAAAAATACTTACAAAGATGAATTAGAAAAGATTTCAAAACTTACAAAAGAATGGAAACAATTAGACACAAAAAATAAAAATGGAACACTAAATTCTTCTGAAAAAAATAGATATAATGAACTTTCAAAAACAATAAATTCTGAAAGCAATAACAATAATAAAAAAGAAGTAGCTTTTAATGAAAAAGAACTAGATGAGCTTCTTTCATCAATGAGTGGATTATCTGAAAAAACAACAGAAAATACAAAAATTGCAGATGAAACAATTCAAGCAAGTGAAGCTCTTTCAAATAAAATCAAAACATACAACACTCAACAGCAAAAATACACTGTTCAAGGTGTAATTAGTAGCGGGCCGTTGGATAGTCCAATATCTGAAACAAACTCTTTTTCTATTGAATCAGTTTCAATGGAAGCTGGAAAAAATTTAGAAAACCAAAGCAATGAAACAGATGCAATACTAACAGAAGATTCAAATCTTGAAGTCAAAGAATTTGCTAAAGAGTATTCAAGAAAGGCAAAAGAAGCTGTAAAAAGTTCAAACAATTCCACTTCAAAATCCAATAACGAAACAGATACAACAACCTCTGAAACAGAAACAAAAACCGAAGAACCTGAACAAGAGAAAACAAAAACTTTCACTGTAAATCCAGCAGTAGGAGTTACACCGTCAATAACTGCAACAGCAACAACCATTCGTTCTATGAATGATTTATCTACAAACAAAAATAACGTTGAGGAAATTCATAATTCTCTAGTTCAATCTCAAGAAAAAGCAACAAAAAATGCTAAAAACGTTAAAAAAGAAGAAAAGAAAGCAGAAAAAGAACATAACTATAACGAGAAAAAGATTGAAGCAAAAGAAAATGAACTTGAAGCAATAAAACAACAACAAGCAGACAATGTAAAATCAACTTCTGAACAAGTTGTTGAAGAGCCAAAAGCTGATACTCCAGATACAGAAAAGAATCCTCCTCAAACACCAGTTGTTGACAACAAAGAAGGAGAACAAGAAGCTATTGTAAATGAAATAGTTACAGTATTAAATGCAGATGAGAAATTAAAGGGAACAGCAAATTCTCAAAATATAAAACTTAAACAGTCTGTATCTTCAAACGATAAAACAACAGAAACGTTAGAAAAACAAAATAAAGCTCTGGATAAACGAAATAGTAATGCAAAAACAGTTGCGACAAACACAACCCTTACTGGAACAATGACAGTAACAGCAGGAGCTTTGAGTATTGGAGTTGGAACTCCAATGATGGCTAGCTTAAACCCTGTAACAGCGGCTTGGGGTGCAAAACTTGTACAAGAGGGCATCAAAGAAACAGTTGCAGGAACAGGAGCAATTGTCACTGGCGAAATTTCACTTGGAGTAAGTGGCGATGTTGGCGAAAACATAAAAGATTTTAACTCTACGGTAAAATCAGCTAAATTAACGAATAAAACTCAATCAAAACAAATTAAAGAAACAACAAACACCCTAAGAGAGATAGGACAGTTAGAAGTTTCTGAAAACATGCAAACTGCAACAGCAGAAGGAGCTACAACAACTAAAAAACCTGAAAAAACTACAACTTCAAAAACAGTGAAAGTTCCAGAAAAAGAAGAACCTGTTGTTGACCAAACAAAAGAAATAACTCCTTTACAAGAAGTTGAAGATACAAATAATACTGAACAAACAACTAAACAAAATTCTCAAACTTCACCTTCAAAAGTTGCAGCATCTCAAGTTGCAGAAAAACCATTAACAGATAATGAAAAGATTGAAATAATTAAAGAGGAATATTCTGACGAAGAAATTAACGCTCGAATTTCTGATAATGAAGAAAAGGATGATTCAAACATTATTGCAGCGGCATCAAGCAATGCAAGTGCAAATATCGTTAAAACAACCAATACAGACGATAAATTAACTAGAAAACTATCTAGATTTAATAATGATAGTATTATTGAATCACGTAAAAAGATGAAGAAAGTTCAAGCAGTATCTGCCGCTTCTGGTAAAAAAGCATAGCTGAGAGAAACCCTCCTTCCTTTCATTGTGGACACTAGCTGAATCGACAGCATTTTCCCTATCCTTGAGGACACTAGCTGAACCGACGAAACGAAGTTTAGTCGAGTGAAACTGCGTGCCCTATGGCTGAGGTTAGGGAGAGGGGTCTTTGTCATACACATAGTTCATCATTCCTCTCCGAGGGACACTAGCTGAACCGACGAAACGGAGTTGAGTCGAGTGAAACTGCGTGCCGTATGGCTGAGGTTAGGAGAGGGGTCAAATATTCTTCTTCCTCGCCCCTTGAGGGAGAGGGGTGGGGTGAGGGGGGGGGGATTTTTTATTTAATGTTAATTCCTTGTCCTCCCCATATGCTGCGGGAGGACCGAAATCTTTGATTTCGAGGAGGGGCATTGCCTTACTTACTCAGATTAACCCCTCATCCTAACCTTCCCCCCAAGGGGAAGGGACACAACAGTGATACTTCGCTTCGCTCAGTATGACAAATACAACAGGGGGTTCGGGGGCAAAGCCCCTGCCATTTAATCATTCGTGTTTTTCTTTTCATAACTATTCTCCCTCGCCCTTTTTAAAGGGAGAGGGGTAGGGGTGAGGGTTTTAATTCTTTTTTTCATCAAAATAAAAAAGAAAAAGTGAACATTAGTTTATCTGTCGGCTTAGCAAAGCCGACCTACGGGTTTCTGATATACATTTCTTTATTTAATCAAACCCTCCCCAAACATCTCACAAAACAATTCACTGGATTGTTTTGCTCGGCAGAGTCCTTTGAGAGGGGATTATTTAAAATATAAAAATTACTACTCTTCTATATCTATACCAAACCTATCAACAAGTTCAGAAATCATATAAAACGAACCACAAATTATATTTAACTTATCATCCTTAAAATCAATTTTTGTATCTTGAGTCAACTCTTTTGACTCAATTGGGCAAACCGCTTGCAAATCTTCCACAGTGCAAGAATTTTGATGTTTGAAATGATAAAAATAAATTTCATCACCACTATCAAATAGCGACTGAACCATATGTTCATAATCCTTGTTTTTCAAACAGCCAAAAATAAATCGTCTATATTTATTAGGATAATACGCATCCAAACTTTGCTTTAAGGATGCAATACCATTTGGATTATGAGCCCCATCAATGATTAAATTAAATTCTGGGATATATTGAAATCTGCATATATGTTTAACATTACGTAAGCCTTCATCAATTTCATCTTTCGAAATTTCTGGAAAAATAGTTTCAATACAAGCAAGTGCAAGAGATAAATTTTCTTGTTGATATAAGCCTTTCAATGCAAGTCCATCTGTTGGAGCAAACGGAGCAACCATCAATAAAAGCGAACCCAACTTATCAGTCACGTCACGATAAACTTCTCTACCTTCAAAAACTATGCAAGGGCAATTTGGTTTTATTATTCCAGCTTTTTCAGATGCAATTTTATCAATAGTATTTCCCAAGCGTTCCATATGGTCATAATCCACGTGAGTTATTATTGAACACAAATTTCTTTTAATAACATTTGTTGCATCATATCTACCACCCAGACCTGTTTCTAATACAACAACATCAACATCTTTATCCGCAAAATATTTAAACATTACCGCAGTTAAAAGTTCAAACTCAGTCAAATCTATATTATTTTCATCTGCTAAATCTGAAATCTCAAAAACATATTTTGCAAACTCATCTTCAGGTATTTTATTCCCGCAAATCTGAATTCTTTCTGTATATTTAAAAATATGTGGAGAAGAATAAAGCCCAACTTTCTGTCCCGCAGATTTTAAAATTGAAGCTAAAATTGCACAAACAGAGCCTTTTCCATTAGTTCCAGCAACATGAACACAATTCAATTTATCTTGCGGATTACCTAACAAATCTAAAATTTTAGAAATTCTATCCAATCCAAGTGATATATGAAACTTCCCAACAGAAGTTAATAATTTTACAGCATCATCATATGTTTTTATCATTTTATTTTACTTTCTTTAAAATTTATACAAATATATTATATATTAAAAAGATAGAATATAATTTCATATTTTTTGTCGGCGTAGCAACGCCGACCTACATTCATAACCTTACTCAAAAGAACAATTATTGATTTTGTGTTTATCTTCAAAATTGCACCAATCTTTTTCATAATACCCTAATTTTACAAAATCTTTAAAACTTGAATATTCCCAATCTAGAGGTTTTAAAACATAACCGTGTTTTACTGGATTGTAATGGATATAGTCAAAATGTTTGTATAAATCGTCTTCGTTTATTATCGAATGTTCAAAATATCTATTTTGCCAAAGGGGACCTTGTTTTATGTAGGTCGGCGTTGCTACGCCGACATTCTTAGTAAAATTATATTTTATGGAATGAATAATTTTTGGATAATCTAAAATATTTTTCATTGATAATATCAAATGAAAATGATCATGTAATATCGAAAAACAGTCAACCTCAAAGTCATAGTAATTTGAAGCATCTTTAATTGAACTTAATAGTAAGGCTTCACGTCCTTTCAATATTTGAACCCGATTGTTTGTTACTACTGTTATAAATACTTTTGAATTTGGGATATAAATTCGTCTATAATTCATATAATTTCACCCTCTTTTGTCGGCGTGGCAACCCCGACCCACATTTTATATAACATAAATTTTCATTTCATACAAAAGAACGGAACAAGCAAAATGCCTGTTCCGTTCTTCATAATCTAAATTATATATTATTCAATTTATTCTTCACTCAAACCTTTACGTTTGTAAAAATCTTCAATAAAGCCTGTATTGAATTTTCCACTCATAAATACTTCATCTTCAATAATTGCTTGGTGGAATGGAATTGTTGTTTCAACACCAGTAACAACATATTCTTTCAAAGCTCTGTACATTCTTCGACGAGCTTCATTTCTTGTTCTACCCCAACAAATCAATTTACCTATCATTGAATCGTAATATGGAGGAATAGTGTAGTCTTGGTAAACATGCGAATCAACTCTTACACCAAAACCACCTGGCGCCAAGTAACCAGAAATTGTTCCTGGATTTGGCATAAAGTTTTTTCTTGGGTTTTCTGCGTTGATACGACATTCAATTGCGTGACCTTTCAAGTGAATATCATCTTGCGTATAGCTTAATTTTTCACCAGAAGCAACCAAAATTTGTTCTCTCACCAAGTCAACACTAGAAATCATTTCAGTAACACAGTGTTCTACCTGAATTCTTGTATTCATTTCCATAAAGTACCATTTACCATCATGGTCAAGTAAGAATTCACAAGTACCAGCACCTTCGTAATTAATGGCTTTCGCAGCTCTAACAGCAGCAGCACCCATTTCTTTTCTAGTTTCTTCGTCAATTGCAGGAGAAGGAGCTTCTTCCAACAATTTTTGGTGACGTCTTTGAATTGAGCAATCTCTTTCACCTAAGTGAACAACATTACCAAAACTGTCACCTAGAATTTGAACTTCAATATGACGAGGGTTTTCCAAATATTTTTCAGAATAAACATCTGGATTACCAAAGAAGTTTTTGGCCTCAGATTGGCACAATTCCATATTCAATTCTACTTCTTCGTCGTTACGGCAAATTCTCATACCTTTACCGCCACCACCAGCAGTAGCTTTCAAAATAATCGGATAACCAACTCTGTGAGCAAATTCTTGAACTTCCTCAACAGTTTTAACGATTCCTGTACCTGGAGTAACAGGAACATCATTTTCAATCATTGTTTTACGAGCAGTAGCTTTATCACCCATTTTTCTCATAGCTTCCGCTGTTGGTCCGATAAATTTAATACCTTGTTTTTCGCAAATTTCAGCAAAATCTGCTCTTTCAGACATAAAGCCATATCCTGGGTGAATAGCATCTGCACCAGACACCATTGCAGCAGACATAATCGCAGGAATGCTCAAATAACTATCAGCACTCTTGGCTGGTCCAATACAATAAGCTTCAGTTGCCAATCTAACGTGCAAAGAGTTAGCATCAGCTTGAGAATAAATAGCAACCGTAGGAATTCCCAATTCTCTACAAGCTCTAATTATTCTAACTGCAATTTCGCCTCTGTTTGCGATTAATACTTTTCTAAACATTTTCCAAATATCCCTTATCAAAAGCAAGAAGTGAACAGTTAAAAAACCGTTCACTTCATATACCTTAAATCATTATTCTACATACATAAGAACTTGTCCAAATTCAACAGGTTGACCATCTTCAACACAAATTTCAACAACCTTACCTGAGATTTCAGACTTAATTTCGTTCATCATTTTCATAGCTTCAACGATACAAACAACATCACCAGTTTTAATTGATTGACCAACTGAAACGAAAGCATCAGCGTCAGGTGATGGTGATTTGTAGAAAGTTCCAACCATCGGAGATGTAATTGGAGTACCTTTTTTAGCAGGTTCAGAAGCTGCTTGAGCAGGAGCTGAAGGAGCTTGAGCTTGTGCAGCTGGAGCAGCTTGTACAGGAGCTGACACAACTGGAGCAACAGGAGCTACAACAACATCTTTTCTCAAAGTGATAGCTTGTTCGCCATCTTCCAAAGAAATTTCAGTTAATCCTGTATCTGCTAAAACTTTTGCTAATTTTTCTATATAATCTGTTTCAAATTTCATTTATTTATTTCCTTATCTAAATTGTATAACTTTCTAAAATTATACTCTATCTAAATATTCATTAGTTCTGGTATCAACTCTAATAACGTCACCATTTGCAACGAAGAAAGGAACGTTAACAACAGCACCTGTTTCCAAAGTAGCTGGTTTTGTACCACCTTGAGAAGTGTTACCCTTTTCAGATGGAGGAGTATCAACAACTTCAAGCTCAACGTGAGCAGGAATATCAACACCAATGATTTTACCTTCGTGAGTAAGAACCATAACGTTCATATTTTCTTTTAAATATTTGATTCCGCTACCAATTTGAGCTTCCTCAACGTGGATTTGATCATAAGTTTCGTTATCCATCATAACGTAAGCGGTACCTTCTTTATATAAATACTGCATTTCACGTCTATCCAAAGTAGCTTTAGCAACTTTTTCACCAGCTCTAAATGTTTTTTCAACAACTTGACCAGTGATAACGTTTTTCAATTTTGATCTAACGAATGCAGCACCTTTACCTGGTTTAACGTGCAAAAATTCAACAACAGTCCAAAGACCGTTGTCTAATTCAACTGTCAAACCTGTTTTAAAATCGTTTACTGAAATCATATTTTTCCCCTTTTTTAAAAGTGATAATCTATTCTTGTAGTGCAATAATAACACAAATATCAAGTTTTTCAAAATTACTTTACGGAATGTTAATATAATGAGAATTTGATAATTAGATAAGTGGATAGTAGGTCGGCGTTGCCACACCGGCAATAACCAACTTATAAACTCATAGCCATTTTTCTATCACTTCAAAATCAGACAGTCATAGATTTTGTCAATTTTATCTTTTATTTCAGAAAATTGCGATTTCAAATCTTCATAACTATGAATAGACACAAAACGATTTTCTATATCTGACAATATTTCACGATGTTTTCGTTCCAATTGTTCTGGAGTAACAACTATCCGTTGTTGAACAAGAAAAACCACAACAACAATAATAACTGGGGAATAATACAATAATGATTCCATAAAACAAATTCCTTTCCTACAATACAATCGGCCAATAAAAATCAACCAAATAAGAAGCCGCATCAAATGGATGTGATAAAAATTTCAATTCTCGTACTTGTTTGATTTGAGAATATGAAGGAATATCAATTCTTGAGCCGCCCTCAACGTATTTAAGATTATAGATATTATAAAGAAGTTTTTCGCATTTAGGAGAAACATACAAACCAATATCCCCATTTGCATTACGGACTTTCGCATTGAATGCCGCAATTCTATTTTTTATCGGAGGATTAAAAGCTTTTATTTTTATCTCCACATCATAACCATAAGATTCCAAACGTTTTTTAATAATTACATAATTTGTATATTCACTCGTGCAAGAACGATTATCACCAGAAGCATCGCCATTTACAATAATTCGACCTTTATGATTGGGATAACGGCGAAAAAATTCATCACAAGTTTTTGAAGTCGTTGTATTTTCAAGAACAAGTTCATCAAAATAAAAAACTTTATCCTCCGTCTTGTGAGCCAAAACCCAAGCCATAGGGTCAACATTGAAATCACAACTGATATGAACGTCTAAATTCTCTTGATATTTTACATCTCGAATATTTTCATCTGAAAAATCTTTTACAACAAGATTTTGAGTATAATTTCCAGTTTTTCCAAGTACAAAAGTTTCATAATACCCTTTATCGTACAACTTTTTCAACTCAGAGCAAAAACCTTCTGGGAGATAGATATTTTGAGTTGTCGGAGCACAAATCACTCGATAATTTGGAGCCGAAGATTCAAAAAAAGTTTTATAAATCCATCCTCGTTGCATTTCAGGATTCGTATGCCCAAAAATTCTATAAGTAAAATTCTTCCATTTTTTAGGAATTCTCTGACGCATACGAGCTAAAAGCATCTTAAAAGTATCATAAGGAATATCCGACATTTCTTCTATCTCAACAAAGCCCAAATTTAAGGATTTTAATTTGTTCGGTTCTTCAAAATGCCTAAATAAAATTTCTGAGCCATTACGAAACACCAATTTCTGTTCAGTACTTACCCATTTGTAATCCACATCTTCAACAAAATTCATATTATCCAAATGTTCATAATATGATTGCAAAGTAGTATCTCTAACTAGAGTGTATGTTTGGGCCCCAACAAGCCCACGTATCCCAGCAAATTTTAATGCTAAAAGAATTCCCAATAATGAACCTGCAAAAGTTTTGCCAGAGCCATAACCGCCTTGGTAAACCGCAACATCCAAAGAATAATCGTGCGGAATTTCTAAAAATTTTCGTTGAGCTTCAAGTAATTTATATTTCATAAATAATTTCCTATGAGTTTTAATTAAATTTTAATAACTGAGAAGAATTACGTATAAAACTGAGTGTTTGAGATACTTCGCTCCGCTCAGTATGACGATGGACTTCTATTCTCCCTCCCCGAGGGGGAGGGATGGGGAGAGGGGTTGTTTTTTCATTTAATTTTAATTCCTTGTCCTCCCCATATGTTGTGGGAGAACCGAAATCTTTGATTTCGAGGAGGGGGTAGTTATTATATAATTTGTTATTTAATTTTAAACGCCATTCTAAGGGATGTGCAAATCGGATTTTTGAATACATCTAGACAATTTCACCCGAAGAATCTCTTACATCACGTGGTTAAATCAAACCCTCTCCCCTACCCCCTCTCCCTCGGAGAGGGGAATAATTGTTACGGAAATATAGTTTCACATTAGGATTGCCCCCCAAGGGGAAGGAACATCAATAGAGGTACTTCACTCCGCTCAGTATGACGGATTATAAATTACGTAACATCTCTTCCCATTTAATTTATTGACTGGGTCACTTAGCAATAGACTTATCCTCCACTTGTGTCAAAAAATTATTTGCATTTTCAATCCCATATTGTTCAAGTGCAAATTTAAAACACTCAAGCCAATTAATCTTTGATGCAACTTCATCAACTTTTGCAAAAGACTGAACAACTTCAAACAATTCTTTCAGCTTAGACTTCCTTTCAAAAATAGCTTTTCTATCTCCATATCGATAAATATAATTAGCCCCTCTTACCTCATCATCCACATCAATAAAACAAGTTAAACCATTATCTAACACTGGGATACTCTCTGTTCCAAGCCTAAAATTCGAAATTATTTCGGCAGTTTTTTCTACCATTGGAACAATTACCTTTCTATTTATTGACTCTAAAATCATATTCAATCTTGCTTCTTGACCATATACAGAATAATTAATTTCTGTTGCCGTTCTATCATAAGCTTGAACATTACCTGACATATTTTTGAATATCCCAGTTGCACTTTCGATAGTTGATTTGAAATAATTCAAGAAATCCCAACCTGTCATAGCTTTGTCAAATGATAGTGGGGTTGGAGTAGTTGTCATTAGAGCTGAATCATATTCAATAATTTTTCCAGGAGAAACATCTTGTTGACCTTTAAAACATCCTTTTGGAGCTAAATATGGAGGATTCATCATCAACGCTAAAGCATCAAGTTGATTATTCAAAATTGTGGAAGAAATATTATTCAAAATAAGAGCAACCCTTAATGGCGAAATTCCACGCCCAGTATCGGGACATTCAATAATATTTGCATGAATAAACGGATTTATCACAAAAGGGTTATCTTCATAGCGAATAATTACACTTCTACCCGCAACAACTAGCAACTTATTTTTCAAAACTTCTCCATCTGGTAAATTTATATCTCCCCAAAATTCCAACACCTCAATTTTTCTATCTGTATTTTTTGAATTGTTTTTACAATTTTTACCAGCCACCACTCCTTTCAATATTTCCAGCTTTTCAGGTGCTAACATATTATTTGACCTATTTGATTTAATCTCATCAATAGTCTGATAAGTTCTATAAATCTTTGAACACTTGTCCCAATTGTCCACCCCATTTTTATCGAAAACAAAATCTTCGTAATTAATAAACTTAACCTTTGCATTGTCATAAACAACTTTATCCTCAACGATAAATGATTCTGTTGAACCAATAGCAATTTGTTCTTCTATGCTCAAGGGTCTCCTAACCTTTTTAGTTTTCGTTTCCCAACCAACAAATAAAGTTACTTCTCCCGTTTCAACAACAGAATCCACAATCTTTTCCATCTCATCTTCAATTTTCATAGATTCAAATGTATTCACAAGCATTGCCTTTTGGCGATTTGCAAAAGATTGAGTTTTTGCATCAACCCCAGCAACATCAAACATTCCATCTGGATGAGAATACAAATTTTGAACAATATGAGATTTCAAAGTTTGTGCAAGTTCATAAATTTCTGGGAGCTGAATATTTGCATCCCAACCATTCACTTTCGGGATGTCAGAGTTATAAATTGCATATCTAATTAAACGGTTATCAGAAAGTTGAGAAGTTCTATTTTGCTCATAGTAATCATATTTTTCAATAACATTGTTTATCAAAACTTGTTCATTATACAAATTCTGATTTTTGGATTTATTATTTTCAATTTTCATAAATTTACCTCATATGTTAATTTTCGTAGTGTGTGATGATTGGGGTTTCACAGTTTGAGATGCTTCGCTCAGCATGACAAGAATATTATCCCCCCTCCCCGAGGGGGAGGGAACAAGCAAGCCACGTCATTCTGAGGGAAGAGCAAGAGATTTTTGTATGAAGCCAAACAAATCCACCCGAAGAATCTCCTGCGAAGATTGATTAAATCAACCCCTCTCCCCTTCCCCTCTCCCTTGGAGAGGGGCGTAGCGTTACTTGCTCGATTTACCCCTTTCCTTTACTTGTTATGGTTAACCCCTCATCCTAACCTTCCCCCCGAGGGGAAGGAACACGACGTTCCCGTTATAGATACTTCGGCTTCGATCAGTATGACGTTCTGTACTCTCTCACAATGGAAAGTATTTTTACAATTTATTTTGAATACACTGCATAAATATCTATATCTTGCGGTTTACCCATCCTAAGAGTTTCAGACTTCAATGTCGTTTCATACCGAAATCCAGAAGTTTTTAATAAGGTTGAAACCCTAAAATTATCAGGAAATACAAGAGCCTTAATTTTATAAATTCCAAGTTCTTCAAAGCATTTCTTCAAAAAAACTTTTGCACTATAACGAGAAAAACTTCCCCAAGCCTTTTTATCCAAACATGTTAAAAGCTCAGCACAATAGAGAGTTTTTTCATCTCCACAAGGATTTTCTAATGCAACAAAACCCATAAAATCATCATTATTATCCAAAACAACCCAAAAGAAAGGGAAAGATTGTTCTAAATAAAAACAAATATTTTCATTGAATTTTGCAAAATCATCTTGCAAATATTTTGAGTACTGAGAATAACACCTTTGAATATCTGGGATATAGTGCAAATTTAAAAACAGGTTTAATGAAGGTTTATATATAACTTGGACAAATTTACACATATTTATACCTTGTACTTATAAAATTTTATGTACATATCACCTGCAACAAAAGAGTTTATCTTTTTATCCAAAAAATTTGCCCTTACAATATTTTGAGAACCCAGAAAACCCTCTGCTTGGACTCCATTGATATAAGATTTTGTTTTACTCGTCTTATTTATTACAGAATACAGAGAATTTTTAGAAAACAATTTTTCCTTTGGAACAGATTTGAAATCCTCTACAACAACTTCATTTGAGCAAGAATCTTCAAGCTCTTTTTCAAAATTCTGCTCCGTTCTTTTGTTTACAAAATTTTCATATTCTTCATCATTCAGTAGAATTTTTTCAATTTCTTTATCATCTTTCATATAAATTTCCTCTTAAATCTTTTTATCATCCAGATTGGATATAGTAATAATTTTGGCTTCCCTGTAAGACTCCCCAACAGAAGAAGAAAAGCCTAAATATTTGCACAAACTTTCTAACGCTTTTAAGCCAGCGGAGGAATCCCGAAGCTTTCTTTTTCCAGTAAAATTTCCATCTTTATCCAAAATATCTTCTTCCTCCAGCGAGAACTGTGCAATCTGCAAGAGCTTCTGAATTACATAACCTTTAGGAACATTGAGAGCATCAATTTGTCTATTCAATTGATATTTAATCTCTCGAATAATATAATCCCTTGATAACAACTCTTGAGCAAACTCTTTTGCATCTTCAACAGTAAAACCCGCATTCTTTACAGATTTTTCACCATCAAGAGTTTTGATATATTCAGTTACAAACTGTTTTTGCATAAAATTCAATTGTTTCATATCTTTACATTTCTTATTATAATTTGTGTTTTTACTAAATAATTAGTATAATGTACATGCTATTTATATTTCGGCTAGTGTAAATCTTAACAGGGGGGAATGAAAAGGACTTCCTGTTTTTTTTGTCTATTTTTGCCGAAAAAGTTTTACAACTGGAGAATCTTGAGAATATGCAGAAGTCTTTGATTTTAGGTTAAGTAAGGCTTCTTTATACATATTCGCCCAATACGCAAATTTTATATATTGAGGATTTGCTTTTACTCGCATACAAGTTCCATAAACCAAAACTTGTTCAGCAAATGGCATGGGAATTATTGATTCATCTTTTGGAGAAACAAAATCTGTTTGCTCCTTTCCATCCGATGTTTTAACGCAATTATTTGTGTAATAAATTACATCACATTCAACATCTTCTGAAGATTTAGGGAATAATAATTTGTTTTGACAAACAGAATAAGTTCTACTCGGAGCAGAATCTGTTAAAAAAGGTTCAATGTTAGAATAAAATCTATACTTTCCCTTGTTAGACAAAATATATAAAATCCTGCCATTTACGGGATTTTCAACTTCTGTCGTATTAGATGGGATTAGTAATTTAGTTTTTCGTAATAGAAATTGCCAATTTTCAATTGCACAAATTTCTTTATTTATAATATTAAGAATTGAAATAATTCTTTTATGATCTTGTTTAACAAGTTCAGCAAAACTACTGACTTGTTTATAATTTAGTTCTAACAAGCATTTATTTATTAATTCTAAAAAATTCATTTTTACTCCTTTTTGAATAAGTGAATTATAAAAATATTGAAGAGAAATTATATCAAATTCACTCAGTATGACGTATGCGGGTTTAAAGTATTCTCTTCGCAAATCTCGTCATTGCGAGCAAATGCAAAGCCCAGCTAGTTTAAAAGCTTAGTTCGCCATTCTGAGAGTTGAACAAGGGTGAATTTTGGATAAAACCAAAATTCACCCGAAGAATCTCTTACATCACATGGTTAAATCAAACCCTCTCCCTACCCCCTCTCCCTCGGAGAGGGGATTAATTGTTACTCCCCCCCAAAAAGAAAAACAATTTCACTTGCTCAGATTTACCACACATCCTGCCACTTTACTTGGAGAGGGGGTTAGTATTTATTGCTCAGATTTACCCCACATCCCTTTCCACTTGGAGAGGTTTTCATTTAATGTTAATTCCTTGTCCTCCCCATATATTGCGGGAGGACCGAAATCTTTGATTTCGAGGAGGGGCATTGCCTTACTTACTCAGACTAACCCCTCATCCTAACCTTCCCCCCACAAGGGGAAGGAACACAACAGTGATACTTCGCTTCATTCAGTATGAAGTGGCATATTCACGATTAAAACGTGGGTTGCAAAAAATGATTACTTTATAAGACCTTGTTTTACTTGATCCATAATAAGCTTTTCATTTTTCGCAAATTCATCCACAGTCATTCTGCCAATATCTTCACGTGTGAAAATCCTACCATTTGCGGCATCTTTAGGTGCATTTTGAGCGTAAGAAGTCAATTTGCTTTTTGCCACAGCGTTCTCGTCATTCAATGATTTTTCATGTGCAGATTTTTTCAAATAACCATCCACCGCAGAAGTTTCTAAACCCTCCACAATTTTGGCTATTTTCGAAATTTCATCCTTATCCATATCTAAATCCTTGATGTAATCTAGTACACTTGCTCTTGCTCCTTTTTTGAAAAAATCAGGATGTTCTTGAATGAACAACTCCATAGGATTTTCAGGAACTTGAACTTGTTCTAATGGAAGAGGTTGAACATTTGCATTTTGAGAAGGAACAGAGGTTTTAAATGCGTTTATTTCGTTATATTTTCTAGCCAGTTGAGTTATTAAATATTGTCCTTGACTTGTACTTATTGTTCCTTGCTGCATTAGCATTTGTACACGCTGAGCATCACATCTCAGAGCATCTTCCAACTGTTTGATTACATCAACATAGCCATTTGAATCTGGGTAAGAGGCAGTTGATGAAACACCGACTTGATTATTATTATTTTGATTTTGCATAAAATTATTCTCCTTGCATTTTTGATAATGAATTTATATAACTCACCGCAAGCTCAATAGAATCATCTATAAAACTTGATAAAATTACAGACACAATCATTTTCATAAATTCTGGTATTGGTAAATTCTTCAAGACATAATCAATTGCAACTTTTTTCTTTTGTTGCCCTTTACCAGAACCCAATTCTTGTTCTGCTTTAAGAACCGCATTTTTCGCAAGTTCTTTTATTTGTTTTTTAATATTCTCAAACATATTTTCTCCTAAACTTTTACAATCATTTTTGCGAGTGCTTTTGGTTGAACAGTTTTCGCTCCATACAAATACAAACCTCTAACCAAATCAGAAAAACTATCCTTATCCCTCAAGCTTTCTATTTTTGCAAGCTGAGAAGCAAAAGTGATAGCATCATTTGTACCCGCTAAAACATAATATTTAGAATCCACATCCAATAAATTTGTGCTAACCAATACATCCATGCCTGCAATTCTTCCAATTGCACCCTCTCTCAAGGTTTCATCCGCAACTTTATAAGCATTGATAAACTCTGGACTTTGCAACAAATAAGATTCAATTGCAGGATTGATTACAACCCAAGGTTTAGCACCAGCTGAAACGGCATCTGAATTTTTTAAAGCGAGAGCAAGTTTCACAAATTGTTCATAAATTGTTGATTTGTCTAAAGTAATCGGAGATTCTTCAGAGCCAACAGTATTTTCCACTGTAACAGATGTGTGCATTCCAAGCAAATAAGTATCTTGAACTTCTTCAATTGCTTTCTTTGCATTCGCCAAATGAGCTTCCATAATATCAGCATTTGATTGAACTTTTGCAACATCATCAATTTTGAATGCAAAGAACTTCTTCTGGTCGATTTCTAACTCTTGAGAAGTTGGATTTAGAGATGAATATGTAATATTATCAGAAGTCAAAGTTGATACTGACACAGGAGCAGGAGTGATGATTTTAACTTTATCCCCTTGCTGTTTAATTTCACCTTCCCAATTTCTATTAACGCATTGCATCATAACGCAATTTTTTTCTAACAATTGATTTAATTTTTTACTCCAAATTTCTGGAATAAATACGCCGTAAGTAGTTGTAAAATCTGCCATTTTCTTTTTCCTTTCATTTTTAGTTATTAACACTCGGCATATAATGCCGATAAATAAATTACAAATACGGATTTATCCTTAATTTCCTCTCCTTGGGGTGAGTTTCACTTAATCTAATTAATCCCTATCACCTGCCCCAAACCTCTCACAAAACAATTCACTGGATTGTTTTGCTCGGCAGAGTCATTGGAGAGGAGACTAATTGTTACTTCCCGAGGAGGAAGTATAGTTTCACTTGTTAGGATTTACCCCTCATCCTAACCTTCCCCCCAAGGGGAAGGAACACCTTTACTCCATCAACGAGAGGGAATTAATTGATCCTTCCTTATTCATCTCTATATATTTCACGGAATTGAAGCCCAATAATGGCACAGTTATCATCCTGTTTTGCCCCTTCTACACACAGTTGGATTGAATAACAACTTCCAAATATTTCGGCTTTTTCTAAAACCTCTGAACCAATTGACCAAATTGGAATAGAGTCATTTTCATTTCCCCAACAGTTATCTGGAGTAGTTGAAGATGTTTCATCACCCCAAACAAGCTGATTAAAATGAAGAGAAGCAATACATTCCAAATTATCAGAATACTGACCATCATAATCCTTATATACAGAAAAATTAAAATTGTTATCATGTAAATCATCCAAGACAAAATAAAATTCATCTATAATTTTTCGATGATGAACATTTCCCAACGACAAAAACGGTGATTTCCATATAAAATCAATTGGCCTACCGTCAAAAGTTGTCCCAAAATCTTCTTTATAAATTCTGCCATCTTTATCAGCAGTTAGAATACTAGAATTAAACAAGCAAGCAGTCAGAATATTTTGTGGCAAAATTCGTTTGAACCAAGCGTGATTGACATAATCATTTATCAAAATAGTGTGAAAATATTCATCCCCTAAATATGGACAGAAAAACCAAGTTTGATTTTTTGACTGGTAATGCAAAGCCAATGAATTTTTTATCCTTGAGAAATCCAATTTTGAAAGTTCATCTTTTATATTCAAAGAGATTTCAGAACCCAAACGAATTTGGTTTAATTCCCCAACTTGTTCTAATGCAAAAATTCCATTACTTAAAAAATATTGTTTATTATCTACATTTATAATTGAATTAGGAGCATAAGTACCCTTATCTGCAAAAGGAACAACTTCAAAAGTTGAAGGATCTGAACCTGCTAATAAATAAACCCGCTCTTTTTTATAAATTGCAAGATAATCTTTATAGTTTTTCATTCCAACAATATTTGAGGTATCAGTGAAAAAATCACTGATATAACCAGCATCCTTTGCAGTTGTAAAATCGTTGTATGTTCCCAATGCAGAATAATAAATAGTAGATTCTTTAGCACACCAAACACGCCCTCGATAAATACAAATATTATCTGGGTAAAAGAGTTTACCTCCTTTATCTTTCAAATTACAATCTACAATATCAAAGTTCTCATTATTTTTAATATAAAACATTGAATCAGATTCAGTCGCAATAATTATTCCTCGCAAAAAATTTGCAAACTTAATCTTTCTACCCACAAGAGTTTTCTCGAGCAATTTTAAACTTGAAGTTGAATTTTGATATACATAAATTTTTCCTGAATCAGTAATAATCACCAACTTGTATAAATCGTCTGATTCAATTTCGTTCATTGCAATTATTGGTTCAGGAGTCGGCAATTCTAAAAACAAAGTATTCCCAGCCTGCTTTATAATCCCTTTATTATTATAAATTTCCACATTCTTGGAATCTGCCCAATATATCACTTTAGGATTTGCCCCCAGCTCAGTTTTTGTAGAAGCCTGATTTATTCCTCCCGACAAATCAAAATAATTTATATCCATAAAATCTTAGCCTTTCAAATGTTTTTCTTTATACCAACGAATTTTAGAGCGAATAAAACTTCCAACATCTTCTTTCGCAACCCAAGAATAAGGAGGAAGATAAATTATATCGAATTTCCCAGCACTCGTTGTTTTGGGATGTCGTTTGCCAAATTCATAATGTGTCATAACAGTTTCTTGATTTATTTCAAGAGAATATTTAGATGCCAGTCTAGAACAAAATTCCATACAAGATTCAAACTGAATTGGAGTTATAGGGTATTCCCCAGCATTTCCCCTAGACTTAAAACCATACATTGAACAAAATGCAACCCCTATTGAACCAGTGTTTCCTCCCCCTGTATGTTGGGCATATTTCCCATCTGTACAATCATTATTATCTTCTGGCTTAAATATTCCATCATAAATCCGTCCATCTTTATCAACCAAATAATGATAATATTGCTTTTCAAACCGTGACGGATAATACCTTCCAGCAGTCCAATGCAAAATAATTCTTTTAATCATAAAAATAACCTTTCTTTCCTCATCCAAGCTGGATTTTTGTGCATATAGACTACAACTGCATTAACTCTATTTCTTGCACGAAGTTTTATAATAATTGAAGAAATATGAGCTTGCACCGTTCGGACCGAAATTCCTAACTGAACCCCAATTTCCTTATCAATAAAACCACGAGCCATCAGAGTTAATATTTTATGTTCCATCGGTGATAGTAGCTTCATCAAACTTTCCTCTATCTCTGAAATAAACCTAATCTTAAAGGAATTTAGGTACAAAATTTTTAATAATATTTCCGCTTCATTTTTTAAAGAAAAAGAGGGGCAAGAAAGGAGTGACTGAATCTTACACGCCCCTCTACGGATAGCAATTTATTGGAGTTAAAGAATAGATTGATATTTTTCAAGACCGATTTTCAAACTTGACAAATTTGAATAACACCGTTTTTTAACGCCATATTCGTTGTAGTTTAAATAAAAAGTTCCACCTCGCCTTTTTGAATAATCATAATATTTTCGTTCATACAGAACTTTTGATTTCAATTTTTGAAAATATTTTCTTGCAACATCATTTACGTATCGAACAGTAGAGACATTTTGTTCTCCATCAACTCTCGTAAGCTGCAAGACCGTATGCTGACAATTTGGACATCTTGATAAATAATCCATTTCGCACACGACAAAGTTTTCCGCAGGAGATAACACAAAACTTCTCGTCTTATGTAATCCTCCGCAGCAGTGAATATATCCCATAACAATACACTCTTCCTATGCCTTGAGAGAACATCGGCAAACAGCTTTACCATCAAAAAGCCTAAACACTTTTAAGAGTTTTTATTTCTCTCGGGTGTGAGCCTTAACCGATTACTCACCTAATATACCAGTTTTTTCAAAAAAAAGAAACCTAGTACTTTTACGTAAGTAAAAATACGACTAGACACTTGGGTTATATGGGTACTTGACATCCTTGGGGGATAAAGGTTTTCGAGGGGTAAAAATTTTCATAAGATTTAAAATCTTTATATAATTTTTATCTTAGACATAAAAATTTTAGGTTGAAAATTTTTCCAAAGCATGGATTTTGGGGAATAAATTATTTTATGCCGAATTCATAAATCCAACCTACATGGTTAAAATCTATAAGTCTATTATTTACTTCATTATTCTTCTAGTCATTATAATTTTTCCATCTGGATTGTAGCAATTTTCACCCTTCCAATGGGCAATTAGATTTCCAGAATTATTAAAAATAAATGTTTCAAATTCTGAAACTCTAAAAGTCATGTTAACTAAATTTCCCATTGTATCATATTTGTAAGATTTATAAGGATAAACTAAAGAGGTTCTTTCCTCTGTGTGAGTTAGAATGCCATTTTTTCCGTAATACAAAACCGTCAAAGGATTATCTTTGTACACAACTCCATAACTTCCATCAGAAAAATACGCCAAAGTTCTATCTTTTAAATCAGTAAAACCTTTCAACATATTTTGAATATTTTCATCTCTATTGCAATCAAGATATTTGTTCCTCAAAACCCCAACATTTACAGGCTTTGGTTTATCTTGAAGAATAATATCTTGAGCTTCTGATGCCGTATATTCAACACCGCCAGTTATCATTTCTGACATAACTGCTGATGGGAATAATAAAAGTAATAGTAAAATTATTATCTTTTTCATACAAATAAATATAATAAAATTTATACAAAAACCAACTTTTACTATTTTAAAATCTAAAAAAATTTGTTATAATTAAGAAAAATGAGTAATTGGATTAAAGGGGAATATTATGAAAAAGATATTAGCTTCATTATTAGTTTTAAGTGTTGCACTTCCTGCTTTTGCTATCAATGAACAAAAATTGAGCCGTAAATGCAGAAAACATCCAGAAAGATGTCAAGTCCAAATGACAACACCTGTTAGAGAACAACAAATGACATTAGGGGTTGTTCAACGCAATGTGAAAATTGGAACTTCTCAAGCTGAAGTCGCTGAAATTTTAGGTTCTCCAAATATTGTTACCCAAGATGCAGATGGACTAGAAACTTGGGTTTACGACAAAGTTTCTTCAATTACTGCATACAACAACTCTGGCTTTGGTATTGGAGTTGGCGGACTGGGCGGAGGCTACGGTTCTGGAGGTTTTGGCGGAGGTCTTGCCAATGTTGGATACAACAAAAACGGAGGAGTTGCACAATCTGTGCAAAAAACTTTAACCGTTGTCTTGAAATTTGACGAATCTGGTAAAGTTTCAAAAGTTTCATACCATATGAGTACATTCTAGGAGAAAAATAAATGATGAAGAAAATATTATTAATTCTTTTTGTTTTATGCTTGGCTCTACCTGTATGTGCAAAAAAAAGAGAAGCAGAACAAATTATAACTCCAATGACTCAATTGGAAAAACGTCAATTCCAAACAAGAACATATGATTCTAGTGACAAACCTCTTATTATGAAAGCAATGCTAAATGTATTACAAGATGAAGGTTTTATTGTTTATAATGCCAATCCTTTATTAGGATTTATATACGGGGTAAAAGATTTTGATACATCTGACCCTAATATTGATATAACAAAGGAATTCGGGTTATCTAAATCTAGATTGAATTGGAATGGAGTTAAAGTTGCAACAATAGAAACAACAGCAAACGTTACAGAATACGGAAAAAGCATAAAAGTTAGAGTAAATTTTAAACGTAAATTGTTGAATATATATGGCAACGCACAATTCATTGATGACGTAAACGACGAAAATTATTACCAAGACTTTTTCTCTAAAGTAGATAAAGCAATATTCTTACAAAAGCAGAAAATATGATAAAGAAACTTTTTACAACTTCATTAGCTATTTTAATTCTTTTTGCAACAAGTAATTGTGCAATAGCAAAAAGAACTAAAAAAATGAGCCAACTTGAACTTCGAGAAATGCAAACCCGAATTTTTGACACTCCAGATACAACAAGAGTGATGAAATCTGCGATAAACACACTACAAGATAGTGGGTTTGTAATTCAAGAAATAGACACCGATTTAGGGTTTATCAGAGCTCAAAAAACATTCAAAAAACACCACATTGACAAAAAACGTGTTGCAGGATGGTCTATGATGCTAGCAGTAATGACAGCTACGACAATTTTATCTTACGGAACAAATGTTGGTTCAATGTATGATCCATCTATGCGAATCTCCAATGAAATGCGAGATAAAACAGCCGTCGTTGATACTAACGTTAATATCGAAAAATTTGGACAAAATAAGACAAAGGTAAGATTTGTATTGGTAGAAAAAATATTACAAAATGCCGACGGCTATTCATTTGTAAAATCTGCTCCAACAAATGTTATTAGACTTTATAAACCCAATGTTTATCAAGAATTCTTTGCCCAGTTAGATAAAAGTATTTTTTATGAAGGAATATAAAACATGCAATATGTCGCTATTAAAAAAGAGATAAAAAATAACGAAGAAATTTTTGTTGTAAATGCAATACCATTAAAAAACAAAAACAAATCAATTGTGCAAAAAATTCCACACCCACTAGGTTCAGATGGAATGGAATTCAAAACACTAGAAGAAGCAAAAGATGCCATAACACGAGCAGGTTTTTCATATATTCTACCAGACGGTAAAAAAGAGACAAAAATACCGCAAAAAATAAACAAAATAACATATACAGAAAATAATTATGAAGAAATTATTTATAATGCAATTAAAGAAAAAACTAATTCTGCAAACTCAAATGTATGTGCTTCAGCAATCCTTGCCATATCTGAATTTCCTAAAGATGAAACATTTGAAATTCTTTTCTCTAAATTCGGAGAAGATAACGATTTAGTCCGTAAAAACGCAATCTCTGGAGTTTGTAGATATGGAAAAATCCTGCAACCTAAAATTATTAAAACTCTAGAATCACAAAGTTGGATTGCAAAAAATTCTGCAATATCTTGTATCTCAAACTTGGCAACAAATGCAGATATTGAACTCGAAAAATTCATTGTTCCACTAATTAATGCAACAAACGATTCTAACCCAATTGTTCAAACAAATGCCCTACAAGCATTGGCTATTGTGTACCAAAATTACAAGAAAAATCAAAAAATCTAACAGCTGCCTTTTCTCATCAAATCAGACAATCTAAGTTCTTTTGGGGTATGGTTAACTCTTGATTTTTTTCTCTCAACTGGAGTTTCTTCTGCCCTAAAGTCAGCTAATCCAATTTTTGTACTATTATTTTCTTTAAGCATAAATATTTCTTGAAAAAAAGATATAATATTTTCCATAACAATTTCTCCTAAAACCATTATAGCCCAAGTTTTGGCTCTTATATCATACATTTAAACGATTTTGAAGTAAAAAATCATTATGCTTTGTGTTATATTTGTTGTACAGGGTGATTGAGGAATATAATTTGAATAATAGTTATTATGAAACTTTAGATGAAAATTTTAAACAGGCGTTGAATTTATGCGAAAATAATTATTCGCATTCTGAACTTTTAGAATTTTTGCAATCTGGAAACATTGTTCAGAAACAGCTTTCAGCGTTAAAACTTGAAACTATTAATTCTCAAAAAGAAGCCCAAATACTTGTATCAAATTTAGTTGGACAAGATGGAAAAATAAGAGAAGCAGTATCTTTAAGATTAAACGAATTTATGTCTAATCCTAAAACACTGGAATATTTTGAAACCCCTGAAAATTATCAAATATTTTTAGCTGCGATTATTGATATAAATGGAAATATTTGTAGAAACGTAATTGGAGCAATTTCTCACCTCAAAGATAATGCAAATTTTTGTAACCAATTTTGCCAAGAGCTAGTAATATTAACAAAAGATTTACTAGGCAAAATTGAAAAAGACGACTTTTTTGAAGGGAAATATAAAGTTAATAAAGAAGTATTTAAGCTTTATTGGTGTTTAGAAACAATTTATGTTTTCTGGGACAAAATAAAATTTGAAGATTTAAAAGAAATAATATTACGGACAAAAGATATTCAAGAATATACAATAAGAGAAAAGGCTGCAAAAATTTTAACCAGAAACTTCTCTGACCCAGAATTATTAAAAGCTAAAGAAGCCCTAAAAAACGACTCTAATTATTATGTTAGAAGATTTTAGATTGGAATTATTTAGATAGTTATAAGGAAAGAGAGACTTCGCTTCGCTCCGTATGACACATGCGAGGGAATATTAACTTCACAAATCTTGTCATTGCGAGCGTAGGCGAAGCAATCCAGCGGATTTAAAATCTTAATTCGTCATTCTGAGGGGTGCGCAAATCGATTTTTTATAAATCTATACAAATTTACCCGAAGAATCTCTTACTACAAATGATTATATCAACCCCTCTCCCCATCCCTCTCCCTTGGAGAGGGGAATTGCTGTACTAGTTCAGATTCTCCCCTCATCCTAGCCTTCCCCCCAAGGGGAAGGAACATACATTTTTACTTGAGAGACTTCGCTTCGCTCAAGTATGACGGGATTAGAGAGACCTTCCGCCTCTCTTAGGAACTTTACTGAACCGACGAGTCGAGTGAAACTACGTGCCGTATGACTAATTAATATTTTACTTCCTCCCCTTGGGGACACTAACTAAACAACAGCATATTCCCTCTCCTTGAGGAGAGGGCTAGGGTGAGGTGGTAAACTAAACGAAAAATTTAATTTTGTGAAACTGCGTGCCGTATGGCTGAGGAGTGAGGTGAGGGGTCTTTAGCACTCACATAGTTCTTCATTCCTCTCCGAGGGAGAGGTTAGGAGAGGGGTTGATTTTGGATAGCAAAAAAAAATCTGGATGAGTTGCATTACATCCAGAGATAACATAAATTGGGAATTTATACTAAGTTTTTTCTCTTCATTAACAATACTAATGGTGCGATTAAGAAACTTGCTATTGCAAATAGTCTAAAAGTATCAATATATGCCCACAGTGTGGATTGTTGCAGAAGTTGATTATATAAAATATTCTTTGCCATATACGTTGCATTTGCCATATCAGTATTAGAAGCAAAGCTCATTGCATATGTTTGAAGCCTTTCAGTAAACGCTGGATTTAATTCCGTCAATTTTCCAACCATCATATTTTGGTGCATTTGACCAAACCTTGAAATACAAGTTGTTACAAGTGATGTCCCGATTGCTGCTCCTACATTTTTTAACAAGTTTTGTACCCCTGAAGCATTTGTCAATTGGTCGTTTCTCAAAGTTCTACATGATAATTCGATAAGAGGAACCATTGCCATTATCATTCCAACCCCAAACAAGAAGTTTGGAAATCCGATATTTAAAAGTGAAATTTGCAAGTTTATTTCTCCAAAGGCTAATCCTCCTAAACCAAGGATTACTAACCCCCAGAAAACCATTTTTCTTTCACCAATTTTTGAGATAAACAAAGCACTAAATATTGTAGCAACTAAACAACCAGCCCCTCTTGGAACCATTGAAATACCGCTTAAAAATGAGGTATAACCCATCATACTTTGTAACATTGTTGGTAAAATTGTACTGGATGCCATCATTACACCCATTAAAACAATCTGAATTACCGTTCCAAAGAAGAAATTTCTATCTTTCATTACTGATAAATCAGTCAATGGACTTTTACCTTTAAGTTGAGAAATAAGGAAACAAATTCCGCCAACGCATGATATAAATGTTAACCAGCAAATCCAAGTTGAACCAAACCAGTCGGCATCGTTACCTTTATCTAAGACAATTTGTAAACATACAAGCCACAATGACAAGAAGAAAAAGCCAACAGTATCAAGCTTAACCCCTTTTTGTCTTTTTGCATAAGGAGGTTCTTCTAAGAGTGTTTTTGCGGCTGCTAAAACAAAAAATCCTATTGGGATATTTATGTAATAAATATATGGCCAAGACCAATTCTCGGTAATCCAACCTCCGACAGCTGGACCTATGATTGGAGCAAATACAACCCCCAGTCCAAATAGTGCCATCGCTTGTGGCCTATCTTCTTTTTTAAAACTTTCCATCATAATAGATTGTGATAATGGCAAAATTGCACCACCACCTAAACCTTGTAAAAATCTCGCAAGTACCATCATGATTAAAGAATTAGATATCCCACATAAAAATGATGATAAAGTAAAAATTATGATACTTAGTAAGAAGAAATTTTTTCGTCCAAGTAACTTACAGAAAAAATCAACGGCAGGAATAATAATTCCACTTGCAATTAAATAAAATGTAACAACCCAAGTCGCTTCATTGTGGCTACAAGAGAATGACCCCGCCATGTATGGTAATGCAACGTTTGAAATAGTTTCGTCTAACGCATACATAAAAACTGAAGCCATCAATGGAATTGATATTAACCAAGGGTTTTTAGTAGGTTGCCATTCTTCTTGTGTAGGGGTAATTTGTTCTGTAACTTCTTCGTTCATTTTCCGTTTTTATTTCCAATCTATTCAAATACGATATTTCTTGCTTTTTCAATCGCTTCTCTAAAGTTTTTCAAGTTTTTAATAATCATTTCGCATTGTTCTTGAGAAATGATTTTATCAAATTTTTCAACTGCGGGTTTAAAACGTTCAACGACGTTATTATAAAGCTTTTTCCCTTTTGGAGTAACATCAGAAACTTTGATAAGTTTTCCGTTTTTTTCTTCAATATGTCGTTCAATAAACCCTTTTTCTTCTAAAGAAATTAAAAATCTTCCAGTATGTGCTTTCCCTTTTAAAATCAATCGAGCTAAATCCGCTTGAGATAATCCAGAACGAGCAGTCAAAGTATCAAGAATAGCGAATTCATCAATAGAAATTTCATCTGTAATTGATTCAATTAATTGTCTAGCGTTTTCGTGACAAACTCTCGCTGTAAGTTCGATTTCGTAAGGAAAGCTGTCGATATAAAATTTTTGATTCATTAATTTTTCCTCGTCATGTAGTATATTCTAGTCTTAGAAATATCTTTGCATAGAAAAATCTACCTGTCAAGGAAGGAGATTTTGGGGAATGACTGTAGCACACAGCTCTCTCCGAGGGTAGAGAGAGAGCCAAAGGCGAAAAGATTCAATTTCGAGAGAGGGGTTGTTTTTTATAATGTTAAACCCTCTCCCTAACCTCAGCCATACGGCACGCAGTTTCACTCGACTCAACTTCGTTTCGTCGGTTCAGCTAGTGTCCCTAGGAGAGGGAACGAAACACTAAAGCGAACGGATAGAGATTCTGAAATAAATTCAGAATGACAGTGTACTGGGATGTTAATATATGCAATAATACTCTTATTGAACCCTCTCCCTAGGAGAGGGTTCAAATTTTGGGTAAAACACGAGAGCGAAAGGATAGACATGCTGAAACAAGTTCAGCATGACAATAAGCACTTATAGACTTACGAACTTATTTGATTCACCAAATTAGTGACCACTAAATACACGTTTGAAATAGTCTTCATCTGTTGAGGCAAAGTATGAACAAGTGTATCCATTATAACTTCTATTCGCTATTGAGCATCCAGGATTTACACGTGAGTCACAGCAATAATTTTCTGGGTGAGCACTGAACATTGCATCAGTTCCAGGGGCTCCAAGTGGTAACAATCCGTCTTTTGTTACTTGGAATACGAAAAGGTCATAACCAACTTTGTTTGGGGTGTAATCACGTCCATTAACATCTACAACAAGCCAAATATTATGGTCTTTGCCATATGAACAACCTTTACAATTTTCGATTGCAACTAACATTCCATTATTCAAAACAAAAGCACCATCATCCATCAAATTTGTTGCAATTAGTCCGCTTGAGCTAAATTGGTGATACATTTTATCTCCATCGGCTGCCGAACCTCCTGGGCAAACCTTTTTATTACTTGATTGTCCTGGTTCGTATCCGCAATCTACACCAATTTTATTATATGGTTTGAGTTTATCGTAAAAAGTTCTTGTAGGATATTTGTTAGGGTCGATAGAAACATCATCTGCATCCATATCGGTTATGGCTTTTGCCATAAGTGTATATGCGGTATTGAACTGTGCCTTTGCTTTTCCTGCTTTTGAACCTGCTACAAGTTGTGGCATAACCAAAACAGCGACAACCCCAATTACTGAAAGTGCTATCAAAATTTCACTGAGAGTGAATGCAAATATCTTTTTTATCATAACCAAAACTATTCCTCGTTTATGTTCTAATTCATTATAACATATTTTTTATTTGACCTCAAGTTTGATTTATAATTCCACATTTACATAATCAAAAAATGTGCTATTATGAAAGAAAATGAATAGAATGGAGAGTAGTAATATGGATTTGATAGATTTAAGAAAAGAAAATGAATTAGTCGATTTATTTTGCTCAATGGCAGAAGTTCCTTCCCCTTCATTGAAAGAGGATAAAATGATTGACTGGGTTTGCAATTATTGCAAAGAAAATAATTTAGACTGTGAATTAGATGATTTTAAAAACATTTATATTACTATTCCAGCTACTGATTCAACAAAGCAACCGATTTTATTATCTTCTCATATGGATGTAGTTGGTGATGATTCGCCAGTTGTTCCATATCTTGAAGGTGATTTAATTAAAGCAAAAGGTAGAACTCTTGGTGCGGATGACAAAGCAGGTGTTGCGAATGCTCTTTATTTTGCAAAAGAACTTGCCAAAAGAACTGACATCAAGCACGGAGGATTAGAAGTTCACTTCACAAGAGATGAAGAAAATACTATGCAGGGGATTAAACACACAGATTTCTCAAGAATTAAATCAAAATATGCTTTAGTTCTTGATAGTGACGCATTAGGTCAGTGTTTGATTTCTGGAGCTAGTTATGTCCTTGTGGATTTAAAAGTTACTGCTCCAAAAGGCGGACACTCTGGAAATGATATTGGCGATTCAACAAGAGAAAATGCTACAAAACTTATTGCTGATTTAGTTTCAGAAATGCCACAAGGAGTATTTTATTCTGAAAACGATCAAGTGATTACTTCTTGCAACATTGGCGGTATATCATCTGGAGATTTGGATGTTACAAATGTTATAAATACAGAAGGGCGTGCAACTTATTCGATTAGAAGTTCGAACAAACAAAAAGAAAATGATTTAATCGCACTTATGCAAGAAACGGCAAATGCGTTCAACAAACAGTATGCAGGTATTGCAACCGCAGAAATTACTTTCACTGAAAAAATGCCAATGTTTGAAAAGAATGATGATGAATTTATGCCAAATTTGTTCTCAAAAGTTGCTAGAGAAATCGGAATTGAACCAGAAATTTCATCATTTCACGCAGGAGCAGAAACTCACATTTATGCGAATAGAACGAATGCTAATGGCGAAAAATTTTCACCATATTTGTTAGGACTTGCTACTGTTTGCAATATGCACTCTGCAAGAGAATATGTTGATTATAAAACAATGCTAAAAGGTCAAGAATTATTGAAGGCTTTGTTCTTGGAATTCAATAAATAACCAATGGATGTAATCAAATTAAATTTAGCAAGAAATTGTTTGAAATACTTAATTCAAGTATATGCAATAAGACGAATTTATTTGCCTTATTATACTTGTTCTGTTGTTTGGAATTCTGCTAGAGAAGAAAACTGTGAAGTTAAATTTTACCATATAGATAAAGATTTTTTGCCAACTGAAAAGTTTGAAGAAAATGATTTTATTCTCTACACAAATTATTTTGGAATAAATTCTAAAAATTGTAAAAATTTAGCTAAAAAATATCCAAATCTTATTGTTGACAATTCCCATAGCTTCTTTTGTAAACCTCTAGGGCTTGCGTCTTTCAACTCTTTGCGGAAGTTTTTCAATGTTCAAAATGGAGCATATCTTTTCACCTCAAAACAGTTGGGGCAAGTTTTTGATGTTGATAAAATTGAATTACAACCTGTATCAATGCAAGAAAATTATGAAAAATTCCTTAAAAATGAGTTATTTTTAGATTCTCAAAAACAGATAAAAGCCATTTCTCCAAAAGTTGAAAAAATGATGAACGACATTGATTTTGAAGCAGAAAGTATTAAAAGAGTTGGAATTTTTAAACAATATGAAAAAGTTTTGAAGAACTTTAATAATATTCAATTAGATTTAAATAGTGGGGATATTCCATATTGTTACCCATTTTCGGCAAATTCAGAAATTATTAAACGAAAGCTTTGGTCTAAAAATTTAGTCTTGCTACAACTATGGAAAAACTTCCCTAAAAGTTTTATAGAAAGTGAATTTTTAAACGACACAATCGCACTTCCGCTAGATAATGCAGAATATGCCGAAAAAATTATTGAAATAATAAATTAAAAATTAAACTTCAATAAATAGACGTCTGCCAACGATATTTTGTTTTCCGTTGTAATAACCAGCAAAATAGCCACCTTTTACGGGTTTATTTTGAGCATAAAAACGAGAAGAAAAACTGTTCCCGTTATAACTTACAAACGGATTGTTACTGTATGGATTTGTTTCAGAAGATTGACGTACAACAGGAGATGTTGAATTTACACCTGCTGGAGCTTGAAATACATTAGATAAAAAATTTACAATACCTGCCATTTAGTTAATAACCTCTCTACTTGTTGTAGTTTTAATTACAATTCTTCTTTTGTCATCATTATAACATACAAAATGCGGAAAATTTAAAATAACTTAACAAAAATCATACGTTTTGTGTAGTATAATTTTTGTATGGCTGAAATAAAGAAAAAAAATATTTTAATAATCGGGCAAGGCGGTGTACCTTGTGCATTAGCAAAAAAATTAAAAACTTATGAACAAACTGGTGAAATATATATTGCTCCAGGGAATGGTATTGATTCTCAATTTTATAAAAATGTAGATATTAGGGAAGAAGATTCTACGGGATTGTTGAAATTCGCACTAGAAAATCATATTGATTTAACAATTCCAGTATCTGAAAAAGCACTCAAATCAGATATTGTATCTTTCTTTCAATCAAATGGACAAAGTATTTTTGGCCCAACAAAAAATGCTTGTTCTATTGCGATAAATAATACGATTGGAAAGAAGTTTTTATATAAAATTCATGCACAAACTTCAAAATTTGGGATTTTTGATAAAATTCAAATGGCAGAGGATTTTTTGAAAACTGCAAATTTCCCTGTAACTATTAAGTGTAAAGAGTATTCTTCAATAATTGATGATAGGTTAGTATGCCCAACGAGGAGTTTAGCTTCTGAATATTTGACAAATCTTTTCAATAAAAATGAAACGGATGTATTGATTGAAGAATTTACTTATGGAAATAGCTTTACAGTGTATTTTGTAACTGATGGATATAGTGCAATTCCTCTGACTTCTTGCGCAAATTACAAATTTACATCTGAAGGTGATGGTGGCATTTTGACAAACGGTATCGGATGCTTTGCTCCAGATTATCGAGTTTCTCAAATTGCTATTCAGCGAATAGAAAATATTGTTCAAAATACATTGTCCTCTTTGGAGCGTAAAGGTGATTCTTATATGGGTATTTTGGGTGTTGAATGCACTCAAACAGGAGAGGATAAATTCTATGTTTCAGAGTTCAAACCGTTTTTGCAAGAACACGATGCAACTGCAATTTTAAATCTTTGTGAAGATAATTTGTTGGATATTTTTACAGCTTGTATCAATGGATTTTTTGCTGATGAGTATGAACAAATTAAGATGAATGAAAATGTTTCAATTTCAGCAATAGTTTTAGCAAGACAAGGATTTAAAACAATCAAAGGTATAGATAATATTGATGATTTGGACAATATTCAATTTATAAATATCCAAAAGTCTGGTGAAAATTTGTGTACAAAAACGAAGGGGGCAGTATTTAGTCTTACTCGTTCTGCTTCAACCCTATCAAGAGCTAAAAAATATTTGTACGAGGATTTGGAACAAATAACTTTCGACGGAATAAAATACCGAAAAGATATTTCTTCTTATGTAGAGGTATAAAAAACTTATCGCAAGGAGTAATTAACTTCTTGCGATATTATTTGCAATGTAAAATAGTTTTTTCTAGCCAATAAGTTCTCTTGTTTTTACTCTAACTTCTTTATCTATTTCAAAGATTTCATCAATTGAAGGTTTTTTCACAAGGTGATGTTGTTCCATCATTTTTGATGTAATTTGATAAATTTCGTAAAGCTTAATTTTATCTTCTAAAAATGCAAATACGGCTTCTTCATTTGCTGCATTCATACAAACAGTTGCACTGCCGCCAATTTTGCCTGCTTCGTATGCCATTTTTACACTTGGAAATTTTTCAAAATCAGGTTTTTCAAAGTCCAATCTTGCAATATCTGCGAAGCTGAAACTTTTTGATTTAATTCCCTCAAATCTTTCAGGATATGTTATGGCATACTGAATAGGGATGTGCATACTTGGAAGTCCTAATTGAGCAATTACGCTACCATCAACATATTCAATTGCAGAATGCACAATGCTTTGAGGATGAACTACTACATCAATTTTTTCATATGGCATATTGAATAAATGGTGAGCCTCAATAATTTCTAAACCTTTGTTCATCAATGTTGCAGAATCAACGGTGATTTTTTTACCCATACTCCATCTTGGATGGTTTAGAGCTTGAGCAACTGTTGCATTTTTCATATCGTCAATTGTTTTATGCAAGAATGGTCCGCCACTCGCAGTGATAATAAGTTTATCAACTTGGGAAATATCTTTGATACACTGATGAATTGCACAATGTTCGCTATCAACAGGGATAATATTTACACCTTTTTCTTTCGCTCTTGGCATCACTATATCACCAGCCATTACAAGAGTTTCTTTATTTGCTAAAGCAATATCAATTCCGTTATCGATAGCCGTAAGTGTAGGTCTTAAACCAACTTTCCCCGATACGGAAACTAAAATGATATCATTTTCTTTGATGGAACAAATTTCTTCTAAACCTTCTTGCCCATAAAGAGTTTTAACCCCTGCAATGTCAAGTTTTTCTCCTTTTGAATTCCCAACACAAACATATTTTGGCTTGAATTTTAAAGCTTGTTCTCTCAAGAGTTCAACATTTGCTCCTCCAGTCAATGCTATGATTTCAAACTTGTCTTGAAGTTTTTCTATAACTTCAAGAGCTTGTCTGCCAATTGAACCAGTAGAACCAATTATACTAATTTTTCTTTTATTGCTATTCATTATTATTTCCTTTTTGTTTAACTTAAAAGCTCTTTTTGAATTGTAACACCTTCTGAGTTTTCAGTATTTACTGGGAGTGCGAAGTGGAAACTTGAACCTTTTTCTTCCTCACTATCACACCAGATTGTTCCCTTGTGTGCTTTTATTAGTTGTCTTGCAATCGGTAAGCCTAAGCCCGTACCTCCAACTTTTCTAGATAGAGAATTTTCTATTTGAGAAAATTTGTCAAATGCTTTGAGTAGATTTTCTTCTTTTATTCCTATCCCTTGGTCAATTACACTTACAACAATATAATCCCCATGAAGTTGTTTAATTTCGTTTTCAAAATATTTGTTTGTAATAATATCATTTGCATTTTTGAGTTCAGATTTAATGGTAATGTTTTTCCCTTTTGGAGTGAATTTAATTGCATTTGATACAAGGTTTGTCAAAACCTGTCCCAAGCGTTGTGAATCTGCATAAATATCAGGAAGTCCACTTTGTTCATCTGCGGAGAAAAGAATTTCGTGTTCTTTTGCAACACAGTCAAAATTGGTTTTTACATTTTCAATTACTGAATGAATATTCATTATGCGGTAATTGAAGTCCATTTTCCCTGCTTCAATTTTATTAATATCTAGAATATCATTGATAATGCTTGTTAAGTTCTCAACGTTACGTTTAGCCATATCAATAAATTTCTTTGCACTTTCTCCAAATTCTCCACATCTTCCGCTTGATAAAATATATAGAGCATTTTTGATAGGAGTTAAAGGAGTTCTTAATTCGTGGGAAACAATGGAGATAAATTCAGATTTTACTCTTTCTAATTTTTCTAATTCTTCATTTTTTTCGATGATTTCTTTGTAGAGTTTTGCACTTTTTAATGGTAGTGAAACTTGTTGGATAATAGTTCTGAAATATGCGGCATCATCTGTTGAGAAAGGATGTTCTTTGAAAATTTCAATACATCCAAAGAAATTTTCTCCAATATCAATAGGTGCAAACATATTGTCATATTGAAAAATTGTGAAAGTGAATTTGTCATTAGGGTTTTTGATATTTTTGATAATTTTTAAATTCTTATCGTCAATCTCAAATGGAATTTTGCCGTCGTTAAACATTGATTTATAATTCAAAACAGCACGTAATTTCAACGCACTTAGAATTTCTTCTGAAATATCGTAAAGAGAATTTATGATTAAAACAGGTTCTTGTTCAAATCCAAAAGTCAAAGTACAAGTTAAATCAAAACTCAAAGATTTGTCTAAACCTTCTATCATATATCCCAAAAGTTCTTTTGTATCTAATGTTCCTGCGAATTGAGAGCTTGTATTATACAAAACATTCAAACGATATAAACTATCTGCTAAATCTTTGTTTTTTCCAGATAAGTTGTCTAAGTTTTCCTTCGTTTTGAAATAAGTATTGATAGTAGAAATAACCAATTTGTCAGGGAAATTCATAAGCATATAGCCACTGATATTTTTTGTTATTTCGTCTTTAACATCTTCACCATCGGATAAAAGTAAAATTTGGGAATTTTCTAATTTGGTTTTTATTTTTTTTAATAAAAGTGGTAAATTAAATATTTCAACGTTTTCGTCGATGATGATAATATCTTGGGGTTCAATTTCAATCAAGTCAAAAATAGAAGTTTCAGTACAACAAGAATTGAAGGTATAAGGTTTATCTTTGAAAAGTCCTCTATACCTCGTAATAATATTCTCATCCTCTGAAATAAGTAATATATTATTCCCCATATTACTATTGTAAGCTGAGCATTATATTTGGCAAGTCAGTAATGTTTTTTAATAACCATATTGTTCGTGAGCGTTCAAGTATTCACGAACAGAGTTCAATGATGATTGAACAATACGGGTAACTCTTGACGGAGATAACCCAATTTGTTGTGCAATATCTTTAACTTGCATATTACGATAAAATCTATATTCAACAACTGTTCTTTCTTTTGGAGGAAGTTTAGAAATTGCAGTTCTAATCATTTTACCCATTTCAGAAATTTCAGCGTTTTCATCTGGCATTGCGTGAGTATCTTTCACAAAATCAAATGGAGAATCATTATCACTGGCAGCAGCAGCCAAACTATCGATAGACAAAACAGTTTCGTAAATTGCTTCACGAACTTTTGCCTGCTTCATATCCATGCCTTCAACTGCTTCATCCTCATCATATTCATCTTCTGCTTTATGCTTCAACGAATACCATTTGTATCTAATTCTCAACTCATTACGGATAGCCCATCTTACAGCTGTTGCAATATATGCAGCATTATATTTTTGAAGTTGCTCTGGTGTTTTATTTTTAATCATTACCTGAATTGCAATAATACCAATAGACAACAACTCTTCGTATTCAACCATATGGGAAGGAATACGACGGTGTTCAACACGTGCAACTTTTTGCACAATATCTATATAATGTTGTAAATTTTTCTTCTCTTCGTTATTAGCCATAATTTTACAAATCAATAGTACTACAATAAATTATTTTTGCGGTCGTTTATTTGGTGTATTTTTATTTTTCATTTTATAAACGAACATCAAAATTTCTGCAACCGCTTTATAAAGTTCAGGAGGAATCGGCTGATTAATATCAACCATTTTGAACAACGCCCTTGCAACTGGAGGGTTCTCAATTACGGGAACATTATGTTCCTTCGCAATTCCAATAATTTTCTTTGCAATAAGTTCTGTCCCTTTTGCAATCAGCATTGGTGAATCCATTTCTTCTGCAACGTATTTCAACGCACAAGCAACGTGAGTTGGGTTAGTTACAACAAAATCGGCAGTTGGAACTGCATCCATTGCACCTTGTTGAAGCATTTGCATACGACGTTGACGAAGTTGAGCCTTTACATTCGGATCTCCTTCTGAGTTTTTGTATTCATCCTTTATTTCTTTAAAAGACATTTTTTGATCTTTTAGAAACTTCCATTTTGTAACCCCATAATCAGCAGCAGCAATAATCAAAAAGGCAATACACGCTTTGAAAATAAATTCAGTAATTAATTTTCCAAATTCAATCATTACCGCAAAGTTATTATCTACTGATGCAAGCATTAAAATCGACTCAATGTGGTCTTTGTAAACCATCCAGCCTATATAACCAAGGATTACAACTTTAACAATGTTTTTAAACAACTCAAAAAGAGTTTTTATTGACATAATATTTTTAAAATATTTTGTCGGATTTAATTTATCCAACTTTGGCATTAAAGGAGCAATTGCAACTAATGGCCCAACTTGAACGAAATCCGCAAGAACGGCAACTAACCAAGCAATTGCCAAAATTGGTCCAATAATCAAAGCTGCACCCTTCACCGCTACAAGCAAAATATAGGTATAACCTATTTGTTCAGTATGGGCATTCGGAATTTGTTCATACAAAAGCGTAAAAACTTGAACAATTTGATCCCAAATAAAAGGTGCAAGACCAAATATTACAGAAAACAAAATGAGCAGAGAAACTGCGGTTGAAAAATCTTTTGACTTTACAACCTGACCTTCTTTTCTAGCCTGTTCCAGCTTTCTGGGGGTGGCATCAAATTGCTTATCCTCATCACCCATGCAGCATTTCCTTTCTGATTGATTATATTATAGCATGGAATATTTAAGGATTTATTTTCACGAAGCAAGGTTAAAAAACAGCTTATGCTCCAACAATTTTCACACCAGAGCTTGTTCCCAAACGAGAAGCACCAGCCTCTATCATCTTGATTGCGGTTTCTCTATCTCTAATTCCGCCAGATGCTTTAACCTTCATGCCTGCTTCTTTCACAGTGTTATACATCAATTCAACATCTTCAACTTTTGCACCAACTCCACCTTTAACAAAACCAGTTGATGTTTTTACAAAATCCGCTCCGCCTTTCACTGCACATTCACAAGCGTATTTAATTTCTTCTTTTGTAAGCAAATCTGTTTCTAAAATAACTTTTAAATTATGACCACCACAAGCGGATTTAATCAATTTAATTTCTTCAACAATATAATCTGTTTCACCATCTTTAACTTTAGTATCATTGATAACCATATCAATTTCATCTGCACCATCTTTTACAGCTTGAATTGTTTCAAAAATCTTAGTTTCAGTTGTATTAGCACCTAGAGGAAACCCAATAACTGTCACAACTTTTACATCAGTATCTTTCAAGAAATCTTTTGCCATTTTTACATAACAAGGATTTACACAAACTCCCAAGAAATTATGTTCCTTTGCTTCTGCGAAAAGTTTTATCAAATCTTCTTTTTTCGCATCTTGTTTTAATAATGTATGTTCAATAAATTTGTTCAAATTATCCATTTTCTTCTCCTTATTTATAAAATATTATCCAAAACTTCTGAAACTTGATCCGAATGATTAAGAGTAAAGAAATGCAACGCTTGAATACCATTATCAATAAGGTTATGGCATTGATGAATTGCAAATTCTGCCCCAATTTTTTTAGCCTGTTGAGGAAATCTTTCTAACTCATTTATCAAATTTTGCGGAATATCGACATGCGTCATCTCTAACATTTTTTGAATTTGAGCTGAACTGCGAATAGGCATAATCCCAGCAATTATTGGAAGATTTATACCAGCCTTTTCTACTTTTTCAACATATCTATAAAACTTGTCATTATCAAAAAATAATTGAGTAAAGATTGCAGAAGCTCCAGCATCGACTTTTCTTTTCAGATTTTCGATATCAACATCAAGGCTAGGGCTTTCAACATGACCTTCTGGATAACCCACAACCCCAATAGATAACGTAGTCTTTTCATGAACAAACTCTACCAAATCATTTGCATGTTCAAAATCCAAAGAACAAGGATTTACGCCTTGAGGAATATCACCTCGCAGGGCTAAAATATTTTCTATCCCCAAATTTTCAATGTTTATAATATTTCTTTCTATTGCATTTTTTGTTTCACAAACACACGTAAAATGAGGCATCAAATTCAATTCTAAACCCAAAATTGTTTTCATATCTTCTTTAGAAAATCTTGCACCAGAACCACTAGCACCATAAGTTAAAGATACTAATGAAGGGTTATATTTTTTTAGAACTCTTAACTCTTCAAAAAGTTTTGAAATATCACCACTTGTAGGATGAAAAACATCAAACGAAATCTTTGGCACATGAATTGCCAAACCCGTTTCCACAAAAGTTTTACCATCGTATATTTCTTTTAACTCCATAGTTTGATTATACCACAGTGTTTATCTATTGTATAATATCTTTAGATATGAATATTGAAATTTTGAAAAGAATTAGAATAGAACGTTATATTTTCGCTGGATTGATGGCAGTTGTAATGATTTTAATTGCGGAATTAAGCGGAGAAAGGGAGATAATCTTTCCAGAAATTTGTGCATTAACAATTGGAGCTTGGATTTCAGAACAACAACCATGGATGTGCAACAAAAGAAAAATGTTTTTCTTAGTTTCAGTTGCATCACTTTTTGGAATGCTTGTTACAAAATACGTTCAAATTCCACTAATTTTTCAAACCGCATTATGTTTTGCATTCACGGGATTTATACTAACCATAACGAAAACAACTCTAATCCCAATAATTTCTGCCTGTATTCTTCCTGTATATTTAGGAACAAAGAGCTGGGTTTATCCGATTTCAGTAACCATCATGGCATTAATGATAATCACCGCTCAATGGCTTATGGAAAAAAATCACCTCAAACCGAAAAATGAATATATTCCATGCGAATTTAATCTAAAATATCAAGTTGTAAAATGGACAAAACTACTTGTAGTCTTTGGATTATTAGCACTTATTCCGTTCAAAAGTCATCAGATTTATTTCCTTGCTCCTCCGTTAATCGTTACATTTGCAGAATTTTCAAACCCTAAAAGTCCATTGAGAAATAAACCTTTCCATATTATCGGATTAATGACTTTGGCTTCTGCTACTGGTTGTATGCTGAGAGAAGGATTGAATTTATATTTGCATTTGCCTTTGAGCATTTGTGCAACTCTTGCATGCTGTGTGCTATTTGTAACCTTTGATAAAGTTAAAACTTTATTTCCTCCTGCGGGAGCAATTTTGCTAATTCCAATGATATTAAAGACTCAATATTTGTCAGTATTACCTTTTGAAGTTTGCATTGGTGCGACTGTTTTGATTTTTACGGCAAAACTTCTTTTTAGAGATTAATTTATTGGTTTTCATGTTATAATTCTGGTATGGCAATGTTATATAAATACTTACGTCAGTCTGCGACTTATAGAGTGTTCAAACACTTTATGGTTACTTTTTCAGATTTTTTAGATACTTTGGGCAAGATTGCACAAATTGGGTATCATGTACTTATTGCCATACTTAAAGGAGACATTGAAAAAAAAGAATTGCTAATCCAATGTGATAGATTTGGAGTAAGTTCATTGCCAATTACTCTATCTATCGTCGGAATGACCTCAATCATCGTAGCATCTCAAGTTGCTCACGAAATGGTTAAACAAGGGGGAAGCGGATTTGTCGGGCTATTAATGACAATATTGATTGTTAGAGAAGTCGGAGCAATTATGTCTGGTTTCGCAATTACTTCAATGATTGGTTCTTCCTTAGCATCAGAACTTGCAACAATGAGAGTAACTGAACAGGTAGATGCAATTGACGTTTTAGGCGTTGACTCTATCAATTTCTTATTTGTTCCAAGAGTTTTATCCGGAATTATCATGATGCCATTTGTTGTAATTTTGGCATCTGTTGTCGGAGTACTTCTTGGAGCTGTAACATCTGACATGTTCGCAGGATTATCGTATAGGGCATATTTTGATTCCGCTTGGTTGGGTCTTTATATGAAAGATTTATGGGTAAGTTTACTCAAATCAGCAGTGTTCGGAGGAACAATTTCTCTTATCAGTTGCACTTGCGGATACTTCGCATCAGGAGGGGCTAAAGGAGTTGGGATTGCAACCACAAAAGCCGTTGTGTGGTCATTCATTGCAATTGTTGTTTGGGACATGGTTTTTGCGATATTATTTTTCTTTTAATTTGTTTGTGTAAGGATATTATTGTTATGAGTATTGAAGTTCGTAATCTAGTTAAAAAATTTGATGATAAAGTTGTCATAGATGATATTTCTTTCAAAGTTGACGATGGAGAAATTCTTGCAATTGTAGGGTTTTCTGGTTCTGGTAAAAGTACCGTATTGAAATTAATCTGTGGACTTATACCTTATGACAATGGAGAAGTTTTAACTTCTGAAGGCGATATTGCAATGGTTTTCCAATATTCAGCACTTTTTGATTCTCTGAATGTTTATGACAATATCTCTTTTGCTCTTCACGAAAGAAGAGATTTACGCTCTAAATATAAAGAAGAAGAAATTAAAAAAATTGTTTCTCAAAAACTAGAACTTGTAGGTCTTAAGGGAATTGAAAACAAATTTCCATCTGAACTATCTGGAGGGATGCAAAAACGTGTAAGTTTCGCTCGTGCAATCGTAACCAAACCAAACACAATTTTATATGACGAACCAACTGCGGGTCTTGACCCTATGTCATCAACCCTTATTGAGGACTACATCGTTCGACTAAAAAGAGAAACAAATGCCGCATCTATTGTCGTTACCCACCAAATGTCAACAATTACTAGAACGGCAGATAGAGTTATTATGCTTTACGATGGAAAAATAGTTTTTGAAGGCACTCCTTCAGAATTATTAAAACAAGATAATCCATATACAAAACAGTTTGTAACGGCCTCTTTGGACGGACCAATGAAAATGAAAGCTTAAATCGAGACAGAGGATAAAAATATGAGAAAAGACTTATTTAACAGTGATGCAATGTCAATCGACACTTATATTATGGTTAAACTTAAAGAAAAGACTGCTCAACTAAGAGAAAAATTAGAAAAGAAAAATAGAGCACCTATTTCACTTTCTATGGGAGCTCCAACGGCAAACCCTCCTGCTGTTTTAATCGATAAGCTAAAAGAATTTTTGACAGAGAATAATATTCACACTTATTCTGTAACAAGAGGTGAACCTTATTATAGACAAGCCGTTGCAGAAAGAATGAAAAACAGATTTGGTGTTGAACTTGATGTAAATACTGAAATAATGTCACTTCTTGGTTCTAAAGACGGATTAGCAAACCTTATCAGATTTATTATTACTCCACAACAAGAAGAAAAAGAGAAAGACATTATCCTTGTTCCTGATCCTGGGTATGCTTCATACTCACAAATGATTAAGATTTCAGGCGGTTTAGCTTATTCAATGCCTTTGACTGCTGAAAATAACTATCAACCAAATATTGAAGAAGTTTTTGAAAACTTGAAAAATGAAGGATACGATGAAAACAAGGTTAAAGCTATTGTAATAAATTATCCAAACAATCCTTTGGGGGTAAGTGCAACAAGAGATTATGTAAAAACATTGGTTGATTTTTGTAAAAAGCACGACATTTTGTTAATTTCTGATGCGGCATATTGCGATGTTTATTTTGATGAAAACGAAAAACCTTTCAGTGTTCTTGAATTTGATGGAGCAAAAGATATTGCAGTTGAATTTTTCAGCTTATCTAAGCCTTATGCAATTACAGGCTGGCGTTTAGGCTGGTTGTGCGGGAATAGTGAAGTTGTAACAAGACTTGCAAAAGCCAAGTCAACTATCGACAACGGAATTTTCAAAGCTCTTCAAAAAGCTTGTGCTTGCGTAATGAATTCTCCTGAAGGGGACGACTACATTGCTTGTTCAAACAATGCTTACAAACGCAAACAATCTATTATGGTAAAAGGGTTAAAAGAATTAGGTTGGGAAATAGACGAAAACAAACTTCCTCACACAACATTTTATCTCTGGTTACCAATTCCAAGAAAATATGATTCAGCATTCAAATTCTGCGAAGATTTGCTAGAAAAATCTGGGGTTGTAATTGTTCCTGGAGATGCTTTCGGGAAATATGGTGCTGGATTTTTCAGAATTTCATTCGTTTGTAGCGACGAAAAGTTACAAGAAGTTATCGATAGAATGAAAGCCGATGGATTTAAATACTAAATAAATTAAAAGCAATTATAATATTTATTTTGCAAAGGAGGTTTTCGTTATGAAAATTGCTAATGATTTAACGGACTTAATTGGAAAAACTCCGCTCGTAAGATTGAACAAACTTAATTCAGGGAATGCTGAAATTGCAGTAAAACTTGAATACTTTAATCCTGCAAATTCGGTAAAAGATAGAGCCGCTTTAAAAATGATTGTCGATGCAGAAAATGCAGGCAAAATCAATAACGATACAATTATCATTGAACCAACAAGTGGAAATACAGGAATTGGACTTGCGATGATTTGTGCTATTCGAGGGTACAAAATCATTTTGACAATGCCAGAATCAATGAGTATTGAACGTCGAATGTTATTAAAAGCCTATGGAGCAGAACTTGTCCTAACAGAAGCAAAACTAGGAATGAAAGGGGCAGTTGATAAAGCTATTGAGCTCAGCAAAAAATATCCAAATTCTTTTATTCCTTCACAATTTGACAATTCATCTAACCCTAAAGCTCACTACGAAACAACAGCAGAAGAAATCTGGAACGATACAGATGGCAAAGTAGATATTGTTGTAGCAGGAGTAGGAACAGGAGGAACAATTTCTGGAACCGCAAAAAAATTAAAAGAATACAATTCGCAAATAAAAGCCGTTGCGGTAGAACCTTATGTATCTCAAGTTTTGGCTGGAGGTCAAGCTGGACCACATAAAATTCAAGGTATTGGAGCCAATTTTATTCCACAAAACTTTGATAAAAATGTAATTGACGAAATTATTCCTGTTAAAAACGAAGATGCAATTGAAACAGCAAGAAATCTTTCTAAAAAAGAAGGGATTTTATCTGGATTTTCAGGAGGCGCAAACATCTGGGCAGCAATTGAACTTTCTAAACGACCAGAAAATAAAGGAAAACTAATTGTTGCAATACTTCCAGATTGTGGAGAAAGATATTTAAGTAGTGAATTATATTCAGGGTAAAAAAATACTTATTAAAAGCATTCAATAAAAAGAAGGTCGGCGTGGCAACGCCGACCTTCTATAATACTTACTCTTTTCCCTTCATAATAATTAGCATCTTTACACATTATAAAATTTAGGATAGAATGTAACATATATTTTGATTAGGGGTATTTATATGAAGTATGAGAATGTATTCTCTTTGTTGGAAGAAATTACGGTAAACAATAGTGAGAAAATTTCGCTTGGGATGAAATCTAAATGGGGATGGAATGAGTTTACTTATAAGGGATTAGGATTGTTATCAAGACGTCTTGCATCATATTTGATTGAAGATTTGCAGATTGAAAAGGGTGAGAAATTAGCAATTTTGTCTGAGTCAAAACCAGAATATGGAGCTTGTGTTTTTGGTTCTGTGTTGGCAGGTTTAACAACTGTTCCGTTAGATAACAAGTTAACTATTTTTGAATTACACTCAATTCTTTCAAATTGTGAACCAACTGTTATGCTTGTTTCTAGCACATACATTGACAAAGCAAAAGAATTAAAAAACAAAATACCATCAATCAAATATTTAATTCTTATGGATTCTTCGTCTTGTGAAAATGAGCTTATTCCGAGTTTATACTCAATTCCAGAAAAATATACTGCAAAATGGAGAAGACGTCCATTAAGTGCAACTGCTTTCACAATCTATACTTCTGGCACAACTGGAGCTCCTAAAGGAGTTGAAATTACTTTCAAAAATATGCTTGCTCAAATGCATGATTTGAGGATTGCACTAAGAGAAATTCTTCCACTAAATGAAGAAATGAGAATGCTCTCTATTTTGCCAATGAATCATTTGTTTGAATTAACAGTAGGGTTTTTCACATTTTTAAACCACGGATATTCAATATATTATACAAAAAGTTTGAAACCGAGTGATATATTGGAAGTGATGAAAGAAAAGAAAATTCGATTTATGATTACCGTTCCTGCATTTTTGAAACTTTTAAAATCATCAATTGAATCTGAATTAAGTAAGAAATCTCCGCTTGTAAAATTTATGTTCAAATTAAATTATGCACTTGCAAAATTTTTACCAATTAAGATGAGGAAATATTTATTCTCTCCAATACATAAAAAATTTGGAGGAGAGTTCTTTGGATGTATTGCTGGGGGAGCTCCATTAGATGTTCATGTTGGGGAATTCTTTGAACGAATCGGTATCGGAATTTTCCAAGGATATGGCTTATCAGAAACCAGTCCTGTTGTTGCGGTAAATAGAGGCAAATATCAAGATATGAAATCTGTTGGACCTGCTCTTGAGTCATTTGAAGTTAAAATTGACGATTCAACTGGGGAATTGATGTTAAAAGGGCCATCTGTTATGAAAGGGTATTACAAACGACCAGACTTAACATCAGAAGTCATAACTCCAGATGGATGGCTCCACACAGGAGATATTGCAAGGGTTGATAAGAAAACGAAGTTAATATATATAACTGGACGGATTAAAAACATGATTGTTCTTTCTGGTGGGAAAAAAGTTTTTCCAGAAGAAATTGAGGCTGTGTTAGAACAAAGTCCAAATTTTGCAGAAATATGCGTTACAGGTGTAAAAAGAAGTTTTGGAGAAAAGGATGGTTGTGAAGAAATTGCGGTTGTAATTGTTCCAACAGTAGATTTTTCATCAAATTTTGATTCTTTTGAGAATTTAGAAAAAGCTATTCAAACAGAAGTTAAGTACCTGTCAACTCAGCTTGCACCATACAAACGTCCAATTAAAATTATTGTAAGAAAAGAAAATCTACCTCGAACAACAACAAGAAAATTGAAACGTAAAGAGATTAAAGAATTGATTACGCAATAAGAATAGCATCAGATAAGTTTTATGCAACTTGAGGTTGCTGAGCGAATCTTTGTTGCTCAGCTTCTCTTTTCATTTCTTTATACATTTGAATTCCTTCAATCCAATTAGGAACAATATTCAAATCTTTTTCAACAATTTCTTGAGGCAATGCTGCATGGTGAATTTTTGGAAGCAAATAATCTTCCGTATATTCAATAGGCTTAGAAATATTATCATCGGTATCATTACAAATGAAGGTCATTTTACCTTTGTTATCTGTTTTGTAACCAATAATCGTAATTTCATGTCCATTAATAATTATATTATTGTTATCTGTTTGGGTATAACCAATAATTACATTTTCACCCATATCTAATGCCTGAACAATGTGACGCTTCATTGTTCCTAAATCAGTTTCATAACCCACAAGTCTAGCGTTTTCATCAACAGTTTGATATGTTACAGATAAAATATTTTTATCAAATACAACAGATTCAGTGAATGTTTTTTCAAATTCAATCAAACCTTTATCGTTTTGGTTAAATTTACCACCTCTTTTATCTGTAATAGTATTATAAGACTGCTGAGAACCAATTTCCATAAATGTTGATTGCATCAAAACATCTAAAGGAGTTCTCTCATAAGGGTCTTTATCTGTTGTTTGAATTTGAGCTCTTATGAGTGCATTTTTATCTGGAGCGAATTTCAATTTTGCATTGTCAAAATTATTCATATCATATGGAATTTCAAAAGCGTTCAACAACCAAATTGCGTTTAATGTATTATCAGCTAAATTTTTCAATTCGATAGTCTTATTAACAGCCAATTTTGGAGAACTTAATTCATTCGCAAATCTTGCAAATTCAGCAGGTTGCTGCTTTGCAAGTTTAAACTCTGTACTTGCAGCAACACAAGTTCCAGAAAGTTCTACGTCAATATCGTTTTTACCCTGTTGAATATCAAAAAGGTTTGTTTTTCCTTCATTGTTTTGTGAAAGAACTTTTTGTCTATATTTTTGTGGAATATCACCAAATTGTTGAGTAATTGAATATGGATAAGAAATTGTCGCAATAGTATCTTTCAATATTCCATCTGAACTTAAACCCTCTGCTCTCGGTTCTGTCGCTATTTTATAAAGATTATCTAATACGGTAGATTTATCATTGGAGTCAGAATTCAATAATACCCCATTTTTCAACAAGGCATCTAAAATTTTTCTATTATTTTTATCTAATTTTGAAGTTAAAAATGTATATTTTTGAGTTTCTTCCTTACCACTCAATGTCGTTCTCAAGTTTAAATTCTGAGTCTGCCCAGTGGCAAATGGAACTGTTTTAGCAGAAGTGAATGATGGTGCAACTGCCATTTGGACATCATTAGAAGGCATTGCAACATTCTTTACACGTTGAATTGTGTTATAATTATATTGTTGGATATGAGAATTTATTCTATCTACCATATTCACTCCACAAGTATAATAAAAATCAAAAACTCAAAAAATTGCTAAAATCCAGCTGTTTTTGTAAATAAATATTAAAAGAGGTTATCATTGAAAAACTCAAAAGTCAAACCAATGACAAAAGAACAAATCCTTATTTCTATCGATAGATTAACACGGTTCAAAAATACTGAGGTTAAATATTTGCGAGTTTTTCGTGACATTTTAACCAACAACTTAATTATCCCAAAATTCAAAAAAACAGAACTGGAAGAAATGAATTTTGAAGAAATTAAAAACTGGGCAGAATTTGTTATAAATTATTCCCTAGAAAAAATGGGGAAACCACAGGACGACGATTATACAATTAACCAAAAATTATACGATTATGAAAATTCAGTATTTATTTTTGGAAAAGAAGTTGAAAAATTGTTGAAAAATAAAATTAACTATAAAGCTTGCCTAGATTTTATTGATGAAACCTCACCTAAAAACTTACAATGGTTAAAAATTCTTTCCTCTAAGGATATAAAAAAAATTAGGAAAGAAAAATCATTAAGATTTCCTATCGAAAAAGTTGTGATTGCGGAAGGGGCAACCGAAGAAACTTTACTCCCAGAATTTGGGAAATATTGTAACTTTGACTTTGATAAAGAGGGGGTTTATGTTCTTTCTGCTGGAGGGAAAAATCAAGTCGTAAAACTATATTATAGCTTATCAGAAGTTTTGAAATTACCAATATTTGTACTTTTAGATAAAGATGCGAGCGAAAACCTTGAAGAAATTAAGCCAAGATTAAGATCCTGCGACAAGATTCATTTGCTTGCGTGCGGAGAATTTGAAGATTTACTGCCTATTAACCTTGTTTTAAGAACTTTAGAATATGAACTAAAAAACATTTCAATACTTGAAAAAGAAAAACTAAATGAAGATATTCCGAGAGTAAAATTTTTAGAAGAAGTATTCAAAACACGAGGCATGCACGAATTTAAAAAAGTAGAATTTGCCCAAATGGTAAAATTAAACATCAAAACAGACGAAGATATTTCGCCCGAAATACGTGATATTATTAACGAAATTAAAAAATAGAAATGAATATAAAAAAAATTCTAACGAAGTAGTTGACATTTAATTTTTTTTACCATACAATAACTCTTGTAGCAAAAAGTTCAAGCCCCCATCGTCTAGAGGCCTAGGACAACACCCTTTCACGGTGTAGACAGCGATTCGAATTCGCTTGGGGGTACCATTTAATAAGCCACGTATAGCGTGGCTTTTTTAGTGCTTGATTTTTAAAATATACATTATTACTGCATTTCAGCTAGTATCAAACAAGAAATACCCATTATATCTACCTTTTAGAGTTGTTTATTTTTCTAAAATTTCTAAAAATTTCGTATAGCGGCAACAAAAGTGGTAATAAAAAAGTGCCTCAGAAAAATTTTAGGATTTTTATAAAACCTATAACTCTCTCGTAGTCTAATTTCGGACTATTGTAAATAAATGTCCGAAGTGGCAACGCAGTGGCAACATTAACAATCTTGCCACTACAAAATATTAATAATAAAAATAGTCGTAAAACCTGTCATTGATACTGTTTTAGACAATATCACCTAAAAAGCCAAAACTTCACCATCAGTTGGTATCAGTAAATTATCTATATTATTATTGTTTTTAAAATATTCTAAATCTTTTCTTGTAACGGTTAAATGGCTTACAGTATCCATGTGGCTTGCAATTACGGTTGCATTTTTAGAATTTTTTAAAACTTCTTTTAAATCATCAATATTCATAATTAAGCGTTCACCATTTAATACAGTTGCTGCACAAGCATTGACTACAACTATATCTGGAGAATATTTATTCAAGGCTTCTTTTACTTCTTTGCACCAAATCGTATCCCCTGCAATATAAAGTGTTTTTTCTCGTTCAGCATTGAAAACAATACCCATTGCATCGTAAGGCATTCCAATCGAATCACATAAAGGTTTTAAAATTTCTCGTTTTCCATGTTGTGTATGAGTTTTATATAAAGTTATATTTCTAAAGTTTGTACCTTGTTCTGCTAAAATTTCAACATCTTTAAAACCTTTTGATAATATAAAATTTTTATCAAATTCTGATTGAACAAATATTTTAAGATTTTTATCTATTGCATGTTCTGCATATTCGTCCCAATGATCTGGGTGAATATGAGTGATGATAACAGAATCTACATTTACAATTTTATCAATAGAAAAAGGTAATTCTACTCTCGGTTGTCGAATTTCAGAATTAACTGCTGTTTCAAAACCCGGCATATAACCTTTTGGTCCAAGCCAAGGATCTATTAAAAATCTTGTATTGTCGTATTCTATAATTAATGTAGCATTTCTAATTTGAGTAATTTTCATATAATCATCTCCTTTTATGACAATATTAAATTCTTATTTACTTTTTTTCAAGAATGCACTATTTTGTATAATATATACATTAAAGTATAATAGTTACCAAAAGGTTAGTTTGGAGTTTTAAATGAGTAAACAAAGACAAGATGAATACAAATGTCCACTTGAAGTTACAATGGAAATTATTGGAGGAAAATACAAGGGGGTTATAATTGGTCATCTTATTGATAAAACCCTGAGATACAATGAATTACAAAAATTAATTTCTCACGCAACTCCTAAAATGCTAATACAGCAATTAAAAGAATTGGAAGCAGACGGAATTATTCAAAGAAAATTGTATCCTGTTGTTCCACCTAAAACAGAATATTCATTGACTGAACGTGGAAAGAGATTAGTCCCATCTATTATTGAATTAAACAAATGGGGACTTGCTTACTTAAAAGAAATGAACATTCCTTGTAAATATAAAGAAGAAGAATATAATATTGCGTTAAGATTAATCCAAGATAGCAATTAGGAGATGATTTTGAAACAACAGAAAATTTTTAGAAGAAACTGGTAAAAAAGTTGTAACTGACAGCAATTTTCTTCCACATAAACAACCTAAACAGATTCAGAAAAAATATTAATTTGGGTACAATATTAAAATCAGGAGGCAATAATCCTCCTTTTTAGTGTTTAAATTCAACATTAGTTTAAAAAAAAATTAAATTAGAAAATTAAAAGAAACATCATCATATTGTTTTAAAATTCGATAAATTGTATGTTCATCTTTTGGATTTGCCATTATATATGCTTCACCACTCCAAGGTAAAAAGAGAACACCATATTCTTTATCCCCGAATGAACTGTTTTCTCTAACAAATTTCGCCATCTTAATTTTATCCTGAGTTTCATTATTACAATATCTAGTCTTATGTCCCAAACAATCAAACCCTACACGTTTGAGTTGTAGCATGATATTTCTTGCACTTTTAAAATCTGGATTAGCCAATTTTACACCAGTAAAATTAGGAGAGCGAGAAACAGTATTATAATTAGGATTCAAAGTTCTATCTATATTCATAATAATTTAATCTTTCTAATTTTGGGATATTAAAAACCCTAACAAGAAATTTTTGCTAGGGAATTATAAAATTTTATTATATTTTTAATTTTCTTTTTCTGTACTCCATCTATTGGCAGCTTTGATAGCTTGAGGAATCACATTTTTCTTTCCCCCAACCTTGATATAAGCTTTTGTCTTTGGATTTATCACGCAGTATTTATTATAACAATTTTCGTACAACCACCCCTCAAAACAAGTTTTATCTTGATTTTCACAGCTTGGTTTTAAATCATATTTTTCCATCTGAATATTTTTTCTTGATTCTATTATATTTCCATTTTCATCATGTATTTCAACAAGATTTGGAATTAACATAAATCTATTTTTTAAAGCATCTTTTCTCTCTGTCATTTTATTTTGGATAAATTCTAAGTTAGAATTTTCAAAATCATTTTTATATCTCACCCAATAAATAATATATTTATCAGCATTTAAAAGTTCATTATATTTATCTTTAACTGTGGTGTTTTGATAAACTTCATCTGGAATCTTCATTTCTCTTGTTGTAGAAGTGAAAGACGTCATTGTTTCTTGAGTTTCAACTTGTTTTTTCTTTGGCATTGAGGATAAAATCATAAGACAAATAACAACAAATACTGCCAAAAAACCGAACCAAGCTTTTACCCATTTTCGTTGAGCTTCATGAAAATCTTCTTCACTTTCATATTGAACCTCTTCCCAAGCCCATTGATTGCCCTTCATGCCTGCCCAAATACAAAGAACTCCAGCAGGAATAAATCCATATGGAATAAACAGCATTACAGGGATAGATAAAAGCCACCATTTTTGGTATTTTACAGCCCAAATCCAATTGAATAAGAATGCACCCCAATTGAACTTGTAAGCAATACTTTCAGGAGCTTCTTCTCCTTCTCCTGAATTGTTATCTCGTTCAGTGATGAAAACTTTTTTCTCTGCTTTTTTTGATATGGTGAACTTATCTAGAAAATCTTCAATAGTTGTTTCATCGCTTTCTAGGTTTTGTTCTTGCTGTTTATTCTCTTCTGAGAAATTCTCATTATTATCTTCTGGAAACATTTTATTTTCTCCAAATTACGTCAATTCCATATTCAGTATATATTCTTGAAAAACAGTGGGCATTAATGTAACATATTTTAAATAAATTGTTATTTATACACTTGATTTTGAATTACTATTGTGGTAGTTTTAGGAAGTAAACCAATAAAGGAATCTTTTTATGAATAATCAAAACCGACGTAGCAGAAGATGTTTGAAAGGCTTGTTTTAATAACGAGGCATCAATTCTGCGTTGGTACAATCTTTTAAAACAAGACCTTGAATATCGTTCGAGGTCTTGTTTTTTGTAACAAAAGGTAAAAATAAATTGTAAAAAGAGCAATTATTCTGGTTTAGAAAAGTTAGTAATAAAGTGAAGGTAGATATAATGAAAAATAGAAATATCCGACGAAACTCAACAATAAAAGCGAATGCTCCAATCGTGAAATTAATGAATTTAATTTGGGGCTTGTAATACACAAGTTGAGGCAGGGATTTTTGTCCCTGTAAAGGAAGAAAGTAGAAATGATACCAAATATAACAGCAAGTACAGTATATTCCACACTAGGAAATAATAGTTCTCTAATCCCACTAGCTATCAAAGACGTAGCTAACAGTTGCGGTTTAACAGCAGCTTCTTATATTGCAGGGGACACAGTAGAGGGTAAAGATAGATTTATTGATGAATTCGGAACTCAAGCTATTTGGCTTGGTGGAATTCCAACATACAAATTTCTTTTGGATAAGCTAATGTTTAAACCAGCAAAACTTGATCCAAATGTTGATGTTAGATTATTTAAAAACCCAGAAATTTTAAAAGCTGCAAAAGAATTTGCACCAACTAAAGCTATAAAAGAAAGCATTGAATATGCTACATCTCATCAAAAATTAGCTAAAAGTTTAAACATTGCAAAATTCGCAGCATCAACAATTTTAACAACACTTACTTATTTTGGACTAACTAAATTTAGACACCAATATACAGAAAACCAAATAAAAAAAGATTACCTTGCAAAACACCCACAAACGCAAGACACCTTCACAGGACAAACAAACAAAAAAGAAGATACTAAAAATCCAGCTAAAGTATCATTCACTGGAGGAGTTCAAGACTTTATATTCGACCCTGTAAAAAATCTTATGATTGTTGATGCTTCAATTACAGGCGAAAGACTTACTCACGCAAGAAACCCACAAGACTTCTTTGGATACGTAATCAAAGAAGGTAGCTTCTGGGCATTTATGTATTTTGCAGGTCCAATGATATCTAAAGCATTAGAAAAACACGCTGACAAAAAAGGAAAATCAATTGACCTAGATGCAAGAGTAATCTTTAATGACAAATTAAAAGAATCATTTAAAAATGGAACACTTAAACAACATCTTGCAGAATTTAAAGCAGCAGATGTTTCAGATGCAGACATTTACAAATTTGCAGTAAAACCAGAAAACAAAAACATCGTTATTGATTTTGCTAAAGATTCTGACGTTATTCAAATGCTAAAAGAAGATAAATTATTCTTTGCGAAAAAGACTGATAAAGTTGATACTAGAAAATATATCGATTTAGGTGATTTAAGAGGTGTTAGCAACAAATTAGAAAAACTTCTTAACCAATACGAAAAATCTGGAGAATCTTTAGATGAATTCTTTAAATCAGTAAGAAACTTCAAGAAAACTGCGGTATTGAAAAACATGGGTGCTTGCATTGGAGCTTTAGGAATTTTAGCACCTGCTATTATGCTAGCTGTTAGACATTTTAGTCCTGAATATCAAGTTAAAAAAGACATTGAAGAAAAGTTAGCTAAAGAAAACGCAGTAGCCTAACCATTGACAAAAATTAAAATACCAAGTAAAATGATAATAGTTATCAGTTTAGGTGATTTATGAATTATTCCAAACAAAGAGAAAAAATACTTGATGTTTTAACTCAAAATGCTGTCCACCCGACAGCGGAAACGCTTTTGGAATTTTTAAAGAAAGAAAGTTCAAATGTTGGGATAACAACTTTATATAGAAACTTAAATCAACTAGCAGAAGCAGGATTGATAAAAAAAATTGATGGCTTAGAACCTTCAGCACACTTTGATCACAATACTTTTGAGCATTATCATTTTATTTGTGAAGAGTGCAAAAGAGTTTTTGATGTACCAGCTGGAGTAGCCCCTAACTTGGTAAAAAATACCCAAGAAGCTATGGGCTTTGAAGTGAAAAGTCATGATATAGTATTTCATGGTATATGTAGTGACTGTAAAAAGAGAAAGGAAAATGTTTAATTATGGAAAAATGGGTTTGTACAGTATGTGGTTATGTTTATGATCCAGCAGAAAATGACGGCGTAAAATTCGAAGATTTACCAGATGATTACGTTTGTCCTCTATGCTCTGTTGGCAAAGACCAATTTGAGAAAGAAGACTAATTATAAAGATAACAAGAGATAAAACTAGCGGATTTGAATTTTAAAAATTCATCTCCGCTAATTTTTTGCAATATAATATACCTATGGGATTGAGAGAAAAAGAATTAATCAAATATTTCAAAAGTTTAGGAATTGAAGTTCACACATCAACAAAAGCTCGTGGGCATCAAGGCTTTTATATAAAAAATCGTATTGATATATCTAAAAATATTCCAGAATGTAGAATCATCCCAACCCTTTTGCACGAATTCGCTCACTATATTCATTCCAAAATTGAACCACAAATGCTCCGCACTGGTGGAAGTTTAGAAGTTCTATTTGATTCAAAAAATACAGAGATATACAAAGAAGAACTATTTGAAATAACATTATTTGTTGATAAAAATTCAAAATGTGAAAGACTTGAGCATCACAAAAAAATAGTTAAAGACAAAATATTAGAACAAGAAAAAATAATAAAAAAAACATACCCTAAATTCCAACGTTCTAAAAAATTCAAAGAATTTGACAGATACATAAAAAAATCCAACGCAAAATATTTACTAAAATATGACAGAGTAAAACTTATTACGGGGATGTTTTTCAAAAAAACAGAAATTTATTCAATTGAAAACATTGAAAAAGATTTTTACGATATGCCAGAAGCATTTGTTGCTTATATTAGACTAAATTCTTGGAGAAAAAAACAATCCAGAATTTCTGCAAAAATAAACAGACTAAAAAAATATTATCAAAAACCGACAGAATTATTTGCAAGACTTGTAGAGGGGCTATACTTGAACCCGCAAAGAATTCAAATTATAGCCCCTCATACTTACAAAAGGTTTTATGAATTGCTCAATTCTGGATACTACAAAGAATTAAGCAACCTATCTGAATATTTATTTAACCATGATTTTTCTGATAAGCGACCGTAACAAAGATCTGTCAGATTTTATTTTTGCATATTGTCTATCTTGTTCAGCCAATTCTTGTCCAACAGTTTTATAAACTGCACGCAAAACATCTTCACTTCTTTCTTCTTCGGTATCGTATTCAGCACGGATTTTAACAAGTTCTTCTCTATCTAAAAACTTACCGCCACAAGAATAACATTCATCAATTTCAATATCGTTGTGAATACTTGAATAATTTTTCACCATTTTTTGTCCACAGTTTGGACATATTCTCACTGAATCTTCTGAAACCTTGATAAAATCTTTGCCATCAATTTGCTCTAAAATTTTAGAAATATCTTCATCTTTTTCGTCAAATTTGTCTAATTCTCTATTATCAAAGAAAATTCCACCACAACCTTGAGTACAAATATCAAGATTTATACCCTCGCTAGGAATAAATACTTTTTCCATCTCTCTGCCACACGCAGGGCATTTAATCTTCTGCAAAGTATCTGCCATAACTTACCTCATTTTATTTACCCACATTTTGACTATAACATTTCTCGATAAAAATACATCATACAGCTACATTATTTCTGAATTGATTAATTATCCAGACTTCTCGCTAATAGTTCGTCATTTTCTTCCTTAGAAAACATAACAAATTTGCTTAATTCACTCTTTTTTATTTCTCCGATTTTTTATTTGAAATTCTGTGAAAAATATTGTACAATATGAGAAAGGGTGATTAAGATTTATGGTAGAAGGCAGAGTTAAAACAGAAGAGGCAGAAAAGTTAATCAAATCAGCACTAGATTTGATTGATGAGAAAAATTATTCAACTGCTCAAGAACACGTTGATAAAGCATACAAAATATTTAAAGAAGAACATTTTACAGAAGGTATTTCTATCTGTTTAAGTTTAATTTCTTTTTTGGATTACTCCGAAGGAAAATATAATTACGAAAAAGCTCTTGCTATGCTTCAAGACGGAGCATTTATGGCAACAAGGGCAAGCAGTGTAACTGCTCAACTTATCAACGAGCTTATCTTTGGGAACATTCACTTTGCCGAAAGCAATAAAGATGTTGCCATTATTCATTACAACAATGCCCTTAAACTATCCGTAGAAGAAGACAAATACAACCTTTCAGATACTATAAATACCAGAATTCGTCAACTTCAAAATGGAATGGATTATTCCCTTCCGACTAAAAGCGATCCGTTAGTTTCACTTGTAAAAATTAGCCGTTCAATTACTGCATTGACAGATATTGATGAACTTTTAAGAGTTATCGCAGAAGAAACAAAAAATGCTATTCAGGCGGACCGTTGTACAGTTTTCTTGTGGGACAAAGATACAGATGAACTATGGTCAAAAGTGGCCCTTGGGTTAAATTCAAGCCAAGAAATCCGTTTTCCAGCAGACAAAGGACTTGCGGGCTATGTTGTAAAATCTGGGGAAACACTTAATATTGTTGATGCTTACCAAGACCCAAGATTCAACCCAGAAGTAGATACCAAAACAGGTTATCGAACAAAAACAATTCTTTGTATGCCTATAATGAACAACAACAAAGAAATAATCGGTGCTTTCCAAGTTTTGAACAAAATTGATGGAGTTTTCACAAAAAACGACGAAGATTTACTTATCGCAATTGGAGGAAGTGCAAGCATTGCATTAGAAAATGCTCAACTTTTCGATCAACAACTGCAACTTTATCGTGAACAAAAATTACTATTCGAAAGCTTCATTGATACACTTGCAACTTCTATCGATGCCAGAGATAAAATTACAGCAGGTCATTCAACTAGAGTTAGAATGTATTCATCTCTTCTTGCTGAAGCTGTTGGAATGAATGCAAAAGACCGAAGTTTAGTAGAAAAAGCTGCAATCCTTCACGACATTGGAAAAATCGGAATTAGAGATTCAGTTCTTCAAAAAGAAGGGAAACTTACAGACGAAGAATACAAACATATTCAAGAACACGTAAGAATTACACATAACATCCTAAACAAAATCTATATGTCACCTGATTTCAGAATAATTACTGAAATGGCTTGTTCTCATCACGAAAAATGGGATGGAACAGGATATTATAGACACTTAAAAGGCGAAGAAATTACACTCGGTGGAAGAATTTTAGCCGTTGCGGATGTATTTGATGCAATCACTTCAAAACGTCACTACCGTGATAAAATGCCAATCGCTAATGTTTTAGATATTTTGATGAAAGGTGCGGGGTCACATTTTGATAAAAATCTAGTTGATACGTTTATGTCAATTTCTTGTAGCAAAATTATTCGAGTGTTCTTATCTGAATATAACGGACAAATGAACCCTAATGACGAAGAACTTTTAAAGCAATATGACTTGATGTCAATTTACAGATTTGTTAATTCTGAAAACTTATCCGCTGAAAGTCAAAAAGTTGTGGACTTGTTTAATCATTATTATCTTGGCAAATCTCAAGAAGAGAAGGAGCAATAAATAATGAAAAAATATTTAGTATTTTCTATGCTTTTATCAATGACTCTTCAACCAGCACTTGCACTTGACTTTGGGACAATAAAACCAGTCAATCCGTTAGAGAACAATCAATCTACATACTTGGAAACAATTTCTCAACCAACATACGATTTGAAAAGAGGAACACTTACAAAAAATGCAATCAAAAACCAATATACAATTGCAATGGATAAATTTATGCAAAGCAATGTTCGCTCTTCTTATCAAGATTTTAGAATGCTTATTGAAAACATTCAACCTAGTGATTATATCTATATGAGATTAATTCAAGAAATGGCTTCTATTGGCTTTTTCAATTTGGCTGAACTTGCAATGTCAAAAATTCAAGACGATGAAGTTGCATCTTTACTAGAAGAAGATGTTAAAAACTTCTACTTCCCAAGCTACAAATTAACTCATAAAGATCAAATATATTTAGCTGAAATCTACTCAAACATTATGTACAATGACCAAAGTAGAGAAGCAACAGCTGAGTTAATGAAACAATCTTCATTACTTTCTGAATCAGATTATGCAAATTATCTTGCGGCTTTTGGAAGTATGAAAAATGGAGATGTAAAACAAGCTGAAAAATTTATCGATTCTGCAATCTCTAAAAACCCTAAAAATATAAATTACAAAAGATTAAAAGCCGAAATTTTGGCTCAATCAGGCAAACCTCAAGATGGTGTCAAAGCCTTGAATGATTTGGAATCAAGTGAAATCAATACAATAGTTTTTGATAATGAACTTCATTCTTCACAACAATATATTTTGTACAAAGCTGCGAAAAATGATTATTGGAAGAAATATCACCTTGCTTACTATTATTACTACGAGGGAGAATATAACAAGGCTTTAAGAGTTTTACAAGCCTCAATTTCAAGCAAAAAAAATATCAATAAGGAAGTTTACGCATTAACATCACTTGTTTATTTCAAATTGAAAGAGTTTGAAAAATCTCAAGATTACGCATTAAAATCTATCGATATTGACCAATCCAACTACCGAGCTTTGGTTGTTCTTGGAGATATTGCATTTAGAAATAAAGATTATAAACTTGCAGAAGGCTACTATAAAAGGGCTTGCGGTAAGGATTCTTCACACAGCGCAGAAATAAAGTTAGCGCAAGTTTATCAAAAAATGAATAACATAAAAAAGGCAAAAGAATTATATTCTAAAGTTTTACGAGTTGCATCAAATTCCTATGAAGCATACTACCAAATGGCTTTACTTGAAAAAGATAGAGAAATAACATATCTAAAAAAAGCAGTTGCAATCAATCCAAATTTTAGTGCAGGATGGATAGATTTAGCTAGAATATCTATCAACCAAGAAGATTTTGATAAAGCACAAACATTTTTAGGAATTGCCAAATATATTGACGAAACTGATTTTAGATACTATTATTATCTGGGATTGGTTCTAAAAAACAAAGGATTAACAGCTGACGCTCGCAAAAATTTCGAAAAAAGTTTGGACTTAAATCCTGATTATGATTTAGCAAAAGAGGAACTTAGCATATGAAGAAAAATATTTTGATTGTCGAAGATCACGAATTAACTCGTTTTGGTTTGAAAACAACATTTGAAGATGTTGATTTTATTGGAACAATTTATGAGGCCTCATCTGCTGAAGAAGCTCTTGAAATTTTCAAAAACAATGAAATTGATTTAGTAATTATGGATTTAGGCTTGCCTAATATGAATGGAATTGAAGCAACAAAAGCCATTCATACAATGAGAAAAGATGCAAAAATCATCATCCTAACTTCTCACAATGATGAAAAAGAAGTATTAAACAGTTTGAAAGCAGGTGCAAATGCGTACTGTTCAAAAGAAATTAACCTTCAAAGACTTGTTCAAGTTGTACAATCAGTAGCAGATGGAGCGGCTTGGTTTGACCCAAGTATTGCGCATATTGTTCTTCAAGCTACATCCAATACAAAAATGGATGTTCCAGAAACTTCTTACAAAAACTATGATTTAACCGCAAGAGAAGCTCAAATTTTGAAACTTATGACTGAAGGTTACAGTAATATGGAAATCGCCCAACATCTTGTGATTAGTGTAAATACAACCAAAGCTCACGTTGCAAGCATTTTGCAAAAACTAGAAGTTGACGATAGACTTCAAGCAGCGTTGAAAGCTTTAAAATACCAAATCGTATAATTAAAATAAAGGTTCTACAATGTCTGATTTAACTAAAATACTATTAGTTGACGACAATCCACGATATTTGGAAGAAGTTCTTCCTTTTTATGGTTACGATTTGACCTGTGCATTAGATGGAATTCAAGCATTGAACATCTTAAATTCTGGCAAAACCTTCGATTTAGTTTTGCTAGATGTAATGATGCCCAATTTGAATGGCTGGGAAACATTAAAAGCTATTCGCAAAAATCCAACAACCGCAGACCTTCCAGTAATTATGGTAACAGCAGTGAACGAAGACCAAAAAATGATTTCTGGATTAAAAATTGGAGCGGACGATTATATCGTAAAACCATTTATTTTACCCAATCTTTTGGCTCGAATTGAAGCCGTTTTGCGAAGAGTAAAACGTTCTCAATCTCAACAACAAGGAACAAATGTTACAATTAGTCAAGCAGACAATTTTAACTCCTTGACTAAGCGTGAAAAAGATGTTTTATTATTAGTTACGCAGGGCGAAAGCAATAAATCTATTGCAGAAAAATTAGTCCTTAGCGAAGTGACTGTAAAAAGTCATCTTTGCAATATTTTTAAAAAATTAAATGTTACAAACAGAACCCAAGCAGTGCTTATTGCAATGCAAATGAACTTAGTAGAAAAATAGATATTTTTTAAGGAGATAAGAATGTTAGATTATACAAAAGAAGAATTAATATCTTTGATTGAAAACAACCCCGAAAAATTCAATGAATGGAAAAAAGAAGTTGAGGAAGTTGACTTGAGCGAAGTCGATTTTTCCAATATAGTATTAAAAGAAGTCGATTTTTCTGATGTGGATTTAAACTCAAGTTCTTTTGCAGATAGCAACTTGTCATTAGTAAACTTCTACGGAGCAGATTTAACCTCAGTTGATTTTACTCGTTCACACGTATCAGAATGTGATTTTTCTGAAAGCTTATTAACTGGTGCAGATTGCAGTTATGCAGAAATGATTTATTGCAATTTTACAGATTGTGATATGGCTGGTTGCGTATTATCAGAAACAGTTTTAACAAGTTCAGACCTTTCAGCATCTGAAAACTTGGCATCAGCAAGATATGACAACGACACAGTTTGGCCAGATGACGATATGTTACCTGACGGATTTGATTCAGTTTGCAGAGATGATTTATCTGCCCTAAAAGATGACGAAGAAACATCTGACGGAGATTACTAAATCGAAAAAAAATTGATATAAAAAAGGTTAGATTTTAGTCTAACCTTTTTTGTTGTAAAATAAACAAAAAGGATAAGGAAAACAAAGGAGATTTTATAATGATAAAAGTTGCAGTATGCGGAGCAATGGGTAGAATGGGTAAAGAAGTTTGTGCAGCAGTAAACGCTGATTCTAAAATGGAACTTGTTGCTCAAATTGATATTGCAGGAGACAATTTCAAATCAATAGAAGAAGCTCATAAAGCCTGTGATATTGATGTCTTGGTAGATTTTACACAACCAGCATCTATTTACGAAAATGCTAAATATTGCCTAAACAATGGTATTAAAATCGTTATTGGAACAACAGGATTGAAAGATGAAGAAATTGAGCATTTGAAAAAATTATCAACAGAAAATAAAACAGGTTGTTTAATCGCTCCTAATTTTTCTACTGGAGCCGTTTTAATGATGATGTTTGCACAAATGGCTGCAAAATATTTTGATAATGCTGAAATTATTGAATATCACCACAACCAGAAAAAAGATGCCCCATCTGGAACCGCAATCAAAACAGCTTTAATGATGTCTGAAGCAAAAAATTCTTTCAAAGGTGGAAATTGCCCAGAAAAAGAAACAATAGAAGGTTCTCGAGGTGGAACATCATACTCTGATATTCAAATTCACTCAATTAGAATGCCAGGATTTATGGCTTCTCAAGAAGTTTTATTTGGTTCATTCGGTCAAACATTATCTATTAGACATGACTCAACAGATAGAAAATGTTACATGCCAGGAGTTGTCATGGCTGTAAAACATGTATTTGACAAAAATGATTTTGTTTACGGCTTAGAAAATATCATGATGTAATCAATTCAATAAAGATTTAATATTAGAAGGTTTGGGATAAAATACACAATTCCAAATCTTCTACTTTGAAATATTGTAAATTTATATTTTAATTGTGAGCTTCACAATTATTCTTGTAGTAAGATTAATTGCATACAAATAAAGAGGGGATTATATATGTCAAAACAAAAAGCAAATATTGCAATTTTAGGTGCTACTGGTGTTGTAGGTAGAGAAATTACAAAGATTGTTGATGAATTAAAAATAGACTTTAATTCAATCAAATTTTTATCTAGTGCTAAAAGTGCTGGAACGAAAATTGAATTTCAAGGCAAAACCTACACCGTAGAAGAAGCAAAACCTAAAAGTTTTGATGGGGTAAATATCGTTCTTGCTTCTGCGGGCGGTTCTACTTCTCAAAAATTTGCTCCAGAAATTGTTAAGCGTGGCGGAGTTTTGATTGATAACTCTTCTGCTTTTAGAATGGATAAAGATGTACCATTGGTTATTGCATACGTAAATGATGAAGATTTGAAAAAACACAAAGGGATTATTGCTAACCCTAACTGCTCAACTTCTCAATTAATGCTTGTACTAAGACCTCTTAATGACAAATTTAAAATTAAAAGATTGCTTGTTTCTACATATCAAGCTGTTTCAGGAGCAGGTTTAAAAGCAATCAACGAATTAACAGAAAATACTAAAGCAACTCTTGAAGGTAAAGATTTTAAAAACGAAGCATTCAAAAAACCAATTTCGTTCAACGTAATTCCTCAAATTGACGTTTTCTGCGAAAACGCATATACAAAAGAAGAAATGAAAGTTGTAAACGAAACTAAAAAAATTCTTCACCTTCCTCAAGATTTACCAATTTCTTGTACAGCAGCAAGAGTTCCTGTATATAATGGACACTCAGAAGCTGTTGATATTGAATTTGAAGAAAAAGTAACTCCAGAAGAAGTTCGTGAAATATTATCAAACTCATTTGGTTTAAAAGTTATTGATAATCCAGAAAATTTTGAATACCCAACTACTCGTGATGCTTCTGGAGTTGACCCAGTATTTGTTGGAAGAATTAGAAAAAATCTTGCATTTGATAACGGAATATCTCTATGGTGTGTCGCTGATAACCTTAGAATTGGTGCAGCATTAAATACCGTTAGAATTTGCAAAAAAGTTATTGAAATGGGTTTGTACTAAACAAACCCATTTCCCAGAAAGAAGGATATGAATGTATATTAACAAATTAACTATTACCTCAATTTTTGAAAAGAACAAAAATTTATTACAAGCAATTAACCCAGAAAAAGAAAGAGCTATTGGATTAATTAAAGATAGACTAGACACTAGAAATGGCTTTTTTTTAGGGGATAATATTCCAAAAAGATTAAAGAACAAAGTTCCAAAAATGTTTATTGATAATCAAAATAAAACTCAAGCACAACATTCAACAAAATCTTTTATTGGATAAATTCAAAATATGAAAAGTCCTGTTAAATATTACTTTTTGTTAATATAATAGGACTTTTTCTCTAGTTTAGGGTATAATTTAGGGGTATTAGAGGATATAGCTTATGGGACAGCTCTTACAAAGAGAAAACGTAGCGGATTTCGTAAAAAAACTGCATCAAAGTGGAAAAACAGTAGTAGTAACAAATGGATGTTTTGACATCCTACATGTCGGACACGTTAGATATTTGCAAAAAACAAAAACATTTGCAGATTATTCAATGGTACTTTTAAACTCCGACAAATCTGTTAGAAGCATAAAAGGGCCAACAAGACCAATTAACAACGAACTTGATAGAGCAGAAGTTTTATGTGCTTTGTCTTGTGTTGATTATGTAGTGTTATTTGATGAAGACAGCCCAAGAAATTTATTAGATGAAATTAAACCTGATGTTTATACAAAAGGTGCAGATTACACAATGGAAACTCTTCCAGAAGCAGATGTTATGAAGAAAAACAACATTAGAGTCGAGTTTATTGATTTTGTGGCAGGTAAATCAACCACAAACACAATAAATAAGATGAAAGAATCCTAAATGAGTGGATATGTTAAATAATAAAAAGGATTCTTCAAAAGATTTAAAAACAAAAAAATATGTTATATAAGGAGAAAAAGATGAGATCATTTACAGTTGATGAAATTACACAAATTGTAGGGGGTATGTTAACAAAGGTTGCAAGTCCAGAAATTACTCATATTGCACCACCATTGTTAAGTGATGAAAATACTTTAGCTTTAGCTTTAGGAGAAGAAGAAATTGCGAACTTGGCAAACTCAAAAGCAAAAGCTGCATTAGTTCCACTAGGTGTTCAACTAGAAGGTTTTACAACAATTGAAGTTGAAAGACCTAGACTTGCAATGATGAAATTGTTAAATCTATTCTACGTTCCACCAGTTGTAAATAAAGATATTCACCCTTCTGCTGTTGTTGATCCAACTGCAAAATTAGGTCAAAATGTTTGTATCGGACCTAACGTTGTTGTTTCTCCAAACGCAGTAATCGGCGATAATACTAAAATTTTAGCTAATTCATACATCGGAAGTAATGTAAAAATCGGAAACAACTGTTTCTTCCACCCAGGGGTAAACATTGGCGACAGAGTTCAAATTGGAAACGACGTAATATTAAACCACGGCGTATCTCTAGGTGCAGACGGATTCAGTTTTGTAACTGAAAATCCAAACAACATTGAAAATGCTAGAAAAGAAGGTGAAATTAAAGAAGGTGACGTAGAACAAGTTATCTTCAAAATTCCTTCAATCGGTTCAGTTGTAATCGGCAACAATGTTGAAATCGGAGCAAATACAGCAATTGACCGTGGAACTATTGAAAATACAATTATTGGTGACAATACTAAAATTGACGACTTAGTTATGATTGGTCACAACTGCCGTATTGGAAAAGGTTGCTTAATCGTTTCTCAAGTTGGTATTGCTGGAAGCTGTGTAATCGGAGATAGAGTTGTTATTGCTGGTCAAGCAGGCTTAGCTGACCACATCGAAATCGGTTCTGATACAATTATTACTGCTAAAGCTGGTGTTACAAAATCATTCCCAGCAAAATCAATTATTGTTGGTATCCCAGCTGTACCAAGAAAAGACTTTATTAAACAATTAAAAACTATGAAAGATGCTCAAGATATTTTTGCAAAATTCAGAAAATTTGAGCCTATCTTGAAATCTTTCGAAGATGCACACCAAGAAGAAATTGAGGTAAACAAATAAAAAATGGTAACCCTAAAGAAAGAAGTTAAGCTAGTTGGAAACGGTTTGATGAAGAACAAACCTTGTGAGGTAACATTGTTCCCATCAAACTCTGGACAGATAAGATATTTTGTTAAAGACAAAGACTCTTTTACAGCAAGTGTTGATAATGTTATTTCGACAGACCATTGCGTTGTAATGGGGACAAAAAAAGCTCGTGCAATGCTTACGGAACACTTATCTGCGGCATTAGCATTCTGCCACATTGATTCAGTTGATATTTGTATGACAGAAGAAGAAGTTCCAGCTCTCGACGGAAGCTCTTTAGAGTGGGTTAAGGCAATAAAAGAAGCAGGAACAGATAAGCCGTTCTTTGCAAAAGAGAAATATTACACGGTTTCAGAACCTGTTTATTACCTCAATGGTAAAACTAGTCTTGTTATTCTACCATCAGACAGCTTGTTTATGTCTTATGCCGTAAACTATGCACATCCTGATTTAACAAGAAAATTTGTTAACTATAACCCTAAAAATAAATACGAAATCATTGAAGCAAGAACGTTTGGTTTTTATCACGACTTGAAAAAATATCAAATGCTCGGATTTGCTCAAGGTGTAACTCAAGATAATACTGTTGGCTTCACTGATGATGGAGGATATACAACAGAGTTGCGTTCAGAAAATGAACCTATTAAACATAAAATGCTTGATTTGGTCGGAGATTTATATTTAACAGGTGTAAACCCTCTAAATATGAGATGCCAAATCCTTGCAAAAGAAGCTGGACATGCTGTTCATGTCAAAGTTGCAAAAATGTTGAAAGATAAATTAGTAGAAATATAAGGAGAGAAAAATGTCAGAAGAAACTAAAGAAGTTCTAAGCTTCGATACCATGCAAATTATGGAAATGCTTCCTCACAGATATCCATTCTTATTAGTTGATAGAATTACCGAATGCGTTCCAGGTAAATACGCTAGAGGTTATAAAAATTTAACTATGAATGAACAATTTTTCCAAGGTCACTTCCCTGGAAATCCAATCATGCCAGGAGTTTTACAACTTGAAGCTATGGCTCAATGTTCAGCTCCAATTTTAATGACAATGCCAGAATTTGAAGGGAAATTAACTCTATACGCTGGAGTTGATGGTGTAAGATTTAAAAATATCGTTAGACCTGGTGATAAATTTGAAATGGAAGTTGAACTTACTAAAGTTAAAGGACCTATCTGCAAAGCTCACGGTGTTGGTAAAGTAGATGGAAAAACTTGTGTAGAAGCAGATATGACTTTTGCTTTGAAATAAAATTTAAACAAATAAAATACATTTTAGAGAGGCTATAAAATAGCCTCTCTTTTTTTATTACGAATTGTAACGAATTAAAGCTTTATTGAAATTAGATACTTTTTATATACTTTATATATATGTAAACATTAAATAAACACGAGAGATATTAAAAGAGAGATTTCAAAATCCGTTTAAATACAAGAGAGAAGATTAATTCCTATTCCTAATTCCCTAGAAAATTTTAGAACCCGCTCAAAAGAAGCGGGCTTTTTTTTAACCTAAATATTTTTGAATTGTTTCTCTATTAAAGACTTCAACACTTGTTTGGGAATGAATAAATATCATACAAGATATTATTGATTTTAAGGTATCAAAATCTGAAAATGACATTTTATTCCTCAAATCATCCATATTATTTGCCAAAAATTCCATCACAACGGTTTTATCGTTATATACTAGACTTGAGAAATAATCAAAAGATTCTTTTGACTTAATCCCTTCAAGATAAATGATATCAGGAGCCTGAAACTCAATAAATCTAGCAGCTTTGTCCATATTGAAGCCAACATTTTCATTAAATTCGCATTGATTAACCCCTGTCAATTCGTATTTTGAAATACTTTCAAGGGTCATTATATTTTTAGATTTATTCTTCGCTGCTTCTAAAAGCAATGAGTAAATCACATGAGTCTTACCACTCAAAGCAGAACCGCAAACCAAAATTATACCTGGCTTATTGAGTGCTTGTTTCACCTCAGCCAAACCTGTTTTAGAAGAAATAATTTCCTCTAATTTTTTAGGTGGTTTATATATTTTCAAGAAAATTCTTTCACCCATAATAGTTGGGAAAGTTGAAACACTCGCAATTACGATAATATTGTCAACCTTAAAACACAATTTCCCAAGTTGAGGAACTTCTGAAACAGAAGGATCAAGCTCTGATAGGGATTTTAATTTTGCAACAAAGGATGAAACCAAAACAGTAGGAATTGAACCTTTATTCGAAAATTCTCCGTGTTTTTTGAAATTAACACCCAAGCCGTCATCCTCTCCTTGGAATGTAACTTCATGAATTCCTTCTAATATTGCTTGTTTTAAGATTGCCCGAATAATTTTTTGGATATGGTTATCACTCAAATCTTCTTTGTGCAATTCATCTTGCCAATCATAACCCGAATTTTCATCTGTTGAGATATTTCCAACAGTGACATCAATCTTGTAATATTCATCAATTTTTTTCAAAATACTTTCTTCAGAAGATAAAACAGGGTCAATCTCACATTCCGCAGTTTCCATAATTTTATCTATTGCAAACAAATCACGAGGATCAGCCATTGCAACCGTTAAAGTATTTTCAATTTTAAACAGCGGAATAATTTTATATCTTCTCGCATCTGAATAATTTATATATTTCAAACAATTTGGATCAAGTTGGTAATCATCCAAATTCACATATGGAGTGTGAAGTTTAGATTCCAAAAATTTGATTAGCTTTTCCTCTGTCAAAAAGCCAGAGTTAATAAGAGCTTGACCTATATTGATATTTTGAGCATTTGCAATCTCTTCTGCTTGTTCAACCACTTCATACTGAACAAGTCCTTCTCTCACCAAGTCATATTTTAAAGTTTCTAATGTTTTGTTTGTAATAATATTCATTTTACTTATCTGAATCCAAATACTTTTGAACTGTTTTTACTACATCATCAAGGTCGAAAGGTTTAGTAATATATTCATCTGCACCAGTTTCTTCCCCAATAAGTTTATCTTCTTCTTGCGAACGAGCAGTTACCATTAAAATCGGAATATTTTTATATTTACTGTCAAATTTTAATAATCTACTGATTTTAAAACCATTTATTCTTGGCATCATAACATCAAGAATAATTAAATCTGGAATAATTTCTCTTGCTAATTTTAACCCATCCTCACCGTTATAAGCACAATAGCAAGTATAATTACAATTTTCTAATACAAATTTAAGGCTCTCAACTATATCTTGTTCGTCATCAACAATTAAAATCTTTTTCATATTCCCTCTAATCACAAAATGTTAATTTAATTATAGTATAACATACTTTTACTTGGGCTTCTTTATTATTACAATATGTAAAAACAAAAGCGTAGTGCAAATTTTACACCACGCTTTTAGATTTTATTCACAAATTCAAACTAGTGAGCTAAAATATAGCTTAGCAATGTTCTAACACCAACACCAGTTGCACCTTTACAGAATTCTTTTTGAGGCTTATCAATAAGAGCTGTTCCCGCAACATCAAGGTGAGCCCATTTTACACTATCTGTCACAAATTCTTTCAAGAACATGCCAGCAGCAGAAGCACCACCAAATCTTGTGCCAGTGTTTTTCATATCTGCAACATCACTATTCATATTGTCACGATATTCTTGCCACATAGGAAGTTCCCAGTACTTTTCACCTACATAGTTTCCAGTTTTAATAATGTCTTGAATGAATTCTTCATCATTACCCATAATACCAGAAGCCGCAGTTCCAAGTGCAACCATACAAGCACCCGTTAATGTAGCAATATCAATTACTTCATCAACTCCAAGTTCACAAGCATAGCATAAAGCATCTGCCAAAGTTAAACGGCCTTCGGCATCTGTATTATCTACTTCAATTGTTTTACCATTTTTAGCAGTGACAATATCTCCTGGTTTGTATGAGCTACCTGATGGCATATTTTCGCACGCTGCAATAATACCATTAACTTCAACATCTGGTTGAAGTTTAGAAAGAACTTTCATAATTCCTAAAACACAAGCAGCACCAGACATATCGTCTTTCATGTTTAACATTGATGCAGCTGGTTTGATATCAAGTCCGCCACTATCAAAGCATAATCCTTTACCAATAATAGCAATTCTTTTCTTAGGATTTTGTGGGGTATATTTCATATGGATAAATTTTGGAGGTTGTGCACTACCTTGAGCAACAGCAAGATAAGCTCCCATACCCATTTCTCTAATTTTTGCTTCATCATAAACAACTGTTTCTAAACCTTCAAAACCTTGAGCAATTTCAGCTAATTTTGTTGGCGTAGCAAATGCAGCAGGCTCGTTAGCCAAATTTCGTGTAAATTTCATAGCCTCTGCAACAGTTTTAGCCATTTCAACATCGCTTGAAACATTTGAAAGATAAATTTCAGAAATTCTATGACCTTTTTTTGTTTTATATTTATCAAAATGATAATTAGCAATTGAAGCACCAATTACAGTCGGAACACCAAAACTATAATCTGTATCAAAATCAAACGCAACAGTTTTGGCCTTTAATTCAATACATTTTTTTACAGCCTTAGCAACATTTTCACGAACTACATTATTATCCATATGGTTTTCTTGACCTAAACCAATAGCTAAAATTTGTTCAGCAGGGTATTCTTTTTGAGTATGAATTACGAACATTTGCCCAGCCTTACCTTGAAAAGACTCTGGAGCAAATTTGTTAACCAAAGCATTTGAAGTATCTTTACCTTCAAATTTATTTACAACCAAAACATCACACAAAACTTCTTTTGTGTTTTTTACAATTTTAATTTCCATATAAGACTCTCCTTTTCAAGTCAATTATAGCACCAAGTTCAATGTTTAAACCTAGTACGAATGATGGAAATTATTACTATTTACCTTGTCCAGACAAAGATTTTATTGCATAAGAACGCAAATCATATGCTTCAGTATTCTTTGGATTTATTTCTATTGCAATATTCAAGTCATCAATAGCCACTAAATACATTTTCAATTTGCAAAAAATCATTGCTCTTGTCAAATATTTTTCAGCATCTGTACTGTCAAGCTCTATTGCCTTAGTTAAATCTTGTTCCGCTTTTTTCAAATCTCCACCAGAACGATACAACAATTCCCCTCTATCTGCGTAATAATCCGCATTCTTAGGATTCAATTCAATTGCTTTTGAATAATCATCTATCGCAGAATTATAATGGGATAACTTAGCCTCTGCTAACCCTCTATCATAATAAGCCTGATCATTTTTAGGATTTTGTTCTATTTCTTTCGTAAAATCAAGAATTGCATCTTCATATTTTGACAATCCCAAATTTGCAAGACCTCGATTGTAATAAACTCGTTTGAAATTTTTATTTAATTCAACAACTTTTGCATAATCTGCAATTGCACCTGAATAATCCTTTAAATAGTACTTTGCAACACCTCTATTGTTATAAGCATCCGCAGATTTAGAATCAAGTTCTATAACTTTTGAATAATCGGCTAATGCCCCTTTGTAATCCTTATTACAACGCTTCGCAATCCCTCTATTGTAATAAGCCATTTCATTTTTTGCATCCAATTCAATAGCCTTTGAAAAGTCTGAAATTGCTTCATCAAACTTATTCAACATGACTTTTGTTGTCCCTCTATTTAGATAGGCATTGATATTCTTCGGATTAACTTCCAATTCTTTTGTATAATCAGCAATTACATCATCATACGCTTTCAAATTCGTATTCGCAATCCCACGATTATAATAAATATTTTCTTGATTTGGGTCTATTTCTAATGCAGAGGTGTAATCCTTTACTGCATCTTTATAATTTCCAAGCAAATATTTTGCATTAGCACGTTTTGCATAGCTCTCTGAATTTGTAGGATTTAATTCAATAGCCTTTGTATAATACTCAATTGCAGTATCATATTGTTTCATTTCAAAAGCAGATAGTGCTGTACCCAAATATTGATTTTCTTTTTTTTGTTTTCTAGTCAACTTTTGAGCCGCATACGAAGCTGGAGCAAGAATGGAAATTCCGCTAGCCATAAGCCCTATCAAAAGTAAACTTGTAAGAATTTTCTTTTTCATAATAAATACCAAAATTGCAACCTTTTAAATTACAATGTATGTTAAGAATATTACAAACAAGCCTAAAAGTCAAATCTGACGGACTTATTCAGACTAAAACCTTTGGAAATGGGAGATTTTAAGATTAAGTGTACATAATACAATATCCATTCTTGCGATACTAGAATGGATATTACTTATTTTAAATATAACCTCCGCAATGGGGTAATTGTTTCAGTTAATTTGTGGGGTAAATGAAAGAGTTAAGTCTTTCTTAATTGGTGAAAATTTAATCACTATGCCATATATGGTATGTGAATGTATTTTGATTCGGTTTGGGCGTCACGTCTTCTTGGCGTAACTAGTATATTATAAGCCTTAACAATATTGTATCCAATAGCTTTTAATGGGTTAGATTGTACAGAATCAGCTTTTTGAGTAATGTACATATCTTTTTCAAAATTGATTTTTGCACTTGGTTTTTTGTCCAATGACATAACACCAACTTTAGAATTTATATTATTCATATTTCCTTCGCCGAAAGAAACATATCTTTTTGAATTCATATTTACAGGATTTATAGTTAACATCTTGTTACCTCCTTTGTTATTAAGTGTTCGTTTAACACTTCTTTTAACACTTTCACTATAAACCATAACTTTTTGTTTGTCAACCCCTCCTATGAAGTTTTGTTAAGAAGCCGAAAATATAGATTTAGTGTGGGTTTAAGCAATAAGTGTACAAAATGCACTTATTGCTTTATTCTACACCTTTCAGCAGGAATTAAAATTACCTATATGTTCAATATTAATCACAGACACTTGGGTAGATAATCATTATCAAAATTAACCAATAAGAGAATACAAAGCATGCCATTTTTAAACATTAATATAATTAATCTTTTTCATACTTCCAGCTATTCTTAATTCCAGTGAGGGCTTTAGCCCTCTTTTCTTTTGGTTATTTTCGCTAGAAAACAACCATATATAGAGCATGTATTAATATCTAAAGAAATTATAACGATTGTAAAGGCTACACTTGATTTAGAATTATCTTAGTAGTAAAATATAATTGTGATAAATTTCACAAATCAAAACAAAGATATTATTTTATAATACTAATGCGTGTTACTAAAAGGAGAAAACAAACATGACAACAAAAAACAAGAAAGCTGTCGAAAACCTTGAAAAGACTTTAACTAAGTCTAACGTGGTTGATACTGCTGAACAATTGGAATTACTTGTTGAAAGAGTAAAAAAAGCTCAAAAAATTTATTCTAAATTCTCTCAAGAACAAGTTGACAAAATCTTTAAAGCAGCTGCTACTGCAGCAGATAAAGCTCGTATTCCTCTTGCAAAAATGGCTGTTGAAGAAACAGGCATGGGTGTTTTAGAAGATAAAATCATCAAAAACCACTTTGCATCTGAATACATCTACAACAAACACAAAAACGCTAAAACTTGCGGAATTATTAAAGAAAATAAAGCTGACGGAATCAAAATCGTTGCTGAACCTCTTGGAGTTATTGCAGGTATTGTTCCTACAACTAACCCAACTTCAACTGCAATCTTCAAATCATTGATTGCATTGAAAACAAGAAACGCAATCATCTTCTCACCACACCCAAGAGCTACAAAATCAACAATTGCAGCTGCTAAAATCGTTTTAGATGCTGCTGTTAAAGCTGGTGCTCCAGAAGATATTATTGGTTGGATTGATGTTCCATCTATCGAATTGTCAAGCCAATTAATGAAACACCGTTCTATCTCTTGCATCTTAGCAACAGGTGGTCCTGGTATGGTTACCGCAGCTTACTCTTCAGGAAACCCTGCATTAGGTGTTGGTCCTGGTAACGCTTGTGCTTTAATCGACGAAACTGCTGATATTCAAATGGCTGTTTCTTCAATCTTGATGTCAAAAACTTTCGACAACGGTATGATTTGTGCTTCAGAACAATCAGTTGTTGTAGTTGATGAAATCTATGAACAAGTTAAAAAAGAATTTATTTACAGAGGAGCATACTTATTAAATGAATCTGATGAAAAGAAAATGATTGACCTTCCATTCATCGATCCAAAACGTGGTACTGCACACCCTCAAATCGTTGGTCAAAGTGCTTACAACATTGCTAAGCTTTCTGGATTTGATATTCCAGAAACTTCAAAAATCTTGTTGGCTGAAAGACCAGAAGTTGATTGGGATGACCCATTCTCTAGAGAAAAATTATCTCCAATCTTGACTATGTACAGAGCTAAAGATTTTGAAGATGCTGCAAATGTTGCTTACACATTAGTATCTAAAGGTGGTGCTGGTCACACTGCAGACCTTTATACAGATGCTCGTCATCAAGAAAGAATTGACAAGTATGCTGAAATGATGCCTGCTTGCCGTGTATTGATTAACTCTCCATCAGCTCTTGGTGGTATCGGTGACTTGTTCAACTTCAAACTTGAACCATCTCTTTCTTTAGGTTGTGGTTCTTGGGGTAAGAACGCTGTTTCAGGTAACATCGGTGTTGAAAACTTACTTAACTACAAAACCGTTGCAGAAAGGAGAGAAAACATGCTTTGGTTCAAGGTTCCACCTAAAGTTTACTTCAAGAGAGGTGCTGTTGATTTAGCTCTTCGTGAACTTCAAGGTAAAAAACGTGCATTCATCGTAACTGATAGATTCTTATTCAATTCAGGTGCTGTTGATAGTATCGTTAAAGTGTTGGATGAAATTGGTATCGATCACCAAATCTTCTTCGATGTTAAACCAGACCCAACATTATCTACAATTAACCAAGCAATGGAAATGATTAAACCTTATGAACCTGATGTATTCATTTCATTAGGTGGTGGTTCTCCAATGGATGCTGCTAAAATCATGTGGTTATTATATGAACAACCAGAAACAAACTTTGAAGATGTTGCTATGAGATTCTTAGACATCAGAAAAAGAATTTGTAAAATCCCTGAATTGGGTAAAAAAGCTACTATGGTTGCTATCCCAACAACTTCAGGTACTGGTTCAGAAGTTACACCATTCGCAATTATTACTGACGATGAATCGCACGTAAAATATGCTATCGCTGATTACGCTTTGACTCCAAATATGGCAATCATCGACCCTAACTTTGTTGATGGTATGCCAAAAGGCTTAACAGCTTCTTCAGGTATTGATGCTTTAGTTCACGCAACAGAAGCTTATGTATCTTGTATGGCTACTAACTTCACAAATTCAAATGCTTTAGAAGCTGCTAAGTTAATCTTCAGATACTTAGAAAGATCATACAATGAAGGTGCTAACGATCCTATCGCAAGAGAAAAAATGCACTATGCAGCAACAATCGCTGGTATGGCATTTGCTAACTCATTCTTAGGATTATGCCACTCTATGGCTCACAAATTAGGTGCTATGTTCCACGTACCTCACGGTGTAGCTAACGCATTGTTATTCAGACAAATCATCAAATACAACGCTGTTGATTGTCCTAAGAAACAAGCAATCTTCCCTCAATACAAGTTCCCTAACGCTAAGGCTAAATATGGTCAAATCGCTGATGAACTTGGTTTGGGCGGTAAGAATGATGATGAAAAAGTTGAATTATACATCAAAGCTATTGAAGATTTGATGAAGAAAATCAACTTACCATTCTCAATCAAAGAATTCGGCGTTTCAGAAAAAGACTTCTACGAAAAACTTGATGAAATGGTTGAATTGGCATTCGACGACCAATGTACAGGTGCTAACCCTGCATACCCTCTAATGACAGATATTAAACAAATTTATATCGATGCATTTGAAGGTGTTGTAAGAGATTACTATCCAACAGCTAAAAAATCAAAATAGTTGAAGGGTATAACCTAAAAGATTAAGAGGCGGATACAAAATATCCGCCTCTTTTTTATGTTATTAAACTTTCTAAAAAATAATAGCAAATTTTATTTTTAGGAGATTTTATAAGGAAAAACAAGTAAGGAGTTAAATTATATGTCAATGAATGTCAATAACAATTCAAATTTTTGTATGGGTGCAACTCTTGGAGTTGTGGGCATGAATGCTTACTTTTTACCAGTTACAAAAGATAGATTTGTTAGAAACGCCTATAACATCCACAAAGAAATTGCAGAAGATAAAATCGAATTACTAAATAAATCAGCAGAAGAACTTTCAAAAAACAAACTAAGCTCAGAATCTAAAATATTTTTAAAAGACATTGCAGTAGCTGAAAACATTGACGATATTGCCAATAAATGTGCAGAATTGAAAAAATCATTCACAGATGAGGGATTAGTTAAAGCATTGAAAACATCTTATGCAAATAACTTTAAAAACCTCAAAAGTTCAGAAGCTTTGAGAGATACAATCTCTTCAAAAGCATTTTCAAGAATTAAATGGACAAATTTAGGTTGGGGAGCTGCGATTGGTTTTATTCTTGGTAGCGTTGCTGCAAACGCTAAACATCCAATGCCACCACAAGGATAACACTTACAAAACCCAAACCTTTCCCCAGCTTTACCGTTATCTATATTTATAGTAAAATATAAATAAGTATAGATATAGGAAGGTTGTTAAGATATGTCAATAAGAAAGATTTTACATTACGGAGAACCATCTTTACGAGAAGTTTCGAAAGAAGTTCACAAAGTTTCTAAAAAAGTAACAGACTTGGTTCAAGATTTGTTAGATACAATGTATGCTAAAAATGGTGTTGGTTTAGCTGCACCACAAATCGGAGAAAATGTTAGAATATTCGTTATAGATGTTGCAACTGGGAATGAGCCATTGAATCCAATTGTATTCATCAATCCCAAAATAATAAAAAAAAGCGGAGCTATCAAAAGCAACGAAGGTTGTTTAAGTTTTCCAGAAGCATATACAGATGTAAAAAGATATAAAAATGTCATGGTTAAAGCATTAAATGAACACGGAAAACCATTTGTTATGGAAGCAAAAGATGGAACACTTTTAGCTAGAGCCATTCAACACGAAAACGACCACTTAGATGGAATTCTATTCATCGATCATTGCATCAATAGATTTGAAACAGAAAGTATTTTACAAAAACACAATTTGCCAAGTTTAGATCCAAATGCGTTGGTAGAAGAAAAAGAATTAGAGGAAGAGTTAGCACAAAATGATTAAAATTGTATTTTTCGGAACACCTAACATTGGTTTAAAATCTTTAGAATACTTATATAATTCAGATAAAATTGACGTTTTGGCAGTAGTTACACAACCAGACAAGCCAGCTGGACGTGGACACAAATTGCAAATGTCACCTATCAAAAAATTTGCAGTTGAAAAAAATATTCCCGTATTTCAACCCAAATCAATAAGAAAGGAATTTGACATTCAAGAAGAATTAAAAAAACTTGAGCCAGATTTCTTTGTAACTTTCGCCTTTGGTCAAATTTTATCACAAGAAGTTTTGGATATTCCAAAATACGAAACAATTAACCTCCACGCATCACTACTTCCTCGATACAGAGGAGCAAACCCTATACAACGTGCAATTATTAACGGCGATAAAGAAACAGGTATTTGCACAATGATAACCGAATTAGGTCTTGATTGTGGAGATATATGCCAGAAATTAGTAATTCCAATTTCTGATACTATGAACTGTGAAGAATTATGGAATGAAATTGCTGAAAAATCACCGAAAATGATAGAAGATACATTAGAAGGATTGAAAAACAAAACTCTAACTCCACAAAAACAATGTGAAGATGGGGTTTGTATGGCAAACAAACTTACAAAAGAAGAATGTTTGATTGATTGGACTAAAACAAACACTGAAATTCACAACCTTATTAGAGGGATTTGCCGTTGCCCAAGTGCATACTTCCTGTTCAACGAAAAAATCATAAAAGTTATTGAATCAGAAGCAGTTGATGGCTCTGGCGAAGTTGGAAAAATCGTTAACCACTCCAAAGAAGGAGTTGATATTGCTTGCGGAAAAGGCTTGTTAAGACTAATAAAAGTTAAACCAGAAGGCAAAGGGGAAATGTTTGCCAAAGACTGGTACAACGGAGTGAAAAAATAATGATTACAAAAGGAATACGTGGAGCAATCACTGTTGACTCAAATACCGAAGAAGCTATTGAAAAAGCAACTTTAGAGTTATTAAATGAAATCTGGGAAAGAAACCATTTAGAAGGAACTTCACAAATTTCGCATGTAATTTTCACAACAACTCCAGACTTGAATGCTGCTTTTCCTGCGAAATTTCCAAGAATAGCTCTCGGCTGGAATGATGTTGCAATGATGTGTTTTCATGAACTTGATGTTCCAGATTCTCTTAAAATGTGCCTTCGAGTATTAGTTGTCATTAATTGCGAAGAAAATTTTAATCCACAATTTGTATATTTAAAAGATGCGGAAAAATTAAGAAAATAAATTCAAAAAACTAAAGGCTCATTGGGAAATTCCAATGAGCCTTTTTTAGCTAGAAACCTATTATAATTTTGTGAATTCCGAAATTGAAGGATCCAATAATCTACGACCAACATTTTCAAATGAAATAGAACAAAGAGTTTTATTTCCATACTTAATAATCTTTTCTATTACCCCTCTACCGTATCTTGGGTGAGTAACAGCATCTCCTTGAGAAAATTGAAAATCATCTTCTTCTGCAATAGGCGTATCTTGAGCTGGATATACAGGAACTACTGGGGTTTGTTCTTCAATATATGGATCTTCAACGTAAGATTCGCCCTGCATAGGTTCAGAAATCACATCCTCAACCTCTTCTTGAGAAGCCACACTATTATCTTCAATAAAATCTAAATCATCTTCTGTTAAATCTGGAAGCTCTTCTCCTGAATCTTCTCCACTTAAATCTACAACATCATCAAAACCTAAATCATCATCTTCTTGAGGAGGGAATTCAGATGCTTCTAAATCGCCTTCTGCCAAATCATCACCTAAAAGATTCCCAACAGGTTCAACAATATTTGATGGAGTAGTAGATACATCTTCAAAATCATCTTGAGGAACATCTGGATATTCAACCAACACATCACCTTCTGGCGATAAAACTTCTTCATCAACAGGAGAAACATCTTCTTCTGGAAGTTCTTCTTGCGGAATTTCTTCAACTTCTTGTTCTTCAACTGAAACATCCACTGGAGTATCCTCTACATCAATTTGAGAAGTTTCTGGGACAGCTTCAACTTCTGGCAATTGAGTAGAAATCAGTGTATTATCCAAGGTTTTTGATAACTCTACATCCTCAGTTGCCATCATTTCAACATTCTCTTGAACAGGAACAAACTGATATTTATCACCAAGAACATCATCTTTAGTCAAATCTAAATCCAAATCTGACATTTCGACAATAAAAGGAATACCTTGAGTTAATTTTCCAAATACAATACATTCTCCAAGATTTAATTTATTCAAAAATGTGTTATAAGCCGCAAATTCGTGTTGAGCATCCTCTGGTGCAAAAATCACAACATTTTCAGCACAAGATTTCAATTCTTTAACATATTTATAAGAATTGCTTACAATAATCGTTGTAAAAACATGATTATTATTTATAAACCTTTTTAATAACTTTTTATCTGAATTGCCATCAGTCAACGGGCAGAAGAAATAAACATATTTTTTTATAGATTCTAAAGCCTTATGTACAAAAACAAGAACCTCTTTTTGTAATGCTTCATTTACATCCGTCAAATTTACTATTGAGCAATTCTTTTCTTCTAATTTATGATTAAACGCAAGAACTTCTTCTTTTGTATTCGCAAAAATATTTGAATCTCTATATTTCAAAAGTTTATTTTTTAACAATGCTAATTCTGGCATTTGAGTTTCTTTATATTGATTTGCAACAACATCTACAAAATTATCAATTGGCAAAAATTCAAAATCCAAAGTTTTAATATACTGTTGAACTGCATAAAATACATCTTGAATAACTGCTTTGGTAGAAGGGTCAACCTCTGCTAATTCATATTCAAAAATAAAATCAATCATCTCTGAATTTAGCGGAAGTTTAAAATCTTTTGCAAATTCAATACGAGAATAATCCGCAAAATTATTATTCAAATCAACAATTACACTTTTTTCCTTCATTTGAAACAATTGTCTAATACAATTTGATATAAAAGTTGTTTTATCAGTTTCTCGTTCTGCAAAAACAGTGAAATTATGTTCAAATACAGAAATGTCCAAACTTAAAGATTCATTTTGTTGAGCTAACTGCCCAATTTTAACTGCCGTTTCTACTGGCAACAAATCTAACAACTCCGCAGAATCTAAAAAAGAAAGTTGCGAAGCCATACTAGGAATAGAGCCATCATAGTTATCTACAATGCCATCTGGCGTAAAAGTAAATAACAATTTCGCAATCGCAAAATTATTTACATTATCCGATTTCAAGTTAACCAACTGGGCAACATATGATTTTTCAGAAGTTGCAAGAACAATAAATTTACCTAAAATAGGATTTTCATTTTCTCCATACGATAACTTAACCAGATTATTTTTAATTTCTAATAACTTCATCTATTCCCTCTCGCTCTTGTTATTACAAAAATTGTACCATGAAAAGTAAAGAAATATGTTAAAATATTAAATTAATTAACATTCACAACATCTTCTAAATTGTTATATATATCAATGGTTACAGGGCATATTTTCAAATCTCTCTTGACTAAACTCTTGATTGTTTCTTTATAGCAAATGAGCATGGCTTTATTCAACCCATCAACAGAATTCAAAACATCACGGACTTCTTCTAAATAGTCCTTATTTCTAGTTTTTGGTTCAACCTTATCAGCTAAAAAGATTATTTTCTCAAAATCTGTCATTTCAATTCGACCCAAGGTATGCCAACGAATAGCAGAAAGAATTTCTTCATCTTCGACTCCAAAATCCTTTTTCGCAATATACGCACTCACTGGAGCATGAAGGGTTTTATAATTCATCAATTCTACATCTTCAACTTCTAAATGTTCTTTGATAATCGCCATCAATTCTTCGTTTGGAAAACATTTTGCACAATCATGCAACAAACCAGCCATATAAGCTTTTTCTTCATTCAATCCAAATTTCTTTGCTAAATCTCTTGCACATTCGGCTGTTCCAATAGAATGAATATATCTTTTTTCACTCAAATGGTCCTTCAACCATTTCATCAATTCTTCCATACTAATCTTTATATAATCCATTTTGCTTTATATAGTCCTCTACTTCCTTCGCTACATAACCAGATATACTTTTCCCAAGTTTTATATCATTCCTTAACTTGGTAGAAGAAATATCTTCAAAAGGTAACGGTTGAAATTCAAACTCGTAACCCTTATCTTTTAAATAATCATACTTTGAAATATCAAAGTTGTCCTCCCTAACAAAGACGATAAATTTAACTAATTTTTTCAACTTATCCGTTTCATACCATTTTTCAATATATTGAAATGCATCTGTCCCAATAAGAAAATTTATTTTCCCCTCTATAGGGAATTCTTTGTATAATTCAACGATAGTTAAATAAGTATAAGATTTTCCTTTCCTTTGAAATTCAATATCAGAAACCTCAAATTTTGAATTATTATTCACAGCAAGTTTTGCCATCTCCAAACGATGATAAGACATATCCAAATTCAAACTCTTGTGTGGAGGATTAAAAGCAGGGATAAAAAGAATCTTATCAAAATCATATTTTGAAGCAACAAATTCAGCAACTCTTGTGTGAGCGTTGTGAATAGGATTAAATGTTCCCTGAAATACGCATAATTTCATACCCAGATTATATCACAAAATACAAACCCAACAGGTGATGTATCTTCTTATTTTTTCAACTGTGGTATAATAATTTTATTATGGAAGATAAAGAAATTGATAAAATATATGAGCTTATAGACTCAGAAAAACACGAAGAAGCAAAAACATTAATCGTTGAAATTCTAGACAAAGACCCTACAGATATTGATGCTCAAAGATTACTTGCACTATGTGAAGTTAACACTGAACACTACGACAATGCAAGAAAAATTCTTGAAGATGTAATCAAATATCGTCAAGATGATGCCCTATGCTGGTACTATTTGGGATGTTGTTATGACAATCTAGAAATGTTTACCGAAGCGAAATTTGCATACAACAAAGTTCTTGAACTCCGACCAGAATATGTTGATGCTTATAAAAGTTTAGCGATTGTTTATATCAAAATTCAAGATTTTGACAAAGCTAAAGAAATAGGTAAAAAAGGTTTGGAATACAGCCAAAAAGATGATTATTCACTATACTACATTTTAGGAACAGCTTGTATGGCTTCTAAAGATTTGGAAGGAAGTATTGAATACATCTCAAAAGCGATTGAACTTAATCCAGAAAATGTCCAATTATATAACAACCTTGGAACAACATATTTAACCTGTGGGAACCTAGACAAAGCATTTGAAGTATATGAAAAAGCTTCTGAAGTTGACCCAAAAGATTCTTTGACATACTTCAACATGGCATCTATTCTACAAGTTCAAAATAAACACAAAGAAGCATGTGAATATTTTGAAAAAGCACACGAACTTGAACCAACAGAAGATAGTTATATCGTAGCTTGGGCAATCTCAGAAGTTAAAGCTGGGAAATTCAAAGAAGCAATTGAACATTACAAATTCTTAGCTTCTTCTTACCCTCAAAAAGCTACTTACAAATACAACTTGGCTTGTTGCTACGAAGTAATTGGAGAATTTGAAATCGCAATTTCACTGCTAAAACAATTAGCAATGATGAACCCTAAAGCAACAAATATTTTGAAAAAACTTGCAGGTATTTACATGACAACTGGTCAATACCAAAATGCAAAAGAAATTTATGAAAAAATAATTAAGCAAGGTACAACTTCATATCAATTACATTATGAATTAGCACTACTATCCGTAAAAATTGGTGACATTGACAACGCTGAACAAATTTTGAAAAAAGTTTGTAAATTAAAACCAGAATTTGCTCCTGCACATAAGGATTTGGGAGTAATTTATCTAAACAAAAGACTTTTCGATTATGCAAAAGAAGAGTTTGAACTTGCATATCAATACGACCCAGAAAATTATGCGATTGTTTTAGAATATGCAAATTATTTGCATTCAACATCTAATTTTGAAAAAGCGGATGAAATGTATCAAAAAGCAGTTGAACTTGCACCAGAAAACCCTAACGCTTTAGCATTTTCAGCATTAAATAAAACTCATTTAAAACAAATTGATAAGGCGATGGAGCAAATTAACAAAGCAATGAAAAAATCTTCAGATTCAGCATTTTTACTTTTTATTGCTGGAAGAATTTATTTCCTTGCAGGTGATTTTGAGAGTGCAAAAATGTATCTGGTTAAGTCTTTTGAACTTGAAAGAATTCCAGATGTTCAAAACTTGTTAGGGCTATGTTATATGGAACTTGGCAATTACAAACAAGCAAAATCAATTTTCTCAAGCATGTTAGATAAAGCACCTTTAAACATAAATATACTATTAAATATGGCTAAATGTTGCGATAGTCTTGACGAAAAAGATGATGCATTAAAATATGCAGAAACAATTGCAGAAAATTTTCCAGAATGCGAAGAAGCTCAAGAATTGATTAGAAAATTATCATAATATAAAAGCTCCCAATTATACTCGGGAGCTTTTTATTTATTATCTAATCTACAAATTCAACTCTATGGTCATCTTTAATTTCAATTGGTTGATTTAATTTTTTGATATAATCACAAGCTAATTTGTTTTTATCCATTTCAAATTTTTGGATTACAAAATCAGGATTTTTGTTACTTTCTAAGTATCCATCACCACCAGTTGCAAAGAAATCATCCGCAGCTACTGTATATTTTTTGTTTGGATCTGGGTTATTCACATCAATCTTATGAACTTGATTATTCTTATCTGTAAATTCAAGGTCTAACAATTCACCTTTTTTGTTTGCCTTGTATCTCAATCCAGAAACAAGAAGAATTCCTGGTTTGTTAGAACTTTTTGTGACAGATTTCAATCCAACTTTGATAGAATCAACAATCTGTTTTTCAGTCAAACCTAAAATCATCATATTATCTTCAAATGGAGTAATATCAGAGATTAATCTTGTATCAATTGGACCTTGAGAAAATGCCCCTCGAATATTTCCGGCATTCAAGATTGCGATATCAGTTCCGAGTTCAGACCTCATTGCATCTGCGATTAAATTACCGTGTGGGTTGTTTTCAATTAATCTTTTTTCAGGAGGTTCAACAGCCGCTTTTACTCGTCCAATAACTTCAGGTTTTCCTAAAATACTTTCAACTGAATCTTTTATGAATAACGGCCTATTATAAGCCCTTGTTTTGATTACATTGTTTTGAACTTTTTTAATAACACCTTTTTCGTCAAAATCAACATTCAAAATACCAACAGTTTCACCATCTTTTCCAGCTTGGGTAATCACTACTGGTTCGCCTGATTTTGAAGAGAATAAGTTTTCGCCTTCTTTTATTCCTTCAATCAAGTCGTGGGTATGCGCCCCAAAGATAATATCAATACCTTCTGTTTCTTGAGCTAATTTCTTATCATTTTTTATACCTTCGTGGGAAAGTACAACAATTTTATTTATACCTTGAGCTTTTAATTTATTCACTTCTTCTTGAACGATTTTTATTGTCTCATCTGGAGTTGCAACTTTAAAATCTTTCAATGTATTATTCATCTTAACACGTTCATTCATATCAGATGGAGCAATACCAATAAGTCCGTATTTTTCACCATCTTTTTCAACAACCATTGATTTTTGAATTCGTCCATAAACAGGTGAATTTTTATCAACATCAATATTTGCAGCTAACATTTTATAACTTGCATTATCTAACAACGCAGCCATTTTTGTAGGGTCAACAATATCTAATTCATGGTTTCCTAAAGCTGATGCAATAAAGCCACTCCAATTCAAGAATTGGTTAGCTACTTGGTTATGAGTATAATTTGCCCCTAAAATAATATCTCCAGAAGACACTTTGAATTTTGAAATATCTCCTTGTGGAGTATCTTTATAAAAATTTGTAATTGCTTTCGGATTAGAACGATCAAATTCTTCTGTCATATTATAAATACGTTCCATATTTGTCATTTTCCCGTGAACGTCATTTATATAGAACCAACTAGTATGAGTTGTCTTTGGGTCTTTTTCAGAAGTTGTAGAAGGATTATAAACACTTCCTTCTTTTGCTCCCCAAAGAGAAGTTGTTTTTTCTGGGTAAATTGTTTGGGTATAATTTTGAGTCTGAGATGAGTTTGAATTCAATGAATTTTGATTTGGCACTTTTTCCTGTTTCGGTTGGGTTGTGCCAATATTACTTGCAGTTTGGTTAATATTTGGTACGTTAATCATGTTCCTACCTTTACACTTCAACATGATAAAACCTGCTGAAAATAAAATTTGCCTTCATAATGCTTTTTATTAAGAACTGTAAACTCAAATAATTTTACTCGTCAACAACTGCTTCAAATCTCTTTCAACATCACCAAATACTGACTTCCAATCACCATGATCTGGTTGACGATATAATTTTACACTATCATACCAATCACAATGGCTCAAATCCATATGCCAACGCCAATTGTATATATATGGCAATAATATCCAACAAGGCTTCTTCATCGCACCTGCCAAGTGAGCCAAAGACGTATCATTACAAATTACCAAATCCATATTCTCAACAGCACCTGCAGTATCTGAAAAATTTGTAAACGTAGAACCTAAATCAATGACATTATATTTATTTTTAATTTTTTCAAATTCGTCAGAACCTTCAAAAGTTTGACAAGAATAGAATTGAGTATTCTCCAACTCAAATAAATTGAAAAAGTCCTCAACCTTCAAAACTCTTTCCTTGTCATAAAAAGTATTACCCTGCCATTTTATTCCAATTTTAAATTTGTCATTATTAAAATACTTTTCCTTATAATAATTAACTTTTGCAGGATTTGCTTTCATATAACCGTCATTATGATGTACAAAAACATCTTCACCTTTTTTACCCAAAACGTAAGGAATACTCAAAAATGGGATATGGTAATCGAAATCTAAATATTTCTCAAAATCATACATTTCCATAATCTCTGCACCATAAGAATTCTCTCTGAATAATGGAGCTAATTCTTTTTGAGGTTTGAATATGACTTTTTTACACATTGAAGTTAGTTCTGGCATAAAACGATAAAGCATAATAATATCCCCAAACCCCGCTTCGTAATATGTATATAAAACTTTATCCTTTAAGTCTTCACCATTCCATAAAGGTTTTTCTTTCATTAAGTTCGGATAAGTTTTTTCTTGCGAAACAATCGCACTATGCCGACACAAACGAGATTCAAATGATTTTAAACCATTTTCATAATCTTTTGTTTGCATTTGTGCAAGAGAAAGAAAATATGTAGATTCCCAATCTTCAGGATTTATTTCTAACGCTTTTTTATAACACTCAACAGCATCTTGAGGTCTGTTATCGTTAAAACATAGATAAGCTAAATTGAAATATGATTCGTGAGATTTTGGATTAAGTTCAACAGCCTTATAATATGCATCTTTTGCAAGTTCCCAATCATGATGATTTTTATAAGCCATAGCTAAATAAAACCAGTATTCATAACGATTAGAACATTGCGTAGTTAATTCTTTATAAAAATCAATTGCAAGCTCATAATCCCCCTTCTGGAGATAAACTCCAGCCAGATTCTCAAAATAATACAATTCTGGCTGAATAGAAATAGCTTTTTTTATACAAACTTCGGCTTCTAAAAAATCTTTTACTTGGGAATACAAAAGACCTAACAAATCCCAGACTTCGTGATTTAAAGGTTCATCTTTCAGTATTTCCATATACAAATCTCTTGCAGGAGTAAGCTTTCCTTGTTGATGAAAACCAAAGGCCTTATTGAATTTTTCAGATTGAATTTGTTTCATTTCATTCCTCAATATTATAATTAAATTCCAATAAATTTAAATAAACTGCTCAAATGGAACAAGTCATATTGAAAAGCCAAACCTATCAATGTACCAACAACTACAAGGATAGAAATAATTATTGCCGTATCTTTTTTATCTTTGTTTTTATTTAACAGAACTAGAATTCCCAAACCTCCAGATGTACACAATCCTGCAAGCAAAGAACCAAAACTAATTGTATTTTTTACAAACAAAATAGTTAACATTACAGAGATTGCACAATTTGGAATTAAACCTATCAATGAAACTAAAAATGGCTGTAATGGAGAATTCATCAAACAATATTTAGCCATTACTTCTTCAGTTCCAACTCTTGAAAGAACAAAACCCAAAACTAAAGAAATACCTAAAATAAATCCAAAAATATTCAAAGTATGCTTTAATGGGTGTAACCAAAAATCCATCGTCTTTGTTGCATCTGCCAACTGGTGATGACAACATCCATGTTCGGAATGAATTTCGACAGACGCTAAATGATGGTGTTGTTCAATTTCAGGTTCCTTCGCTTTATAGCCAATAAAAATATCCACCAAATATCCAGCAATTATTGCAACTACAATTTTTATTGCAATAACAGGAATAATTATATACGCTTTATTTGGATATGTTAACAATACAGGAATAGCTTCATCAGATGTAGCTAAATATACCGCAATTAATGTTCCTCTACTTAATATTCTTCTTGTATAAATCGTACTTGCAATTACTGAGAATCCACATTGAGGAATTGATGCAAGTAAACTACCGAAAATCGGTCCGACTTTCTTCATAAAGAACACAAATAAATGTCTTTTCTTTGTAAAATATTGTTCAATAACTTCAATAATTACAAATACAATAAATAAAAATGGTAAAATATTTAAACTATCAATCATTGCATCTTTTGCAAATTCTGGAAGAAACCCAATCGGTTCAATCAGATGAGCTGGCAAATGACAAATAATATTAAAACAATTAGTTATTAAATTTATAAATCCGTGCATTTTTTATATCCTATCCAACTATAAAATCTTTAACAATATCCAACACTTGCATATTGTAATACGCAACTAATCCAACTGCAATTGCAACAACTAACATCACACCAGTTATAAAAGTCACATCACTTTTCTTATCACATCTTTTAGTCAATGTCATCAACCCAAGCCCTGTCACTGTAATTAACCCAGAAAGAAGAGCTGGAAAGCTAATAATTCCTTTAACATATGCAACGGCTAAAAACACTGATACAAAGCAATTAGACACCATACCCAACACAGCAGTTACAATTACTTGAATTGGAGAATTAATCATAAAAAAGTTTGCCAAGGTTTCAGCAGAACCCATTGCATTACTTTGAATTAAACAATAGAAAAATGCCAAACAAATAAAAGTAAACATAAACATATTAAAAGTATGTGTAAATGGGTGCATATACCAATATGGAGGATTTTCCACAGTCTGTATTCTATGATGACAACAAGCTGGCTCATTCAAATCAGAATTGATTACATTTACATCTTCAAGAAGTTTTTTCTTTCCAGAGGTAATAGCATCAAAAATATCAACAGAATAAGCAACTACAATACCAACGATAATTTTAATAATTACAATCGGAATAATTACAAAAGCCTTGCTTAAATCCATAAATAATAAAGGAAGAGCATCATCAGAACCCGCAATTAGAAACGCTAATAAAGTTCCTCTTGTCATCATTCTTCTTGAATAAAAAGTACTTGCTATAACTTGGTATCCGCATTCTGGTACATTTGCAATTGCAACCCCAAATAATGGGCCTAATTTTTGAATTAATTTTACAAAAATCTCAATATGAGTTAAGAAAAATCTTTCTAATAATTCAATTCCGTAGTACAAAATATACAACCATGGAATAAAGTTGATACTATCAATCAGTGCTAATTTTATATACTGGGGCAAAATCGGACATTGATTGATTAAAAAAGCAGGTACACCTAAAATTTCTTTTATATTTTGTAGAATTTGTTCCATTTATATTTCCTCACACTATTCCAAAATAATCGTAGCATAATCCTCTCAAATGTGTATCAAATAATTGAATGAGATTATTATTGCCGATATAAAAATTTTGTCCTATACTAAAATTGCTATGAAAAATACAAGACAAACAAATATAAATATCCACAGAGATGCGTGGGTCGAAGTTAATATTTCCAATTTAGAAAATAATATTAGAGAGATTAAAAAAAATGTACCCCAAGGAATTAAACTTCTTGGAGTGGTAAAAGCAGATGCATACGGACACGGAGCAGTAATGTTAGCCCCAACAATCTTAGCTAGCGGAATTGATATGCTCGGAGTTGCATCAATTGATGAAGGTGTAGATCTTCGTCAAGCAGGAATCAATTGCGACATTTTAGTTCTTGGTGCGGTGCCAGTATGGGCTGTTGAAAGTGCAGTAAAAAACGATATTACGATTTCAATTTTCTCAGAAGGACATATTCAAGCTTGTGAAGAAGCTTACAAAAGAACAGGTATCAAACCAAAAGTTCATATCAAACTTGATACAGGCATGAATAGAATTGGTGTTAGAGCAGATGAAGCTATTAACTTTATCAAAAAAGTTCAGTCGTGCGACTTTTTAGAACTCCAAGGAATTTTCACTCACCTTGCAGCAGCAGAAGAATTGGACAAAGCAAAAGAACAAATTGAAAAATGGAATAGTGTTATTGATAACATTGATACAAAAGGATTGTTATTACATATTCTAAATACCGCAGGAACAATTTGTTATGATGTTCCAAATTCAAATATGAGAAGAGTTGGAATTGCATTGTACGGTTTATATCCTGATTTCCCTGAAGGGGTAAACTTTAGAATGCCAAAACTTAAGCAACTGATTTCACTAAAAGGGAGAATAGTAAATATTCACACCGCAAAAGACGGAGAAGGCATTAGTTATTGCCACACTTATACCGCAAAAGGAGAAAGAACAATTGCAACTGTTCCCCTAGGTTATGCTGACGGAATTCCAAGACTACTATCAAACAAAATTACAGGACGTCTTAATGGAGTAGAAGTTCCTCAAGTTGGGAACATCACTATGGATCAAATGATGTTTGACATAACGGGAGTAAAAGCGACAACAGGAGATGTGATAACCCTTCTTGATGAAGATAAATCAATTGATGAATGGGCAAAAATTCTTCATACAATTAACTATGAACTTACATGCCGTCTAAAAGTAAGACTTCCAAGAGTTTACACAAGATAATAAGGATTAACAAATGAACGAATTTGATTTAGGAATTATCGGAGCGGGTCCAGCTGGATATACAGCCGCATTACACGCTGCATCAACTGACAAAACTGTTGTTCTTTTTGAAAAAGAAAATATCGGTGGAGTTTGCCTAAACAAAGGATGCATTCCAACAAAAAGTATTCTTCACACATCCGAAATATTCAAATCAATTCAAAAATCTCAAGACTTTGGCATTTCTGTTGAAAATATCCATCTGGATTATTCAAAAGTAATTGAAAGAAAAAATCAAACCATTGAAAAATTAAGAAAAGGAATTGAGTTAGCTCTTAAAAATTCAAAAGTTACGGTTGTAAATTGCGATGCAAAAATCACCTCAAAAAATGAAATCATAGATACAAACGGAGAACAATACCACGTAAAACAAATTATTTCTGCAATAGGTTCAAAACCTAAAACAGTTAAGGGGTTAGAATTTGACCATAAATTCATTTTATCATCTGATGATATTCTAAACCTTTCAGAATTGCCAAAATCAGTTTTAATTGTTGGTTCTGGGGCTATCGGAATTGAATGGGCAAGAATTTTTTCAAACTTTGGAGTTGAAACAACAATTGTAGAACTTGCTCCACATTTATTACCACTTGCAGATACAGAAGTTTCAAAAAGAGTTGAACGAATTTTCAAAACTAACAAGATTAAAATTTACACAAAAAATTATGTGGAGAAAATTGAAAATAATATCGTTACACTCTCATCTGGAGAAACCTTAAATCCAGAGCTAATTCTTGTTGCAATTGGAAGAGAACCAAATTCGCAAGAAAAAATAGACGGAGTTTCATATATTGGAGATGAAGCTGGAGAAATCCAACTTGCCCACTACGCAATTAAACAAGCTATTGAAAAGACCGAAAATATTCCATATCGAAAAGATTTAATCCCATCTGTTGTTTATGGAGAACCAGAAATCGCTTGGGTTGGGAAAAGAGAACAAGATTTAGAAGGAGAAGAATATAAAAAATCTATGGTTCTAATTTCTGCACTTGGGAAATCGCACTGTGACAATTCAACAGAAGGTTTTATTACGCTTTTAACTCAAGAAGATAAAATTGTTGGAGCTCACATTGTGTCAAAAGAAGCGTCTTCACTTCTTCAACAGATACTTATTGCTATGCAAAATAACATTACAATTGACCAATTAAAAGAAATTTGTTTTGCTCATCCAACATATTCAGAAGGAATTTTTGAAGCTTTATTCAAATAAAAACAGAACATATCCTTTGAGTTCAACATTATAGAAATGTTTATGTTATAATATATCTATAATGTATTTTTTGGAGAGGAGAAAAATATGCGAGCAGAAGAAAGAACATTTGTTGCAGTAAAACCTGATGGGGTACAGAGAGGATTAGTTGGAGAAGTTATCAAAAGACTTGAAACCAAAGGTTACAAAATTGTTGCAATGAAAATGCTACAAGCAACAGATGCACAAGCAAAAGCACATTACGAAGAACACAAAGACAAACCATTCTTCCCTAGACTTATTCAATACCTTCAAAGTGGCCCAATTGTTGCAATGGTAGTACAAGGCTTCAACGCAGTAGCAGGTGTAAGACACTTGATGGGTTCAACAAATCCTGATGAAGCAGAAGTTGGAACAATTAGAGCAGATTATGCACAAGTAAAAGAATACAATATCGTTCACGGTTCTGATTCTATTGCTAGTGCTGAAAGAGAAATCAAAATTTACTTCAAAGAAGAAGAATTATGTTCAACTTCTAAATCTATGTCAGAACTTGTTATAGAACACTTAGATGCTGAATAAATATTCCAAAAATTAGAAAGAAGAATTATGCAAGAAAAAGATTATTTTAGCTATGAATTAATTCACGAAGATGCTCAAACAGGAGCAAGAGCAGGTATTTTAACAACACCACATGGCAAAATTGAAACACCAATCTTCATGCCTGTTGGAACAAATTCTGCCGTAAAATCCTTGACCTGCGACCAAATTCGAGATACAGGAGCTCAAATAATCTTAGCAAATTCTTATCATTTATACTTAAGAGCTGGAACAAAAAGAATACGAGATTTTGGCGGAATTCACGGTTGGATGAACTGGGATAAGCCAGTACTTACGGATTCTGGAGGCTTTCAAGTATTCTCATTATCTCATTTGAGAAAGATTACAGAAGATGGGGTTGAATTCAGAGATCCTAAAGATGGAACAAAACATTTTATCTCTCCAGAAGTTTCAATGGAAATTCAACAAGACATTGGAGCAGATATTATGATGGCATTTGATGAATGTGCTCCATACCCTTGCGATTATGAAACAGCAAAAGCAGCAATGGAAAGAACTCACCGTTGGCTAGAAAGATGTTTCAAAGCAAAAACTAACCCTAAACAAGCTCTATTCCCAATTGTACAAGGAGCTTTCTTCGATGATTTGAGAAAAGAAAGTGCAAGAGTAATTTCTTCATTTGATGCAGTTGGTTATGCAATCGGAGGTGTAAGCGTTGGAGAACCAACAGATATTAAAAACCATTTCACAGAATTAACAGCTCCACTTCTTCCAAAATATAAACCAAGATATTTAATGGGAGTTGGAACTCCAGAAGATTTATTAAACGGAATCAAATATGGTGTTGATATGTTCGACTGTGTTTTACCGACAAGAAATGCTAGACACGGTTCTTTCTTCACTTGGGATGGAAAAGCTAATATTAAAAACAAGAAATACCAAGATGATCACGCACCACTTGTTGAGGGCTGTGATTGTTATGCTTGCAAAAACCATTCAAGAGCATATATCAGACACCTTTGGAGATGTCAAGAACAAACGGCATCAACACTTCTATCAATTCATAATATTAAGTTCTTAATCGATTTTGCGAAAAAATGCCGTCAAGCAATTTTAGAAGACAGATATGGCGACTTTTACGCAGAACATTATGACAGATTGATTAAAGGTTAATTATCTTTTACGTTTCCAGACTTCGTCTGAGATTTGCCAACCGTTTTGCATAATATATGATAAACACCAATAACCATTGCCATTAAGGCAATTTTGTTCCACTTCACTTCTAGTTTTGTCACTTCCAGCTGGAACTAAACCTTTATCGGTAAAACCCATAATATAAATATCTTTTCCAATCCTATTTGGTTTTCTATCACCATTTGCATCAAAATAAAAAATTAACCCTTGATTATCAGTATTTATACCAAAAAGATTTTTCATAGCATAGGGAGAGTGACCATCAATATCAAAATATGCACCCTTTGCAATAACAAAAGTAATAATATCATATCCTAAACCATTAGCTGTATCCCAAGGGGAAAGATTGCCTTGTAAATCCTTTGTTTCTCCTTTTTTATGCCAACACCCAGGGGAGTTGTAACAAGCTTTTTCGGTTTTTAAATATGGTGCCATATAGGTTTGAAACCATTCCTTCATCCCATCTACGCTTCCATCACGAATCTGCAAGTCAAAATCTACACCGTCAGCTTCTGCTGAACGCATAGTTTGAGCAATAGTTGCATAAGACGCTTTGATTTGAGATTCCAACTGGCGTTTCCCGATTTTAGAAATTAATGTAGGAATTGTCATTGCTGCAACGACGCCAATAATCCCAAGAGTTATCAAAACTTCCGCAAGTGTAAATCCTCGTTTAAAAACCATTATTCCAACCTCTATTATAATTATTGATAGAGATATTATACCGAATTTCAAATTTATAGTCAATATATAATACTCTATTTGGATTATTTTAGTTGGTTATAAACATATTATAAGTAGTCATAATAAAGATATGAGCGAAGAAGAGATTATAAAAAAGATTGCATTCAACATTAAAGTTGAAAGGATGAGAAAAAACCTCACTCAATTTCAACTTGCAGAAATGATAGATGTACATGAAAAGTATATTGGGAAGGTCGAATCTGGCAAACAAAACTTGACAATAAAAACTCTCATCAAGCTTGCCAATGCACTTGACATCAAACTATCTAAACTTGTAGATATAGAATAATCTTAACTATCTCTATGACCTACTTTTAGCTGATGATCAATATCAGCAGTTCTTTGGTTTGCAGACAAATGACCTTTCAATGCTTGATAACCCATAGCACCAACAGCACCTACGACCGCAAAAATCTTTCCAGACTTACTAATATGGTTCAAAGGATGTTTGATTGTTGCAGATAATTTTGGTCCATTTTTCATAAATGCTTTTGGTAAAGAATTAAACAACCAAGAAGCAGAAAGAACACCAAATCCCGTAACTGTTGCGTATGCAATACCTTTTGCGTAAGCCTGAATTAGCCTATTTGCAGATGCAAAAAATTTCCAAACTCCAGCAATTCTTTCTCTCATGGATTTACGTGTTTTTGGAGCTTCGGCTTGAAGAATTGAAGAATCTTGATTTTGAACAGTACCTAATGTTTGAGGCTTGTTGTTCTGTAAATTTAATTGATTTTCGCTTGCCCTAAAACTAATTGGGCTAAATCCTACCTTCATCATAATATACACTCCTTGCTCAATTTTTAAAACACTAAAATTAATATTTTTGCTAGCTCTATTTAGAAATCTTTACATCCCAAATAAAGAAAGCTGTGGAACAACATCTTCATTATTTACCATTTTCTTACGAGTTGCAAGGTTATTTGAAAAATCTCTTTGCATTTTTAACATTAATTCTTCAGATCTTTTTACAACAGAACTAGGCAAACCTGCCATTTTAGCGACTTGAATACCATAACTTTTGCTCGCACCACCTTGAACAATCTTTCTCAAAAATTCAATCTCTCCATTATTTTCTGAAATTGTAATTCTATAATTCTTAATTTGCGGATAAGTTTTAGTCATTACATTCAATTCATGATAGTGAGTTGCAAAAATACATCTAGCTCCTATTTTAGTTGCAATATATTCAGCCACAGACCAAGCTATTGCTACACCGTCATAGGTACTTGTACCACGCCCAATCTCATCTAACAAAATAAAGCTTCTATCTGTTGCAGTGTTCAAAATGAAAGATGTTTCAATCATTTCCACCATGAATGTTGACTGACCAAGAGTCAAATCATCACTAGCTCCTACTCTCGTGAATACCTTATCAATTGCACCAATTTTCGCAGAATCTGCAGGAACCCAAGAACCTATTTGAGCTAAAATTGCAATTAAAGCATTTTGACGCATATAAGTAGATTTACCAGCCATATTTGGACCAGTTAAAATCATAAATTGAGTTGCATCAACATTCTTTGAATTTGATTTTAAATCTAAATCATTCGGAACATATTCACCTAACGGTAAAATCTTTTCTAATACGGCATGACGACCATTTTTTACAATAAAATCGTCTGATTCATCTATCACAGGACAACAATAATTATTTTCTACCGCAATCTCAGACAATGAAGTCAAAACATCTGCTCTTGCAATACAATCCGCAATTTCTCTAATTTTTGAAACAAATTCTTTTGAATATTCTCTAAAATCTGTAAATAATTTATATTCAAGTTCTGTTGATTTAAATTTTGCAGATAAAACATCATCCTCATGATGTTTCAATTCATCAGTAATAAATCTTTCTGCCCCAGTTAAAGTTTGTTTTCTAACATAACTTTGAGGAACCATATTTAAATATGAATTTGTAACTTCTATAAAATACCCAAAAACTTTATTATAGCCGATTTTTAAGTTTTTAATACCTGTACGTTCTTTTTCTTCTTCCTCAAAATTGCGAAGCCATTCTTCTCCGCCAGTAAGTAAATCTCTGAAATAATCTAATTCACCACTTACACGTTCTTTGATAATTCCACCTTCTTTAAGTAAGATTGGAGGATTATCAACAATAGTATTTTCAACGAGTTGAACATAATCAGAAATTTCATCACGATATTCTCTAATCGTTGAGAACATGTCATAATCAAGACTTTCTGTAATATCAAGCAATTGAGGAAGCATAGATAACGACAATTTCAAACTAACAAAATCCTTTGGACTTGCAGAACCGTTACTCATCCTTGTTGCAAGTCTTTGAATATCATAAATCTTTTCCAGAGTTTCAGACAAACTATAACGAGTTTCGCTTTTTGCGACAAGCTCAGACACCGAATTTTGTCTTTCCATAATGTCAGAAACATTTTTCAATGGCTGACAAATCCAACTCCTCAAAAGCCTTGCACCCATATTGGTTTTAGTCTTGTCTATTGCCCATAATAAAGAACCATATTTATTCTTTTCTCTTAAAGTTTCAACAAGTTCAAGATTTTTTCTCGTAGAAGCATCCAGAATCATATATTCTGAGAGTTCATATGCTTCAATCCTATCAAATTTTGGCATATTGCCTTTTAATGTTTCCCAAACATACGCAAGCAAAGCTCCCGCAGCTCTAAAACCCAACTTATACTTTGAATACCCGAAACTTTCCAAACTTTGAGTTTTAAAAACTTGTTTCAAATTATTTTGAGAAAATTCAACATCAAAAACAGATGGAGGAATTTTTGAACAATTATATCTTTTCGTAATTTCTTCTGGCAAATTTACAACTTCGTCAGGAACAATTTGGAAAGGTTTTATATCCTGTTTTAGACTAGGTGCAACAACCTCAGAAGGATTTAACCTTGCAAGTTCTGCCATCACAAGATTTAACGATGCTTGAGTAACTTTAAATTCTCCAGTTGAAATGTCAGTATAAGAAAATCCAAACAAATCACTTTTTTCATCTTTATAAATGGCACAAATATAATTATTAGAATTTTGATTTAATAAATTACTTTCAGTTAAAGTACCAGCGGTGATAACTCTTGTAACACCACGTTTAACAAGACCTTTCGCAAACTTTGGATCTTCCAATTGGTCGCAAATTGCAACTTTATAATTCTTCTGCACAAGCTTTTCCAAATACGCATCAGCGGCTTTATAAGGAATACCCGCAAGAGGAATTCTACCCATTTTTGCACCAGCATCACGACCCGTTAATGTAAGTTCAAGCTCTTTAGACATTATAAGAGCATCTTCAAAAAAAGTTTCGTAAAAATCGCCAAGTCTATACCATAATAAAATTCCAGGATTTTCCTGTTTAATTTTCAAGTATTGTTGCATTACAGGAGTAGTTTCTTCTGGATTAACATCCCAACTATTTATGTGATTGATTTCAGACTTGGTCATATTATAATATTCATATAAAAATGAAAGGATTTCAACATGGGCTGTTTAAAAAACGTAACAAGAGCAATATTTTTTACGGTTTTAATCGTAGGTTTCATGACCCTTGGAGGTCAAGACTGGATAAAACAACAGTTCATGAATTTTGTAAATCCATCAAAAGATGTTGTACTTGAAAGAGCTCAAAAAATTGGCGACTTTTCAAAAGTAAACAGAGAATTTGAAATTGAAAAAGCAGCTGGAGTTTTAGGATACAACGCAGTACTTGCAGAACATAAAGCTTCTGGGCAAAAAATGGTAGTTGTGGATTCTGGCAAAAAACAAATTTTAACTCAAGAGGATATCAAATCTTCACAAGCGGAAGAAAAAATCAAAGCTGCAATCAACAAAATTAAATACCAATCAGCAGCGGTAGAGGAATTTCACGTTACAGAACAAGGAACAATGAAATCTTACGGGAAAGAAATTCCATACGTAAAATTCACCGCAAGAATTAAAAAATTCCCAATTGGAGAGATTTCTGGAATAATTTCAGTTGTCCAAGATTCAAAAGGGAATGATAAAATCTTAATTTCTGCTAACGAAAAAAGCAAATATTCGCAATTGATTTCTAATGAATTTTTCAAAGAAATCAAATAAAATATACGAAAAAGTAAAAATAAATATTGACATTTAATTTTGAGCGGGTAGAATAAATATTGTTGATAATTAAATATTGGGACGTCGCCAAGTGGTAAGGCAGCTGGTTTTGGTCCAGCCATCTCGGAGGTTCGAATCCTTCCGTCCCAGCCATTTAAAAGACATTCGAAAGAATGTCTTTTTTATTTGTCAATTAACTCTTGACAACAACCTATAAAGATATAACATGAAATTGCCCCCCATATGGAGTTGCTTATGCGAACTCGATTTAATAGATTTAAAGATACATATAAATATAAATTTCGGAAAGGAGTCCAAATGAAAACCCCGATTAATTTTAGTAAAGCCGTAATTATTGGTTGCGGATTTGTTGGTTCAGCTTCTGCATTCAGTCTTATGGAAAGCGGATTATTCAGAGAATTAGTCCTCATCGATGCAGACAAAAAAAGAGCGGAAGGGGAAGCTATGGATATTAGCCATGGCATTCCATTTTCTAAACCAATGAAAATATATGCTGGAGATTATGATTCAATAAAAGATGCTGGTATTATTATCATTACAGCAGGTGCAAACCAACAACCAGGAGAAACTAGACTTGATTTAGTTAAAAAGAATATCAATATTTTCAAATCTATTATTCCAGAAATCAAAAAACGAGATTTCAATGGAATTTTACTTATCGTTGCGAACCCTGTTGATATTTTGACATACGTTGCAGTTAAATTAAGTGGACTTCCAGAAAGCCACGTAATTGGTTCAGGAACAGTTCTTGATACTGCAAGATTGAAATACGAAATAGGAAAACACCTCGACGTCGATGCAAGAAGCGTTCATGCATTCATTATCGGAGAACACGGAGATAGCGAGATTGCAGTATGGAGTAGTGCCAATGTTTCTGGTATTCCACTAAATAATTTCTGCGAAATGAGAGGTCATTACGATCACAAAAACGCAACAGAAAAAATCGCTTCTGATGTCAAAAATAGTGCCTACGAAATTATTTCAATGAAAAAAGCAACTAACTACGGAATTGCAATGTCTGTAAAAAGAATTTGCGAAGTAATTGTTAGAAATGAGCGTTCAATTCTTCCAGTTTCTTCAATTATGCACGGAGAATATGGAATTGAAAACGTTTCATTGAGTATGCCTTCTATCGTTGGTAAAGACGGCATAGAAACATTAGTGCCAATATCTCTTAACGATGAAGAATTAAAACAATTACAAAATTCCGCAGAAAACCTAAAAGAAATTCTTTTACAAAATAATCTAGATTAATCATTCATTTATAACTACTAAAAAGCCCTTGGAGTAATCTCCAAGGCTTTTTTAATGCTTTTTATTATTTCGCAAGATTACAAGCATTACCCCAAACAAAATAAATATTACACCACACAATATTCTATACGTTAATTGTTCCTTAAAAAACAATACCCCCACAACAATTGCTGTTAAAGGTTCTAACGCACCTAATATTGCAGTAGAAGTTGAGCCAATTAATTTTATCGCTATTGTTATTGTTTCAATTGAAATAATCGTTGGTAAAATTGATAAACCTAACGTACACAACCATAAAAATGGGGAATGCAATACTTGTAATTGAGTACAAAATTTTAAATTATAAATATATACAAGCAATCCAAAAAGCATAACGTAAAAGCTAAGTTTTTCACCTTTCATATGCTTAACAGCTTTGTTATTTTTTACGCCAACTATATACAACGCATATGATAACGCTGATAATAAAACAAGACCAACACCATACAAATTCAAAGATGCTCCAGAATTTGTATTATAAAGTAAAAATATTCCAAGTGAAGTCAGAAAGATTGCAAATACAACAGATTTTGTTATTTTTTCTTTGTAAAATAACGCCATAATTAAAGCAACAATAATCGGATAAATGAACAAAATCGTACAAGCTATTCCAACTGCTATGTACTTAAATGCACAAAATAAAGTTAAAGATGAAATAGAAAATAACATTCCAAACATAAATAAAGGTAAAATTTCATCTTTTGTAATTTTTAAAGAATGCTTTTTAATAAATTTTATCCAAATTGCATACAAAATAACCGCAATAAAATATCGATAAAACAACACCGAATTAACCCCGACACCTCGATTGTATAAAGGCAGGGCAAACAAGGGGTTTGTTCCATAACTAGCGGCGGCAATACACCCGTACGCCAGTCCAACTTTGCGATTCTTTCTCATATCTATTACTTACACCAAATACAAGTAATGTTCAATTAACGATTTTAATTAAACAATACCTTGAGCTATCATTGCATCTGCCAATTTCTCAAACGCAGCAATGTTAGCCCCAGCAACATAATTTCCTGAGCATCCACATTTTTCGCAAGCATTTTTACAAGAATTGAAAATATTTACCATAATCTGATGTAATCGACTATCAACTTCCTCAAATGTATAATAATAACGCATACTATTCTGTGACATTTCAATAGCTGAAGTTGCAACACCACCTGCGTTCGCAGCCTTTGCAGGTGCAACAAGAACACCTTTTTCTAAGAAATAATCAGTTGCTTCTTGAGCACAAGGCATATTTGCACCTTCTCCAACAACAAACACACCATTTTCTACAAGTGCCTTTGCCGAATTCAAACTTACTTCATTTTGTGTTGCACAAGGAAGAGCTATATCTGTTTTGATTGTCCAGATTGGAGAATCCTCCCCTGTTTTTTCTAAATATTGAGAATTTGAATGAACCTTCAAATATTCTTTTATTCTTCCTCTCTCAACTTCTTTTATTCGCTTAACTAATTCTAAATCAATACCATTTTCATCATAAATACATCCGTTAGAATCACTCATTGCAACAACTTTTGCACCATACGAATATGCTTTTTCAGCAGCATAAATTGCTACATTCCCAGAACCTGAAATAGTAACAATTTTACCTTCCAAAGAATTTTGATGAGCATTCAACATTTCATTAATGAAATAAATTAATCCATAACCAGTTGCTTCTTTTCTCGCTAAAGAGCCACCATATGAAATTGATTTACCCGTTAATACTCCACCTTCATATGCTCCACGAATTCTCTTATACTGACCAAACAAATAACCAATTTCTCTTGCTCCAACACCAATATCACCAGCAGGAACATCCACATCTTGCCCAATATGTCTATATAATTCAGTCATAAAACTTTGGCAAAAACGCATAATTTCAAAATCAGATTTTCCCTTTGGATTAAAATCACTTCCGCCTTTTGCACCACCAATAGGTAATCCTGTTAGTGCATTTTTAAAAATTTGTTCAAAGCCCAAAAATTTCATTATACTTTGATTAACACTTGAATGGAATCTTAAACCTCCCTTGTATGGCCCAATCAAAGAACTAAATTGAACTCTGTAACCTCTATTAACAACAATATTTCCACTATCATCACGCCAAGGAACTCTAAACGAAATAATTCTCTCTGGCTCAACGATTCTTTCTAGAATTGCTTCTTTTTCATATTCGGGATGAACTGATAACAATGGTTTAATAGTTTCCAAAACTTCACCAACAGCTTGCAAAAATTCTGGCTCATTTGAATTTTTCATTTTTGTATCGTTTAAAACTCGTTCTATATAATTATTCATTTTATCCATCCTATCCTATAATTTAAACATCTAACACATATGGTCGTAATTTATTTGAATACTCTTCATCCGCCTGTAAAAATCTATTTTCTCTCAACAAATCAGACATATTGGTTATTGAAACAAAATAGCCATTATAACCAGCAGTTTCACCTTGATTATAAAGACGTTTAGCCTTCAAATATGCCAAAACTTCTTTATGCTGAGGATTTCCATTTTCGTAGAAGAAATCAACAGCTTTCAATCTATCTTGATATTTTAATTCAACCGAACGACTAGAAAGTTCATTCGACAACGTAAATGAACGAATCTTTCTATCCCATTCTACACAAACTTTATCCACATAGCATAAAGAATCAGCCCAAGACAAAATATACGGAGTCCAAGATACATCTTCGTATGACAATAATGGTATTGGATGTTCTTGAACAAGTTTCGTTCTGTACATTTTATTCCAAACCGCAACATTATTGTATGTTTGAGTAAACAATAACCGCAAATATTCTTCTGGATTTATCGCTTTATACGCAGGTAAAGGTAAAGTATGACGAACATAATATTTGTCATTATCGACTTTGTACAATCTTCCAATCGCAATATCCGCACCTGTTTTTTGCAAAGAATCGTACATTGTACTATACGCATCAGGCCTAATCATATCATCACTATCAATAAATGCAATATAATGCCCTTTTGATTCAGCTATTCCATAATTTCTCGCTTCAGCAGCACCACCATTTTCCTTAAATATTTTTTTGAAAAACTGCGGATACATATTTTCATACCAACTCAAAATATCCTTAGTTTCATCAGTTGAACCATCATCAACAGCAATAACTTCAATTTCTTTCAAATCAGAAGCCAATGCAGAAGAAATACATCTAGATATAAATTTTTGAGCATTATACGCAGGAATAACGACCGATAATTTGTAATCATTTGGTTTTTCCATATTTGCACGATTATTTTCATCCGCAACAGAAGCTTCATCTGATTCACAAGTAAAAACTTTTGCGCCAAAAACATTTTTATACCCACGAATTTTGAATTTCTCCGCTGAATATTTTACCATTGCAATATGAGCAAGTCCATCATCGATATCTAAACATTCTACGCCATTTTTCAACAGCACATAGCCATCAACATCTCCGTTAAAAATCCACGATACAGCAACTTCTCCACCATATGCTTCATTTACAACTAAATCTATTTTTGGAGTTTTATAAGTTTGAACCGCACACTTGGCTTCTAAATCTCCATATAACCGATTGCCATTTTCTATAATAAATGGTTTAACTTTAAACTCGCAAAACTCACCAGGAACAACATTTTCAACAGTATATTTTGATTCAGTCGTACTTACAAATCCAGTAAAGTTTCCATCTTGAGTTCGTTTAAAAATTCTATAACCCGCAACTCCAGGAGCTTTATTCCAATATAAAACAACTTTGTAATTTACATTCACTGCAAACATTTCAACTTCTTTTATGTTGCATACAATTGTTTGCGAAGATGTTATAACCTCTTCACCAATACACGCTTCCACTTTGAAATAAGAAAAACCAACGGGCAGATAATTTTCAGTAAAATAACACTCACTAACTACATCTTGAAGAACATATTTCCCATTTGTTAATCTATAAATTTTATAAGAATCTGCATTTGCAACATTTTCCCAATACAAACTTAAAGAAGATTTTTTTATTGCAGAAAATAATCTTAATTTTTCTAAATAAGATTTTTGCCCAAGCTTGCAAGTTGCAAAGCCAAATTCATAAACCCTTTTACCATTTTCTTTTTTAAAAGGTTTAACCTTAAGCTCTTCTGAACCATTCAATCCATATAGAACAGCTTCATTTGTTTGAACCTCTTTAATTGAAGTAAAAATATCATCTTGAGATTTTGCATAAAGCATATAGCCATCCGCACCAATGACCTTATTCCAATATAACTGAACAGAATTAGCATCAAAATGATATAAAAGTTCCAAAGTACTATTATTTACAATAAAAGAATTTGATTCCCAAATTAAATTCCCGTCCAAATAAGATCTAAGAATAAAAATATTTTGTCCAACATCTAAAAAATCAGTCTTTAGCTGAGAATCAAATGTTATAGATACTTGTTCGTAAAGTGTTCCATTTTTTTTCAACAAATGATAACACATTCCATCTTCATGTTGCAAAAAATCAATTTCTAACGAACCTTTTATAACTTCCGTAGAAATTTCTATATTTTGAACCTCATTTGATACAGTTCTACAATTCAAAGATATCTTCATAGCTAATACTTCCTATAATTTATATTAAATGTGAACGAACTTGATGTCAACATTTTAATAGAGGAGAAAGCAAATCTTATGCAGGGATATAAACCTTTTTCAGCGGCAAAAGCATCTTACCTTCAACCGAAAAATGATCATAATATCTGGTTATTGTTTCTGCTAAAAGATTTATATCAATCAACGTTAATGCAACATTAGATCGTTCCGCCTCATATAAAGCTTCTTTTGTATAACCCCCAGTGCTTACGTACAAACATTTATCTTCTGGTTTTCGTCCACCAATAAATTTTCGAATTTCTGGAGCTCCCATTTGACCTGCTCTATGTTTTACCTCTACAAAAATACGAGGTTCTTCAAGACCTAATCCATCTGGAGAAGCAAAAACATCAACTCCTCTATCAGCACCTTTTTTCGAGCGTCTAGCAACATAACCCATCGCATTCAAAATTTCTTTCACAAGTTCTTCCATTTCATCTGGATTTAAACTATTAATTGAATCTTTTAAACTTTCTTTTGCGTTATCGTATAAAGTTTCAGAAAATTCTTTATTATTCTCTATTATTTCTATTTCGCTTTTTGTTTGGGAATCTTGACGGTTTAGGATGTGCAAAATTTCATCTTTTTGTTCATTAGATAATTTAAAAATAGTCAAAGTTGACCCCAAAGAATTTTTAGTACTATTTGAAATTGAATCTCTTGAAACTGTTTTTTCAAACCAGTTAACAGCCCTTGTGTGAGGTTCAGATAATTTTGGATTATACACATAATTTCCTGTGATAACCCCTAAGTGATATTGCCTTAGAGTTGAATCATAAGTTATGACATAATCATTTTGAGCCATTTTATTTACAAATTTGTCAAAAAATCCGACCCAAATTGGAACAGATTTCAAACTTGATGGATATTCTTGATTTAAAGCACGCCTAAAATCTTCTTTTTTAGCCCCTGTAAAATCAACATCAGAACACCAACCAATAGAAACAATACTTTTTTCTAAAAACGTAGGAACTAAATCACCACCGTTTGACCTTACCATCCATAATTGCACCATAAACAGCCTCCAGATACCATTATTCAAATGCTAACATAGAAAAAGATGAAAGTCATTATTTTAAAATAATCAAACTGGAAATAAGAGTTTTAAAATAAAAATTTAAAGTACTTGATTTTTTATTTTTACGGAGCATAATATAGATGTTGAGTGTATTTGCTCAACGTACAAATTAAATATCGCGGGATGGAGCAGTCTGGTAGCTCGTCGGGCTCATAACCCGAAGGTCGTTGGTTCAAATCCAGCTCCCGCAACCAATTGATATAAGTGAGTTTTAGAGAATTTCTAAAACTCACTTTTTTAGTATAAACAACACATTTAGCAACACAATAAAATAATTTGAATTAAAAAGTTAGAACAATATTCGTTAATATTGAATAAGTTATGTAACAATTTTCAAAGTCCACCCCATACAGCCCCTCTCATTGCGTGATGAGGTTTCTTGGTAGCGGACACAAGTTTTCGGCTGTGAGATTTTTCTCGGCTTAAAAATCCCCGCCTAAATAATTTAGAATGAGAGCATTCTCTGGTGAATGATGAAATGTTTTAGTGATGTGAGGTATAAAATTACCAAGAAAATATTTTAGTAATCTAATGCTAAAACAATTCTATAAATTGTTTTTAATAATGTTGGATTATTTTTTAGTCTTTTGACGATTTCTTCTAAAGATGTATTTTCAGTAACATCGGAATATTTAAAATCAAAAAGTACATTAGGAGTAATATTTAATGCTGAACATAGTTCGTCTAATGTTTCAGCAGAAACAAAATTATTGCCTAGTTCTATTTGGCTTAAACTTTTAGCCGAAAGGTTGATTTTCTCAGCCAAAGCTTCTTGTGTTAGCGAATGGCTTATTCTTATTTCTCGGATTCTATTTCCTAAATTTTTCTTTATAGACATAGTATCACCTTAATATATTTTGAGTAGGAGTTACACACATTGACAAGAGAGTTAATCTATTGTAAATTGATTTATAGAATTTATAGCAGGAGTGGTGTATATGAGCAAAAACTATAAAAAGATGTTTGAAACTTTAAATGAATATCTCAAAAACAGAATTGAAGATATTGACCAAACAATTATTGAAGCAGTTAATGCCAGAAATAATGGTAAATGTTTTAGTTTTCAAGAACATCTAAAAGGGTTTGTGTATGCTCAATTAAGTGCTTTGGTATCTTGGAAAAACATTAAAGCACATCATACAGAATTAGATTCTTTATTTTGTAATTTTGAAAAAGATAGATTAAAAGAAATTGCTCCTGAAATTTTAATTGAAAAAATTAGAGAATTAAAGTGTTATAGCCCATATACAACAAAGAACCAAATGACTTTTTTGAAAAACAATATAGAAACCTTTGAAAAAATTGAGGATAAATATAGTAGTTTAGATAAATTTATAACGCATAGCACCCCTGCAAACATTGTCAAATTGCTTGCAGATAGTAATAGCACCTATAAATTAAAATATGCTGGAGTTGCATTAGTATGTGAATATTTGAGAAATGTCGGCATAGATATAGTTAAACCAGATGTTCATATAAAAAGAATCGTTAGTGCAGATAGATTAAATTTAATTCAATCAAAATCTGATTATAGAATAATAGAAGAGTTTAGGCGACTTTCTGCTGATATTGGTATAAGTCAGGTAAAAATGGATTACTTATTATGGAATTATTGTTCCAAAGGATATGGTGAAATTTGTACCGCAAAACCTAAATGTTATGAATGCGTAATAAAAGAGTATTGTAATAATTTCTCATTATGTAATAAATAAAAACATAAAAGGAGTAAATTATGTTTGCAGTAGTTAAAACAATATTGGCAATAATTTTAATTGGGGTACTAAGTGAAATTTTTCATTTAATAGAGTCATTTATGTCGACTTTCCCAATTTTTAAAGATTTTATCTCTATATTATTATGGTCATTAATAGTTTTTGTATTTGTTTGTATAATATTATTTTTACGAAAAAGCTATATTGAGTATAAAAACACAACACTAGAAAAGTTAAAAACAGAACAACAAACAATAGAAAAAATTAAACAACTGGCACAAGATTATGTAAAAGATTTTATTGAACAAGGTAAATCAGAATTTACACATGACGACTTAAAAGATTTTACGGTTATTGTAAAATTTAAAAATGGAATAAACATTCCAAAATTAGAAAAATATTCTTATAAAGAACATGCTCTGTTGTTGGATATATTAGAGAAAACTTATAATCAGTTACTAAATAATTTTGAGTTTAAGGAATGGCAAAAAAGATATTATTAAAAATTTTAGGTGGGGCGGAAAGAAAAAGAATAAAATAAGATTGTTATAAAAATTACTCTTATAAGAGTATAGGAAATAGTAATACATATAAAATTATTAGTGAATATCCTGGAAACATTATCTTGACAATGTTTAAACCTAAATTAAGCTAAATTTTTTATTAGAGATTAGTAGAGAGATTGATGAGCAACAAATAAAATTTTGCTTATTTAACCGATGATTATGTTGAGATTATTCTCAAAAGTAAATTATAGCACTCTTCAAAAGAAGATTTTAGACGCAATTGAATGGACTGTTTGGTGAGAGAAACATAAAAAGTTTACAGCTATATAAAGTAAAAATGTGTCGTCATTGTGAAGTTATGTAAAAATTACAAATATATCGAACCCATCATCAACAGTAAATTTGTAATTTATTTTCACATTTTGCCATTGGGGATTATACCCTGACGGATTTTATTTATATTGATAAGATAAATTTACGAATTGAAGTTTGACAACTAAATATTTTAGATTTTGGGTATTTCCCTTACTTAAATACTCCCCAGCAGTCCTGACCTTATGCTCGGTTATCAAACAGAGGTCGCTCCATAGAGGGAATTTAAGATAAAGAGGAAACTTACGCCCAACTAATATTTAGTTATATATTTTATCTTGAACCTTTTTATAGGAGTACGTTTGCAGTTATAGGGCGTATTAAAAAGAAAGGAGAAAGGTATGGAGAACAGATTACCACCAAATCGTTTTAGAATGCTTGATACAATGGAAGACATCAGGCAAAACTGTAAAGGCAGAATATATGCCAATATGTTTACCGTTAAAGAATTCGCGGAAACTTTTAAAATAGGAATTAATACAGTTTACAAGTTATGTAAGATAAAAGGTTTTCCTGTAATTCAAATTGGTGGCAAAAAATACATTATTGCTAACGATTTTAATGAGTGGGTAATGCAAAATGTTGGAAAGGTGATTGAATTAAAATGAATACAAATTATTATCACCGAACACATAAAAATTATAACTATGGAAGCAGAGGAAAAGTTGACCATTTTGACTGTCCAACTAATTTATTCAGTTTAAATAATACCGATAAAAGTATTTCTTGGGTATATTCAGCAGATGTAAAAGAGAATAGTCTAATAGATTTCCATCAAGTTGTTTTTGCAATTTCCAGATTTATAAATATTTATTCAAATAAAAAAATCAAGGAATGGCTAGACAAGGATAAAAAATTTAATAGTCTAATACAAGAAGACAACATTGGACGAAAATTTATAGTTTATAAGGAGTATAAAAAATGGATATTATCAAAAAAGAGTATAAAATTAACACAAAGACAGAGAAAGGAACTAAAATTATGGATATTAGGTTTATAAATGTAGAACATTCAATAAAATTTAAAACAGTTAAAGACGCAACAAGAGAAGCTAACCGTATAAAAATGGTAATGGACAGATTTGCTAAGAAAACTAAAATTCCATTCTCATGTATAATTTGTGTAAGCCAGTTAAGTCTTAGATTTGGAGAATTTGTTACGTTTCATAATAACAAAAAAGGTAGACCTATAAGAAAAATGGTTTCAAAATTAAAATGCTTTGGAGTTCCTGAAACCGTATTACCACATTTGCATATTGTAATTGTTTACAAGGAACAAGAAAAGAAAATATCAAATAAAATTATTGAAAGTATTACTAAAAAATATGGCAAGGAAAGCTGTAAAGCATACAATATTACAAATAAAGACCCAATATATTTTTTACAATACATAATTAGGCAGTCAGGAACATTCCGCTATGTTGAGGATTTTACAAATACAATTTCTTCTTTTAATTTTAAAAATATGAATAGGTTATTAACTAAACAGAGAGAAAGTTTTTATTTTCACAAAAATAACAGGTTTGATAGTCGCTTTGACCTCCCTGCAGCTTAATTTTAATCAATGTAAAAAGCCATGTGTAATTAATAATAGATAAATATTAATTATAGATTAGTTTTATACAAGTATATTTTTACCTATTATAGATAAAAATATAAAGAATTTGTATTTTTGAGAATGAAAATAATAATACCACTCTAACCCAATAATAGTGGTGTTATTGTCCCAAAATCTCCGCTTTTATAAAAATTTTTAAATATTAAAGTTTGGCTATTAAAACTTATTAAGTTGTTTCGTTAGAACACATTAACAACTTATCAGTGAATAGTTATCAATATAAATAATGGAATTGTATATAAAATTATAATCTTTCAAAATTTTATTCAGAAATGCGTGTATAAAAATCAACTAACTTTACAGAACTTGATTAAGAAATGTCTTTAAATAGGTTATGGTCTAAAACAATATAATGAAATTATTTGAGGGGTATTTATTTAGAGTTATTTTTTTAATTTTTAAATAGATATTTGCAAAAGTCTTTACAAGTAAACATCAATATCCAATAATGCAAAAGTCCAAAGGAGGTAAAAATGAAACAAGAAAACAAAGGTCAAAATATTGCTTATATTCGAGTAAGTACATTGGAACAAAATACCGAAAGCCAATTTGAGATTTTGAAACAATACAGAATTGATAAATATTTCGAAGAAAAAATTAGTGCTAAAAAGACAAATCGTCCAAAACTTATGGAAATGCTTGATTATGTTAGAAATGGCGATACCGTTTATGTCAAAGATTTTTCAAGATTAGCAAGAAGTACAAAAGATTTATTAGAAATCTTAGAAAAATTAGAAAACAAAGGAGTAAAACTTGTGAGTAATAAAGAAAATCTTGATACAAGTACTCCTGCTGGCAAACTTATGGTTACAATGCTTGGTGCTATTTACGAATTTGAACGTGCGAATCTTTTAGAAAGACAAAAAGACGGTATTGCGGTTGCTAAACGAGAAGGAAAATATAAGGGAAGAAAGAAAATTTCTAAACCAGCAAATTGGCAAGAAGTTTATAGCGATTGGTCTTGTCGCAAAATTACAGCGAAAAAGGCTTGTGAATTACTAAAACTAAAAACAAATACTTTTTATAATTTTGTGAAAGAAGAAAGAAAGGATATTGCATAATGGCAAAGAGAAGAAGTAACGGCGAGGGGTGCATTTATAAAGATACAAGAAGTGGAAAATGGAAAGGTAAATTTGAAATTGGGATTGATGTTAAGGGGAACCGAAAGTTTAAATCCTGTACTGGGAATTCAGAAAAAGAAGTTCGTTTGAAATTAAAAGACTTAATGGTAAAACATAGTTCGGGTATTGATATTAGTTCTAAGTGTATAAAAGTTGGCGAATATTTTGAAAAATGGTTTTATAATAGTGCTATCTATGGATTACGAGATTCAACAAGTCAAAGTTATGAAATGATTATTAGAAGACACATAAAGCCGAATATCGGCAATATTGCTTTTGCGAACTTAAATGGCGATGACATTCAAAAGTTTTATAATCATTTATACACAAATGGCAGATTAGCTGGTAAGGGCGGATTATCAAACAAAACAGTAGAAAACATACACCTTGTAATGAGTAGTTGCATAAATTTCGCATTGAAAAGAGGTGAACTTATCCGAAATCCGTTATTAACTGTAAAACTAAGACGAGAAAACAAAAAAGAAGTAGAAGTTTTTACAAGAGAAGAACAAGAAAAGATTTTAGCAGAATGTCCAAATCATTATTATGGTATGGCGATTAAGTTCGATTTTTATACAGGTCTGCGAGCAGGTGAATTATTAGGCTTGACGTGGGATTGTGTAGATTTTTGCAAAAACACTATTAGGATAAATAAACAGGTGCAAAGAAATAAAATTTTTAATCAAAAAAGTGATAACAAGACAATACTTGGTTTTGTATATAATACTAAAACTAAAACATCAAACAGAATTATAAAAGTTATGCGACCATTAATGACAGAATTAACTGAATATAAAAAGGAGCAAGATATTTTAAAGAAAAAATTAGGACAAGATTATTATACAAAATTAAACCTTGTATTTCCTAGACAAGATGGATATTTTACAGATTCAGGCACTTTTTTAGATGCATTTAGCAGAATCCAAAATAAACTTGATATACCGCATAGAAACGTACACGCCATGAGACATACATTTGCTACAAGAGCATTAGAAAATGGTATGAAACCAATAGTCGTTTCAAAATTACTCGGACACGCAAGTATTCAAATCACAATGGATATCTACGGGCATGTTATACCAGACTTCGCAGAACAAGAGTTGGAAAAATTGGAGGAAATATACATTTAAAATTAGCCATTTGTCTAGGTGTTTTTTTATTATTTTATATTAAAATAGTTTCAATAAAACGGAGGAAGTATGTCAAAATGTTATATTTGTGATGAAGAATTAAATACAAATAGTAAAAGTTTAGAACATATAGTATTAAATGGACTTGGTGGTCATTTAAAATCAAATAAAATATTGTGTGAAAAACATAATAACATGTATTCTAAATTTGATGATGAATTGTGAAATGATTTATTATTTTTTACAAATATTTTAAATCCGAAAAGAGATAGGGATGAGAATCCGCAAGCATATTTTAAAGATGAAAATAATAATATTGTAATAAGAAAAGCTAATGGTGATTTTTTTACCAAACCTAAAGTTACAGTAAATAATTCGCAAAATGGTGGACTTGAAATAACAATTAATGTTTTTTACAGTGACACTCAAGGTGGGCAGGAATATTTAAGCGAAAAAATCCAAAATATAATAAAAACAAGTACTAAAAAATTAAATATTTCCGAACAAAGAATAATTGAAGAAGTCACCAAAATTCAAAATATTATTGCAAATGAACAGACACAGCAGAAACACCCAAAGCTCTATTTTGAGTGTCAATTTAATAAAAAAGGAAATATATTTATAAGCATACTTAAAATGGTCTTGGGTTTTTATTTTTATAATAATTATAGTGAAAGTTATATTCTACCAATTTTAGAGTCATATAAAAATGCAGATAAAAAAAGTAGTAAATTATATATAAATAATAATTCAAATTACTATTACCCTAAAAATTTTTATAAAGAAGATAGCATTTATCATACTTTGGTAATAATTGGTAACAAGGAAAATAAATTATTATATGCTCTAGTTTCATTATATGGTGTTTTAAATACTTTTATTCTTCTTAATTCTGATTATATTGGCGAAAATATATATGCTTCATATTGTTATGATTTAAGAAACAATAAAGAAGTTCCATTTAACAACAAACTTATATTAGACAAAAAGAATGTTGATAATATTTTAATTCCCAAGTTTCAAAAAGAAGAAATAAACTATGCTCTCAATAATTTTATGGAATTTTTTGCTTCTAAAACATTCAATGTTGAGGAATTTTCTATGAATGTAGATAAAACATTTAAAGAAGTCTATAAGGAACAAAAAATATTTTCCAAAGCAGAATATAAAGAATGGTTAAATGATGCTTTTTATAACTTGTGTAAAAAAGACAACGAATGTAAAACATTAAAAGATATTGATATTGAAAATTTGTTCAAATTAATCTATTCTACATATGATTATAGGAAATATATGTACCCATATTATTTTAATTTCCTATCAGACAGAATATTAGATTGTGTTTATAAAATTATTTTTGAGCAAAATAAAAAGTTGAAAAATAGAGATTTATTTTATAGGACGTTAAAAAATATGTTATTTTCTATAAAAAGTAACAATACAGAAATTAATTTACTTATTAAAAGAGATGAATTAAAGATAAAACGAGCATTAAAGGCATTTTGCTTTAATACTCACAATGAAATATATACAAAATTCTTTAAGAAAAAATTAAAGTATATTCAATTATAGAAAATTCAGTAAATAACAGTTAATCTAATTGCTTATTAGTTCTATATTCTTCTGCCTTTTTTATCAAATTTAAAGATTCTCCATGTTGAGACGATAGAACAGGATATGTTGAGTAAACATATTGTATAAACTTATTAAATCCCATGTCTTTAGTTTTTTCAATTATAAAATCTATACTATCTTTATCTTTGATACTTGGGGTTATATCATTAAGACTTTTTCTTAATGATATAATTTGTTTTGGCTTTCCAAAATCATTTGGCACATACTTAACTTCAAATGTGTTTTCATGAGCATATACTTCATTTATAATATCAAAAACAAATGGACCATAGTGATTAAATATCCAGTTTATATTAGACACTTGGTGCCCACGTCTTAGTACATTTCGCCAATCAGCCAAATAAATAATTTTGTTTAATCTAGCATTAGATAAATCTTCTTTATTTGGATAATTTAAACAAACATAATATATTATATCTAATAATTCATTCATTGTTCAGCCTCCAATTCACTATCAACTGACACTACAGGAGTAAATTCGTCTTTTAAGTTCGCTATTAAATTTTGGAATTCATTTTTATATTCTTCATATATATTTATCATAACATCTTTTGTTAACACTTTACTATTTTTATCTATGCTTTCAAAAACAAGAACTGCAACTTTGTCTGTATTAGTTAAATTATGAAGAACCACACAACCAATGGTTTTAGCTTTCATTCTAAATTTTGAGATTGTGTCTGAAGAAAATTTATACTCTTCACTTAAAATTTTATCATAATCTTCATTTTTTATAGGAAAGTCATTTTTATAAAAACAATTTTCAGGGCTATTCCAAGCTGCACCAATACAACCTTGATTTATAGGGTGAATGCCCCTATTTCTTTTATTAAACTCATAATTCTCTGAATACCTTCCTACCATCATTGATAATTCTTGACCAGAAAGAGTGTCTTCTTGTATAACGTATAAACTTAATCTTTCATTACTTGTAAAATCATATGCTTTTGAAATTACACTCAGCACATCATGCCAAAACGTCTGAATATCTATTTCATGGGCTCTAAGTTGTTTTTCTCTTAAAACTTTTATATGATTATAATAATTGTTTTTTAGTTTGATGTTCTTACTTCTATATTTTTTTACAGTTTCTTTTTGTGGTCGTTCAAAGACAAAATAAAAAATTATTGCTAAAATAATTAACACTATGGCAAGTATAATTAAAAACGAATCAATGCCCACAAGAAATTGAAAATCATGATTCTTTAAAATCTCATGTAGATTTTCGCTTTCTAATCCCAATAAAAATGTAGATACTGCAAATAATACACTTGTAGCATTTTCACAGACTAAATCCCAAATAAAGATTAGGACATCCTTTAAAGTAGTGTCATGTTTGTACTGTTCTTTTCCTAGTAATAACAATTTAATATATCCCTAACTGATGCATTTATTATAGCATAGATTAAAAATGTGAGCAAATTAAAAATTTTTACCATAAATAACTCAATTTGTAATAAATATATTTTTTGTCAAATTACATACATAATCAAAATAAACTTAAATATAAAAATAAAACAACACATTTCACTACACATGAGTTTAACAAATTATAATCAACTTGGTGAAGCAAGATAAATTCTCATAAAAATTCGTGCCAAGTTGTGGCAAATAGTGAAAAGTCGTTTGGGGTTGGGTAACACGAGCCTCTCCTCATAACCCGAAGGTCGTTGGTTCAAATCCAGCTCCCGCAACCATTTACTAAAAAAGAGGATTTCAAATATTTTGAAATCCTCTTTTTTAGTAAATAAAGTTTCAATTGTTCCCAAGTAAAAAGATATATGTATTTTAACAACCAGTTTGGTTTGAACGGATAGAAGTATTATTTTGGAAAGTTGGCATTAGGACATTTAAAAGTAAAAAAATAATCAAATCATTTAATATTCAAAACAGTTACAGGAACCCAAAGTCAGCTTGACTAATTATGAGAGTTCTTTAGTTTAAATAAATTAAAATATTTCTTGTTTTAATTTAGTTATTCCAGTGCAAGGATTTTTAGTAAACTAGCCGTTTTGAATCGCAAGATTAAACATTTTTCTTAAAACTTCAATATCCCTGTTTATAGTGGTATTTGAGATATATTTTGCAGGACTTTTTACTCCATTAATAATTTTTTCTTTAACTTTAATTTCTTTTTTCTGGTAAGCCATTTTTAAATCGTTTAAATCAAATTCTTCTGGTAACTCTAATAATTTTATATATTCTTCCACTATTCCTCTTTCTTATTTTCTTATTCCGAAAATTATTTCGCGATATAATTTAAAGTTTTTTGCGTGATCTTGAATAAATATAAAAGTCAACAGGAATATTAACTACCGCAAATCATTTGTTTATATTCAAGGGATTGGAATCCGTGTTTTTTGTAAATTTTGCATACCAAGTCATTTATTGGTGTATATTCAAGTCTTAGCCTTGAAACATCATAATTACACTTTAAATATTCTAAAAATTTTCCACCAATACCTTGACCTTGAAATTGAGGCAATACATATATTTCTTCTAGCCAAATAACTTCCCCACCAGACTCTTGAGAGTATGTTTTAGCTAAAAGTGCATAGCCAACTTTTACCCCTTCTTGTTCCATAATATAAATCTCTGCAAAAGGTGATTTTCCCATTACAACCTCAAAGGTTCTTTCAATATTTTCAACGGGAATAGAATGTAACACGGCATCTGAATTATAAAACTCCTTAACAGAATTTATATAAAATGCTCTATCTCCTTGATTCGCTTTTCTAAAATCAACCATAGTTCACCTATTTTCTTTTTTATATTTTTCTAATATTTCTACAAGTTTTGCAAAAACAGGTTGCCATTCTCCTTGGTTTTCAACCTGTATCGGAGTGCAAGAATTATACCAGCCAACGTTTTCTCCTGCTAATTTATACCAGCGATAATTAGTTTGCTTATTAAATAAAGCATATGTTTTAATTCCCAATGCTCCTGCAAGATTTAAGATTACATTATCTGTTGTAATAATTAAATCCATATTTTCTAAAGCCATTGCCGTATCAGTAAAATTATCAAAAGTTTTTCCTAATGACACAACTCCTTCAAAATTTTCATCTTCATCATATTGGAATGAATAAAAATCAAATCCTGAAAGAGCAAATAAGGTTTTAAATTTATCAATAGTCAAATCTCTTCCAAAATAATTTGCACTCATATCTCCGTGATAAGCAAATCCAACTTTAATTTTGTCATCATTCTTTAAATAATTCTTCGCATAGTTATTTACTAAACATTTAGAAATATTCAAATATTTATCTGGATATGGAATATTTTCAGTTGTCGTTTTTAAAACATAAGGACAATCCAAAATTCCCATCCAATAATCATAATCTAAAGAATTCAAGTCCTCAGAATCTGAGATTATATCAATGCCCTCAGAAATAATAGTAGAATTTTTTAGCAAATCGAATAATTTATCTTGAACAACAAAAATAATTTTTTGAGCATATTTTTTCAATAACGGTACAAATCGGCAATACATAAATGTATCCCCAAACCCTTCTTCAAAATGTACCAGTAATTTTTTTTGCGAAATATCTGTTTCCAAATCCCATTTTTTTTCAATTGGCAACAGTGTATTTAATGCAGATTTTCGATGTTTTAAATATTTATGACCTTGAATAAAATCTCCACAAGAAATAAGAAACAACCCATAATTATAAAAATCAGTATCCGTAGGATTATTTTCTAAAAGTTTTTGGTAATAAATATTCGCTTTATCTTTATTGCCCAATTTTTCATAATTAAATGCCAAGCCGTGTAAAGACAATCTATCAGTAGGTTTCAAAGAATAAGCCTTTTCATAGTATAGAATTTGTTCTTTTAAGCTTTCGTCTCCATAAAGTCTAGAATATAAATTTGCTAAAATTGTGTAAACGACGGGCTTTGTTTCATCAATTTCAATGTATTTTTCATAATACTGAATAGCTTTTTTTAAATCTAATTTAACAAAATTATTAAAATTCCCTAGGGTTAAAAATAATAGAGGTTTATTTTGTTCTTTTTTAATATAAATATCCAAAAAACATTTGCTTAAATCTGAATTCCCAAGAATTTGTAACTCTTCCGCAATAGAAAAATAATCTTGTGCAACAAGGGGTGCTTTCACTAGCAAAAATCTAAAAAGAACAAGGCTATCCAAAACTTTTTCATTCCTTGCAACATCTAGTGCGAAGGTTTTAATTGTCATAAACAACTTATTCTTCATTTCGTCAGGAGCATCTTGCTTCATAGGTTGAAATTTTTGATATACATTTAATACTTCAGGAACAACCCCCAATTGAGGAACTTTTTCTAATATGAAATTGTCAAAAGAGTTCAACAACTCTTGAGGAATATCATTTCCAGCAAGAGGAGTTGAATCTTTTAAAAATAAATCTTTCAGCAATTCTTTTTGCATATTTTCTACCACATATTATAGTGAACTCGTGACATATCCGCTCTATCAACAAAGTGATTTTTATCTTCACTATAACCTAATGCGATTACAGAAAATGGAATTCTATCCTCTGGCATGTTGAAGCATTTTTTTAAACTTGAACTTCTTTCTTCATTTGGATAAAAGCCCATCCAACAACCTCCAAGGCCTTCATTTGCAATCTGTAATAAAATATTTTCGGTACAAGCACCTAAATCTTGAGGAAGGAATTCTGCGGATTTTTCACTTGTTGGGTGCCCAACAACTACTATTGCAACTGGAGCTTTCGCAACCATACCAGACCAAGGACTCATTGTTGAAATTTCATCTCTTTTGTCTTTATCTGTAACAACTACAAATTCCCAAGGTTGCATATTATGTGCAGATGGAGCTTGCATTCCGGCTTTTAAAATTCTTTCAATTTTTTCTTGTTCAACTGGTTTATCCAAAAAACGTCTAATAGATCTTCTTGTAAAAATAACATTGTTTTCCATATAAAACTCCTTTTATTATTTATGCACAATTATTATAACATATAATTTCTTTTAAACTACTTGACTAAAAAGCATAATGTAATACTCTAAAATAGTAGGTTATAAAATCAAAAGGAGCTAAGAATGAAAGTATTATTATTAAATGGTTCTCCTCATAAAGAAGGTTGTACATATACAGCATTAAAAGAAATGGAAAAGGAATTTCTAAAAGAAGGAATTGAAACAGAGGTATTTTATATTGGAACAGATGCTATTGCACCTTGCAGGGCTTGCGGAGCTTGCAATAAATTAAAAAAATGTGTAGTGGATGATAAGGTAAATGAATTTATACAAGTTATGAAAGAATGTGATGGGCTTGTAATTGGTTCTCCTGTTCACTATGCTTCGGCTAGCGGAGTAATTACTCCATTTTTAGATAGAGCATTCTATGCGGGTTCTAGAGCAGGAAAAGATACCTTTACTCATAAACCTGGCACCTCAATTGTAAGTGCAAGAAGAGCTGGTACTACTGCAACTTTAGATCAATTGAATAAATATTTTGCAATTAATCAAATGCCAATAATTTCTGGAAGATACTGGAATATGGTTCACGGTTCAACTCCAGAAGATGTTCTTAAAGATGAAGAAGGTTTGCAAAATATGAGATTTGTCGCTAGAAATATGATTTATCATCTTAAATGTAAAGAAGCAGGAGCAAAAGTTGGAATCTTGCCTCCTGAACAAGAAGAAGTAATAAAAACAAATTTCATCAAATAATTACATAAGACAAAATGGAAAATGGACAGATATAATTTTATCTGTTCATTTTTAATGAAAAATTTTCAATTAAGGGGTTGACTTAGAGTAGCTATCAGGTTGTAAAATATAATTATAAAAAGTTGAAAAAGATAAATATGGAGATTACAAACATATGATTTTAGACAAAGTTAATTCGCCAAAAGATGTAAAAGCTCTTTCTATTAGCGAAATGAACTCTTTAGCAAATGAAATGAGAGAGTTAATTATCAAAAAAGTTAACACTATTGGTGGTCACATGGGACCAAATTTAGGGATAGTTGAAACAACAATTGCGATGCACTATGTATTCAATTCACCAGTTGATAAATTTATATTTGATGTCTCTCACCAATGCTATCCTCACAAAATTCTTACAGGAAGAAAGGAAGGATTTACAAATCCAGATAATTACCTAAAATACACTGGTTATACCGCACCAGAAGAAAGTGAACATGATTTATTCAAAATTGGTCACACTTCAACTTCCGTAAGTTTAGCTTTAGGGGTTGCAAAAGCTCGTGATTTAAAAGGGGAAAAGGGGAATGTAATTGCACTAATTGGCGATGGTTCTTTATCTGGAGGTGAAGCCCTTGAAGGTTTAGATAATGCCGCTACATTAGATAGCAACTTCATTGTTATAGTGAATGATAATGATATGTCTATTGCGGAAAATCACGGTGGATTATATGGAAATCTAAAAGAACTACGAAAAACTAATGGTCAATCAGAACAAAACTTTTTCAAAACTTTAGGATTTGATTATTATTACGAAGAAGAGGGAAATAATATTGAAAAACTAATTCAAGCATTTGAAAAAGTTAAAGATACAAATCATCCAGTAGTTTTACACATCCATACACAAAAAGGTAATGGATTAAAAGTTGCGGAAGAAAATAAAGAAGCGTTTCACTGGGTTTTACCAGGAGTGTTGGATAAAAAAGATGATGCTTCAGCCTCAATTGTTGAAGATTACAATTCAATTACAAAAGACTTCATTTCTAAAAAATCACAAGAAGATAAAACTGTAATTACAGTTAATGCGGCAACTCCTGGAGTTTTTGGATTTACTAAGGATTACCGTGAATCTCTTGGGAATCAATATACTGATGTTGGAATTGCAGAAGAACACGCCGTAGCATATTGTTCAGGATTAGCAAAGAGTGGAGCAAAACCTATTTTTTGTGTGATGAGTTCATTTATCCAAAGAACATATGACCAAATGTCACAAGATATGGCTCTAAATAATTCTCCATTAACAATGCTTGTATATTGGGGCGGTTTATCTGGAGCAGATGCAACTCATCTTTGCTCTTTTGACATTCCACTAATTTCAAATATTCCTAATATTGTATATTTATCACCTGCAACAAAGGAAGAATATCTTGCAATGTTGGAATATTCTTTAAATCAAACTGAACATCCCGTAGCAATCAGAGTTCCAGCAATTCTTATTTCAACAGGTGAAAAAGATACCACAGATTATTCAATCTTGAACAAATTCAAAGTAGAATCTCAAGGGGAAAAAGTTGCAATTTTGGGACTTGGTAATTTCTTAGAGTTAGCTAAAGAAGTTAAAGAAGAACTAAAAAAACAATTTGGATTTGACGCAACAGTTATTAATCCTAAATTCGCATCAGGTATTGATAAAGAATTGCTTGAAAAATTAAAAGAAAAACATTCAATAGTTATCACCCTTGAAGATGGTCAAGTTGAAGGTGGTTTTGGCGAAAAAATTACAAGATTTTATGGAAATTCAGAAATGAAAGTTCTAAACTTTGGTGGTGAAAAAGAATTTACCGATAGAGTTTCTTTAGATGAGTTATACCAACGCTACCACTTAACTAAAGAACTAATTACTAAAGATATTGAAGCTATTTTATAAAAAGGATGAAATACTATGTACACAATTAAAGAAGTTGCAGAAAAAATGGATATTTCTGAACACACTTTGAGATTTTGGGCAAAGAGTGGATTTTTCCCATTCGTTAAAAGAAATCAAAATAACATAAGGCAATTTTCTGATAACGACCTTGAATGGGTAAAAATAGTTAAATGTTTGCGTTCTGTTGGAACTGAAAACAAGGCAATAAAAAGATATATCGATTTATGTATTGTTGGGGATTCCACTATTGAAGAACGATACAAAATTATCCTTGATACAAAAGAAAAAGCACTTATGCAAATGGATGAATTAAAAAAACAACTAGCTATTTTAGAATATAAAGAAAACTTCTATAAGAATCTAATAAAAAACAATCTTAAAGATACTTGGAATCCAATGAATAGTGTAACACCTAACGATAAAGTTGGTTAACTAAAAAAGAGCGAGGAATTAATTCCTCACTCTTTTCAATTTAGACTTTATTAAAATCTCTAGGTTTTACTCCGTGTAACCAATTTGATTCAATCTGTTCTAATGAAATCCCCTTAGTTTCTGGAACAAAGAAATAAACAAACAAAATACAAAGTAATGATACAACTGCAAAACCCCAGAAAGTATAAGCTCCGCCAATTCTATGGATTAGAATTGGAAAACTTCCAACAACAAAGAAATTAAATGCAAAGTTTGAAACAGTACAAATGCTCATTGCAACCCCTCTGATTTTTAGAGGAAAAACTTCTGAAACAATAATCCAACCAATAGGTCCTAAGCTCATTGCGAAACAGATGATATAAGTAACTAAACTTCCAACGGCAACCCATTTTAAGCTGTCACCTAAAACACTTGAAAATGCAAAAGCACAACCTAACGCAACTAAACTTAGCATTACACCTGTCAATCCGAAATACAATAAAGGTTTTCTTCCAAGTCTATCTGTGAAGAATACTGCAACAATTGTCATTAGGAAGTTGATAACACCAATCCCAGTTGTAGCATATATTGCGTTTAAATTAGAATCAAAACCTGCGATTTTAAAAATTGTTGGTGCGTAATAAATTATCGTATTTATTCCTGTACAAATCTGAGCGAACATAATACCTATGCCAACAACAAATGGCATTATCATCCACTTTTTAAATCTGATTTTTTTATTTGAATCTTCAGATTCACTTGCTAAAGTCTTTTTAATTTCACCGATTTCAACATCAGCGTTGGCATTAGGGTCAATTTTTTTGAATACTTTTTTAGCTTCTTCATCTCTATTTTTGCTTACAAGCCAACGAGGAGTATCACTCATCAAACTCATTCCAACAAGTAATACCAACCCTGGAAGGATTCCAGCTAATAACATCCAACGCCAACTATATACTGCATTTGCAAATGCTGCATTTATAAAATATGAGAACAAAATACCAGCCGTAATTGCCCATTGATATAAAGAAACTAACGTTCCTCTAATAACTTTTGGTGAAATTTCTGACAAGTATAAAGGGATAACAAAATTAACAATCCCAACAGCTAAACCAACTAATATTCTTGAAGCAATTAGTACATAAACATTAGGAGCAAAGCCACAAAGAATTGAACCGACAATAAAAATTACAGCCGTTGCCATAATAATTTTTTTCCGTCCAAAAATATCTGCCAAAACACCATTCGTCGCAGCACCAATAACTGCACCAATCAATACAGAACTAACAACTATTCCCTGCATTGAATCTGATAAATTCCAAGAATCATTGATAAACAATAACGCTCCAGAAATTACACCCGTATCATAACCAGATAACAAACCTCCAAGAGATGCCACAATTGCAACGACATAAAGCCATAAAAACATAATTTTTCTCATACTCAAGTTCCTCAGAAAACGATAATCTCTACTTATATTTTATACTATTTTTCAAAAACTCAACAGACTATTTTTACAAAATGTTAAGAAGTTCTTTGTGGAAATTTTACAATGCGACTTCGGTAATTAATGCAGATTTTTCGTCCAATTTCGGAATTTTTATTGAAAAAGTATTCTTTGTCCCAATATTATCAAGACTGATTGTGCCTTCATGTGCTTCCAAAATTTTTCGGCAAAAATATAAACCCAAACCAACTCCACTATTTGATTCTAAAGGGTTTCCGCAAACATATTTATCAAAAATATTCACTTTCAAACTCTCAGAAATTTCTTCACTCTCATTTTTAAAATCAAAAACATAAAAACCATTTTCCAACTTAATGGAAATATCCACAACGCTATTTTCAAAAGCATAATTTATCGCATTGTTGAGCATATTACCAATAACTCTGCGTAATTGATTTTCGTCTGCATACATCAATTTTTCATCTTCTGTTAATTTGGAATTAAACCGAATTTCTACATTTTTAATTTTACCCAAATCTCTAACCTCTCTTATTGATTTAGTCATTAAAAAAAGAATATCAAATCTAGAATAAACAAGTTGAATAATTCCGTTATTTTGTTTACAAGTTTTCAAAAGAGTACAAAGCATATCTTTCATATATTTCGTAGATTCAATAATCAATGCCATAACCTCTTGATGACCTTCGTCTATTTTTCCATAATATTCGTTATAAAGCATCTCAAGAGAACTTATTTGAGCTTGTAATGGATTTTTCAAATCGTGAGATAAAGTAGCCAAAAATAAATCTCGTTGATGTTCTAATTTTTTATCTGCATCAATATTTTTTGCAATAGCTACTAAGCCATTAATTTCATTATTGGAAGTTAAAATTGGAGCTTTGTGAATTTTATACCAATGAGGTTTTCCATCAGAACCAATTACAACTTTTTCTCTATGTAAATGTTTTTTATTTTGCAGTACATAGTTATCCTCATTCTCAACTTCTGGCAAAGCCTCTTTCATATCTATTTCAACCCCATCAGAATAAGAATCAATACCGTTCAGAACGAAATTCCTTGATTCATTATTTGCAACAACAAGTTTTTTATCATTATCTTTCATATAAACAAGTAAAGGCAAATTCTCTAGCAATGTGTTTAGCTGATAATTCTTTTCTAGTAATCTTGTTTTCAAATTTTCTTCTCTTGTTACATCTCGAGAAACCGACAATACACCACAAACAATTCCATCTCTAACAATTGGAGTCGTTGTTTGTTTAATTATTTTATTAACCCCGTGTATCTTATGTCTGAAAGTATAACAGTTTGTTTCTAATTCGGAGATTGCCTTTTGGGCATTATTTATTACAACTTGAGCACTCTCATTAGTAGGGAAAACTTCATCAACAGACTTCCCGATAATTGGAGTTTTTTCATCTCCTTCAATAAGGGATCTCAAAAACGCTTTGTTATAAGCAATATACTTTAAATCTAAATCTTTGACGGTTATTATATCTTCGCAATATTCAAAGATTGCATCTAATAAATGTTCTTTTCCTTCAATATCAATCATAATTTGGATGTAATTCTACTACACAAGGATATTACTACTATATTAGTAGTTGGGCAATTATCCAAGTGGCTAATATTCAAAATTATTTATTAGTATCTATTTTAAGTTCAATCTAGTGGAAACCTTTATCTGAGAATACATCAAAGTAGTAATCATTGTTGCTTGAGAATAATCTATCATCATGTCCTGCAACTTTTAATTCCATTTTATATCTCAAAGTATTGTTATTTTTCCCTGTCTTTTTAATCCCAGAAGAACCCCATTCTCTAGCAAAACTAGCTAGAGCATCTTCAAATCCCTTAAGGTAAATAAGACAAGTTGGATATTTATACTTATCTGTAATTGCCTTTTTAGCTTTAGCACTAAATGTAGCAGTAACAGTTTCAGAGCCAGAAGTTTTTATTTGTACAGGTGTATCTACATTCAAATAATCTTGTTCAACTATTGATTTCAAAATTGCCTTGTCAACAGAATTTTTCTGATCGAACATATCTATAAAATTAGAAAGCTGAGTTTTATTTTCAGAACTCAAATTCATATAATCATCATACTTGCATAAATACTTTACAGCCTCACTCTGAGTGGCAGTTTTTTCCATAATTTTATCTAAAACTTCTGGATATTTTGAGTATTTAACACTCTCTGGATACATTTTTGCAACTTCTGAATTAATTAAATAGTGACCAGCTTTTTCAACATCAATCGTTCCATCTTCTCTCATCGCAAACTTTTCAGCTTTTGTTAAAACTTCATCACTTGTTTTTCCTTCAGATTTATAGAAATTATAAGTATCCCAACGCATAATACTTTGTTCTACCGCATTTCTATTGAGAATGTTTGTTTCTTTGTCAGTATTTTTATTTATCAAGGAAATCAAATATTTTGCATTTTTGCAATCATCTATTGATTTTGGACGATAATCAGCACAAGAATTTGCAATATCAGCCAAATCGTTTTGATAAAGAACATTCATGGCATTGTCAAAATCTTTTTTTACAGATTTCAATTCTGAAGAAACCTTTTGCCTAATTTTTATATCTTCTTCCGCTTTTTGCCTTGCAAGTTCATTTAACTTATTTGTTCCTTTGGGAGCTAAATCTTGTTCTTTAATATAATCTACGGCTTCTTCCATAGACTTTTTACCTTCCCTAACAGAATCTAATTCTCTCAAAAATTTTGCTAAAAATTTAGTATCTTCTGGGGTAAAATCACAACTATCAAAATCAATAATCTTACCCAAAATTTCTTCATTTTCGCCAATCCCACCATTAGCAAAGAAATCTAATCTAGCTCTAAATTGGTTAACATCAAAATTGCCATAATCTTTCTGTGCATAATCAAGAGCTTCTCCAGATTTTACAAACGAGCGAACCTTTTCTGGCATTTTTTCAAATTTATAATCAGAACCTCTCAAATCAGATAATGCAACAGAAATACCATCTTTTTCGTATTTTATTTCGTTCAATTTTTGTCCTTCAAGATAATGTTTTCTAACTACTGAAGTAACAAAATCATCAAAATCAGTCCTCAAAAGTTTCAAATCTAAATCACTAACTTGAGGAGTTTTTATCTTGCGGACTTCTGGAATTGAAGACATTCCATTAGTTGCAATACTTTCATATCTTTCAAAAATTTTAACAGCCGTATAAGGAAAAACCGAATCAAATAACTCTATTGGGTTAGCATTATGTTTCATTGCAATATCATAAACTAAAGCCCCGACAGGTTTTACACAATATTCACTAGCTTCCTCTACCGAACCCATATTATCTGCCAAACCCTCATAAAAACCCCGAGTTAAAACACTCTCAATTTTCCTTGCAATAACTTCTTGCGGAGAAGCTGGAGTTTTAATTTTCGGGTATTGTTTGTTCAAATCTTCTATTTTTGAAATATTTTTTAACTCACTATAATAATCCGTCACAACTTTTGACAAATTAAAATCATCCTCAACTACCGCAGATTTTAACTTGTTCAACAATGGATAGTCCACATTTTCAGCGACTTGTTTTTTATTTTTTGCCCCATCTGGACTGTATTTGAATTTTGAAACTTGAGTTAACTTTTTCTGAAGTTTTTGGATTTGTTCAAACTTTTGTTGAGGATTTAGAACTTTATCCTCTGCCAATTTTTCTGCTTCTTCTAAAATTTTTTCCTGACGCTTCATAGCTTCTCTAAAGAAATTCATAACTCGACGCATAACTTTCATTGTCAATTCTTCAGTATTAATATCAGGTTCTTCTGTTTGCAACAGTTCAGTAATTTGGCGTAGCAGTTTTGATTTTTCCGCATCCAGATTTATTTTTTTAGGCTTTACTCCATAAATTGAACCAAAAGCTATTTTTGAATAATCAATATTTGGATATTGCTGAGTTGAAAGACTTACTTGAGTTGTATTTCTAGAACGAGTTTTATTAGTTGATTTGTAATTATCAACTGGGGCGAATGTAATTTTTTGAACTAACATAATATTTCCTTTATACCTATAATAATAAAACAGATGAACTAATTTTTTGATAGAGAATTTTAAATATTTAGAAAATTTTACATTTTAATTTCCTAAACTTAATAATAAAATAATATACGGAGAAAAGCACAATATAAACTAACGAGGCGAGAGTTTTCAACTCCCGCCTCGTTGTACCTAAAAGCTGTTAAGCAAAACATAGACTACAAGGCTCAAAAAAGACTACCACCCCCCCCGAGATAGGCATTATCATTGATGTTTAGCCTATTTTCCAAAAATTTAGCACTTGGTTTCTCGATTAGATAATATGTTAACATCCCTACTATTATAGAAACAATGAATATACTTACAATATTTATAATTGGATGATATATAACAAAATGTTGGCATTTATTCATTATGTAAATGTTCCACAAATCTTTTATTAAATAATGAGAAAGAAAAATTGAATAAGTAAATTTTCCTAAAAAACTAGATACATTATTTTCTAATAATTTCGACAAAATTCCTTTGTGAAGTAAGAAACAGATGAATAATAACAAGAAAATAATACGAATACTCTTTCAAATATAAAAATATGCTTAATTATAATATCAATTATAAATATACTAATATTGGGACTTATTATTTATAAATTTTTCTTTGTATAAATAATCTGCACCTTGAAACTTTGATAAAGAGAATTTTGAAAAATTTTTGATAAAAATGAGCCAAACTTTAACAATAAAAATTCTCTAAATAAAATCACATGCTAAAAACCGCCCTATTAAGGCGGTTTTTGTAAATTCTATCTTCACTTATTCTCTAAGTTTCGACTAAAAAACGGAGAAGGTGGGATTCGAACCCACGGTACAGGTAACCCCATACAACACCTTAGCAGGGTGCCGCCTTAAGCCTACTCGGCCACTTCTCCAAGATTAATCGTATTTAGTTATCATTCTCCGACTTGCGGATTACTGAAACTATTGTACCATAAATATTTTTTTTCGTAAATACCCCATTGTTTTTCTTCCATTTCCCTCCCGTTTTCTCCACTATCCTTACTATTGACCATAAATATTGCTTGACTTAAGATATTAGTAATATTATTAGAGAGGTTTATTTTATTATGATTGAAATGAAAGTTATGGGTATTGCCCTTGATACAAGAACTGGTTCTCCTATCGTTGTCCTTCACGACAAAGAAAATAGACGTGCTTTACCTATCTGGATTGGCTCTGCTGAAGCTAGCTCTATCATCAGAAAAATCGAAAACTTATCCGTTACCCGTCCAATGACCCACGATTTGATAATTAGCATTATTGAAAAAACTGGCTATAAACTTTCAAAAGTTGAAATTAATGACGTTGAAAAGGAAACTTACTACGCAACAATCTTTTTAGAAGATTCTGAAGGTAAAGAAATTGAAATCGATTCTCGTCCATCAGATGCTATCGCTGTTGCAATAAGAATCGATGCACCTATTTTTGTTACCGCAAATGTTCTTTCTAACGGCTCTGTTTCGACTGATAGTGCTAAAGATGCAGAAGAAGCTGAAGAATTTAAAAACTTTGTACAAAGCATTAAGCCTTCTGATTTTGCAAGACTTATGAAGGATAATGATCACCATGAAAGCGATCAATAATGAATCAACAAGATCTCATAAAAAAATGCAAAATAAACAAAGACGCAATTGATACTCGCCCCTTCAAGGACGAGTATTCTTCTACTGTCGTTATGCGACACAAATCGAACAACAAATGGTTTGGATTAATCTTCACAATGGACAATGAGCTTTGCATAAATCTCAAATGCCCACCAGATTTAATACCAATTCTGAAAGACCAATTCACCTCTGTCAAACCAGCATGGCATATGAACAAAAAGCATTGGTGTACTATTGAAGTTAATAATATTCCCCCTGAAACGCTCTCAGAACTTATAAAAATATCTTTTGAAATTACCGCCCCTAAGAAAAAACGTTAAGATTGTAAAAATATTTTATAAAATTGAAAAATCTCCAACATTCAATCCTTTATTAATTTGAGAGAGATTAATTATGTTTAACAAAATTGACGAAATACAACGACAATACACTTATGCAGTGCAACCTGTCAAATTATTTGAAACACAGAATTCAAACTTGGCACAAAAAAGCTCATTTGATTTTATAAATCAAATGCAAAAAAGCGGAAATAATCCATTTCACCCAGACGTTTCAAACTCATATAAAGGAGGCAAACTTGATATTATGGGTTAATTAAGCAACCCAAACGTTGTTTGGGGTATGATAACCAGCCAATAAAGGTGTTCCATCAGAATTTTTTGTAGGAACAGTGTCCGTTATAACAGGTGCTTTTTCATACGGAATAGCTGCATAACCAGCAGTTTTATAAGCCTTTGGAGCCACAACAGCTTTAGAAGCATTAACACTCCGAGTGCCAGTAAGCCCCAAGAAAGATGAAATTAAATTTTTCCCTAAATCAACAGCCATAAACGCCTCAATTTTTCCCTTATATATTATTTAAGTATATTTTTGAACAAAAATTGATTAATTTATAGTGTATTGTTAAGGAATATTAACCCGAATTACATCAAAAAGAAATTATTACTGTAATTTGGCTTAAAAATCGGCCTATTAAAATTCAATTTTGGAGGTTCTCCATAGTCGAAACTTTTTTCTTTTTTGTCCTTAAATCTTGTCAAACCAACAGCAGGGACTTCATCTTTAATAAAAAACTTTAACAATTCCAACATATACACTTCCTTCTTTTTTTGTGTATAATGTTTTTAATGGAAATTGAGAAAAAGTCAAAAAGGAGATAACACTATGGCAGAAAAAGTTACAAAGGAAATGAATATTTTAGAAATCGCACAAAAACACCCAGAAAGCATTGAAGTATTTCACAGATATGGTTTAGGTTGTATTGGTTGTGCAGCAGCTAGATTTGAAAACTTAGAAGCTGGTGCAAAAGTTCACGGATATGACCCAGATGCAATGGTTGCAGATATCAATGCTTTAATTGAAGCTGTTGAATAAGGTTTTCTATAATAAATATTTAAATTTAAAGACGGCGGAAACAAAATGTTTCCGCCGTCTTTATTATTTAACTTCTTTTTTAATCAATTATTTTTTCAAAAAACCTGCCATTGTTGGAGCATTTGTTGGAATACTACTTGCTGAAACAGGCTTCACATCCATTTTTTGAGAAGCATCAACTTTCGCATTAGAATTAGCATCAACTTCATTAGCTTTACCTTCAGCTAGAGCTTTTTCTTGAGCCTTACGTTTTTCTGTCATTTTTTCGCAGAAATCTGTAAGCCACATAATCAAACCTGGAACAAATACAATTGTTGATAAGAAACCGAATGTTGAGTTACATGTCTTAGCTCGTTTCAACAAACCGTTATTGCCATCAAATGACTTATACAATTTTTTGATTAATTCATCTTTATTTTCGTTAGCAACCTTCAAAGCTTCACGAATTTCACCAGAAGTAGCTTCCGCAAAAGATTTTCCTTTTACATTCTTAACGATTTCACTTACTGTTGCGTGGATATTTTTATCAATTGAGAATGCTTTTTTGATATTACCGCCACTATTTTCAATGAAGTCCATAAAGCCATTGATTCCGCCCTTATAATCTTCAATATTAGTGTATTTAGACATCAATTGTTTACTTGACAAGATACTATGGTGAGTATCGTTAGGATTCAAGTAATCGAGAGTTCTTTGGAATACATTTCTTCCGTTTTCAGTCTTAGAATTAAGTGCAAGACCAGTAACTTTAGTAAATCCATCTGAGAACAATCTAGCAAGAGCTTTTGCACCAAATAACAAAGCTGTGAAAGCAGTCATATCTCTAACTACGATTTCACCATAATCGTACTTGTCAGATGCGTTGTGAAGTCTTGGAGGAATACAGAAACCATATAATAAAACAGGCATTGCTGTACCAGAGATGATTGGTCCGTGAAGTTCAAAAATATCAGAAATAGATTTTGCATGTTTTCCGTTGATAACTTTATCACCAACTTTTTCCATAAAGCCAGCCATGCCACCAGTAAATACTACATCTTTTTTCTTTTCGTCAGCTTTTTCTGAATTTTTAGCTTGTTGATTTTGAACTGGTGCATCTGCTTCATCTTCATCAGCAAAAGCTAAGTTCTTACCTTTTGAACCCATGTTGTATAATTTAGGGATTTGAGTATAGAATGCAGCAACCGCACCAAACAAACCTAAGTTTGTAAATACTCTTGTACCCATTCTTCTGCTTGTAAAGTGTTTTACAGCATCTTCAACAGAAGAAGTAGCATCTTTTGTCAAAACTTTTTTCACATTGTTGGCTGCATCACCAAAGTAATCTCGCATTGCGTTAGCTAAATCAGCGATATTACCACCTTTCAATTTACCTTTTGAAGAAGTGATTTTAACACCCATTTCGTTAACAGTACCGCCAACTCTATTTTTCATCAAACGCATAAATTCATCTTCTACGGTACCACCAAGCTCTTTAATACTTTGAGCTTTAGCTTTTTTATTGAGAGATTTATCTGATAAGATTTCTTCAATCTTAAGTTGTCTTTGAGTTAATTTTTCGGCTGCTTGTTCAATTTCGGCTTTAGTCATTCGTTCAGATTCTTTGATTCTAGAATCTTTGTTTACAGTATTTTCAATAACTTCCGAGAATACATCTTTGTAGAATGCTGTTTTGTCTGCATTACCAGCTTTTATTGCATCTACGTTATCCTTCGCAAACTTAGTAAAATTCGATTGTAAGCTGTCTAGGTAATCAAGTCTAACATTATTACCTGTGCCATAATGTTTTTTAATATAGTTAAGCATGAAGTAAGGAATAGCAAATGCACTAGGTCCAGTGATAAGTTCACGTAAACCTTCTTTACGAGCATAAGCCCAGTTCAATTCACGTTTTGGCTTACCATTTTCGTCCATGATAACATTGCCATCTTCGTCACGTTTTTTCTTTCCGCCACGCAACAACCCTTTACCAACACGAGGGGCAATAAAACCAAGTCCGTCCTGAATAATAAATGAAGCAGCGTAGCCTCCAGCTTCAATGAAATCCATTGTAGAAACAATCATGTTTCCACCAGTAAAAGCAACCTTGTTATTGTTATGATTAACATTTGGATTTACAGCTTTTATTTTTTGAACATTATTATTCTTTGTATTTATACTTGGTATGATTGGTTGTACTGACATAATCCCTACTAATTTAAAATCTTCTACAAAATAAAAAAAACAACAAATCTTTCTAAATTGCCATTTTTCTTGGGTAATGTTTCAAAAGTTTTACATTTTATAATATAAACTTTTAGAACAAGTGTACTTATTATACTTAATCGTAAAAAAAATTTCAAGTGTTTTACTACAATTATAACATTTCGTAACAAAAATAAATTTCTCTCGTTTGACAGAACACCATATCCACGCTACACTACTGGAATGGAAGTTAATGTAATTGGTGCAGGTTTAGCGGGTTCAGAAGCCGCATTACAACTTGCAAAAAGAGGATTTAAAGTAAATTTATACGAAATGCGTCCTTGCGTAAAAACAGGGGCTCATACAACAGAAGATTGTGCAGAATTTGTATGCTCTAATAGTCTTGGTTCATACGATATTACAAACGGAAGCGGACTCCTTAAACACGAAATGGAAATCTTAGGCGGAGAACTTATTGAAATAGCTAAAGCCTGCCAAGTTCCAGCAGGAAACGCATTAGCAATTGACAGGCACAAATTTTCACGAACCGTAACCGAAAGAATTGAACAAAATCCAAATATCAATCTAATGAGAGAAGAAGTTACTAAAATCCCAAACACTCCAACAATCATAGCTTCTGGCCCATTAACAAGCTCTAATTTTACGGATTCAATCAAAGAATTTACAAAAAGCGAATATTTACACTTTTTTGATGCGATTGCACCAATTGTTGAAATCGACAGTATAAATTTTGATATCGCATTTTGGGCAAGCAGATATGACAAAGGCGAAGCTTCATACATCAATTGCCCAATGAACAAAGAACAGTATGAAAAGTTCTATAATATATTGATTAATGCCCCACGCATTGAACAACACGACTTTGAAAAAGGGGCTAAATTTTTTGAAAGCTGTTTACCTATTGAAGTTTTAGCTTCTCGTGGAGTTGACACCCTTCGCTTTGGGCCAATGAAGCCAATCGGTTTAATCGATAAAAGAACAGGAGAAAAAAATTACGCAGTTGTACAACTACGTCAGGACAACTCCGCAAAAACACTATTCAACCTCGTAGGCTTCCAAACTAATTTAAAATGGGGTGCTCAAAAAGAACTACTACAATCAATTCCAGGACTTGAAAATGTAAATATAGTAAGATATGGAGTTATGCACAGAAACACCTTCATTAACTCTCCGAACCTACTTTCTCCAACTCTACAAACAAGAGAAAGAAAAGATTTATTCTTTGCAGGGCAAATTACTGGAACTGAGGGTTATACAGAATCAATCGCCTCTGGGCTTTTGGCAGGGATAAATATGGCAAAACTTCTGAATGAAGAACCATTATTAGAACTCCCATTAGACACAATGCTGGGAGCTTTGACCCACTATATTACAAACCCAGAACACAAAAACTTCCAACCAATAAACTCAAATTGGGGAATAGTTCCACCCGTTGAATTACCCAAAAAAGAACGTAAAAATAAAAAACTCAAGGGCGAAATGATGGCTAATCGAGCAATAGAATCATTGAAAAACTATTTGAGTTAAATATTTTCACTTACAAATTTTAAGCAGATAACACAAGCATTTCCAACTCTTGTCAAGTGTAAAACTAACCCAAGTGGCTAGTCGTATTTTTACTTACGTAAAAATACGGATGTTTACAGAACTTGAATAAATTGGTATAATGATAAAGTTGGTTAAGGCTCACGCTCAGGAGAATAAAAACTCCCAAAAGTTTTAAACTTTTTGATGGTAAAGCTGTTTGCCAACTCGACAAAGCGAGTTTCTTACGTAATGCTTGAAAATCACTCCTTTTTGTCTTAAATTTGGGTTATGTATAACGATTACAAAACAGTTTTAGACGAATTAAAAGAACATTCGCACTTCAGAAATTTGAAAAATTTTGAGGAAAAAGATGAAAAATACATCTACTTTAAAGGAGAAAAACTTCTGAATTTATCCTCAAATAATTACCTCAATTTCGCAGATAACAAAGAAATTACACAAGAATTTTTAGACTTTGCAGGAGATAAATTTTCGCTGGGAAGTGCTTCTGCTAGACTTTTAACGGGAACATTACCTGTTTACAAAGAATTGGAAGAAATGTTATCTTCTTTGTACAAAAAAGAAGCAACACTACTTTATAACAGCGGATACCACGCAAACGTAGGAATATCCAGTGCATTAAGCAGAAAAGGAGATGTAATCTTTTCTGACAAGCTTAATCACGCTAGTATTATTGACGGCATGAAATTGTCAGAAGGAAAGTTTTTCAGATTTCCGCACAACAACATGACCGCACTCGAAAATCTTCTTGAAAGAGAAAGAAAAAATTTCAACAACGCATTCATCATTACAGAGAGTGTATTTTCGATGGATGGGGATATTGAAGACCTAAAAAAAATTGTTGAACTCAAGAAGAAATATAATTGCATTATGATTATAGATGAAGCCCATGCTTTCGGGGTTTTTGGAGAAAAGGGTCTTGGTGTTGCAGAAAAGTTAGGAATTATAAATGACGTAGATTTAATCGTCGGAACTTTTGGAAAAGCTGTTGGTTCAATGGGAGCATTCGTTACAGGTCCAAAAATTTTGATTGATTTTTTGATAAACAAATCTAGACCTTTTATATTTTCAACTGCACTTCCGCCAATAAATATTGCTTTTTCAAAGTGGATTATTGAAAACAAATTTCCAACAACAAAAGCTAAAAGAGAGAGAATGCTCACAATTGCTAAAAAATTCGGAAGTGAAAGCCATATAATCCCAGTTATTATTGGTGAAAATAAAGAAACTGTGGATTTGTGCGAAGTTTTATTCCACAATGGATATTTCACCCTTCCAATTCGCCCTCCGACCGTACCTGTCGGGACTTCAAGACTCAGATTATCTTTAACCTCTGAAATTGAAGAAAATGAATTACTGATTTTAAAGGAGAAAATTGATGAAGTCTTGTTGGCTAAATAATCAAAATAACGAAAATTTAATAGTATTTTTTGCGGGTTGGAGTTTTGATGAAAAGCCATTCAAATTTTTGCAATGCAACGATTTTGACGTACTTTTCGTATATGATTACAATGATTTTAAACTTCCAGAGGAACTAAAAAGCATAAAAAATTATAAGCATAAGTATCTTATAACTTGGTCAATGGGTGTATTTGTTGCAAATTTATTCAAAAATTTATTTTCCGATTTTGAATACAAAATGGCAATCAATGGAACAATTTCACCTGTCGATAATGAATTTGGAATCCCTATAAAAATGTTTGAATTGACACTTAAACATGCCAAAATAGGACTTGAAGGAAAATTTTATAAAAATGTTTTTCAAACAGAAGAAGAATTTCAAGAATACAGCAAAACACCAGTAGGAAGAACAATTGAAAATAGGGTATCAGAGCTAGAAAACTTATACACTGAAATTAAAAACCACAAAGAATTAGAAATACAAAAATTCTATGATTTTGCGATTGTTAGCGATTTTGATAAAATTATTCCACCTAAAAATCAAATTGCCAGCCACAACCAAAATAAAGTGAGAGTGTTAAGCTTACCATATGGGCATTTCCCGTTCTACCACTACTCTAAATGGAATGAGATTTTAGAATGCAAATAGATAACAAACACATAAAAAAACAATTTGAAAAAAGTATGCAAGATTACGACCAAAATGCCACAGTTCAAATATTGATGGCATCTAAGTTAGTATTTGAGTTATCTAAAATTTCTACAACATTTGAAAATATTTTAGAGCTTGGCTCTGGAACAGGAGTTTTGACAAAACAAATTGCAAAAGAGTTAAATTTTTCAAACTATTTTGCAAACGATTTGGTTGAAAAATCAAAACATTACGTCAAAAAATTCATCCCTAAATCAACCTTCTTTTGCGGAAATGCACTAAAAATCAAACCGCCTAAAAAAGTTGATTTAATAATCTCAAATGCGATGTTTCAATGGTTCCCATCGTTAGAAAAAGCAATTCAGACTATTTCTAGCAACTTAAAAACCGATGGAATTTTAGCATTTTCAACCTTTGCGCCCGAAAATTTTAAAGAGATTACGAATTTAACAGGACTTAGCCTAAAATATCTGACAGAAAAAGAAATTGAAGAGGTTCTAAAAAATCAAGGTTTTGAGATTCTATATATTGAACAATTTTATGAGGAATTAAAATTCAAAACCCCACTAGAACTTTTAGCCCATATGAAGAAAACAGGGGTTAATTCTCTTTCTGAAAAAACATGGACAATTGCAAAAGTAAAAGACTTTTGCGACAAGTATTCAAAAAAATATCCAGAAAATAAACTAACTTATTCTCCAATCATAATAATTGCAAAAAAGAAATAAATCTTGTTTAAATTCTAGATATTTTATGAAACTATTAACCAAATAAATTCAACAAATGGAACGAGCCGTCTTCAGACTTTCTTTCGATTTTTTCAATATCCGAAATATCATATCCGCCACGAATATAGTATTCTGAATCCTTTAAATCATGTTCAATTATACGTGAATTTTTATCTTTGCCAAGCGGATATGGAGAAAATTCAGCCTTATCTTTAAATGTTAATCGATACTTGCCGATAGTTGGAATTTTTCCATAATTTGGATCAGAAGTAACGTCCGTCAAATGTCCGCCGTGACAAGGTCTGGAACTTGTTACTTTTTGTCCTGTCAAAAGTTTTTGGAGTTCATCTTTGCCTACATAACGATAAAATCGTTGTCTTTCACCCCCGAGAACTATCCTATCGACAACATCTCGAGGAACTCCATCTTTTGCATACATTTCATAAATACATTCAAGAAATGGATTTGTTTCCGCTTCAACTTTTGGAGCAGTAGTCTGAGCAACAGATTTTGCAGCAGTTGCAACTTCAGAAACCTTTTGACTTGGTTTTACAAATCGTTTAATTATTGGCAAAATTTTCATTAAACTTTCACTCCTAGGCACATCAATTCAGATAATTCCCTCATTGCTTGATGTAAACATCTAGGAACATTTTTAAAAACTTTATTCATTTGCTCTGGAGTAGAAAAAGCTGAAATTGCTAAATCATGATATTTATGCAAAGATTCATTATAACCTGCGTTCACTACTTTATGTTTCAAGCCATATTGAAATCTAATAACTCCATTACCAACATCTTTTTGAGTACCATTAATAAATTTACTAAGACCCTTATTAGTTGGGGATGCCCATCCGTGTGAATACTTTGGAGTAACAGCATTTAAACCAACTCTTACAACTTTTCCGATAAATGAACCCATAATTTTTTCCTCCTTTTATATTTTTACCTTATCCTTTTTATTTAATATATTTTTTTAAACTAAATCTGAAGGAATAATCATTTCCTCGTCGTCAATCGCACGCCCTGATTTTTCCATAAATTCTGTAAAAATGCCTTTTTTAGCATTTTGTGGTGGTGGATCGTACAACCCTTTGACTTGCACAGGCTTTGCTTCTGCAAACATTCCCTTCATAACAGCCATTGCGTCTTTGTCAGCATTAAAAGTTTCTTTAAAATCATCAGGGTTAATCGCACTACCAATTTCTCTATTCTGTTTTATAGAGTTGTGCATAGCTCGATTACCCTTTTTTGCCTCTGCAAATATGCCACAATCCACAGTTGGAGCTTTTTGAAAGGCTTTTCTTAGCATTTTTGCCTTAATTTTTTTAGGTAAAATAGCCCTAAAAAGAAAACCTAATATTTTATTTTTCATCTAAATTTTCCTTTCTTAAAATTTCCCCGAAATTTAAAATTATTTTCCCTTACATCTATTAGAAAAATTTTCAGATAAGAAAATTGCTCCACCCCACCACATCATATCATATCATATCATATAGGGGATTATAACTGAATTTCAGCCTATTAAAATTTGATTTTACATTTCGTTACAATTATATTTTTATAGGGACTAATTTTATTACAAACTATATTAAAAAAATAAACCCTCTCCCTCTGTCCCTCTCCCATCGGAGAGGGAAGAATTACCACGTCATACTGAGCTAAGCAAAAAATCTCTTCTCTCCGCAATTTTTTAAAAATCGACCCTCTCCCTCTGTCCCTCTCCCATCGGAGAGGGAAGAATTACCACGTCACACTGAGCTAAGCGAAGAATCTCTTTCCCCAGCAATTTTTTAAAAATCAACCCTCTCCCTCAATCCCTTTCCCGTCGGAGAGGGAAGAATTACCACGTCATTCTGAGCTAAGCGAAAAATCTCTTCTCTCCGCAATTTTAAAAAAATCGACCCTCTCCCTCTGTCCCTCTCCCATCGGAGAGGGAAGAATTACCACGTCATTCTGAGCTAAGCAAAAAATCTCTTCTCTCCGCAATTTTTAAAAATCGACCCTCTCCCTCTATCCCTCTCCCATCGGAGAGGGAAGAATTACCACGTCATACAGAACTAATTTTTTATCCAACGGAAACTCTTTACATAATTACTTCCGTTAATATCACCAAAAATTTCAGCCTTGAATACTCTCAAAACATTCGCCTTTTCAAAATTAGGGATTTTATTTATTTTACTTGTCGAAGATGGATTTATGTCATTAATATTTATTCCTGGAATAGTATTGAATAATCTATTCAATGATGAATTTCCAATTTTTCCCAACAACGTAGAGAAATTTTTAGACAAACTACCATATACTTCCATATCTGCAACAAACGTTGATAGGTTATAATTACCAGTCATATACATATTCAAATCTTTACCACTTGAATAAACATTAATATCACTCGCAATACCATTTTCAACCTTCACTTCTCCACTAATTTTATCAAAGTTTCCTGTTTTTAATGGAGTGATTAAATCTATAATACCATTAATTGAAAGTCCCGTAATACCACCAGTGATTAAGTTTCCTGCTTTTAACAAATATTCCAAAGAACCAAGTTTTGGCATTCTACCATCTCGGACTTCAAAATTTCCACCACCAGACAACGTATTTACACACTCAACACTTGATAATCCATTACAAGACAAGTGCATATCTCCAGTAACATGCCCGTACATTTGTCCTGGCAAATCAAAGAAGTTTTCACCTATGATTTGAGCATCCGCATTTTTGATTGTCATTTCTGCATTTCCGCTAAATGTTTTCAAATCATAATTTATTTTTCCATTCACTTCACCATTAGCTATATTAAAATGATAATCATTTATCTTAGCAACATTATCTTCACTAAGTGACATAGTAGAAGAGAAATTAGTTGCCGTTGCTTTTTTGATTAAGATTTTATCTGCATTCAATTGAGCATTTTTTATTACTAATTGATCAATTGGCATTGGAACATAATTTGCAGATGACAAAGACAAATGCTTATTTCTAGTATTATCAGCCTCAAAATCACTCAATGCTTGAGTTACTACATTCAAATTAAGTTCATCCATCTGAACATTTACATCTTCAATAACAAACGGAGGTGTAGGATTATTTACAACCTTCGCCTTCATAACAATATCATTAGTTAAAATTACACCCTTAGTCAAAATATCGATATAATCATTCTTAAAGTTGATATTTATATCTCTAATTGTTGCATCCAAAAGCGGAATATCGACACTTGAAATATTTAAGTCGCCCAAAATTTTAGGAGCTAAAGATGTTCCATTCAAAGTTAAATCTGTTGTGAATACGCCCTGTTTAATTGTCGGTTTTTTCAATAGCACATTGAAAATTTTAGCATTTGTAGGATTTGAAGTTTTTACCTTGAAATTTTTAAATCCTAAAACGTTATCATTCAACAAAGTCACATCACCAGATGCCACAAGCTGATTTTGAATAGATTTTTTCTGGCTTTGCGACATAATTGTTTGATTATATTTTAAAGAATCAATATGAACAGAATTTGGTCTTAGTACTACATCTGAAACAACAGAAACTGGATTTGTCGTCAATTCTCCTGTACTTACCGCACCATTTGGAGCTCCAGCCAAAGTCGCACCCATGTAATAAATTGAAGAATTTTCACCTATATTCAAATTTGAATGAGCAGAAATTCTATCAATTGGGCCTCTCAATTTTGAATTAAAATTAACATCACCTTTTAATTTTACAGGATATACAGATTTATTATTAATGAATCTATCAAAGAAAGTTTGAGTAGGTTTTGCACTAACTAAAAGATTTAGTTTTGGAATTCCAAATACATCGGCAACGCTTCCATCAACAAAAACAGGCATTGAGCTTACTCGGGAATTTACACGTTTTAGATATAAGGTATCTCCCCTCATATTTGCTTCACCATTGAGAATTCTCACAACTGCACCCAATGGTTTATATACAAAACTTGTATCCTTCAAATTTGTACTAGACCAAATTTTACCATTATTTATAGTTCCTCTTATATCAACAATACCCTTCATATCCGTAATATTATCAAGCTGAGCAGCATATTGTTTAGGCAGTTTTACTTGTTTTTTAATCTCATTTACAGAACTTATATCAAAGTTTTTAAAATTAAATACAGAACTGGCAATAGTCATCGAATCATAAATATCAGCCATTGTAAGAGTAAGATTAAATGGATTATTATTGAATAAACCCTTCAAGTTAGAAGTTTTTAACACACCGTTTCGAATAGTGAAAGTTCCACCATTCAAACGAATAGGAGCATTAGTATTCATATTTGGAATAAATTTTCCATCAACTTTAACTTTGTCATAATCAAGCTCTCCACCATCAGCAATACCCTTATAAGAACCGACAAAAGACGCATTCAGCATTCCTATTTCTTTTTTGAATGGCATTTCTGTTGTTGGATAAAGCAAATCATTACAATCTTTTATTGCAAACTTTTGAGATTTTGCAACTAAATCAATCTGATTTTTTTCTCCAGTACCTTTTACATAAATCTTTGAATTTCTAACAAAACCATTTACGTCATAATCAGAATTGTATTTGTCAAAATTAACAACCCCATTTACATTAGTAAAAGGCAAATAAGTATCTTGCATAACAGTTGTAGCATTGTGCAATGTTACAGTACCTTTTGAAAATAAATCTTCGTTGAATACAACTTCATCCGCATTTTTAACTTTGCCATAAATATGTAAAAATACATCTGCAACCCCAGTTGGATGAGTGAAAGGTGCAATTGCCTTTTGCACATCAACTAAAATTGGAGAAGTATTAATTGTTTTCGCAAGCTTTTGGATACTTTGACCTTTAGCAGTCACATAAACATTCAAATCTCCAAGAACAACACAATTACCTTTTATTTCTACTGGTTTACCATTGATAAAAGCCTTGTATGAACGGAAACTAACTTTTGTGTCATCAAAAACAACTTCACCAGAACCATTATTCAACACCAAATTATGCACATCGTTAAATGAAGCAGTTGCATTGCGGAATGTAATTTTACCCCAAATATGAGGATCTACCTTTTTCCCTGCAGAGTGCATATCAATATTTCCAATACCAGAAATTTTCATCATTGGAACGGGACCAAGTTGGAATTTCAAAATTTCATGCAAAGGATTTAAAATTTCTTCCACAGGTTCAAGAATTACAGAATCGGTACTTTTGATAAAAAGTTCTGAATATTTTGAACCATCAATTTTAACTTTACCTTTTACTGTTACATTTTGCCCCACAGATGTTGGCACAAAAACATTCAAATCCATCAATTGTTCATTGAAATTCAAATCAATACTTGCCTTATCTGGAGCTCCACGCAAAGGTTTTATCAAATATGCGTTGCTTAATTTTACATACCCTTTCAAATGAGGGCGATTGGCTTTTCCTAGGAAAGAAACCTTTCCTTCTCCGTCACCATAAAAAACATACTTTTTCAATTTATATAAATTGAAATCAGGCAACAATTTTTCTGACCCAGGAAGGATTGCTACAACATCTTCCAAACGGGTATTTTCAACGCTTGCCGTGATATTCAAATTAGGAACTTTTTCACCGATATTAAAAATTTTTCCATCAACAAATGCGTGAATTTTGTCAGACTGTAAACTTGTATTTTCAAAATGAATTCCATTTTCAATAGTTCTGAAATTCAATTTCGCAGTTAACTCTTTTGGATAAATTATTGAAGAAGCCTTGTCCTTACCCTCAATTATGAGATTATTAGTTCGTAAGGTTGATTCAATTTTCTTATGACCGAATTTGTCTGGAGTTGTTGAAGCAGAATAGTTAACAATTCCGCCCATTTTTTTAATCCTTCCAGAACTCAAAATATTCACATAATCTGAAATTGATGCCAAATCAAAATTATCAACTCGACCCATAATCATCAATTGATCTTCTGTAAAATGATTCAATGGGAAATCCAAAGAAATATCTGTCATGTAATCAGTAGATTTTTTACCAACTTCAAAACGGCCTTCTGTTGAAAATTTGATATGCTTATTCTGAACATATTTTCCATGTTCAAAATATCTGCCTTGAAGCTTAACTTGTTGATTATTTAGATTATCTGCTAAAGAAATATTATACGAACCTAAATCCCAATCAATTTTATTCAAGGTAAATTTATTATCCTTTTTTAATTTTAAATCAAGAGGATATTGACCTAACAAGAATTTTGAATCTTTTGTTAAAACAAAATTTATATCTTCTTTTGTCGCTGAAACATTTGCAATTTCTATTTTCTTAAACAAAAGAGGAAATAATTCTATTTTTAATTGAGGATTATCAATAGACAGAGCTTTTGTTCCATCAGAGTTTAGAATAGAAATATTATCACTCTTCACCCAAACAGATGGGAATATACCCATAGAAAGTTCTGGATTCCCAATATCAACAATGAACCCAGAATTTTCAAAAACTTTTTGTTCTATAAAACTTTTATGAGATTTTATATTAACAACAGCAGGAATTCCCCACGTATATAAACCGCAAGTTACAGCCAAAATTCCCGTTAAAGTTAATACTTTCCATTTTCTCTTCATATTATAAACATTATAGTATAATATGCCGTTTTAGTGCAATAAAAAAAGCTCCTCCAAATCTAGTATTTTTCACACAAAAGCTCAAAATAAGCCCTTGGATGATGGCAAGATGGACAAGTCAACGGTGCTTCCACTCCAAAATAAACATATCCACATTTTCGACATATCCACTCTTGCTTTCTATCTTTTTTAAACAAAGTTCCCTCTGTTAAATTTTCTAACAGCTCTCTATAACGTTTTGCGTGATGTTGTTCTGATACACGAACATGACGGAAAGTATCTGAAATATCCTCAAAACCTTCTTCTTTCGCAACTAATTCTCCATTATAATACAGAACGCTAAATTCTTCTTCCTCTCCAGAAATTGCACTTTTCAAATTTTCTTCAGTTGTACCAAATTCAAAAGGATAAAACGCATCAACATGTGCGTTATTGTTATTTCCAATATGTTTATAAAAAAGTTTTGCATGCTCAAGTTCATTTTCTGCGGTAAGAAGAAAGATTTCTGAAATCTGCTCATAACCTTCTTCCTTCGCAATTTTTGAAAAATAGGTATATCGATTTCTCGCTTGAGATTCCCCTGCAAAAGAATTTATCAAAATTTGTTCAGTTTTTGTACCCTTCAACTTGTTTGTCATAATTAAAAACTCCTCTTTTGTACAAATACAAAATAAATAAGTTTAAAAATACTCACAATAGACAATATAGCTAGCCTAATAGAAGAACGATACGAAGGAATATTCAATACTTTTCGGGGATTATTAAAACAACCCAAACGCAAATAATAAAGCTATTATGATAGTTAGGAAATTTATGACAGATTTATTAGAATATACTAAAAAACTCGCAGAAAAAATTGCATACTACGATGCCATGGTCGATTTTACTGACGAAAGCCATTGGTACAATCCGTTTTACAACAAAACAGAAGTAACTGTAATCTGGATAGACGACATCAATTCACAAAAAAGATACTAATAAATTCTTTCACCAGTTTTGGCATCAAATTTGTACAAATCAGAACTGCACATAGACAAATCTAAAGTTTTGCCAATTTGAACATCTGAATCCAATCTAGCGGAACACTTTTTGTCGCCAATATTAAAATATGCAATTTTTTCACTTCCAAGCATTTCAGAAATTTCAACATCAACGGTCAACTTTATGTCGCCATCTGCTTTTGTAACTTTTTCTGGTCTAATACCATATAAAATATTTTCGTCCAAACCTAAATCTTTCCCATTGATAAAATTCATTTGAGGAGAACCAACAAACCCAGCAACAAATGTATTTTTTGGATTATTGTAAATTTCATCTGGAGAATCAACTTGCTGAATATCACCGTTATTCAAAACAACAATCCTATCACCCATAGTTAAAGCTTCAGTCTGATCGTGTGTTACATATATAAAAGTTGTTTGAAGTTTTTCGTGGAGCTTTTTAATCTCTGAACGCATTTGAACACGCAATTTGGCATCCAAATTAGACAACGGTTCATCCATCAAGAAAACTTTTGGATTTCTTACAATTGCACGACCCAATGCAACCCTCTGTCTTTGCCCCCCAGACAATTGTTTTGGTTTTCTATCCAAATATTCTCCAAGATTTAAAATTTCAGCAGCTTCTTGAACCTTTTTCTCAATAGTTGCCTTATCAACTTTTCTCATCTTTAAACCAAAGGCAATGTTCTCTCTAACAGTCATATGAGGATAAAGAGCATAACTCTGAAAAACAAATGCAATATCTCTATCTTTTGGAGGAACATTATTTACTTTTCTGTCACCAATATAGATTTCGCCAGCTGTAATATCTTCTAACCCTGCAATCATACGCAAAAGTGTAGATTTTCCACAACCAGAAGAACCAACAAGAACTACAAACTCTTTATCTTTAATTTCCAGATTAACATTGTTGATTACAGTTTTGCTATTGTCATAAGTTTTTCTAACATTTTTTAGAATTACATTACTCATCTTAATCCTTTTCAGCAGGGAAAATTATATCATATCTAGTGCCTTTATTGGCTTCTGATTGGATATTGATAAACCCATTAGCTCTCTTTGTCAAAATACTTGCACTACCTAAATTCAAAGAACGTACAAAATTCTTCTTACCTTTTTCTAATTGTGCATATGGATCACACAAAAATTTCATTTCGTCTTCGGCAAATCCAACACCTGTATCTTTCAATGTAATTTGAACATGTGATTTTGAAATATTTTCAGCCGACAAACCAAAAGTTGAAGCTGTAACTTCATCTGGCCTAGAAATATTTACTAAAATAAAACCCGTTTCTGTCATTGAAACAGAAGTTTCTAAAATATTACGAACAATTTTTTCAACCGCTTTTAAATCAGAATAAACAGTTCTTTTTTCCAAACCGTCAGCCTCAATTTCAAATGAGATTTTTTTATTTTGAATTTCTTTTTCAAACTCAGATGCAATTCCTTTTATAATTTGAACAACATCGAAATTTTGATACATTGACTTATATAATGAAGATTCAGATTCAGTAAATTCTAACAACTTATCCATAAAATGATATAAATCATTCGAATTTGAATTAATTATCTTGATATATTTTGCTTGCTTTTCAGTCAAATTCCCGCCAATACCATCAAGCAAACCTTGTGAAAAACCTGTAATAGAAGAGATTGGAGATTTTATATCCCCTTCAAGTTTAACAAGCATTGCATTTTTTTCACCATTAAAACGTGCAATTTTTTCTTCTGTAACTATTTCATCTGTAAGTTTTGTCAAATCACGAACTGACAAACAATAACCGTGACCTCGTTTTACTGCATTCAACTCAATATGAAATTCTCGTCCTGGAATTGTTGCAACCGCTGCCACAGGTTTTTGATTTCTTATAGATAAATTAATTATATCCATACCATCTTTGATATAATCGTTCAATTTTTGAGGGTTCAATTCATCTATAATAATGCCAAAACATTCCTTCGCTTTTGAATTAACTCTCTCAATAATCCCATCATAATTAACAAAAATGACAGAATCTGGTAATTCATTAATTGTTCTAAATGCTGTTAAAGACCACCATAACTCTTTTGCTAATTTTTCTAAGTTCATAATTTGCATTACATCCTTTTATAGTATATAATACATCATAACATGAAAAATTTTTGAAAATTACATGTAAATTTTTGTAATTTTTGTTTATTAAAGTAGCAAAAAAATTTATTTAGGCGTTTTCTAAACAAAAACATGATCTTAGAAAAAGAAAAATTTTCTGAAAGTAAGGTGATACTATGAGAGAAATCGACAACAAACTAAACAGCGTGAATTTCAAAGGCATTCAAAAGCCATCTGTTGAAGAAGTTACAACCCCAGAAGTTGCTCCAGCTTCTAATGCTGAGACTAAAGAAATCAAAGACCTTGCAAACATGCCAGCTGCTGCTCTTGGAAAATCCCAAATAGCATCAGACTCTATTGAAAATGACATGAAATTCTTGGAAAAGAATCCAAAATTAGCACAAGAAATCAACAAAGCTATCGACAAATACGCTGAAACTCACGGCGAAGAAGATACTTTGAAAATGATTGAAAAAATGCACCAAGAATTTGTTGCAAAAAAATAAAACTGAACTACTTTAGTCATTTGCGCTGGTTAAGAAATTAACCAGCCCTTGTAGTCCAAGTTTATAACTATCAATTTTGAACCCCGTTATCTGCCCCACACAAACATCTGCAAACATTGACTTGTGGCGGAATTCTTCACGTTTATAAATATTTGAAATATGAACTTCAACAGTCGGAATTTTAACAGAAGTCAAAGCATCACGAATCGCAATACTCGTGTGAGTGTATGCCCCTGCGTTCAGTACTATACCATCATAATTACCTAGTGCATACTGAATTTTTTCGACAATTTCACCCTCGAAATTGCTCTGAAAAATTTCCAAATTTACACCTAGCTCAAAAGAGTATTCATGCAACTCCATTTCTAAGTCTTTATACGATTTAGAACCATATGCTTCTGGCTCTCTAACCCCTAGCATATTGATATTCGGACCATTAATTATTAATATATTCAAATTCTTTTCCATATAACTATTATACCACAAAATCTTTCTTTTGTAAATTTTTGTTAAAATTTTGACTTATATGATAACCAAATTTTCATGCTTGACATATCATGCATGTACAAACTATCCCAAAATCTCCTCCCAAGATTATTGTTCAAGTCGCAATAAGTTGTGACTTTTTTTTTGACTAATTTTCAAAATCTTGGCTATGACATTTTAGAAGAAACTTCTGCAAGGATTCTCGCCACATCCGCACCGCCAATCGACACTTCCAAAATCAAAGGTGCATAAATCAAAGCAGTTTCACGGTAAGACATTGTATCAACATCAATGATATTGAATTCAACAAAATCTTCACCAACATACATTAGTTTACCGTATTCACCACCTGTTGCCCATCTTAGGAACAAATATTGATTTTCGTATTCTTTAAGCTTCTCTTGTAATTTCATTAATACACCTAATACCCTTACAAATAAAATAATAATAATTTTTAACTATATGTCAAAAAATCTTAAACAATAAAACTCTTCAATGAACCGTCTTGGTGATACAAGCCACCACCACAAACAGTTTCAACAACCTTTAAGACTACTTCTCGTGGGGCATCAATCTGGTTTAGAGCAAATTCTTGACCCGTATGTTTAATTTTGAATACACATTTTCTGCTAGAATCTGCTGGAACATATAATGATGCAATTTCGTTTTCCAAAAGCTTGACAATTTCTTCATCTCTATCTTTTGCATCTTTAATAATTTCATTATAATTACCCCTAATCGCCATTATACGATTGGAAAACACATGCCTTCCATCATCTCTGAACAATGCTTGAGGCTTGTAATTACAACGAGTAGTAAAACTTATACTATGCCAAAGGATATTAATCATCGCAACAGATTTTAAAGCATCAGTATCAACATAGATATTTTGAGTAGTAACACCACGAGAAGAGAAAGATTGTTTTAAATTGTTAGAAACCAATTCCAAACAATCAACCATACGAGCAAAAATCTCGTTGGTATTAACAGTTGCGTGCTGATAATCCAAAAATTGCTTGTACATATGAGAAGAAACAAGCTCTACACGTTCTTGAATAACAATGTCCTTTTTAGTTGCTGTTTCTGAATTGTCAAAACTTTCAAAATTATTTAGCAATTTCTGTATCCTTTTTATACCATATTTTTAGAATAAACATGCACTCTTGTAAAGATTATATATTTTTTCTTAAAAAAAAGAAATACTTATTCGGTCTTATTTACAAATGTTATTATTTGAACGAATTGTATAAATTCGCCTAAAAACAAGCTCTACGTCGCAAACCTTCTATCTATTGGAAATTATTCGTAATTGTATAAATATATTCCAAAGTTTTTGCAAAATAATTCAAATCAGAATTACCATTCAAAACCAAGTCTGCTTCTGAGCGGAATGGCTTAACATATTTTTCACCAGCATCTGTAATATAATGCCAATGTTTCAAAGCATTATCTTCACTTTGATTTCTTTCTTCTGTTGCACGGCTCATAAAACGACTTTTTCTTAGTTCGTTTTCTGTTTCAACATAAATTTTTATATCAAAAGCATCCTTAACTTGTTCATACATTGTCGCAATACCTTCAACAACAATTATCTTTTGAGAACATACATCTATTGCTTTCGGCATTGAAACACCTGTACCATTCGGAAGGTACATTGGAGCTTTTATATCTAAACCATTAGCCAAATCTTCTAAATCAGATTTCAAAATATCAAGCTGAAAACTAGTTGGAGCATCTACATCGTAACCATTATCTCTTAAATTATCAAAAGAACCATATTTATTAATAAGAGCAGAAATATCATTAAAATAATTATCTGTACTTAATACCGTTACAGGCATATGAAATCTTTCGATTACATTTTTGATTTCTCTACAAATTGTTGATTTGCCTGATGCAGATTCACCCGTGATACCAATTAACAAATGCTTTGTTGGTTTATTTATCAATCTTCTGCAAAATTTATTGATAAAATCCGCATTAATTAAATTAATAATAGGGACTTCTTGTTTTTTGTCATACAAATAGATTTGTCTAAATTTAGTTTGCAAGTAAAACGCTAATAATTCTCGTCCAGATTTAGAATTAAAGTCTGGCTTTAAAATCTTATCTGTCGATTTCAATTCTTTTTCTATTAATAGTTGCATATTCATTTCCATAATTTTGGGATATGCATGTCATAATACATGAGAAAAACTTTTTTTGCTAGTGTTTAAAAAAAAATTATAACAGAATGTTCACAATCATTAATTAAAATACCCCAAAAACGGTATCACCCGATTATTTTAAACGGATAACAAAATCTATTAAGTAACGTTAAAAAATTAAACAGGCATAATATTATATAAAATTTTTTCTTGTTGTATAATGTTTGAGTAAAGAAATTCAATTATAAGGAGAGGGTATATGGAAACACTAACCGCAACAGAAGGTTTAATTACCAAGGTTATCGGCCCAGTAGTTGACGTAGAATTTCCTAGCGGAGATTTACCAAATATATATACAGCGTTAAACATGTTCCAAGATGATGGAACAAAAATCGTTGCAGAAGTTCAACAAATGCTAGGTTCTAACAAAGTAAGAACAGTTGCAATGTCTTCAACTGACGGTTTGAGAAGAGGAATGAAAGTTATCAACACTAACGAACCTATCAAAATTCCTGTTGGTAACGCAATTTTAGGTAGAATTCTTAACGTTGTTGGGGATGCAGTTGATAATGCAGGACCAATTCAAACAGACACTTATTTACCTATTCACAGAGAATCACCAAAATTAGTTGACCAAAATACTGATATTGAAATCCTTGAAACAGGTATCAAAGCAATTGACCTTTTACAACCTTATCAAAAAGGTGGTAAAATCGGTTTGTTTGGTGGTGCTGGGGTTGGTAAGACAGTTCTTATTCAAGAATTAATTCACAATATCGCAATGGCACACAATGGCGTTTCTGTTTTCGGTGGTGTTGGAGAAAGAACACGTGAAGGAAACGACCTTTGGAATGAATTTAAAGAAAGTGGAGTTTTAGATAAAGTTGGTCTGATTTATGGTCAGATGAACGAGCCACCAGGAGCTAGAATGAGAGTTGGTTTATCTGCTCTTACTGCTGCTGAATATTTTAGAGATTACTCAAAACAAGATGTATTGTTATTCATTGATAACATTTTCAGATTTACTCAAGCAGGTTCAGAAGTTTCAGCCTTGTTAGGTCGTATGCCTTCTGCCGTTGGTTATCAACCAACACTTGCTACTGAAATGGGTGAATTGCAAGAAAGAATTACATCTACAAAAGATGGTTCTATTACATCTGTTCAAGCAATCTATGTACCAGCAGATGACTTGACAGACCCAGCTCCAGCAACAACATTCTCTCACCTTGATGCATCAACAGTATTATCAAGAAATATCGCATCTTTAGGTATTTATCCAGCTGTTGATCCATTGGAATCAAGCTCTAGAGCATTAGATCCAAACATCGTAGGTGAAGAACATTACGAAACAACTAGAAAAGTTCTTGAAATTCTTCAAAAATACAAAGACCTTCAAGATATTATCGCAATCTTGGGTATGGATGAATTGTCAGAAGAAGATAAGGAAACAGTAAACAGAGCAAGAAAAATTCAAAAATTCTTATCTCAACCATTCTTTGTTGCTGAACAATTCTCAGGCATTCAAGGTAAATACGTAAAAGTTGCTGATACAATCAAAGGCTTCAAAGAAATAATTGAAGGTAAGCACGATGATTTACCAGAACAAGCTTTCTACATGGTTGGTACTATTGAAGAAGCTGTGGAAAAAGCAAAGACTATCGCTGAGGAATAATTTATGAAATTAAAAATTATTACACAAGAACGAGTTGTTTTTGACGAAGAAGTCGATGAAATCTATTCTGTTGGAACAGATGGCGAATTCGGTATCTTGAAAGGGCATATCCCAATGATGACAGCCCTTGCTATTGGCGTTACCAGAGCAAAACAAGGAGATAACTTCAAAATGTTCACAACAATGGGTGGGATTTTACAATTCAAAGAAGAAGAATGTCTAATCCTCACTACATTGGCAGAAGCAGGAGAAGAAATTAACGAAGCAAGAGCAAGAGATGCCCTCGAAAGAGCTAGAAGAAGACTTAGAGAAGCTAATGCAAGACTTGATGCTAAAAGAGCAGAAGCGGCAATTGCAAGAGCAGAAGCGAGATTGAAAGCTAAATTATCTCAGCAATAAAACATCAAAGGAATAAAATGATGAAGAAAAGAGAAATTTTGTGTACGACAGTTGCAAGCGTGATAGTGCTTGGGTTGTTATCATTAACTCCAATGAGTTCAATAAACTGTTCTGGAAATACATGTTCTATAAAACAAAGACTTGGGATTTTCGGAATAAAAAAATCTCAAAAAAGTTTTAATAGAAACGATATTGTAAAATATCATCTCCAAGACTTCCGTCACACAGATATAGCTCGTTATATTCACAGCAGTCATACTGATTATGTTCCAGTTCTTGAAATGAAAGATGGTTCAGCAATAATTTTACCATTTAGCTTTTGCAGAGAACCATATAAAGCAGAAGAACTTGTAAGCAAAGTTAAAAGCGACAAAGATTTTTCTAAAAAAACAATGTTTGGTTTTTAACAAAATAAAAAATTCAAAAGGCCACTGAAAAATTTCAGAGGCCTTTTTGTTTGGTTAAGTTGGGAATTTACAAAGAAATGGGGTTAGTTTAAAAATTTTTTATTAAGCTACTGCACTCATTTTTTGTTGAGAACTTTGAGCTAAAATTTGTGATTGTTTAGCTTGTTTTGCAGCAGCATCAGCGGCATTTGCTCTATTTGCTTCTGTACAGCTATCAACCAAATAGCCAATACCGAAACCAGCAATTGCTAATAGTGGACAAGTTTTGAATAATTGTTTCCATTCTTTTGAACCACTAATTAAATGACTTGCAATAGGAGCTAAGAAACCTAAAACTGCACCAGATTTTTTACCGAATGAAGCCTTTTTGTAAGGATTTCCACTCTTTGTATAATCAACATCATCACCTTGGGGTTCAGCTAAACAGCCATTCAACTCGCTACCAGTAAATTGAGGATTTTGAGTTGCTGTTGTTTGTTGTTGAGGATTTGCAACATCATACTGTGGTTGTTGTGCTACTTGTTGTTGAGTAACATCATATTGAGGCTGAGTAACTGGTTGTTGAGAAACTGTTTGAACTGGTTGTTGAGATTGAGGAACTTGTTGAGTCAAATCAGTTTGAGTATTTTGAGCTTGTGCTTGAGCTTGAGGTTGAACTTGAGCTTGTTGAGCTTGTCCAGTAATTACTGGAGTTTTCAAGAAATCTGGCATAAACATATCATTATCATAAGCTGTACCAGTAGCTAACGGATTAGCATAATCGAAAACAGAACCATTACTTGCAGGCATTGTATTTGTTGCACTCAACGGATTATTGTAATTTGGCATTGGAGCCATAGAACCAACTTGTGAAACCATAATTTTAACCTTCCCTAATAAATAATTTAACTTTAACCTAACCATATATATAAAAAATTTTGGATTCAGAAAATTGCGTATTTTTTTAATTTGTTAACAAACATTAACATAAATAATTAATTTTTACGTATAAAACATTTTATGAGATACTAAAGATATGGAAAAGTCTTTTTGGAGCATATTTAAAACATTTTTCAAAGTTGGAACACTACTCCTTGGCGGAGGTTATGTAATTTTACCACTTTTAACCAGCGAACTTGTTGAAAAAAAACACTGGATTACGTCAGATGAATTATGTGAGTTTTACGCCCTAGGAGCAAGCCTACCAGGAATTATCGCTGCAAATACCGCAATTTTTACAGGAAGAAAATTACTAGGAAGGAAAGGCGCTATCGCCGCAACAATTGGGGTTGTTCTTCCATCATTTTTGGCAATTGTTTTGCTTGCTTCAATCTTGAGCGAAATCGTAGATAAACCGAGTGTTCAACACATATTTTGGGGTGTTGGAATCGGCGTTATTACACTATTATTTCTTGCCGTAAAAGAAATGTGGACAAAATGTGTTGTGGATAAATTTTCAATATGCGTTTATAGTGTATGTTTAATTTTAGCCTTCACAAGAGTAATCCCATTATCTTTAATCGTAATTTTAGCTCTTGTTTCAGGGATTATTTTTCAAAGAATTGAGGACAAAAAAAACTTAAAAAATAATAAGGGGGATGAAAAATGCTAAAACTTCTTTCTCAATTATTTTTACAGTTTTTCCACGTTGGAGTGTTCTCTTTTGGAGGAGGCTATGCAACTTTACCATTTTTGTACGATATTGCAGACAAATTTCATTGGTATAGTGCAAAACAATTAACCGATATGCTTGCAATTTCATCCATAACCCCTGGACCAGTCGGGGTGAATGTTGCAACATTTGCAGGCTTTACCACTGCGGGAATTTTAGGTTCTTTAGTTGCAACCACTGCAATTATTTTGCCATCATATATCATAGTTACAATAGTTTTCAAAGTTATAGACAAATTCCGCACAAATAGAAACATAAAAGGAGCAATAAGAGGTTTAAAACCCGCTGGTTGTGCCTTACTTTCTGCTGTTGGAATAAAATTATTATTCACATCAAACTTACACCTTTTAGGGACACTAATCCTGCTTGGATTTTTGATTTTAAGCATCAAGAAAAAACAAGATCCATTATTTTACCTTGGAATTTCAGCCATATTAGGTTTGATTATTGGTCATTTCAACTGGATTGGAGTTTAATTCTTAAAGAAATTAAGCCCAAGGATTTATCAAAAACTTAATCGCACGACCTTGAATATGCTCGTTCATTGCATACTCAACTTTATCTAAAGGAAGAGTATCTGTTATAAGTTTTTCAACTTCCATCTCTCCAGAAGCAATATAATCAAGAGCCATTCGAAAATATTTTGGAGTATGGTGGAAAACACTCATCAACTTAATATCTCCATAGTGCATTCTTGTCGTATCAAAAGTAACTTTTGAACCAGATTTACAACCTCCAAAGAAATGTACAGTTCCTCCTGGTCTTACACATTCAAAAATTTGTTCCCAAATTTCTGGCAAACCAACGCATTCAACCGCAACATCCAAACCTTTATGTTCATCTGAAAACTCTTTGAAAATCTTGACAGGGTTGGGATATTTTTTCAAATCAATAATTTCATCAGCATGAGCAAACTCTTCTGCCGCTTTAAGTTTCATCGGATTACGACCAGCAACAATTACTCTTGCTCCCATTAATTTTGCAACTCTTGCAAACATTAACCCGATTGGACCAATACCAATAATTCCAACAGTATCACCTTTTTTGATACCAGTTCTTTCTGCACCGTGAACAACATTAGCTAATGGCTCACAAAAAGCAGCTCTTTCAAATGGTAAACTATCTGGCAAATGAAGCATATTTTTCTTCACAATTCTCGCAGGGACAGTTATATATTGTGCATAAGCACCATTGAGCAAATTCAAGTTTTCGCACAAATTATACTCTTCTTTTTTACAATAAAAACATTCTCCACATGGTGCAGAATTCGCTGCGACAATTCTATCTCCAACTTTAAAGCCTTCAACATTTCGCCCAACACGTTCGACTATTCCAGAAAATTCGTGACCAAAACCAGATGGAATTTCTTTAATCAAAACAGGATGACCTCTTCTGAAAGTCTTAACATCCGTACCACAAGTTAAAGCTGCCATAATTTTTACAACAACCTCTCCCTCTTCTGGTGGTTTAACCATAACTTCTTCATATCTTATGTCTTTTGGACCGTAATATTGTATTGCTTTCATTTATTTTCCTTATATTTTTTAATGTAATTCTTCGATTTGTTCAGAATAACATTTATGAAACTTTTATGTACGCTTTCAAAATCTTGTTATCTAAAGTATCATTAATTGCGTTTTGAACTTCATCCAATGCGTATTCACTAGAAAGTCCCATAACCTTAACTTCTTTGTTTTTCAAAAGATTATACGAATCATATAAATCCGCAGGAGATGGAGAATAACTACCTAAAACAGTCAATTCTCTATAATAAATTTCATTATTTGCATATCCCATATTATGAGGCGTGCTTGAAAACACTAAAATTTTTCCACCATCTCGAACATATTTCAATGCAGTAGGAATAGCTTTATCAGAACCAGAGGTCATAAATACACCATCAGCTTTTATACTTTCGCACATATCAGTAACTTTGAATGCTTCAATACCAAGACTTTTCAAAAGCTCTACTCGTGATGAAATCAAATCACAACCAACAACATTCATCCCAAAAGCTTTCAAGGCTTGAGCCATCAAAATCCCAATAGAACCCAATCCAATAACTAAAGCCGTAGAATGTTCTCTCAAATTTGCACGCTTAACCGCACGAATACAACACCCTAAAGGTTCATAAAAGGCAGCTTCAGCATTAGTTAAATTTTGAGGTTTTAAATATGCAACATTTTTCAAATGTTCTTCTGATACAAAAACAAGTTCACTAAATCCCCCTGGACGGATATTTGTTTCCTTGAAATGACGACACATTGAAACATTTCCATTCTTGCAATACTCACATTTTCCACAAGGAATATGGTGAGATGTGATAATTGTATCCCCAACTTTAAAATCAGTATCAGAATCGATTTCAACAATTGAAGCCACGATTTCGTGACCTAAAACAGTTCCCTCTTTTGCCAAATGCTGAGTTAGTTTTACAATATCAGAACCACAAAGTCCACAACCAAGAACCTTGACCAAAGCACCTTTGCGACCATCTAACTTTTCATCTTCTCTTTCTTTAACAACAAGAATATTATTTTCTATTTCTGCAACCTTCATATCGCCTCGTCTTTCATCTTGATTTTAGCATAAATGAAGAAAATGAGAAATAGGTCAATGTTGGCACTCTGAAATTGATAAACTCACTAAATTGTTCAGTTTATTTCATCAAAAGGAATAACCGCATTAAAAAAGCCAGAGATGAAAACTTTATCACCTCTGACTTTTTATTTTAATTTCAAATTTTACGCTTTTTTAGAATCTTTTTTGTATTCATCAATTGCCAAAATTGCACAAATGATGAAACAAATTATACCTGATGCTAACCAGAAATAGATTGCACCATTCCAGTTTTGAACACCATTTTTGCCTAATTTATCAACCAAGAACCCTGTTCCTGTTGCAGATAAAAACGCACCGATGTAACCAAATGTTCCAGTAAATCCAGAAGCAGCAGATGCTACTTTTTTAGAACTTGATTCAACTGCACAAAGTCCACCAATCATCATTTGAGGTCCATAAGTGAATGCCCCTAATAGACCAATAATTACATAGTTCAAACTTGGATTTGTATTAAATTTCAAAGCAATAATAGTTAAAACAACCCCAACCAAATAAATAAGGTTAACAGGTGCTCTTTTTCCTTTGAACAATTTATCTGAAATAATACCAGCACACATTGTACCAACAATACCTACTAGAGGTAATGATGCAATCATACCAGTAGCATCTTGAAGTCCGATGCCTTTAGCGTTTTTCAAATACATAATCATCCAGTCTTCTGCACCGAATCTGATAATGTAAACGAAAATATACGCAATAGCTAACAACCAAATTGTTTTATTACATAATACATATTTTTTGAAAATTTGCACATAAGACATTTCGTCTTCTTCTTTTTTCTCATCAGCAGATTTTTCTTTTACTGGCTCATTTCTGTAAACTTCAACATCTGGTAAACCCATAGATTGTGGTCTATCTCTAAGTACAAAGAATAAAGAAATTGCTGTAATTGCAGCCAAAGTTCCAGGAACTAAAAATGCTGCTCTCCAACCAAAGTGTGCAGCAATAAAACCTGCAATAATGAAACTTAAGAATGTACCAGTTTGGTGAGAACAAGACCAAGCAGCCCATTTTGTTCCACGTTCAGAATTTGAATACCAATAAGTCAAACTCTTTGCAACAGCAGGGAAACCAGCAGATTGGAACCATCCGCTAACACCCCAAAGAAATGCCAATGTCCATAACAAAACCATTGCTGCCATTTTTGTACTTAAGCCCAAAACGCTCACAAAATTTGGAGCTAATGCAAATAAAATGTTTGCAATTGCAGTCATTAAAAGTGCTGTTGGGAAGAATTTTCTTACATCAGATCCATCCGCCAATACACCATTTACAAACTTACCAATACCGTAAGTCAAATATAATGAGCTACCTAACAAACCTAATTCAGTTGCAGAATAATGAAATTCATCCATAATTCCTGGTAGAGCAACCGCAATGTTTTTCTTACATAAATAAAAAATTGTGTAACCTATAAAACATCCAACGAACATTCTCAATCGCCAATGTTTATACATAGAATCAACTTTTTCTTGATCCTGAATAGGTTCTGCAATTGGAGGCTCTTTGAAGAATGCCCCTAATTTTTTTAACATAGTTCTTTCTCCTATTTCCTATTATTTATTCCTAATTACTTGAATATTTCTTGTTTCTGTCAATTCTTGTCTTGCATTCTTGATGATTTCTCGTTTTTCCTCATCCAAGCTATGACCATGAACCAATCTATCTATAAATCCAGTATTCAATTTTGTAGCTTTTTCTAAAGCTCCAACTTCTTCTAATATAGGTTTTATAGTGTTGAAATCATAACCAAAACTTTGTTTTGAGTTATAAATAAGCATATCACCTTCTTGAGAGGTAATTGGTTTTCCACCTTGTTCAAAATACAATTTGAATACAGACTTCAAATCCTGCAATTCTGATTGCAAAGTAGTTACAGTCTGTTGAATTCTTAAAAATCTTTCAAACAAATATTCAACATTATCAAGTTGTTTATTTTCCCAATCAAACTTTTGCAAATACAACTTTTTCAACTTTGGATAAGCCAATGCCAAACCCATTGTATCGCCCATTGCTCTATGGTGATCTTTTAATTCAACATTAAATTTTTCAGTCAAAGCATTCAAACCATGAGCATCAAGTTCTGGATAAACTTCCTTGAACATTTGTTGAGTATCAATTCTTTCATTTGAAATTTCTTTACCAAATACACGCTTTGAAGCTTCGTTGATAAAGGTGTAATCAAAAATTGCATTATGTGCAACAATCGGATAATCTCCAATAAATTCCAAAATTTTAGGCATTGCTTCTGCCTCTGTTGGAGCATCCTCAACCATATCTGGAGTAATTCCATGAATTGCTATACTTGATTTTCTAATATGTTGTTCTGGATTAATAAGAGTTTGAAATTCATCTTTAATCTTTCCATTTTCCAATCGAAGAGCGGCGAATTCAACCATCTTTTCTCTTGTATAATCCAATCCCGTAGTCTCTGTGTCTAAAACTATCTCTATTACTTTTTTTCTTGCCATTTATCTGTCCTAATTAGTCCTATAAAGATAATAGCATAAAAATTTTTTCCGTGTTAGAATATGAAGCGTTAGTTAAGCAATGGGGGAATATTATGGCAGATGTTATAGAAATAAAAGATGAACAATTTGAACAAGAAGTAATCAATTCTCCTGTTCCTGTTTTGGTTGATTTTTGGGCTACTTGGTGTGGACCTTGCAGAAAATTAGGCCCAGTTATAGAAGAAATTGCAAAAGACTATGATGACAAAGTTAAATTTGTAAAAGTTAATGTTGAAAACTGCATAAATATTGCAAAAGAATATTCAATCAGCGGACTTCCTAGCCTCTTAGTTTTCAAGCAAGGAGAAGCAGTTGAAAGAATGACTGGTTTAATGCCAAAATCTACAATTATTTCTAATTTAGAAAAACATATTTAGTTTTTATAAAAAATTATTACACAAAGGCGGATTTGGGAATTCCAAATCCGCCTTTGTTAGATTTTTAAATCTTTGTTCAAATTAGAACATCAATCCAGCTTCTCTTGCTGCATCTGCTAATGCTGCAACTCTACCATGATATAAGAATCCACCACGGTCGAATACAACACATTCAACACCAGCTTTTTTAGCTTTTTGAGCAATTGCTTCACCAACAACTTTAGCTGCTTCAATGTTACCACCGTGTGATAATTTTTCTTTAATATCTTTATCATTTGATGATGCTGAAGCAAGTGTTACGTGATTTACGTCATCAATCAATTGAGCGTAAATGTGTTTTGTACTTCTATATACAGCCAATCTTGGGAATTCAGAAGTTCCTGAAATCTTAACTCTGATTGATCTGTGTCTTTTTTGAACTAATGGTTTTCTTGTTTGTTGTTTAATCATTTTATTTTCCTTTCATACCCAAACCTTCTTGAATAACCACTTTCAAGGGTTTATACGGGCTTTATTATTTTGTTACCACCCACAAAATACTGAATTATGTGAGCAAAATAGTGAAACAAGTTCAAAATTAGGATTTTAATCCTATTTTTTACCTGCTTTACCAGCTTTACGTCTGATGTATTCACCTTCGTATTTAACACCTTTACCTTTGTAAACTTCAGGTGGACGTTTAGATCTGATTAAGGCAGCCACATCACCAACTGTTTGTTTGTTAGAACCTTTAACAGTGATTTTTGTGTTTGCTTCAACTGTGATTGTAATTCCTTCTGGAGGAACAATATCAACTGGGTGAGAGTAACCCAAAGCCATATTCAAAGTTGTACCTTGCATTTGAGCTCTGTAACCAACACCGTTGATTTCTAACTTTTTAACGAATCCGTCTTTAACACCGTGAACTGCGTTAGCAACCAATGTTCTTGACAATCCGTATAAAGCATCAGTTTCACGAGAAGTACCAACTTTTGATAATACAACGTGGTTATCTTCCAATTTTACTGCGATTTCTGGACGAACATTTACAACTTCTGTTCCTAAAGGTCCTTTAGCTGTAACAACTTGTCCTTCAACTTTAACCTCAACACCTTGAGGGATTTCAACTGGTTTTTTACCAATTCTTGACATTTTTATTTCTCCTTATGGTATATCTACTGAGTTTCGAGCTTTTCTACCAATTGAACCCGAACACTTTTTGTTTCGGACAATAAATCCGAGATTTGAAAAGTTACGTATTAATATACGTAGCAAAGAACTTCGCCACCAACATTTTCTTTTCTAGCTTTTCTATCTGTTAACAATCCTTTTGGAGTTGAAACGATAGCTACACCCAAACCACCTAAAACTTTTTGTAAGTTTTTAGCTTTTGAGTAGTGTCTTAAACCAGGTTTAGAAATTCTTTCTAATTTTGTAATAACAGGTTTGCGGTTAGCATCATATTTCAAAGTAATAGAAATAACTTTGAATTTGCCTTCTTCTTTTACTTCGTAATCAGAAATAAAACCTTCTTCTTTTAAAAGTTTAGCTAATTGAACTTTTAATTTTGAAGCAGGAACATCAACTGTTTCGTGAGAAACCATTGCTGCGTTTCTAATTCTTGTAAGCATATCTGCTATTGGGTCTGTCATTGTCATAATAATTTTCCTTTACTACTTGCGGACTTCCGAAACTTTACGCTATACCCTATAAAGGCACAACCTAAGTGTACATCTTTATCAAACATTGGATATCGTTTCGGAGTATCCATCTACCCGTCTCTTACCAAATGAAGTCTGCTCCGATTGACCTTTATTCTTGTGGGGAAAAACCACTTATTACGTCATGGGCGTTTTTTGGCAGTTAGACTATTTCTGTACCCATATTATAACAGATAATTTATTTTGACAAGCATGAGAATCGCTTTTTATTAAAAATTCTTAAGATGCAAAAAGGGACTTGAAAAATTTTTCAAGTCCCTTTTATTGGTTAGGGTTAGTTTATATATGAGGATAAGTTAGTTAGTCAGTTTAACCGAGTCCTGTATAATGAGGAGCTAAATCCTGGATACCCTGCTTACGAGCATCTCTAGCAGATTTAAGTTCTTCATTTATTTCAGACAACAATGTTTCACATTTTTCTTTTTCATAAGTAATTCTTTTTTCTTCTTCATTCAAGTTTCTAGTTTCAATTTCTTTCATACGTTCTCTACCTTGAATGTACAAAGACCTTTGAATGAAGTTCATCATTTGCTGTTGTTGCACTTGATTTTGTTGTTGCATTTGTTGAGCATACATTTGTTGCATATATGGAGCATTTTGTTGCATATATTGCAATGAATTGTTGTGAGCCCAAGCAAAGTAACCTAAAGTTCTACCCATCATAGAACTTGGAGATCTCAACAAATCGCCAATCGATATTTCGCCTTTACCTACCATCGCAGCGTATTGTTGGACATCCATAAGCTTTTTGGTAATTTTCTGTAATTTGTACTCAGTATTAAGCTTCATGTGAATTAAGCTATTAATACGAGCAGTAAACATAAATAAGCCCATAATACTAACCTACCTTTTTAATTTAATTAACCTAACCTATAATTTTTGTTTTTATCTAACCTACATATATATAAAAACATGCAATCCCAAGTAATTGCATGTTTTCAGACGTTTTGTTAATATTTCTTAATATTTGTTATTAGTGACTTCTTTCAACAACCTTGTCAATCAAGCCATATTCGCAAGCTTCGTACGCTGACAAGTAGTGGTCACGTTCACAATCTTCTTTAACTTTATCAAATGGTTGACCAGAATTTTCTGCCATAATTCCAATCAACATATCCTTCATTCTACGAATTTCTTTTGCTTCAAGTTCAATATCAGTAGCTTGACCTTGAGCACCACCTAGAGGTTGGTGAATCATAATTCTAGCACTTGGCAATGCCATTCTTTTACCTTTTGTACCAGCTGAAAGTAAAAATGCACCCATTGAAGCAGCTTCACCAAGGCAGATTGTTGAAACATCTGACTTGATTAAATTCATTGTGTCATAAATTGCCATGCCAGCAGTAATCACACCACCAGGGCTATTAATATATAACATAATATCTTTTTCAGAATTTTCACTATCCAACAACAAAAGCTGTGCAACGATAGAGTTTGCAACTTCGTCATCAATTTCTGTTCCCAAAAAGATAATTCTTTCTCTCAATAATCTAGAAAAAATATCAAAAGAGCGTTCTCCACGAGAAGAAGCTTCTATAACTGTTGGGACATAGCCCATTATTTTCATATAGGTTTCTTGATCCATTTTGGCTCTCCTTTTCTGCTGAAATTATACAACAAAAATTCATTTTATAGAACTAAGCTGCGAGTAATTTTATAAATATCTTTTATTTTATCTGGATTTTCTCGCAACATTTGAACAATTTCTTCTATCAACTCTTCATCTTTTTGAAAATGTTTAACTTCAAAAAGCTCCGATGGTTCAACTTGAAGAGCATTAATCAATTTTTCTAAGGTTTCAGCAGAGAAAAAATTTTCTCCAGTTTCAATATAACTAAGTGCGTTTTGATTTATATCTATTTTTTCCGCCAGCTGTTCTTGTGACAGATGGCGAACTTTTCGAAGTTCTTTAATTCTTTTACCGATAGACTTTTTTATATTCATATTACTTCCTTGGTTATATTTTAATAATTTTCAGATTTTAAGGTTATTGTAAATTCTGTACCATTGCCTTTTGAGCTGTCAACGGAGATTTCTCCTCCGTGCATTTTGACAAATTCTTTTGAAATTGCAAGACCTAATCCAGTAGAAGCTTCTGTTTTAGACATTGAATCTTCTACTTGGAAAAATTTGTCAAATATCTTTTTGTGGTATTTTTTCGCAATTCCAATTCCTTCATCTTTTATTTTAATCACAACTTTATCACCTTGGGTTTTTGCAGAAATTTTTATCTCTGAATTTTCGGGTGAAAATTTCACTGCATTGCCTAAAATATTAAATAAAACTTGTTGCAGCTTTATAAAATCACCTTTAAATAAAATTTCACCAATAATATTTTTTGTAATCGTAATGTGCTTTTTATCAGAAATTGGCTTAATTATATTACAAACTTCATCTATCAAAACATCAGCATATATATTTGAAATATTGAGTTTAACCGTATGCGATTCAATTTTTGCAATATCTAAAACTTCGTTTATCATCTCAAGAAGCTTAATCCCTGCAATTTTTATATCCTCTATATAACCATTTTGTTTTTCATTCAAATCTCCAACAATTTTATTTGACAATAATTCTGAAAAACCAATGATAGAATTCAATGGAGTCCTCAAGTCGTGAGAGATATTTGCGATAAACTCATTTTGCTGTTTTTCGCTTTCTTTTATTTTTTTGTTTTGCCTTTTTACATCCGCATACGCTTTATTTGAAGTAATTATCCCAGACTGCAAAGCCTCAACCTGCATTTTCAAAACTTTTGATAATTCTAAATCTTTAATCAAATTTGAAATAATAGATGCACAGGTTTTAAAAATAAGCTTTTCGTCAAAAGAAAAATCTTCATTCTCTTTTTCAAGAATAATTATTCCAAATACTGCACCTTTTATCACAAGTTTTTCGCAAAGAATTTTTTCCTCTTGAATATTAAAAAGCTGTGCAACATCTGGTTTAAAATTTTCATCAGCAGTATCGTATAATTTTTCAGAAAGTTTTTTATTTATTTGAATAGTACTTATATTATCAAAATTTTTGCTAAACTCTAACGATAAATTATCAGGAGTTAAATAAAAAATTGCCCCTCTCCAAAAGGGAATAATTTCCTCAAGCACATCAAAAATTGCCTCTTTTCGAGATGAGTTTAAGTTGAGGTCATAGAATTTATTGATTTTTTCTATTGCATTTTTGTACAATTCAAAAACCCCTTACATTTCTTTATAACCAATATATCTCAAATTACGATAATAACCATCATAATCTAAGCCATAACCAATTACAAATTTATCATCCACTTCAAATCCATAATAGTCTGGTTCAATATCAACTTTTCTTGTTATTTTTTTATCCAAAAGCGAACAGAATTTTATCGATTTTGCATTAAAATTACAGTGCATAAAATCTACTAAAAATTTTGCAGTCAATCCTGTATCTACAATATCCTCAATGATTAAAACATTTTTTCCATTCAAATCTGGAAGTTTAATATCGACAGCGTTAACTTTTCCAGAAGTAGAAGTTGCTGAACCATAACTAGACAATCTGATGAATTCCATCTGCAATGGCATATCTAAATGCTTTACGAGGTCAACTGTGAACATCACCGCACCCTTCAAAACACAAATGGCTATAACATCTTCACCATTATAAAAAGCATTCATCTCATCCGCAAGCTCTTTTATTCTCTTCTGAATTTGCTCTTCACTAAATAAAACCTTTAAATCTTCTACTTTAACATCCATAATTAATCCCTCTCTTTACTTGGTATCCACGTAATTTTGTGGGTAGGATTTGTGTTCACTTTTATTTTATCACTAATTCCCAAATTAATTGCCCAAAGAATTTCCTTCCCTTGAGTCAAAAATAACAATCCGTCTTTTTCATGGTTTGGAATTTTTTTTGCATTCAAATATTTTTTTAGCTTTTGACTTCCAGCAAGTCCGTATGGACAAATAAAATCACCATCACGTCTTGTTCTCAATTCAAAATCAAAATCTAACCCGCTTAAATCGGCATAAATTACACTCTCGCTATCTTTTGGATAAGTTTTAACGCCTTTTGAACATTTCATAATTTCCAACATTCCAAAATCCGTTTCATATTTTCCCTCGTTTGTAATAGCAACAGTAGGAAATACTATCACCGAATTATCAATAATTTCAATAATTTTTTCGCTCACAAAAATCCACAAATCAGTTGTCAAGGAACAAGTTTTTCCAGATTTTGAAGATGAATTTTCATAAATAAAATCATAAATTTGTAAAACTTTTTCTCTCGTATAATCAAGATTATTTTGTATAAAAAGGTTATAAATTATACGTTTTTGAACAGAATTCGACAACTTTAAAAATTCTTTAGTTTGAATTTTCCCATCTGTTGAAATTTTATCCAAGATAAGACTTAAATATTCTTCAACAATTGCTGTTTCTTCTTTTGCAACAGTTGAAAGAGTATTGACAGTATCCACAATATTAGGATTTACTTTCGATAAAATAGGGAAAACCTTTGCCCTAATATAATTCCGCTTGTATTTCGTATTAAAATTTGAGCTATCAGAATTTGGAATTAAATTTTGCGATTGGCAATAATTTTCAATTTCAAAACGGCTAATTTCAAGTAATGGTCTATAATAAATATCTCGAGAAGGGGCAATCCCTTGAAGTCCAGAAATTCCTGTCCCCTTACAAATTCGATAAATCAATGTTTCAGCATTATCATTTTTATTATGTGCCGTGAATACAATCTCACTATTAAACTTTTTAGCACATTTCTCAAAAAATTTATATCTAGCTTCCCTTGCTGCCGTTTCAGTTTTCGCAACAGAATCTGATAATCTTTCGCTATAAAATTCAACACCTATTTTTGCACAAAAATTTCTACAATTATCCTCTTCGGAATCGCTTTCCGCTCCTCGCCAACCATGGTTCAAGTGAATTGCAACAATTCGATTTGGAGAAATTTTTCGCAAAGAATCCAACAAACACATTGAATCAAAACCTCCAGAAAAAGCAACTAAATATATTGATTCTGGATTATTCAACCTATATTGATTTAAAAACAATTCAATTTTTTGATGAATTTCATTCATAATTATTGATTAACAGAGTGTTTTTTAATACCTTCTCTGATTTCTACGACATCTGTTCCAAGTTGTTCTAGAGCTTGCATAGCAAGAGAATTTGGTTCTGTTGTAATTGCCCATAACAAATCAGATGATTCAATCTTCGTTTTATTAGCTTTTTTAGCATATTCCCAAGCTGTCTCCAAAACTCGTTTCGCTCTTTTTGTAAATACAATTTCTGAATCAGAATACTCGTTTCCTGTTCCAACAATTTTTTCAACAACCAACCTAGCATCACGAATATTGATTTCTAATTCATTCAAAACAACTGCACCAACACCAGTCGCTTCGCCAATTATACCGAGCAAAAACATTTCAGTACCTACAACATTTCTGCCCAATCTTCTTGCTTCTTGTTTTGCAAGGCGAAGGATAGTAAGAGTTTCTGGCATTTGTTTTTCAATAGGTTTGATAATTCCGTGTGCCAAGTCATCATCATTAATATGCAACTCTTTAAAAATATTATAGGCTACACCTTTTTTTGTTTTCAAAAGTCCTAAAATCATATGCTCAGGTAAAACTTCTGAAGACCCTAATTCTTTTGCTGTTTGCAAGGCTAAACTCATTGCAATAAAAGCATTTGGAGTAAAGACTATTTGACGACCTTCATATTCAGCTTGACGAGATTGAACTTTTGACAATTTATCTTCAAATAATTCTTCGGTAACTCCAAACTGTGCCAAAATTTTAGCCAAATTAGATTCTTTATCCTCCAAAATTGAAGAGATAATTTGTTCCGTTCCCAAAATTTCGTAATTTGAAGTTGACAATTTTGAAACTGCACGTTCAAAAACTTTTGCAGATTCAGGGTTATCGAAAAGAGAATCCGTTTCTTGTGTCAAATCAACTTCTGGATCTTTGTTTTCGTCCAACTCTGGGTGATAATCTTTTTTAGATTTTCTTTGAACAAGTTTTTCAATCAACGGTCTTGATTTTTCTATATCAAAACCAATATTTTCTAAATACTGTGGAATTCTTGACTCTTTATCAGTAATTGCAGCAAGTACAAGATGTTCATAATGAACAGTTGAATTTCCGGACTGCTCAGCCAAGTTCATAGTACGTTGAAGAATTCGTTTGAAATCATTACTGAAAGGAATTGATGAAGTCATATCAGCTTCTTCAAGATTAAGGGTAAGATAAATTTCTTCCGCCAATTTTTCATACGTAACATCGTATGACTTGAATATTTTTGAACAAAAACCTTTTGTTTCTTTAATAAGAGCCAAAAGCAAATGTTCTGACAAAACTTTATCAGAGTGGTCATAAATTGCAATATTCTGAGCTTCTACGATTACATTCAAAGCCTTTTCAGTAAACTTTTCAAACAAAACTATTTATCCTTATTCTTCGTCTTCATCTTCAGTATCTAAGTTTTCAATATATTCTGAAACTCTTTCAAATTCGTCATCATCATCAATAGTTTCAAAATAGCTTTCTTCACCTTCTTCAGTATATCTCATTAATACTAATTCAGGTTCTTCATCTTCAGAATCTTTTTCTGCTAAAACTGCATATTGTTTTCCATCAAATTCAACAATATCATACAATTCGCATTTGATAGTTGTACCGTCATCATCAATAATTTCAATAGTGTTATCTAGTTCTTCTGCCATTTTATTTTCTCCTTTTATTTAATTAGTTGCCTTTTCTTGATAGGTATTGTTCCAGTATAATACAAGCACTTTCAATATCAACCAGTCCTTTATCCTTTCTAAAATCAATTTTCTTTGCTCGTAAATTTTCTTCTGCGGTGTCTGAAGTTAATCTTTCATCTTCAAAAATAATTTCATAACCTTTTAATTTCGAAGCAAATTCTGTACAGTTTTCAGCTTGAAAACCCTTAGTTCCATCCATATTCAAAGGAACTCCTACAACAATTTTTTCAACACGATTTTCTTTTGCAATTTTATAGATAGCTTCAATGGCCTTATCTTCAGGTTCTCGTGGAATATAGGAATGACCATTTGCTAACATTAACAAAAAATCACTCAACGCAATACCAATTCTTTTGGTCCCAACATCTAATGCCATTACTTTATACATTTTTCACCCACTTTTCTTCAACATAGTTGATTTTTTCATCAATTTCATCTGGAGTGAAATTTTCGGTATTCATATCTTTGTTATATTTAATTGTCATTAAATATTCATAAATACTACGTTTTAAAATCGTATTAAATAATTCAGCAAGGAGATTTTCATCTTGAGAAAGCCCATAAACCATTGAAGCCTCATCATCTTTACCAATTGAATATTTGATATAGGCACTCATCAACAATTTATCAATCCAAGACTCTTTTTCTTCCGCATAAAATACGCTTGGCAAATATTTTTCAACTAAAGCATCCAAGTCCTTAGTTGATTTCATTTCTACAACCAAATCCTCAAACTCATCGCTATAATTTCCATCCAAGAACCAATGAGAAGATATTTTCATTTTTTCAAGCATCGGAATAATAGCCTTATCTACCTTTTGAGGTAAAATTTGTTCTTTTAAAATTTGTTCGATAGATTCATTATCAAAATCAATATCCAACAACAAGTTTGACCAGCAAACGTACTCATATGGGAGCTTCCAGTTATTACCATTTCTCAAAATTGACTGCATTTGAGCATTGTGCAATATAGTTTTGAAAGCTTCAGGTGGCAACTCAACAGTTTTTTCATCCCTCAAAAATCTTTCTAAAATCTTGTCACATTCAAATTGCGAAATTTCAAAAAATCCAAAGCAATCCTTTACCCCAGTTTCAATATTAGTAACGATTGAAACAAAACGGATTTTCCCATCTTGAGTTTTTCTTGTAAAAATTAAAGCTTGATCACCATGCCCGTCTGGATACGTGATATAAAATTTATTTGGAACACTATCAGACAAGATTTTTTTGTAAAATTCTTTTGTATTATCTTCTCTGATTCCAGAAATCTTTAAAGTTGACAACGCTCTTCTAATTTCTTGAGATAATTCACCTTTTGCCGAGTTTGACATTTCTTCTAAAACGTGAAGAGCAAGTTGAGATTTGGTTGTTCCTAAAATTCTCAATGCCTCTTTCCCTTCTGGACTTTCTGGTTCAGAAACAAAAACAGGAATCAAAATATTTGCTAACGCATCATCTGAGAAATCACCTTCAAAAGAATTCAACAACGTAATTTTATCTTGAACTCGAATTGATGCCAAAAAGTCAAGAAAATCAATCTGAACTTCTGGATTTATTATCGCAGTATTAAGAAGTTTTTTAGTATTTTCATCTAAAATCTCAGTTGAATCTTCACCTAAATATTCTTCACAAGTTTCGTAAGACCAATCTGCATCCAACTCCCGCAAAAGATTGATTATAGTAATTTTAACTTCGCTATTCAAATTCGGATTTTTCAATGTTTCCCAGAATTTGTTTACAAGCTCTTCTTTCGGAGTGTAATGCTCTAACAAAAAGCAAATTACAGGAATTTTTTCAGCCTTTGCATTTACCAATTCTTTTAATAAAAGTTTTGATAATACCGTTTTATCTGCTTGAGAATCAAGCATTTCAAAATCAGCAAGACAATTTGGAACATCCTGTACTGAATTGATTTTATTTAGTAACGTGGTCAGTGAAGCCTTTAATTCAAATGGATTTAACTGTTTAAATTTTGGAGATGTCATAAAATCTTGTTATCTAGCCTTTCCCCAGAACGCATCCAAAATTTGCTGAGCTTCAGCAGATGGCATTCGGTCTTGCAATATCAAATACTGAACTGCAATCATTGTACATTCAGAACAAATATTAACTCCTGGGCCTTGTATCATTTTTATTACTTGCGTATTTGGGCGACCACAAAAGCTACAATAAACTAGCTCATTATTTTGGCTCTCTTCATTGTGGTTATGTGATTCTTCGCTTAGCTGTTTCTTTTTTGCACCAAGGCTGACAACTTTATCATCTGACATATAATTCTCCTTTACGCTCCTATTGTAACTTAAATTAATGAAATTTGCTATATTTTTATTATTAAATTATAATTACGTTAACAACAACTTAACATGTTATAGAGAGGGATGTATGAAAAAAGTTTTATTGTTGGTTAGTATTTTATTTGTTGCTGTCGTTTCGACTGCCTGTATTAACAATCTTGCAGTACAAGATTTGAACAATAAAGCCCAGAGCTTTATGGAAAAAGGGGACTATACCCAAGCAATTGAAAGATTGAAATCAAGTATTGATTTAGACCCATCACTTTTTGAAACGCATTACAACTTAGCCATTGCTTATACAAAAGCCGAAGATTATGCTAACGCAATGGAAGAACTAAAAAAAGCCCAAGAATTAAAACCAAATTTCCCTGATGTATATTACTCTCTAGCTACTGCACAAAACAACTTGGCCGTTGATATGACTCAATTAAAAGTTCGAATGAACATAGATGACACACTTTTCACCCCTAAATCAGAAGAATCTTCTACTATGGAACTTTCTGACAAACTTACTGACAAAGAAAAGAAACTAATTTCAGAATTATATGATTCTGCAACTGCAAACTATGAAAAATACCTTGAATTAAACCCTAATGCAGAAGATAAAGCAGATGTTCAAGCTCAATTAGAAAAAATTAAAGAAGCACAAAACACTCAAAAAGTAGAAGGGTAATATGATAATTCCAGCCCCAGAAGATGTTGCTTTTAACTTATTTTCAATCCCGATTTACTGGTATGGAATAACAATGGCAAGTGCAATCTTTGTTGCTATTTTGTGTGCGAATTATTTATTCAACAAAATAAACCCCAATTTAAAAAAAGATACTATTTTAGAATACGCACCAGCATTAATTATTTCTGGAATATTATGTGCAAGATTATATTTTTGTCTTTTGAATGCCACACACTATTTGAGCAATCCTCTTGAGATTTTAGATATTCGAGAAGGAGGCTTATCAATTCACGGAGCAATCATAGGCGGTGTAGCAAGTATGATTTTTATTTCTAAAAAATCTAAAACGCCACTCGTAAGTATAATTGATGCTATTTCTTGTTCAACAATCCTAGGGCAAGCAATCGGAAGATGGGGGAATTATTTTAACTCCGAAGCATATGGAATCCCTGTTGCCAGCCAAAATTGGGGACTATTTATCCCAGAAGCTAAAAGAATAACCCAATACGCAAACTACTCATTATTTCATCCTACATTTTTGTATGAAAGTGTTTTAGATTTAGTTGCATTTTTTATATTAACCATAATTTACACAAAACTAGGTAAAAAATACAAAGGCATAACCTTTTTTGCATACTTAACAATTTATTCAATCATTAGATTTTTCATAGAACAATTGAGAGTTGATAGTGCAATGAATATTGCAACTGTTCCAATCGCAGAAATAGTATCTGTTTTATTATTCGCAATTGGCATAGTAGGAATTTTATCAGTTCTAATCAAACAAAAAAGAACAAATGTTTAATCCGTAACAACGTAATCAATTTTTTCATCATATTCATCAATTGGAAGCTCTTCAACATATAACTTTTGAGGAATTACAACAATGGTCTTAAATTGCCCTTTATTTTCAGACAAAAATCTATCATAAAAACCTCCACCATATCCTAAACGATAACCCTTCTTATCAACCATCAATGCAGGAACTATAACCAAATCTAAAAGACTTGGCTGTACAGGATTTGTTATTGGTTCTAAAATATTAAATTTAGATTTTTTTAATTCCGATTCTTTTGAAAATTCACATACCTCTAACTCCATCCCCTTAACCCTTGGGAGGAAGAATTTTTTATCAGAAAAACTCATTAATTCTAAAAGATTTACCTCAGACTTCGTCGGGTAAAAAATCATTATATTTTTAGAATTTTCATAAAAAGGATGTTTCTTTAGATTTTCCCGAATTTTTGCGGAAATATTTACTATATCTAAAGTTTTTCGAATATCTTTTGCATTTTTACGAAGAATAGTTTTTTTATCCATCCTTTTAATATATAATAAAAACATCTTAAAATCTTCATCCGTAAAAGAACTTTTATTTATCAAAGGGGTAATAAATCAAAATGGGCAATAACAACAAACTTATAAATCCAAACTGGGCAAAGCACGGATATATCCAAATTTACACAGGAGATGGTAAAGGGAAAACAACAGCATCTTTAGGGCTTGCAATGCGAGCTTTAGGACGAAATTGGAAAGTTTTAATTGTCATGTTCACTAAAGGAGGAAATGATTATGGGGAATTGAATAGCTTTCGAGAACTTTCTCCAAAAATTTCTGACAATTTAAAAATTATTCAAGCGGGTTTAGATAGAATTGTTTATATTAATAACGAAACAGAAGAAGATATTAAACTTATCAAACAAGGTTGGGAATACGCTAAAAAAGCTATCCAAAACGATGAATATCAACTTATCATTCTTGATGAGGCTAACATCGCCATAGATTTAGGAATTCTTGATGTTGATGAAGTTTTAGAGGTATTAAAAAACAAACCAGAAGAAATGGAAATCGTTTTGACTGGCAGAAATGCACATCCCAAAGTTATAGAAATAGCTCATCTTGTTTCTGAAATCAAACCAATAAAACACTACTGGGATACAGGAATAGCAGCAAGAAAAGGTATTGAGTACTAATAGTTTTTACTTTTCATTCTAGTTTTGGAACATTTGGAATGTTTTTTCAATACTCTTAGAAATCAATTGTTTAACTGTGTCGTATTCAGTTGATAATGAAGAAATTTCTGCATCTAATTTTTTAGACTTCATATCAATTGCATCTTCTTTATAAGTTAATTCAGCTTTCTTTTGAGTAAATTCAGCTTCAGCTCTAGCGATTGCATCAGAGTCAGTTTTTTCAACAATATAACCTGTTTCATTATATCTTGTTTGATAGAAATATCCATCCTCATGAAGCGAACTCATCGCATATCTGCCAGTTTTTAGAGCATTTTCAAGATATTCATTATCTTGTAGTGCGGAATCTTCTCTCCAGCCTTTTTCACAAAGGTTGTTATACAATTGGTCATAAAAATCAGCTAATTTTGCTTTTTGAGAAGTTGCAGTACCTTCAGCCTCAGCAAAATATCTATAATTTCTGTCATCTGTAACAAATGCAGATGTATCAACTCTCTTTCCAACAACATAAGCTGAAGAGTTACCATTCATATAGTTGTCATAATATGTCAAGAATGAAGATAACAAGTTTGATACACTAACAGCTTGATAAGAAACAGGTCCTTTAGGGAAAACATATTTTCCCCCAGTACCAATTCTGTTATAATCATTAGCATTTACGTATGCACTGTTATTAGTCATTGCTTTATCATCAACACTAGTACCTTGAGTGATAGCATTTGATGCTTTCAAGTTGATATTCTTAACCATTGTCATCGCAAATTCTAAAGCTTCATTTGATTTAGAATCCATATTCAAACCGTGTCCAGAATTTCTATATCCAAAGATACTTGCAATTGATTCCATTAGTTCTGTTGCATACTTTGACATTTTATCTGCACTTTGATTTTGTGTCATCAAAACGATATTTGATGATAACAAATCTCCAATTGTCATTTTCTTAATAGTATCTTCATCATAAGTGATTGTTCCATTTGAAACAACAGTGAATCCTGTATCATGAATACTATTGTTATCCATTTGGAAGCTATTTCTATCAACATCAACAATCTTATCTTTTGGATATTTTGCTATAAATTTAGCTTTTTCATCTTTTAACGCATTTAATGTGGCTTCTTTTACTTTATAGTCATCAGTATTTGCTTCCGCATATTGAAGTGCTGTAGCAGCTTTTTTAATCTGAACATCATAATCTTTTATTGTTGAATCATATTTTGCAGAAGTAATTTGCTCAGAACTTGTAGTAATAAGTTGAGCCCAATCGACAAGCTGTTTACCAATCAAATCTGATGTAATCAAAGCGGATATATCCAAACCATCAACAGAATTTTTGTCTAATGGAGTAGAACCCATACCAGCACCAGAATTCCAACCGACATTGCCAGTAGTAGCAGAGGTATTTGCTTTATCAACTTTCAAAGTACCATCATCCATTTTTGTTGCAACATAATCAGTTGTCATAATTGAATTTGCTGTATCTTGAGTAACAATTCCACCAGGAACTAATGCAGCTATAAATTTATCTCTACCATCCGCAGATGATATACCACCAGCCTTAGAAATACCAGCAGCTTTAGCAGCAGCCGCATATTCAGAGTTCAAAACAATTGCTCCAGACGAAGTTGTAACCATATAAGGGTTATAATCATTTGCAGCAGATGGGGTCATTAGTAAATTATAAGTCAAACCATAATCATTTTTGACTAAATCGTTTTTCCAAACTAATTTAGTTGAATTCATGGCATTGGCATAGTTAGCAGAAATATCAGATAACTGATTAGTTATCTCAAGTTTTTGCTGAGCAAGTTCGGTTGATTTGTATTCACAATCAGCCTTTCTCGCCGTTATGCACAAAAATCTTGCTTGTGACGTTGCCAATCCCATTTTTCTAAATCCTTTCGATTTATAGTATTCCTTTGGTTACCCATGTTGTCGGCATTTTTGAATAAAACTTTAGACATAATAGGAAATCTTGTAACATTTCGTTACAAATTGTTGTTGTATTACATTGGATGTAGCAAAATTGATTTGCAAGGATATATTAAAACACATTAATCAATACCCCAGAATAAATATAAATTTACCTTAATATAATGTAATTTCTGAAATTTTGAACAAATTAAAAAAGGAAAAACCCAACATTTACAAAAAGTTAAGTCTTTTGAAAAAGCAGGAAGAAATATTTTTTATGGGATTTGATTTTTGAGGAGGCACAAATGAGTATTATTATAAATGGAATTCGAGCTATTTCTGGGAGAAAAATTTCCCCTCAAAGAAGAATGTTACAACGAGAAGTATCGAATTTACTAAATCAAGACATAAATGACATCGTAGAACTAACAAAAAAATCTTCTAAAAAACAACTATCCTTCTTACAAACATTAGCGAATAATTTTAACAGGTTTAATTTTTATAGAAATCCCGCAGAAAAAGATAATTCAAAACTTGTAAATGAGGTTTTCTCTAAAATTAAAAAACCAAATAATTTACATCAATCTATATGCAACAAGTTTTCCGATTCATTCGAAAGTTTGAATACTATTATTGATTGGGCAGGAAGCGATAAAAAACGATTGAAATTTGTTCTTGACCTAAATGAAGATTTATTCAAATATGATAGACCTGAAGGAAATACTTTAATTCCAGATTTATTAAAGTCAGAGCATGCTGAAGAATATATGAAACAGTATGACAAAATAAAATCATTTTTAAAACTTAACAAAGATAATCCAAATGCGGTATCTGAACTTGATAAAAAATTTACCCCAAAACAGTTTAGTGGGCAAAATTTTAATAAATTATTAGAACTAGATCAAAATCGAGCAAAATATTCTTTATTAGATAGAGCTATTGTTAATGGAGATAATTGCTTAAAATTATTAACACCAGAAAATCATAAATTGGCAAAAATGATGTCTGAGATATTCCTTCCAACAGATGAAATGTTAAAAAATGGAGCAGCAGAAGATATTGCCAATATTTTGATTTCTACAAATAAGAAAAATGCACCTTTAAGAGAAGAACTATTAAGCCGATTTAGCCCAACTATCCGTAGTGCTGATATAGAATTTAGTTTTGAAAACGATAAAAAACTTACTTTATTATCAAAATTGTATAATACAATTGATTTAGACAAAAATGCAAAAAGTTTCGTAAAAAAATCATTACCTAAAATAGATGGGAATATGCAATTAGATGATTTTGTCGATATTTTAGAAAATGTTTCAACAAAAAAACTAAACATCTTTAAAGATAATGCGTGGAATATTATTTTCAAAACAAGTAAAGAAGAAAGAATTGATGCATTAAATAATAATATTACAGATGCCTTTTTTGAAACTGAAAGTTCACGTATTTCTAATAGATTAAAAATTCAATATGGTTATATCAAAAAACCTTCTCTTACTAAAAATCTTTATATGAAGGTTAAAAATGGTATAAATATACTAAGAGATTTGATAACACCAGAGGAAGCTAGCAAGGTTAAATCAACTATTCCCCAAGAAAAAGCTCTTCCAACAGAAACTTTTAAACCCGAAATAAAAACCGATAAAAAAGTAGTGCCACAAATAGAACCAAAAACACAAGTAGTTCCAAATTCTACCCCTGCAAAGAAAACCGCTAAAAAACAAATAGTAAAAGACAGAGTAGTAGAATTTGTAAAAACTAAATTAGGTGAAAAAACATTCAACTCTCAACAAGAAGAATTTAGTAAAAATGCAACTAAAATCAGAATGAGTTTGCTACCAGAAATATTTGCATCTATTGCGGATACAAGAAAAATGGATAGAATGATTGGCAAAACAAGAAATCAATCTTCAAACAAAGATACATTGACATTATATTCAAAAATAAATGGACATAATAGAAAGTTCGTTAATTATATGTTGAAAAAACGCAATGTTGACAATTCTCGTATGTTTGAAGTGCGTGATATTATTGCAATTCTTGAAAAAGCCGAATCAAAAATCGCTGATAATAAAAGACTTAATTTAAACTATCGAGCAAAGGATGCAAAAGCTTATTACAACCACTTGTTTGATGCAAAAATTGAACAATATGGAAAGTTGAAAAGAACTAAAACTAAATAATATAAACAAATTAAATATAAATAAAAAAAGGTGTGTATTAAATAATACACATCTTTTTTACATCTTCTTATAAATCCGGATTATCTTTATTTAATAGGGATTTTTACACAAAACTCGGTTCTCACATTTTCTTCACTCTCAACAGTAATCTCACCGCCATGAGCTTCTGCTATCTGTTGTGACAAATAAAGACCTAATCCTGTGCCAACTTTTCTTAATTTTTTTGCAGCAGAATAATATTTATTAAATATCATTTTTATCTCATCTTTAGGAATTCCCTGCCCAAAATCAACGATAGAAACAGCAATATAATTAGGAATAGTTTTTGCAGATACTTCAATAAATTCCTTCGTATTACTATGATCAATTGCATTGGAAATTAAATTCTTGATTACACGTTGAAATTGCATTGGGTCAGCATTCAACATAGGGTTATCTACGGCGGGGTGAAATACGATTTTCAACTTATTATCGTTTGCGATACCCTGCATTTCATCTACAATTCCACTCAAAAATTCATTCAGATTTATTTCTTTTTTATAAAGCTGAATACCTTTTTCTTTAATTTTATAGGTTTCCAATAATATTTGAACTAAATCCAAAAGCTCTTTGTTTGAAGATTTCATGCTATTTAAAGCAAATTCTTGTTTATTCGAAATATCCCCAAATTTATTTGCCAAAAATAAATCAATCATATTCGCAGCGGCAACAATTGGAACCTTCAAATCATGGGTTAAAGTGGCAACAAAATCCTCTTTCAAATTTTCAATTTCTTTCTCTGTCGTAATATCTTTAATAATCAAAACATAACGTTTCTTTTCTAAAGATGAAAGAGGCTGAGAATTGATTACAAAATTGTTTGTCGGAGTATGTTTGATAAAAATTTCTATATTATTAAGTTTATCAATACTTGTTTCATCATCTGATAATTGAATAAATTCAAAAACATTTTTCCCAATAATATCTTTTCCTTTTATTCCAAACCATTTCAATATTTTCGGAGTCGCCCTTAGAATTTCAAATTTTTCATTGATAATCAAAATCCCATCAGAAAGAGAATTGATAACCGATTCTAACAACTTATTTTGACGCATCAATTCTGCTTGATATTCAATAATCATTTTTTCTCTATCATTAAGAGTTTCAACCATTCTATTGATACTATCAGTTACATTCTGATATGTAGGATGTTCGATTTTTTCAATCTTAGTGGATAGATTACCATAGCGAATAGAATCTACTGTTGTAGTTACTTTACCAAGGTAATCATTAATCTTTGACCATCTTTTATTTGTCTTTCTTGTTATGAAAAATAGGCATATAAATACAATAATTACGCAAGTATTAATTATATAAAAATATGAAAACATTTATTACTTTTTACTCTCTGTTATCTGATAAATTGCACGATTTATGTTATAATTATAGCAAATAGTTCGGAGTTTGTTAATACGGTTAGGATATTAAAATAATGTCAAAGATAAAATTGCCCAAATCAATAAGAATGGTAGTTACAGATTTCGATGGAGTGATTACTGATAATTGTGTTTATATTAACGAAGATTTTTCGATGTCACGGAAACTCAATTTTAAAGATATTATGGGCTTTTTCTTGCTCAAAAGAAATGGAATTGATATTTCAATAATTTCTGGCGAAAAAAATTCTGCAATTGAAACAATGGCTCAAAAATTTCAAATTACAGAAATACATCAAAATATTAGAATTAAAATTGATGTACTAAAAGGCATTTTAAAGAAATATAACTTAACTCAAGAAGAATACGTTTACATCGGAGATGATGTAAATGACTTGGAATGTTTAAACTTTGCAAAATACAAAATTACCGTTCCGCATGCCGTAGAAAAGGTTAAAAACGTTGACAAAATTCAAATTACACAGAACGAAGCAGGGAACGGAGCATTTAGAGAGGTAGCAGATTGTTTGGTTGGATAAAAAATATTTGTGAAAACATCAAAGCACTAAATTTTTCAGTAGATGAATACAAAAACGATTCTATAATACAATCTTTACCTTCAATTGCCTGCGTAAATAGGGCAAAAAAACTCATTGACCAAAAGCAATTTGATGAAGCTACAACATTATTAAAAAAGGCTCTTGATATTTCAAACCAAGATAGTTTAGCTTATAAATATCTTGGAAAAATCTACGAATACAAAGGACAATTCTCCACAGCAGTAGAAAATTACGAACAAGCGGCAAAAATTGCACCTAACGATAAAGAAATTTGGCTAAGATTGGGAATGAGCTATTTGAATTGCGAAAAATTTGATAATGCAATTGAAGCTTTTGAAACCGCAGACAAAGTAACCCCTTGTAATACAGATGTGCAAACTGGATGGGGGATGGCACTTATGCGTCAGAAAAAATTTGCACTCGCAAGAGATAAATTCTTAACAGCAATCAAAATTAGCAAATACAATTTCACAGCAATTCTCCTTTCTGCAGTAATGGAAATCAAACTCAATGACTTTGAAGCAGCAGAGATGAAATTGAAATTTTTGGCACAAGTTGCTCCAAATGAAGGTAGTTTGTATGAATACGCACATTTAAAGCTTCTAAAATCAGACTTCAAAGAGGCTGAAAAATATGCTAAAAAAGCTATCGAAATAAATAAGCACATGTTACCAGCGTATTTCATCTTAGGAGAAATTTATTCTTTACAAAAAAATCTTGAAAAAACAGAACAAAATTTCAACAAAGCTCTTGAGAATGACTTGGAAGATTGTTCATTAAGATTTGAGTGGGGAAAAGCTTATATGCGCCTTTTTGAATTCTCAAAAGCTAAAACCCAATTTGAAAAATCTATTGAACAAAACGACTCCTATCTTGGGCCAAAAATCGGCTTAGCTCTAGTCAATGCGTACGATGGGGATTTTTTCCTTCTCGGAGAACTAAAAGAAAAGCACGGAGATAATACTTATATCCAAGAAGCAATTGGGTTAGAAAACTTAGCTCAAGGGAAAATAGAAGAAGCAATCGACTTTTTCAAAAAAGCTCTACGAACAGATAACAAACAAACTTACAATTACTTAAACTTGGTTGAGTGTTACAAAAAGCTAGGAGATAATTACAAGGTTCGAGAATATTACGAAAAATTCATATCCGAAAACCCTAATTACATTGAAGGATTATTATCATATTCACGTTGGCTTGTTGATGTTTCAGACTTCCAAGATGCCCAAAGAAAACTACGCAGAGCTGAGAAATTAGCACCCGAAAATTCAGAGGTATTAAGTTTATTATTTTTATGTTTATACACTCTTGTCAAGAATAACATTTGTGAATATAATATAAGGGAAGCAATTTCCGTAGCAGAAAAAGCTTCAAAAATTTCAGGGAATTTTAAGTATCAAAAAGAAAAAGAAGAACTGGAAAATATTTTAATAGATATACAGGGAAATAATTAAATTGAGAAAAGTGATAGTTCAAAAATTTGGCGGAACATCAGTAGCTGATACTGACAAAATTAAAAATGTAGCAAAGACCGTCATTAGAGAAAAAGAAAACGGAAACGATGTGGTAGTTGTTGTATCTGCAATGGGACACACAACAGATCATCTAGTGAAAATGGCAAAAGATTTGAACCCAAACCCTTCAGCTAGAGAAATGGATATGCTTTTATCTACTGGAGAATGTGTATCAATTGCACTTCTTACAATGGCAATTCAAGCTCAAGGATATAAAGCTGTAAGTTTTAATGCCACACAAATCGGAATTTTAACCGAAAATGTTCACTCTAAAGCTAGAATTATCGATATTAAAACAGATAAATTGAGAAAAAATCTTGATGAAGGAAATATTATTGTTGTGGCTGGATTCCAAGGTGTTACAGAAGATGGCGAAATCACAACATTAGGTCGTGGAGGTTCAGATACTTCTGCCGTTGCTCTTGCAGCAGCATTGAACGCTGAAAGATGCGACATTTATACAGACGTTGAAGGGGTTTATACAACAGACCCTAGAGTTGTGCCAAAAGCCTCTAGATTAGATAACATTTCTTATGAAGAAATGTTAGAACTTGCACACGCAGGAGCAAATGTACTTCATCCAAGAAGTGTTGAAACTGCTAAACAATATGCTGTACCATTAAGAGTAAGAAGTAGTTTCAAATTAGACAATATGGGAACTTTAATTGTAGGAGTTGAAAAAATGGAAATAAATAAACCAGTTGCAGGCGTGGCTGCAGATTTATCACAAGTTAGAATTGTTGTTTGCGACATTCCTGATACCCCTGGGGAAGCTGCTACATTATTTGGTTGTTTAGCAAAAGAAAATGTTTCTGTTGATATGATTATCCAATCTTACGCAAGAAAAGCTTCTAACACTAACGATATTGCTTTCACTATCAACGATGAAGACTTGCCAAAAGCAATGGATATTTTAAAAGATGTAAAAGAAAAACTTGGAGCTGCTGACATCAAAGTTGATGACAATATTGCCAAGGTTTCAATTATCGGAGCTGGAATGATTGATAGGCCAGGGATTGCATCAACAATGTTCCAAACTCTTGCTGATTCTGGAATCAACATTAGAATGATTTCTACAAGTGAAATTAAAATTAGCTGTTTAATCAATAAAGAAGATGCACAAAAAGCAGTTAAGGCTTTACATAGCATTTTCAATCTTGAATCAGATGAAGTTGCAGAAGTTAAAGGAACTCTTCCAGATGTATAATCCAAAATTATCTTTATGCTAAGATATATTTATGGATATTTACTCTAAAACAGTTTCAACGTTAGAATTTGACAAAGTTAAGGAAGAATTATCAAAATTCGCCAAATTTTCGCAAAGCAAAGCTTTATGCCTTAGAGCTTTTGCGTATTCTGATGTGGAAAAAATTCAAAACCAAATTGAATTAACGAGAGAAGCAAAAAAAATTCTTGACTTAGCAAAAGATACTCCTGCAGAATTCATTGCCCAAGTTGGGAAAATTAGAGCTAATTCTGCTGTTTCATATCTATCTGAAGATGAGCTAAATGACATTGCCAAAACAATGAAATCTTCTCGTCTATTAAAAAGATTTATTATCGAAAATTCCGAAGAAGAATTTTTATTAAAACATCTTGCAGAAAATTTAATTGCAGATAAACAACTTGAAGATAAAATTTTCGAAACATTTGATGAAAATTTAAACATTCGTCACAATGCAACCCCAGAATTAAAAGGATTATATTCATCTTTAAGAGATACAGAACAAAATATTAGAGATACTATTCAAACGCTATTGAATAGTCCAAATTTTTCTAAATATTTACAAGAAAACATTTACACCCATCGTGACGACAGAATAGTTTTTCAAGTAACTGCGTCCAACAAAACCAAAGTTCCTGGGATTGTACACGATGTTTCATCATCAGCAAAAACTTTTTACATTGAGCCAGCTCAACTCGTTCCTCTAAATAACAAAGTCAGAGAAATAAAATCAAAAATTCACGCTGAATGTATTAGAATTCTCGTAGATTTAACAAATCTCGTAAAAGAATATCTCCCAGATTTAGAAAATTGCGAAAAAATTATGGCAGAAATTGATTTCCATTTTGCGAAAGCAAGATATGCCGTAAAACTTCACGCAGTCGAACCAGAAATTACTCAAGAAAAATACATCTATTTTGAAAATATGAAACACCCTCTTTTAATGCAAGTTACAGAAGATGTTGTCGCGAACAATTTTGAAATAGGGAAAGATTATAAATCTGTAATCATTACAGGTTCAAACACTGGCGGGAAAACCGTAACTCTAAAAACAATTGGATTATTTATTTTGATGGCAAAAGCTGGAATGTTTTTACCTTGCACATATGCTAAACTTTATCCATTCAAAGATGTTTTCGCAGACATTGGGGATTCTCAAAGCATCTTGCAAAGTTTATCTACATTTTCTGCCCATATGACAAACATTATTGAAATTTTAAACAAAAGTTCAGAGGAAAGTTTTGTCCTACTCGACGAAGTTTGTGCTGGGACAGACCCCGTGGAAGGTGCAGTTTTAGCTCGTGGAATTTTAGAAAAACTTGCTCAAAAACAAGTCACGAGTGTTATAACCACCCACTACGGAGAATTAAAAGCACTAGAATATACAAACAGTTTTTTCAAAAACGCATCTGTTGAGTTTAACACCGAAACCCTAAAACCAACTTACAAATTGTTAATCGGCATCCCAGGGTTAAGTAATGCAATATCTATTGCCTCAAATCTTGGTCTAGACCCAGATATTGTAAACAAAGCGAAAACAACACTCGTAACTCAAAAAGACCCAACTGTTGCAGTGGTTGAAAAACTTCAAGAAACACACCAAGAATTATCTAAAAACCTTGAAGAAGCACAAGAATTGAAAGAATCTTCATTATCCATCAAAAAAGAATATGAAGAAAATCTAAATCAAGTAAAAAAAGATAAAAAGAAAACAATCAAAAATATAAAAAATAAATTTGATATAGAAATGATGGAAGCTAGAGCAGAAATTAAAGAGATTTTAGACGAATTAAGAAAAGAAAAATCTGAAAAAATTGCACGCCGTGCATACTCACGCCTAGCAAAACTAGAAGACGGATTTAGAGGAGAAATTGATAAAGTTTCAGACAAAAATCATTATCTCGAAATAGATTGGGACAAAGTTGTTGTCGGCGATGTTGTAATGCTAAAAACTCTACACCAAAAAGTTACAATTGTTTCTCTCCCAGACAAAAATAAACGACTTTTTGTTGATATGGGAACAATGAAAATGAAAGTAAAAAAAGAAGAGCTTGCTGTTCTGGATGAAAATTACAAAGAACCTCAAAAAATTAAAATTCCTGGAACATCTTTCAACAAATTTGAACTTAAACGTTATGCAATGTCACAAACACTTGACCTTAGAGGTTATAGAGTTGAAGAAGCATTAGATTCAGTTGAAAATTATTTAGACCAAGCAAGTTTAGCTAATTTAACACCAGTTTATATTATACATGGACACGGCACAGGGGCTTTAAAACAAGCTGTTCGGGACTTTTTGAAAGAGTCACCATACGTTGCGAAATTCCGCCCAGGAGAAGATTCTGAAGGGGGAGATGGAGTAAGCGTTGTTGATATAAATTAATCCTCCTCAAAACTACGTACAGTAATGTAAAGAACTGGCACAAATAGTTTTGTTTATGCTATACTTAGAGTAAGGAGTATAGACTGGAGGGAAGAGTATTGACTCAACAAAACATGTTTAATCACGGGAATATTGTTCCTGTTAATATAAGAGAAGAGATGAAACGATCTTATATCGATTACGCAATGAGTGTAATTGTAGGTCGTGCATTACCAGATGTTAGAGATGGTTTAAAACCAGTTCACAGACGTATTTTATACGCAATGAATGAACTTGGAATGTATCCAGATAAACCATTTAAGAAATGTGCCCGTATCGTCGGTGAAGTTTTAGGTAAATATCACCCACACGGCGATAGCTCAGTATATGAAGCTTTGGTTCGTATGGCACAAGACTTTTCAACAAGATATTTGATGGTTGATGGTCACGGAAACTTTGGTTCTGTCGATGGTGATGGAGCAGCTGCAATGCGTTATACAGAAGCACGTATGCACAAAATCACACAATCAATGCTTGCAGATATTGATTGCGAAACAGTTGAATTTGAACCTAACTTCGATGGTTCATTACAAGAACCTTCAGTTCTTCCTGTTAGACTTCCAATGTTATTATTAAACGGCGTTTCTGGTATTGCGGTAGGTATGGCAACAAACATCCCTCCTCACAACCTTTGTGAAGTCGTAGATGGAACAATTGCATTAATTGACAATCCTAAAATCACTATTCCAGAACTTATGGAATACATTAAAGGTCCAGACTTCCCAACAGCAGCAACTATTATTGGTTTGAACGATATTAAACAAGCTTATGAAACAGGTCGTGGTTCTATCAAAATGTCTGCGGTTTCTGGATTTGAAGAAATTGCTGGTGGCGGTGGTCGTCAATCAAGAACTGCAATCGTTGTAACAGAAATTCCATACCAAGTAAACAAGGCTCAATTAATTGAAAAAATTGCAGACTTGGTAAAAGACCAAAGAATTACAGGCATTTCTGATATTCGTGATGAATCTGACCGTGAAGGTATGAGAATCGTTATTGAATTGAAACGTGATGCAAAACCAGATGTAGTTAGAAATAACTTGTACAAATACACTCAACTTGCAACAACATTCGGTGTTAACATGGTTGCTCTTTGTGGTAAACAACCTCGATTGATGAATTTGTACGAAGTATTAAACGAATTCGTAGAACACAGAATTGAAATCGTTACAAGAAGAACTATTTTCTTCTTGAAAAAAGCTAAAATCAGAGCTCACATCTTAGCTGGTTTGATTATTGCATTGGGTTCAATTGATGAAGTTATTGAACTTATCAAAAAATCAAAAACATCTGATGATGCTAGAGAAGGTTTGATGAGCAGATTTGGACTTGACGTTGACCAAGCAAACGCTATTTTGGAAATGCAATTAAGACGTTTGACAGGTTTAGAACAAGACAAAGTTAAAGCTGAATATGACGAATTATTGAAGAAAATTGCGGAATACGAATCTATTTTGGCTAGTCGTCAAAAGATTTTAGATATTATCAAAGCTGAACTTTTGGAAGATAAAGAAAAATATGGAGATGATAGAAAAACTCAAATTCTTCCAGAACAAGGCGAAGTTACAATTGAAGACTTGACTCCAAATACTCCAATGGCAGTATTTATTACTCACCAAGGATATTTAAAGAGAATTCCATTAGACACATTTGAACGTCAAAATCGTGCAACTCGTGGAAAATCTGGAATTAAAACAAAAGATGATGATGATATTCAACACTTCTTTACCGCAATGATGCACGACAAAGTGTTATTCTTCTCATCAAAAGGTACTGTTTACAGCTTGAATGTCTATGACTTCCCAGAAGGCGGACGACAATCAAAAGGTTTACCTATTATCAACGTTCTTCCAATTGACCAAGACGAAAAAATTACAGCAGTTGTTCCAGTTAGCAACTTCTCTAAAGAAGCAAATCTTATCATGCTTACTAACAAAGGCTATATCAAACGTATTGAACTTGATAACTTCACAAATATCAGACGTAACGGAATTATTGCAATTGGATTGGATGAAGGCGATAGCTTATGTTGGGTAAAACTTGCAACTCCAAGAGATGAAATCATTATCGGAACATCTTGCGGTATGGCAATCAGATTCCCTATCCAAGATTTAAGACCTTTAGGCAGAAGTGCAAGAGGTGTAACATCAATGAAACTTCGTTCTGGCGACGAAATCATTGGATGCGATATTGTTCCTCAAGATTATGATGCGGACTTACTTGTAGTTACTTCTGACGGTTTTGGTAAACGTACTAAATTATCAGAATTCAGAACTCAAAATAGAGGCGGTATCGGTTTGATTGCTACTAAGTTCAAATCTTCTGCATCTAGACTTGTTGCCCTAACAATTGTAAGAGATTCTGACGATATTATGTTGGTAACTGCAAACGGCGTTGTAACTAGATTGAATGCAGGTTCAATCTCTCAACAAGGACGTCCAGCAACAGGTGTTAAAGCTCAAAACTTATCAGATAATGATACAGTTTGCTCAGTTAACAAAATCATCAACCCAAATGAAGATGATGTAACAATCAAATCTGCTCCAGCTGAAACTCCAGCAGAAGATGTTCAACAAACCAGTTTGTTAGACGAAAACAAAGCAGAATAAATATAATAAAAGCAAGAAATTATAAACCCCCTTAGAATAATTAATTCTAAGGGGGTTATTTTATTTTGAACGATAATACCCTTTAACAAAAGTTCCATCAGAACGAACATACTCATTCACATATATAACATTACCTCCATTTATTAACTTTTGTAAGTCAGAATTTGAAGGAATACCAATACTGTTTAACTGAGCTTGTATTAACTTTTCATCCTTAGCATACTCTTCGAAGGACATATTCTCTATATCCTCTCTTGAAAAAATTTTATTATCTCCTGATATAGGATTAGTATAATTTGAGTATTTACTTGCCTCTGCATCTTGTACAATTAAACCATTGGAAAGTTGTTGCATTATAGCTTCTTCATTATTCTCAAACTCTTCTTGCGTCATATTTTCAATATCATTGCGAGAATATAATACATTGGAACGAGGGAAATATATAGTATCTACATAGCCTTGAAGAAGAAGGGAAGGAACAACATTATCATTGAAAGTCTCCTCCTCTGGGAATTCGTTATCCACAAACTCTCTCAATGAATTAATACGATTATTCCAACCTTGCAAAAAACACCGTTGAGAAGAATCATACTCTACAAATTGATTATATTTATTTCGGCGAAGTTGTTCATACGTATTTAAATCATTACCACTTTTAGCTAAGAACTCTTTTGCCCTTGAAACTCCCATATTAACGGCAGTATCAAAAACATAAGCGGCAAGTTTCGGATTCTGAATTTTATCAGCCCCACTTGCTTTATAGTAATTATTATAATATATATCTCTTACTTCTTCATCAGTTATATACTTCACACTTCGAGGGGAAAGCCCTCTGCTTTTTCGATAACTATTATATGTTTGATATGTGATTCCCTTATTAGTTTCACCGCCTTTATCATTTGGATTATTTGAATATCCACCTTCACGAAGAAGAACAAACTTTAGCATTTTGTCAAAATTTTCAGACATATTATCTCCTTATATATAAGGGAATATAAATTTTCACTCAAGATAAAATAAATACGAAGATAAATCATCAACTCGACGCTGTAAAAATTTGAAGTTATCTCCACTAGATAAGTTTGTATTGATTGTACCATCCCTTTGTTGCAACACAGCTTGAACTAATAACAACTCCGCTTTTTTATACTCAATCCATTTGTTTTGAGAATTTTGAAGTAAAAATAACTTGTCATTAGGGAGTTTTGTGTTCAATAACTGAACTTTATGAGTTACTTCATTTTCAAGAGAGATACTTTGTTCTTCTACACACTTAGACATGCCAGTAGTTGTATAATTTTCTTTTGCCATGCATTCTTGAAGTTCTTTATCCAAAGCACTATTTTGGCTAACATTAGTAACTTGTTGTTGTAATAAAGTTATTTCTAAATTTTTCTTGTTTAACATATTAAAAAATAGAACGACAAAAACAAACAATACGACCACAAGAAATAATATTATTGAATACAGAACCTTTTTCATAAATTTATATTCCCACTGACAATATTTAATAACGACTAGCAAAAAATATTATACAATTTTTAATTCATTTTTGTCAAATAACCCAAGTGGCTATTTTTATTAAAATTATTTACGACAAGAACACTTTGTGCTAAAATCATTTAGCACAGTTTAGATAAAGGAGAGATTATAATGGCAGATGCAAAAATTTTAGCAACAATTGAGAGAACAGATACTGAACAATTACAAATTTCTGTTAGCGAATACAAAGGCAGAAGTTATTTAAATATGAGAATATTTTACACAACTGATGATGGTGCTACTTGGTTACCAACTAAAAAAGGTGTAACTTTTACTCCTGACCAATTAGACATCTTGACAGAAGCTATTGAAGAAGCTAAACAAGAATTTATGTCAGCAGATGCTGAATAATCAAAGATAAAATATTATAATAAAAAGGATTATCAAAAATGGAAGATGGTATTCAGAACAAATTATTTGAAGTTCCGTCACGTAAATTAACACTAAAAAAACGTGAACCCTCTGAAGTGGCTGATAATCCTTCTTTTATTTCTCACAAATACGCAGTTTGTCTTGTAAATCTCAAAGCATTAGGAGTAAAAACGTTCAGCTACTTAATTCCTCCTGAAATGCAATCTAAAATAAAAATAGGTCAAGCATTACTCGTTCCTTTTGGTCGCCAAGGATTAATCAACGCATTTTGTGTAGGTTTTTCAGAATATTTACCTCCAGAAATCAGAGCAAAAAAAGTTAACAAGATTTTAGACGAAACTCCACTATTTTCAGTTGAATACCTAAAACTTTTAGAGTGGGTGGCAAATTATTATTGCTCAGATTTGATAACCGTTTTAAATACCGCAATCCCGCTAAAACTAATCGAAAAATCTCTAAAAACAGAACAAATAATAGAATTTGTAAAAACAGATGGTGCAACCAAAAGACAACTAGAAATCTTAGAACAATTAAAAACTCTTGGAAAAATTTCACTAATTGATTTTGAAAAAAAAGCAAAAACAACCCGTGCAACAATTAAAAAATTAGAAACCTTAGGTTGTATAAAATTAACCGAAGAGCAAATTTACAGAAATCCTTTAGACATTTTACACATCGATAAAAAAGAGAATTTATTTACCCTTTCTGAAACTCAACAGAAAGTTTATGAAGGAATTTCAGAACAAATTAAAATACAAAAATCTCCACAAATTTTGCTACACGGAGTTACGGCGAGTGGAAAAACAGAAGTTTATTTCAAACTAATCGATGACACTATTAAAGCTGGGAAAAATGTCCTATTTTTAGCTCCAGAAATAGCTTTGGCTTCTCAGTTAACCAAAAGGCTTGCAAAAAAATTCGGAACACAAGATGTTGCAATTTGGCACAGTAGCATTTCCGAAGGTGAAAGATACGATGTTTGGCAAAAACTTTATAAGAATGAAATAAAAATTCTTGCAGGGGCAAGATCGGCAGTATTTGCCCCTCTAAAAGATATCGGATTAATAATTATCGATGAAGAACACGAAAGTGCATACAAACAAACCTCCCCAGCACCAAGATATGATGCTCGACTTGTCGCAAAAAAACTAGCAGAGTTCAACAACTGCCCACTCATATTAGGTTCTGCAACTCCAGATATTTCAAGCTATTACAGAGCCGTAAATTCAAACCACTTATTTGAAATGCTAAAACGTTACAACAATGCAAAAGTTGCCCCTGTTACCGTTATCAACATGCAAGAATATGGAAGAGCAGCATACAAAAACCAAATTTCTAAACCCTTACAAACCGCAATACAAGAGACTTTAGATAACAATCAACAAGTAATTTTACTCATAAATCGAAGAGGTTACTCAACCTACACTCAATGTCAAGGTTGTGGTCATGTAATTGAATGTCCAAATTGTGCAATTCCAATGATTTGGCACGCAAAAGATAAAATGCTAAAATGTCACTACTGTAACCACGTTGAATATTTCCCAGATGTATGTCCAAACTGCGGTTTTGAAGGATTAAAAAATTCTGGCACAGGAACTCAAAAAATTGAGCAACTAATAAAAGAACTTTATCCAAGCTACAATGTTGAAAGAATTGATAGTGATGTACTAGTTCGCAAAGGCGAACATATCAGACTTTTAGAAAAATTCCAACGTGGAGATATCGATATTTTAGTAGGAACTCAAATGATTGCAAAAGGTCTAGATAATCCAAATGTAACATTAGTTGGAGTAATTTCAGCCGATGCAAGTTTCAACCTCCCAGATTTTAGAGCCTCAGAACGGGGATTTCAACTTTTAACACAGGTTGCAGGACGAGCAGGAAGAGGAGAATTCAAAGGGCGAGTATTTTTCCAAACATACAACCCAGAATATTATGCTCTTGAAAGTGCAAAATCGCAAAATTACTCAGAGTTCTACGAAAAAGAAATTCAATCCAGAGAAGATTTTGATTATCCACCATTCAGCCAAATTATCAGATTAATTTTAAGCTCCACAAACAACTTCCGAGCAGAAAAAGCCGCTCAAGAAATTGCACTACGACTTTGCACAATGATTGAAAAATTTGGATTTGGAGAAAGGTTAGAAGTTCTTGGTCCAACCCCTTGTGTAATTGAGAGAATCAATAGCTATTACAGATTTCAAATAATTATAAAAAACAAACTAGACCAAAAAGGACACCAATTTATATCAAGTTTCCTAAACAAAATTACAGCTCCAAAAGATATAAGAATGACTATTGACGTCGATCCATTAGATATTTTATAAACAAAAAGAAAAGGCAGGTTACACAACCTGACCTCATTTAGACTCAATTATTTGTATATTTTATTATAAGCTTATTTATATTTGACTATGCTATCTAACATCAGCCAATGCAGTCAAGCCAATTTACAATCGCTTAACTTAGTTATATGTAAGAACTTGCACTTAAATATTTTATACCTTGTAAAAAACTCCGCACAAAACTGAGTAATCAAGTTCTTGTTCTGTTGTATCGTAACAAAAAATTACTTCTTTGTCAACACTCTTACAAGATTCAACAAAAGCATAATACCAACAAGAGCTAAAGTTAAAAAGAAATCATATTTTATTGCATTATGACTCGCAAATAAACATGCCAGACCACCCGCAATAATTGCAACAGATGTCAAAATACAAACAGTTTTCTTTTGAGAAAATCCTGCATGCAATAACTTGTGATGAATATGCTCTGCATCAGCAACAAATGGTGATTGCCCCTTGCAAATTCTACGCAAACTAGCGTAAGTAATATCAATAATTGGCACAGCTAAAACGACAAAAGGAAGTAAAATAGCCAAAGTTGCAACTTTCATAACTCCAGTAATAGAAATTGTTGCAAGTAAAAAACCAGAGAACAATGAACCACTATCGCCCATAAATATTTTAGCTGGATTGAAATTAAAAGTTAAAAACGCTAACATTGAACCTGCTAAAATAAATCCAATTAAAGCACTGATTGGGTTTGGAGGAGATAAAGTAATCGCCAAAATTGCTAATGTTACTGCGTTTACCGTAACAACAGAACCAGCAAGTCCATCAACGCCATCAATAAAGTTCATTGCGTTAGAAATTCCGACAATCCATAACAAAGTTATAGGATATGAAAACCATCCTAAATCAATACCCCCAAAGAAAGGGACACTATTGATTTGCACCCCTAAAAGGTACACAACAGTCGCAATTGAAACTTGAATTAACAACTTAAATTTTGCACCAAGTCCATAGACGTCATCAATTAATCCTAACAGAAACATCAAAGAACCGCCAAGCAAAATTCCTGAAACAAGCTTCCCATATGGGTAATAACTCAATAAAACTAAGAATAAAAACGTTAACATCGTGCTTGCCCAAATAGCAACACCACCAATTCTGGAAATTGGTTTGGTATGAATTTTTCTTGCATTTGGAACGTCAACTAAACCTTCCTTTTTTGAAAAGCTAATTACCATAGGAACCAAGAATACCCCAAAAATATAGGCTATAATTGTTCCGATTATATGTGCATGTGTTAACCTGATAATAATAATTATTCTCCTTAGTTATATAATGGGTGTTTTTTACACAAATCAAGAGATTTTGCTCTCAATTCTTTTAGTGCAACTTCATTATCTGACGAAAATACCGCAGATGCAATAATTTTTGCAACTTCTTTCATATCTTCTTCTTTAAATCCTCTTGTTGTTACCGCTGGAGTACCTAATCTGATACCACTTGTAACAAATGGGCTTTGAGGATCATTTGGAACAGTGTTTTTATTAGCTGTTATACCAACTTGTTCCAAAACATTTGCAATATCTTTACCAGTCTTACCTGTTTTTCTAAGGTCTAATGTCATCAAATGATTTTCTGTCATTCCACCAACAATATCAAGACCTTCATCCATCAACCCTTGAGCAAGAGCCTTTGCGTTTTTCACAATTTGTTCTGCATAAACTTTGAATTCTGGTTTTGAAGCTTCCAAAAGTGCAACCGCTTTACCTGCAATAATGTGTTCTAAAGGTCCACCTTGCAAACCTGGGAAAACAGCCTTATCAATATCTTTTGCAAATTGTTCTTTGCACATAATAATTCCGCCTCTTGGTCCTCTTAAAGATTTGTGAGTTGTTGTTGTCACAAAATCACAATAAGGAGCTGGAGATGGATGAATTCCCGCAGCAACAAGTCCTGCAATATGAGCAATATCTGCTAATAACAATGCACCAACTTCATCGGCAATTTCTCTAAACTTTTTAAAATCTATAACTTTTGAATAATTGCTTGCTCCGCAAATAATCAATTTTGGTTTATGTTCAATTGCCATTTGACGAACATTTTCATAATCAATTTCGCCATTCTCATTTATTCCATAGCTTTTAACATCAAAATACAATCCAGAAAAGTTTACTGGAGATCCGTGAGAAAGGTGACCACCATTAGATAAATCCATGCTCAAAACTCTGTCACCAGGTTTCATAGTAGCCATAAAGACCGCCATATTAGCTTGAGCTCCACTATGAGGTTGAACATTGGCATGCTCCATACCAAATAACTTACAAGCTCTTTTTTGAGCAATTTCTTCAATTACATCAATATGCTCACATCCATTGTAATATCTTTTGTGTGGTTTTCCTTCTGCGTATTTGTTTGTCAAAACACTACCACAAGCTTCCATTACAGCTTCTGATGTGAAATTTTCACTTGCAATAAGCTCAATATTTTCTTGTTGTCTTTTTAATTCTAACTTAATTTCCTCTGCTACTTGAGGGTCAACTTTTTCTATATGTTCTAAATTCATGCTCTACTATACTCCTTTTCATGGATTATATAATTTCTAAAAATTTTTCGCAAATTTGTAAATTTATTTATATTCTTTTAAAAGCTTCAAAATAACTTCTGGATATTCTTTTGTAAAAGAAAGAAAAACTTTCTTTTTATTATCAATTAAACATGCTCCCCCATAACACATAGACATAACATCAACAATATCCAATACGCCTTTCATATCCCCATCTTTCAAGTCGCATGGAGATTCCTCATCAGGAATTTCAAGTTTATACTTTTTCATAACATCATTAACTTGAGCTTCTGGTTTTGAAATTGTGACAATTGTATATTTTTCATCAAATCCATTATCCGCTAAATCTTTTTGCATTTGTTTATGAAATTTTTCAGAAATATATTTCATTCTTGAACCTTTTTCATAACCGTACGCAAAAACAGGTTTTTGAGATGAAAAAACCTCATCAAAAAACCCCAATTTTTTAGAATATTTATAAACGCTAGGTTGAATTTTTTCAAATTCGAGCGTTGAAAGGTCAAAGTGGTCAATATAATTCTGAATTTCTTCCTTAGATGGTTTATCAACATCATCTGAATCTGACATGACAGGATTAGACATAAAATAATATATTCCTCCAGCCAAAACACCCAGTAGAATTAACGATAAAATTACAATTAAAATCCACTTTTTTTTCATTCTAAACTCCTTATTTATACAAATATTTTTTCTTTAGATTTATTATTTTTTCGTACGATTTCTCAATCAAATCTTGTAACTGCACATCATCCAATGCGATTTTATAAACACTTTCAATGATTTCAATAGTATTTTTGTCTGCAAATCGATAAATAAATAAATTTACACCCGCACGTATGCCCATAAGACAAGCTTCAACCTCTCCGAAGTTTGAAACACCCTTCATTACCATATCATCAGAAATTACAACACCGTCAAAGTGTAATTTATTTCTAAGATAGTCAATTGCATTCTTACTCAAAGATGTAGGAATTTCATCCTTTTCAAAACAAGAACAATGTAAATGAGCAACCATAACCATCTCAATTCCATTCTTAATTGATTCTTTAAAAGGTTTTATATGAGTTTTTTCCATCTCTTCTAAAGACAATGAAATTTTTGGAAGTGTTAAATGACTATCTGCATTAGCATCCCCATGTCCAGGGAAATGTTTAACACAAGGAATTATTCCAAAATCTTTATAAATCTTAGATACAATTTTTTCACCTTTAATCACATCATCTGGATTTGATGAAAAAGCTCGTTCCCCAATAATTGGATTTTTTGGATTAGTATTAGTATCCACACAAGGAGCAAAATTTAGATTTATCCCATAACTTTTAAGCTCTTTTGCAATCTCTTTTGTCTGATTAGCTAAAAAATCTTCCCCTTTTTCATATGCAAACTTTGCAGACAAATATTTCTTGCCATGATGAATATTTTCAGTCCTCTCAACCCTTCCACCTTCTTGATCAATAGCTAAAAACGGAGGGATAATTGAATCTTTTTTCACACTAGTAATAAGAGATTCAAACTGTGCTATCGACTGAATATCTTTAGTGAAGAAAATTATCCCGCCTAACCCATTTTGCAAGGCAGTATGGGCATATTCACCCGTACCAAGAATAAACATTTGATATAATTTTTCTTTTAAAGATACCACCATCTTAACCTTCGTAAATTAAACTAAACATAGGCAATAAATCTAACAAATTGCCAGATTTTATAACCTCTTGAATTTTGTCATGAATTTGTTCCAAAACTTCATCATTAGGAATTTTAATCCCTCGTGGTAATTGAACATCCCCAGTAGTTTTTGTACTTACAAATCCACAATTCAAAGTCAAAAATTCCTTATAAACTTCCAAAATTTTCACAAGAATTTCATCATATTTATATTCTTTACCAAGGTAATATTTTGAATCCTTGTTCAATTTTTCAAAAAATGCAATCGAAAAATCAGCTTCCTCAATTGTTTCAGCTTCATCATACGTTCCGCCAATACAAGGATTTCCTTCAATTTCGATATTATCACCTAAGGATTTTATATAAACTGCCCACAAAAGACTTCCTAAACAAAAGCCGACATTATTATCAGACATCCTAACAAGTTGAGGGAACAACATTTTAAACTTTATTTTTCTCTGATTCATATTTTTAAATTGATTTATTTGAGCATAAATATACTCTGAACTCATAGATAAAATTGTTGTATGTTGTGCATATCCTGGGTCAAATAAAACCGAATTAACCTTAGTTTGTGTCATCTTAATTATACCTCTGATTTTTTACTTTTCTTTTTTAAAACTTTATTTTGATATTTTTCATCATACTGGAATTTTGTGCCGTTGACAAATGCCTTAACAACTCCTTTTGCAAATGTTCCTCTTGCCGTCCAATAAGAAGTGTGTGCCAAAAATGCAGAACGTTTTGACCAAACACTCGAATAGTCATAAATTACACCTGTTGGATTTTCAATCTTCAATCCTAACAATTCTTCAATTTGTTGGTTAGTCAAATTTTTACTTGAAGGGAAACCTAATGGATCTTCTCTAAAATTAACAGTCAAGAAATAAATTCCGTTTTCCAAAACATATTTTACTAAATATTTGTTATAAAAAGTAAAATCATAATTTTTATCCGCCATATCAGAATAGAATAGAGGTACAGGGCTTGCGAAATTTACAACACCTCTAACTTTATCTTTTGGAGCACAATATTTATCAGTAATTTCATCCATTTTTAGATAATTTTCCATTAACATCTCTTTGTTTTGATTAAGGACCAAATGCCCTGTATTAGAAATTACTCCAATATTTCCCTTGTCATATGAAAGAGCTGACAAACAAGTATCTTTTCTTGGATTATCCACTGCAAGCTTCTGAATTTCTTCATCCGCATTTAAAACCTTAAATAATTTTGACAAATTTACATAAGGCATTTTGTATAATAAGTATTGATAAGTCACAAAAGACCCAGCAGAATATCCAAACAAAATAACATTCTGTCCTTGTTCCGCATTTTCTTTTACATCTTCATTCAACTCATCTAAAATTGGAAGCATATTGTGAGTTTTTTGAACCCAGATAGCATCGTGCATAAACTGAGTTAACAAACTTCTAACTTCATAAGCCAAAGTTGAACTATAAGCTTTAGAAATATCAAGTCTTTCTTTAACAAAATCTAAATCAGTTTTGCTATCATAACCCCAGAAAAATATCTGCGGTTTTTCTTCTATAACTAATTTATTATCCTTTGACCATTTTTTAATTGTGGAATTATTTTCAAACTTCTTTATCATAACAGGGTGAAGCTTATTCACACCTTTAATATACCAGTCCTTCATTTTGGTATCGTTGTTATTAGAACCATTGATATACAAAAACGTAAGATTTGTATCTTGAGCAAAAGCCCCAAGTTGCAACGTCACCAACAAAAACAATATAGATAAAATCTTTTTCATAATAATAGATTTTAGCATAAAATCTGCAAGATTTTAATTAATTAGCAGTCCTCAAAACAAATCTTCCAGCAGCAGTAGCAGGCTCAACAATTCCATCATATACCCTCACAGGGTAAATATCTGTCATATACATTGCTTCATTTTTTACAACACAGGACATTTCTGCTAAAGAGTTTACACCACTTGTGCAGTTAATTTCTTTATTTGGCAATCTTACACCATTTACGTCAATAAACCCAACACAATCTGATGTTTCATACGCTGGGTCAAATTTCCCTGGGCAACCATTATGACTACCCAATCCTTTATAAAAGGCAAAAATTGTACCATCAGATAAAATATAAGCGTGATAATCCGCAGCATTAGAATATCCCAAAGAATGCAAATATGGACTCGTAATACTATATGGAGCAGAATCGTCAGGAATATTTAAATCTGACATTTTATCAATATATGTTCCCCCAGACAATGTTCCATTTAACATTGAGCAGATTGAACGAATATCTTCTGGATGGTCAGACGAACCATTTTGACACGCCTCATCAATACCAGCAAAATCAAATCCATACATACCATGGCTCATTCTTGCAGCTTGGCTAACAGAGGACAAAGTCTTTCTCAATTTTGAACGATATTGACGACCTCTAGTATTTGATATAAGAAGGGGAAGACTTATTGCAGCCACAACTCCTAACACACCCAAAGTAATAAGAACTTCCGATAACGTAAATGCCTTTTTCAAATAAAACTCCTTTATGATAAACAAGCTATATTATTAATTAATATTATTATTGTTATTTAAGCTTATGTCAAGAGCATTACGGTTTTCAATTGAATATATTATTTAGCGGTCCGCAAAACATATCTTCCAGCAGCTGTCGTAGGTTCTACAATACCATCATGCAAACGGAATGGGAAAATATCTGTCATATGTTTTATGTCATTTTTAACAACACAGGTACTAGAATCTAAAGAATTTGTACCACTAGAACAACTAACCTCAGTATTTGGTAATTGAACACCATTTACATCAATAAAACCATAACAATCAGAGAGGTTAAAATCTTGCCCAGTCATATACGTTGCCTTCAATGTTTCACCCAATGGCATAGAACACGCATTTGAAACTCCTAAATGTCTATAAAATGCAAAAATTGTACCATCAGATAAAATATATCCTCTATATAATGAAGCAGTACCTCCACCCAGACTTCTTAAATAAGAGCTTGTAAAGCTATAATTCTTAGTATTATTAACTTTTAAATCAGAAATCCTATCTACATAAGTTGCACCAGTCAAAGTCCCATTAAGCAAAGCACAGATAGTTTGAACATTTTCTGGATTATCCAATGCCCCATTTGAGCTACAACCACCCTCTAACCCTGCAAAATCAAAACCATACTGAGCTTGACTCATTTTTGCAGCTTGACTGATTGTTGAAATCGCCTTTTTCAATCTTGAACGGTATTGTGCCCCTCTTGTATTTGCAATAAGAGTTGGAATAGTCATTGCTGCAACAACTCCTATTATTCCCAACGTAATTAAAACTTCCGCTAACGTAAATGCCCTTTTCAATATAAGCTCCTTTTGTAATGTGTCATCTTACATATTTGTTAACATTATTGTAGCAAAATAAATTTATGTCAAGACTTCTAAAACTTGGACAAAATATTAAACACTACAGAAAATTGAAAAAATTATCTCAAAACGAACTTGCTGAGATTGTAAATTTTTCAAGAGAGCATCTTGCTTGCGTCGAAACGGGCAAGGAATACATCAGTTTGAGAAAATTATTTTTAATTGCAGATACATTAGAAATTTCCGTAAAACAATTAGTCGATTTTGATTAACAATACGTCGTTATTATGATATTCTCTTCTTATGAAAGATTTTTTGTTGGGTTTATTGGATTGGATTTACAAAAAGAAATGCTATTTTTGCAGAAGTTCAAAAGAATCTGTAAAAATGTGTTCAAAATGTTTTGACGAGCTTGAATTTTTACCAATACAAGTAAATAGAAAATTTAAAGATGTAAATATCTATTGTGCAGGAGTATATTCCAAAAATTTGCAAAAACTTATACGAGGACTAAAATACCATGGCCAAAGAGATTTGGCATACTATTTTGCAAAATTCATGTTCCAATATTGGCAAAGAATTGGATTAGATGGAGAATACCAAATTGTTCCTGTGCCAATTTTCCCAAAAAGAAAAAAGAAGCGAAAATATAACCATATGGATTTAGTCGCTCAAGAATTATCAAAACTCACTAACTTTCCAGTAAATTCTGATATTATAAAAAGAATTAAAGATACAAAACCACAATACAAATTGAATAAATCACAAAGAATGATGAATTTATCCGAAGCCTTTTCAGTGGATAAAAATAAATTCATTGAGAATAAAAAAATTTTAATAATCGACGACATATGCACAACAGGTTCAACTTTTGAAGAAATGATAAAAGAATTTAATAAAGTTGGAATTTATGATATAGTATGTTTTGCAGGCACAACCCCTTGGGAATAAGTTCAATAAAACTTTTCACCCAAAGGGAATAGCGAAGGGAACTAATGATAATTTCAGAATTCGCAAAGTATTTACAAGAACATAACGACAAACTTTTGACGAGAAAAACCACTCCACTCAAACTTTTACACGAGTGGTTGAAACAAGTTATCAATAAAAATCCCAAAACAAATATTGATAAAATTGTTCATCGAGAAATTTTATACTGCGAAAATCAAAATGGGGATTATTTAATAGTTGGGAAATCTGACAGCGGAAGAGTTTTAGTTTCAGCCCTAATAAAATTTGCAAAAAGCTACGAAAATTATAATCACGCAAAATGGGTTGAATTAACGGAAAAATCATTCCACAAAGGAGATGACAATGGAGAAAATTAAAATACTTGAGAACCTTAGAATGTTCAAATTTCTATCTATTATTGGCTATGTAGAATGTATTCTAATCCCTATTTATTTGGGCTATATTTATTCAATAGAAAGCCCTAACATTCGTCCAGATGGAACGATACTAATGTTGGTGATAATTAGTTTATTTGGATTTCCAACAAATGTACTCTTAACTTTAGGCTTATTTTTAGAATCAAAATTTAACAAAAATTTTCGAGATATAAAAAGACATTTAATTACAAATATCGGATTTTATCTATTCTTAGGAATTACACTTATCGGATTTTTCACATTTTTATTTTCAATTTTCTTGATTTTTATTTAAATGTAACAAATTTTAATGCAAAAAGTAATCTTTAGCAATTAATTTTATGTTTTGCATTGATATAAGAAAAAAGGAATAATAATGCAAATTTCAAGAATAAACTCATACTCCACACCAATTATTGCGAATAAAAATACTACTAAAATTGCAAGAATAGATAACAATAAAATCAAAGCCGATACAGTCCAATTTTCAGGAAGCAACGCCAAAACAGAGAAAGTAGAAAATACTGAGGGAAGTTTTGCAAATCAAAAATTTAATGTATCTTGCTCAACAACCTTAACCAAAAGAACCCTTAAAGGGGCTGTTGGAGATACAAATTTTTCAATATGCAACAATGGGAAATTTCTTAAAAGTAACACATTGACTGGAAATGTGAATGGCAAAGATATTAATTTAACAATTAAAGAAAGTATCTTCTCAAAAAAAATCGTTGGAGATATTGGAGGCGAACCTGTTGACCTAAAAGCATCTGAAAGTTGGGGCGGATATAATATTAAAGGAAAATTTAAAGACAAAGATATTAATGTTAAATTAGATTCAAAATTTGTTGGTTACAAATTATCTAGCGATAACATGTCTTTGAGAATTAAAAATAAAAAACTCTTTGGGAACGATATTAAAGTTGAAGGAACATACAATGAAGATCCAGAGCTTATCCCATTATTGTTAGATGCCGTTTATAACCTTCAAGAAGAAGAAATGATAATGGCACTAGTAATAGCATAAATTAATCTTTTGTATATTTAGTTCCGATTAATTCATCAGGCAAAAACTGTTGCTCTACTTCGGGATTTTCATGGGAATATACATAACCAACCCCGAAACCATACTTTTGTGCATCTTTATAATGTGCATCCCGCAAGTGCATTGGGGGTGCGAAATCTTTTCCAGCAGAAATATCAGATAATGCCATATCAATTGCACAAATAGCCTCATTAGATTTTTTAGCTCTTGCAACATAAATCACTGCTTGTGCAAGTGGAATTCTTCCCTCTGGAAGCCCTAAAAGTTCAACCGCTTTATAAGCATTAACTGCAACATTTAACGCATTTGGATCTGCATTTCCAACATCTTCAGCAGCACAAGTGATTAAACGTCTTGCAATAAATCTAGGATCTTCACCCGCAACAATCATTTTCGCCAAATAATAAATTGCAGCATCAGGGTCACTGCCTCTTAAACTCTTTTGAAAAGCAGAAGCACAATCATAATGTTCTTGACGAGAATATCTTGTATTGCGTTGTTGACAAATTTCTTCAATTGTTTTAACCGTCAGAATTCTTTTGTTATCCCTCAAATCACTTGCAAAATACGCATTCTCAACAATATTGAGTGCGTAACGAGCATCTCCACGAGCTAAATTTATAATAAAATCTAAAACTCCACTTTCACATTCCATCAAAGTATAATGCGTTGCCAAATAACTAAATCCTCGTTTAATAATCTGAGCCATGCTTTCATCATTTATAGGATTTAAGCGAACAACTTGTACCCTTGAAAGCAATGCAGGGACAACTTGAAATGACGGATTTTCGGTTGTCGAAGCAATTAAAAATAATGTTCCATTTTCCAAATGAGGAAGAAGTGCATCTTGTTGAGTTTTAGAGTATCTGTGAATTTCATCGATAAACAAAATTGTCTTTTGTCCCGCACGAAGAGCTTCTTTAGCCTTATCAACAGCATCTTTTATATCTTTGACCCCAGAGGTTACGGCAGAAATCTCTATAAAATTCGCATTAGTTTTGGTGGCAATAAGCCTTGCTAAAGTTGTTTTTCCGCATCCTGGAGTTCCCCAGAAAATTAAAGAAAATAATCTATTCGTTTTGAGCAAATTTAAAATCGGACTGTTTGGAGATATCACATTGCTTTGACCCAAAAAGTCTTCAATAGTTTTTGGTCTTAATATTTCCGCAAGTGGGATTTGCTTATTTTGATTTTCTAATGCCGTAAATAAATTATTCATAGTATAATTATAACAGGGGTAAGTATTTTTTACAAAGGAATATTAATTTGAATAAAAATTTTTGGATTGTAATTGTTACCACATTGATACTTTTAACCAGTATATTCTTTGTTTTTTCAAAAAAACAAGAGAATAATGAAGTTGTTTTCTGGACTCTCCAAATGAATGATTTTGCACCATATATAAATGGCGTTATAAAAGAATTTGAAGCCGAAAACCCTAACATTAAAATTAAATGGGTAGATGTACCTTTTTCTGAGGGAGAAAAAAGAACTTTAGCTTCAGTTCTCAGTGATAATCCTCCAGATTTGGTTAACCTTAATCCTGATTTTTCTTCTACTCTTGCACACAAAGGAGCTTTGCAAGAAATTCCGCAAGAAAAAACTACCCAATTTAACCAAGAAATTCTTAATTCCTTGAAAACCAATGGAAAAATATACTCAATTCCTTGGTATGCAACAAGTGCAATCACTATTTATAACAAAAAACTTCTTAATAAAGCACAAATCACAATTCCGCAAACTTACGATGAAATAAAAAACTTCGCACCCCAAGTAAGAAAAAATACTGGAGCATATATTTTCTTGCCAAATATAACAGAAAATGACACAATGCTAAAAATATTAAACAAGTATGGATGTGCAAATTCAACCGCAATAAATTCAAAAAAATCAGTTGAAGTATTTGATAAATTTCGTACAATGTATTCAAAAGATTTAATCCCAAAAGAAACTGTAACAATGACACTCCAAGAAGCACTCGAAAAATATATGTCTGAAAATATACTTCTTATAGGAGCTGGAGCAAACTTTTTAAACATGATAAAAGAAAATGCTCCATCAACATATGCAAATACAGACATTGCACCACAAATCACAGGAGAACTTGGGCAAAATGATTTTTCTTTGATGAATTTTGTTATTCCATCTCGAGCAAAACACAAAGATGAAGCCTTACAATTTGCACTATTTTTAACAAATGATAAAAATCAACTTGAACTCGCAAAACTAACCAATGTTCTTGCTGTTAATCAAAAAACACTTCAGAATAATTTTTACACAAAATACGACAGCAATGATTTAATGTCAAAAGCAAGAGTAATCAGTGCAAAACAATTAAACAAAGTTCAACCAGTATTCAAAACTCAAAAAGGACAAAAAGATATTAATAACATCGTAAATGCCGCAGTTCAAGAAATTCTACTGGGGAAGGATGATACGTCAAAAGTTTTAAACAAAGTTTCCAAAGATTGGAAAGCCATAGAAGATTAAAATAAAAAAAGGAGAGATAAATAAATGAAAGCAGTAGTATTCACAAAAGATAACGAATTAAAATTGGTAAATGATTACCAAAAACCAATTCCTAAAAAAGGAGAAGCACTTGTTCGAGTGACATTAGCGGGAATTTGTAATACAGATTATGAAATCACAAAAGGATACATGGGGTACGATGGAATTCTTGGTCACGAAGCCGTTGGGGTAGTTGAAGAAGTAAATGGAGAAGACAAATCACTAGTTGGCAAACGAGTTGTTCCAGAAATTAGCTATGGTTGCAAAGATCCAAATTGCCCATGGTGTGCAGAAAAATTATATCGACACTGCCCAGATAGACACACTCTTGGGATTTTCCGAAAAGACGGTGTTTTTGCAGAATATTTTACAATGCCAACAGAAGTGCTTTTTGAAGTACCTGAAAACGTACCAGATTGCCAAGCAGTCTTTGTTGAACCACTTGCAGCTGCGTTAGAAATCACAGAACAACATCACATCAAACCATTTGAAAAAGTTGTAGTTCTAGGCGATGGAAAACTTGGTTTAATCACTGCTTTGGCACTTAATGCTCAAAATACTGATGTAACATTAGTTGGGAAACACCAAAACAAACTTGATATTGCAAAAGCTCAAGGGGTTGAAACTTCATTATTAAATGATTTCCCAATCGAGAAAAAATACGATGTTGTTGTAGAAGCAACAGGTTCAATTTCTGGCTTTGAAACAGCTTTAGCATTAACAAAACCACGTGGTGTTTTAGTTTTAAAAAGTACTGTTGCAGCATCAAAAGAATTCAACTTAGCTCCAATTGTTATTGATGAAATAACAGTTCTTGGATCACGTTGCGGACAATTCCCAGCAGCATTGAGAATGCTTAAATCAGAAAGAATTGATTTTTCTCCGCTAATTTCTGCAACATATTCAATTGATAATGCACTAGAAGGATTTGAAAAGAATAAAGAAAAAGATACCCTAAAAGTTCTTTTAGAATTTTAATAACTATTATAATTAAACCATAAAGGGACATGCGTATTGCATGCCCCTTTTATTTATTCTGAGAATAGATTACTAATTTTTACCAATTTGCTAATTGAAATAAAATCAACCCCACTGTTGAGGCTTCTGTTTCCCCAACGCCATCAATTGCAAACATTTGACCATTTTTTGTATTTATAACACAAAATTCATGGCATGAATTATTAAAATCTATATCAGCTTGAGCATCTTCTTGAGAAGAGAAAGTTTTCATTCCAGAAGCTTCTGCTGCATAAAAATTAAAAACTGATGACATAGTAGAACTATTTTTGATAGGCTCCAGAGCTTTTTCAAAAACTTGAGCATAAGGACAATCCGCACCTGTAAAATAGATTACTAATTTTTTACCATCAAAATAATCTTTAATTTCACTTCGAGATTTCAAATAATCCAAAGTTTCTGGTTTTATCGTTGAGAATGAATAATTTATATCCTTAGAAACACTGATAGTTGGGTATTCAGAGGACTTTTCAAGTTTTTTTGCTTGTCTTGCTTGGGCTTTTTTACGAGCTTTAAACGCAGGATTTGCAGCCAAAGACATACCAAATAACATCACGATAAAAGTCAAACTAAAGTTTAAAATTATACTTGCAGCAATTGATGCCCCTACCCAATTTCGTTGGACTTTTCTAAAATGTTCTAGATTTTTCCATTTTTTAGTCCCATAATAAGCCCATTCATTACCCTTTTTCCCAATATATATTTCCAAAAGAAGAAAAAGAATACCGAAAACAAATCCCAAAAAGAATTGTCCAACAATAAAGAACAATACTTGGATAAGAAATACTGGCCATATATCACGCCATGCACCATTAAATATAGCCCATATCCAACCTAAGAAAAAAGCACCCCAGTTAAAATGCTCCAACTCCGCATTTATGTCACTCATGGAATCTCCATTCACTTTTTGTTCTTCTTCTCCGTAAAACATAATCCATTACCATCCTAAAATTATAAAGACTTGGAGAGTATAACACTTATACGCAAACAATGTCAATACAAAAAGAGCGGTAGTAGTACCGCTCTTTTAAAATTTATTAACTCAGAATAATAGCTTAAACAAACTACCAGCTTGCTTTTGTTACACCAGGCAACAAACCTTGGTGAGCCATTTTTCTTAAACAGATTCTGCACAAACCGAAATCTCTATGAAAACCGTGAGGTCTACCACAAATACTGCATCTGTTGTGTAGTCTTACTGTTGGGTATTTTCCGGCAGCAGCAAGTTTTTCTCGTCTAAGTTCTTTGTTAATCATCGCTTTCTTAGCCATGAATTTCTCCTATCTGTACTTATTGTTTGTGACTACCTTTGAATGGCATTCCGAGAAGTCTTAACAATTCTCTTGCCTCTTCATCTGTTTCAGCAGTTGTGATAACTGAAACGTTCATACCCTTAACTAAATCTACTTCTTCATAAGTGATTTCAGGGAACAATGCTTGTTCTTTCAAGCCTAATGTATAGTTTCCTCTTCCATCGAAACTTTTTGGGCTGATACCACGGAAGTCTCTGATTCTTGGAAGAACTACGCAAATTAATTTTTGCAAGAAATCATACATTCTTTCGCCACGCAATGTTGCCATTGCTCCAACTGGCATTCCTTCTCTCAATTTGTATGAAGCGATTGATTTTTTAGCTTTTGTAACTACTGCGTGTTGTCCAGCAATTTTTGTTAATTGAGCTTCAATTGCTTCTGCAATTTTTGAGTTGTGTGAAGCTTCACCAACACCCATGTTCAAAACGATTTTTACTAATTTTGGAACTTGGTGATCGTTTTTGTAGCCAAACTTTTCTTTCAAAGCTGGAACTACGTCTTCAGTGTATTTTGTTTTTAAGTTTTTTGTTACTGTCATTTTTCTTTTCCTTTACTATTGGTATTAATGTCGCAACGAGTTGCACATTAAGCATCTAGTTGTTCACCGCATTTTTTGCAAACACGAACTTTTTTGCCATCGATAACTTTCATTTCTACTCTTGTAGCTTTTTCGCAAGCTGGGCAAACAATCATTACATTTGAAGAATCCAATGGAGCTTCTAATTTGATAAGTCCGCCTTGAATACCTGCAGCTGGTTGAGGTTTTTGAGCTTTAGTAACCATGTTAGCACCTTCAACAACTACTTTGCCTTTTACGGTGTCAACTTTTTTTACGTTACCGATTTTTCCTTTGTCTTTACCTGCAATAACTACGACTCTGTCGCTAGTTTTTACATGCAAGCTTTTTTTATCTTTGTTAGTCATTTTTTTCTCCTGGTTATTAACTTTCATGGACTGACCTTGTCGGCCTATTACATGTTCCACCCTCAAAAGTTTTCACTTAATCGGGGTAATCTACTTCTAAACTCACTTACATTCATTAAGAACTAGATTACTTCCGGTGCAAGAGAAACGATCTTCATATAACCTTTGTCTCTTAATTCACGAGCAACAGATCCGAAAACACGTGTACCTCTTGGGTTGCCGTCTTTATTGATAATAACCGCTGCGTTTTCATCAAATCTGATAACTGAACCATCATTACGTTTGATGTCTGCTTTAGTTCTTACAATAACTGCACGTACAACTTCACCTTTTTTCACAGCCATATTAGGAGTCGCATCTTTTACAGAAGCAGTGATTTCATCACCTACTGCTGCAAATTTTTTATTTGAGCTTCCCATAACACGGATACATAACAATTGTTTTGCACCTGTGTTATCTGCTACTTCTAGTCTTGTTTCTTGTTGTATCATTTTTCTTTCCTTTTAGTATTTTAATCTACTACGCTTGCCTCTCATTACTCTTTGGTAATGCTGCATTCTATCTTAGAAATCCCGAAAAGGGTTCGGGCTAAGATAGCCCGTGTTTCCACAAACTATCTAGCTTTTTCAACTACTTCTGCTACTGCCCAACGTTTATCTTTTGACATTGGTTTTGCTTCAACAATTCTAACAATGTCGCCGATATTGCAAACGTTTTCAGCATCATGTGCTTTGTAGTGTTTATTAGATTCCATAATTTTTTTGTATCTAGGATGTGGCTCATAATCAGCAACTTTAACAACTACTGTTTTGTCCATTTTATTACTAACTACAATTCCTTGTTTTTCTTTTTTAGGCATTTTGTACCCCTTTTTCTGTTATTATTGTTTTTGCTTGAGCGATAAGTTTTTTAGTTTTAGAAATACTTGCTGTATTTTCTAACTTATGAGTAGATAATTGCAATCTTGATTCTAATAATTGTTTTTTCCAATCAACAATCGCTGTTTGCAATTCTTCTACTGATTTTTCACGCATTTCACTTAATTTCATTATTTATTTTCCTTTATCTTAATCCTTACCTTATACCGACCTGTCGAGGTTTCGACTTTTTGTTAAGGAAGAACTTATTTTGCCTGTTCTCTTGGTTGTTCAACAATCTTAACTTTGATAGGAAGTTTTTGTGCAGCCAATTCTAATGCGTTAACTGCAACACTTCTATCGAAGTAATCAAGTTCAAATAGAATTCTATTTGGTTTAACAACTGCTACCCAGTATTCTACGTTACCTTTACCAGAACCCATACGAGTTTCAGCAGGTTTTGCAGTAATTGGTTTATCTGGGAATATTTTAATCCAAACGTTACCGCCACGTTTGATTTCACGAGTCATTGCACGACGTGCAGCCTCGATTTGACGGCTGGTAATCCAACCTGGCTCTACGGCTTGAAGAGCGTATTGACCGAATTCAAGTTTTGTACCTCTTGTTTCAGTACCTTTCATTCTGCCTTTCATCATTTTGCGGTATTTAGTCTTTTTAGGCTGTAACATTATATTTTGCTCCTATTATTTTTTATACCTTACTTTGCATCTGATGTTGTTTCAACATTTCTGCCACGTCTTGGGCGTCTTGAACCCTTTTCAGAGTCCTTGCCACTTTTTAATTTAACGTTTTTGTCTGCTTTTTCACCAGGCATTAAGTTACCTTTGAAAATCCAAACTTTTACGCCAATTTTACCCATAATTGTATCTGCTTCTGCAAAACCGAAATCTACATCTGCTCTTAATGTTTGAAGAGGAATTCTTCCTTCTTTAGCCCATTCAGAACGAGCAATTTCAGCTCCACCTAAACGACCTGATACCATAACTTTGATACCTTGAACACCAGATCTCATTGTTCTTTGCATAGCTTGTTTCATTGCACGACGGAATGCAATACGTTTTTCTAATTGTTGAGCAATATTTTCTGCAACTAATTGAGCATCTGCATCAATTCTTGCTACTTCAACTACGTTTATAATTACAGGTTTGCCAATGTATTTTGTTACTTCTTGACGAAGTTCATCAATACCTTGTCCGCCACGACCAACAACTATACCAGGTTTTGCTGTTACAACTGTGATTGTTGTGTTTTGTGCTTTTCTAGCGATCCAAATTTTAGATACACCAGCAGCGTATAGTTTTTTCTTTACGAATTTTCTAATTTTAGCATCTTCTGCTACAAATGTTTTGTAGTCTTTCCATTTTGCATACCAGGTGCTAGCCCAGTCTTGGATAATTCCTACTCTAAATCCGGTTGGATGTGTTTTTTGTCCCATTTTATTACTTTCCTATTTTGTTGTATCACTAACTACTAATGTAAGGTGTGATGTACGTTTCATTCTTGAATACATACGACCTTGTGCTCTTGTTCTTGCACGTTTGTATGTAACACTTTCATCAGCAAAGATTTGAGAAATCTTTAATGATTCTGGAGCTACGCCATATTGTTCACGAGCATTCGCTACGGCAGCCTTCAAGTTCTTTTCAACTACTCTTGCTGCAAAATAAGGCATAAAACGTAACATATCTTGAGCTTCAACAACAGCTTTACCTCTAACTTCGTTGATTACTCTACGAAGTTTTCTAGCTGTCATTTTTATATCTGTTTGTTTTGCTTTTGCTTCCATTTTAATTATCCTTTATTTAATAAATATCACTTTGGGATTTACTTACTAACCTCTTTTTGCAGTTTTATCAGAACCTGCGTGACCTTTGAATAGTCTTGTTGGAGCGAATTCACCTAATTTGTGTCCAACCATTTGTTCTGTAATATAAACAGGTACGTGAGTTTTACCGTTGTGTACAGCAATTGTATGGTTTAACATATCAGGTACTATCATTGATGCTCTTGACCAAGTTTTGATAACTTTCTTTTCAGAGTTAGCATTCATTTTGTCTATTTTCTTTTGTAGAGCTTCTTCTACATATGCACCTTTTTTTAATGAACGTGCCATTTATTTCTCCTTTTACTTTTTTGTGAATTTGGGAAAGGGAGGAAAGTGATTTCTCACTTTTTCCCTCTACCTTAATTATCTAGATTTTTTTCTTCTTCTAACGATTAACTTATCAGAAGCTTTACCCTTCTTACGAGTTTTGTAACCAAGTGCTGGTTTACCCCAAGGTGTTTTAGGGTTTCCACCAGGACCAGTTTTACCTTCACCACCACCGTGAGGGTGATCGCAAGGGTTCATAGTTACACCACGTACAGTTGGTCTGATACCTAAGTAACGTTTTCTACCAGCTTTACCGATTGATAAGTTTTTGAATTCTGAGTTACCTAACATACCGATTGTAGCCATACATTCTTTTCTTACCATTCTCATTTCTGAAGATGGAAGTTTGATTGTTACATAGTTACCTTCTTTAGCCATTACTTGAGCTGCATTACCAGCTGCTCTAACCATAACTCCGCCACGACCTGGGTTTAATTCGATGTTGTGAACAATTGTACCTAATGGAATAAGTTCTAATGGAAGAGCGTTACCAGTTTGAACTGGAGCTTCTGGACCACTAACAATTACATCACCAACATTCAAACCTTCTGGAGTTAGAATGTATCTTTTTTCACCATCTGCATAGAAGCATAGTGAAATTCTTACGTTTCTGTTCGGATCGTATTCAATAGTTTTAACTGTTGCAGGTACGCCGAATTTTTCTCTTTTGAAATCGATTACACGGTAAGTTCTTTTTACACCGCCACCTTTATGACGACATGTAATTCTACCTGTATTATTTCTTCCTGCTGTTTTATTCAATGATTTTAACAATGATTTTTCAGGAGTTGATGTAGTGACTTCTTGGTAATCACTTTTTGTCATGCCTCTTTGTCCTGGAGACGTAGGATTAATTTTTCTGATTGCCATTATTATTTTTCTCCTTTTGTTGGCTTTATCTTACTACTTTAGGGACATATGCCTTTTCGCCCCTCGTGAATTCTTGGATTAAACTCCTACGAATTCGATTGGTTCGCCTTCGATTGTTACGATGGCTTTTTTAGAAGAATCAGTTCTTCCGAATTTATATCCCATTCTTTTTTCGTGAGATGGCATATATACTGTTCTTACTTTTGTAACTTTTCTTCCTGGAAAAGCTAATTCAACAGCTTTAGCAATTTCAATTTTAGTTGCATCTTTTTTTACTTCGAAAGTATATTGTGCATTTTCTGTTGCTGCCACTGATTTTTCTGTAATTAATGATTTTTTAATTACGTCGTATAGTCTTTCTGTTTCTTTACTCATTATTGTAACCTTTCTGTAATTTCATTTACAGCAGATTCAGTCATAACAACAAAATCAGCTTCCAATAAATCTTTCACATTTAAGTTTGTTGGTAATAAAAGTTTTACGCTTGGGATATTTCTAGCTGATAATTCAAGATTTTTGTTTTCTTCAGCTTTGAAATCTGCTACAACTAAAACTTTACCGTTTACGTTCAATGATTTTAATGCACTAACCATCAATTTTGTTTTTGGTTCAGCAATTGTTGAGAAATCTTTTACTACAACAATTTGAGCTTCTCTAGCTGACAAAGCAGATCTTAATGCTAATTGTCTAGCTTTTTGAGGCATGTTGAAAGCATAACTTCTTGGTTTTGGTCCAAAGATTACACCACCACCAGCGAACAATGGTGAACGAAGAGAACCAGCTCTTGCTCTACCAGTACCTTTTTGTTTCCAAGGTTTTCTTCCGCCACCAGCAACTTCTGCTCTTGTTTTAGCACAAGCACTGCCTTGACGAGCATTGTTCAATTGTCTTCTTAATGCTAAGTGCATTACGTGTAAATTAGGTTCAACACCGAAAACACTTTTTTCTAATGTGATTTCGCCTAATTTTTCTCCATTTGTACTTAATATTTCTTTTGACATTTTAATTTTCCTTTTAATTAACTATTTTCCGTTTAAGACTGCTTACCGCTTGCATATTTGCTTTATTTGGCACGACCAGCCGATTTTTAAGACTTGTCCTTGTCTATTATTAGCTTAGTTCCATTTAGTTCTTGTAGGAACGATTGTTACCAATCTACCTTCGCATCCAGGAACAGATCCTTTAACAAGAACTAAACCGTTAGCTGAATCAACCTTAACTAATTTCAATTTAGTAATTGTAACTCTTTCGTTACCCATGTTACCAGCCATTCTTTTACCTTTGATAACACGGCTAGGAGTTGTACCTGCACCGATTGAACCAGGTTCTCTGTGGTTTTTAGAACCGTGAGCCATAGGTCCTCTTCCGAAGTTCCATCTTTTTACTGTACCTTGGAAACCTTTACCTATTGATTTACCTGTTACGTCAACTTTTTCAACATTTTCTAATACTGAAAGTTCAACCTTATCGCCTACTTTGTAATCTTGTGGGTTTTCAACTCTGAATTCTTGAAGATGTCTGTAATTTGATAAGTTATTTTTCTTGAAATGACCTAATTGAGCTTTTGTCAAGTGTTTTTCTTTAGCTGCAACTGTACCAACTTGGATAGCGTTATAACCATCAGTTTCAACTGTTTTAACTTGAGTAACAACAGTTTCATCAACTTTGATAACTGTTACAGGGATAGCCAAACCTTGTTCGTCAAAGATTTGAGTCATTCCAACTTTTTTTCCTATTACACCTAGTGTCATATTCTACCTTTCTTGCTCGCTCGTGTCCGTAATCACAAGGATTATCCTCGAGTTTGCATTTTCTCTTGCGAGCGCTACTTTTGCTTACTGTTCTTTTACCTCTTTTGAAGGACTTTCACCTTCCACCGCCTACTTGCCCAGAACTCGGACAATGACGGGTAGTAGATCACATTATTTATGCATAATGCTTATTCAATTTTCATTTAGCAGGGATCTCAGCAACTATCTTGCTTCGATATCAACACCTGCTGGTAAATCTAATCTACGTAACTCATCCATAGTTTGTTGAGTTGGTTCGTAAATATCGATAATGCGTTTGTGAGTTCTCATTTCGAAATGTTCACGAGATTTTTTATCAACGTGTGGTGAACGCAATACACAATAGATACGTCTTTTTGTAGGTAAAGGAATAGGTCCAGCTACTTGAGCGTCTGTTCTTTTTGCTGTTTCTACGATTTTTTCAGCAGATACATCAATTAGTTTGTGATCATAAGCTTTCAAACAAACTCTGATTCTGTTTTTCTTAGTGCTGTTAGCCATTTGAATTCCTTTTTCTTTTTCTATGTACTACCTTTGTGGATTTTATTTCAAATCTTGAAAATACAATACCTGAAACTATTTCCACTCCTGAAGTTCGCTATTTAAAATATTTCGGATATTTTACTACTATACTTCAAGCATATATATCTTAGGATAAACAAAACATAGTGTCAACCGTGCTTTCCCATGTTTGTTTAGTTTTGTTACAAAGAGTTTTAGAGAAGATTTTGTAACAAATTTTTACATTATGACCCGAATAATTCATTCAATGAATTTCTCAAAGTTATTTCATTATTGATAATTTTTTCAGAATCACTTACGAATTTATCTGCTTCCCTCATGTTAGCAGGCAACAAATCTTTTGGAGAAAGTTCCTTAGATTTAAACTTTCGTATAAACATTTCAATAGAAGAGTTAATGTTAAAGAAAAACATTTTAAATTTCGAAGCTCCAGCCTTTTCCAAGGCATCTCTGCGTTCTTCAATTTCTAATTGTTTTTCTTCTAATTTAGAAAATGAATAGTTACCATTTTTTGGAAACTTCTTTTCTCCGCCAGTTTTATCTAAGAATTTTCTTCCTTCTGGAGTTTTTGCAACAATTTTTATTGAATTGTCAGAACCCATTTCCATATCAAAATGAGTATCTGCTAAGTGACTTCTAATAAAATCATTTGATGCTGCTACTGCTCGTCTAGGAGATTCATATTCTGTGATGTATTTTGCATATTTATCAATATCAACAGGCTTACGAAATGCCATACCAAAATTGGGATTTGCATTTGGGGTATTATTTTGAATTTGCATATTATTTCCTTTCATTTCAATTTTACAAGTTACAAAACTCGTAAATTCATTTTTTGTCACTTTTAATTGATATAAATTTACAGAACTTAAAAAAATAATATGCCCATTATTTCTCAATATAAAAGAGGGAAGAAATTCTTCCCTCTTAGTCCTTTTTATAACATTGCTTTTATTTTCTCAATTTTATCTAAAGAATCACTTTCCATATAAATTCTCAAAAGAGGCTCTGTCCCAGATGGTCGAACCAAAATCCAAGTTGTTCCATCCTCCAAATACAACTTCACCCCGTCTTTAAAATCTTTTTTTGAAATTTTTTGGTCAATAATTTCTTCCATTTGAGAAAATTTATCCAGTACAGGCTTAATTTCATCTACATTTTCTAAACGTTTGTCAACTCTTGTATTGTGGAATGAACAGCCTACAAAATCCTTTAAGTCGTTTTGCAATTGAACTAAAGATTTACCTTGGTATGCCATAGCTTCTAAAACCAAAAGGTTTGCCAAAATGCCATCTTTTTCTGGGATATGACCTTGAATACTCAACCCTCCAGATTCCTCACCTGCAATAATTGGATTGTATTTTCGCATTGCAGCCCCTACATGTTTAAATCCAACAGGAGTTTCCACAACTTCAACACCAAGTTTTTGAGCAACAATATCTAGCATCAAACTTGCACCAACTGTTTTTACCAAACAGCCTGAATATTTTTTATTTGTTTTTAAGTGCATTAATAAGATTGCAATAATTTCATTTGGAGTAACATATTCTCCATTTTCATTTACAACTCCAAACCTATCCGAATCACCATCATTCGCAAAGCCAACATAGTCATTATGAGATTTTATGTAGTTAATCATCTCTGACATATATTGAGGTTTAGGCTCAGGCATTCCGCCACCGAAATTTGTATCATGATACATATGAATACTGTCATATTCAATCCCGTTATCAGATAACAACTTATCAAAATAACCAATACTTGCCGCATATAAACCATCAAAAATTATTCTCTTTTTCATATCCTTAATTTTTGAAAAATCAATAATTTCTTTTATTCGATTAAAATAGTTGTTTGAAAAATCTGTATAAATCAATTTCCCTTTTATATGAGAATTAAAACTTTTACCAAAATTTGAAACAATTTCATCTGTAATTTCAGATGTTGCAGGGCCCGCATAATCTGGAATAAATTTAATCCCTAAATATTCTGGAGGGTTATGAGAGGCAGTAAACATTACTGCACAAGCATCAAGGAATTGAGCATTATATGCTAACACTGGGGTAGGAATAACCTTGTCACTATATAAAACTTTGAAACCTAAATCGCTAAGAATTTTTGCACATTGCATCGAAAATTCTTTTGCCATATTTCTTGGATCATAACCTACAATTATTGTTTTATAAATTCCATAAGTATCAAAAACATATTTTCCAATTGCCTTTGAAACAATTCCAACATTCTCTTCGTTAAAATCTTTTCCAACGACAGCTCTCCAGCCATCAGTTCCAAATTTTATATCAGCCATACCCTCTCCTTTATCTTTCTGGTATAATTCTAATAGAAATACGGAGTTAAGTAAATGTCTAATTTTGAAATGATACGGAATATTGCATACCTAGAACCACAAACATCTTTTTCTGAAATGGCAAAAGATGAATTTTGTCATATGTTAAAACTCGAAGGTAGATTTTCAACTCCACTAACAACAATTAAACAAATAGTTGACTATGTTGCAAAAAATCCCGATACAGTAGGTGTTCTTCCCGTTGAAAACACCCTTGATGGGACCATCCGAGAATCTTTAGACAATTTGATACTCTGCAAAAATCCAAATATAAGAATAATCTCTGAACTCATTATGCCAATTGAATACTGTCTATTATCCAAAACAACGGAATTTTATAGTATCACAGGATTGATTGCAACCCCTAGACTTATTGGCAAATGTCACGAATTTATTCAAAATGAATTACCAAGAAATTTAAACTTAATCGAAGCACCAACAATGCTTGAATCCGCTTTTGATTTAAGAAACTACAATTTAACGTATGCATCTATTGGGAATAAAAAAATTGCCGAAACTTGCATGTTGAATGTCTTAAAAGAGAATATTCACGATGATAAAAATAACAAAACGAGATATATCTTAATTGGGGATGTTGAAACAATGCCAACAGGGAAAGATAAAACAACCATCGCATTCAGAACAAATCATACCCCTGGAGCATTATTAGAAATTTTAAAAATATTTTTAGAACACGGAATTAATCTTTCTTACATATCATCACGCCCATCAAAATTTGAGCCAAATGAATACATTTTTATTGTAAACTTTGACGGTCATCTAGGAAATACCGAGATGTTACAAGCAATTGAAGAAATCAAACCTAAAGCTTCATTTTTCAGATATTTAGGGTCATACAAAAAAGGACATTTAGTTAAAGAAGCTTAAAATGTTACCAATTTTTCATCTGTAATAATTTCTTTTCAAGAGTTGCAGTATCATTGTTTGGAACTTTTATAAGTTCTTTTTTAGGAGGATTAATTATACAAATATTATCGGAGCAATTGTCGTACAAATATGGTTCAACACATTCCATAGATTGGTTATTACATTTGACAATCATTTCACCGCTCATTAAATTCCCATCATGAACATAATAGTTTTCTAAACCATTTATTTCCAAAATTGAATCTATATCAGATTTCAAAGTTTTTCCAACTGGGCAATCAGCATAAGCCCAAAATACACGTTTCTTCTCATTCTTTGGGTTTATTACTTCGTAAAAAGTATCATTCCCCAAAGTGTTTTTATAAATAGAACTAGGAATTTGCTCCGCACCATATATTGATGGGGTATATGAAGGAGTTACCTCCGTCAACTTTTGAGAAGATGATTTCGGGGGTCGAGATTTATCTTTTGAAGATGGAGATAGCGAAATAACAAAAGTTACAGCTAAAATAATCAAGATTATACCAACAATATCTGATGTTTTCATTTTGCCTCTCTAATTTACAAAAATATAATAACAAAATTTTTACATTCAGTCAAAATTATTCTGGTTGAACAATTTTCAAAGCTCTTTTATAAGAAGTTGTTGGATACCCCTTTTTAATATATTCTGGGTATTTTTCTTGAATATAGTTGTAAGCTTTTTTAATTCGCTTCTCTCCAGATGGATGATCGGAGAAAAAGTCAAAATAATTTCCAGAAATTTTATTTAACATAGAAATTGAAGCAAGAGGATTATACCCAGCATTTACCATATAATCAATACTAACTAAATCTGATTTTGTTTCTTGCCCTCTTGATAATTTTTTATTAACCAATTCACCAGCAACAGAAGAACCCGCCAAAATTGTCCCCGTTTTAGCAAGTTTTGAAGAATCATTTATCCAACTAACAAGAACTAACGCCGAACCTGCAACGCCAGCAGTTCTTGTCAAAATATTTCGAGCAAGGCTCTTTTTAACATGACTTTTTTCAACATGCCCCATCTCATGTCCTATGACATAAGCTAACTCATCTTCCGTTTCCACATATTTCAAAAGTCCAGAATAAACAGATATTTGATTGTTTATGTTTGTAGAAGCGTTTGCATCTTCTTTATCCACGACAACAAATTGTATTTTTGTATCAATATCATTATTGGAAATAAGTTTCGCCCCAATATGATTTATTATATTAAACGCCTGATTCGAATTCCAATCTTTACAATATGGAGTAATATCTAAAGAAACAGAACCTTTTATCGGATTAGAAGTTTCTGCCGAATTTGCTAAAGCAAGATTCGGCATTATTGTTAAAGAAATAGTTATCGATAACACCATCAATCGCTTAAGCAAATTCATCATAAAACCTCACATCTTGATTTTATTAAACCATTTCACCTTGTAAATACCAAGTTTTAACACCAGTAATTTTTACATTTACAAATTCACCAGTCAAATCTTTATCGTAAGGGATATGAACAATTTTATTATTCCTTGTTCTTCCTGTAATTACATTCTTACCTTTATGGTTTTCAAAATTTTCAATCAAAACTTCTAATTCTCTACCAATGAATTTTTTGTTTGATGCAAGACAACATTTTCTATTTTGCTCATTCAATCTTGCTAAACGCTCGAATTTAGTATCTTCATCAATATATTTATCAACCCATTTTGCTGCAACTGTTTTTTCTCTAGGAGAATATGCCGCAGTATTAGAATAATCCAGACCTAATTCATCCATAGCCGTCAAAGTTTCAACAAACTGTTCTTCAGTTTCACCTGGGAAACCTGCAATGAAATCACTCGTTATTGTAACGTCTGGAACCATTTCTCTAACTTTATTTGCAATCTTGAAATAAGTTTCTCTATCATATCGTCTATTCATTTTTTTCAAAACTTCTGAACTCCCAGATTGCATAGGGATATGAAAATATTCACAAACTTTATCCAATTCTACAACAGTATTGATTAGTTCATCAGTAATATCTGTTGGATAAGAGGTCACAAAACGTATTCTAAATTTACCCTCAATTGCATTCACGTCACGGAGCAAATCAGCTAAACGATAATTCTTATCTTTAAAATCTTTTCCGTAACTATCAACATTCTGCCCAAGTAAAGTTATTTCTTTGAAACCAGAATTTAGAGCATCCTTAACTTCTTTCAATATGGTTTCTGGAAGTCTAGAACGTTCACGGCCTCTAGTGTATGGGACAATACAATAAGTACAAAAATTATTGCAACCTTCAGTAATCGGAATCCACGCATTTACAGATTTAACTCTATTGATGTCATATTTTACAGCTTTATCATCTTCTGTCGCATTAGTTTCTTCACACTCACAAACCTTTTCGCCTTCATTAATTTTTTTAATAATATCTGGAAGAGAATAAATTTTATGAGTTCCAAGAACGAAATCTACATAATTAGCACGCTTGAAAATTTCTTTAGCTTTTTGCTGTGCAACACAACCACAAAAACCAATTTTCAACTCAGGATTTGTTTTTTTCCATTTGCCCCAAGTTCCAATCAAACTAAACGCCTTATCCTCACTCAATTGTCTAATTGAACAAGTATTAACCATCAACAAATCTGCATCTTTTGGAGTATCAGTTTCTTCATAACCAAAATTTGAAAGCATACCGAACATTCTCTCTGTATCGGATTTATTCATCTGACAACCCATCGTTTCTATATAAACTTTTTTCATTATTTACCCTTTTCTATTTTTACTTCTTTATTTTATCTTATATTAAAAACACTCTATGTAAAATTAATCAAAAACCTAATTTGACACACCAGATTACAAGAATGTATAATTTTAAACAAAAGAGGGAATATGGAAAAGTTAAAAAAATTAGGAATCATACTACTCCCGATAATACTTGTGACAGCTTTATTATTCGGAATATTTTACAATCAAAAATCTATAAAAATTGGAACTATTTGTAAAAAACTTCAACTAATTGATATAAATATTGACCACAATCAAGCACTAGATGTAATTGAAACAGCAAAAGAAAATCAAATTGAAATACCAGATACGGTTATTAATTTTGATACTCACAGCGATTTATATGTTTATCAAGAAATTTCACCAAAACTCGGGGCAGAAATTTATAATTGGATAAATGAATTAGTAATAAAAAATCCAGAAATTGAAACAATATATTGGGTTATGCCAAAAGGGGAAGCAACAAATGCAATGATGCAATATGATTTTAAACAAAGAGATATTGATAATATACCAATTGCACTAGAAGGGAACAATAAAAAAAATGAGGATGATGTAAACCCTAATGTTCACCAAAAAGCATACACCCAAGATTTAATTATTAATACCAATAATGGATATTTAGAAGAGCTTGCATATAAAAAAGATTACGAAAAGCTGAAACAACCAAATTACAAAAAATTTAAACTTATTACTTGTACAGAAGAAACCTTACCAAATTTCAAAAACAAAAAAGTCTTTTTGAGTATAGATATGGATTATTTAAGTAATTCTGGCTTTGACACATCTGAAGACTGGTCACACAATCTTAAACCTCAAGAAGTAGAACAAGCTTATAACAAAATGATTACAACAATTAGGAATAAAAACATTCAGCCACAAATAATTTCCCTAACCCTTTCACCTCAATACATTCCAAAAAGCAATGAAAAACAAATCCAAGGAATTATGGAAGAATTTTTATATTATTCAAATGGAGAAGATATTATAAAAGAATACACTAGACGAGCAGGAAAACCACAAGTTAGAAAAGGTCAAAAAAAATATAAAGAGGTATAAAAAAGGAACGGTTATAAAGCCGTTCCTTTTTATCTTATTCCATTGCAAGAACTCTATCCAAACAAGCCTTAGCTGAATATTGCCATTCTCTATAAGTTATACGCTTAACCTTGAATCCACAACGTTCCAATATGGCTTGTTTTTTCATGTTTGAAATATGAGCTTTTGGACTATCTTCTAAACCGTCGATTTCAATAACAAAACTATCATCTACAACTAAATCCGCACTCAAGCCCGCAATATCAACACCTGCTGTAACTTTATGTTCAAGTTTTCTAATTTCAGTAGCAACTTCTCGCTCTAACTTATTTTTATAAATATTTTCATCAATTTCGTTATTAATTAACGCAGCCTTACGTTCTTGATATTGTTTGATAAATGAAACATAATTTCTAAAATGTCCATCTGGCATTGTTTCTATATCGTGAGAAACAAAATTTATACATTTATTTTTTGCTCTTGTTATTGCAACATTGAACAAGTTTGGCTTTTGCAAGAATGTTATACTTTGAGGGTATGAATTATTTGCAAAAGACCAAGACATAAGTATAATATCTCTTTCATCTCCTTGGAATGTATGTGCTGTACCAATTTCAATCTGATGTTTTTTAATCATATAATCAGAAAGAACTTTCGGAACAGATATTTTTAACTGCTCAACTTGCGCCCTAAATGGAGAAATAATCCCAATAGTAACAGGTTTGTCTGGATTTTTACGTTCATCTTCAATAATAATTTCATGCAAAGTTTTAACCAATGCTTCAATTTCTGGCAGATTACGAGTTGCATCCATATCAACCTTACCATCTGGAACATTAATCATTTCAAGAGCCAATTCGTCATCTTTATCTTTTCTCATCACACGAATTCTATCGGAATAAAACTCATGATTTGAGAAATTAATAATTGGAGGCAAGCTTCTAAAATGTTCATCCAACATTACTGAATTCATTGAATAATAGTCTGCCAAATCAAACATTGAATTTGTTCTAAATCTCCACATTAATTGGTATTTATCTGGAATACCATATTGACTCAAGAAAGATTGTTCTTTAGCTTTTTCCAAGAATGACAAATGAGGAAGTTGCTTATCATCTCCAACAACAACAGTTTTCTTTGCTCTGTACATTATAGGAAAACAACTTGCAATATCACACTGAGAAGCCTCATCAATTATTGCAACATCAAACATGCCAGGTTTTAGAGGAAGAGAATCTGACACCGCATAAGTTGTTACACACCAACAAGGAAAAGCTTCCAACAAAGGTTTAAAATCTTCTTCTTCTAAAATTCGACTTTGAAGATTTTTTCTTCTTTCTACTAAAGACATTGCATGAACTTTTATTCTTCTACGTTTCTTTTCATCACGCAAAAGAGCTTTAATTGCTTCACGTCTTGTACTTTTTAAAATATTTATTGCCAAAGTTTTTTGCTTACGCTTCATTTGGCGAATTTGTTCCATCATCACATGAAGATTACCTGTTTTCTGAATATCAGATTCAATCTTACGTAACTTCCATTTTTGCGTGATAAAATCAAGCTCTACACGAAGCCTATCTAAATTTTCTGGTTCAACTTCAAAATCTTTAATATTCAAAATCTTTTTCAATTGTCGTAGGCTAGACATATTTGCAAAAGAAGCAAACAATCCAGATTTTTCCATATTATCAGACAATGTTTTTATAACATCATTTATTGAATCTATTTCGGATTTTTTCAACGGATGCTTGATATATTCCATCTCTCCAACATTTGCAGATTGTTGTTTTATATCGAATTTTAAATCGTGCCAAGCTTTTTCAAGTTTGATAATTTTTTCGCATTTTGCTTCGGTTTCACGCATACAATCAAGATGTTGTTTCATATCTTTTGTATCCGCAAAAATAAAATCATCAACATCCTCATCCAATTCAACTTTACCCGCCAACAAATCCTGCAACTGCAAACTCAATTGCTTTTGATAATTCATTCTGCCAGCTCGTAAAGCCAAATATGGAGCACCCAAATCATTCAATCTATCTGCAACAACATCAACTGCCTTATCCATACGAGAAGCAACAAGAACAGTTTTACCATTTGCAATCAAATGAGCAACGAGGTTAACAATTGTTTGAGATTTACCAGTTCCTGGAGGACCTTGAACCGCAATAAATTTACTATTTTCTATATTTTTAACAACTTTTTCCTGAGAATCACTCAACGCAAGAGGAGTAATAGGATAAAAATCCTCTTGTTTATCATTAAGAATAATTTTATCTCCACTTTGGGTGTATTCATCATTTATTACACTCAAAGTAGTTTCTCTATAAACCCCACTAGGTTTTTCAGCAATTTGCATCAACTCATGCAACACCCCAGCAGTAACAGCAGGACGTTTAGTCAAAATTATTGCACTTTGATAAGTTACACATAATTTTTTAATTTCTCCAACTGGTTTAGATTTCTGTTCTTGGATTTCATCTTCAATAATTTCATCCATATTTTCGCCTGTGATTTTCACATCAGACAAGTCTTTTTGAGAACTTTCATCTTTTTCAACATTATCTTCATCAGCATTTTCAGAAGAATCTTCAACAATTTCAACATCAGGAATGAGAGATTTCAATGTTGTCAAGAAAATATCCATCTTTTCCTTTGTAATTGGCAAATCTGGAACAACATCCAAAATCCCTTCCAAAAACAAATCTACTTCATCGTCATCATCACCCTTTTTGAGTAATGCCGCTAATGCCCCAGTATTCAAGGATAAAACATCATCCTGTCTAACACAATTTATATTAACTCCATTACGCTCCAATTTACATGGAACATACAATAATGGGGTAAGAAATTCATTACGCTTACGAGATTTACCATTTCTGCCGACAAGAAACATATAACCATAAATCAAATATTTATCTTTGGTACTCAAATCACTCTGAATCATCAATTCTGTCAAATTAGGATTTGAGCCATCAAGCTTCAGATATTCCAAACCTTGAGTTAATAAAGTTTCTTGGTCTTTTAAGAAAATCCACTTGTTATCCTTATCCCCTTTCAAATTTCTGAAAGTGGAACTCTTAACTTCTTCCCTCACACAATCGTGAAGATATTGACTCAATTTTTTGATAAAACTGTTATTAAATGCCGAATTAAGTGCCTTTGTAGCTTCCTGTAACATAGCGTCCCTTCTTAAAAAAACTTATATTTATTCTATTTTACTCCATTTTACGCTAAAATGGAAGAATGAACATCATCAATTTACATGATAAAAATTTATTTTATATCGGTGGAGTTGTCAGAGATAAGATTTTAGGGAAAGAAAACTTTGACATCGACATTACATATCAAGGGAATGCAATTGAGTTTTCTAAATCAATTCCTAATGCTAAAATTATGCAAATAAACGAACCATTTGGAACTGTAAGAATAGAACTAGACGGAAAAGAAATTGACATTGCATCAACAAGGGGAGAATCCTATCCGCAACAAGGTCATCTTCCAGTAGTTAAAGACATTGGATGTTCTCTAAAAGAAGATGTTCTCAGACGAGATTTTACAATCAACGCAATGGCTGAAAACACCTTGACTGGTGAAATCATTGATTACTCAAATGGACTTGATGATATAAAAAACAAAACATTAAGAGTTCTTCATGATGAAAGTTTTATTGATGACCCAACGAGAATTTTAAGAGGATTAAAATTTGCTGTTCGATTTGGGTTTGAACTAGACGAACACACTAAAAAATTGCAAGATGAATACTTAAAAAATATCAATTACGATATGTCATACAAAAGATTAAAAAAAGAATTAGTTGAAACATTTAATCTAAATTCTTCGATTGCGTTTGAAAGATTTATCACACAGAAAATTTATAAACTAATTTCACCAAACAACAAAAACATAAAGTTTGATTTTGAAAAAATTAGAGAAATTGAAAACCTTGTAAAAACATACAATCCTCAAAACGTATGGATAATTTATGTAGGATTACTTCCAGATATTTCATCACTACCTTTAACTAAACAAGAAAAGAAAATTATAGATGATTATAAAAAACTTAAAACATTAGATTTCTCAACAGATTATAAAATATACAAAAATTTTAAAGAAATTGGCGACGAATCAATAATAATGTTCTCATATCTTGATATGCCTTTAGCATTGAAATATCTTGAAGAATTAAAAGATATAAAAATTCAAACCACAGGAAAAGATTTGCAAAACTTTGGAATAAATCCTTCCCCTGAATATCAAAAATGTTTTGATTATATTTTAGAGAAAAAATTAAAAAATCCTGCCCTTACAAAAGAGCAGGAAATTGAACTTGTGAAAAAATATTTTAAAATCTAAAATTACTTTATTCCGTATGTTTCTTGGATTTTACGTAAATTCCCATTATGAGTTTCTATTTCTATAATATTATTTACGGCTCTAATTAATTCTTTTGACTCTTTTCCTTTTCTAAAAGCCACTGCGTATGGTTCTTTTGAATATCGTTTCGGCAACAATTCTACACTATCATCTTTTAATGCCAAGCCAAGCAAAATAGTATCATCAGAAACAATTGCATCTGCTCTGCCAGTTTTCAAAGCCTTATATGCTTCTGGGTATGTTTTATAACCCCTTATGCCAACATTTGGAACCGCAGAACGCAAACTTCTTTCACTTGTTGAACCAAATACTATGATTGCTTTTTTACCATTCAAATCTCGCAAAGATTTAACACTTGAACCCTTTCTAACAAGCACAGCTTGCCCCGCAGTATAATAAGGAGTTGAGAAATCAAGAATTTCTTGACGTTTTGGAGTTATAGACATAGTTGCAACAATCATATCCACATCTCCAGAATACAATTTCATCATCCTATCTGAAGCAGTTACTGGAACAAATTTCACTTTTTTATCGCTACCTAAAAGTCCTCTTGCGATAATTCTTGCCAATGCCGCATCATAGCCAGAGAAACTTCCTTTTTGATCGTAATAACCAAATGGATAAGTATCAGTTTTTACACCGACAAGCAAAACATCACGCTTCATAATATTATCTAAATCAGTTGTTGTAGAAACTTCATCTAATTTTTTACCGCAACCACAACATACAAGCATTATAAGCATAAGCATTGCAAATATTTTTTTCATCTGAACTTTATCCCCTTTTTTAAAATATAATACCTCACAAAATAAACAAGTCAAAAAAGTTAAGTATTTTTTATTTTTTAAGATAAAATAAACTTATGAGAAAAATCACACTAATTGGAATGATGGGTTCTGGGAAAACTACAATAGGAAAAATCTTATCCGAACAAACAGGAATTTCTGCAATAGATCTTGACGACTTTATTGAGAATAAAGAAAACGAAAGTATCTCTGAAATCTTTAAAACAAAGGGAGAACAATATTTTCGCACCGTTGAAGCAATCACAATAAAAGAACTTACTCAAACAACATCATCACAAATTCTATCCCTCGGAGGAGGGTCTTTCGAAAATGAACAAACCCGAGAACTTTTATTAAAAAATTCTACTGTAATTTATCTTGAAACAACTCCAGAAGAAATTTTTAAAAGAATTAAAAAAACAAATAATCGTCCCTTACTAAAAAATAATATGACAATAGAAAAAATTTCCGAAATAATGACCAAAAGAAAAAATAACTACAATCTAGCACATCACAAAATATTGACAGATGGGAAAACTCCATCTAAAATTGCAGAAGAAATTTTAGGAGCTTTGGAATGGAAAAATTAGACGTAAACATTGAAGAAAAAAACACATATTATCCGATTTATATTTCCAACGAAAATATTGAAATCTTGAGAGATAAACTTCTTCAGGAGGTTGAAGGTAAAAACTATATCGTCATTTTTAGCCAAAAAGTTCACAAATTATATTCTAAAATTTTAAATTTTCCAAAGGATAAAATTTTAATTTTAAAAGATGGAGAAACCGAAAAGAATTTTCAGAATTACACAAAAATTTTAAATTTTGCACTCTCTAGAAAATTAACTCGAAAAGATGCAATTATTGCTATTGGCGGAGGAGTAATAGGAGATTTGACAGGATTTTCAGCATCTACATATATGCGAGGAATAAAATTTATTCAAGTTCCAACAACACTACTTGCGGCAACAGATAGCTCCGTAGGAGGAAAAACCGCAATTAACACAAAATATGGGAAAAATTTAGTCGGAACTTTTTATCAACCAGATTCCGTTTTTATCAATATAAATTTCATAAAAACTCTTGATGAAAGACAATTCAAAAGCGGACTTGGCGAAGTTGTAAAATACGGACTCATCGAAAAAACTTGTCCAATAGAAGACTCCCCAAATTTAATCAATTTTTTGAACGAACATAGCGAAAAAATTCTAGCCCGAGATATTTTAACCCTTCAAGAACTGATAAAAATTTGCATTTCTTTGAAAATTGCAGTTGTAAAAGCCGATGAAAAAGAAGGCGGACTAAGAAAAATATTAAACTTAGGTCATACATTCGGACACGCAATTGAAAACATTACAAAATACAAAAAGTTCACTCACGGTGAATGCGTAGCAGAAGGGGTGAAATTAGCACTAGGCTTTTCATTTAGGCAAGGGTTGATAGACAAAGGCTATAAATTCTTATGTGAGGATTTAATTAAAAAATTCAACTTCAAACCAATTCCCAAATTTGACAAACACAAAATGGTTAAGGCAATGCTAACGGACAAAAAAGCAGAGGACAACTACATTGTATTCATACTTCCAACTAATTATGCGGAGGTAAAAGGATACAAATTCACAACAGATGAACTTTTAAAATTATTGTAGTTATAAACTATATTGCCTTACCCCTAAATACATGTTAGTATAGATTTAGATTATAGTAACTAAAAGATACTAATGAGGGATAAATGGAGAAAAAGAGTTTACCAAAATGTCCAATTGAAGCCACACTAAGGATGACAGGCTGCAAATGGAAAATTTTAATTATTAGGGATTTATTAACGGGAACAAAACGTTTTGGAAAACTCAAAAAATCTGTATCTGGAATTACTCAAAAAGTTTTAACAAGCAAACTTAGAGAACTTGAAGAAGACGGATTGATTGAACGAAAAGTTTACCCGCAAATCCCGCCAAAAGTAGAATACACCCTCACAGATGTTGGATATAGTTTACGACCAGTAATCGATTGCCTAAAAGAATGGGGGAAAGATTACAAAAAATATACCAAACTTTTAGAAAGAATGAAAGGATAAAATTCATATAAAAAAGGTCAACATAATAAGCTGACCTTTTTCAATATTACGATATTACAATCTAATCACTTTCAGCAACAACAGTTGGAATCAATTCACCATAACTATTTACGCAACCGTTAGTTTCTTCAACGATGTATCTCAAACCTTCTTTGCCTTCAATTGCTTTTTCAGCACAATCCATAGCATCATCGTAATCTTTAAATTCACCAATTAAATTTTTAGACATTTCTGATTTGTCTTTAGCAGTATAAACTTGAAACATACTATATCTCCTTTTTCTTAAATTTTATCACATAAAAACTATACAATTATCACTTCAAATCTTCAATATCCAAATGAATATTTTTTGTCGCAATTTCGATTGCCTCATTTTCGTTCATCAAGACAGACCCTTTGCCAATTTGCGAAACAATTTCTAATGATTGAACTTGAGAATAAACTTTTTCATTCGGAATAACAAGAATTAACTTAATCTTTTGAGCCTCTAATCGAACAATAATATCCTCAAGAGCAAAGATTGCAGACATATCGAGTTCAGTATTAGAGCTATAATTCAAAATAATATATTTTGTTTCAAGCATTTCGTCAAAATGAGAAACGATTTGGGTAATCGACCCAAAGAAAAATTGTCCATCGATATGGAGAATTCTTATTTGATAATGAGATTCTTTTTCAACTCTTTCTTCGTACGGAGTATAATCAATATGATTGTAATGAGTTACTTTTACATTAGTATCATCAGCAATTCTTTTTGCATATAATAGCGAAGCCAAAATTATTCCAATACCAAGAGCGAAAATCAAATTGTAAAAAACTGTCAACAAAAGAACAGAAATCAAAACATATAAATCATCTTTTGGAGCGAATTTCAATACTTTTAAAACTTTCAAATCCAAAATATCATAGCCGATTTTTATCAAAATTGCAGCCAAAACGCTAATTGGGATTTGCGAAATAAATCCAGTCAACTTAAAAAGCACCACACCCAACATCAAAGCAGATAAAATTGCACAGAGTCTAGTTTTACCGCCAATTTTCACCGCAGCAACACTTCTCATTGTCGCAGCAGAACCCATCATTGAACCAGTCATTGCACAGAACAAATTTCCAAAACCTTGAGCCATAACAAGTCTTTTTGAATTATGTTTAATTTTCGTCAAAGAATCCATAATAATCCCTGTTAACAAACTTTCGCTTGTTGCAATAAAAGCTAAAGTTAAGGCAATAGGGATATTTTTAGTTAACATTTCTAACGAAAAATCAGGCATATATAAGTGTGGCAAAGAAAAACTTAGCACTGAAATTTTTTCTACATTAAAGCCAAAATAATAAGCCACCCCTGTCATTACAATCAATGCGAGTAACTGAGCGGGAACGAACTTAGTAATAACTTTAGGAGTAAAAAATAATATTACCAATGTTCCCAAACCCAAAACTAATGCGTGAAGATTCACATGAGCAAATACAGAAGGATAACTCATTAACGCCTTTATTGTCGAAGATTGAGCAACCCCACCAACAAGTGGAGCAATTTGCAATAATATAATTATCAAACCAATACCTGTTAAAAAGCCTGAAATAACTGGATATGGAACATATTTAATCATCCTTGGAACAGGAGTAACAGAAATTATCATCTGAAAAACCGAAGCCAACAATAATACGGAAATAATTGATGTAATATTTCCACCACACAAAGCTACAACAGTTGCCGTAATAATTGCCACTGGACCAGTTGGGCCAGAAACAAAAGGTAAATTACAACCCAACACTCCCGCAAATAAAGATAATATTATTGCACCCCAAATCCCAGCAGAAGCCCCCATGCCAGAAGCGACACCAAATGCCAATGCTTGAGGAAACGCAATAATTGATGCAATAATTGCCCCAAAAATATCACCTTTCAAACTACTAAACAACTTCAACTTTAATATATTTTGCAATTTTTATTCCTCTCTAATCATATTGGAAAATTCTACCATAAAAATCGAAATGAGGATTGATAATTCAATCCTCATCATACTTTAACAAACTTTTTTATATTAAAACAACTCATATTAACCATAAATACTTGCCAATTTACAAGTAATTGACTTAAAGAAAGGAAGTTTTTCTGTAAGTTCAACTCCAACAATTGGGAAAGTAACAACAGCTTCATCTGGGTTTTCAACGATTTCATATTCATCAACAGTAGGAACTGCGTCAATATCAATATCTTGTTCCACAACAATAGGAGCTTCAACTTCTTCTTGCTTTACATATTCAGAAATTTTGCTATCCAATAACTCATCAAAAGATACCTCTTCACTCTTTGGACGAGCTTGGAACAAATCACTAAATCTTGTAGCTTTAGTTCTTATATCCATATTTTTCTTAGTTGTAATATTTTTTCTAACAGTCTGTGCTAACATAGATTACCCTCTTCCTACCTTAATCAGTATAACCATTTCAGCCACATTTGACATACTCTGTTTGGTTGAAATTTTAGCCTGTTTGTAAACAAATGTTAAAAACGTATATACATTGAATATACGCAAGGGCAATTTCATATTTACAAAAAACTTTATTAAAGCATAGGGGATATTACAAAATAGAAAAAGAAAATTTGGAGGATTTTAAGATGGTAAAACCTTTATCAGGCGCAATTTTAGCTGAAAAAATGGCTAATGGAACTTTAACAAAAGAAGAACAAAATGCAATTAATGCACAAAGAAAAAAATCAAAAGAAGCTGCAAGTTTATTTACAAAGCAAAAAGAAAAGAATTTACAACAAGGTAAAGAATTTGCACGTGGCTATGCAATTGAAGCAGAAAAAGAAAGACGTGTAAAAGCAGGACTTCCTGAATATGATATTCAGCAATCAGAACCTTCTAAACCTTTAAGCAAAAGCGAATACAGAAAACAACAAGCTATAAAAAATAGAGAAAAACAACAAGCAAAAGCTGAAAACTCAAAGTGGAAAGCCCAAGTACACCAAGAAAGTGCTGCAAACGCAAAAGTTGCAAAAGCAGAACATAATGCAACAACAAATCCAAACGCAAACGAGAAAAAAGTTCATAAAGAATTGAAAAAAGCCGAACAAATAAGCCAAGGTTCAACGAAGAATGTAAACGAAAAAGAACTACTAAACACTCTTGAAGAAAATAAGAAAAAAGCAGCAACTCCTGTAAAACCAGCAACTCCAACTGTTGCACCTAGCGGAGCTGGGGCTGTAACTGGCGGGGCAGGTACTGCAACTAAAACTGGAACTAAAGTTGCAACTGAAGAAGCAAGTCATGTTGCCCAAACAGCAGCAAAATCAGGCTCTAAATTCACAAAATTCTTGAAAAAGGGCGGTAAAATTGGTGCAGCACTATTAGTTCTCGGCGGACTATTTTACGGTATTAAAAAACTATTTGGCGGCGGTGACGACGATAAGAAAACACAAGCTAACACTCCAGTACAAGAGCAAAAAGATACTCCAGCACCAGCTGATAAAACTAAAAAACCTGCAAAGGGTTCCGATGGAGAAACAGCTCCAGCTCCAGTAGGTTCTGACTCTCCAACTCAACCAGCAAAAGGAGAAGAAAAAGCTGATGATAAGGCTAAACCAGCTGACAAAAAAGATCCAGCAAAAGCAACACCAGCACCAGTTTCTGGAGATGAAAAAGAAACAAAAGAATCAGACAAAGCTGATAAACCAGACAAAGCCGAAGACAAAAATAGAGCGTTACCAAAGAATTACACAGTTAAAAAAGGTGACAATGTTTGGAACATCGCTAAACGCAGATTGCAAGAAATGAATGGTAAAAAACCAACTGACAGAGAAATTATGAATTACACAAATGAATTATTGAAACTTAACAAATTAGAATACGAACCAGATGGTTACACAGTAATCATTCACAAAGGCGATAATATTGAATACGCCGCTTAAAATCCCCCTTTTATATATAAATTAAATTCATCCCTCGTCAAATGGCGAGGGATTTTTTTATAGCAACTCGCCTTTACATAACTTTATATTTAAGCGTTTTGTGAAATTTTGAAATTTGAAATGTTTTTATATAAAAGTGAAGTCTTAAGAGGAGATTAAAAAAATGCCAGAGATTGATTTTTGCTTATTTGATTTGAGTAAGATTTTAATACTATTCCCAAAAGAAGATAAAGAATTGCGGGAACGGGTTTTGGAATATGAGAAAAAAGCCCAACAAGATATGGAACAAAATCGTTGGAAACTCTTCAACGAATTTGGCTACAGTTGTTAATATTTTAGATAACATAAAAACAGAATGTCATCTTGAACAAGATTCAAGGTGACATTTTGATTATATATATAATCAAATTTTACAAAATTATAAATAATCTTACTTGACAAAGTGTTAGGCATGCCTTACAATAAATTTCGAAAGAAAGGCTAGGCATGCAAAAAGAAACTAAAAACTTGTCTTCTGGACTTGAAGACTATTTAGAAGCAATATACATTGCACACATCAACAATCAACCGCTTAAAGGGGCTGAGTTAGCAAGAAAATTAAACATCTCCAGAGCTTCTGTTTCTGAAGCACTTGCAAAACTTGTTGCAAAAAATCTAATTAAATACAACAGTTACGAAGCTATTGCAATTACTCAAGCGGGGATTGATGAAGCAAGAAAGGTTTATAACAAACATCATACGTTAGAACAATTTTTTCAAATAGTTTTGGGAATACAAAAAACAGAAGCAAGTGAAAATGCCTGCAAAATTGAACATATAGTATCTCAAAATCTTTTAAACGAAATGCAAGATTTTACCAAATTTTGTCAAAATCACACCGAAATATTAGAACTCTACAAAAAGGAAAAACAAAATCAATGATAAAAATTTCATCAGTCGGAAAATACTTAGACCAACCACTATTAACCGCAAAAATAAATAAACAAGTTCCAACAGTTCTAACCCTCGCAAGTTCTGCGTTTCTTGCAAAAGAGGTACACGACTCCCCAAAAGAAAGTCGAAAGAAAAAAGGAATTCAACTCGGAATAATCCTCGCTGCAACGACAATTTCTGCAATCAATGCGTCAAAAATCGCATCGTTTTTAACTAAAAGACCAATGTCAAAAACCATAAAACAAATATATCTAGAAAATGAAAAAGTAGTTGAAGGGCTATTAGAGAACAATAACCTTCCTAAAGAAGTTACTAAAATTCTTAACAAATCAAAAAACAAAATTCTTGGAATAAAAGAAGTTGACATTTTGAATAAAAATCTCTCAAGAAAAGATTTGAACAGACTTATTCCAGATCCAGAAAATATAACTTCCAAAGATATTTTCAGAGAAATTGGATGGTTATCTATTTTTGGAGCAGTACCTGTTGCAGGAGGAATTGCAGGAGGAATTATTGCGGATAAAGCAACCGAAAAACATTGGGAAAACAAAGTTTCTAACAAAATTAAAGAAGGATTATACCAATATCTTGCCAATATCTTTATGTGCAACATCGGTGCAGGAGCAGCTCTAGGACTTCTAGAAAAATTTAATATTCGCTCAAAATCCGCACGATGTGTCGGAATGGTATCGGGCATAATCTTAACTGGTGTCGTTGGAGGAAGTGCAATTGCAAATTATATTAGCAACAAATTCATCAATCCTCTACTTTCAAAACACCCGCAAAAGGAAACTCGAACCCCAGAACTTTTAGACCTTGGGCTTCACACAGACGATATTGCGACAGTTTCGTTATTATCTGGGCTTAAGTGGATAGAACCTTCTCTTCCTCTACTCTACGCTATTTCAGGTTATAGGGCAGGAATTGGGTATCGGAATAATTCTCCTGATAAAGAAAAACAAAGTCATTTTTTATGCGAAAAGTGTTAGGTTTAACTAACACATAACCACACCTTATTTATTACAACCCACAACTGTACACAAAGAGGCAATAAATCGCCTCTTTTTCTTTTTTTCATAACTACTTAAATCTAAGCTTCAACACCTAATTTTGACAAAAATTTTGCATCTTCTGGAGTTGCGTTATGGATTACAACTGGAGCTTTTGCTTTTTTAGTTGCCAAATTTTTAACAGCTTCATACATAGCAGTTGCAATATGTTTTACATCTCTGCTTCTTTTATTTTGAGCATAAGCATATTTTGGAGTTGTACCCATTCTATATACACCAACTTCTGATTCGCCTTTTGCAATTTTATCAGTCGAAATTAAACCCAAAACTCTTCTTGCATCTACAACATCAAAATCAGATGTTTGAGTTGTAACACCATAAACATTAGTTTTTCCGCCAAGAATATGAGCCTCATCTACAATCCCAGCAGATAAATTCTTACCGCCCCAAAGAGCTTCTACTCCTTCCAAAAAAGAAATATCTCTCTGTTTTGAAGTATCAAATTTTATAAAACTTACTTGAGTATCTTTCCATCTTTTCCCAGCTTTAACTTTTATCGTTGCAGGGCTAATATATTTTGCACCAAATTGAACATTATTGGTCTTTTGGATTTGCATATCAATTTTCTCCTATCTACTAATGGGAATTTTAAAACTTGAACATAAATATTTTTGCTACTTTTTTTAATCTTTAGATTAAATCCAATTTGCAAAGATGTTTATAAACACAATTCTTACAAACGCCTTGTTTATCCTCTTTTATCGGATTAAACTTTAAAGACTTAATATCTGAATAAGTATCTTTTATCAAGTTTTCAATATATTCCATATCCGAATCAGTCAAAGTTTTATAAACACTTCTTGCATGGTCTTCAACATAAATAATTCCAACTTGAGAAACTTTATTTCCCGTTAACTTTTCATATGCGTATTTATAAAAACATAATTGATTATAATAATTTTTCTTTTCTCCATCTGGCGAAATTTGTTTTTCGCTCGTTGGTCGTCCTGTTTTGTAATCATATAAAGAATATGTTCCGTCAGAGTTTTTTTCAATTCTATCAATTTTACCTGTAACCAAGTCCTCTACGACACTCACGCCATAGAAACTGAATTCTACATTTTCAACTCTTGTCGCTGGAATTTGTAAAAAATATGGATAATAATTCATCAATAACTTTTCGCCAAGTTTGATAAATTTTTCTTTCTTTGCAAGTTCACTAAAACGAGAATTATCCATGCCAGTATGGAATTCATCTAAGGCAAATTTTATATCTGGATAATCACCTTTTTCTTTGGCAATTTTTACAGCTCGTTCTAAAATGGAGTGAATTACTGAACCAAAATTTGCATTGTCCCAATCTGCTTCCTCTACATCAATTCCCAAAACTTTTAAATAGAAAAATTTTCTTGGGCAAGTTAAGTAATCATTTACCCTTGAAGGAGAAAGAACGATAGATTTTACCCTTTCTCGAATTTCATTTTGAAAAGCTTTTCGATTATCAAAAACTTCAGTAGAAATGCTTCTAACAAACTCTTTTGTTAAATCATCTGAATCACATTCAAACTGTTGAGAATTAAAATCATAATTTGAAAATTCAGACAAATATTTTGTAATTTGTTGAGCTTTATTTTCATTATTATCTGCAAATGATAATGTCAAAGAATGTTTAGCCCTTGTAATTCCAACAAAAAGAAGTTTTAAGAGTTCAGAATCTTTTTTAACTTGAGCAAAATCCTTATCATAAACTTCATCTGTAATAAGTTTATACTCTCCAGGCATTCTAAAATTTTCCCAACTTGAAGAAATTAAATTAGGGAGATAAACATACTCAAACTCTCGCCCTTTTGAGCCATGATAAGTCATCAATTGAACAGCATTTTGAACAGAACTATCTTTATCTAGACAAATATCAATTTCATTTTTCAAACAATCATCAAGATAAGTTACAAAATCAGAAAGCCCTCTCGTTTCATCAATTTTTTGATAATTTCCAGCCTCCGAAATAAGCTTACGAATTCCTGAAAGATTTTCTATTCTATTCTTTTGGCATTTATAAAAATATTCTAAAATTCCAGTACGATTTACAACTTCAATAACAGTATTTCGCAATGTATTTGTTGTCGCATAAGCCTTTAAATCATCAAAAGTTTCTAAAAATTCAGAAATGATTTGTGGATTTTTCCAATCCTTCAATGTTCTCATCAAAGAAATAAAATCATTCAAACCCTCATTTTTTAACAACCGTTGTTCCATCAAAATCTTATTGTAATCTTGAATATCAAGTTTAAAAGGCTCAGATAACATCAATCCGAACAACTTATCAGAAGATAGCACGTGATTATTCATCGCTTTCAAATAAAAATAAACCAAAATAGTTGAACGAATTGAAAAAATACTTTTCCCTTCATCTATTTGGCACGGAATATTTTTCGCTTTTAAAAGCTCAGAAAAAGTTTGAAGTTCTGCTCGCTTTTTTGCAATAATTGCAATTTGAGATAAATCTTTTTCATTTTTATCATTTGTCGGACAAGCCTCTGAATCTACAAGATTTTTAATTTCATCTACAATATAATTAAATTCTTGAATAGTTTCAGCAAATTGCAATCGATTTATTTTTTTATCTTTTTCAATAATTTTAGGATTCTTAGCTGTTAATTTTTTTGAAATATTATAAGTATTTTTAAAATAATCATTATTTTCTAATCGGTTCAAATCCTGCGATACGACAAGATTACTGAAATCCAAAATAGTTTGAGTAGAACGATTATTTTCATTCAAACAAATTACTTTTGTTTGAGGATATTTTGTCAAAAAGTTTTCAATATTATCACTTTTTGCACCTTGGAAACCATAAATTATCTGGTCATCATCCCCGACAACAAAAACATTTTTTTCTTCATTTGAATCAACTAAATTAAAAATAATTTTATTCTGCAAATCATTTGTATCTTGATATTCATCTACAAGAAAATAAGTGTATTTATTTGAAACTTCACCCAAAAACGCTTCATCTTCTTCAAAAGCGTTTAGAACAAAATTAATCATATCAGAAAAGTCAATCAAATTATTATTCAACATTTTTTGAGAATATAATTCATATAGAGTCCATAATTCTTTTGCTTTTTCAATATTAGTTTTTATCTTTTCAAGTTCAGCATATCGCCCTTTATTTTGGGTTTTCCCAGCCTGTTCTCTTTCATAAATTTCGCTTTCAACTTCTTTATAACGAGGCATCAAAGACGGGTTAGTATTTATGCAATCTAAATATTCATCCTTTGTAACTCGCTTAGTTTTCAACTTTTCAACATAAGAAATAAAATTTTTAGTATTAAAATATTTGTCAGCTCGAGCAGGAACAAAATATTCTAAATTAGCTTCATCAATACACTCCTTCATAAGAGAAATTTTTTCTGTATCCGTGATTAATCTTACATCCCCACTCATTTCAAATTGGGAAGGATATTCCTTGATTATATCATTGCAAAAAGAGTGATAAGTATAAATATCCACACTAGAAGCCTTTACGCCCATTTTCTTTATCAATCGTTGACGCATTTCAGACGCAGCAGCATCAGAAAAAGTCAAACAAAGAATAGACGAAGGTTCAACTCCATCTGATAACATTTTTTCTATACGATTAATTACCGTAAAAGTTTTTCCCGTCCCTGGACCAGCCAAAAGCATTACTTGACCTTTTAGAATATCAATTGCTTCTTGCTGTTTTTCATTAGGTTTAATTACAAATTTCTCAGCCATAACATAAATTTAGCATAAAAAATACTAATTATGTACAAAGACTTTTCCACCTGAAATACGTTCTAAATCCGCACCAAATTTTTCGTATTGAGCTTTAGAACATTCTACCCTACCTGTAACTTTCTGAAGATTTTCTGGGATTTTTGTAATCAAAGAATCAAACAATTTGTTCTTTCCTGTTGATAAAACAAAATTACCATTGATAACTTTTACTGCTGACAACAATTCATCTTCATTAAATCCAAACATTGAATAAGGAATAGAAATACCACTATTTTTATTGAGATTATAAGATGGTTTATAAGTACCAATAGTAAGTAAATTATCCGCAGAATCTTCTTGAACATTTACACCCAAATATTTAAACATAGAAATTGAATCTTTGTCTTTTATAGCCTTTGCAAATGATTTTTTAACCTCTGGCAAAACTTCATTCAATTTTTCGCTAATCATAATTGATTGTGTTGCTTTTGGATACTCATCAGATAAACCTGATTGGCATTTTAAATTATTAGCTTTTATAAAAGATTTAATTTCTCCAACCAAATTTAAAGGTACAATATTATTATTTTCAATACCTTGAATTTGATCAATTTTACCCTCATAAGTTGTCATCCCAACAAGAGGATCCCACATAGACAAACCATTACGTTTTAAATAAATATAAAAATCACCTTCTTCAAGAGCTTCTCTTGCCTTGTCAACACTTGAACGAGTACACCAGTTTCTACAACTCAAAGTTTCTAGGTGTTCAATATTTTTATCAAAATTAAATCTGTCATGCTTTTTAGAAGGAATTTTAACCCAAACAGCTCTATCTCCAGATTTTCCCATTTTCATCAAAAGGTTATCACGGAGTCTATGAGTATAAACTTCTAAAAATGAAGGCTTTGCACAACGTACAGCTCTTGATATAGGCTCAATTTTTTCAAAATCGTTAACCGTTTCAATCAAGGCTTTTTCATTTAATGGAACAGGAATATGACGGTTATTTTCTTTAATTTCACTTGTCACCGCATCCCAAATTACCAAACGAAGAGATTTATTTTTCTCTAATTTTGAAGCAAGTTCTTTGTTTTTTACATTTTCAGATGGATTTTCTAAACATCTTTTCCAATTGCCAAAACGTTCCGCACGAGCTTCATTGATTTTATCTATCGAAAAATCTCTAATATCTTGAGGAATATAGCTTTTCCACTTAATCTTATCAGAAGAACTATACTTATATTCAGGGAAAGCAATACCTTTTTCAAACACCCCATTCACAGCTTCGCCAATTTTGCTTGCAGATAACATGCTACCATCAACGCCGAATTTTTTGCTACGCCCAAAAATTTCAGCAGACAAATATTCAAAAACAGTTGAATACATTGATGGCATTGATTTACCAGTAAAACAAACACTATCAGCCCTCATTGGTGCCGTAACAGAAACTTGAGGAGTTGAATTTTGTTTTTTATTATTATTTAAAATTCCATACTTCGGAATAAAAGAGAGATTTGCAATTTTAGAAATCATTTAAAAATCCTTATATTCGTTCTTATTTTTTTTACTATAAAACAAGTAAAGATTTTTTTTGCTATTTACTAAAAAAAGAGTTCACATAATGAACTCTTTTTCTTCTATTATATTGATTTTCCTAAATCAAAAGCTTGCTGAGGATAAATAGTCTTATCAACCTCACCCTTTTGCCATACCCCAGTTGCAACAACTGCACCCATTGGATTAGCTCCAGGAAGACAAGCCATCAATCCATCAAATTCTGCTAATACTCTATCCATTGCATGAGAACTCAAATCCGCAGCAGTCATAATAAAATAAAATTCTTTATTTTCTATATGCGTATATCTTGCGCAACATCTGTCAATCAATGTTTTCAACTGAGCACACATTGTATAAAAATAAACTGGAGTAGCTAGAACAATTACATCCGCTTCAACCATTTTATCTAAAATTTCAGCAGCATCATCTTTTTGAGAACAAACAGTGTTGTCATTTGTGTTACAAAAGCCACAACCAGTACAATAATTTATCTTCTTTTCTCTCAATGAAATTTTTTCAACTTCATTACCAGCGGATTTTGCACCTTCCATGAATTTATCACATAAAGTATCTGAATTCCCACCTTTTCTTGGGGAAGAAGAAATAATTAAAACTTTTTTAGACATCTATTTTACCTCACTTTAATAATTGTTAAAATCAGTACAGATATATTCTATCACTTGATAGCCACTCTAAGTCAAGAGAAAAATTTAATCAATCAAAATTAAAAAATTTATACGGTTCAACATCCAAGGCAGAAACCAAACGATGTAAGGTTTTAAAGGTTATATTCCTTAAACCGCATTCAATATCACTAATATAATGAGCATCAATCCCCAATTTTTCTGCTAATTTTTCTTGAGTATAACCACGCATCAAACGATAATACTTTAATTTATTTCCAAATTTTACACAAAGTTCATTATATTCCATTCTTTAATCATATAGGATTATATTATTCAATAAATAGTATTGTAAAATACATAATTGTATATTATAATATACAGTATGATAGATTATTTGAATAAAAGAAAATTAGCATTCACTCTGGCAGAAGTTTTAATTACTCTAGGCATAATAGGGGTCGTAGCAGCAATAACACTCCCAACAATTTTAGCTAAAAGCAAAAAACGAGTTGTTGAAACACAACTCAAAGAATATTATTCCATAATGAACCAAGCATTCAAACTTGCAGAAAATGACTATGGAGATATGGGTGGATGGGATAGCCCAGCAAGAACGGATAAATTAGGTGGAACTGGTGATTATGAATGGTTTCAAACCTACATTCAGCCATATCTAAAATCTAGTACTGTAAAAAATAGTTTCCATTTATGGTGTGTTTGGTATGATGGTTTTGCTATTGAGTTTATCAATGGGACAGCCGCATCTTGCGGAATAGCCGAAGGATTTAGCAATGATTTCCTTTGTATGTTCTATCCAAAAGCTGAAAAAATGAAAGAAGTACAAGACAATTCCGCTCAAGCCCAAAAACTTGTCCCAGGAAAAGATTATTTTATCTTTAAAATTAATCTTGATGATAATAAAGGCTTTCAACCCTATGATAGCGATGAATGTTACGCAACAACTGGAACACGATGGTTACCCGCAAGAGGTTGTGCAAGATTAATTCAGAAAAATAATTGGACAATTCCTTCAAATTATCCAATCAAATTTTAACAAAATCTACAAAACTAAAATCAACATCACAACCACAGCAACAACAAATGAAAAACCAACAAAAATCCAATAAAAAGGTATTCCCTTTGAAGCGGATTCTGACTTCATTGAATAAACTTGTTTCTTGGAAGATTTTGATTTTTTAGTTTTGGGAGGATTTTTTCTTTTGGTAAAACTTTTTTCTTTGGCTTTTTCTTCTAAATACTTTTCCGAAAGAGATTTTTTTGACTTTTTACCCGTAACCAAAAGTTCTGTATCATAACGCAATTTTAGTATATTAGTTTTTGCTTTTTTGTTGTAAACAGCATAATTTATTCCGACTTCAAATGCTCTTTGTAAACACTCCAACGCTTCCATTCCATCTTTTTTAACTTTTGCCGAGTGAACAGATTCATTTCCATGTTTTTTCAAAAAATATAAATCATTCACAAATTCTTTTTCTTGCTCAGATCCATTACCCTTATCTTTCAAGGTCGCAAGCATTTGGTCAAAAGTATTTTCACTTGTTCTATTTTTACCCAAAACTTGCTTACAAACATGTTCCCCAAAACGTCTTGTTTGTCCCATACATTGTTCAAAATATTCATCACGATAAAGTTTTTCTGCTTCCGTGATTATTTCAAACAAATTTTTATCCACAGATTTTAAAAAATCAAAATTTGTTGCCATAATAAAATACTACAATTCACAAACCACAATGTCATCAATCAAAAAGCGGAAAATATTATTTTATCAAATTTTTCATATTTTCCCCAAATAAAAAAGAGCGGTAATGTCAAAAACACTAACGCTCTTTTCTGAATCATTAAAATTTCTTATTTAGAAATTCTTCCTGGAACAACAACTCCACCTTTTAAGTTCTTTTTGTAAAATTCAACGTGTGGTTGAAGTACACTATCAAGAACTTCTGGGAATTCTTTACCTTCCATAATTTTTTCAACGATTTCTTGATAAACAGTAGCAAATGCTCTCAATTGAGTCAAAGCACCAGCAGCAGCTGGAGTTAAGCCCATACCTTGAGTTTTAACTGTTTCAACAAACAAATTGCCAGTAACTTCATAAGATTTAGTTAATGCAGCAATATAGCTTTCTGCGTTTTCTCTGCAAACTCCATTATCTTGAGGAACAGTTAATGCAAACGCAAATTTGTTAGCTGGGTTGAAGTGAGCTTCTGCAGAGTGGTGCATAGCATCTGGAACTTTAGCAATTTGTTTTAATGTATCTTTTACAGATTCATTTTGCATTTGAGCATTCCAGTAAACTGTATTTTCAAAAATTGAACCCATATATTGGTGAACTGAAGTGATAATTCCGTTCAATTTTGCATCTGCCCAGAAAATACCTTCTTTTAATGCATCGTTTACATCTAAATCAGCAGTCAAAGATTCTGTTGAAATTTCTTGAGCAGCATTCAACATTGCAATCATATCTTCTTTCTTCATGCCAGCATAAGCAAGAGTGAATAAAGCGTGATCATCAAATGCAGAGAATCTTCCACCTACATCATCGTGAATGAATAAATCACCTAACCAACCTTGTTCGTTAGAAGATCTTCTTAATTCAGATTTTTCAGCATTTTTATCAGTAACTGCGATGAAATGTTTGTGAGCTAACTTTTCAGCTTCTTCTTGAGATTTGCCTTGAGCTTTGTATGCATCAATCAACATAGCCAAAACTCTTAAGAAACCATCTTTAGTTTCAAAAGTTGAACCTGATTTTGAAGCGATTAAGAAATTAGAATCTAAAACATTATTTTCTAATTTATACAAAAATCTTTCTAAACTAGCAGAATCAACATCAGAATAAAATTCAATTTTGTCACCTTTAATGTTCAAACCATTGATAGACAACATATGTTCAACAGTATGTTTTGAACCACCAATACCCATAACGCTTAATTTTGAAGCTCCAGTTTGGCTTTGTAATCTTTCTGCTAGAGAGTAAATTTCATCAACTCTTTTAGCTTGTTCTGAAGGTAAGTTTACCCAGTTTAAGAATTGACCTTGTTTGTTAGCACGAGAAGAAAATTCTTGAACAAATTCAGAAACTTTTGATGAATATTTGCTAAAATCAATACCAGAGAAATTAGCAGTAATATTTGAGTTTTTTGTCAACATGATAACCCCTTTCTTAATAAGTTATACCCTTCACAAGAATATTTTACTATAAAATTTTTATTTTGGGGATTTTTTCAGTAAGAAAGGTTGGCTATATTAACCTATATTGCGATTTGAGCACCAAGAAGAATTCTATGGCTATTCGATTTATTATCATTTTGGCAGAAAATATAATTCATCACAAGTTTCAATGCCTGTCCTTTCAAATAATAATTCACTCCCGCAGTATATTCCCTTCTGTGATCATGCCTGCACGATTTGTCTGGATCAAACTCATCATAACGAAGAACAGCTTCAATTTTTTTAGTGATTTTATAACCTAAAGTTATATACCATCCCTCACGATGTTTAGAGGTCAATCCAGTTGGCCCATTCGAACCATTTGCCGAAGAATATTCCATTCTTGTCCAGAATTTTTTATACTCATAACCAATAAAAACACCACTAATAAAATAATCAACAGAATTTCTGCGACCAGTAATTATTCCACCACCTGTTGTAAGTTTTCCATACTTGCCATTAGTTTTTGCAAGAGGTTTAAAATTGACCCAACCATCGAATTCCATCCCAGGGAGAAATTCAGTAAAAAATGTATCAGAACTATAACCTCCAATATCATAATCAACAAGAGAATAATTACCTATAACCCTTACACCATTTTTACGTATATTCCCAAAATTTCTTGAGATTTGAGAACGATTTAAAAGAGGCAAAGTATAAGGGGATTGAATACCTTCATACCCAATACCAGTACGAGAACGCCCAACCAAAATTGTATGATGCGGAATTCTTTTTGATTCAACATAAAAATCTTGCACAAATTGCTTCATAAATGGTCTTGAATGCTGATGAGAAGCATCCAATAATATTCTAAAGTTTTCTTTTCCTCCTTTAAATTGGCCATCCAAAATTACATTTACCATAGAGGGATTAAATTTGTTATAAGAATGCCCACCTTCTTCAAAATTAGATTCCATATTCATCCCAACAACAGCCCAAGGATGAAATGTTTCTAAAGGTCCAGACTGAAAATGTTTGGTTAAAGGCTCTTTGAAAAGAGATGAAGCAGTATTTGTTTGTTCAATTTTTAAATTATAAAGCCTATCAACTTGAGAGGTCAAACCCCTAAAAAATCGATTCTCCTGTTCTACAATATTTGCATCTTTAAGAGTTGGAACATTTTCCCAAATCGGAGGAGCTTCCTCTAACAATTTTTCATCTTCAAAAAGTAGATTTTCTCTTGTTTCCAAATTTTCACCATCGACAAGCGAATCGCTTCTATCATCAGATAAAACATCTGGGTTAGCATGAACTGAATCGTTTATGGTAAGCCGTTGAAAATTATTATCAAACTCAAGACATATCTCTTCATCAAGAGCTTGAGCAGACAACGGATTAAATAATATTAAAGCTAAAATAAATAAAAACTTTTTCACAACCAAATTCTTACACAATATATTTTTGTAAAATTAATTTTTTAAAAGCTTTTGCATTAACGGCATCAGGTTCAATTTCTAAAAGTTTTTCTAAATAACTAAGAGCCTTGTGATAATCTCCTAATTTTTTATATGCCGCAGCCATAGCAAATAATGCATCCACAAATTTTTCATCAAGTTCCAATGCTTTTTCTAAATCTTTTATCGCACCTTCAATATTTGGATTTTCAATATCTTTACGAGAAAGAATAATTTTAGCACGGTTATAATAAGCATCAGTCATTTTATCATCAAGAGAAAGAGCTTTCGTATAATCTAACATAGCTTCATCATATTTTTTCATCACATCATAAACTGCACCACGATAAAAATATGGAATAGCCCAATCATTCTTTAACTCTAAAGACTTGTTAATATTTTCAATTGCATCTTCATATTTTCCATCTTGAAAATTGTAAATTCCGTTATCCAAATAATATTTATAATCGTTCATAAGCTGATTATATAATAAACAAACTAAAGGGGTTAACTTTTAATATTTTATGCGTTATCATATAGATATAAGAGCAAGAAAGAAAAGGACATTATGAAATCAGTTAAAGAAATTTCAACAGAAACAAAAATTCAAAATAGATTAAAAAATCACCCCGTTTGTCTGGAATTAGTAAATTATTTATTTGCAGATGCTGAATTACAAGAAATGCAAGAATATGCAAACAATGTATCAATAAGAAGACTTGGTTACAACGACCACGGCCCAGTCCACATGCGTCAAGTTGTTGGTAACGCAATAAAAATGTTAAATATTTTACACGAAGCAGGTATCAAAACATCCTTAGAAGACGAAGAAATTGGTACATTTGAAGATAGTATGTGTGCAGTAATCTTGGCAGGATTGATGCACGATTTAGGAATGTCAATTGGCAGACAAGGACACGAAGAAATGTCCGCTCTATTGTGCCAACCAATTTTGGAAAGAACACTTATGCACATGTTCCCTAACGACTTGCATAAAAGAGTAATTATCAGAGCAATTACGACAGAAGCAATTATTGGCCACATGTCATCAAGAAAAATCCATTCAATTGAAGCTGGTATAATTTTAATTGCTGATGGTTGCGATATGACAAAAGGAAGAGCAAGAATTCCAATGGCAATAAATACAACTCCAAGAGTTGGAGATATTCACAAATATTCAGCAAATGCAATCAACCGTATCGGAATTCACAGAGGAGAAAGAAAACCAATCAAAATTGATATCGAAATGTCAGGAGATGTAGGTTTCTTCCAAATTGAAGAAGTATTGTTGCAAAAAATTGACGCAAGTCCAGCAAAACAATTCGTTGAATTGTACGCAGGGGTTGAAGGTCAAGAACGTAAATGTTATTTATAACAAATTTAAAATTCATATTACTAAAAAAGCACTAAGGTCAACCTTAGTGCTTTTTTAACTATTCTTCATTATTTTGCGAACAAACGGTCAATCCTTTTTTGAAATTTTTCATCTGAATTTGAGATAACACAACCGCTATAATCATAAATATACATCCCCAAACTTCTCTTGGAGTCATTGTTTCATGTAAAATCAGACTTCCACCAACAACAGCAAAAACAGATTCCATACACAAAATTATTGAAGCTATCGTTGGAGGAGTAAATTTTTGTCCAAAAATCTGCAATGTATAAGCCACACCACAAGTCAAAATTCCTGCATACAAAATAGGAGTTTTAGCTGCCACAAAATTTGCTACTACGGGGTTTTCAAACATCAACATAAATGGTAAAGATAAAAGTCCCACAACAAAAAATTGAACACAAGACATTTTGACAGGATTAACGTGACGAGAAAAATGGTTTACTACAAGGATATGAACCCCGTAGAAAAATGCTCCGATTAAAAGCAAGCCATCGTACATATCAAAACCTGTTAGCCCTCCCTTGAAACATAATAAATACAATCCGACAAGAGCCAAACCAACACTGACTTTTATTTTATTTTCTAACTTTGCTCCAAAAAACATTGAAATTAAAGGCACAAAAATAATGTACAATGCTGAAATAAATCCAGCCTTTCCTGCACTAGCTGAAATCATGCTATATTGTTGCAAACTCATCGCCGTAAACAATGCCAGCCCGCAAAAAGCACCAGCTTTAAAAAGATACCAATGTTGTAAATGTTTTAACTTTTTCGGTCTATTATCAGGAGTTGTCATTTTCACAAGAAAAATAAGAGGAATTAAACTTAACCCACCTAAAATACTTCTCGCAAAATTAAAACTAAACGCCCCAACATAATCCATACCAGCTTTTTGGGCAACAAAAGACACACCCCAAATCAAAGCAGTTAAAAACAAAGCAAAATTAGATAAGACTTTTTTATTCATAACATTCCCTCTGCTTTAATTATATATTCTATTGATAAATAGTCAAACTAAATTACTCAACACAAGGAAAAAGAGGCGAGTTGGAAATCCAACTCGCCTCTTTAATACTTATGCTTGAAACTAAAAGATTATTCTTTTGTATATTCAGCATCAATAACATCGTCATCGTTGTTATTATTTGAAGATTCATTTGATGAAGCATTTTCAGAGTTTGCACTTTGAGCATTTGCACCATCTTTTTGAACTGCTTCATAAGCTTTTTGAGAAATACCAAACATTGTTTGTTGTAATTCTTCTGACAATTTCTTCAATTCATCAGTTGCTTTATTTTCATCGATAGCTTTTTGCAAAGCAGCTTTTTGTTCTTCTAATTTAGTTTTATCAGCTTCATCAATTTTACCTTCAAAGTCTTTCATAACTCTGTCAGCAGAACCAATCAAACTAGCTGCATTATTTTTAACTTCAGCTTCTTCTTTTTTCTTTTTATCTTCAGCAGCGTTTGCTTCAGCTTCTTTAACCATCTTATCAATATCTTGTTCAGACAAGTTAGAAGAATTAGTAATTGTAATTTTTTGTTCTTTGTTAGTTGCTTTATCTTTAGCAGAAACATTTACAATACCGTTAGCATCAATATCAAATGTAACTTCGATTTGAGGAATACCACGCATTGCAGGAGCAATACCTTCCAATCTGAACATACCTAAAGATTTGTTATCTCTAGCCATTGGTCTTTCACCTTGAAGAACTTGAATATCAACAGCAGTTTGGTTATTTTCAGCAGTTGAGAATACTTGAGATTTAGAAACAGGGATTGTAGTGTTTCTTGGAACTAATGGAGTCATAACACCACCCAATGTTTCAATACCCAAAGTCAATGGAGTTACATCAAGAAGAACGATATCTTTAACTTCACCAGCTAATACACCAGCTTGAATAGCAGCACCAACTGCAACTACTTCATCAGGGTTAACAGATTGGTTAGGTTCTTTACCTGTGTAATCTTTTACCAACTTTTGAACAGCAGGGATTCTTGAAGAACCACCAACTAATACAACTTCATTGATTTCATTTTTAGAAATACCAGCATCTTGCAAAGCTTGTTCAACTGGTTTCTTACATCTTTCAAGTAAATCGAAGCATAAATCTTCAAATTTAGCTCTAGTTAAGTTCAAATCTAAGTGTTTTGGGCCGTTAGCATCAGCTGTGATGAATGGCAAGTTGATATTTGTTTCAAATACAGATGACAATTCGCATTTAGCTTTTTCAGCAGCTTCTTTAACACGTTGCATTGCTTGTTTATCACCTTTAAGATCAATACCTTCTTGTTTTTTGAATTCTTCACAAATCCAATCCATAACTTTTTGGTCGAAATCATCACCACCTAAGTGAGTATCACCAGATGTAGATAATACTTCGTGTACACCATCACCAATTTCTAGAACAGAAACATCAAATGTACCACCACCTAAGTCAAATACCAAAACTTTTTCAGATTTTTCTTTTTCCAAACCATAAGCCAAAGCAGCTGCAGTTGGTTCGTTCACAATACGAAGAACGTCTAAACCAGCAATTTTACCAGCATCTTTAGTAGCTTGTCTTTGAGCATCATTAAAATAAGCTGGAACAGTGATTACAGCAGATGTAACTTTTTCTCCTAAATATTTAGAAGCATCATCAGCTAATTTTCTCAAAATCATTGAAGAAATTTCTTGAGGAGTGTAATCTTTTCCATCAATATTTACTTTGTAATTATCGCCCATATGTCTTTTGATAGAAGCGATAGTTCTGTCAGGGTTAACGATAGCTTGACGTTTAGCCAACTGACCAACTAATCTTTCACCAGATTTAGAAAAAGCAACGATAGAAGGAGTTGTACGAGAACCTTCTGCGTTAGCTATAACGGTAGGTTTACCACCTTCCATAACTGCAACAACTGAGTTTGTAGTACCCAAGTCAATACCGATTGTTTTTGCCATAATTATTATCTCCTTTTCTTAAATATTTTCTTTTGAAAAGCATGATGGATTTTATCCCACCCATCTCATATTATTGTTATAACATCGATTTTTCAAAATCTTGAAAAAATAAACAAAAAATTAACAATTTGAACTGAATAATGAATATACTAATTATAGAACTTAGAATTTATTATTTTTTTCAAAAGATTCCCAGTCATTGTTGACTATCAATTCAAAAATAGGATAATTTTTAAGCCGTTTCGCAAGGTTTAAATCTAAATTTTGAGTTACAGCAAATTTCAAGCGATTTTTCATCTCGTCAAAATATTTATGTTTTAACTCCTCAGGGCAACAAAAATAATTATTAAAATATGAAAAAAACTTATATTGGAAAAGCGCATATTTTAAATGTTCATAAGCACCGCAATTTTCAATTTCTCTTTCAATCAAATCCATTATAGTAAAAATATCAAAAGTTTTTTCATCAAAAGTCATAGAAATCGATTTTGACGCAAAATTTCTATATCGATAAAATATGTTTGGATTAATAATAATTGACTTAGCACGAAGCAAACATTTTGTTGAAAAGAACGCATCTTCAAACTTCAAACCTTCTGGGAAAAGGATATCATTTTCTTTAAGAAAACTTGCCTTATATATTCTGTTACAAGCAGATAAATTTCTAGAGAATGGGCTTTTGCAATCCAGATATGAATAATCATTTTCGCTTTTCGTTTTCCAATCAGTCATTTCAAAGAAAACTTTTGGAACAATATCATTTTCACCTGCAACATAACTTTCTACATTAAACATAAAAAAATCTGTTTTAGGAGTAACTAAATCGATAAAATTCTTATATAAATCCAATAAAATCCAATCATCGGAATCAATAAAAGAAATATAATCACCAGTTGATAATGCAATTCCAAGATTTCTTGCAGCCCCAGGGCCACCATTTTTTTTACTTAAAATAACAAATCTTTTATCAGTCTTGGAATATTCTTTCAAAATTTCAAGACTGTTATCAGTAGATTCATCATCCACACAGATAATTTCTAAATTTGAATATGTTTGAAACCTAATAGAATCCAAACTTTTTCTCAAAAATTTTTCACTATTATAAACTGGTACAATAACGGAGATTTTAGGTGTTGGCATTCTGTTCTCCCTTTAAATAATTTTCAAACTCTTCAAAAGACGAACTATTCAATTTTTGAAATCGCTTGAACGTTCTTTCTTCAAAATCAAAAAGTTTTTGCCCATAAAAATAGTCATAATCAATAATTTTATTTTGGGATTTATAAATTTCAAACAATTTCGGTCTTAATTCAGGTTGAACGATATAATACTTACTCATAAAATCCAGCATTAAGAGCATTTGAATAGAATGTTTATACTTTTCCCACAAATTGCGTTTTTTGTAGGCAACTTCAACAGATTCGTAACATTTAACAATATCAAAAACACTTTCGCCAACTTGTTTAGTAATTTGTCCCTCTCTATTTTCACGATAAAAATATAAAGCTTCATTTACATACGAAATTGCATTAGCTTGAGTAAAGACTTCAGCCCAGAAAGGTACATCTTCGTAAATAATATTTTCATAAAAGGTTATGTTGTTATTTTTGAGAAACTCTGCCTTATAAAACTTGCTCCAAGCAGAAACGGGGAACAGTTTAAGAATACTTTCAGGAATAGTTTCCGCATTAAAAACTCCGAACTGCCGACATTCTGGAACACCTAAAAAAGTTTTAGGAGAAAGGTCTGAATTTGCTTTTACATAGCCAAATAGAACAATGTCAGAATTATTTTCAGTCGCATTTTTATATAAAACTTCAATAGTATTTGTAGAAATCCAGTCGTCAGAATCGACGAACAAAAAATAATCCCCTTTTGCAACCGACATTCCTACATTGCGAGCAGAGGAAAGCCCACCATTGACTCTATTTATAACCCGAATTCGGCTATCTGACTTGGCATATGCTTCTAGAATTTTTGGCGAAAAATCAGTAGAACCATCATTGACACAAATAACTTCAAAATCACCATCAAAAGATTGGGCTAACACGGTATCAAGACAGCGAGCCAAATATTTTTCGACATTGTAAACTGGAATAATAACCGAAACATTGACCATAGAAGCATTGTACAACTTTTTCACCCTTCCGTCAATGCGTTTTGCGTTAAGGGTTAGAGGTGAACAATACTGAGCGAAGCGAAGTATCTCCAAGGGCGAGGATTGTATGTTCCTTCTCCTAGGGACACTAGCTGAACTGACGAAACGGAGTTGAGTCGTGTGAAACTGCGTGCCGTATGGCTGAGGGAGTAAGGGAGAGGGTTCTTATTTCTTCAATCTACCCCTCTCCTAACCATACCTCTCGCAAAACAATTCACTGGATTGTTTTGCTCGGCAGAGTCCCTAGGGGAGGAATGATGATAGTTCATTAATTGTCACCCGAAACGAGTTCGGAATGACAGCTCAAATTCCATCATACTGAGCAGAGCGAAGTATCCCAAACTGGAATACTCAGTTCAACCCTCATCCTAACCTGCTCCCCAAGGAGAAGAAATTAGCTGTTTCCCTCTCCTTGGGACACTAGCTGAACCGACGAA